>JACONK010000018.1 GCA_014323795.1 Paracoccaceae bacterium | reverse complement strand
CGGTTACATCGTCGCCGATAATCTTGCCAAAAAGCAGGGTTTCAAGACGCAGATCAAGCGGATGGAAACCAATGACCGCTACGCGATGGATTGGGAAACGCTTATTGCACAAGCGAAGCACCAGTGGAAAGAATTCTTGGATCATGTGAAACAACGTGCGCCGGAAGATAAAAGATTGAAGGCCATCGGGAACGGCCCGGAACGCGACGAATCCGATTGACTTTGCAGTTCTCATTCCCCGCACTGTCCTGCCGTCAGAAAGCAGCTGAACAGCCGCGTCAGACCGCATCAGCAATTAAGCCGGAACTGCGCCCGGGGGCAAGAGGATTTTCAGGATCAGGATTATGCTATGTCAGTGCCTGCGCCATCATCCGCGCAGCACTGCACCACACGGACCATAGGGCGACGGTGCTTAGCCGCAGGTGGCCTGCTTCTGTGTCATCAATACTCACAAAGATCACGCCGTCCTGGCGCAGGAAATCACGCAGCAGGCGCAGGCGCGGATACATCATGCACAGCCACTTGTCGTGGCGGGACAGGTCTTCGGCCTCCCGCCCCACAACCCGGCCCAGCCAGGCGCGCATATCCGGCGCGTTCACGTTGTCATTATACACCCAGCCCTCATTGCCGGTGTTATAGGGCGGGTCAATGTAGATGCATTTCACCTGCCCGCCGTAATAGGGCAGCAGGGCCTTCAACGCCTCCAGGTTGTCGCCCTGCACAAGGAGGTTGCCCGCGGCGCGGTCCCCGGCGGAGGCGGCACCATCACAATGCACCAGGCGATACGGCACCGCCCGATGATGGTTCACAACCGCGTCCTTCCCAATCCAGTTCAAAACCGGCATGGTGGCCCCCCGTTATCCCCGGCCTGCCTATCAGGGTACGGGGGATGTGCAAGGGGGGTGCGGCGTGAACAAGACGGCGGGACCGGGTGTGGCGGGCGTTCAACTGTCAATCGAAATTGACAATTGCCATTCCTCACACTATATCCGGCGCGTGGCAGGGCACTGCCCTCTTGAGAGAAGGATATAAAAGATGGACGCGACACTTGACCGGGCATGGGATGAATATCCCGCCCCCTGGCCCCCGGCCCGAATGGGCGAAAAGCTTAGGAAAAAGCTGTCCGACCTGATTGAGGAGCGGCTGCGCTACAGCCCCGACATCCACGTGCGCGTCACGTCCATCGAGCTGGCCCGGCGCATCCGGGAAATTTACATCGATGTCGAGATCGGCACCGGGGCGGACCCGAAAAAGATCGCCGACCGCTTCTTTACCCTGACCCGCAAGGTTCATGAGGCATTGGGGGAGGATTGGGAAGATTTCTATGCCCATATCACACCAAGCTTCGTGCCCCATGCCGACACCTGACAGGGGCCTGGGGCGGGCGTTGCCGGAAACCTGCCGCCGATTGATCCCCCCGGATGCGCCGGGCCCGGCGCAGGCAGATTTGCGGCGGGCGATCAGCACCGCATATTATGCCGCCTTCCATGCACTGGCCGAAACCTGCGCTGACAGGCTGGTCGGTGCGGAACAGTCAACGCGGCCAAACAGGGCCTGGGTGGAAGTGTATCGGGGCCTGGAGCACGGCACGTGCCTGACGGCGTGTGAAGGGGCCCGGAATACGGCGTTCCCGGAGGGAATTAAAGATTTTGCAAGTGGCTTTGTTCGGCTGCACCGGGCCCGCGAATCCTGCGACTATGACCCCATGGTGCGCCCGACCCGCGCTCTGGCGATGATGTTCATCGAATCGGCGGAAAACGCTGTTACCGCGCTGCAGGCATCGCCCGAAGGGGACCAGGTCGCGTTTGTCTCCTGGGTTCTGATCACAGGCAAGGGGGCGCAGCGGGCCAGAACACTGGTGCGCACGGGCCAGGAAGGGCAGCTTGCCACACCGGCCGGGTGAACGTGCGGGCGGCAAGTGTCGGCGCACCGACAGCCCCGCCGCCAATCACCGCAGCGCGATACCGGGATTTCATGGAAAACCTTCCCGGGGGTATCGTCAGCCCGGCCGTGCACGTTATGCCTCTGCGGCGGGGCCTTGTGCCGTGACGATGCCTGGTCTATAACGTGTGTGATCGTGCAGGGTGGCGGGCAAAAACTGCCCACGGCCAGACGGATTTGCCCTTTGTAAAGGCCGGGCCGGGCGCGTTGAAACCGAAGAAAGACCGGCAGATACAACTGTTTGGCCTGAAAACATAGCGACAGGTGACTGAACGTATGAGTGCTAACACTTCTCTGGAGGAATTCGAGGCCCTCCTGAATGAAAGCTTCGAAAATGACACCCCTGCCGAGGGCTCGGTTGTCAAAGGCAGGGTTATCGGAATCGAAGCGGGACAGGCCATCATAGACGTAGGCTACAAGATGGAAGGCCGCGTTGATTTGAAGGAATTTTCAGGCCCTGACCAGCCGCCCGAAATCGAGGAGGGCGACAGCGTCGAGGTGTATCTTGAACGGGTCGAAAACGCCTGCGGGGAGGCGGTCGTGTCCCGCGATAAGGCCCGCCGGGAAGCAGCCTGGGACCGGCTGGAAAAAGCCTATGAAAAGGAAGAGCGCGTTGAAGGCGCGCTCTTCGGCCGTGTCAAAGGTGGCTTTACCGTGGATCTGGGCGGGGCCGTGGCCTTCCTGCCGGGTTCCCAGGTGGATGTGCGCCCCGTGCGTGATGCCGGTCCGCTGATGGGTATGGCACAGCCGTTTCAGATCCTGAAAATGGATCGTCGCCGGGGCAACATCGTTGTTTCCCGCCGCGCAATCCTGGAAGAAAGCCGCGCAGAACAGCGGGCAGAGATTGTCGGCAGGCTGACAGAGGGCGATGTCGTGGACGGCGTTGTCAAAAACATCACCGACTACGGTGCCTTCGTGGACCTCGGCGGTGTGGATGGCCTGCTGCACGTCACCGACATGGCCTGGCGCCGGGTCAACCACCCGTCCGAAATCCTGTCAGTCGGCGAAACCATCAAGGTGCAGGTTATCAGGATTAACCGGGAAACTCATCGCATCAGCCTGGGAATGAAGCAGCTGCAGGACGACCCGTGGAACGCTGTTGAGGCCGACTACCCGCCGGAAAGCATACACAAGGGCCGCGTGACCAACATCACAGACTACGGTGCCTTCGTTGAACTGGCCCCGGGCGTAGAGGGCCTTGTGCACGTGTCAGAGATGTCCTGGACCAAAAAGAACGTGCACCCGGGCAAGATCGTTTCCACCTCTCAGGAGGTGGATGTCATGGTATTGGAAATTGATACCGCGAAACGCCGTGTCTCGCTTGGCCTGAAGCAGACCCAGGGCAATCCGTGGGAGAAATTTGAGACTGTTTCACCAGTCGGCACAAAAGTTGAAGGTCGGGTCAGGAACATCACCGAGTTTGGTCTGTTTATCGGCCTTGAAGGCGGCATAGACGGTATGGTGCATCTGTCCGATATTGATGATCGGGAACGCCCCGGCGAAGAAGCCTTGCAAGGCTACCGCAAGGGCGACAGTGTCAAGGCCGTTGTCACCGGTATAGATACGGAAAAGGAACGTATCTCGCTTTCAATCAAGGCACTGAACGACAACAGGTTTACCGATGCCACCGCCACCGCCGGCCTGAAGCGCGGCAATGTTGTCACTGTAGATGTTACCGGCATCGAGGACGGGGGTATCGAAGTGGAATACAACGGCATAAAGTCCTTCATCCGCCGTTCCGATCTGTCCCGTGACCGCGCAGAGCAACGCCCGGAGCGTTTCTCGGTCGGCGATAAGGTCGATGCCTGCGTGACCGGCCTTAATACGAAGACCCGTCGTTTGGGCCTGTCGATCAAGGCCCGTGAAATTGCGGATGAAAAAGACGTCGTGGAACAATACGGTTCCTCCGATTCCGGCGCGTCGCTGGGTGATATTCTCGGTGCGGCACTCAAGAACCAGGGCGACGAATAAACCATGTTCGGCGCAGGAAATCGCGAAGAGATGGACCGCGAAGATTATGACGTGCGGCGCCGCAGGTGGCTCCGCGCCGGCTTCTGGCGCGGAATCGGGCTGGTTTTCCTGATTTTCGCGCTTCTGATCGGCCTGGGGTTCGCCTTTGGTGACCGGCCCCGGTCCGGCCCCCATATCGCGATGATTGATATTCAGGGTGTGATCTATGACGATCCGATCCTGGATAAAAAACTCGCAGAGATTGAGGTGAGCGAGGCAGCACAGGCACTGATCCTTCGGATTAATTCCCCCGGGGGGACGACCGCAGGTTCAGAAGCACTTTATGAACGGCTGCGCACCATATCCGAACGCAAACCGATCGTGGTCACGATGGGGGAGGTCGCGGCCTCCGGCGGATATATCACCGCGATTGCGGCTGACCATATCATTGCGCGCGGCAATACGATCACCGGATCCATCGGCGTGATCCTGGAATATGCACATTTTGAAGAATTTCTGGACCGGATCGGTGTAGAAATCGAAACGGTGAAGTCTGACAGCCTAAAAGGGGGGCCGTCCCCGTTTCGCCCCCCGACACCCGAACAGCGGGCACTGGAAAAGTCGATGATCGAAGACACTTACCGCTGGTTCCGGGATCTGGTCGGAGCCCGGCGCGGGCTGTCAGGTGCAGCACTTGACGCGGTGGCCGACGGGCGCGTCTTTACCGGGAGGCAAGCACTTGAAGCCGGACTGATCGATGCGATCGGAGGTTACGATGATGCGCTCCTCTGGCTTGCCGCGCACGATTCGGTGGCACCGGATTTGCCAGTGGACCTTTATATGCCGGACTATCCGGAAGACAGTTTTCTGGGCACCATCGGCAGGTTTCTGTCAACAGGCGTCGGTCTGACAGGGCTTTCGTACGCCTCAGGGCCGCGGCTCTATTCCCTCGCCCGATGAAATCTGCAAGATTGCCCGGCACAATGGCCGAAAGGTCGGCCGTTTTCGGGGTGAGGATAGTTGGAAAATGATACGTTCCGAACTGGTTGAAAAAATCGCGGCGGACAATCCGCATCTCCATCAGCGGGATGTGGAAAATATCGTATCAACTGTCTTTAACGAAATCATTGAGGCCCTGTCCCGCGGCGACCGGGTGGAGCTGCGCGGCTTCGGCGCATTTTCGGTCAGGAAACGTAATAACCGTGTGGGCCGAAACCCGCGGACGGGGGCCGCTGTGCATGTGGCTGAAAAGAATGTGCCGTTCTTTAAGACCGGCAAACTGCTGCACGAGCGGCTGAACGGCAGCTAACCGCCCCTTGCCGGCCGGGCCACATCTGTGGTACGTGCCGGCTTCAGGGGTGCGAATCATGAAATACATCAAATACCCGTTTTGGGCCGTTGTCGGCCTGTTTCTGTTCGTGGTAGCCCTTGCTAACCGCGACCCGGTCATCCTGCGCCTGATGCCCGATGAACTGGCCAGTGCCATATCCATGATGTCGGGTTCTCCCATGTCGGGTTCTCTTCGCCTGCCGCTCTTCCTGGTGATCTTCCTCGGTATCGCGGCCGGGCTTCTGATCGGCTTTGTCTGGGAATGGCTGCGGGAATTCGGCCAGCGCCGCGAACTTGCCCGGAACCAGCAGGAGATCCGGCGGCTGGAGCGGGAGTTGAAGCTGCTGAAGGCAAAAAACGGGGAAGACATAGACGATATACGTGCCCTTATCGATTAGGGCGCACAGACCCATGAAAGTGAAGATATGCGGCCTAAGATCACCTCGGGACGTGGCGGTAGCCACAGCAGCGGGCGCGACCTATGTGGGCTTTGTCTTTTTTCCCCCATCGCCGCGCCACCTGGAGCTTGACAAGGCGCGGGAGCTGGCACAGGGTGTGCCAAACGGCGTCACCAGGGTCGCGCTGACGGTGGATGCTGATGACGCAACACTCGCTGACATTCTGGCAAATGTGCCAATCGACATGATCCAGATGCACGGCACGGAACACCCGGTACGCGTGGCAGAGGTACGCGCCACAACCGGGCGACCGGTTATGAAGGCCGTCGCTATTGCCGCGGCCGATGATCTGAAAAAAATTCAGCCTTATGAGGCGGTTGCAGACCAGATACTGGTTGATGCGAAACCGCCCGAAAAGGCCACGCGCCCCGGCGGTAACGGTGCCGCGTTTGACTGGGGCCTGATTGCCGGGCGATCCTGGCAAAAACCCTGGATGCTGGCAGGCGGCCTGACGCCACAGAATATCGCAGCAGCTGTCACGGCGACCGGTGTGACCCAACTGGATGTCTCTTCCAGCCTGGAAAGCAGCCCCGGCGTGAAAGACCCGGCCCGCATCCGTGCCTTTCTGCAGGCTGCCCTGGGGGGGCGGGCAGTGCCCGTGCGCCCGTAAGCCGCCATAATACCCTTATCCCGACAGGTCCGGGTACGATACGCGCCAGCGATCCCGCAGCCCCGGCATGCCCATTTTGGCGCAGGGGGAGGGGCTTTACCCCGGCAGGGAGCGGGCTATTTCCGGATCATGTCAGCCAGGCGAGGGCGCGATGTCCGCTGAAATGCGCAATTCCTACACCACCGGTCCGGATGAAAAGGGCCGTTTCGGCAATTTCGGCGGGCGCTTCGTGTCCGAGACTCTGATGCCCCTGATACTCGATCTTGAGGCAGAGTATGATAAAGCCAGAACAGATCCGGATTTCTGGGCGGAAATGGATCACCTGTGGAAGCACTACGTGGGCCGTCCGTCGCCGCTCTATTTTGCCTCCCGCGTGACCGAAGCCCTTGGCGGGGCCAGGATCTACTACAAGCGCGATGAGCTGAACCATACCGGTGCGCACAAGATCAACAACGTGCTGGGGCAGATCCTGCTTGCCAAGCGCATGGGCAAGCAGCGGATCATAGCGGAAACCGGTGCAGGCCAGCACGGGGTGGCGACGGCGACAGTCTGCGCGAAGTTCGGGCTGAAGTGCATCGTTTACATGGGTGCCCACGATGTGGAGCGGCAGAAACCGAACGTATTCCGGATGAAGATGCTGGGCGCAGAGGTCAGACCCGTCATTTCCGGCCGCGGAACCCTGAAAGACGCCATGAACGATGCCCTGCGCGACTGGGTGACCTATGTGGATGAAACCTTCTATTGCATCGGTACGGTTGCTGGCCCGCACCCCTATCCGGCCATGGTGCGTGATTTCCAGGCGATCATCGGCAAAGAGACCAGGGCTCAGATACAGGAGGCGGAAAACCGCCTGCCCGACAGCCTGGTGGCCTGCATAGGTGGCGGGTCAAATGCCATGGGGCTGTTCCATCCGTTCCTTGATGACCCTTCCGTGCGCATCATCGGCGTGGAGGCCGGTGGCAAGGGTGTGAACGACAGGATGGAGCATTGCGCATCGCTGACCGGCGGGCGCCCGGGGGTGCTGCACGGCAACCGGACATATCTGTTGCAAGATGCCGCCGGGCAGATCCTGGAAGGGCATTCGATTTCCGCGGGGCTCGATTATCCCGGTATCGGGCCGGAGCACGCCTGGCTGCACGATGCCGGCCGGGCGGAGTATGTCAGCGTGACGGATGACGAGGCGCTCGAAGCCTTCCGGTTTTGCTGTCGGACGGAAGGGATTATTCCCGCGCTTGAACCAGCTCACGCACTGGCCCATGTGCGCAAACTGGCACCGACCCTGCCCGGGGATCATATCCTGGTCATGAACATGTGCGGGCGCGGCGACAAGGATATCTTCACGGTTGCCGATCATCTGGGCTGGCAGATGGACCGGGAATAGTGACCAGCCCCGGGATGCGTGTGCAGCGGCTGTGATGCCCGATAGGGCAAGCCGCGGAAAGAAGGCCCCGATATATATCATCCCTGTGCCGCAACTGCAGGCGATGGCCTGGCAGAGTGTGGCCCCGCAGCCGCGGCAGGGTCGGATGGTGTCCGCGCAGATGTCCCGTGCCACATGGGCATTGAACCAGTCCCGATGACCGGCAGGGCCAGGTCGCTGGCCGCCCGGGGCAGAAAGTGTGCCACGGCACCCATCACCGCGCCGGTCAGACCGCGGTAAAGATGTCCCGGCACATAAAATGCCGCAAACCGCCGACATCACACAGCGACATCACACAGTCGGCCCGGTTCCGCACAGCCGCAGGAAAAGCGCAATCCTGATCAGTAATGCGCCGGGGGTGCCCGCCACATCCGGAAAAACTGCCGCCCGGGTGCCGGCTAACCGGTCTTCGTGCGGAAAAGAACCGGTTCCGATGCCTTCCCGCCTGTGGCACGTGCCGCAAAACCGTGGCCAGGTTCGTGAAACATCACGATTATCATCCGCCGGAGCCCGGCTGGCATAGATAACCGCGGGCCGGGGCCCGGCCGGTTATATGCGAACCCGTTGCACAGTATCTTTCCCGGCTGTGGCGCGGTGAACATTAATCCTTGCCGCACAGGCCTGCCCGGGCCATGCCGGATGTAACCGATCAGGGAAAGGGCTGCCATGAAACCCGACGCCATTCTGGAAACCGCGATTTATGCAGACGACCTCGATGCAGCGGCGCAGTTTTACGCGGAGGTGTTGGGCCTGGAAGAGGTGCTGCGTGTGCCCGGGCGCCACGTGTTCTTTGGTTGTGGACCAGGCATGCTTCTGATCTTCAACCCCGGGGCATCCAGGGTTGTAAGCGCGGACCTGCCTGTGCCTGCCCACGGGGCCAGGGGGCCGGGGCATATGTGCTTTCGCGTCCCTAGGAACCGCATGGACAGGTGGGCCGAACATCTGGCGGGCAAAGGGGTTGAGATTGAGGCAGACTTTTTCTGGCCCAATGGCGCACGCTCCATCTATGTTCGCGACCCGGCGGGCAACTCCATAGAGCTTGCGGAACCCGGGTTGTGGGCGCGCCCGGAATAAATGCAGTAAATACGGCATTTGTTTTAGCCCGTTCCTGCGGGTCACGCCAAATCAGATTTATGAACAAAGCGGAGCACAAACAGGACGGCCTGGCACCGCCTGTGTCCATCCGGCCCGCAGGCCGCCCGGGTGTGTGCCCTGGCAGAAGCGGCGCAGGTGTTTGAGCGTATGCTGATCTTGCTATTTCGGGATGCCGGAGGCGGTGATTAAATCTGCTGCCTCCGGCTGCGTTGCGGGAAAAGGTCTCCGAAGCGATCCATGATCCCGACATGCAGCCGCTTTTGCGCATTAACCGGATCTGGCGGGCCGGGCCACCGGTGGAAACGCTGTTTGCCCAAAGATTGCAACACAGATCGGGCGGGAACTTTTGCCCAGGGCCTGTGGTATGGAGGGTGCGGCAAAACCGGGTGCTGTCCGGATCTGTGTCGTGTTTACCGCATCAATACAAATCATCCCTCTATCCGGTCTTCCAGCACATCAAACGGGACACCGGGCAGGTCTTTCGCGCCGCGGATTACAAGGGATGTCTTGACGCTTGCCACGTTTTCCGCGGCTGTAAGGTGGCCGGTCAGGAAAGACTGGAAAGATGTCAGGTCGGGGGCCACGCATTTCAGGATGAAGTCAATCTCTCCGTTCAGCATATGGCATTCACGGACGAGCGGCCAGCCGCGGCAGGCCTCTTCAAAGGCAACAAAGTCTGCCTCCGCCTGGGAATGAAGGCCCACCAGGGCGAAGACCTTGACCTCAAATCCCAGCTCCCTGTCGTCTACATCCGCGTGATACCCCTTGATAAGACCATGTTTTTCCAGGGTACGCACACGGCGCAGGCAAGGCGGGGCGGAGATACCCAAACGCCCGGCCAGTGCAACGTTGGTCATCCGCCCGTCAGCCTGCAGTGCCGCCAGGATATGGCGATCAATCTGATCAAGCTTGATGGTCGGCATGAAAACGTCTTTCCCAGGGTGCGGCGAGCATTACGCAGTGCGCCCGGCCTGCGCAATAAAGTTATGGGGATTATATATTTGACCAGTGAGTGTGTTGCAGGGACCGCTCTCCACCGTATCTGCCCCTTGTGCGCAAGCCGGGAGGCAGGCGTGTCGCCCGAGGCGGAAAAGCGTATGGTCAGGCCTGTAATCCCCTGATGTACCTCCTGAAAGCAGGCATCCGGCTTGCGCCGCTGTGTTTTGGCCTTTTCATCCGCCCGTGGCAGAACTATACTGGCCTCGCTGAGCAAGGATATCGCCTGTGTCAGATACCCGCCACACCCGCCTTTTGATCATCGGTTCCGGCCCCGCAGGCTGTACTGCGGGTATTTATGCGGCGCGCGCCATGCTGGAGCCGATCCTGGTGCAGGGGGGTGAACCGGGTGGCCAGCTGACAATCACAACCGAGGTGGAAAACTGGCCAGGCGATACGGAAATCCAGGGCCCCGACCTGATGGCCCGGATGGAGGCACACACCAGGGCCACGGGGTGTAGGGTGATGGGCGATATCATCGCGTCCCTTGATCTGTCGAAGCGGCCGTTCACGGCCAGGGGTGACAGTGGCACGACCTATACCTGCGATGCAGTGGTGCTGGCGACCGGTGCGCGGGCCAGGTGGCTGGGTCTGCCGTCTGAAGAGATGTTCAAGGGCTTTGGCGTATCGGCCTGTGCGACCTGCGACGGATTTTTCTACCGCGGGCAAGAGATCGTGGTAATCGGCGGCGGTAACACGGCCGTGGAAGAAGCGCTATTTTTGACCAATTTCGCATCCGGGATCACGCTGATCCACCGCCGTAACGAGTTGCGGGCCGAAAAGGTGTTGCAGCAGCGCTTGCTGAATCACGAAAAGATTAAACCGATGTGGTTTCACGAAGTCGATGAGATTATCGGCTCTGACATGCCGCCCGGTGTCGAAGCTGTCCGGGTAAAGCACACCAAAACCGGCAAAATCACGGAAATCCCATGCAAGGGCGTGTTTGTGGCTATCGGTCATACCCCGGCCAGCGATCTGGTGATTGACCAGGTTGAAACGCACAGGGGAGGTTACGTGGTGACAAGACCCGGCACCACGCAGACCTCTGTTCCCGGGGTGTTCGCGGCCGGCGACATCACGGATCACATATATCGCCAGGCGGTCACGAGTGCCGGGATGGGCTGTATGGCGGCACTCGATGCAGAACGGTTCCTGGCTGAAGACGCTTGCGCATTATAGATGGAAAAACAGATCAGTCTTCCCCCATCAGGCAGCCTCAAACCGCATCCATGCCAGTGGTCCGGACCGGGAACTTTTTCGATCAGGGACGGTTCATGAGTCGGCAGGAAATAGATGACTGCATACAGTGCCTTGATGAGGAACGGCCTGTCTATTATCGCCGCCCCGCCGATGGGGTTGCGCAACGCCCGGTGCTATGGGAAGGGGTTCGGTCGTATTGTGGGTCGCAAAGCGGAGTGCTGTTTCAGCCTTCGTGCAGAAAGCATCCGCGGCGCGTTCTTTGATTCGCCCTGCCCGCCGCCGGTGCCCATGGCCGGCCTGCCCCCTTTGGCAGGCAGCGGAATTGCGACACCGGAGGCGGCCCCTGCGCCGCCCTGCCTTTAGTGCCTGGACCGCAGGAACCTGTGACGCACAGGCCAGCGGGTTGACGCCGGGTTCCGGGTTGCCCGGTGCCACAGCGGGAAGGATATTTCCGCGATTGCGGCTTGTCCTGCGGGGCACACCCGCCCCGGACGGGTCGTTTCAGGAAGCGGCCCGTCCGGAACGCGCCTTGCCAACGACAAACGATTCCAGGTTATCCGCTTATTCGCAGACCTGCGCGGAAAGCCTGCCTGCTGTGAGCACCTGCCAGGCCCCTGGTCTTGCAAGCGGGCCGGGCAAAGACAAATGATCGATGCGTCCGCAGGTCAGAGATCTGTGCGCGCTCCTTGTCCGGCAAGACCGCTGCCCGAAAGGCGGCGTATTTTATCCAGGAGCCATTTATGCAACGGATTTTTGGCATCCCGGATATGCCAGACCGCTTGCAGTTTAAATGTCCCGCCCTCAAACGGAAGGGACGCATAGCTGAGGTTGAACCTGTGCGCGTTGCCCCGGGCAACCCGTTCCGGCAACGTAACGACAAGGTCTGAATTCTCAATAATTGACAATGCCGGGAAAAGCGACGGCACAATGGTTTGAATAAGCCTGCGATACCCTTGCAAATGCAATGCATGGTCTACGAAATTCCGGGCCAGACCGGTCGGAGACAGCAACAGGTGCCTGGCTGCGGATATGGTCTGCAGGGTCAGGGCCTGCGCAAAAATCGGATGTCCCTGCCGCCCCGCCAAAACATATCTCTCCGCAAACAGGTCATGCACGACGAATGGTGCGTCTCCTTTTGTCGGGAAATCAAAATAACCGACCGACAGGTCAATTGTGCCATGCGCCAGGGCATCAAGCGCAGTGCGATTGTATATCGGAAAAGCATGGACGCCTATGTCAGGGCTGTCCTGGCGCAATTCCGTAACAAGTTTTGGAATAATGTCTGTCAACTCGTAGTCGAAGGCCCCGATGCGAAGGTCGGTTGATGCTGTGGACGGGTCAAATTTTTCAAACCCCGACATGGTTTCAGAAATAAGGGCCAGGATCTTGCGTACCCTGGGCTCCAGTTCAAAGGCCAGGGACGTAGGCTCCAAACCCTGGGGACGTCTTAGAAAAAGGGGATCATTGTATATATTACGAAGCCGTTTCAAGGCATGGCTGACAGCGGGTTGCGTTAACCCCATTTCAGCCGCAACCGCGGTCGCTTTGCGGTGGCGCATTACGCCCAGGAAGACGAGCAGGAGCGTGGCGTCAATGAGTCTGATATCAATATCATTTATATCTGACATGAAATAAATTCATTATCTTAAAATCCATTCCTGGTCTACCCTCCGTCCAAGCAGGGCGTATTCCGTGCGGGAGGTGTTTATGGCGGAAATCCAGCTGCGCAATCTGGGTAAAAGATGGGGGGGATTCGTCGGTGTTGAAAACTTTGATCTGACCATTAAGGATCGGGAGTTTCTGGTGCTGCTCGGTCCGTCGGGTTGCGGCAAGACCACGACGATGCGGATGATCGCGGGGCTTGAAGATGCCTCGGAAGGCGAAATTCTGATAGACGGCAAAGTCGTCAATGAGCTGGAGCCAAAAGAGCGCGATGTCGCAATGGTTTTTCAAAGTTACGCGCTCTATCCCAACAAGAACGTCTACGAAAATATCCGCTTTCCCTTAAAGGTGAGGGGCGTTGACCCGTCCTTGCATGACGCCAAGGTGCGCCGGGCAAGTGCGATGGTCGAACTGGATGATTTCCTGCATCGCCGCCCGGCCGAACTATCGGGTGGTCAGCGTCAGCGCGTCGCGCTTGCCCGGGCGATTGTACGGGAACCTAACGTTTTCCTGATGGATGAACCGCTGTCGAATCTGGATGCAAAGCTGCGGGTTTCAACCCGCGCCCAGATCAAGAACCTGAGCCATGAGCTAAAGGTCACAACCATATATGTGACCCATGATCAGGTGGAGGCCATGACGCTTGCCGACCGGGTTGTGATTATGAAACAGGGGGTCGTCCAACAGGTGGGTACGCCGGTTCAAATCTATGACATGCCTGCCAACACGTTTGTTGCCAGTTTCATCGGCAACCCGGCAATGAACCTGGTTGAAGGTGCGGTGGTTCAGGGTATGTTCCGGGCAGATGCGGTCAGCGTAAAGGATATTTCCCTGCCCGACGGAAAATACACGCTCGGATTCCGTGCCGAAGACGCTGGCGTCGTCGAAACCGGCGGGCAGATAACCGCACCGATTTACACGATGGAACTTCTCGGGGATGCCACTATGGCCTCGGTTCGCATCGGCGGTACTCTTGTTTCTGTCAAGGCAGACAAGACTTTTCGTGCCGGGATCGGAGACATGATCTCAATCTCTGTGCCTCCGGAGCAATTCCATTTTTTCAATACCGAAAGCGGAACACGGATTAGCGATTTAGCTACCGGAAAGTGTGCCGAAACCAACCTTCAAAAGGGAAACCAGAATGAACACTAAGGGACTTTTTGCAGCCGGAATAATCTCCGGTTTTTTGGGGTCAGCCTCCTACGCGGTCGAATGCGGCCCAGGCGGAGAATCGATCAGGATCCTTGCAAGCGACTTCCCGGCAATTCATGCCGTAGTGGATTCCGCAGAGGAAAAATGTGCGGACGCCGCAGGGGAGTTCACACGCAACCACACCACCGAAGCGCGTCAGATCATGAACGCCGCACTCACCCCGAACCCTGCGGAATATACGAGCGTCATCGTCGCCAACTCGACGCTGACCCAGCTCATGAACGACGGTCTGGTTCGGCCGCTCAACGATCTGGTCGCCAGGTATGGCCAGAACCTGCCGGAGAATCTGCTGATAAGGATTGACGATAACATAATGGCTGTGGCCTTCATGGCAAACGCGCAGCATCTTTTCAGCCGGACCGACATACTTGAAGAAGCGGGCATTTTTGAAATCCCCGCTACCTATGACGAGGTGATCGCGGCTGCAAAAGCGATCCGGGCAGCAGGGATCATGGACTATCCCATCGTCATGAACCTGAAGACGGGCTGGAATGTCGGCGAATCTTTCAACCTGGTTTTCCTCGCCCATGGCGGCGCGTTCTTTAAGCCGGGAACGGCAGAGCCGATGATCAACAGTGCGGCAGGCATCGCAGCACTTGAGACGCTCAAGGCACTGGCTGAATATGCTCACCCTGATCACCTGACCCATGCCTCAAACGAGACTCAAGGCATCTGGGAAGCGGGGGAGGCGGCTCTCGGGATCATGTGGGGATCACGTGGTGCCGCCATTCTTGATGATGAAGGGGCTACCCGGGAAGTTACATCCAATACGGTTCTGTCCGCAGCACCGTCGGTCAAACCCGGTGGCGTACCGGGGGCAACGCTCTGGTGGGATGGCTTCACGATCTCGAAAAATGTGCCGGATGCCGCGGCAGAGGCCACCTTCGCCGCTTTGGCCAATGCCTTGACGCCGGAAATGGTTGCCGCGAACAATGATGACGCCGTCTGGCTGCTTGAGGGGTTTACTCCCGGCCCTGCGGCTGCGGGTGTCGCGGCAACGGCACAAGGGGGCGCGGTTCCTTATCCGATGATCCCGCAGATCGGCCTGATGCATAACGCGTTGGGTGCCGAACTGACCGACTTCCTTTCAGGTAACGAAAGTGCGGAAAAGGCACTGGCGGATGCCGAAGCAGCTTATGTGACGGCTGCCAAAGAAGCGGGTTTCCTCCAGTAAATCCTGCTAACCGGGAGAGAGGTGCGCATCCCGCACCTCTCTCCATTGAACTGTATTTTCCGTCGGATACGCGCCATGAAACACCGAACCTTCTTTTGGTTCGTCCTTCCAACACTCACCTCAATGCTTCTTTTCATTGCACTGCCGATTGTATCGGTGTTTGTGCAGTCGCTTTTTGTGGAGCATGAACAGGTACTCGTGGTATCGGAAAGCTGTGGCCCGTTTGGATGCACTGAATCGACGTCAATTGACATAGAAGCCACTGAAAAATTGCGCGAGGAAAAACCTCTGGGCCAATTCAACGGTTTCGATACGTATATCAACCGATCCCATCTGGCGGTGGCCGAAATCGGGGCTGCCTGGGCCGATAGTGCCACCTTCGGAGAGTTCCGGCGCACAGTTGGCGATTTGCCCTTCTACCGTGCCTTGGCCTTTACGCTGACCTATACCGCTGTCGTGACGCCCATGGTGATTCTTCTGGGCATGGCCATCGCGCTGGGTGTCAACCGGCTGCCCGGACTGATCAAGGGCCCGTCAATCTTTGTGTCGCTGCTGCCGTTTCTGGTGACGCCTCTCGTAGGATCTCTGATCTTGTTCTGGATGGTTGATGGCGACGGCGTTATCGGTGCGACGATACAGTTAATTTTTGATGATCCCAATTTGAGCCTCAAAGCCTCCGCGCCGCTCACCTGGACTATGCTGATCGTCTATGGCATCTGGCATACGCTGCCCTTCAGTTTCATCACCTTCTATGCCGGGCTGCAAACCGTGCCGGGGGACGTGCTAGAGGCCGCACGGGTCGATGGGGCAACCGGGTGGCAAAGTACCATCCATGTGACAGTGCCACACCTGATGCCGCTGGTGGCCTTTGTTACGCTGATGCTTCTGATGGATAATTTTCGCGTGTTTGAACCGATTGTGAGCTTCTCTGCAGAGGCCCACGCCAGATCGCTGAGCTGGATCATCTTCAACGATCTAAGAGAGAGCGGGAACCCGCTCTATGGCTCGGCCGGGGCCACATCCATCCTGACGATCATAGGTGTGATCATCCTGCTGACACCAGTGCTGATCCGCACCTGGCGCGATTTCAACCGCAAGGCACATTGAGGGCGGCTCATGGCAACCCAACTTGAAAACCGGTTGACCCCGGGCAGGCTGATTGCATTCCTTCTTGTCGGCTTGTGGCTGATTATCGCTGCTTTTCCATTCCTCTGGACGTTCTGGGGCAGTTTCAAAGTACAGGCAGACTTTTTTTCGAAAGCGGACTGGACCAACGCCCTATGGGGCATCAACACAACCAGAGAGACCGGCGATGCCTTCACTGGTGCAGGTTATCACGGTGCCTGGGTGATCGAAGGATTCTGGGAGAATGTCATCAACACAGGTATTGTCGTATTTTTCACTGTCGTCATTTCGCTCACTTTCGGGACGCTGGGAGGCTACGCGCTGGCACGTTCCGGATTCCGATATGCGTTCTGGCTGCTTATGGCCGCCCTGGTCTTCCGGGCCATGCCCCATATCACGCTGGTATCCGGCTATCTGCTGCCATTCTTTGAATGGAACATCTGGGGGAAGATTCCAACGACTATCATTGTGCTGGTGGCTATCAATCAGCCGTTCACTTTGTGGATGCTGCATTCCTTCTTTCTCAACATTCCCAAGGATCTAGATGAAAGTGCCATGGTGGATGGCTGTACGCGCTTCCAGGCCTTCGGGCGTGTAATCGTTCCCGTGATGTGGCCCGGTGTCATTACCACCGGTCTGTTCAGCTTCCTGCTCGCCTATAACGATTTTACCGTGACGGCGATGCTGCTGAACGAGGAAAACGAGACCATTATTCCCGCCATCAACAGTTTCCTCGGGACGACCCAGGTCGAGGGCAAGGTCATGTATGCGGTCGCTGCCGTTGTATCGGCTACGGCACCGCTGTTTGTGCTCATCCTGTTTTTCCAGCGTCAGATTGTAAGCGGTCTGACCGCTGGTGCCGTGAAAGGGTAGCATACCCCCAGGCCATGCCCAAGAGATGATTGACGTTCATTCAGAAAATAAGGCACTTGTCGCCGGTTTGCGCAGCGCGATGATCGATTTTGACGAGGCCCGCGTACGCACGGCCCTGGATGCGGTGATCGGCCCGGATGCGATCATTCATATGCCACATCCTTTTGGCGATCTGACCGGTCCCCGGGCGTTCTATGACGTCTGTTACGCGCCGCTCTTTTCCGCCATGCCCGACCTTGAGCGGCGAGATTGGATCGTTATGGGCGGGCGCACCGAACATGGCGACAACTGGGTGGGATCCGGCGGTCATTATATCGGCACCTTTGTCGGTCCCTGGCTGGATATTCCGCCAACCGGACATCTGACGCACATGCGCTTTCATGAGTTCTACCGGATTAAAGATGGTGCCGTGATTGAAATACAGGCACTTTGGGATATTCCCGAGGTCATGATGCAGGCCAAAGCCTGGCCCATGGCACCGTCTCTGGGCCTGGAGTTCTGCATTCCGGGGCCCGCAACCAATGACGGCATTGTCCGGGGGCCGCGGGACGAAGAGCGTTCCAATGCATCGTGCAATCATATTGTGGCCATGCTCCGGCACATGAAAAGGCATCCGCGGCTTGGCGGGCCCGAGGTCATGGAGATGCCGCGTTTCTGGAGCGACAGGGCCAACTGGTATGGCCCCGCAGGAATCGGAACCGGACGCGGCATAAGGGGGTTCAGAAACTGGCATCAAATCCCGTTCATCAACGCCATGCCTGACCGGGGTCAATACGTTGACGACATTAAGTATCATTTCTTTGGTGACGGGGATTATGCTGCAGTCACAGGCTGGCCCAATATGATCCAGACAATCACCCACAACGGCTGGATGGGGATTGCCCCTACCTCCAGGCGGATAACCATGCGATCCTTGGATTTCTGGCGCATGGAGCGCGGCAAGATCCGCGAAAACTGGGTGATGGTAGATATTCTCGATGCATACAGGCAGATGGGAGTCGACGTATTTGCCCGCCTGCGGGAGTTCAACAAGGCCCGCGTTCCGGGCCGCGTACCTTTTCCGATTGGCGACGCCTGAGCTGCCCCTGGATTTGCAAACGCTTTTCCTGGTAATTTGGCAGCAAGGAACGCTGTAAATGTCAGGGCCAATTCGGTATTCGGACGAGTTCAAGATCAACGCTGTGGCGCAGATCACGGAGCGGGGTATTCGGTCAAGGAAGTGGCCGACCGGCCCGGTATCAGCCGGCAATCCGGCGGCGAAAACCAGATCCGGGCCTGCTCATCCATTCTGATCAAGGTGCTCCGTTCGCAAGCCGTGCGTGGGCCACCTTTCTGCGCAAGCATGGATTGGAACACTCGATGAGCCGTAGGGGCAATTACCACGATAACGCTGTGGCCGGGAACTTCTTTCAGCTGATGCCGTGCCGGACCCATAATCAGAGCGGGTGAACATGGGCCATCCTTCGTATATAGATGTCTCACAAGTCATCGATTTCGATGATTGGAGTCGGGAAGAAGAGGTTCCAACCGGATCCAGAGAAAAGGCAACGTTAATCGATCCCAAAACGGGTCTTCATCATATTTACAAGTTCCCCGGGAAGCACAGGGAACATCAGGTGTGGTCGGAATTGCTTGCCTCCTGCATCGCAGGTGATCTTCTCGGTTGGGACGTTCAGCATACTTCCATAGCCTGTCTGGGAAACAGACATGGCAACCTTTTGCGATATGTCTACGAACCTGAGAGCGAGACTTTCACGGAGGGCTGGCAGTTCTGTACCCGGGTCGACCCTGATTTTGATGTGGTTAAGGGTACCAGGCACACTCTGCCATTGATTATTCGGGTATGTGACGGCCTTCTGGATAAGGATTTGAAGCGGGACGACTTCATGGATTTCTGGGCCCGGGGGCTCGCACTGGATACCCTGATCTCCAACACGGACCGTCATGCTGAAAACTGGGCCATCATTGAGGGGCCAAAAGGCGTTCGGATGGCCCCGCTTTATGATAACGGATCAAGCCTGGAGTGTGGCACTGAGAAGGTCAGATTGGACCGCGCCTTTGATGCCGATGGCAAATTGAAAGCCGCGCACCTGGAAAAACAACGGCAGAAAGGACGCCACCATCTGCGGCTGGATAAGCCTGAAAAATGCGGTGGCACCTTCGAAGACGTATGCATCGCGTTCCCGCGACACTATCCGGAAGGCAGACACCGGTTCGAAAGGGCGAAAGGGGTCGATATCGATGCCGTGGGGCACCTTATGAATACAATCGCAGAACGAATACCCCTGCCGGACCCTTACTCCCTTTCAGAAAGGCGGCGTCAACATATATATGCCATGTTGCAGATAGGCGTGGAACGCATTAGGAACGTGCTGTGCAAAGCCTGATGTTGATAGAGAACCCGATCCCGACCCGACGTGCCCTTCTGGTGTGGCAGCGTCCACTGGACGGATCCGGAAGCCGTGATCGGCATGCGGTGGCGGAGCTTGTCCAGGGTTCAAACGTTATAAAATTCCGGTAGCTCGACCCGGCACACCTCGCCTCGGCTCGTGAAGATGGCTTCAACGGGTATCCCGGCCTTCCAATCGGGTCGCGTGATTTGGATCGCATCGCGTCCAGGGTTCTGGTACGCTGCCTTCCCTCGCGTCAACGCGCTGACTTTCCCGAAATCCTGGAGCGTTTTGGTCTCTCGCGCGACTGTGGCCTCCCGCCCGACCAGGGGGGCTGCACAGACCTGACATTGTTAGCCTATACAGGTGCGCGGCTGACCGGTGACAGCTTTGAGATATGTGAGACATTTGAAGGCTTTGAAGGCCGCTTTTCTTACGTATTCGATGTGGCAGGTTATCGTTATTACGCGGATTCCAATCAGTTGGAGCAGTCCGAGCCTATCTTCTTTGAACGTGAGCGGGCCAATGAACGCGATCCGAATGCGATCAGGCTGGCGCGCAGAGGTGGTGAGACGGTTGGGTATGTAAATCGTCTCCAGGCGGAAACTGTGGGGCGGTGGATTGACACCGGTTCAATCACCGGCCGCGTTTTCCGTATAAACGGACGGGCGCAATACCCGCGCCTGTTTGTTCGGGCAGACGTAGAAACATCCCCCCGCGCAGCAGCTGCTTAGGTGCCCCGGCCGAAGGCCGATAACGGCCCGCTGCGTTAAATTGTGTGCATCCTTGCAGCGATGCGCACAATTGCGGCACTCATCACGAAAACTGCCGCGCAGAGTATGGAGAGGGCAGCCAACAGCCATTTGATCTGTGTGAAGGCCGAAGCGCATTGTACCTGCCATTCAGATATATCCGGGTATTGAATCAGCATGGCCATCACCTGCGCATTCTCGCCGAGATCGAAAAGAGCCGTCAGTATTGGCAGATATGCGCAGCGGCGCAGCCCTGGCAGGGGGCTGAAACGACAGATCAGCCCGCTAAAGCAGGTCGCGTAAAACATTGGCAAAATCGTATCTAAAGTTAGCGATGCGCGCACATACATCCGGCGCCCCGCCTCCCCGTAGTGTTCCAGCAGCGCATGTGCGTGTGCGAAATCGTAGCGGATCTGCGTATCCAGGGTTGGTCCGCCAACGGGCAGATTCGGAAACACCAGAAGCAGAAGCACCAGTGTGCCGATCAGGCTTGCGATCAGCACCGGCGTGCGCACCGCAAATCTAAAAAAACCGGTCATGGCCCAAGCCTCGCACAAGGGATTGGCAAACCTGCCGCGTGGTCTTCATCTGTCCGGCCTTATGGTTGCGGCATCCCGACAGACGGATCGGCTTCTGTCCCGGGGCCATTTATCGGGGTCCGAGAATCGCAGATCCATCGCCTGAGCCCAGCATGGTCAGGAGGTCGAATTCCTCGTCGCCCTTATAGCGCGGTGCATATTTCGCATATGCGGCGGTGATTTCCTGGTAGCGCTTGTTGATATGCACCATGTTGTGAGCGTGAGAGACAATGTAAAATTCACCCTGTCTGATTTGCTCCACGACCATGCGCGTGTACCGATCCGTATCCATGGCAGTATCCATATTGTCACCGATCTCGGATTTAACGAAACCGGGGAGTATGAGCCCAATCCTGAGGAACTCAGGTGCTTCACTGCGCAATGCGTCCATCATGCCATGCAATGCGTGCTTCGCGGCAACATACATGGCACCACCGGGTGCACCGAAAAACAGGCTGTTTTCGGATCCGACGGCATAGATACCTGACGGATGTCCGGCTTTGATAAAGCGCTTTCCGAAGACCGAAACCCCATTCCATACACCAAACACGTTTACTTTAAAATTGCGCTCAATGTCTTCGGGTTTGGCGTTGATGGTAGTACTGATAACCGGCGGAATGCCCGCGTTGTTGATGATCGCATCCACTTGGCCGCAGCGATCCCAGGCAAAGTCGGCGAGCCCTTCAACATCGGCAGGAACGGTCACGTCGCAGGGCCTGCCCATGGCCCGGATGCCACACCCGGCCAATTCCGCGACCGCCTCATCCAGGCGATCCTGGCGCCGTCCGGCAAGGATCAGACGGGCACCCTCCTGGCCGAGCTGCCTGGCCAGCGAGAAGCCGATGCCCGTGGCACCGCCGGTGATAACCACAACTTTGTCCTGAAATTCCTGCACTGTGCGTCCTTTTTTAGGGGCCGGGGATCACTTGGCCGGAATGGTCCATTTGAAACTGACAAGATCTTCGCTCATATCCCAGAGCCGCTTCCAAACGGCCTGATCTTTCGCGCCGTCAGGGATTTTGGCATCGCCGGGCAGGCCACGAAACTCGCGCATCCTGCCAGGGCCGTAATAGTGGCCGCGCCGTGCCTCGGTGCCGGCGGCCGACAGAACGGTTGGCAACGCACCTTGCGCCGGAGGCTGTGCAAAGAGCGGGTTTGTGATTTTATAGATTATGTTCAGCAAACCGGCAGGTCCGCTGCTTTGCAGACCAGTGTTGGAATAGCCGGGGTGGCACCCGATTGAGATTGCGGTACTGTTGGCTTCTTTCAGGCGACGATCAAGATCGAGCGCGAAAATCAGGTTCGCCAGTTTGGACTGCACATAGGCCCCGGTCGGCGTGTAGTGCCTTGATGACATGAGGTCGTCAAGGTTCATTGCGCCCGAACGGTTGGCGATGCTGGTCAGGGTCACGATCCGGCCAGCCGCAGCTTCCACGAGGCCCAAAAGCAGCCCGGTGAAAAGGAAATGCCCGAGATGATTGGTACCCATCTGCATTTCAAAGCCGTCTTTGGTCTTGAGTTCCGGCGTTTGCATAACACCCGCATTGTTGATCAGCCCGTCAATCTTTTTGAAACGCTGGTGCACGTCTTCGGCCGCTTTGCGCACCGATGACAAATCACTCAGGTCAAGCTGCACGATATGGACGTTGCCCTTCATACGGGTTTCCAGGTCTGATGCGGCCCTCCGGGCCTTATCAGCCGAGCGGCTGGCAAGGATCAGGTTTGCGCCTTTCCGGCCCAGGTGTTTTCCGGCCTCAAAACCAAGGCCCTGGTTGCCGCCGGTGATGAGGTAAGTCTTGCCCGACAGGTCCGGAAGCCGGTTGACATTCCATGCGCGGACCCCGGAGTTTGGGAAAAGAGAATGTGACATTACGATTTCCCTGGACGGAGAAGGGGGTCTGTATAGGAATGTAGCCTAAATTTGGCAGTAATTTTTGTCAATCGATAAGATCACAAAAATACCCGTTATGTTCACAGTAATTCGTGAAGAGAGGATATAGACCCGAAAGAAATACTGATGATTTTTGCCCGGTACGAAGTGTGGAAAACCTCGAGGGAAGACATTGCACAATCTGCCGGGATATCACGGCAGTAGCAGTACATCTATAAACGCTTCTGATCCAGGGAAGGTGCTTTTAAGCGGGTACTGGCATCTTTCATCGGGAAAGGTATCGATGATGCACTTGATGCTTTGAAAAATGGGAATAATCCTGACCCAAAGTAAAAGTTGTGTGCGTTTTTTGAACACTGGTCAGTGAAGTTGTTCCGATCATCGGCACTACCTCCCATGGGGCGGAAATACTTGACGCGGGGATGCGATATGCCAAGACCTTCGGCAAGGATTTGGAAGGCGACCTAATGCTGAATCTTGTAGATTTTCTGGTAGATATCGGTCTGTCGGATTCGATGGATTTGGCGATTGAGCAGGCCAATGCACTGAACTCGGCTGCTAAAGGTATCATGCTCAACACCCGGACCTCACAGGAGTTTGGCAACGAGATGAACCGCGTTGTGCAGATTCTTTTTCGAAACTGACGTGTCGTACAACTGCGAGTAATCCGCTATGATTGACCCAACGGCAAATACCCTTGGCTACCGTGCCTTAAAGACCTTTCCTGACACAAGGCTGGGGCTTCGGATGATGTACGCGGCCTTGAGGCTGACCCGGTTTGTGCGGCCACCATCCGCCCTTCACGTTGAAAAACTCCGCATTCCCCGGCGCGACGGTGGAAAAGTGCGGCTCGTCGTCGTTAGGCCGAAAAAAACAGCCATGAACATGCCGGTTGTCCTGCATATTCATGGCGGCGGCTACGCCGCCGGAGTGCCAGAGCAGGATTATGAGATTGTGCGCCGGTACATTTCCGCGGCACCGGGCATCTTCGTAATGCCAGATTATCGGGTCTCGCTGAAAGCACCGTTTCCGGCTGCATTATACGACTGTTATGATGCTCTTATATGGCTGCGGGACAACGCCAGGAACCTCGGCGGACGCTTAGACCAGATTTTTATCATGGGTGAGAGTGCCGGGGGTGGTTTAACCGCGTCACTTTGCCAAATGGCCCGCGACAAGGGTGAGGTCGGGATTGCATGCCAATTCCCGTTGTACGCGATGCTTGATGACCGACCGGACCAATGGACAGAGATTGAGAATTCGCTTCTCGCCTGGAGCAAAACGAAAAACCGGCTGGGTTGGAAACTCTACCTTGGGCAAGCCATAGCAGACCCGCCAAATTACTCTGTACCGGCACGTGCCAAAGCATTACATGGCTTGCCGCCAGCGGTTGGATTTATCGGTGATCATGACGGATTTCTGGGTCAGAATTTAGCCTATTTTGACCTTCTGCGGTCTTTCGGCGTCGACGCCAGGCTCCAGGTCTTCAAGGGGGCGTATCATGGGGTTGATATTCTTGCGCCGAATTCAGATGTTGGAAAAGCAATTTGGGACTATGCAATCGAGGAATTCAAACGGGCTGTAGAAACCTGCTCTGTTCAGAACTAGAGAACAGGCGAATCATTCATCTTTGTTCTGACGCCTTGTAGCCAAATGAAATAACCGATCCCATGGGTTATGAAGGCGCGTCTCCTGCCATAATCAAGGCAGCATTGGCGAATTCCGACGTGCTTTGATTTTTCGGGATATGACCAAAGCCCGTTGCTTCAATTTACCTCTACTCCATCAATTTTCAGTAAGATTACCCAGCACATGCAGGCACTTCCGCACGGCGGGGGTATTTTGTCCCGGACGGGTCGCCCTGGCGATGATCCGCGTGTCTTTGGAGTACCAGGCACCCGGCAACGCGGCGAGATCCCCGCGCATGATGTAGTGTTCAACAAATCCGCGCCACCCCAAGGCCAGTCCCGAACCGCGCACTGCGGCATCCAGCAGATAGACGTAGCTGTCAAATTCCTCGCCTTCAGGCCAGGTGCCAAAATCCGGGTGTGCCGAACACCAGTCAGACCAGTCCATCCAGCCATAGTTCGTCTTTTGCAATCGGAGCAGCGGCGGGGCGGCGACCCCCATGGTCAGTGCACTGTGCGCCTGTTCGATGATGCCCGGCGTGCCGACCGGTTTGACCTCTTCCCGGCACACAACGACATAGGGTTCTTTCGGCGGTGCCGATGTATATTCGAAAATGATATCAGCACCGCTGTTGATGGCTGCATCCAGCAGAGTGTACTCAACAGTTAAAAGCCGCAGATCAGCCTGGGATCCCAGGGTGCGCCGCAGGTGCGCAAAGCGTGGCATGAGCAGAAGATGCGACACGGAATGCGAACATGCGATTGTCACATCCCGATCGTGTGTCACCAGCATTTCAATGGCGTCCTGCAGTGCGGTCATGGACTGCACGACCGCCGCATAAAATGCGCGCCCCTTTCGGGTGAGCGTGATCCGCTGCCCCCGGCGATCAAAAAGTCTGGTCCCGAACCGGATTTCAAGATTACGGATATGGCGGCTGATGGCCGGTTGCGAGGTGTTCAGCTCTGCGGCCGCCCGGGCAAAGCCCTGCAGCCGTGCCGCCGCCTCAAAGGCGACAAGTGCGCTGTTTGACGGGGGGGTATAGCGCCGCCTGGACATATCATTTCTGATATGTCTGCCGGTCGTCAAAAGCAATTGTCTTTAACGGCGGTTCCCGGACACTCTCCGCAGCGATACTTTCCGGTACACGAAACCAGCATGTCTGCCTATCAGAAACCTGCCAAATGGGCGAATCCCCGGGTCAGGCTCTTCCCGCACCAGGTGGGGTTTACCGCCCCGCCCCATGATTTTGACGCGGCACCGTCGGATTTTCTGCGCATGGCCCCGCGCAGCGTGGGCGTACATGGGCGGATGCTCCATGTGCCGGACTATGCGCACAGGCTGGACCAGCGGAAAAAGCACTTTGGCCTGCTGGAAGAATTCGTCGAATGCATGGCCAATAACGGTGCGGATGTCTGTGGCCAGGTGGGCTCAAACTGGGTCCATGCCAGTGGCCTGGGGGTTGCGGGCATCCGCCGGCATTGCGAGATGCTGACCGACAGGTATGAGACGCCCTTTCACATGGCAGGCTACGCCATGGTTGAGGCCCTGCATGATCGCAATGTTGAGAAAGTGGCCCTGAACGCCTGCTATCACCGCACGGCCTGGTACCAGGGCACCGTCGGCTTTCTTAGGGAGGCGGGCTTTGATGTAGTCTGGGCCGGGAATTTCCTGGACCAGGGCTGGTTCGGCAGCCAGAAGGAAATCGATGACTGCATCTGGTGCTTTGACGAGGATCTGTTGTGGAAGTCCTTTGACTACACCGCTGAACGGGCGCCCGGTGCGGATGCCTATCTGATCAACGGTATGTCCAATTACCGCCGTCCCTCCGATGGCCTGGCGCAGCGCCCGGTGCACCATGAAGTGGCACTTGAAGCGCGACTTGGCACCCCGGTCATTGGCCATGACACCGCGCTGTACTGGCGTATTTTCAAATCCCTCGGGATTGCGCCTGCCACCGAACAGGGCAGCCTGCTGTCCTCCCTGAAAGGCTGAAACCATGCACAGGATAGTTGCCTTGTGGGCGGTCCCCCGCTCCACCTCGACCGCGTTTGAATGGATGATGCGCCAGCGCGGTGATCTTGACTGCCTGCACGAGCCTTTCTGCGAGGCATGGTATCAGGGCGAAGACCCGATGTGGCCGCGGTTCCGGGCAGGCGACGTGACAACGCCGGGCCTGACGATTGAAAGCGTGTGGGACAATATCCGGGCGCGGGCCGGGAAGGGATCGGTCTTTATCAAGGACTTCGCGCATTCTGTCAGTCACATGTGGGATGCGGCCTTCCTGTCGCATTTCACCCATGCGTTCCTGATCCGTGATCCGGCAAAAACGACCACCTCTATGTACGATAAATGGCCGGATTTCAACGAGCTTGAATGCGGCTTTCCCGAACAGCGTGCGCTGTTTGACCTGCTTACCGCGTTGCACGGCACCTGTCCGGCCGTGATCGACAGCGATGATCTGCTGGAAAATCCCCGTGACATGACAGCCGCCTTTTGCGACGCCGTGAGCCTTCCCTTCATTGCCGAGGCACTCACCTGGCAGGCGAGCGGTGATCAGTCGGTGCATAGCTGGTGGGATGGCGGGTCGTTCCATGCCAATCTGGCCAAGTCTACCGGTCTGACGCCGCAAAAGCGCAAGTATGTGGATCTGGAAAATACGCCTGAACGCGTACGCCGCATATATCGCCGCATGAAACCACATTATGATCATCTGTTCCGACACCGCATTCGCGTATCGAAAACTGTCTGAGAAAGTACCTTGATGCCCACAATTCCGACCTTCTCGACCGAAACTTTCCGAATTGAACATCCGCCCTATGGTCCCATTCCCGAACTTTATGTTTCATACGACAGTGCCTGTAAATTGAAGGCAGAGGTGGCGGTACTTCCGGGCTGGTATCTGACCCCGCGCCAGGTCTGCGACCTGGAACTTTTGATGAACGGTGGTTTCAGCCCCCTCAAGGGATTCCTGGGTCAGGCTGACTATGTCGGCGTTGTGGATAATATGCGTCTGGCCGATGGTGCGCTTTGGCCGATACCGATTACGCTGGACGTAAGTCAGGAGTTTGCCGGCGCGATTGAGTTGGGCCAGGATATCGCCCTGCGCGATCAGGAAGGGGTGATCCTCGCCGCTATGACCGTGACGGACCGATGGATACCGGACAAGGTGCATGAGGCCAAGAAGATATTTGGTGCCGATGACGATGCGCATCCGGCGGTAAACTATCTGCACAATGTAGCCGGCACGGTCTATTTGGGTGGTCCGGTCACTGGCATCCAGAAGCCGGTGCACTATGATTTTCGCAGTCGTCGCGACACACCGAATGAGCTGCGGGCCCATTTCCGCAAGCTCGGCTGGCGCAAGATTGTGGCCTTCCAGACCCGCAACCCGCTGCATCGCGCCCACCAGGAACTGACGTTCCGCGCGGCAAAGGACAGCCAGGCCAACCTGCTGCTACACCCGGTTGTAGGCCTGACGAAGCCGGGAGACGTGGACCATTTCACCCGTGTGCGCTGTTATGAGGCGGTGCTTGGTAAATATCCGGGAGCAACCACGGCCATGAGCCTTCTTAACCTCGCCATGCGTATGGCTGGCCCGCGAGAGGCTGTCTGGCACGGTCTGATCCGTAAAAACCACGGCTGCACCCATTTCATCGTGGGGCGCGATCATGCGGGCCCGGGCAAGAACCGGGCGGGGGAGGATTTCTACGGGCCTTATGACGCGCAGGATATTTTCCGGGAACACGAGGAAGAAATGGGCATAAAAATGGTGGGCTTCAAACAGATGGTCTACGTTCAGGATCGCGCCCAGTACGAACCTGCGGATGAGATTGCGGACAAGGACAGGGTCACCATCCTTAACCTGTCCGGCACAGAATTGCGCCGCCGACTGCGTGAAGGGCTGGAGATCCCGGAATGGTTCTCTTTTCCTGAAGTGTTGGATGAACTGCGCAAGCGCTATCCGCCGCGCAACCGGCAGGGATTCACTGTCTTCTTCACTGGCTTCTCAGGGTCCGGAAAGTCAACCATCGCCAACGCGCTTTTGGTCAAACTGATGGAGATTGGGGGTCGCCCGGTGACGTTGCTTGACGGGGATATCGTGCGCAAAAATCTGTCGTCCGAACTCGGGTTTTCCAGAGAACACCGGGATATCAACATCCGCCGCATTGGCTATGTGGCCTCCGAGATCACGAAGAACGGCGGTATCGCGATCTGCGCACCGATTGCGCCCTACGCCACAACGCGCCGCGCTGTCCGCGAAGAGGTAGAAGCCTACGGTGCTTTCGTGGAGATCCATGTCGCCACGTCCATTGAAGAATGCGAACGGCGCGACCGCAAGGGGCTCTACAGGCTCGCACGCCTGGGCAAAATTAAAGAGTTCACGGGTATTTCAGACGTTTACGATGTTCCGGAACAGCCGGAGCTGAGGCTGGAAACAGAAAACCTGCACGTTGATACCTGCGCACAGCAGATCCTCCTGAAACTGGAAAACATGGGACTCATTTCCGGCTGATGCCCCCGCGTATGTGTAAAAGCCGGGAATTACTTTCGGGCGTTTCCTGTCTTTTTGATAATCCGGTATTCCAGTCGGCAAGGATTTGCCGGTAATGCAGCGTTTGCCGGAGTTGCGCCACAGGGGTGGCGGCTTCCCTGCCACATTGAGACAGAATTCACCCCGGACCAGCCGCATTCAGCCGTTTATGGGGAAGCCGCCAGCACCGTACATCCACCAAAGCCCTTCCCACAGAAGGGTTGGGGATATAAATGCATTCATTCGGTCAAACGCACAATCCGCCACCACCTGTCTTTATGCGCTGCTTGTCCACCCGGTCAGGCGTGATGCGGGCACAACCGCAAAGTTGTGCCCGGGATTTTCGTGACCGCCGGGATCAGTGAACCGAGACAGGTGCCATTTCGTTGCTCCGTGCCATGGCAAACGCCACGTATCGATCACGTGTCAGGGCAAGGCATTCCCCATCCGCCTTATGAATGGCAAAGAGATTTTTGCCCGGCGCGACCTGGGCCTTCAGCTCTTTCGGCAGTTCATCGTGTTTGACGCTGCGTACATAGACTGTCCGTTCCGGATGTGTTTCGGGGAATCTGATCTTCGTATCCATCATTTGTCACCTTTGCTGATCTGAATTGTCTGCACAACAGTCTCCGGTGCCTGACGCCGCAGGTCCAGGTGCAACAGCCCGTTTTCCAAAGATGCACCGGCGACTTCGACGCCATCTGCCAGCACAAAGGAGCGTTGGAATTGCCGTGCGGCGATGCCGCGATGCAGGAATATGCGGCTTTCGCTTTCGTCTGTCTGGCGACCGCAGATCACCAGCTGGCTGTCTTCCAGCGTGATCGACAAATCTTCCTGCCGAAATCCGGCCACGGCCAAGGTGATACGGTAGCTGTGTTCCGAACCCTGTTCAATGTTGTAGGGGGGATAGCCTTCGTTGCTGGACTTGGCTGTGCGTTCCACCAGGCGGTCGAGTTGCTCAAAACCCAGTAAAAACGGGTGAGAGGCAAAGGATATCTTGGTCATAGGTCAACCCTTTTACGTTAGGCGACTTCCGGTGTGATGAGTTCCGTTATTGGTAACCTGAAAAGAAATATGGGGGTGGCGAGTCTGATTTTCAAGGATTTTCCTAATCTGCGCCGCCAGCGTGATCCTTGCGATGATGGCCATTATCCGGAATCGCTCCGGGTTTGACCGCAAGTCGTGTGAATGAATAGAATATCCCGGTGGCCCTGCGAAGGGGGGTATTTTGCGCATCCAGGATCAGACAGTTGCGCGTGAAATACCGCGCCCTCGATGAGGCGATCCGGGCCTTTGGGCGCGATTCCCCACCCGACAACAAGCCCTTGCCCCCCCGCAGCTTCCGTTTATACTGCCCGCTCTTTGCGCCGGGCAGAGCGGGACAATGGGCGACATCAGCGTTGGCATCATCATGGGCAGCCAGTCTGACTGGGCAACAATGAAGCGCGCCGCCGACATTCTCGACGAGCTCGGCGTGGCGTATGAGACCAGGATCATATCCGCACATCGCACACCCGACCGGCTTTGGAACTATGGTAAAACCGCCCTGGACCGGGGGGTGCGGGTGATCATCGCGGGCGCGGGCGGGGCCGCGCATCTGCCCGGTATGATGGCTTCAAAGACCCGTTTACCTGTGCTCGGCGTCCCGGTGCAGACGGGTGCGTTATCGGGTATCGACAGTCTCTGTTCCATCGTCCAGATGCCCCGCGGCTTTCCCGTGGGCACGATGGCGATTGGGGAAGCGGGTGCCGCCAATGCAGGTTTGATGGCTGCCTCGATCCTTGCCAATGGTGATGTCGCACTCGCAGCACGTGTTGACAAATGGCGTGCGGATCTGTCCGCGTCAGTCCCGGAACACCCCTCCGATGGCTGAACCGCTGGCACCCGGCAGCGTGATCGGCATCCTTGGCGGTGGCCAGCTCGGGCGGATGCTGTCGGTGGCAGCCAGCCGTCTGGGGTTCAAGATCTGCATCTATGAACCCGGCAGTGATTGCCCGGCGAGCCATGTCGCCAATGCCCACGTGCAGAAACCCTACGACGATGCAGAAGCCCTGCAAGCCTTTGCCGAGGCGGTAGATATCGTAACCTATGAGTTCGAGAATATCCCGCCCGCCGCGCTCGACCTCGTTGAGATGCTTTGTCCCATCCACCCGAACCGGGATGCCCTGCGCATCAGCCAGGATCGCATCCTGGAAAAAGATTTTCTGACCGACCTTGGCATGTCCTGCGCACCTTACGCGAATGTTGAAAGCGGCGCGGACCTTGCCGCCGCCGTGGATACCGTTGGTGTGCCGGCGATCCTGAAAACCCGCCGCCTGGGCTATGACGGCAAGGGTCAGGTGCGGTTAAAAAAACCGGAACAGGCGGCGATGGCCTGGACCGCACTCAAAGAGGTACCTTCAGTGCTTGAAGGGTTCGTTGATTTCTCCAGGGAAATCAGTGTCATCGGTGCCCGTGACCAGGACGGGCGTATGGTCTGCTTTGACCCCGGTGAAAATATCCACCGCGATGGCATTCTGCACACCACCACCGTGCCCGCGGCTGTCCCGCACAGCCTGGTGACCGACGCTGTGCTGCTGGCAGGCCGCATCATGAACGCGCTCGGCTACGTCGGTGTCATGGGGGTGGAAATGTTTGTCACCCCGCAAGGCTTGCTGGTAAACGAGATCGCGCCACGGGTTCACAACTCCGGCCACTGGACGCAGAACGGCTGCGTGGCCTGCCAGTTTGAACAGCACATCCGTGCCATCGCCGGCTGGCCGTTGGGCGACGGGACGCGCCATTCGAACGTGGTCATGACCAACCTGATCGGGGCAGAGATCGGCGACGTCGGTGCCCTGTCCGCGGATCCGGCCGTGGGCGTACACCTCTATGGCAAGGCAGAAGCAAAACCGGGTCGCAAGATGGGTCACATTAACCGAATCGTGAAAACCTGCCAGGATAGCCCTGCAACTCTTCGGATCGGCAGTGATTGCGGTCATCGTGGGGTATTTCAGCGAACGTAAAGGATTAACCCGCACCAGCATCATGGCGTTGGTCATTATATGCGCGGGCGGGGAATTCCTGTTCCGTTAAATTAATATTTGGTTAACCATCTCCCATGTAAGCAGGGTGTGCCGTTTTCGGCACAGGACATGAAAACGCACCGGGAATCAGGAGAAACAGGATGTCCAGAAATTGGCAAAACAGGACGCAGGCCTTCATTGCAGCCGTGGCAACCGTGGTTGCCTTGGGCCTGACAGCCCCGGCAGAAGCGCAACAGATTGGCATTCTGACCGTCACTGGCAACGTGGAAAACACCAACCGCGAGGCCTTCGATGAAAACTCTGACCGATTATTCGGATACAACGATGTGGCTTTTGACAAGGCGATAACGTTTGATGCGGCGACGCTTGAAAAACTGCCGTCCAGGACGGTGCGTGCGGCCTACCCGATGGGCGGGGATCTCTCCACCTACGAAGGGCCGTTGCTTGCCGATGTGCTTAAGGCGGCAGGTGCGTTCGGGGACAAGGTGACAATCCAGGCACTCGACGGCTATACGATAGAGGCACCGCTGGCAGAGATGCTGGAACAGGGTGCCATACTGGCCATGAAACGCAATGGCGAGCCGTTTTCTATCGGCGATTTCGGCCCCACGCAGATCATCTTTCCGCGGGCGGAACGCACAGAACTCAAGGATATGCCCGACGACCGCTGGGTCTGGGCGATTTTCCATATCAGGGTGGAGTGATGCGATTGCCCCGGCTGCTGACCTTTTCCAGGTTCGTGTGACTGATCCGGCCTGAACCGGTTACCGGCGTTACGCAGGTTGCCGGACCCGAATTCCGGAAACAGATACGCCCCGACGGGCGGTACATCTGACTAAAGTGTCCGTAACAACCGGGGCGGTGGTTCTTCATCCCCTGGTGCTGGCTGCATCGTTTGCGGAACAGGCGTTGGGTCAGCAACCCGGTGCCGTGCGTCTAGCTGGCGGCGCGGGAGAATACGAGCCTGTTGTGTTCGGACAGATTCTTGCGGAAACGGTAGCCGTCCCGGTCGAAGTCTTTAAGCCCCTCTGCCTGGTCCACGCGTTCGGTGATTATGTAGCGGGCCATGGCACCGCGTGCGCGTTTGGCGAAGAAGCTGATCATCGACAGTTTTTTATTGCGCTCCTCTTTGAAGGCGACGTGGATTACGGGCGAGGTCATCCGCGCCTCATTCGCGGCCTTGAAGTATTCCTGGCTGGCCAGGCATACCACTGGTGCGCCGTCTGCGGCGGTATCCAGGGCCTCCGCCAGACGTGCGCCCCAGTAGGCGTAGAGGTGCGGGCCGTTGCGGGTTTTCAGTCGGGATCCCATTTCCAGCCGGTACGGCTGGATGCGGTCGAGCGGCCGCAAAAGGCCGTACAGCCCGGACAGGATGCGCAGGTGGTTCTGCGCATAGGCGCGGTCGTCAGCTGTGAATCTCGCCGCCTGCAGGCCAGTGTAGGTGCCGCCAGCAAAGGCCAGAAGCGCCTGTTTTGAGTTTTGAGCGTCAGGCAGGTCGGCAAAATCCCTGAAGCGCGCCTTGTTCAGCCTGGCAATATCCTGGGAAATACCCATCAGTGATCGCAAGTCGGAGATCGTCAGTCGACTGGCCGCACGGGCGAGCTTGCCGGCATCTTCCTGGAATTCCGGCAGGGTTCCGATGATATCTTCCGCAACCGGCGAAAAGTCGAGCTTCTTGGCAGGCGACAGTACGGCCAGCATCTGGGTTGCCCTCCTTTTAAAAGACATCCCTTCGTGTTGAGATCCAGGATAACAAACAGCACGGAAGGTTCCAAGGGGTGGCGGTAGAATTCGGTCAATCTGGTGTGAGTGAAATCCGGGTGCCCCTGTCCCAGGCATGATTTCTGTACTTCCCGGTGCATTCCGTGGGGTTTCGGATCATGTCCGGAGCACGGTCAGATTCATTCATCCGTGATTTCTGCAAGAAAAGCCTTGCCGAACCGTTCCGCATTTACGTCCCCAACCCCCGCGATTCGAGACAGTTCCGGTATTGAAGCCGGACGTTGTGCTGCGATGCGGGCGAGCGTACGGCTGTCGCAGCTGAGGTATTTATCGAACCCGTTCTTTCCTCTTGCAAGCCGCACTTGAGCAGCCTGCAAGCGGTCAAAAAGCGTACCGGACTCGCGTCCGGCGAGCTTGCGTCGGGCGGGATGCATCTCTTCTGAGGCACCATTGATGACCTGGAGAAATATCTTGCCATAGCGTTCCAGCTTTTTTCTCCCGACGCCGGGGAGCCGGGCAAATTCGTCAGGATTTTGGGGCCGCGCCCGGGTCATTTCGATCAGCGTTATATCCGGGAAAACAACGTAGGCCGGGGCGTTCATCGCTTCTGCCAGTTCCCGTCTTTTGGCCTTGAGTGCGGCGAATAGCGGTTCATCCTCCTCTGCAACAATTGCTTTCACACGCCAGTCGCGACCCTTGGCCTGGCTGATGGTGTCCTGGCGCAACTCGATGCTTTCCTCGCCGCGCAGGATCGGGCGGGCGGTCTCGGTCATGCGCAGGGCACCATGGCGGGCCGGGTCCGGGCGAAAAAGGTCGTAACCCAGCATCTGGCGAAAAATCGCTTGCCACTGGCGGCGGTCGTATTCCTGACCCGCCCCGAAGGTGGGCAGGTCATTGTGTTTGCGATTGCGTATCTTGTCGGTGGTGTTGCCAGTCAGAACGTCGATCAGGTGACCTGCCCCGAACCATTCGCCCGTGCGCAGTGCGGCGGAAAGTGCTTTTCGCACGGCCTGGGTACCGTCAAAAATGCCGGGTGGCATAATGCATAGATCGCAGTTGTTGCATCTGTCCGCCTCATCCCCGAAGTAGCGCAGAAGGATACGGCGGCGGCAGCGGCGGGCCTCTGCCAATCCGAGGAGCGCATTCAGGCGGGCGTGGTCCGCTTCTTTCCGCTCCGGGGGTGCACGCCCTTCGTCAATCTGGGACCGGCGCAGGCGGATATCTTCCGCACCATAAAGCGTGAGCGTATCCGCCGGTGCCCCGTCGCGGCCCGCACGGCCGATTTCCTGGTAATAGGCCTCAATCGACTTTGGAAGGTCGGCGTGGGCGATCCAGCGGATGTCAGGTTTGTCTATCCCCATACCAAAGGCGATGGTCGCAACCATAATCAGCCCATCTTCGCGTTGGAAGCGGGTCTCTGCCAGGCAGCGGGCGGCGCGTTCCATGCCCGCATGGTAGGGAATCGCCCGATGGCCTTCAGCCCGCAGCGCGGTGGCCAGATTTTCGCATTTGTTGCGGCTGGCGCAGTAGACGATGCCTGATTGCCTAGGCCGGGCGGCGACAAAGGACAGTATCTGCCGGCGCGGCTGATTTTTCGGTGCGAAGGCGAGGTACAGGTTGGGCCGGTCAAAGCCGTGCAGGAAAGTTGCGGGCCGGATGCCGTCGAAGAGGCGGTTCACGATCTCTGCCCGGGTTTCGGCGTCAGCTGTAGCGGTCAGCGCAACCAGCGGCACACCGAGATCTTTGCGCAAGGTGCCAAGCCGCAGGTAATCGGGGCGGAAATCGTGACCCCATTGGCTGATGCAGTGGGCTTCGTCAACCGCGATAAGTGTTGTGCCGGCCCGGCGCAACATCCGGGATGTTGCCGGGTTCTTCAGCCGTTCAGGCGCGATGTAGAGGATTTTGAGACGCCCCGCTTCCATCATTCGAAAGGCGTTTTCCGTTTCCTCTTCGGTGTTTCCAGAAGAAAGTGCGGCGGCCTCCACACCCGCTGCCCGAAGCGCACGCACCTGATCGCGCATGAGTGCGATCAGCGGGCTGATAACCACGGTCAACCCGTCGCGGCACAGGGCGGGCAACTGATAGCAAAGCGATTTGCCGCCGCCAGTGGGCATGATGACGAGCGTGTCCTTGCCGGTAATAATAGCCTCTACCACTTCCTTTTGCCCATCGCGGAAGCTGTCGAAACCGAAAACCCCGGACAACACGGAAAGGCTGGGCTGGGGGTCGTGCATGAGCTGCTCCGGCGGTAATAGATTCCTGTTTAACCAAGTGTTGCAGGTTGACGAAACCTTAATTAAGCAAGTGCGATACGTGACGTTGGCTGCACGATTGCATCACCCGGCGGGCTGGCCTAGAAGGCAGGCATGGCCGTTGCCACGTCAAAGATCCGGTATTTTTGCCAATATATGCCCGTGGCCATCTTGTTTGGCTTGTCGCACTGGCTGCCTTTTGACGCACGGTTGCGTTTGGCGGGTGCGGTGATCGGGTTTGCGGTGCGTTATCTGCCACCATTCCGTCGTCGCGTGGATGAAGGGCTGACGCGGGTCTACCCGGATATGAATGCGGCTGCGCGTGCGTCTATTGCCGGGCAGGTGGGCCGCAATATAGGCCGTACGCTGACAGAAATCCTGCACAACCGTGACTTTGCCAGGCATGCGGACCGGTTTTCGGCCACGGGACCGGGAATCAATGCGCTGCGAGCTGCACGGGAGGCGGGAAAGGGGGCTATCATCGTCTCCGCCCACTTTGGTCAGTGGGAGGCAATCCGCCACTGGCTCAAGACCAACGGGATGGAAACCGGGGCGGTCTATCGCAGAAATTCCAACCCCTATTACGAGCCGCACTTTCTGGCGGGCATCCGCGAAGGCGGCGAACCGATTGTGCCGCGCGGGCTGGCAGGCACAATCCGGATGGTGCGACATATCAGGAAAGGCGGGTTCTTTGCGATTCTGGCGGATCAGTACCAGCAGTCCGGGCCGGATATACCGTTTCTTGGGTATTCGACCCCGACTACCACTTCACCGGCAGAACTGGCGTTGAAATTTGACGTACCGCTGGTGCCCGCATTTGGCCTGCGGGTGTGCAAAACAAGGGTTGACATAACCTTTGAGACTCCGATCCCGCCGTCAGACCCGCTTGAGATGATGGCTGAGTTCAACACCCGCGTTGCTGCGTGGATCAACGCTTATCCGGGCCAGTGGTACTGGCTGCACAAGCGCTGGAAGAGCGTCTGTTGATCCGGTTTCTGACGGCGATGGTGTCCGTGCTGCTGTTCTTGTGGGTGCGACTATCAGCACTGATTGGTCAAACCCCGCGGGAGGTCACCCGCAACCGTTTGGGCCGGGCGACGGTGGAGGTGCCGAATGTGCCGATTATCTGGGTGCACACGGCCTCGCTGGGGGAACTGACGGCCATTCGTCCTGTGCTGGCTTACCTGAGTGCACGGCATTCGGCCCATCACCTGGTGGTTACTGTCAATAACGAACGCGCGCTGCCGGTATTGGCGACATGGGATGATGTGCGCGCCTTCGGGCAGGTGGCACCCATCGATGTGCCGCAGGTCGTGGCGCGGTTCATGGCGGCGTGGTCACCGGTTGCTTTCATCAATGTGGAGGCGGAATTGTGGCCGAACCGCTTTGCCGCACTGGCTGCGGCGGGGACGCCGTCGATCTTTCTGAATGGGCGGTTATCGGACAAAAGCCTGGCCATGGTGCAGCGGCTTGGGGCGGATGCGCTGCATCTTGGGCACTTCAGTTATTTTTTTGCGCAGAGCAGTGCGACGGTGACAAACCTGCAGACCCTGGGCGTACCCCCTGCGAAGATTGAGATAACGCGCAATCTGAAGGCGATGGTTGATCTGCCTTCAGTCCGTGCGGATTTGGCTGGCGTGTTCAGGCGGGACCGGACGCTGCTGGCGGCCTCTACCCACCCGCCGGAGGAGGCGGAGGTGCTGCGCGCCTATTGCACCCTGCGCAAGCAGCGCCCGGATGTGCGGTTGATCCTGTCACCCCGCCATCCCCGGCGCCTGCAAGAGGTGGCGGCACTTGTGCGCCGCGTGGCCCTGGACCCGGTGCCGCTGTCGGACGTGTCAGGTACCCCTGCCGGAAATCAGGTTGTGATTATTGACGAACTTGGTGTGCAGCCGGGGCTTTATGGCCTGGCTGCCGTGACCTTTGTGGGCGGATCGCTTCCGCCCGATATCGGCGGGCACACCCCTTACGAGCCGATAAGAGGCGGGAGTGCAATCCTGGCCGGGCCGCATACGGCAAATTTTATGGCTGAGTATCGGATCTTGGCGGCGGCGGGTGCTTATGTGCGGGTTGATACCGCCGCTGACTTGGCAAGGGCGATGGCAGAGGCCTTTGACCACGCGGGCGAACTGGTGCGCCAGGCCGGGCAGGCCCTTCCACCCCCGGGTGATTTGCATGACACGTTCGCGCGGATCAGCGAAAAACTGGGGCTGGCCTGATGCGGCAGCTCGGGTTTCTGCTGCGGGTAGCCATCCGGGGGGAGGCGGCACTTGCGCCTTATTCAGCCTTGCAGGCGGACGTTCTGGCAGAGCTGGACGGCCGCAGTGTGGCCATTGTCGGCAATGCGCGCCGCCTCGCGGCCTCCGGCTATGGGGCAGAGATCGACAACCATGCCATTGTGGTGCGCATGCACAAGGCACCGATGCCTGATGCAGGGTCACATGGGTCAAAGACGGATTGGCTGGCCCTGGGGATGCCGGTGAAAGAGACCGTTCTGGAGGATCGCGCCCCGACCCGCGTTCTTTGGATGACCCGGGCACGCAAGCGTCTGCGGTGGCGGATTGCGGCGCGACCCGGATTTTATCGCCACCCGGTGGCGGATTGGCATGCGCTTGCGGACAGGCTCGGTTCGGCACCCAGCACCGGGATTTTAGTGATCGATCTGGCGGTGCGCTCCGGGGCTGCGCGGATCGACCTGTACGGTTTTGATTTTTTTGCGTCGCTGTCAGAATCCGGCCGCCGTACAGCAGACCAGGTGCCCCATGACTGGGCCGCTGAACGGGCGGTTGTGGAGGCCCTGATTGCCACCGACCCGAGGGTTGTCTTGCATCCGGTCCCGGCCTAGAACCATGCGCATGTTTAATCGCAGGCAATCCATGCTGGGCGTCATGGCAGCCGATACCGTTGGCCTGGCAGCACTGACAGAGGCACTGCAGGACGGCCCGTTGCCGGGGGCGGTGGACAAGGCACTTGACCTGTTTGACGGGCTGGAAGGCCGGCTGATCGTGGCGGGTGTAGGCAAAAGCGGCCTTGTCGGGCGCAAGCTGGCGGCAACCTTTTCGTCGACCGGCACACCTGCCTGTTTCGTGCACCCGGCGGAAGCATCGCACGGCGACCTCGGCATGATTTCGGGCAACGATGTCGTTCTGCTGGTCAGCTGGTCCGGCGAAACGCGGGAACTGTCGGATATTCTGCAATACGCACGCCGCTTTGGTGTGCCGGTGATTTCAATCACCAGCGTGGCGACAAGCTCGCTGGCGCGATCATCGGACGTGGCCCTGGTGCTGCCCAGGGTGCCGGAGGCCTGCCCGCACAACCTGGCCCCGACGACATCTACGCTGTTGCAGATGGCCCTTGGTGATGCACTGGCGCTCACGCTCCTGCGTGAGCGCGGGTTTTCTGAAGAAAACTTTCGCGATTTTCACCCGGGGGGTAAACTGGGGGCTGCGCTGACGCCGGTGTCTGACATCATGATCACCGGGGACAGGATGCCGCTGGTGCGGCCGGATACCCCGTTGATCGATGCACTGGGAGAGATTTCGAAGAAATCCCTGGGCATCTGCGGTGTGTGCGGCCCGGACGGAAGCCTGGCGGGCGTGATCACTGACGGGGACATCCGCCGCTATCTGGAAAGCCGGTCCGAAGGCACCATGAAAGCCACGTTGTGGGAGGCAAAGGCGGACCGTCTGATGACGCCAGGGTCCATCGTTTTGGAACCTGCACACCTGTCCGCCCGTGCACTGCATGTGCTTCAATCGAACAAAATCGCCGCCGCCTTTGCGATCAACGCGGGCAGGCCAGTGGGCGTGGTCACGCTCAACCGGCTGCTGACCCTGGGCGTGGCCTGAACAGGGCTGGCGGCTGTTGCACCCTTGGCCGCGGTTTTCCGGTGCCGTTGTGCCGCGGGCCTTCGCTGCCCTAACGCTTCATCATGTAAGCAACACCCCCCACGCCCCCGATAAATATTGCTGCTGCTACTATAGCTTCAATATTATACAAATTTTTTTCACCACCGCCAAGAGAACCAATCGCAAAGAAGAATATGGCTACAAGCAAGGCTATGGCAAGCGCCACCTTCAGCACCGTTTTTATTAGTTCGAAGGTGTTCTCAATCACTTTTTCCCACAGTTTAAAGACTTTCTCACGCACCGCCTCTGATTTTTTATCCTCAAGAATTTGCCGTGCAAGTTCAGGGTCAGCGTCATTCAGCCTTTTGATCGCGTCAAAGTCATGGGCTGTTGCAGAATGGTGGTGGACATGTGCATCGCCGGATACGTTCAGGGTGGGCTGGTTTGGCGGGCTATCCGTGTCACGGAGGGGCAAGATGACCTCAGGGTCCGCGGGCGGGTTGAACCGGTTTGGCGCACTATCCGCCCCCAATTTGTCCGGCGTGTGTGGTGCGGGTTCGGGGGCCGTGTCACGCGTCAGTCAGTAAGGTGCATCCGCCGCCGCGCCGGGGCGGACTGGTGGTTGCGGCGGCAGTGGGGCGTTCCCGGCTTCGGCTCCGGGTCCGTCGCCGTGCGGGGCTTCTCTTATCTCAACGCCCTGTAACTGTATCGTCCCTTGATTCAGCAAGGTGTAGATGTTCGCTATGCCAAACAATACACTAACTATGAAAGACACGGCGCAGGTAACAAATTTGTATTTCCATACCATATAGATTTACCGGGGATGTGGCTGACATCCCGGACGAATGCCACCACAAGCCTGGCGGCCTGGACAACACCTCGGGCGCATGCCACACGCAGCCCCGCCGATTGCGGTGATTGATGAGGTTGCACCTTCACCGGCACCTCGGGCAAATGCGCAAGCATCCGTGGCCCGGTTAAGCCAGTTTGACGCACCATCCGCACCACCCTCTGTGCCGTAGGCATCGGCAGGCTTTCCCGGGTCATCGGGCAGTGCCGCCGCCTTGTTCGGAGTGCCTGATCTCCTCCTCTGCCTCTGGATTTTATCAACTGGTCCCGAGTATTTGACCGGTGGACCGGCGTGTTGGCTTCAGTCGGACTGCTTCACTGACACCCCGGGCGAATGCACGACGGAAGAGTTTTATCAGCTTTCCAATGTCAAACTTCCTGTTTTCCGGACACACCGGAACTACAGCCCCGCCAGGGCACCTTTGTGGTCCCGTTTCACGCTGTTTGACACAGTTTTGGTGGCGACCTTCGATGTCTGCGAGTATGTTTGGCATTATAATTTGCATCTGTTTTTCTTGCCGCCCAGCTTTAAAGCCTGGCCGAAAACGTTTGTGCCAGCATTATTCCGGTAATTTCCGATTACGGGCAGCAATTAATTTCAGGCGCAGCGCGTTTAGTTTAATAAAGCCGGCCGCATCTGCCTGGTCATAGGTGCCTGCGTCCTCTTCAAAGGTGACGTGCTGTTTGGAATAGAGCGTGTCGTCGGACCAGCGGCCCGCCACGGTTGCAGACCCTTTGTAGAGCTTCACGCGCACGGTTCCGTTCACGCGACCCTGGCTGTGGTCGATGGCGGCCTGCAGCATTTCGCGTTCGGGGCTGAACCAGTAGCCGTTATAGATGAGTTCCGCATAGCGCGGCATCAGCTCATCCTTCAGGTGTGCCGCCCCGCGGTCAAGCGTGATGGATTCGATGCCACGGTGGGCCGCCAGCAGAATCGTGCCGCCGGGCGTTTCGTAGACGCCGCGGGACTTCATACCGACGTAGCGCCCTTCGACAAGGTCGAGCCGACCAACGCCATGCCTGGCACCATGTTCGTTCAGCCCGGTCAGCACTGTGGCGGGCGACATAGTTTGGCCGTTGATTGCCACCGCATCACCTTTTTTGAATGTGATTTCAATGTGTTCAGGGGTATCGGGTGCGTCTTCCGGATGCACCGTGTGCTGGTAGACATAGTCTGGTGCGGGTTCTGCCGGATCTTCGAGCACCTTGCCTTCCGAGGATGTGTGCAGAAGGTTTGCATCGACCGAAAACGGTGCCTCACCGCACTTATCCCTGGCGATGGGGATCTGGTTGGCTTCGGCGAATTCCAGCAGTTTTGTGCGGCTGGAGATGTTCCATTCCCGCCAGGGGGCGATCACCTTGATCTCCGGATTCAGGGCGTAGGCGGCAAGTTCGAACCGCACCTGGTCGTTGCCTTTGCCCGTGGCACCATGAGCCACGGCATCGGCATCGGTTTCTGCGGCGATTTCAACGAGCCGCCTGGAAATCAGCGGGCGTGCGATGGCGGTGCCCAGCAGATAAAGCCCTTCGTAAACCGCATTCGCACGGAACATCGGAAAGACGAAGTCGCGCACAAATTCTTCGCGGACATCTTCGATGTAGATGTTTTCGGGCCTGACGCCGAGCAGCTCCGCCTTTTTGCGGGCGGGTGCCAGCTCCTCCCCCTGGCCGAGGTCAGCGGTGAAGGTTACCACCTCGCAACCGTATTCGGTTTGCAGCCATTTCAGGATGATCGAAGTGTCGAGACCACCGGAGTAGGCCAGCACAACTTTTTTCGGAGATGCCATAGGGTTTCGCCAGTCTGCAAGGGTTTTCCGCCCTCTATTGATCTTTGCGAGGCTGGACAAGAGCACAGGGTTGCTGTCAGGTCAGCCCCTGGCAGAAATTTTGGCAATTGTTTCCGGCGATAAAACCACGGTTGCCGACCACGCTCTCCAATATTCAGGATCACTGCGGCTTTCATCCCGATCTTCCCGTAGTAGTCAGAGTATGGACGGCTGATCGCTGATTCAATCAGGTCCAGGCTCAGGATGCCCGGACAACCACCATATGACACTGCTTCCTTATGGGCTTCCAGGGCATCGGCAAGCGTGACGCGGTAGTGGTGCCTACCTATTGGCCAACCGCTTCATTGCGCTGCTGCGCTTGGCCGAAGCCTCCCGTAGAATTTTAATCGTCTTCGCGCTGGAAAATGATTTTGACTTGGCCGTTGACACAGAAACCCTGCCCCCGATCTTTGCGCTGCTGTCCACAACAGCAGCCTTCACCCGTTCCTTTTCTGTCATGTTGGACATTTGTTTAGGAAACATTCTCATGGGCTTTTGAGACTGATACCTTTACGGTGCGTCTTGCCATGTGCCTTGTACATTGCGTTTAATCCTCATCTTGCAGCTTTACTAAAAAATTAAAATTCAGGACTATCAAGAACAATTTGGGACTTTACCGTATAAACCCCTCATTTTTCTTTTCCGGATCACAGGATGATTGGAAGGGGATGAAAAGGGAGCGCATCCCGCTATGGTTAAAAAGTTAAAATCACGTTTACCCGATCACCCTGGTCAGATATTCGTCTGCCCTTTTCATGCGACCCTGATATACACATGGCCCCAATACGCATTATCCGGCAGGCTTGGCAAGGCAGCCGACCATGGCCATCCAACATCCCAACGTGCGGCGGGATAACGTTGTCCTGCCTGTCCGGCCAGGGATATCGCCACACTGGCCACGGGGGCCACCGCATCACTGTCGTCTGTTGGTTTTGCGGTGCACATTACGGTCCGAACCAGGCCACCCCGGGCCCTGAGGCCGACAATGCCGGCTGAAACCGGCATCGGATGGGATCATGTTCGCGCTGCCCTTGCGCCGGGCAAGGGCGCGGGGTCGTCCGACTTTAACCTGAACAGCCGGGCGGCGGTGATCATGACATATCGCCCGGCCTCTGTCCTTGTGCCACTGGTTGAGCGGGCGCACGGATTGAACGTGATCCTGACGAAGCGCGCAAGCCATTTGAAACACCACCCGGGCCAGATCGCCTTTCCCGGCGGTAAGATGGACCCGGAAGACCCAACCGCTGAGGCTGCGGCCCTGCGCGAAGCGAAGGAGGAAATAGGCCTGCCCGCCGCTGCGGCGCAGATTTTGGGCCACCTGCCGTGCCACAGAACCATGACAGCATTTGAGGTGCGGCCTGTCGTGGCGCGGATCGATCCGGCTTTCCGGCCCGTGCCGGCGTCAGGGGAGGTGGCAGAGATTTTTGAGATTCCGCTTATCCATGTCACACAGGCTGAAAATTTTCTGGTCGAGAGTCGCCTCTGGCGCGAACAGAGGCGGTTTTATTATGTCGTGCCGTATGGCCCTTATTATATCTGGGGTGCGACTGCACGGATGCTGCGACTGTTTACCGAGCATTTGGAACGGGTACGATGAAGATCACTCCGGTCTGGCTGGATCATCCGCCTGTGCAGGCGGTAATCGCGGCACTTCAGGCCGCAGGATTTGAGTCATACTTTGTCGGTGGTTGCGTACGTAACGCTGTTCTGGGCATCCCTGCAACCGACATCGATATCGCCACCAACGCACACCCTGATCAGACCACTGCCGCCGCCCGGGCCGCAGGCCTGAAGGCTGTACCGACGGGGGCAAACCACGGCACGGTCACCGTCGTGGCCGATGGCCAGGGGTTTGAGGTGACAACCTACCGCCGCGACGTGGCCACTGACGGCCGCCATGCGGTGGTGACCTTTGCTGACAGTATCGAAGAGGATGCCCTGCGCCGGGATTTCACCATGAACGCGCTTTATGCGGGTGCCGGCGGACAGGTGCTGGATCCGGCTGGCGGCCTTGAAGATTTGCGCAGCCGGCGGGTGCGATTTATCGAAGACCCGGTCCGCCGGATTGCAGAGGACCGTTTGCGCATTCTGCGGTTCTTCAGGCTTCATGCCTGGTATGGCGACAAGTCTGCGGGGCCCGACCCCGAGGCACTGGTGGCCGTCGCTGCCGCGGTGGACGGCCTGCCGAACCTGTCGAGGGAACGCATCACGGCAGAACTCGCCAAATTGCTGGCGGCACCCGATCCGGTGCAGGCGACAGCGGTGATGGAACAATGCGGTGCACTGGGGCAGATCCTGCCGGGGGCGTCTGCCCGGGTGCTCGGATCAGTTGTGCTGCTGGAAGCCACTGCGGGTCTGGCCCCCGACTGGTTGCGCAGACTTGCGGCGATTGGCGGGTCTGATGCCGACCTGCGGCTTTCAAAATCAGCGGCCCGGAGGTTGCAGGCAGTTCAAACTGTCACCGGATTACCCTTGCATGAGGCCGCGTATCGGCACGGCGTTGAATCCGCCTGGGACGCTGCAATCATCAACGCGGTGCTGGCCCGGCAGCCGCTTCACCCCGAAACGACAGGGATAATCATGTGCGGGGCCGGGGCCCGCTTCCCCGTGGCGGCGGGGGATTTGCCGGCACTCTCCGGCAAGGCACTGGGAAAGTGCCTGCGGCAGCTGGAGGCCCGCTGGATCGCATCCGAATTCACGGCCACCAGGGCGCATCTTTTGGCGGAACGATTTGCGCCCTGATCCCGTTTCCTGCCCTTCAGATGTTCAGCCCTGGTCCGAACATCATCATGCTGACAACCCTGCCATACGGTTTGGGCCCCGGCGCACAGGGCCGCATTATCCGTGTGGTTTCCGCGACCCGTTATCGGTGCGCTTCCGATGCCACAGTCTGTGCTGAAATTGGCCCTTCGGCCCTTCCGGATATGGGCTGGGGCAACCCTGTCGCACCTGTTGAACCCTGCCCGGGACCGGTTCCTGTTACCCACGATCATGACTGTCTTATTGGCAGACTTCGCAGGAAAAGTCTTTCTGCAACCCCGCCCGAAGGCCGGGAAAGTTCGTTGCGAGCGGTGCAAATCGCCTTATAAGGCGGGGCTATGAATGCTTTTCAAACCCTGCGTGGCAAGGTGCGCACCTTGGTCGAATCCGCACCTGTGCGCAATGGCGTACTGGCCACAATCGCGCTCAATGCGGTGGTTCTGGGGCTTGATACATCCGGGACGGCGCGATCTTTTTTTGGCGACTGGATTGGTGCCATCGATCAGGTTTGCCTTGCGATTTTCGTGGTGGAGCTGCTGCTGAAACTGTTCGCCTATGGCTGGCGGTTCTTCGCCAATGCCTGGAATATCTTTGATTTCATCGTGGTCGGTATCTCTCTTGCGCCAAACGAAGACGGGCTGAGTGTGCTGCGGGCCCTGCGGGTGCTGCGGGTGCTGCGGCTGATCAGTTTTGCCCCCAGCCTGCGGCGCGTGATCGAAGGCTTTCTGAAAGCTCTGCCAGGGATGGCAAGCGTGATCTTTCTGATGGCGATCATATTCTACATCGGCGCGGTTATGGCGACGAAACTGTTTGGAGCCGACTTTGATGAATGGTTCGGCACCATCGGTCGGTCCGCCTATTCGCTGTTCCAGATCATGACGCTGGAAAGCTGGTCGATGGGCATTGTGCGCCCGGTGATGGAAAAATACCCCTACGCCTGGGCGTTCTTTGTGCCCTTCATTCTGATGACCACCTTTGCGGTCGTGAACCTTTTGGTCGGTCTGATCGTGAATTCCATGCAGGATGCCCACCACACCGAAGAAAACGAAGCGACGGATGCCCACCGGGATGCGCTGATGGCCCGGCTCGATGAAATTTCCAGGCGCCTGGCGGCACTGGAAAAGTAACCGGTTGCCCTGGGCGGGATGTTTCGGCCCGCGCCTTTGTATTTGCACCACCTCTGTCAAGACCCGCACCGCCACGACTTTAATTAACGCGTCGGGATTAAATCCATCCGGAACTCGCCTGTTGTTTCATCAAATTCCTGCAGAACACCGGTTCTTTCCGGCCAGGGGCGTGCCCGTTCAACCTTTCGGGGTTCCGCGGTCACGTCTTGCGCTGTGACAAGCACAAGCTCTGCCCGCCCGTCACAATGATTTCGCACATGGCGCAGATGACGTTTCCGAACGCTGTTTCCTGCCCTGTTTTGCCAAATGGCCAATTTTTGCGCGGCAATATCGCCGTATGACCAGGGAGCGCGGGATTTGTTGATTTCATCGGACCAGACTGTCAGCGCGACTTTCTTACCGTCATCTGACATGGCTGACCAATCGCACCGAGGGTTCCTTAATGTGAAACCGGCGGCGGCAAAGGCCTCTGTCAGCGTCATTTTTTCATTAGATATCCCCGATTGTTGCTCCTGCCCATTCTAACACATTGCATCAGCATGGCAAGGGGGCCAATTTCCGCCGCCCGCCCGACGGCACGGATGTTACCGGACGCCAAGTGCGGCCAGGGCGGTGTGCATGGCGGGGGGAAGGAGATCCTCATCCTGGCGGGCCTCGTGCAGGTCGTGCGGGGCCTCCTGCGGGCGCAGGTATCGCCACCCCTGGAACGGGCGTTTCGGCACAGCCGCCACCCGGATTACCCTTGGATCAAGCACGATGCCGCAGCGCATGATCCCGTCGCCGCGGTCCACCCCGTCAAACCGCAGGATCGTCTGGCGGGCCAGCACAACACCCTTGAACACCCAGTAAAGCGACCCGCCGTTCAGAAGTTCATCCGCACGTTTCGGCCACATCCGCGTGACATGGCACGGCAGGCCATCCGGCCCCTTGGCGCACGGCTGCTGCTGCCAATGAATCAAATCCTCCACCCGTTCGGCCCCGACACAGAGTTTGACAAGATTCAAAGGTTCATGTTTCATCGGTCTCCCTTCGGCCAGGTATCGCGGATTTCGTGTGCCCCGCCACGCGATTGTGAACGTATCCAAATTCTGGACGTGTCCGCCAGGATTTGATAATCGTCACACCCGTCCGCGCCTAGGGAGATACTGCCGATGCCCCGTTTTTCCACCCCGATTGCCGAGCAGATTTGGGACATGAAATACCGCTTCAGGGAATCGGGCGGGAAAGTCATGGATAAAACGGTGGAGGATAGTTGGTACCGGGTAGCCCGCGCACTCGCTGCCGCGGAAAAAACGCCGGAGGTTTGGGTGCCGAAATTCTACGGTGCCCTGGAAGATTTCAAGTTCCTGCCCGCAGGTCGCATTCTTGCCGGGGCAGGAACCGGTCGGTCAGTCACGCTGTTCAACTGTTTCGTCATGGGCACGGTCCCCGACAGCATGGGCGGTATCTTTGACATGCTGAAAGAGGCCGCGCTGACCATGCAGCAGGGGGGCGGGATCGGGTATGATTTTTCCACCATCCGGCCCAGGGGCGCACCGGTCGCGGGCGTGGGTGCCGATGCCTCCGGCCCCCTGTCATTCATGGACGTTTGGGATGCCATGTGCCGCACGATCATGTCTGCCGGCTCCCGCCGGGGCGCGATGATGGCCACCATGCGCTGTGACCATCCGGATATCGAAGACTTCATCGAGGTCAAGCAGGACAGTGCGCGGTTGCGGATGTTCAACCTGTCGGTACTCGTCACCGATGCCTTCATGGAAGCGGTGAAGGCCGACGCCCCGTGGGATCTGGTCTGGCGTGATAAGGTGATGAAGACGGTTCCGACCCGTGATTTGTGGAACCGGATCATGAAGGCGACGTATCACTATGCAGAACCGGGCGTTATATTCATCGACCGAATCAACCAGCGAAATAATCTGCGGTATTGCGAAACGATTACGGCAACCAACCCCTGCGGCGAACAGCCCCTGCCGCCCTATGGTGCCTGTCTGCTGGGGTCGATCAACCTTGCCCGTCTGGTTTTGTACCCCTTTGAAAAGAAGGCCCACGTCTGCCGGACAGCACTCGATGATCTGGTAACCGCGGCTGTGCGGATGATGGACAATGTGATTGATGTTTCGCACTTCCCGCTGGAAGAACAGCGGGCGGAAGCGCAGGCCAAACGGCGCATCGGGTTGGGGGTTACGGGCCTCGCTGACGCGCTCATGATGTGCGGTTTGCGGTACGGCAGTAAGGAAGCCGCGGCCAAAACCGGAGAATGGATGAAGCGGATCGCCCGGGCGGCCTATTCGGCCAGCGCACGACTGGCAGAGGAAAAGGGTGCTTTCCCGTTGTTTGACGCCAGGAAGTTCCTGAATAGCGAAACGATGCTTGATATGGACGAGGACGTGCGAGAGCTCATCGCCCGGCACGGCATCCGCAACGCGTTGCTGACATCCGTCGCACCGACCGGGACGATCAGCCTTTACGCCGGTAATGTATCGAGCGGGATCGAACCGATCTTTGCCTTTTCCTGCACCCGCAAGATTCTGCAGAACGACGGAACAAGAACGGAAGAAAAAGTGGAGGATTATGCTGTTGCCAAATGGAGGGAGCTGAAGGACGGCACGCCGTACCCGGATTATTTCGTCAGTGCCCAGGAACTGGCACCCGATGATCACGTGCGCATGCAGGCAGCAGCCCAGTGCTGGGTGGATTCGAGCATCTCAAAGACGATCAACGTGCCCGCGGACATCGGTTTTGACGCGTTCAAAGATGTCTACATGGAGGCCTATGCCACTGGCTGCAAAGGGTGTACGACCTACCGCCCGAACGACGTAACCGGGGCAGTGCTTGAGGTATCGGAAACACAGGAAGGCTATCCTGATTTGCCTGGTACCAAAGAAAGGCTGTTGTGGGCCCAAAGACGCGCAGGGTATTCCACGCAAAGGGCGGCAGCGGAATCGCTCGGGGTGGCATTCATACAGTATAACAGCTGGGCCACCGGTGCGCATGAGATCTCCCGTGAGAATGCAGACATTATCTCCAAAGGCTTCGATCTGCCTGCGGGTTGGTTGTTGTCCGGAAGCGGTTCCTCAATTCCGGCAGATATAGCGGGGGAGGTTCCCGCCCCGCCCCGGGCCCGCGGCGACGTGGTTTATATTGCGGAGCCGCTCGACCGGCCTGTCGCGCTCGACGGGCATACCTACAAAATGAAGTGGCCGGAATCTGGCCACGCACTTTACATCACGATCAATGACATCGTGCAAAGTGGCCAGCGGCGCCCGTTTGAGGTGTTTGTGAACTCCAGGAATATGGAACACTACGCCTGGACCCTGGCACTGACGCGGATGATTTCCGCTGTCTTTCGGCGCGGGGGTGATGTGTCCTTTGTGGTAGAAGAGTTGAAGGCAGTTTTTGACCCGCGCGGCGGGGCCTGGATACAGGGCAAATACATCCCGTCCATAATTGCGGCCATCGGCGGTGTTATTGAGGAGCACATGGTGCGCATCGGCTTTATCGATGGTGAAGATCGGCATTTGAAAACGAATCCCCGGACAGGAACGAGCGGGATGGAACCCCCCGGGTGCGGTATCTCTTGCCCGTCTTGCGGCGGGTTCGGTATACAGATGATCGAAGGGTGCCGGACCTGCCCTGATTGCGGGTATTCCGGGTGCAGCTGACCGCGGCACGGCACATCCTGCTGCCCTGACCGCCAAATCTGCGTAAATCCTCCCGCATGCGCCACAACGACCGGAAAGATAAAACCGGTTCATCGGGCGATGGAACGCCTCCTGGAATTGGTGCTGATAATCTGCCTGGCTGTTCCGGCTCCGTTTGTGGCGGGTCGGGGCTGCCCGGGGTTTTCGGATTGCTCCACCAGTAGCAGGCCCGTAACCGGTTCCCCTGAGCGTGTGGAGCAAGGTCTGATTCGCGCTTGTCGGCATTAATACAATCGCTACAATGGTGGCTTCATTGGTGTTGGTGGCCTTCGCGAGGAGATCCCTGTCATCCCGGCCAAATCCGGGAAGAGGACAACGCCCTCCTGAATCTGAAAGAGGAGATCAGCCGTGACCAAACGCACGTCTGCCAAATATAAAATTGATCGCCGGATGGGCGAAAACATCTGGGGACGTCCGAAATCCCCGGTCAACCGTCGTGAATATGGCCCCGGTGTTCACGGACAGCGTCGCAAGGGCAAGCTGAGCGACTTCGGCATCCAGTTGCGCGCCAAGCAGAAGCTGAAGGGCTACTACGGCGACCTGACTGAAAAGCAATTTCGCCGCATCTACGCCGAAGCCGTTCGTCTGAAAGGCGACACCGGTGAAAACATGATCGGCCTGCTGGAGCGGCGGCTGGATGCTGTTGTCTACCGTGCGAAATTCGTGCCAACCATCTTTGCTGCGCGCCAATTTGTTAACCATGGCCACCTGAAAGTGAACGGCAGGAAGGTGAACATCCCGTCCTGTCGCGTGAAAGAAGGCGACGTGATTGAGGTTCGCGACCGGTCGAAAGACATGGCAATGGTAATCGGGAGCATGTCGAGCCAGGAACGTGACTTCTGCGACTATGTAAACGTGGACACAACCAGGAAAACTGCCACATTCGTGCGCATACCGGGGCTTTCCGACGTGCCCTACCCGGTGATGATGGAACCGAACCTGGTCATCGAATACTACGCCCAGAACTGATTGGTGCGACTACGCAAAAAGGTCGCCCGGTGTGGCGCGACCTTTTTGTTTTGGGATGCAAATCCGCCGGGCATTCGGCCAACGATGCACCACATTTTCATCACAGATATGCGCCCTTGGGATTTATTCCCCCAGCGCAATCCCTTCCCGCCGCGGGTCTGCGCCGCCTTCCAAGCCGTCGCCAACCGCAATTCCGTGCAGGCCAGAGGTCAGTGGGCGCATGTTTGTCTCAAACCCTATTGCCTCCAGCGGTCCCTTTAACTGCGCGGCGTCCGGTTCCAGATCGTAGGTGCCGAAACGGTTCGACAGGTGGGGCAGGCTGATCGCAGCCTGTATATCCATTCCCCAATCTATATGAGCGATGATCGTCTTTGCCACATAGCCGATGATTCGCGACCCGCCAGGACTGCCGATTACCAGCACTAGCTTGCCGTCTTTCAGAACAATCGTCGGTGCCATGGATGACCGCGGACGTTTGCCTGGTGCCACCGAATTGGCAATGGGCTGCCCGGCGCGGTGGGTGCGAAAGGAAAAATCCGTCAGCTCATTGTTGAGGATGAAACCGCCCGCCATCAGGCGGGAACCGAAGGCGTTTTCCACCGTCGTTGTCATCGACAGGGCATTGCCATAGCTGTCGACAATGGAGATGTGGGAGGTGGATGGCAGTTCCAGGCTCTCATCATCTGCATAGGTGCGCAGATGCCCGTGGTCCCAGGATGGGTCACCGGGGCTCACCTCCGGCAAGGCGGTCTCCGTGCGCAGCAGTGCTGCGCGACCGGACAAATAGGCGGGGTCAATCAATCCTTTGACAGGTACCGGAACAAAGTCACTGTCGGCCATGTAGCGGCCCCGGTCCGCGAAGGCGAGGCGGGAGGCGTCGCCGATCAGGCGCCAGCTTTCCGGGCTGTCCGGCCCAAGTTTGGCAAGGTCAAAGGGTGCCAGTAACCCGAGGATTTGCGCCACCGTCAGCCCCCCGGACGATGGCGGACCCATCCCGCAGACCTGATGCTCCCGGTAGGGGGCGCAGACGGCAGGACGCTCTTTCACCCGGTAAAGCGCAAGGTCGGTCAGATCAAGAACACCGGGGTTACCGTCTGCCCCCTGAACGGTTGCCACGATGTTTTCTGCCAGGGGACCGGAGTAAAAGACCCGCGCACCATCTTTGGCGAATGCGCGTGACGTCAGCGCATAGGCATGGTTTTTCAGAATAGTACCGGCGGGTTTGGGTGTGCCGTCTGCTGTCATAAAGTAGGCTGCCGTCTTCGCGAACCGGGCCAGCCGCCCTGCATCTGATTCGATGGATCGGGCAAGGCGGGGGGATACGGGAAAGCCCTCCGACGCAAGGCGGATAGCATCTTCAAAAAGCCCGGCCCAATTGGCACTGCCCCAGCGTTTGTGCGCCTCTTCCATCAGGGCTGGTGTGGCGGGCACCCCCACCGACCGACCACCAACAACCGCGTCAAAAAATTTCAGAGGCTGGCCAGCCTCATCCAGAAACAGCCCCGGCGTTACCCCCAGCGGCGCAGCTTCGCGCCCGTCCAGCGTGGTGACTTGCCCGGTCGCCGCGTCATACCAGACAAGAAACGCTCCGCCGCCGAAACCGGAGGACTGCGGTTCCACCAGCCCCAGAACGGCCTGCACTGCCACCATGGCATCGGCAGCCGTGCCACCGGTGCGCAACACCCCGGCACCCGCCTCTGCCGCCAGGGGGTTGGCTGCAGCGACCATCCAGTTTTCAGATTTTGTGGACCTGCCGGCGTCGCGGGCGGCGAAGGCCGCCATCGCCTGGGGCGAGACCTGGGAAGAAAAGAACTTTTCCGCCGCCGCGGGCAGTGAGAAGGCAAACAGTGCAAAGAAAAGGGCTGGCATGCGCATCGAGGACACTCCTTCATTATGTCGGGTATAGCCCCATGGTATATCGCGCCAAGATACGGGTCAAGGGATCATGTTGCGGGCTTGTCGCTTTCAGCCAATGCCTCTACCCGGGCGTGCAATTCGCCCACTTGGCGGCGGGCATCGCCCAAACCTTCCATCGCAGCCTTTAACTCTGCCTCGGTCTGGGCCAACTGGTTTGCCAGATCCCGTTCGCGTTGCCGGGTATAGGTCATTGCCTCGTCGCGGGCCTTTTCCGCCTCATGCAGCCGGTTCGCAAGGGCGTCGATTTCGGTCCTGTTGCCGGAGTTCATCGCGTGCATCCGCCCATAGGCCCAGCGCAAAACCCACCCGGCGAGGAAAGTAAGAAAGAAAGCGACAGAAATAATGATGACGAGTTCTGTCCGGTTCATTCTGCATCTCCCCGGGTGGCTTCTGTTTCGGGCAGAAGCAGACGAAAAGCAATGCGCCGGTTAGCGGCGCGGCCTTCCTCTGTGCTGTTGTCGGCGACCGGCTGTGCCTCCCCATAGCCTTTGGCGGTAATCCCGGCGGTCAGCACACGGCGGTCAATCAGGCCGCTGAGCACCGCCTCTGCCCGGTTTTGTGACAGATTCAGGTTCATCTCTTCGCGCCCGCGGCTGTCAGTATGGCCTTCGATCACAAACTCCGCCTCCGGGCATTCGTGCAGGATTTCGGCGATGGCGTCGAGCACATCACGACTTTCTGCCTCGATGTCTGTTGACGATGGCGCAAAAGCGATCTGCCGGGCGTCGAGCACTGCGTTGATTCGGGTTTCACAATCACGGGCTTTAAGTCTGGATTCGATGTCCGGTTGCTTGGGTATCAGGTTCTGATCGAAGGCGACCTGGATTTTGTAATCCCGGGCGTCCCCCAACCGGGTGGCAAAGATACGCGACACCTCTGCGGGGATGTCTTCGCGGGCCCCGACACCGCGGATCGATACCAGATCGTCCCGGACGATGATGATACCGTGGTCAAGTTGTGAGAGACCTTCCAGTCCTGCGAGGATACGGCCTGGCCAACCGTCGGGCAGTTGCGCATCGATCCGGGTCTGTTCGTAGACGTCATTTTCCCCGAAGAGCGACTTGGCATAAACCTCGATGGACTGCTTCGATAGATCATTTGGCACCCGCCCGCGCAGTTGCACCATGCCTTCCGGACTGAGGGTGGCGCTGAATTCCGGCTTTTTCTGCCCCGCGGCATCACCCCCTTTAAGGGCTTCGGGCGGTAGCACTGCATGCAGTGAGAAAAGCTGCGGAAGTTCGTTTTCCAGCTGGCCGATCACCTGGTCGAAGACCTCTTGCGTGACCTGATTGCGGGCCACGAGCGATATGTCGCTATCGGTGAAAGTTAACGTACCGCCGCCCAGGTCGCGCATGGCGGCGATGGATTGAATCACGGCCACGTCCCAGTCGGTGGTGGGCACACCCAGTCCGACATTGCAGATGCCCTTACCTTCCAGCCCCGCCTTCGCCACCGCCCTTAAAATCCGTGCGCGCGACGCATCGGTATCAGCCGAACAGTCGAGCAGGCGAACCTCCTTTTCTGACATGGTCATACGAAACCGGAAAGGGGAGATCACGGGCCGCGGGGCAGAGATATGCATCACAAGGTTTGTCCCGCCCGGCTTTGTCCGGGTCAGGAATTGTTCCACCTGCGCTTTTTCTGTGCTGCTTTCGGCCACGGCGGTGATGCGGACATTTTCAGGCGTGATCGATATTTTTGAGCGAGGTAATGCCGCCAGGCTGGTCATACCGAAATCAAGGTTCTGTTGCCACCCCGCCGGCATGGCATATTCTGCGCTTTCCAGCATGTCGGTGACGATGCCGCCGTCCACAATCTCTTCAGCCTGGCCCAGGATCCCGGCACGCCCGGCACGGGCCGGGATAAGCCCGATCAGGGATATGCGGTCGCGGTTGCGCAGCACTTCCAGCGAAAAGCGGGGTGCCTGGATGCCAGACAATTGCAGCACGGCGGTGCTGTCATGCAGACGACGGGTATCGACCATCTGACCAATGACCTCTATCGTGCGCAGTCGCGCTGTCTCATCCGGGGCAAAGCCGGTAAGGTGTACCAAAAGGCCGTCTGTACGGATCGTGGCCCAGTTTTGGCCCGATGCCAGCAGGGCACTGCCCACATGCGTTTGCGTTTCATTTTCCAGATAGGTGACGGCCCAACCGGATATGAGCCAGGACGCATATGCGGCCAGCATGAAGCAGATGGCGGAAAAGAAGCGTACGGCGCACCGCATGGTTTGTGTTCTGCCCTGACCTCTGGCGTGCATGAGATATGTAAGTGCCGCACGGGCGCGGCACAAGCTGCATCAAGAGTCACAATGACACAACATGTCGGTTCCTAGAATGCGAATATCGCAAGCCACCAGCCAGCAACCAGAATCAGACCAGCGTCGCGGTTTGACCGGAAGAGAAGCATGCAAACCAGCCCGTCGTTGATGTCTAATTTGCGTATCTGCCAGCCCAGGTGCCCGCCAAAAGCCCACACGGCAGCGAGTGCCACAAACAGGCGGACCGGTTCCTTCACCAATTGGGCAGGGGCGACCAGACAAGCCCCGATAAGGAAGAATATTGCTGCGATCCGGAAAAACAGGAGAACCCGGGGGGTATTATGGCCAAACAGACGGGCCGTGGATTTCACCCCGATCAGCGCGTCGTCCTCACTGTCCTGATGGGCGTAGATCGTATCGTAGAAAAGCGTCCAGCAGATACCCGCGAGGTAAAGCAGCCCCGGCGCCACGCTGAGCGATCCGTGGTGGGCGGCCCAGGCCAGAAGTGCCCCCCAATTGAAGGCGAGGCCAAGGAATGCCTGCGGCCACCATGTGAAGCGCTTGGCAAAAGGGTAGACGCACATCAGCCCAAGGGAAGCGATACCGAGCACCACGGTAAACCAGTTGAAGGTGAAAAGGATAAAGGCTGCCGCCAGTGCCTGGATAACCATCCAGACAAGTGCCTGGCGTACGGCGACAGCACCGGACGGGATCGGGCGCGACTTGGTACGCTTCACGCGCTTGTCGAAATTACGGTCGGTGATGTCGTTCCAGGTGCAGCCTGCCCCCCGCATGAGAAAGGCACCGATACCACAGCCTGCGAAAATCCAGAGATCAAAGATACTGGGCCCCGCCGGGTCGTTCATGATGGCAAGTGTCAGTCCCCACCAGCAGGGCAGCAGCAAAAGCCAGGTGCCTGCGGGCCGGTCCGCCCGCGATAGGCGCAGGTAAGGCCGCGTGGCAGCTGGCGCGTAACGGTCTACCCAGTTGTTATCAGCTGCGTCTGCAACGCGGCCACCATCCGGCATTGGCGGGATTTCGGACATAAGACATTCCCCTGACGGACCGGGCCAGGATCAGACCGTTTGTAGATGCCCGGCTTGGGTTCGGGCAAGAGTTGGCACTGTCGCGGGATCAGGCATACTGCCTGCTTGGGATTATACGGCAACATGTCTGTGCGCTGGTCGCGATTTTCAACGGCCACCCTGATAATCCCCGCCAATGCCGATGGCGCGGACCGGATTTTCGACACTTTCGCAGCCTTCTACAATCAATCCGGGTACGTCGGCCCCGGCTGATCATTTTAATCAACCCACTTGACCGTCGCCGCACCTCGGATCACCTATGGCAAACCCGAAGCAACGGAAGGCCTGCGTCACCTATGTCTATTCCCCAATCCGGCGGCGGCCTGATCGAAAGCTGCGACCAGCTTGCAGAATACCTCGAAAACGGCTGCAAATCCGTCGAAGACTTCCGTATCGGAACCGAACATGAAAAATTCGGCTACTGCAAGGAAAACCTGCTGCCGCTGCCGTATGATGGTGACCAGTCGATTCGGGCCATGCTGGACGGCCTGCGCGACGAATTTGGCTGGGCTCCGCTGGAAGAAGGCGGAAACATCATCGGACTGACGAAGGCCGGTGCGAACGTATCGCTCGAACCCGGCGGACAGCTGGAACTGTCAGGTGCCCCTCTGGAGAGTGTCCATGAAACATGTGACGAGGTGAACCAGCACCTTGATGAGGTGAAAACCGTGGCCGAACGCATAGGTGCGGGTTTCATCGGATTGGGTGCGGCACCGGTCTGGACGCACGAACAGATGCCGATGGTTCCCAAGGGACGCTACCGTCTGATGACCGATTACATGGGTCGTGTCGGCACCCACGGCACACAGATGATGTACCGGACGACCTGCATCCAGGTGAATCTCGATTTCCAAAGCGAGGCGGACATGGTACAGAAGTTCCGCGTTGCCTTGGCCCTGCAGCCGGTGGCGACAGCACTCTTTGCCAATTCGCCGTTCTTTGAGGGCAGGAAGACAGGGCACATGTCCTGGCGGTCGCGTATCTGGCGAGATCTTGATGCGGACCGCACCGGTTTGCCGGCCTTCGTTTTTGAAGATGGCATGGGGTTTGAACGCTACGTGGACTACGCGCTTGATGTGCCGATGTATTTTGTCTACCGCGACGGGGAATACGTTGATGCGCTGGGCCAGTCCTTCCGCGATTTCCTGAAAGGCGAATTGCCCGCGCTGCCAGGGGTAGTACCTAACCTTTCAGATTGGGCTGACCATCTGACAACGATTTTCCCGGAGGCGCGCATCAAGCGGTTCATGGAAATGCGCGGTGCCGATGGTGGCCCCTGGAGGCGTATTTGCGCCCTGTCGGCATTCTGGGTGGGACTTATGTATGATCGGACCGCGCTCGACGCCGCCTGGGATCTCGCCAAAGGTTTTGACGCGAAAACACGCGAAGCGTTGCGGGTGGCTGCGGGCGTTGACGGACTGGAAGCGAATGTGAGCGATCTCAAAATGCTTGATCTTGCGCGGGAATGTGTTCATATCTGCCGGGAAGGGCTCAAAGCCCGCGCCCGTCCGGGGGCCGGAGGCCTTATCCCGGATGAAACTCATTTTTTGAACACTTTGGAAGAAGTCGTGGAAACTGGCAAATCCCCGGCGGCAGAGCTGTTAGAGCAATTCGACGGGCCGTGGAATGGTAACCTGGATCACGTTTACGCGGAATTCAGTTACTGATCGGATTATCGCAGTATTTTTATCCTTGTTCCATCGATAAGGTCCGTGCCGACCTGTGGGTACAGCACTTATAGCCGGAACAGGAATACGCTGGCCTGCACGTTAAAAAAGTGTTGGCTCGTGGCCGGGAATCCTGTGTCCGTAACCTGGCAACTCCGCCTTCACAAAAGTCCGGAACCAACATTTTCTGAACGTTGCGGCAAGCACTTTGCCGGGCAATAACGTGTTTTAAGGCAAGCGTTAGATATTCACTCCTGGGTTTGAGGGTTGCAGTTTCCGGCCTATGGAAATCCGCGATGGTCAGTATGTGCTGCCATTTGATGGCAAGTGGCATGGGAACATGCTTTGGGAGATTTCGGCAATTTGGGTCCGGCGGACGAAATCGTACGCCACAAGCAGGTGTTGGGGGTCGGAGAACAGGCCGAAGGGGAGTTTATGGTGCAGGTGCCGGGCGACACCCCAAATGCACGCCTCTTCAGGGCGAGAGAATCTTTTGTAACAGTCACACATGTTCGGCGCGGCCCACAGGTTTTTCTGCGTGACTTTGTTAATGGGTAACGGCGTTAATGAAGGATGGAACAAGTTGGAGTACACTTAATCCACGCGGCAAAGCCTGCCGAACTGTGTCGGAGATTTACCGGCCAGTGTCGCAAACTGTCGTGTTCGGTCCGCCCGGCTGTGTCAGGGTAACGGTGGTTGGGTTATTAACCGGGGTATCTTTTTGAAGGAGTGGCTAAGTGTCAGACGAAAAAGATGATATCGTTCTGAGCGAGTTGAGCGATGAAGAACTCGTCCCCCAGATGCACGATGACCTCTATGACGGCCTGAAGGAAGAGATCGAAGAAGCAGTACACGTCCTGCTCAAGCGCGGGTGGGCACCTTACAGGATTCTGACCGAAGCACTGGTGGAAGGCATGCGGATTGTCGGCATTGACTTCCGGGACGGCATCCTGTTTGTGCCGGAGGTGCTGCTTGCCGCGAATGCCATGAAAGGCGGGATGGCTATCCTGAAGCCCTTGCTGGTAGAGACCGGTGCCCCGCGGCTCGGATCCATGGTAATCGGCACCGTGAAGGGCGACATCCACGACATCGGCAAGAACCTTGTGACGATGATGATGGAAGGTGCGGGCTTCGAAGTGACTGATCTGGGTATCAACAACCCGGTAGAGAACTATCTTGAAGCACTTGAAGGTGGCGAATATGACATTCTCGGCATGTCCGCGCTGCTGACCACGACCATGCCCTACATGAAAGTCGTGATCGACACGATGGTTGAGAAGGGCATGCGCGACGATTACGTTGTGCTGGTAGGCGGTGCACCACTGAACGAAGAATTCGGAAAGGCTATTGGTGCCGATGCCTACTGCCGCGACGCCGCTGTGGCGGTGGAGACAGCGAAGAGTTTCATGGCGAAAAAGCACAATCAGCTGCGCACTTGAATCAGGTTCCCAAGCCTGCCGCCCGGAAGATTTCTTGCCGCATGCTGCAGACCAGGACATGTGCTTCTGCAGATGTCAGCCGTATTTTTGTTTCTGCGGATCGCGTGTTCGGCCGAAGGTGCCGGAAACGACAGGGAATCCCGGAGTGAATAAAGACACCAAAGGCTCACTGGCCATGAAGGGTGCGGGCTATTACTCCCGTGCAACCATTGGTGCCACGCAGGTGATGGATAAGGCGGCAGGGGTGGTTTCGGATGCATTGGATCGGATGGCACCGGGACATGGCAGCAGTGTATTTCGTGCGATGGATGTGGGTGCGGCTGATGGGGCAACCTTTCTCGATATGTGGGAGTCTTGTGCTCGCACGGTGTGGGAACAGACGGACCAGCCGGTCGAGATCATTTATGCCGATCTGTCCGGGAACGATTTCAGCCGGGTATTCCGGCAGGTCCACGGGCTGCCTGGCAAGCGGACGTATGCCCAGGCTGTGTGTGGCGTATACGTGATGTCGTCCGGTGCCTCGTGCCATGAGGTGCTTGTGCTGCCGGGTATGCCTCACTTCGGCTTCAACCCGACCAAGGGGCCCATGGATTACCCCTGTACCTTGCCACATCCCCGGCCCCGCGCATCGTGCATATGGTGGTGCGACCGGGACATCCGTGTGGCATATGAGGCAAAAGGGCCGCAGATTGGGAAAACTTCATGTTCAACCGAGCGGCTGAGAAGAAGCCCCTCGGCTCTGCTCCTTATAACTTCGGGCGCGACAGGCAGGGCCGCTACTTCGCTAAAACGGTTGTGGCGTGAACATGTTCGGTACGTTTGCGCGGTTCTGGTACGGGCTGGTCGATGACAGGCTGCTGACGGCGGCGGAAATCACAAACTTTCCCAAAGTCTAACGGGATGAGGCACAGTTTTGCACACCGTTGCTGGAAGGTGTGGCAGATCTTCGGCCGGAACACGTTGTGGCCCGCATTGTGCGCCACCCTCTTTGCGTCCTTGTGGCGGCAATGCACAGTGATCGCGAAAGGCGGGTGAGGCGGTGCGCAGTCCTGGCACCGGTGGGCCGTTGCTCACCCGATATAATCACACCGGCTCAACCCGTACTTCGCCATCTTGTCGTTGAGTGTTCGCCGCGGCAGGCTTAGTTCCTTCATCACTGATCGGATGGAGCCCTTGTGACGCCGCATGGTGGTGTCGATGAGCATGCGTTCAAATGCCTCCAGGTGTTCTTTCAGTGGCCTGCCGGTGGCCACCATCTCCGGTGTCAGGTCGCCGCCGCCGTCCGTCAGGAGCGAGGTGACCGAATAGCTGCCCTGGCGATACTGCAGCACTGCCCGTTCCGCGAGGTTGATCAGCTGCCGAATGTTGCCGGGCCAGGGTGCCTGCAGAAGTTGGGCCGCGTCTTTCGCGGTGACCTCCGGCCCTTCGCAGCCGTATTCCCCTGCAAAGGTTTTTATGAAGTGGTTGAAGATCTGCAGGATGTCTTCCCCGCGGGTTCGCAGCGGCGGGGGTGTGATCTGCATGGCGGCGAGACGATAGAACAGATCCCGCCGCACGACATCTTCCAATAGCCTGTTCGGTTCCGGCTCATTCGAAATGGCGATGACCCGCAAGAGCGAAGTGGCTGCGTTATCGTGTTCATCCAGCACGCCAATCAGGCGGGCCTGGATACTGGCGGGCAGGCTTTCGATATCTTCAAGGCAAAGTGTGCCGCCGAGAGAGGTTTCCAGTGCCGGTTGCCCGTCATCCATCGGGCCGAAGATGCGTCGCGCCAACTCTGGCTCTGAAAAAGCGGCAGCATTTACAACCACGAAATTTTTGCCCGCCCGTGATCCGCACGCATGCAGCGCGTGGGCGACCAACGATTTGCCAGTGCCAGTCTCGCCTGACACAAGAATATGCCCGTCGGCTTGCGCCAGATCGAGGATATTCTCGCGCAGTTGTGCCATTACCGGGCTTGATCCCATCAGCTTGCGCAGCAGAACCTTGCCGTCGCTGAGTTCGCGCCGCAGGGTACGGTTATCGAGTGTCAGGAGCCGCGTCCGCATGGCACACTTTATCAGGTCCGCCATCCCATCCGGATTGAACGGCTTTTCCAGGAAATCATAGGCCCCGATGCGCATTGCATCGACCGCCATGGATATATTGCCATGGCCCGTTATCATGATCACGGGCAGCTGGCTGTCCATACTCTGCAATCGCTGCAGAAATGTGATCCCGTCCATTCCAGGCATCTTGATGTCCGAGATGATGATCCCGGGAAAATCACTGTCAATTTCCTTCAGTGCGCTCTCAGCACTCGAAAACGTTTTTGTCTGATATCCCGACAAGGTCAGCCACTGGGAAATCGATTCCCGCGTGTCTTTTTCATCATCGACGATGGCAATTTGAATTTGTTCTGCCATGGCTTTTATCCCACCGCTTCCACCGATGTTTTATCCGGACCAGGAAGAAGGGACTCAAACATTGGCACCACTTTCGCGCCCGTTTCCTGCAAGAAGCCGCCCATCCGGATCCTTGGCAATACCCAAAGAAACGGCAAGGCCCGGCCCCACCCCGTCTCCGGGTTTATTGGTTGTGTAGAAGAGCTCGAACAGCTCATCAAGGTTGGCGATACCGGACCCGTTATCCCGCACGGCGAAATTTGCGATGTCACCGCTGGTCAGAATGAGGTCGCACTGCCTGTCATTGTGGCATTTCATGGAATCAGGTGCGCATGCCTTAACGGGTTCACGCTCACCTGTTCAATGTGCACCATGTCACCCATCACCTGCATCAGGTTTGGCGGCAGGGTTTGGGGGATTTGCACCTGCATCCGGGGAATCTGTGGTGACATCATTGACAGCGGACCCAAGACGCAATCGCACGTATCAGGCTGCACGATATCATCCGGCCCCTTGCGGGTGTAAGGTTTCAGTTGCCGCGTGATCACTCCTATACGAGCAATCAAATTGTCGATTCGCTGAAAGGATGGCAAGGCCTCCGCATGGTGTTTTTGTTGCACTGGCAGCCTGGCCCCGCCAGATAGATCCGTATGGCTGCAAGGGGCTGGTTCAGCTCATGGCTGACATGCGGCACAGGCCCTCCCAAGTACGGCTGATTCGGACGATTGCGTCAAGGATTGTTCGGCCTTCTGAATATCCCTCGATCCGCACCCGTTCGGCGATTTCCTCCTGCGGTTCAGTGTCCGCATCCCGCGGCTTTCTGCCCGAAACATGAAGAATTGCCGGATCTCCCGGTGCTACAACAGATAGAACCCGAGCGCGGTCAGACTTGTGAAGCCCATCAACTGCAGCATCAGCACCGCGTTCACCGATGTCCGCATTTCCTCGAAAGAGACGGAGTAAGTCAGACGCCGGCTTTGAAACGGGATCTTTGGGTCGATCCACGAAACAGAAATTCGACGCCAAATCAGCAGGGCAGAAATAAAAAAATACAAACACGCCGATGCGGGGCACCCTATTGGGCTGTGCGTTAAAATCCGTATTCGTATCTATATCCAAGGCCGAAATTTTAGGTGCATTCCGCAGGTCAGGAAAGCCTTCGAGGCGCAGCCGGGTGCCGGCCCGCTGCCCAAACTGCCTTTGGGCCAGAGTGTCGTCTTGCCAGGGTATGGCCGAATCGCAGTGCCCCTTTACCTGGCCCGTTCACGCTCTTCGGCTACAATCCGGCTCATAGCGTCTTTGGGCACGTAGCCGCGCACCATGGTTGCACCGACCACGAAAGCAGGCGTACCAGTCACGTTCAACCGCTGTGCAAGCAGACGGATGGAGGCGATGTGTTCCGCTACTGCGTCGCTTTCCATGGCAGGTAGTACCTGATCGATATCGATATCCGCACGCCGGGCAATCAGCGGCAGGGTCTGGTCTGTCACCGGGCCTTCAAAGGTCATCAGCACGTCATGCATGCGCCCGTAAGCCTCGTCTCCCAGCACCTGCAGCGTGGCGAGTGCCAATTTTGCCGATTCGTCGGAATCTTCGCCCAGGATCGGGAATTCTTTCACCACCCGGCGAATTTTGCCGTCTTCGGCCAGCATGGCCTGTATTTCGCCATAGGCCCGGCGGCAGTAGCCGCAGCGATAGTCGAGAAATTCTACGATGGTGATGTCGCCGTCCGGATTGCCGCCGACCCAGGACACGCCGTCGTTGTAAATCGCATCGCCGAATTGCGACAGAAGGCGTGTATCAGCCTGCACCTCTGCCTCTGCTTCGCGGATGCGCAGGATATCCATAGCCTCGATCAGTACTTCGGGGTTTTCCAGAAGGTAAGCACGGACCTCCGCCCGGAATGTCCCGCGCTCATCAGGGGTCATATCTTGCAATCCACCTGCAGACACAGGGGCAGCAAGGGCAGTTACAAGGGCTGCGGTTTGAAATAATTTCATCATCTTCACCTTTTCTTGTGTGACACTGACAGAATATCATCGGGCTTTATCCGGTCTGTCGCGCCTTGCGGCAAGAGCCGCCGGGCACGTTTTGTGTGAACTTTCGCCTGTTTGAACCTGTTTGAAATTGTCTTGCACCGCATGGCGTTCTGCTGTCACTACGGAGGCCTGAACGGGATTTCTGATTTTCGCGTAGCCTGTGGCGAGTATGCGCAGCATGCACGGGGCGCGGGAATAGACACGCCGCCACACAGAAAGTGCCTCTTTGAAAAACCCGCCAAGGGTCTGGCCGAGGCCCGCAAGGACCAGCGATTCATCAGGGCCAGACGTACGGTGCGTCGAGAGTTATAAAGCATCCCTTGGTCTTCCCCGGATTCCACCGGGGTCTGTCCGGGCAATTACCCGCGTGACCACCAGCCGTGTCGTTTCGGATTTGGCAGATCTTTCGGGACGGGGGTAGGGTCTGCCAAGGCTTCGCCCACAGCGGGTTCTGGATTGTGTGCCGACGCAGGATATTCCGACGTGGGTGCGGCAGCAGCAGAGACAGTTCCTGGTGCGTTGTCCTTTTTACCGCGCAGCTGGATTTTTGGATTTTCTTCTGGCGCGTCTTCGGTGCCCGATACCGATTTAACTCCGTTGGCAGCACGAGCCTTTTTGGACCGGCTGCCGCGGCTGCCACGCTTGCGCCTGGCTTTCCCGGGCTTCTCCTCAGTCTCGGCAACCACTTCTGAATCTGCGCCCGCAGCTTCGTCTTTGACCTCCGCCTCATCCGACTTTTTAGAACTTCTGCGGTGCCGCGACTTGCGTTTGGGTTTTCCTTCAGTCGGGGTATCGTCTGCAGTTACAGCGCATCCTGCGCCGTCCTTTGTCACCGCAGAGGTATCGCCGTCATTCGGTTCGTCAGCTGCGTTGGCGTCCGATGTCTCTGTACTGCTACCCTGTTGCGTTCGCCGGTCGCCGCTGCCGCGCCGCCGCCGCCTCTTTTTCGTCCGATCCTCTTCAGGCTCTTCCACCTTTTGGGGCACCTCCCCGGCTTCGACCGGTTCCACGGTGTCGATTGTGATCGTCCGGGGGCCTGGCTTCGGCACCGGGCGGGAGGAAATTATGAATTTCTCAATCTTGTAGTCCGGGCTGATCAGCGTCGGGTCCGCGTTGATGCGGATTAACAGGCCGTAGCGCATTTCGATCATAGCGATGTGTTCGCGTTTCTCGTTCAGCAGGTAGTTCGCGACACCTACAGGCGCGGTCACCATAACTTCCTGCGATTTCTTGCGCGTACCTTCCTGTTCCAGTTCACGCAGGATGGACAGGGCATGGCTGTCGTCAGATCGGACAATTCCTGTGCCATGGCAGGCGGGGCATGGCCGGGTTGTTGCTTCCAGCATGCCAAGACGCAGGCGCTGGCGCGACATCTCCATCAGGCCAAAGGTCGAAATCCGGCCGATCTGAATGCGGGCGCGGTCATTCTTCAACGCTTCCTTGATCCGTTTCTCAACGGCGGAGTTGTTGCGACGCTCTTCCATGTCGATGAAGTCGACCACGATCAGGCCTGCCAGGTCCCGCAGTTTCAGCTGGTGTGCCACTTCTTCGGCGGCTTCCAGGTTGGTGCGCAGGGCGGTTTCCTCTATAGAACCTTCCCTGGTGGCCTTGCCGGAGTTCACATCGATGGCCACCAACGCCTCGGTGATGCCAATCACGATGTATCCGCCGGATTTCAGATGAACCGTGGGATTGAACATCGCGTCGAGGTAGCCTTCGACCTGATGCCGTGTATAAAGCGGCATGGTGTCGGTGTAGTGCTTCACCCGAACCGCGTGGCTTGGCATCAGCATCTTCATGTAATCCTTGGCCTCGCGGTATCCGGCTTCGCCCTCAACAAGGATTTCGTCGATGTCGCGGTTGTAGAGGTCGCGGATCGACCGTTTGATGAGGTTGCCCTCTTCATATATTTTCGCAGGCGCGATGGATTTCAGCGTAAGGTCGCGGATCTGTTCCCACTGGCGCAGCAGGTATTCGTAGTCTCGCTTGATTTCCGTCTTTGTGCGTTTGGCACCCGCTGTGCGGATGATCAGGCCTGCACCTTCCGGTACTTCGATATCGCATGCGATCTCTTTCAGTTTCTTGCGGTCAGTTGTGCTGGTGATCTTGCGGGAGACGCCGCCGCCGCGGGCCGTATTGGGCATCAATACGCAGTAACGCCCGGCAAGACTCAGGTAAGTCGTGAGCGCAACACCTTTGTTGCCACGCTCTTCCTTAACCACCTGGACGAGCAGAATTTGACGGACTTTAATGACCTCTTGGATCTTGTAGCTGCGTACACGCGGTTTGCGTACGCGAGCCTCTGATCGGGCGTCGTCTTCCTCCCCCTCAACCTCTACGGCTTCAACAGCCGCTTCGGCTCCTGCTGGGGTATCCCCGGCCCTATCTTCGGGCACATTGACGATCCTGGTATCCGGCTCATCCAAGTCGGTCACGTCGGACTGGAAAACCTCGTCCAAGTGGGCATCTGCCACCTTCGAAGACTGCTGGGGGTGCCGGGATATGGGTTTTTCTGCGGTTGCTTCGCGCTGGGCCTCTTCTTCAGCCTGCCGGCGTACATATTCCGCTTCTTCCAACAGCAGCTTTTCCCGGTCGGCGACAGGGATTTGGTAGTAGTCCGGATGGATTTCCGGGAATGCCAGAAATCCATGCCGATTGCCACCGTAGTCCACAAACGCGGATTGGAGCGATGGCTCCACTCGCGTGACTTTTGCCAGATAGATATTGCCAGCGAGCTGGTGCTTGTTTTGCGATTCAAAGTCGAACTCCGCGACCTTGTTTCCGTCGACCACCACAACACGGGTCTCTTCCGCATGTGTGGCATCGATGAGCATCTTTTTTGCCATGATGTGTTCCGTTCACGCACACCGACAAACCTTGCACCAAGTGGCACCGGGGAGGGGTTGTGCGGGAATATAGGGCGAAGGTGCACAGTTGTGCGGCATTGGCCGACATAGTGTCGACCGCAGTAAGAGGTGCCAAAACGTCAGTGCGCCTCATCGCGATTTCTCCGGCCCGCACGGCGCAATATACGCCTGCAAGCCAAGTTCTGGCGACGCCACGGGGCAGTTTTGCGCCCCATGCACCGCAATTCGGGTTGTTGGCCCGGCTGGGCCTGCCAAGCTTGGTATTCGGGTGTTCCTGGGCCGGTCTTCCGGCACGAACAGCCCGGGCCACACCCGGCGAAACTGTCTCAACACACAGGGTTTCGCCTGCCTGTTGAAAACAACGCATATGGGCGAATTTGGGAAAGTTCAATCGCTTTTTAGCTGAACTGTGGTACAGCCAGCACCGACCGGGGAATCGGATAATCCATGATTTCGCTGGCGCAGCCCTGTATTTTACCGTGTGTTGTCCGGACGATCTGGTGCGGATTGTATCCGAATTCAGGAGGTTGATTAGGAGATGGCTTTGATCCGGCGGGTTTGCGCACCAGTGTGCGTGTCATCGATGCGCTCGACCTCTGGATGATCAAGAATGCCGTACAGGCACGGTTCCTGCGGAAGCAGGCTTGAATCACCCGCATCAGGGCCGTAGATATTCGGCCGAGAAGAAGGGCCCCCCAAATGCGCGCTGAAATCGAGGGATTGACTGAGGAGATCGCCAGGTCGCTCGACTTGCTGGCACAGCGCATGGATTGGGAAACAGCGGCGCATCGGCTTGAAGAATTCGATGCGATATCGGAAGATCCGAACCTTTGGAACGACCCGGCTAGAGCGCAGAAGCTGATGCGCGAACGTCAGGCACTTGTCGACGCGATGAATACCTATAAAGGTCTGAAACAGGATCTCGCTGATAACGTGGAGCTGATCGCACTCGGTGAAATTGAAGGTGATTCAGAGGTGGTGGCAGAGGCGGAGGCTGCGGTCCGGAAACTTGCCAAAACCGCCGCGCAGAGAGAACTGGAAGCCCTCCTGAACGGAGAAACGGACGCCAACGACACCTATTTGGAAATAAATGCGGGTGCTGGCGGCACCGAAAGCTGCGACTGGGCCGCCATGCTTGCCCGAATGTACCTGCGCTGGGCAGAGCGACAGGGCTACAGGGTTGAAACCCTGTCGGAAAGCCCGGGAGACGAAGCCGGGCTGAAGTCAGTAGCCTACAAGATCGAAGGTCACAACGCCTACGGCTGGCTTAAATCCGAATCGGGTGTGCATCGCCTCGTGCGGATCAGCCCGTTTGACAGTGCCGCCAAGAGGCACACCAGCTTCACTTCTGTCTGGGTCTATCCTGTCGTGGCTGACAATATTGAGATTGAGGTGAATCCATCCGACGTCCGCATCGATACCTTTCGGGCGTCAGGTGCCGGTGGCCAGCACGTGAACAAGACTGACTCGGCGGTGCGCATCACCCACCATCCGACGGGCATCGTCGTCACAAGCTCCGAAAAATCCCAACACCAGAACCGCGATATTGCGATGAAAGCCCTGAAATCAAGGCTTTACCACATGGAACTCGATAAGCGGTCTGCAGCGATTAACGAGGCGCATGAAGCCAAGGGCGCAGCGGGCTGGGGTAACCAGATCCGCTCCTACGTGCTGCAGCCCTACCAGATGGTAAAGGATCTGCGCACCGGGTATGAGACGTCGGACACGAAGGGCGTACTCGACGGCGATCTGACGCCGTTCATGGCGGCCGTATTGGCCCAGGGCGTGGCGGGCATGAGCCGTGATCATGTGCGGGCAGAGGATTAAGGTCTTTCGACCATTACAAACGTGGTGAGCCCCACGACCAGCAGTATCGAGGTTGCCAGGCCGATGTTCACCGCCCGTGGCGGCGGAACGAACTGGTTAATTGTGGCACCGAACCAGGCCGAGGCCAGATGCAGGGGCAGCCAGACGGCTGCGACAACTGCGACTTCAGCCGGGCAGTTCTCCGGGTAAATTGGGAAGCTGGTGATAAAGACTGAGTTGACAGCATAGGCTTTGGGGTTGATTGTGGCGGCATAACCCCGCCACACAGGGTCCGGGCAGTGCTTCTCCCCGATTATTGCGATGCGGAAGCCTGCGCATGCGATGTGCCCGGCCAGGTAAAGCAGATAGCACAGCGAAGCCATCATCAGCGGTGTCCGTGTCACCGGGTCGGTGAGCACCAGGGCCGCCACACCGCCTGCCACCAGCAAAAGCACCAGCGTGTTGCAGATCAAAAGTTGCGCCAGACAGGGCACCGCCCGGCGAAACCCGAAATCTGTCGCCATGCCTGCCAGGAACAGAAAACCGGGACCAGGCGTGGCGATGGGAAAGAAAACGGCAAGGGCCAGGGAAATCATGGCTCGGATGGGGGCACCCATCCATGAAACCGGAAATCCGCCTTCGGGTCATTAACGCCGCTGCGCGGTTTCATCTACAATCATCGAAACTTCTGCGTAACAAGGCCAACAGTGTCAGGAAACTGCGCGGAATGCCCGGACATGAAGCCTTCTTCGGCCAAAATACCCTTGCCGCCGGCCCTTTTCTCTTTGAATTTTTGCCGGTCCGCGCCGCGGAACCGGAAAGATTAATCCGGCCATCTGGCAAAGATACCCGCTGCACACCAATTTCGCCAGTACGTTTGGGAATGTGCGATTTTTTTTGGGGTTATATACCTGACTATACAGCTTCCCCCCGGGCAGAAAGACTGGTGCCCGGTTTTCGCCTTAATGTAAATCCGGGGCCAGGCGCAAGGGTCAGATACGGGGGGTAACGCCTCCTTTATCGGGCTTTAAGTGCCGATTAACCGGTCGGTCTTTCACCTTATACGGGCTTGCAGGGATTCAGGACGCAAGAACCCGCCCGCACCGATGACGGGGAAGTGCACACACCGGCCCTTGCGCATTAGACAGCGCGTGAAGGAACCGGAGGGGGTGTGGCGGACGCGGGCACAAATGTATGCGCATGGTGCCCGACCGGCACGGCCATCGTTGCAGGGGATGTGGCAGAAAGTTTGATGAACCCGGCTATCGGGAACCTGACCATAACCTGCCACGCCCGGACGGCGGGCCGAATGGCTATGCCAGACCGTGTGGTGCCGTGCGGCCCCTGCAACACACCCCAAGGCAGCACCTGTACGCTTTCATGGCTGCGCAGGGAAAACAAAAGCAGGGCATGTATGCGGTGAAGGATGCAGTATTCGGGCGTCTAATCAAATATATAATCCCCATTTTTTTTGATTCCACCACTCGCAATTAATGCTTTAACCTGCGAACGAAATTCGTGCCGACCTGACAGAAAACTCCATTTTTAGGCAAATCGGCCGGAAATTTTCGGAATTGGATCGTGTGGAGAACCAATTTGGAAACCTTAAGCAAAATTGTTGCAGGTGCCACAAAGGTGACGCTTTTGGGTGGCGGCGAAGTACGAGAATCTGATTTGCGGGCGGTGCTTGACCTTGCGCCGACACTGGTTTGCGTTGATGGCGGTGGCAATCTGGCAGGCGACCTAGGGTTGAAACCGGCGGCGATTGCCGGTGATTTTGACAGTTTTGACACGCCAAAGGCGGGCTTTGCAGATGTCCCGCGTATTTTGATGGAGGATCAGAACTACGGTGACTTCGATAAGACTCTTGCGGCACTGCCGACTGTCTTGACTTTGGCAGTCGGATTTCTGGGGGCGCGGCTGGATCATCAGATGGCGGCCATTACCGCACTTAGCCGAGCACCCGGCCCGGTCGTTCTGGTGGGCGCACGGGATGTGGCCTGCATCGTGCCTTACCGGATAGAGATGGTACTCACCCCCGGGACGCGGGTGTCGGTGTGGCCATTGGTGCCAAGCCGGGGGCGGTCCACCGGGCTGGCCTGGCCGATTGACGGGCTGACACTTGATCCGCAGGGGCGGATTGGCACGTCCAATGTTGCAGAGGGCGGGCCGGTGATGATCGAGGTTGCTGACGGTGAACTGCTATTAATACTGCCGCGCCAATGCCTGGAAACACTGATCGACGCGCTGGTGCAGTGATCAGCAGGCGGGCAGGTTTACCGCAAGCCCGCCGAGAGATGTCTCTTTATACTTTTCGTTCATGTCCGCCCCGGTCTGGCGCATTGTCTCAATACATGTGTCGAGCGAGACCAGATGGGTACCATCCCCGCGCATCGCCAGCGATGCCGCACTGACGGCCTTGATCGCGCCAAGTCCGTTACGTTCAATACAGGGGGCCTGCACAAGCCCTGCGATTGGGTCACAGGTCATGCCTAGGTGGTGTTCAAGCGCGATCTCCGCGGCGTTTTCCACCTGCCGCGGCGTACCACCCATGACGGCGCACAGTCCGGCGGCGGCCATTGCGGATGCAGAACCGACTTCCCCCTGACAGCCGACCTCCGCGCCCGAGATAGAGGCGTTGTTCTTGATAATCCCGCCGATAGCAGCCGCCGTAAGCAGAAAATCCACCACCTGCTTTCGGGAGGCCCCCGGCACATGGTCAAGAAAATATTTGACGGTCGCGGGCACCACACCGGCCGCACCGTTGGTGGGTGCGGTCACAACCTGGCCACCGCTGGCGTTTTCCTCGTTTACCGCCATGGCATAGGCCGAAATCCAGTCGTTAATCACATGGGGCGGTGCCAAGTTCATCCGCGCTTCCGCTTTCAGGGCCTGATGGATGCCCTGGGCTCGCCGCTTCACGCCAAGCCCGCCGGGCAGGCTGCCCTCTTTCGACAGCCCGCGGATGATGCATTTATCCATCACGTCCCAAATGCGCAGGATGCGTTCTTCCAGGTGTTTGCGGCCTGACCGGACCACCTCGTTTTTCCATTTCATCTGAGCAATTGACAGACCGCTCGCGTCCGCCATCTCAATCATGACGCCGGCGTTCCTGAAGGGGTAGGGAATCTCTGCAGGTATGGTGCCTTGCAGTGCCTCCACCTGTTGCATCTCCTCCGCGGTCACTACGAAGCCACCTCCAATGGAGTAATAGACCTGCTCCCGCACCAGGGTGCCGCGGCTATCCCTGGCCCAGAGCTTCATGCCGTTGGCATGGCCAGTCAGCGTGAGCTCATAGTCAAAGATCAGGTCCGCTTCAGGATCAAAGGCATAAGTTCCATGCCCCGGCGGTGCCACGGTTTTAGTGTGTACCACCCGCTCCAGTGCCGCGTTGGCTTCGTCCATATCAAAGTCGTGCGGGACAAACCCGTCAAGGCCTAGGATCACCGCCCGGTCGGTGTTGTGGCCCTTGCCAGTGAAGGCGAGCGAACCATGAAGCGATCCGCCGAGCCGGTACGGGGTAATGCATTCGTCCTTCAATGCCCGCAGGAACATGCCCGCTGCCGTCATCGGCCCCATCGTGTGGGATGAAGACGGGCCGACGCCAACTTTGAATATCTCGAAGACAGATAAAAACATGGCTGATGTATTCGCCGGATTTCGGCGCAGATGGCATATGTCGTATGCTCAAGGTAGGTAAAAAATATCGTTCTTCAATCCGGGCGGAACATGGGGGCTGCAATCCGCTGTCGCAAAGGACCTGGCTCGCGGCTGTAGTTTAGTGTGAAAGAATATCCGGTGCGGAATTCGTGGCATGCATAGCGATTTCCCTATCAATACTGCCAAGCTCACGGTAGCCATGCGTACGGGGTGCTGCACTGGTTCAACCGCAGCCCGTATGGTCAGGATGCCGGGCGAGATGGTGCGCGACGAAACGGCCGGCTCCACGTAATCGATGAGGGGTGACATATTGTTTTGATCTGTACCTCAAACATATCGCGAACCCGCATGAGCGGAGCCTTATGCTCAACCAGGTTCCGGAGGTCGTGGATAAACCGGATTTTCCTCAACATCTCGGACGCCATTGTGGCGAATGTCTTCGGCGGGGGTATTTAAGACCGAAGAAGACAAGGGGCAGAACCTTTTTGTAATGCCTTGGGTTTGCTATAAAATCCGGCAGGAAAAGCGGTAACAGTCATTCAATCATACCGGATTCCAGGAAAACGCAATGGCTTTCGATTACGATCTCTTTGTCATCGGTGGCGGCTCGGGCGGGGTGCGTGCGGGGCGCATGGCCGCGCAAACCGGTGCGAAGGTCGGGCTTGCAGAAGAATTCCGCTACGGCGGAACCTGCGTGATTCGCGGCTGCGTCCCGAAAAAACTGATGGTCTATGCCTCCGGCTACTCGGATGCCTTTGAAGATGCCAAGGGGTTCGGGTGGTCTGTGGGCGAGATATCTTTTGACTGGGCCAGCCTGATCGCCGCCAAGGATGCGGAGATCGACCGGCTGGAAGGCATCTACCGCACCAACCTGCAGAAGGCCGGAGTTGCACTTCATGACGGGCGGGCTGTTGTCACTGGTCCGCAATCTGTTCGGATGGCTGATGGTACGCAGATCAGCGCACGGATCATCCTGATTGCCACTGGCGGGCATCCGTTTACGCCGGATATTCCGGGGGCGGCACACACGATAACCTCTGACGGGGTGTTCCACCTGTCCGAACAGCCGCGACGTATCCTGATTAACGGGGGAGGATACATCGCCTGCGAATTCGCCTGTATTTTCAACGGCATGGGCAGCGCGGTCACGCAATACTATCGCGGCGAACAGATCCTGCGCGGATTTGATGGGGAGGTTCGCCGTTTCGTCGCCGAAGAGATGCGCGAAAAGGGTATCGATGTCCACTGTGGCACGGAAATTACCGGGATCGAAAAGACAGATACCGGCCTTCAGATAAGCAACTCTTTCGGGCACATCATCGCGGTTGATTGCGTTCTGATGGCCACCGGGCGCCTGCCGAACACGGTCGGACTGGGGCTGGAGGATGCGGGTGTTAATCTGGGACATGTCGGCGAAATTCTGGTGGACAGCGTGTCAAGGACGAGCGTCGACAGCATCTACGCCATCGGTGATGTAACCAACCGTGTGGCATTGACGCCAGTGGCAATCCGCGAAGGCATGGCCTTTGTTGAAACCGCCTTCAGGAACAATCCGACGAACCCGGATCACGATTTGGTTCCGACCGCCGTTTTCACCCGGCCGGAGATCGGCACCGTGGGCCTGAGCGAAGAGACCGCCCGCGCAAACCACGATATAGATGTCTACGCGACGTCCTTTAGGCCTATGCAGCATATCCTGGCGGGCCGGGATGAACGCATGCTGATGAAACTGCTGGTAGAGAAAGGAAGTCGCAAGGTTCTGGGATGCCACATCGTCGGCCCCGGGGCAGGCGAAATGATCCAGCTGGCAGGCATTGCTGTGAAGATGGGCGCGACGAAAACGGATTTTGACCGCACCTGCGCCGTGCATCCGACGGCAGCCGAAGAACTGGTCACGATGTCCGCGCCGGTGCGGTAGGAAAAGCCCGCCGGTCGAGGGCTTCGTCCCCTCCGCCGCCGCTTGCGCACAGAACACACCCCATATAGGAAAGCGGTCGGAGGCAGCAGAATAATCAGCTGATATCGAAAGCGCAACCCTGCCTGATACCAAATAACCCGGTAAGGAGACCGAAATCATGAAACTCAGAAATGCAATCGCCTGCATCCTGATACTGAATCTTGGGGGGGGGGGGGTGCGCGACAATCACTCGCAGCTCGGATGACGAACTTGAAGTGAACACAATCCCAAAAGGTGCAGAAATCAGCACTTCAGATGGGCGTTACATATGCGGGGCAACTCCATGCTGGACTAAGATGGATCGAAAGGAAAGTGTTACACTGATTGCCCGCAAGAAAGGATGCAAGCCTGGCCAAGCCCGTGTTCGAAGCGTTGTAAAGGGTGGAGGAGCAGCTGGCTTTGCAGGGAACTTAATCTTTGGCGGAATTATCGGAATGGGCGTGGATGCTTATACTGGTGCAGCCAAAGACCTCTACCCGAATCCCGTGAACATCAAGCTTGACTGCAGTTAATAATCAAGCACAAGGCCACCCCATTTCGGGGTGGCCCGGTACCCGACTAAAAGAAACAGCCTATTTTCCTGCGTGCTGAATGTGCCAACCGAAAGCTGGCGTTCAGGCTGTGGCAGGAATGCGCACACAGATGTGCTGCACCACAGCAGGACGTGAATTCAGCAGAGTATCAGCCGCCGCGGGTTGATACCGTTGGCCAGCCAAGCGCACGGCTCAGCGGCAGTGCACCGCCGCGGATGACGGAATTGCGGCGCCTGTTCTGCGAGATCAGCTTTTGTGGCCAGAATATACGCGACATGTATCGCCCGCCGGAAATGGCAGAGCCTGCCTTGCGGTTCTGCGAGATCAGCTTTTGCGGCCAGAACATACGCGACATATATCGCCCGCCGGAAATGGCGGAGCTTGTGCGCCGACCGCGGGTGATCGTTTTGAAACCGAACTGCGGTGTGATTGGCCCGTCCCTGACGTCATCGTCGGCGAAAGGGAGCGTAAGGAACCTCGGGTGGCTTTTCAGAACGCTTGGTGCGTGATCCGGGCCGTCGGGGAAGGTGTGCTCTTCTTCCGGCAAACCGACATCCACCGTGTCTGCGCGAGACAGGGCAGCGCGGACGATGCCCGCAACGCCCAGCGGGCGGTAGGTGGTGCGGGCCACAAAGAGCGAATGGCCAGCCAGGACGGCTTTCACATAGGCGTCAACTGCAGCGGGCAGCACGTCGCTGCGCATCAGGCGGCTGCGCAGGGCGTCCGCGTCGTTATATTCCTGTGGCGGAATCACCTGCAGTGCCGTGCGTGGCATGCCTTCAAAAACCAGTCTTTCCACCATACGGCGGGCCGCCTCTTCCCTGGCGAAAAGCCTGCTGATTACGTTTGTCATGTTACCTCCACCGAAGTTTGGTCTGGATTCGAAGGATGCCGCAGGCGACCCTTCGCGTGATGCCTGCACCGGGCCCGCACACCCAAAGGGAATGCAATCACCACGGCCAGCGTGAGAGCCACGATTTCTATCGTGAACACGAAATTATAGGGCATATGGGACGGCAGACCATCGGTTGCGGACAATCCGACGATTAAATCGCGGATCGCACCCCCCAGGGCGACACCAATTCCCGCACATGTGGCCTGGACCGCCCCCCAAGCACCAAGGGCGAGTCCGACCTGATTCTTCGGTGACATCCGCAGGGTTTCTGTCAGCGTGGCATGGCCAAACAGCCCGGCCCCCAGACCCGTGGCCAAGGTGCCGACAAGAAAGAGCGGTGCACCGACCATAAATCCCGATAAGATGATTGCGGTAAAGCCCGGTATGCCGATCAGTGCACCGACCAGCGCGAGCCGGGCAGGGTCTCCCCCTTTCACCAGCGCACGGGAGGCGTAGCCGAAACCCAGCAGGGTACCGGTAGCCAGCAGGGCAGTCAGCCGCGTGGTTTCCGCGACAGAAAAGCCAAGTGCCTGCGCCCCGTAGGGTTCCAGCAGCACATCGGCCATACCGTAGCCGAAGGTGCCGAGCCCGATCACCACCAACAACCGCGTCGCGTTGGGCCGCATGATCAATGCGTCCCAAGCGTCCGCAAAGCGTTGCTTGGGGGTCACCATCATTCGGGCGGCGACCTCCCGGCTGCGGGCCTCCTGCTTCCAAAGGGCAAACAGATTGAGCGCGACCGTCAGCACGGCTGTTCCCTGAATGACCTGAATAAGCCTGCCCGGCGTGTAGTTTTCAAGAAGTCTCCCGTAGATGAGTGCTGATACCGTCATTCCCGCCAAAAGCATCACGTACATCAGCCCGACAACCTTCGGCTGGTCTTCTTCGGGCACCAGATCGGATGCGAGTGCCAGACCCACGGTCTGGACCATATGCAACCCCGCGCCAACCAGCAAGAAAGACAGCGCGGCCGAACTGAGCCCGATCCACCTTGGTGCATCGATGGCTTCGGCATAACCGGATAACACCAGAAGGGCGAAGGGCATGATGGCAAAGCCACCGAATTGGTAGAGCGTACCTTTCCAGATGTAGGGCACACGGCGCCAGCCAAGGGCGGACACGTGGGCATCGGATTTGAACCCGATCAAAACCCGTAGCGGCGCGAACAGGAGGGGCAGGGCAAGCATTCCCGCCACCAGGATGGCGGGAACATCCAGTTCCACAATCATCACCCGGTTCAGCGTACCGACAAGCAACACCAGTGCCATACCGACGGTCACCTGGAACAGCGACAAGCGCAGGAGGCGCGACAGCGGCACGTCCCCGGTAGCGATATCGGCAAAGGGGAAGTATTGCGGCCCGAGTGTCGCGATCTTGCGCAGGGCGTATTGACGATAGTCGAACATCAGCGGCGGAAAACCGATTCCGGTTTCATTTGTTTACGGTGCATTCCCCGCCCCCGGCACTGGGGCGGGGGAGATTTTTTGACTTCGGGCCGTATAGCCCGGCGTCCGTTTTCAGGGTTATTCGAGTGCCCTTGGCGATTTCACAAGGGCCGCCGTTTCGTCATGCACCGCTGGTACCTTCAGAATTGCCGTTGCCTTCGTGCCATCTGGCAGAATCACCATCACTTCCGTTTCTCCACCGGCCAGCGGCATGGCGAAGTTGGCTTTCGCCGCGTCGACATCCGTTTCAGGCATTTGGATGGAAGCTGTTTGGTCACCGGACCCGATCGGATTGCCTTTCAGGAAATCCGCAACCCATGACGTGTTGGTCAGAACAGCGGTGTGCACCGCGAACGAACCAATGGCGACCCCGGCAAGGAACACCGGAACACCAACCGCAGGGGGGACAACCAGCCACATTTTGGCATTGTTCATGGTTGTACCTCCCTTAGCCGAGCCATGGGGTGGAAACGGCAACAAGAATGTGCGCAAGAAGCGCAATCACGCCAAAGACGCGCGTACCATCAATCAGATAGCTGTGCACTTCTTCAGCTTCACGCAAGGTAAGACCTGTCGGCCATACTTTGTCTGGGTCATCGGACATAACCGATCTCCTCCGTTGCTTCATGAGGCGGAACGCTGCCCCCGGTACCTCCCTAAGGCGGTTGGGAACATCGCCCCTTCCCGCACCCTGCAAAAGGTGCACGATGATTCGTTTATGTCAGATGATTATTACAATAGCAAGTGTCAATTTTAATTGACATCAGTGAAGCATCTGGAAACTGTGAATGCCGCACACTATACTTTGTATTCCGCGCATCTAGACACGCGACACAAGCCAGAACAGCCATGGAGAAAGAGAATGGACAGCGGTAACAAAAAGGCCCTCACCGGATGCCCAATTCATCACGGGGGGAACACGTCCCTTGATAAACCGGTCACGAAATGGTGGCCCAACGCGCTCAACCTCGATATCCTGCACCAGGGGGGAGCGCGCACCAATCCGATGGATGAGGATTTTTCCTACCGCGAGGCGGTCAAAGCACTCGATTTCAATGCGGTGAAGGCTGACCTGCATGCACTGATGACCGACAGCCAGGATTGGTGGCCTGCGGACTGGGGCCATTATGGCGGCCTGATGATCCGCCTCGCCTGGCATTCTGCCGGATCCTACCGGGTGGCAGACGGGCGCGGCGGCGGGGGCGGTGGCAACATCCGCTTTGCACCGCTGAACTCCTGGCCCGATAATGCGAGCCTTGACAAGGCCCGTCGCCTGCTGTGGCCGATCAAGAAGAAATACGGCAACGCGCTCAGCTGGGCAGATCTCATTCTGCTGTCCGGCACCATCGCCTATGAATCGATGGGCCTGAAGACCTTTGGTTTTGGCTTTGGCCGCGAAGATATCTGGGGGCCGGAGACAGACGTCTTCTGGGGATCCGAAGACGAATGGCTGGCCCCGAGCGAAAACCGCTACGGCGACCTGAATGATGCCTCCACGCTTGAAAACCCGCTTGCTGCCGCGCACATGGGTCTGATCTATGTGAACCCGGAAGGTGTGAACGGCCAGCCTGACCCGGCGCACACGGCACGGCATGTGCGGGAAACCTTCGCACGTATGGCGATGAATGATGAAGAAACCGCGGCACTGACCTGCGGCGGTCACACGGTGGGCAAGGCTCACGGCCGCGCCACGGTTGACACTATCGGTGTGGAACCGGAGGCGGCTGGCATTGAGGCCCAGGGATTCGGCTGGTCAAACCCGGGCCACAATGGGAAGGCCACGAACACCTTCACCTCCGGCATCGAAGGGGCCTGGTCGAAGGAACCCACGAAATTTGACATGGGATATTTTGAAATGCTCTTCGGTCACGAATGGGAGCTTGCGAAATCTCCCGCAGGTGCCTGGCAGTGGGAGCCGGTGAACATCAGGGAAGAGGACAGACCGGTGGATCCAACCGATCCGTCCAGGCGCCACAACCCGATCATGACCGACGCCGACATGGCAATGCGCGTGGACCCGATCTACAACGGAATATGCCGGAAATTCATGGCGGACCCGGCTTACTTCCGGGATACGTTCGCCCGGGCGTGGTTTAAATTGTGCCATCGCGATATGGGGCCGAAAATCAATTACATCGGCCCGGACGTACCGGAAGAAGATCTGATCTGGCAGGATCCGATCCCGGCGGGCCCGACCGCCTATGACGTGGATGCTGTGAAAGCGGCCATCGCCGCCAGCGACCTGACGGATGCGGATCTGATGGCCACCGCCTGGGACAGTGCACGAACCTTCCGCAGTTCCGACAAGCGTGGCGGGGCCAATGGAGCACGCATCCGGCTGGCCCCGCAGAAGCACTGGGAAGGCAATGAGCCCGCCCGACTGGCAAAGGTTCTGGCAGTGCTGGAACCGATTGCAGCTGACACTGGTGCCTCAGTGGCGGATGTGATCGTGCTTGGCGGTAACGTCGGGCTTGAACACGCCATCACTAGGGCAGGCGGCAGTGCCACCGTGCCCTTCAGCCCGGGTCGCGGCGATGCCACGGATGCGATGACGGATGCCGACAGTTTTGACGTGCTGGAACCGTATGCCGATGCTTTCCGCAACTGGCAGAAAACCAAATACACCGTGTCGCCGGAAGAGATGATGATTGACCGTGCACAACTTCTCGGCCTGACAGCCTGCGAAATGACGGTGCTGGTCGGCGGTATGCGCGCCATGGGCCTGAATCACGGCGGCAGTGTGCACGGGGTGCTGACCGACCGTGCGGGGGCACTGACGAACGACTTCTTCGTCAATCTGACCGATATGGGGAATGCCTGGTATCCGGTGGATGAGGGTGCCCGATATGAAATCCGCGACCGTGCAACCGGTTCTGTGAAGTGGACGGCGACACGTGCGGATCTCATCTTTGGATCCAACTCCATCCTGCGATCCTATGCGGAGGTGTATGCCCAGGACGATAACGGTGCGAAGTTCGTGGCCGATTTCGTTGCTGCCTGGACCAAGGTTATGAATGCAGACCGGTTTGACCTGCACACCTGATCCGCGTCACACAAGTGCAAAGGAGGTTGGTGGAGCCTAGGGGGATCGAACCCCTGACCTCTTCGCTGCCAGCGAAGCGCTCTCCCAGCTGAGCTAAGGCCCCGTTCCGGGTGCGGATGTAGCCGCATCCGTGCTAGGTTAGGGTGTTCTGTACGCCTGCACAAGCGAAAAACCTGTCTTAACTGTCGTCGTCTCCGGCGGGCATGTCGGCAATTTCCTCGATCGATACATCCCCGTCTTCGTCTTCGTCTATCACATCATCGTCCAGATCAACATCGCCAGCGTTGTCATCCGCGGCGGTGGCTTTCTTGATTGCCGATTTTTCTTCCTTGTCGGCCATGGTTGTCCTTGACCTGTCATGGGCGAAAAAGCCCGGCTCATATTCTTTGCCTGTGTATGGGCTGACAATCGGGTCATTGTTCAGGTCATAGAAACGTTTTCCGGTTTCGGGGCAAACGCGCTTTACGCCCCAGTCCTGTTTGGGCATCTGTTACCTCCAAGGGTTGTGTTAATCAGGTTCGCCCGCCCTTGCCACAGGGGCGCGGGCCTGTCAAAGGGCAAGACGGCAATCCGGGGCATCCGTGGCAGCATACGTGGAAATTGGCGAACCGCCGATTGTGGTTAGGGTGAAAAGGTCTGCGCGTGCGCACCGGATCAGCCTGCGCATTTCCGGAACGGGTGGCGGTGTCAGCCTGACCCTTCCCGAACACGCCGGGCTGGTGGAGGCTGTGGCCTTCGCCCGGCTGAAAGAACGCTGGCTGCGGCAGCATCTGGATGCGAGGCCGGATGCGGTGCAGGTCGATATCGGTGTCGAGGTGCCGGTTGAAGGCCGGATGATCCGCATCGCAAGCGGGGGCGGGCGGCGGTACCCCGTGCGCACCGAAGACACGCTTGAAGTACCCCTGCGCGGGGCTCCGGGCCGGGTTAAGGCATACCTGCGAACCTTGGCGCGGGATCGCCTGACGGCGGCAAGCGACCGCTACGCCAGTGCACTCGGCAAGGGCTTTTGCAAAATCACCTTGCGCGATCCGCGGTCGCGCTGGGGCAGCTGCACCTCTGACGGGGCACTGATGTATTCCTGGCGGCTGGTCATGGCCCCGCCAAAGGTGTTGGCCTATGTCGCAGCCCATGAGATCGCGCACCTGGTGGAGATGAACCATTCGTCTGCCTTCTGGGCGGTGGTTGAACATCTCTGCCCGGGCCACGTGGTGCCCCGGACCTGGCTGAAACGCGAGGGCTTCGCGCTCCACCGCTACAGGTTTTAAACGTAATACCGCGCCACACCGTGTGCTGCTGCGAAAGCGGAAGGGTCGCTGTGGCGGACAGCCCTTCCGTGTCCTGTTGCAGTGTTCCGCACCACGGGTGCGCCAGGGTGCCCCCCGCCGCCCGCCCGCCTTGAAAATTCAGAATCCGGAGAGGTACCCAAGTATGGCTAAACAGGGGTTTCCGGATATGTATTCAACATCGCTGATTCCGGGAATGACTTACTGAGATGCTATTTCGGCAACGGTGTCCTGCGCGGTGGTTCCGGGGCCGACTCCGGACATGACGTGACATATGACTTCAACGTCGATAACCGGAAGGGTAAGTTCCTGGTATCTGAAAGACAAAATGAAGGAGGTCTGATCGTGTTCCGGCGCGATGCAGTGCCGGACAGTTTCGATGACCTGACCATGATTGGAAAGAAGAAGCATGATTCGGACACGACGCCCGGTACGCCGGTCACTTGGGGCGATGGCATAAACAGCATCTATCCGGATGACATCCCCCCGGAAAACGTCTATGAAACAGACCTCATCTTCGCCTGAACACGCGGGCCGAAAATGCTCCCTTGGTACTGGCCCGCCAGTGGGTAAACCTGCGTAACCTTGCGCCGCGTTTGGCCAAGTCCGAAGGGAGCCGTCCATGACGGATACAAACACAAAAAAACAAGACCGCAAATTTTTGAGAGAGAATCCAGGTCGGGCGTCCGGGTCCGGCTGAAAGAGGATAGCCCGCGGAAGGATACCCCATGGGCAGAACGCAAGACAAAAGGGAAGGAAACCTGGGAAGGTAAAAATCTGCATCCGGATTATTTGAATTTATGGTAGTAAAATAACGATAAAAGGAATTGAAACCAAAGATTTGAACCTTGGATGATTTTTGCCACACAGAGAGAAACCGGATGTGGCGCAGCACTCTCTGGTTTTCATGATGTGGTCTGCCACTGCCCCAAAATCCTGCGTCACCAGCCGCACCTTGCGGATTGACAAGGATTTATCATCACATTGGCTATTTTTAAGAACGTCTGTTACGCCTTGGCCCCTGCCCGGGTGAATAACCTGTCCAGCGATATCGGTCCCGCGCCCTGCACAACCAGCACCATGAACAGAAGCCCCCACATCAGGCGCTGGTCCATGACCAAAGACCCGCTTGACGCATCAAACCAGCCACCCAGGTCGGCACCACTGATTCCGTGGCCGTTCACATCCACATAGGACTGCACGATCACAAAACCGATCATGCCGAGCGCGGCAAGACGCGTCAGCAGGCCCAGAATGATTAGGGCCGGCAGCACAAATTCTGCCATGGTGCCTGCCGTGACAACCAGCCAGTGAAACGTGCTCAGCCCTGCAGGGTCAAAGCCAGCAGCCTCTGTCGCCTTGGGGAACACCTGATAGTAGGCGTTGCCATTGGGTGCCAGAAAACCGAACACCCCGTCGCCGAGTTTTGTCACGGCGGCTTTCCAGAAGTACATTAAAAGCACGGCGGCGAACGCAAAACGGGCTGCCGTTGGTAAAAACCAGCCTTCCAGCACCCGGGCAAGAACACCGAGCGTCCGGTCGTGCAGACGAGTAAGTGCCGTCATAAAGTTCCCTCCTCAGGTTTTGATGTTACTGATAAGTCCGCCACCCAGCATCAGGCCAATGGCGGCAGACAGATCGAAATCCTCTGCAATGGCCAAGCCAGCCTCATAAGCCTGACCCAGGGTTGAGTTTTCCTGAAGTGCCTCCAAAAAAGCCGCCGTATCAGCACCGATCACCTGCATTTCCACATCAAGGCCGGGCCGCGTGATAAGCGCAATCTCGGTACCGGCCACGGGCTTTGGTGCGCCATCGGTTATATTGTAATGCCACAGCCCGACAATGGGATACGGGCTTTCAACAAGCCGCAGGGCATGGGCCAGATCAAAACGCGCCTCCGTCAGCTTTTCCGGCGGGACAGCTGCCAGCGCGGTCTGTGGCACCGGTACCGTATCGGCGGCGTGGCAGGCGTCGCGGCGCGCAAGTTCCAGCCGGGCAACATCAGCCAGGTAGGGCACGGAACCGAGCGGCGCAAAGCCTTCCAGAAACCCGGGAAAATCACCGCCATAGAACATCAAAAGCGGCGATTTGGGCGGGAAATCCTTCACAAAGACCCGCGCAAGGTTGCGGAAATTCTGAGGACCGATCAACTTTGCGATCACCGGGAATACCTCTTCCATGGCATCCATGAGCGATACGATGACGTTGTTGCGGTATACGTTGAACCGCTTGCCCGCCGGGCGACCTTCCGGATCAATCAATCCTTCCGGCACCGCCATGTCCGGGTCCAGCAGGGCCGTCGCAAAAGCCTGCTGTGTCACGCCCATTTCAGGTAATCCTGGCCGGGTTTCCGGCCAAAATTTGCCCGGCTGCCGCAGCTTCTTTGGCCAGAACGTTCCAGTCCGGAATGTTGTTGTCCCACTCGATCAACGTGGGCCGCGGACCGCCGCGTTTGATCGTATGGGCATATAGTGCCCAAACCGGATCCACGACCGCACGGGAATGGCTGTCGATCAGCAGCGGTGCCCCGTGGTCATCTTCATCTTTTTCATGCCCGCCGAGGTGGATTTCGCCGACCAGGTCCAGCGGAAAGGCGTCAATGTAGCCTGCGGGACAATAGCCCTGGTTGGTTGCAGAAACGAAAACATTGTTTACGTCGAGCAACAACCCGCACCCGGTCCGTTTGGCGACTGCCGTAAGAAACGCGATTTCAGACATCTCTGATTCGGCAAAGGCCACGTAGGTGGATGGATTTTCCAAAAGCATCTGGTGCCCGATGGTGTCCTGCACCTCATCGATGTGGTCTGCGACACGGGTCACGGTAGCCTTGGTATAGGGCACTGGCAGCAGATCGTTCAGAAAGCGGGTTTCATGCGTCGACCAGGCGAGGTGTTCCGAGAAAAGCCCCGGTTCGAGCCAGTCGATAAGGTGTTTCAGCCGCACCAGGTGATCTTTGTCGAGCGGGCCGTCGGCACCGATCGAAAGACCAACCCCGTGGCAGGAGATCGGATATATTTCTCGCAGGTGTTTGAGCTGGGCAATCGGGCGCCCACCAGCACCCATATAGTTTTCGGCATGGATTTCCAGCCAGCCGACCGCATCGGGAGTTCTCAGAACGTCTTCAAGGTGTTGGGCCTTGTACCCCACACCTGCCCGATTGGGCACACAATTCGGTTTTTTGAAGCCAGAATCAAGCATTTTGGAACATCCCGTGGCGGGAAGGGCTGGGGGCGGGCGGTGCACCACCCGCACACCCCGGGTCGATTCCGCCTAGGACGGGATATCGCGGTCAAGCGGCTCCAGCGAGCCCTTGCGCGGTGTACCGTCTGCCATGGCCGGCAGGTTCAGGTCTTTGCATGTGCCTGCCTCCACCAAGGTCCAGGCGTTACCCTGATAGTCAACGGTCGAGGTGCCCGCACAGGTTGTGCCCGGACCGGCGGCACAGCCGTTTTCGCCAGCCAGCGAAACACCGTAGCATTTCTCCTTGGATTGGGCGGTTGCGGTGGTTGCAGTCATCGTTGCAGCAGCAACTGCAGATGCCACAGCAAGAGTTTTAACAGATTTGGACATTTGGGTTCCCTCTTGGGGTTATTGATATCAGTCGCACGGGGCGACGAACATAAGATAGTATCTAACCGCCGCGCCCGCCATTCACAATGCAATCAGATCACAAATTGGTCAGGTTCTGTAACATTTCCTTGGGACAGGTTTGCGTAGATCAAGATCTGAGGGAATTTATGCAAATATCTGAAGATAGAAAACAAACCTATAGCCAGTGCAGAGCAACCGGGGGACTTGCCTCATGACAAAAGGGAGCAGGCGTGTTCCTGTTGTGTCAGGGGCGGTGCGGTAATTTTCTTTGCCACAATCGCATCCGTGTCAGATGATACGCCTGCGCCGTCTATGGATCTATCGGTTTCTTTTTGCCGGCAACATTTTTCAGCCCGATCATTGGTCTCTTGGCACACGGCGCAGTGCCGCCCTGATCGCGACGCGGGTCATTTCGGGGTGCGGTTGTCATTTCCTGGACAGGAACGTGCCTTATCCTGTATTCTGTCTCGATGCCGCCGCTTTAATCAGCGATTGAGATTTATTACCGACGCACCTTGTGCCTCAAGGATTAAAGTTCCTTTCCGACATTACCTGATAAATCACAAACTAATGGGCCTGAAGGTGTCGAAAGTGCCCAGCCAGTAAATGAAACACGCCAAGACATCCCCGGTGTGTCACCGGGCTGTACGCGGTCTGAGGAGCAAAGCCCTGAATCGCAGCCGAGACAAGGGACAAACTGGAGATAACGATGAAAAAGAAGTTTATCACGAAACGTAAGAGGGGGTTTCGGGTGGATAACCCTTATTCTCTTCCTGGGGTTTCAAGCCCTTATGATTGGGTCAGTTTTTCTGAACTTCGGGGCGGTGGATGCTGTGATAACTGACAATGCCGAATCGTGTGGGACTATCCAATCAGAATATCTTTCACCGGAAGAGTGTGAAACTTGGTCGGATGCCGGGGCTGTGATAGGGGGGGTCGTAGCTATTGTCGGATGGTTTGTGTGGCTTCCCGGAACTGTCATAATCGGACTCGCGGCTCTCTTTACCAGAGGTAAATCGGTGACCTATGATGTAGATGCGTAGCCAATCCAATGAAACGTGCCGGGCTACCCTGGCGTGTCACCGGATGGCATCCGGTTCCAAGAGCAGGTCCTTCCAGCCGCAGGGGCACAAACTGGAGATAACCATGAGACCTCATATCTGATAACGGAGCATCATCAGTTTTTCCCGCCTCTTCTTCCCAAGCGGCGGATAGACTGGCGTTGGGCTTGAGACCCCGCGAACATCAGAAACTGCACTACAGTGCCGCTCTCGAAGAACGGATAGATTATCCAGGGCGATGAAACTAACGCATTCGCAAGGAGAAACATGACTAAATCTGACATGAAACAACTCTATCTGAGCCGCATCCGCTTGTCTCGCCATCCTTTGGGGTGTGCGCTGGATAGCATGCTGTCGCTGTCCGGAAACAGCTCTCGCATGTCGTTCCATCATCATCTGCTTTGGTCGATCTTTTCCGATGGTCCTGATCGTTGTCGGGATTTTCTTTGGCGTACAGGGCGCAAAGGTGAGTTCCTGACGCTTTCTGAACGAGAGCCGACCCAGACGGACCTGTTTGAACCTCATGCGGTAAAAAAATTCGCACCAGTCTTGAATCAGGGATCACAAGTCGACTTCGTTTTACATGCTAACGCTACACGGAAGAAACGCGGGGGATTGCGTGTTGATGTAGTGATGGATGGTCTGTATAATATCCCAAAAGGCATGCGGTGGTCCAAACGAATGGAAATAGCATCGCGGGAAGGCCGAACGTGGCTTGAACGGCAGGGAAAGGCAGCCGGGTTCCGTGTAGTATCTGCCGAGATCAGCGATTACAGAACCGAAGCACTGCAGAATCGCGGTACGCGTAAAGGGCAGCCGCAATTCGGCATTCTTGACATGATGGGGCGGATTGAAATTACGGATGCATCTTCTTTCCTAAGGCAGCTTGCCAGGGGTTTCGGTAGAGCCAAGTCGTTTGGATGCGGTCTCATGTTGATCAGGCGCGTGTCGTGAGTGGGGGAATTCCAGGGCTTGCCCCGCCACGTCCGATCCCGTTGAAGGATCGAGCTTCTCTGGTCTTCGTTGGTCGTGCGAATCTTGATGTCGCCGATGGAGCTTTCGTTACGATCAATTCCGACGGTACTCGTACCCAGATTCCCATAGGGGGGCTGGCAGGGGTCATGCTGGAACCGGGTGCGCGGATTTCCCATGCAGCTGTGGCTTTTGCTGCCCGCACGGGTACGCTGATTACCTGGGTCGGGGAAGGGGGTGTCCGTCTCTATTCCGCAGGTCAGCCTGGCGGGGCAAGATCTGATAAATTGTTGTGGCAGGCATCCATAGCACTCAACGATGCCGCAAGGTTGCGCGTGGTACGCAAGATGTATGCGATGCGCTTCAATGAGGATGCGCCGTCGCGTCGCTCCATCAACCAGTTACGCGGGATTGAGGGCGTACGGGTCAGGGAATCCTACAAGCTACTGGCCAGGAAATACGGGGTGACTTGGAAGAATCGTGCCTATGATCCCGGGGATTGGATGGCCAGTGATGTGCCTAATCGTTGTCTGTCCGCGGCAACTGCCTGTATGCACGGGCTGTCCGAAGTCGCGGTTTTGGCGGCAGGATATGCACCGGCCATCGGTTTTTTACACACTGGCAAGCCCCGTTGGCAAGCCCCGTTCTTTTGTCTATGATATCGCCGATATCTATAAATTAGATACTGTTGTGCCCGAGGCGTTCCGAATTGCTGGTCAGATATCCAAGGGGAAGATTGATATGGCACCGGACCGTGCCGTTCGTCTGGCCTGCCGTGATGCCTTTCGCCGCACAGGCCTGCTGAAAAAGATCATCCCTTCCATTGAAGAAGTTCTTTTGGCAGGGGATCTCCCCCGCCCCGTGCCACCGCCAGATATGATTCAGCCTGCCTTTTCCGACGTACTGCCATCCGGCGATGCAGGACACCGCTAGATTATGATGGTTATCGTCGTTTCCAACGTTATGCCGCGGTTGCGCGGTCGGCTCGCTACGTGGCTGGTGGAGGTGCGCTCCGGTGTTTACGTCGGTGACTATTCAACACGGACGCGAGAAATGATCTGGGATCAGGTTGTGGCGAATATCGACACCGGAGACGCCGTTATAGTTTGGAAGTCCCCTACCGATCAGGGATATGAATTTGCCACTGCGGGAACCAACCGCCGAATGCCCGTAGATTTTGACGGCCTGAGCCTGGTAAGTTTTTATCCCGAAAAGCCGGTGCGTCCCTCCGTATCATGAATTAGTTGGTAAATCAATAAGTTATAGCAAGTCAGTTCCCCACCCACGTGGGGATGAACCGGGTCTACTTCTTCACCGCCAGCTACCTTACGCCAGTTCCCCACCCACGTGGGGATGAACCGCATAGGAAATGTTTACCGTATCCGATGAATTACCAGTTCCCCACCCACGTGGGGATGAACCGTGGTAGTGGTAATCGGGGTGGTTTTATCCCCACAGTTCCCCACCCACGTGGGGATGAACCGGCAATGTCACCGAAGCTCTTTATGCTGTCATGCAGTTCCCCACCCACGTGGGGATGAAGGATGACTTCCCAATCAATGGTATCGCTATTGACTTGGAGATCGAAGTCCTTGAGACTAGGGAAGGCGGTATCAGGTTCGTCCCGAACTGGATGACGAACGCGGAGATCAGGGAGAGCAGTGCTACCCTTACCCATGATGATGCAGAGATTGGTATGATTATGGGAAGGCGCATGATCGAGAAGGCGTACGAAGATCGCAGGGATCTGCGGGACCGGATGCTCGAGGAGATCGCCACTGATACCAAGATCGATGAAGCGGCGACCAAGATCGCCAGAATAGCAGGTGTAGGATGACACACGAAAAAGACCAGCCCGATGTGGAACCGGCAGATGAGTCGCCAGACAAGTCGGAAGACGAACTGGAGTACGCATCAAAAATGAAGAGCGCGGAAAGAACATCGCGCATACTGGTAACGCCTATGCCCATGGGGTTCGGCATGTTCGGGTTCTAAACCCTGTCCGGCGCATCTCCCAAGGTGCGCCGGACTTCCCGCCTTCGGGACAGAGGCTGCTGCACGAATACATCGTGAAAACCCGAACTTGATATTTCTTGTTCCCCACCCACGTAGGGATGAACCGCAAGAAAGAAAAGCAAGGAAATAGAAATCATGATAGGCCACATCCCCCTGATACCTAATCGAATCCTTATTAATTGGATGCGTGGCTGGTGACCGACTTCGATAATGAAGAGCGAATTATCAACTGCTTTTCGGTTGTGAAATCCTGAATGGCCAGCCTGCCTTCACGGCTGTTGACCGGAAAGGCAAACGGAGGTTCCAATTCGAAGAACGTTGGGATACCGAATACCATGTTGAAAAATGGATGTCTGAATATGCGGAGTGAAGCAATCTGTTCCCCACCCACATTGGGAGGAACCGATACTCTTGGGGGCGCAAACTATCAGGTATAAAGGTGATGTTTGAATCAAAAAACCTCCTGTGACCCCAAATGCAATTGCCAACTGGCCGGGTAAAAGTTCCCCGGAGGGCAGTGGTCTGCCGGAACACCCGGCAGTATATCACATGCTGGACGTTGCGGCTGTTGCGGAGAGATTGATTGATCCCTTTCGCTACGATAAACCCCTGCGCGACGCGATGATCCTGCTCATTGCGCTGCACGATCTGGGCAAGATTAGTGACAACTTTCGGAATGCCGTAAGATACGGCATGTCTCAGGAGAATTTCGGGCATTGGAAACTGACGGAGGTGTTGCTCTTTGAGTCTGACCCCGTGCTTGAATGTCACCTTGGAAGTAACCAATGGGTCCGCCGGGATTTATATGCGGCAGTGTCCGGGCACCACGGAAGGCCTTCGGATCTCAGAATTGGACCACTTGAATGCAGGGGCAGACGCCCGCTTGATTACAGGAACTCTCTTCGTAGGATTGGCCAGGATGCCTCGAAAGATGCAGGTGATGTGGTGATTGCGTTTTGTGAACTGTGGCCGGAGGCGGCACTCGGCGACATATCGGAAAAAAGATCTGCGGCATTGTCATGGTGGCTTCCTGGGCTGTGTACTGCGGCGGATTGGGTCGGGTCAAATACGCGTTGGTTTAAACCGAAAAAAGCTGGTGTTGGTCTCTCAGACTATCTGAAAGACGCCCGAGAGATATCCGTGTGCGCTGTTTCTGAGGCTGGTCTTGCGGGATCAGAACCCGCGAATACCCGCCTGTTTGATTTTGATTTGCGCCCGATGCAGAAGGCATGTGCCAATATCGATATGGTCGAGGGTCCAATGTTGGCGATCATTGAGGATGAGACGGGCGCGGGGAAAACAGAGGCGGCACTTTTTCTGGCGCAGCGCATGTTGCTGGCAGGCAAAGGCCGGGGGATATTTTTCGCCCTGCCTACAATGGCTACGGCAGACGCGATGTTTCGGCGGGCTTCGAAAGTGGTGGGCAAGATGTTTGGGAATGGCATAACGCTGACTCTGGCCCATGGACGTGCAGGATTATCCGTTGATTTTAAGGATATCATAAACGCGGATGTGCGTGAAGATGATGAGGTCACCTGTTCAGAATTTTTATCTCAAAGTCGTCGAAGGGCACTTTTAGCCGATGTCGGGGTAGGGACCATAGACCAGGCATTAATGTCGGTCTTGCCAGTGAAACACCAATCTCTTCGTCATTTCGGATTGTCATCGAAAATTCTGATCGTGGATGAGGTACATGAACTGGGTGAGCCGTATATAAGTTCTGAATTGGAGGCACTGTTGCGGATGCACCGTACATCTGGAGGATCAGCAATTCTGCTGACAGCGACTTTGCCGATGGTGCAACGGGAACGCCTGCTGAATGTTTACGAAGGTACGTCGAATCATAGTGCCTATCCAGCCTTGACAGTCGCGAAGGGTGTATCGGTGATTGATCTGCCGCAGACTATCGGACCGAAGGGATCGGTGAAAGTTGAACGGCTGTCACATGCGGATGAGGCGGTTAGGTTACTGGCTGAAAATGCCGGGCAAGGTGCAGCATGTGTTTGGGTGAGGAATGCGGTGGATGATGCTATATCGGCTGTTGCGTCTCTCCGATCCAAAGGGGTCCGGGCCCGGTTGTTGCATGCGAGATTTGTACTCGGTGATCGCAAGAGAATTGAGTCCGAGGTTATGGATCACGCGGGCAAAGTCGGTAAGGATCGGAATGGGTTTGTTCTGGTGGGAACCCAAGTGCTTGAATCGTCTCTGGATCTGGATTTTGATGCTATGGTGTCAGACCTTGCCCCTGTGGCCGCGCTGATCCAGCGGGCTGGCCGGTTGTGGCGTCATATGGATATCCGCCCGGTAGCCTCCCGCCCGGTAGACGGGCCGACGCTGCATGTACTTTCACCCGATCCGGATAAAGTTGAAAATGATCGTTGGCTGCATGATGTCCTTGATAGCGGGGCATACGTCTACCCTGTCACCGATCAGTGGCGTACTGCACAGGTTTTGTTCAGGGAAGGAAAGATTGATGCGCCGCCAAGCCTACGTTCGCTTATAGAGCCGGTCCACGGAGCTGATGCCATTCCCGTTCCCGATGTTTTGCAGAATTCTGAAAATGCTGTTGAAGGGCAGGGGCTCTCTGCCCGATGCCTTGCCGCACACAATATTGTCAATCTTGGGGAAGGCTATCGTAGCGGTGGAAGAGCCCATGATGATACCGAATATCCGACCAGATTGGGAAGTGAGCAAAAAACTCTGGTTTTGGCCGTGGAAGAAAACGGAAAACTTCGCCCATGGGCCGGACACGGGGAGGATTCATGGCCTCTCTCGGAGGTTTCCGCATCCCGCGAACGCCTTGATCGTCTCCCCTTGCCTGATCAATCCATGCATGAGATACACGAGGTTATAGAAGGATTCCCGAAATGGAAGCGCAAAGTATGTGAGCGCGGAGGGTATCATATCTGCCCTGTGGGGCCGGATGGATCGATATGTGACGGTTTGACTTATGATGCGGATGTCGGATTGTCATTTGGTGATCAGGAATGACGCCAAGGGAAGAAATTGTAGGCCCTTTATTCTTATCGAAATCATGGGTAGATCAAGATGATGACAAATGCGGAGATGTTTAATCTGATTAAAATCCCGTGGATCCCTGTCGTGTGTCGCGATGGTAAAAAACGGAAAATCGCCCCGTGGCAAATGGCGGCACATGATGTTCTACGCCCCAACTGGCCGCGCCCGGATATGAACATCGCCTGCTACGAACTGTTGATCGGGATGATATTCCTTGCAGATCCGCCTATAAACAGGGGTGATTGGTCTGGGCGGCAGAACCCTGACCCGGAACACCTGAAGAAAAAGCTGGAACCTTTCACGGGGGCTTTCAATCTTCTGGGGGATGGTCACCGATTTCTGCAGGATACTGATCCTTTGGAAGGGGAGGAAGAAAAACCCGTTGACATGTTATTTATAGATAGTGCCGCCCATAAAACTATAGAGGATAATAAAGATTTGATGGTGCATCGAGACCGTTATCAGAGTCTTGATCTGCCGACTGCGGCTATGGCCCTGTACACGCTCCAGGCATTTGCCCCTTCGGGCGGGTCGGGGCATCGAACATCTATGCGGGGCGGTGGCCCCATGACCACGCTCGTCAATCCCGGGAGTGGTCTTTGGGATTTGATCTGGGCGAATGTGCCGTGTAGAAACAATCCCGACCCCGAATCCGATTTTGAATGTCTGCCGTGGACACGGGCCACGCGTTTTTCTGATAGGGAACATAACAATCAAAAGACTTTTCCGCCGGGGTATGCCCCCGGGGAGGACAACAGGAAATTCGGGGTAGAGGCATTTTTCGGGATGCCAAGACGTATTCGTTTGATCGGGGACAATGGCTATATAAAGGGTGTGCGGCAGAGAAAATACGGCACAAACTATGCAGGATGGAAACATCCTTTGAGTCCACACCGCAGGAATAATGCCAAGGAGGAATGGTCGCCGAAACATCCTGGGCCAGGCCGATTCGGATACCGTAATTGGCTGGGCATAGTTATGCGGGAATCGAGAAGTAACACTTCTGAACTGTCCCTGTCCCTGACTGAATGGAGTGAAAACCGGGGTGGAGATTCTGATGTGGTCGTTGCCGGATGGGCAATGGATAATATGAAGCCGGTCAATTTCATATTTTCTACCCAGCCCCTCTTGAAGTTTCAATCACAGGAAATCGACCAGGAAGACATTATCGTAAAAATGATCGGCGCAGCCGAAGAAACCAACCGTATTTTACGAAAGGCACTTCGTGAGTCCATTTCGATAGAAAAGGAATTACTCAATGTCGAAAGTGATTCTTTCTTTGCCGAAACAGAAGATCGGTTCCTTAATCATGTTCAGAAATTGAAGGGCGGTGGCGACCCACGATATATCTGGATGAAAGATTTACAACAAAAAGCCATAGCGCGGTTCGATGCATTAACTGAACACTCATTCATCCATATGGACATAAATCTGATTGACAAGATCATTAAAAAACGTAAAAGTCTTTTAGGATTTCTTTTTCGAAAATTACCAAAATTAATGGATATGTCTGACGCATAGAAACAAAAATTCCAATGACTTCACACCCATAGGAATAATTGGGTATAAGGCGATGACAAACTCTGAAATGAAGCCTGAGGCTGTCGTAGCCAAATCCAACTCCAAAGGAGACCTGCCGATGAGTACCTTTCTGCAATTTCATCTGTTGACCACCTATGGTCCGTCAAACCCGAATCGTGATGATCAGGGACGCCCCAAGGAGGCGAGGGTGGGAGGAAGCCTGCGCCTGTCGTCTCAATCAGTAAAACGTGCTCTGCGGGAAAGTTCTTTCTTTGAAATCGACCTCAAGGATAAATTGGGCACCCGCACAAAGCGACTGCATGAAAAGCTCGTCGAGCATCTGAAATCGAAAGAAATTGCCGAAACAGAAGCAAATACCGCCGCAGATGAAGTGGCTGGAATTTTCGGCAAAATGGAGAAATCGGAGAACGTAAGTTCTGTTACAACACTTGCCTTCATCTCGCCGGATGAATGGAAACTGGCAGAGGAATTGGCGGAAAAGATTGTATCTGGAGACAAACTCCCAAATGATAAGGAGATGAAGAAGCATGTCCTGCAGCGGGCTGACGGTGCGGTTGATATCGCCATGTTTGGTCGAATGCTGGCAGGCGCCCCCGCGTTCAACCGTGACGCCGCCGTTCAGGTAGCCCATGCCTTCACGACTCATACCGCTATTGCACAAGAGGACTGGTTTTCGGCGGTGGATGATCTGAACAAGGCGGAAAACAAACCCGACTCTGGCCATCTGGGTGAGATTGGATTCGGGTCCGGCGTTTACTATCAGTATGTTTGTGTGAATGTCGACCTTCTTGTCAAAAACCTGGCAGGGGACCGTGACCTTGCATCGAAAGGTGCTGAGGCACTTGCCCGCGCAATTGCAATTGCGACGCCTAAAGGCAAGCAGAACAGTTTCGCCCACCATCCTCGGGCACATTATGTGTTAGCCGAACGAGGCACTCAGGCACCGCGCGATCTGTCGGGGGCATTCTTCGATCCCGTTGATACACCTTACCTTGAAAATTCAGTCAAAGTGCTGGAAAAGACACGAGCTGATATTGACTCGGCGTACGGGCGGGGATGCGATGACGATCATACCATGAGGGTTGGCGTCACAGGCACTTTGGACAAGATCGTCCATTTTGCGGGTGCTGCTGTAAGGGAGGCGGGATGCAATCCTACCTGATTTTCACCCTTACGTCCTCGTTAGGCGCAATGGGCGAACTGGCAGGGCATGAGCGGCGCGGCTCGCTGGATTATCCTGGGCGTTCCGCCATAATCGGGTTTCTTGGTGCCGCTATGGGTATAGACAGGGGTGGGGATTTTTCGGCACTGGATGCGCTGGATATGGCGGTGGCCATATTTGATACCGGCACCCTGTTGCGCGACTATCATACCTTTGAGACCGTGCCCGGGACGAGGGTAAAACACCCCAATTCCCGCCCCGAATCTCTGCGCGAGGCTCGGAAGAAGACGGCGGCGGAAACAACAATTACCCTACGTGACTATCGTGTCGGCGCTTTTTACGGGGTTGCGGTCTGGGGAGATGACTTGGATAAGGTGGCTGATTTTCTGAATCACCCGCACTACACGCTTTACCTGGGCCGCAAGTCCTGCCCACTCTCTGCCCCGCCGGGTGCCATGGTGGTTGAGGCCGAAACTGCAGAAGAAGCACTGACACAACTGATTCTTCCGCCATGGCGGAAGAATCAGGACAGGAACGTCGCACGTACCCTTATCTGTGGTTCGGAAGATGGCGAGATTATACATGACGTGCCGATAAACCGGGGGCTGCGGCATTTCACGGCGCGCCGTATCGAGCGACGTGACGTGAATATAGAAGTGATGCAGGATAACACTCGAATTCATGCCAGAAACAGAGGTTAATACGATGGCCAATTCTGATACGAATCCCGGTTCTATCGCCCTTAATTGGTGGTCCAAAAATATCAAACCGCGGGAAAATTCCTCAGCCAAAGCGCTTTCTGCCAGGTTGCGGAGGGCCGCAACTTTGGACGCTCTTTGTGAGCCTGCCGTACATGAATTATATGAATCACTGCAAAGGAACTCAGAGTTAAAACGAATAGCTGCCGAAAGGATTTCCCGGCTTGTGTGTTTGCTGGCGGAGGTCCGCGACCACAACAAAAATAAAACCCTGGCCCAATGCCTTGGTGGGGGAAAAACAGCGGTGATGTCTCCCCTAAGGTTTCAGAAACTCATGCGGGTGGAAGGCGATGAACTGGCCGCATCGTTGCGTCGTGCAATTCTAATGGCAGACTGTTGCTGTAACGTTGCATCATTGGCAAATGATATTTTATACTGGGGAGATATGGTCCGCCGTCGCTGGTGCTTCCATTACTATGGGTCTGATGTGCCCGGCAACAGCCCCGTTTAAATCTTGTTTTCCATCAGGGCGAATAAACTGCTCTTCTGCCGTGAACTCAGATTCGTCCCGGAAACCTGGCGCACTATCCCGCATACTAAACGCCTTCGCCGACGAAGGCCTTTTCCACCACGAATTCGCCGGGTTCTGAACGGGTGCCTTCGCGCAGCCCGGCCTTTTCAAGAAGCCCCCTTGCCTCCAGATTGAAAGCGAGCGACCCGCAGACCATGGCCCGGTCACTGGCCGGATCAAAGGCAGGCAGGCCAAGGTCTGCAAACATCCCGCCGGAGCTGATCAGATCTGTGATCCGGCCCATCTTCGGGCTTTCTTCCCGCGTTGTGGTGGGATAGTATTTCAATTGCACCAGGTTGGGGCCAAGCAGTTCCTGCATTATTCCGTCCGTGCGCAGGGTTTCGATGATCTCCCCGCCGTAGGTCAGGTCTTCCACCAGCTGGCAGGTGTGGGTGATGATAACCTCGTTATATTTTTCATAGGTTAGCGGATCTCGCAGGAGGGAGGCAAAGGGCGCAAATCCGGTGCCGGTGGCGAAAAAGTAAAGCCGTTTGCCCGGCAGCAGCGCATCATGCACAAGGGTGCCGACGGGCTTTGGGTGCAGGATCAGTTCATCACCGGCCTTTATGTTCTGCAACCTCGAGGTCAGCCGGCCGTCGGGAACCTTGATCGAGTAGAACTCCAGCTCCTCATCCCAGGCTGGCGAGGCGATGGAATAGGCCCGCAAAAGCGGTTTTTGCCGGCCTGTTTCCGGATCCGGTGCGTCCATCAGGCCGATCATCACGAATTCGCCCGACCGAAACCGCAGGGACGCGGGCCGCGTGGTGCGGAAGGCGAACAGCCGGTTCGTGTAGTGGGTTACGGATGTGACAATTTGGGTGTCATGTCGGACAGGTGCCAGCATGTGCTCTTATGCCCCTCTGCGGCCGGGGATTCACGGCGGTGTATCTTGCCGGGGTTAGCCGTCAAGACCCTCGGAACCGTCTCCCGCGTTATGGTGCCAGCCTTATCGCAGGAATCGGGTGAAATCAGCCTTCGTTTCCTCGGCCTGTGTGTTGGTCAGCACAATTTGACTGCCGATTTTGGCCATCATCCCGTCCTTTCCCTTTAAAAGGGCCAATATCTGCAGATCCTGTCGGTAGAAATGAAGCGTTGAAAAATAATTTTCTATATTTAAGGGTAAAAGTCATATAAATACGAGAATAGTCTTGGTTATCCACCCCACGAGGATGTATCAGTCGCAAAAAGACGGGGTTCTGAGAATGCCGGCTAAACTGGATGACCTGGACCGCGAGATCTTGGCGCAACTGCAACGCGATGCAGGCCAACCCTCTAACAAAATTGCGGCTACGGTCGCATCTTCCAAAACCCGGGTATGGAACCGCATCCGCAAAATGCGTATAGCCGGGGTCATCAAGGCCCAAACCGCACTGCTGGATCCCGAAAGCCTGGGGCTTGAGGCCTGTTTTTTCGTGCTGATCCGTACGTCGGAACATGACGCGGCCTGGCAGGCAGCCTTCCTGAACGCCCTGCGTAACCGGGCAGAGGTGCTGGAAGCCCACCGCCTGGCAGGCGATATCGACTACATCCTGAAAGTGCGTGTGAGAAACGCAAAGGCCTATGACGTCTTCTACCAGTCGCTGATTGCCGAGGTAAAAGTATTCAACGTCACGGCCCTTCTGTCTATGGAAGAAATCAAGTTTACCACCATTCTGCCAGTGCACCCCGGCTAAAGCCCGCCGACCTGCAGGATCGCCAGCCACGCAGTGGCAGAGAAAACGGCGGCCACGGTAGACGCAAGAATGGACGCTGCCGCCACCCCTTTGGCACGATCATACATGGTGGCAAAGACAAGGACGTTAACGCCGGGCGGCATAGCGGCGGCCAGCACAAGTGCCTTTGTCGCCAACGGCGGCAGGTCAAAGATCTGGGTTGCCAGAAACAGAACAACGAGGGGATGAACCACAAGGCGCAGACCTCCGATGACCGCGATTTCCCCGGGGTTTTGCGACACCCCGTAACGTACCAGAATCCCGCCCAGACCGAAGAGCGCGGCGGGAATGGCTGCGGCAGCCAGCATCTCCAGGGTCGCAATGATCGGTCCGGGGGCCATAAACCCCGTCAGGTTGGCAGCGAAACCCAGCAGAATGCCGATCATAAGACCGTTTGAAAATATCGATTTGAGCACGATACTCAGCGTCTCTGGCACGGGACGGCCATCAGCCCGGGCAAATTCCATCGTGGTAATACCGAGCGTGTAGCAAAATGGCGCGTGGACCGCGACAATCGCCACAACAGGGGCCAAGGCGGCTTCGCCAAAGGCACGGCCCACCAGCGGTATGCCCAGAAGGACAGAGTTGGCAAAGAGCGCACAAAAGCCGACGGCGACAGCCTGCCCCGGGCGGTGTTGAAAAACCAGGCGTGCGATCAGGGTCATGGTTGCAAACATCAAGGCAGACCCGATGTAGAAGGTCAGCAGGATAGCGGGCTGGAAAACTGTCACCAGATCAAGCCGGGCGATTGACAGGAACAGCAGGCAGGGGATTGCGAAAGTCTGTGTGAACCGCATCAGGCCGTCTGCGAAGGCACCCTCGAAAAGCCCCGTGCGCACCGCCACGTAACCCGCGCCGACGATCAGAAAAACGGGCAAAACAGTTTCAAGGATGTCAAACATATCAGTCGGTCAGCGTCATCTGCATCCCGTCATAGGCGGGGGTGACATGGGATGGGGTTTCCACTTCCAGCGTCATATAATCGAGGTCGTTATGCATGTTCGTCAGCACGGCGCGCCCGGGCGCGAGTTTTTCGACCCAGCTGAGTGCTGTTTCAAGGTTGAAATGCGTCGGATGCGGTGCACGGCGCAGTGCGTCGATGACAAATATGTCAAGGTTCCGGCACAACCTTTCCGCGAGATCGTTCATTTCTGACACATCTGGCAGGTAGACCAGGCCTGCAACCTTGATACCGTTGGCTGTGATCGGGCCGTGAGTAACCGGGAACGGCGTCAGCGTGATCAGGCCGCCGGGGCCGTCCACGGTCACGGGGCCGGCCAGATCGTTCATCTCCAGGATCGGCGGGTAGCCACGGCCCGGAACCTCTTCAAACGTGTAGCCGAACCGCCGGGACAAGGCCTCCCGCGTTGGCGCATCAGCCCAGATCGGCAAGCGCCGGCGCATATTGAAGACAATCATGCGCAGGTCGTCTATGCCGTGCACATGGTCTGCGTGGTCATGGGTGTAAATCACGGCGTCGAGCCGTCCCACATCCGCTGTCAGCAGCTGGTTGCGCAGGTCGGGCGAGGTGTCGATCAGCACAGTCGTCGCACCATCGCTGGTGATGCGTTCCACCAGCATGGAGCACCGCTGGCGCCGGTTACGTGGATGATTAGGGTCGCAGTTTCCCCACTTCCCGCCTAACCGTGGAACGCCGCCGGACGACCCGCAGCCGAGGATCGTAAACCGCAGGTCCGCCATCAGGCAGCCGGGCACCATTCGGCGGCTTTCCGGAACAGCCGATCAAAGTTGGCCTGGGTCCGGGCGGCAAAATCGGCGTAATCGATCCCGCGAAGTTCAGCCGCGGCCCGCGCCGTGTGGACGGCATAGGCAGGTTCATTCCGCTGCCCGCGCTTTGGCACCGGGGCCAGGTATGGGCTGTCTGTTTCCACCAGAATTCGGTCAAGCGGGGCTTCGCGGAAAACGTCGCGCAACTGTTCGGAATTTCTGAATGTGGTTATTCCTGACATCGATAGCATGAAGCCAAGGTCAAGCGCGGCCTGTGCCAGATTCGCCCCGGAACAAAAGCAGTGCATGACGCAAAAATACGCGCCAGCGCGATGCTCTTCCGTCAGGATGCGCGCCAGATCGTCATCCGCGTCGCGGGTATGGATAATGAGCGGCAAACCAGTCTGGCGTGCAGCCTCGATGTGCAGGCGCAGCGATTCCTGCTGCTGTGCCGCGCTTTCGGCCGTGTAGTGGTAGTCAAGCCCGGTTTCGCCGATGCCAACGCATTTCGGGTGCTGCGCGATGGTGGCGAGCTGTTCAACGGTGGCCATAGGCTCATCGGCGACGTTCATCGGGTGGATACCTGCGGCATAGAAGATGGGCGTGTGTGCCGCTGCCAGGGCACGTACGTGCGGTTCATTGTTCAGCCTGGTGCATATGCTCACCATGCGCGTCACACCGGCTTTCGCCGCGCGGGTAAGCACGCCCGGCAGTTGTCCGTCGAAATCCGGGAAATCGAGGTGGCAATGGCTGTCGGTGATGGCGGGCATCGTCATGAGACCGTGGGTAGCCACAAAACCATGGCGGGGCAAGCCACCGGATACTGTTACACTACACCACCTGTTTTGCATGCGCATCAATCGCCAGAAGGGCGTCAAGAACGACGCCGGCCGGATCAATGTTCACCTCTTTCGCGTGGCCAATGCGGGCCGACAGGCCTGCGGTCAGTTCCGCCCACTGCCGACCATGGCCGGGTGAGGGGCCAAGCCTGGCGAATGCCCGGGCCTCATCGGGCACAGCCTCTGTCCAGATGGCGGGTTGTGCGGCGGCGTAACGGGCGAGCCGGGTCAGCAGCAGCGTTATCAGCGACAGGATTAACCCATAGTGCCCCGCATTTGCGGTCCCGGTGCAGCCATCTGCCAAATTCAGCACCGCCCCCCGGTCAATCCCGGGGGCAGAGGTCAGAAGACCCAGGAGCTGCGCGTAAATCGCCACCCCGTCGTCCCGGATTAAACGAAGGGCGGACCCGGCAGACCCGGCGGACAGTTCCGCAATCGCGGCAGCATCTTCGCCTGCGGGGTGACCGGCCTGTACCAATGCTGCGGCCACATCCGCCGACGATAGCGGTGCACAACGGAGCCCCCGGCAGCGGGAACGGATGGTGGGCAAAAGCCGGGCGGGTTGGTGCGCAATCAGTAAAAGAACTGTTTTTTCAGGCGGTTCTTCGAGTATTTTCAACATGGCATTGGCGGCAGAGGTGTTCATCTCGTCCGCCGCATCAACAATCGCCACACGCCAGCCCCCGTCCGGGATGGATAGCGCGAAAAACGACTTCAGCTTTCGCACTTCGTAGATTGTGATCACATTTTGCAGATGTTTGGTTTTCTCGTTCCAGCCCCGCCGCACCAGGGCCAGCCGCGGCTCCCCCAGCGTTCGCGCCCGGCGCACTGCCGGGTGGGTCGGATCTGCCTCGAGCGTTTGCGGCAGCTCCGGCTTTGCAAACGGGCAATCGCCTGCCTCCCTGGGCTGGTTCAGCAGAAACCGTGCGATTCGCCACGCAAGCGTGGCCTTGCCGATGCCTTGGGTACCATGCAGAAGCCAGGCGTGGTGGGTTTTGCCGGCGTTGAAAGCCGTCAGAAACTCCGCCTCTGCCGCCGTCTGGCCGTAGAGAACCTCCGTCTCCCGCGGGTGTGGTGCGCCCTCAACGCGGTCCGGTTCTGGCAGGGTATCTTCGCTCATGGGCAGCGTTCCCCGATCACGTCGGATACGTCAGTGGCCACTTTTTCCGGGCTGTCGTCGCCGTTCACAACCACGCAGCGGTCCGGAAACTCCTCCGCCAGTGCCAGAAACCCGGTGCGCACGGCTTTCTGAAAGTCGAGTCCCATATTTTCAAACCGGTCCGCCCTCGGCACCCGCCTGCGGGACAGGGCGATGGCCGGGTCCAGATCGATGATGAAGGTCAGGTCCGGTTCCCGCCCGATCATCAGGCTGTGCAACCGGTCCACTACCCTGCGCGTGCTCGCCCGCGCAGCACCCTGATATACCCTTGTGCTGTCGGCAAATCGGTCGGATATGACCGTCCGGCCAGCCTTAAGTGCCGGTTGAATGCTGCGCTCCAGATGATCCCTGCGTGCGGCGGTAAACAACAGAATTTCCGTTTCCACCGACCAGCGTCCCTGGTCGCCTGCGACCAGAAGGCGACGTATATCTTCGGCACCGGCGGACCCGCCCGGTTCGCGCGTCACCAGGGGATCACGGTTCATCTTCCTGAAAAGACGGGCCAGAGACTGCACCTGAGTTGATTTGCCTGCACCATCAATCCCTTCAAAGGTGATGAAGGGGGTGCTCAATTGAGCAGTTCCGCGATTTTTCCCGCTGACACACGTATTTTTTGCAACAGCCCCCCTTCGTCAACGCTGGCCCCTGCATAGACCGGGAAACTCTGGTCGGGAAGTCCGGGGATAATCACGTGCAGGCGACCCGCTTCCGTGCCTTCGATGATTGGTGCCGCAATCGGGCCGATGTAGCTGACGTTGAGCGTCACCTCATCCCGGGCGTAGTGGGGAATCAGTACTGACACGCTGTCTTTTACGACCAGGGGGACGGTTTTTTCCCGGCCCAGCCACACTTCACCCCGGGCGACAGTTGTTCCCGGTCCGATCAGTGCCACCTCCTTGAATTGGCGGAAGGCCCAGTTCATCAGCCGCGTCGCTTCCGAGGCGCGGGCTTCAGCACTTTCAAGACCGGCGATCATTAGCACCACACGCCGGTCGCCTTGGCTGGCAGAGGCTACAAGGCTATAGCCTGCCTCCTGCGTATGGCCGGTTTTTAATCCGTCCGCCCCTTGGACGCGGCCCAGAATCGGGTTGCGATTCTTCTGTGTGATACCTTCCCATGTGAAGGTCTGTTCCGCGAAATAGCCGTAGTATTCAGGGAACCGGGTTATCAGCCGGTTAGCGAGAAACACCAGATCCCGTGCGCTCATCCGATGGTTCGGATGGGGCCAGCCAGTGGCGTTCGTAAAGGTGGAAGATGTCATACCGAGCTTTTGGGCCCGTGCCGTCATTATACGGGCAAAGTCCGCTTCAGACCCCGCCATGTGTTCGGCGACCACAATGCAGGCATCGTTGCCGGACTGCACAGTGATGCCGCGGATCAGGTTTTCCACACTTACCGCAGCCCCTTCGCGGACAAACATCTTTGATCCGCCTTTGGCGGCTGCCCGGTCCGATACCGTGAACATGCTGTCCAGGAAAACGCGACCGTCCTGCAGTGCCTCGAAAAGCATGTTGAGCGTCATCAGTTTTGACATGGACGCCGGCGGTATCGGTTGGTCCGCATTTTTTTCCAAAAGCACGGTTCCGGTCTTCTGGTCGACGACCATAGCCGTGTGTGCAATGGTATCAAACGCTGTGGCTGGCAAAACTGTCAGAAAGAAGGCGCAAACAAAGGCGCAAAATCGCATGGGGCTGCTCCGAATCTTTTGTGTTCCGGGCAAGATTATTCCCCGCGTTCAGGTTTGCAAGCGGGGGCGGGGCCACAATTGTCCGGCACAGTTTGTGCATGCCGGGAGTACCGCAACCGGGTCTTTCCGGAAACGGGGGCAACAGTTTGGGCTTGATCAGGCTGGCATTATTGCAATATCGGAGGCAACAACCCGCGCACAAGCATCCGCGGAGGAGTGGCAGAGCGGTCGAATGCGGCGGTCTTGAAAACCGTTGAGGTGCAAGCCTCCGGGGGTTCGAATCCCTCCTCCTCCGCCAGAAGTGTGTGGCGAAAGCGCACCCATCGCGGGTCAGGTCACCAGTGCAGGCTCCCGGATACGGTAGTCGTGCCGGGTATCGGGATTGCGGCAGTCGGCACGGCAATTTGGCATGAGAATCCGGCACCACAGGACCGCGCCACACGCATAAACACGAAAACAGAACCAGGGTCCGGTCCAGGCCTTGCCCGAGGCAACGGTATCTGACAATCCGGCTGACCATAGCGGGAGCCGCCACATCCCCTGAGATGGCACCGGGTTCGTGCAAAACCGATCATTGACGCAGATCAGGCCGGGCCGGAGTAATGTACGAACCTCAACTATCTGAAATAAATGATGTTTCTTAATATCTGGTGCCCCCAGAGAGATTCGAACTCCCGACCTACTGATTACAAATCAGTTGCTCTGCCAGCTGAGCTATAGGGGCATTGGTTACGCGTTTAGTGCGGGCAGGGCTGTGCTGCAAGGGAGAAGGAGACCGTGCGGTTACCGGTCCCGCGTGGCGGTGGCCATGACGCCGACGGCGATCAGACTAACAGATACAATCATGAGGGCCGCCGGGGCCGCACCGGAGAAGTCTTCGGCACTCGCCCGGTTGTAAACCTTCGTTGCGAGCGTCTGTTCGCTGTAAAGCAGCAGCGTCGCGGGCAATTCCTTCACACTGTCGACAAAGATCAACAGGCCTGCCGTGGCCACCGCACTGCGGATGAGCGGCAGGTAGACACCGGTCAGCACACCGCAACGCCCCTGCCCGAGGGAGCGTGCCGCCGGTGCCAGATTAGGCGACACCTTGCCAAAGGCCGCATCGATCGTGCCTGCTGCAATGGCAAAAAACCGTACGCAATAGGCAAAAATGACGGCCCCGGCGGACCCGACCAGCAGCAGGCCCGGATCAAAGCCCGTCAGCCACATGATGCTGTCAGCGATCAGGTGATCAACCCAGGCCAGCGGCAGCAGCACACCCAGGCCCAGCATGGCCCCGGGAACGGCATAGCCGATGGTGGTCACCGGGATCAGACCCTGCACCAACCGGCGGGAGCACAGCCGTGCGCCGTAAACCAGGGCAATAGCTGCCAGCACCGTCAGCACCGCTGCAGCCCCGCCCATCAGCACCGTGCGCATGGTTGCGTACCAAAGGTCGGGTTCCGCCCATTCGCCCATGTGATGCAGGCCCAGGGTGGCGATAATCAGAAGCGGCATTATAAATCCCGCGATAATCGGCCCGATGCAGGCCAGTGTCGCAATTACCGCGGGCCATCCGTTCAGTTTCGTTGGAACCGGTGCACGCATCTGCCGGGCGGTTTCGTGAAACCTGATATTGCGGCGGCTGGATGTCTCAAGCCCCGCCAGTACCAAAACAAGGCCGAGCATCACGCAGGCAAGCTGCGCGGCCCCCCCTGCGTTTGACGCCTCCAGCCAGACCGTGAAAATGCCCGTGGTCAGGGTCTGGATGCCGAAGAATTCCATGGCACCGAACTCGTTGAGTGTTTCCATCATCACAATGGCTACCCCGGCCACAATAGCCGGTCGGGCCAACGGCAGGCCCACGCGCCAAAAGGCACCCCAGCCGCTTTGCCCAAGCGCACGTGCAACCTCAAGGGCGGCGGCAGACTGGGCGCGAAATACGGCGCGAGCCGGGAAGTAAACATAGGGGTAAAGGGCAAAACCGAGCACGACTGTGGCAAAGCTCCGGGACCGGACTGCCGGAAAGATATAGTCGTGGCGGGTATCCCAGCCGAAGGTCTCTCGCAGCCAGACTTGCACGGGGCCAGCGTATTCCAGAAAATCAACCATTGCGAAGGCTGCAATGTAGGCGGGCAGTGCCAGCGGCAGCAGCAGTGCCCATTCCAGTACGCCGCGGCCCGGGAAGCGGGTCATCACCACCAGCCAAGCCGTACCTGTGCCAATCACACCGGCCAGAATACCAACCGAGGCCACCAGCAGGACAGAATTCACTAAATACCGCGGCAGGGTCGTGGCCACCAGGTGGGGCCATATGTTTTCCCTTGGTACCAGTGCGATCCAGACTACAGAAAGGATTGGCAAAATCACCAGTATTGCGAGGCAAATGGCCAGCATACACCAGCCATCCAGCCGCCTGGCAAGACCCCGGAACACGTGACCTGCTTCATCCCCCATGGCACCCCGGATTCTGGAGTATCGCCCTTGTCTTGTCTACGCCCGCGCCACATCGGCAGAAGAGGCAGCGCACGGATTTACCCCGCCTGCGGCACCCCTGCGCAACGGTACAGCTGTTTTTCAGGCGGATAATGATTGCGCTTAATGTTTTGCCCGAAGATCTTTGTATTTTTTGCCCGGAGGCATCACAGGGCCCGCCAGCCAATGTCTCGCCGCCAGAAACCGCCGGGCCAATCCACTTGAGCCAAAACACCATACGCACGATCACGAGCCTCCTGCAGGGTGAAACCACGGGCGGTAACGCTCAGCACCCGCCCGCCGGTGCCCACCAGGCACCCGCCCTGCATACGGGTGCCCGCATGAAACACAACCGTATCTCCAGTGTCCGGGCAGGCCTCCAGACCACGGATCGCGCTGCCCGGTTCCGTGGCGTAAGGGTAACCCGCTGCGGCCATCACAACGGTCAGGGCGTGGTCATCGGCCCAAAGCGCACGGGTTTGGTGCAGCCGCCCTTCGGCGCAGGCGTGTAGCAAGTCCAGGGCCTGGGCACCCAGCCGCAGCATCAGCACCTGGCATTCCGGGTCGCCAAAGCGGGCGTTGAATTCCACAAGCCGGGGCGTACCATCGCGGATCATCAGCCCGGCGTAAAGCACACCCTGATAAGGGGTGCCGCGCCGGGCCATTTCCGCCATGCATGGTTTGATGATCCGGTCCATCGTCACGGTTGCCACCGCACCGGTTACAACCGGGGCCGGAGAATAGGCACCCATGCCGCCAGTGTTCGGCCCGGTGTCGCCGTCCCGGGCGCGCTTGTGATCTTGCGCCGTGCCCAGGGGCAGAAGGGTGTCGCCGTCGCAAAGCACAAAAAAGGAAGCCTCCTCACCAGGCAGGTATTCCTCGATCACCACGGCGTCACCCGCCGGGCCGAAGTCACCGCCGAACAGAGCGTCAATAGCGGCCATTGCCGCTGTCTCTGTCCGGGCAACGGTCACGCCTTTGCCAGCGGCCAGACCGTCTGCCTTGACAACAATCGGGACACCCCGTTCGGCGATATGGGCCCGGGCTGCTGCCGCATCGGTGAACCGCGCCCAGGCTGCCGTCGGGGCCCCGGCGGCGGCACACAGCTCCTTCGTGAAGGTTTTGGATGTTTCCAGCCGCGCCGCTGCCCGCCCCGGCCCAAAGGTCAGGATGCCTGCGGCACACAGGTCATCGGCCACCCCGGCAGCCAGGGGAGATTCGGGGCCGATGATGACAAAATCAATGGCCCGGGCCGCACAGAATTCCACGACCGCGTCGCCATTAAGGATATCGACCGCCGCGCATTCCGCCAGCCGGGCGATCCCCGCATTGCCCGGTGCGCAGAACAGCCGGTCACATTTGGGGTTCTGCGCACAGGCCCAGGCCAGGGCATGTTCCCGCCCGCCACCGCCAAGAATAAGGATATTCACGGCCTTATATCCTTTCAAACCAAGGTTCGCGCAGTCTAGGATGGTCGCCACAGACAGGCAAGCACAACCGGGGATAACCGTGATGGAACCGACAGGACAGGACAGGACAGAACTTTCTGTATCAGAGTTGTCGGGGCAGATTAAACACCTGATCGAGCGGGCGTTCACCCGGGTTCGTATCCGGGCGGAGGTTGGCCGTGTGGCACGCCCCGGGTCGGGTCACATCTATCTGGACCTCAAGGATGACAGGGCGGTGCTGGCGGCAGTCTGCTGGAAGGGGCAGGCGACACGGCTGTCAATCCTGCCGGAGGAGGGTATGGAAGTGACTGTCATCGGGCGGCTGACCACATTTCCGGGCCAGTCGCGCTATCAGCTCGTGGTCGAGGATCTGCGCGTTGCCGGGGTCGGTGCGCTGATGGCGATGCTGGAACAACGCAAGGTGCAGCTTGCCGCCGAGGGGTTGTTCGCGCCGGACCGCAAGCAGCCGATCCCGTATCTGCCGGAAGTGATCGGGGTGGTGACATCCCCGACCGGTGCCGTCATCCGGGACATTCTGACAACCCTGCAGCGGCGGTTCCCGCGCCGGGTTCTGGTCTGGCCGGTGGCTGTGCAGGGGGACAGTTGCGCCGCGCAGGTGGCCAACGGAATTACCCGGTTAAACGGGCTGGCCCCGGAGAGTGAACTGCCCCGCCCGGACCTCATTATTGTCGCCCGGGGCGGCGGTTCCATCGAGGATCTGTGGGGTTTCAACGAAGAGATCGTGGTCCGCGCCGCGGCAGCTTCCGACATCCCGCTGATTTCTGCCGTGGGGCATGAGACGGATACGACGTTGATCGACTACGTTGCAGACTGGCGTGCGCCAACCCCGACAGCGGCGGCAGAACTGGCCGTGCCGCGTCGGGATGAATTGCTGGCGACCCTTGCGGCGTTCGAGGCGCGCCGCCTGCACATCATGGCAGACCGGATTGTCGGGCGCCGACAGCGGCTGCGGGATCTGGGGCGGGCACTGCCCCGGCCGCAGGACATTGTGGCGCGGCAGGCACAACAGCTTGATCACCTGATAGTGCGGCTGCCCAATGCGCTGACCGGCAGGATCAGCGGTGCCCGCGCCCGGCTGGGCACCGGGGCGGGCGGGTTGCGCCCGGCGACCATGACCCGCCACATCAGCCTCTGCCGCGACCGGCTGGGGCCGTTCGGCATCCGGCTGGCCATGGCCCGGGACAGCCGCCTGCGTCGCGCCACAGACAGATTGTGTGCCCTTGTGCGCCTGCATGATACCTTGGGCTATCAGGCTACGCTGCAACGGGGCTACGCCATTGTGCGCGACAGCGCAGGCGTAGTGCAGCCTTCAGCAGGTCGTGCCCGCGCGGCACCGGGGCTGGAGATCGAATTTCACGACGGTCGACTGGCTGTCCGGGCTGTCGGGGCCGGGAAATCCGGCCGGGTCGGACCGCATGGGGCAGGGCAGGGGGAACTGTTCTAGGCGCCCGCCTTCGGCCCGGGGCAGGCCAAGGGCACCGTATCCGTGCGTTCCAATAGCAGGTCGGAATCCGCTGTCGCCCCGTCCGGCCGGGCCACAAATGCCCCGTCATCCCGTTTGAGGAAGGTCCAGCACAGCGGATTCCTGTCAGTTTCGTAAACAAAGCAGATCAGCGCCCCGTGTGGGAACCAACGCCCATGTTCGCAATCACCGTTGGCAAACTGCCACAGCGATTCGCGCCGGGTAAAGTATTGTTCTGCCCCGTAGGGATGTCCGTTGTAGGAGAAATGGAAGGTTCTGCCTTCGCTCAGGTGCTGAAACTCCGCCGGGGGGACGATGGTTTCGGCGGTTGCACCGGGCACCGGGTCGGTCAGCAGGGCCGCCGCAAGCAGAATTTGAATCCCGGGATACTTGTGGGTTGAACCGGCTGATTGCCCGGGCGGTCCGCCCGGCAGCCCGGCCCGGCGGGGCAGGCGCAGGTTTGCGCGCAGGCCACCCAGGGATGTGCTTGTGCCGAGCGTCAGCGCACCGCCGTGGCCGTGCGCGATGTCGGCAGCAATGGCCATACCCAGCCCCACGCCGGGGCCTTGGCCCCCTGTATCCCGGGTACGGGCTGCCTCGAGCCGGGTAAAGGGCCGCATCGCATCTTCCCGGCTGCCCTGCGCAATGCCGGGGCCATCATCTTCGATCACGAAGTTGATGTACCCGGCATCGGGGCAGACGCTCAACCGCACCTTTTCCCCGTATGTCCAGGCGTTTGACAACAGGTTCGACAAGGCACGCCGCACGGCCCCGGGGCGTATATCCACCGCCGGGTCTTCCTGGTCCTGGCCGTTAAACACCAGATCCACATTCTGGCCGCTGCGCCGGGCATCCCGCACAAGTGCCCGGACCAGGGCCCTGACATGCACCGGTTCGATCTGCTCGCCTGCGTTGCCGCGGGCAAAGGCCAGAAATTCGTCAAGAATACCTTCCATGTCATCGAGATCGCAGTGCATCATCCGGATATCTTCGTTGTCTTCGTCCAGCACGCTCAAAGACAACCGCAGGCGCGTCAGCAGCGTACGCAGGTCGTGGCTGACCCCGGACAGCATGGTGGTGCGCTGCTCGATCTGGCGGTTGAGTCGGGTGCGCATCGCCAAAAACGCTTCGGTTGCGGCCCGCACCTCTGTCGCGCCGCGGGGGTGCAGGGCAAGCGACTGGCCCTTGCCGAAGGCCTCCGCCGCCCGGGCAAGCCTGCGAACCGGATGCATCTGGTTGCGCAGGAACATGATCGCGATCAGGGACAGTGCCCCGGCCGACAGCACCATGATCACCAGTAACTGGTGCGGGTTTGTCGCTGCAACCCGGTTGCGCGACAGCCGCAAGTCCCAGAGCAGGCCGTCGCGGGCCACGGTTACCAAGACGTTTGACCGGTCGGAGCCGAGGTCAACTGTGCGCACCCCTGGAACCGTTTCACGGAGCGTCTCCATCACGGAGGTGCCGGAATAATCAAACCAATCCCGCCAGACATCCGGGCCCGGAACCTGTGTCCGCCTGGACAGGTCGATGCGCAGGGCGGTGGCGCGGGCCTCCGCCTCGGCCCGGTCGGGCAGGGCCTGCAGCACGTGGCCCAGGTCAATCGCCGCGGTGCGCACCATCTGCTTCGTGACATCCCGGAACAGCCGTTCCACGAAAACAACCGCCACAACTGTCTCGATCAGTATGATCGGCACGATCATGATCACCACAGCCCGGCCAAAAAGCGACCGGGGCAGGCAGGGTTTCACAAAGCGGTTGACCATGGCACCGGGAAGCGTAGCCTGCCGCGGCGACCCCCGCAAGGAGCGGCAACTGGTGCCTGGACCTGATCCGTTTGACAAAACCTATCGTTCGGCCCCTGGCCAAGTGGTGACCCTGGAACCGGGTGTGCGCGTCGTGGCCGCCCCCAATCCGGGGCCGATGACATTTACCGGTACCAACACCTATCTGGTGGGGGATCAGTCCGTCGCCATCATTGATCCGGGGCCGGATATCGCCGACCATAAAAGCGCGATTCTGGCAGCCATAGCGGGGGCAGAGGTCAGCCATATCCTGGTGACCCACAGCCACCCGGATCATTCTGCCTTGGCCCGGGGTCTGTCGGATGTGCTGGGTGCGCCTGTCTGTGCCTTCTGCCCGGCGACGGTCCGGTCCGGCGTGATGGCGATGTCGGCGTACCCGGGCAAGGCAGGCGCGGCCGGTGAACCGGAGGCATCCTTTGCCCCGGATGTATGCCTGGAAGACGGGCAGGGTATATCGGGCGACGGATGGTTCCTGACAGCGCTGCATACGCCCGGGCATCTGTCGGACCATTTGTGTTTTGCCAATGAGGCCAGTGGCGCAGTCTTTTCCGGCGATCACGTCATGGGCTGGGCCACCACGATGGTGTCCCCGCCGGACGGAGATCTGACCCGGTTCATGGCCTCGCTTGACAGGATGGCGGCGCGCGATGATCGGATCTATTATCCGGGCCATGGCGGGCCGGTTGGCGATCCGCCCCTTATGATTGCCTGGCAAATCGCCCATCGCCACCACCGCGAGGCACAGATCATTGCTGCCATGGGCCGACAGCCCGCAACAGCCACTGGTTTGGCACGGGCCATATATACCGACATTGACCGGCATCTGATATCCGCCGCCACGCGCACCGTTCTGGCCCATCTGATCGACCTCAGCACCCGCGGATGCGTCGCGCCGGTCAACCATGCAGGGCCGCTGTCTGAAACGTCGGAATTTCGGCTTATCTGACAGGATATCCCGCTTGCACGCCGATTTTCGCTGTGCTACAGGTCGCGTATGCCATTTGGTCCGGCGTAGCTCAGCGGTAGAGCAGTTGACTGTTAATCAATTGGTCGCAGGTTCGATCCCTGCCGCCGGAGCCAGCATATATTCCGGGGCTGTTCGAATAGGGCACCTGTCCGTCGGGGCCGGGTGCGCGAACCGTCTGTCGGTGCCTGCCGCGGCTGATTTTGCCGCGACCCCCCGCAGCCGTTGCCGGTGGTGTGCGGCGGGCTACATCGGGGGTATGAAACCCGTGTCAGACCTGCCGCAATCGATTCCCGTTTTTCCGCTGCCCGGGGCACTTTTGCTGCCCCGTTCGCGGTTGCCGCTGAATATATTTGAACCCGGATATCTGGCGATGCTGGATGATACCCTGGCTTCAAGCCATCGGCTGATCGGGCTGGTCCAGCCGCGGAAAAACCCCGACGGTGCCCCGGCCGGCTTACACAGAATCGGCTGCGCCGGGCGGGTGACGTCTTTTTCTGAAACAGAAGACGGCAGGTATCTGATCACCCTTTCCGGTATCAGTCGGTTCCGGATCCGGGATATTCGGGAAGGGGACAGACCATATGCCTGTGCCGATGTGGCCTGGGACAGTTTTACCCGGGATATGACAATCCCGCATCCGGACGACGGGTTTGATCGCCCCCGGTTCCTCAACCTGCTGGGTAAATTCCTCGAGGCGGCCCGTCTGCGCACCGATTGGGACAACCTGCGGGAGGCGGATGAAGAACTGTTGATCAACAGCCTGTCCATGCTCTGTCCTTTCGCCCCGGAAGACAAGCAGGCCCTGCTGGAAGCCCCCTGCCTGCAATCGCGGAGGGAAACCCTGACCACGCTGATGGAGTTTGAACTCGCCGCCGGTTCCGGCAAGGAAAAATTACAATGAGCGGTACGGCAGATTCTGACCCAAAAATGATTGAGTCACTGGTCTGCCCGGTCAGTCATCGGCCTCTGTCGTTTGATGCGGATCGCCAGGAACTGGTATCCAAATCCGCAAAACTCGCGTTCCCGATTCGCAACGGCATCCCGATCCTGCTGATTGATGAGGCACGACCGCTGGAAGACCGACGGGCCTAGATCGGTTTACCCTGCAACAGGCGGGGCAGATCACCGGTCAGACCCGCCGCTTCACGCATGAATATCCGGCGCAGGGTTCCAACCTTGTTCACCACATCCATGCCAAGGGTGCGCATACTGTGCAGGGTGCCACAATCGTTTGAAAACAGGCGGTTGAGCCCGTCTGTCGCCGCGGCCAGCCCGGCGGTGTCAAAGCGGCGCCAGGTTTCGTAGGATCTTAGGGCTGCCACACTGCCGATGTCCTGACCGCGGCGTGCGGCTTCAGCGATAACCTCTGCAAGACTGGCTATATCCCGCAAACCAAGGTTGAGCCCCTGGCCCGCCAGCGGGTGGATGCCATGGGCCGCATCCCCGGCAATGGCCACCCGCGGGGCAATAAACCGAACCGCGAGGGATAGGTCGAGGGGATGAAGAAACCGCCCCCCCGCCAGGCTGATCGCGCCCAGAAAATTGCCGAAAACAGGCCGAAGTGCTGCCAGGTAATCCTCCGGGGTCTGCCCATGAATGTCCCCTGCCCTGGTGCGGTCTTCCGTCCAAACGATGGCGGACCGGTTGCCCGGCAGCGGCAGAATCGCCAGCGGACCGGCGGGCCTGAACAGCTGATACGCCACCCCGTTGTGTGGTCGTTCGTGGTCCACCGCACAGACCAGGGAGGCCTGGTCGTAATTCCATCCGATACGTTTTATTCCGGCGCGTACGGCCACCCCGCTGTGCCGCCCGTCGCAGCCGACCAGCAGCTGGCCGCGGAGGCGGGTACCATCCTTCAGGGTGCAGGTGATGCCGCCCGGGGTTGTCTCTTGTGCCACAACAGGGTGTTCGTTGATCTGCGTGATTGCGGTGTCGGATTTGACCGCGTCCATCAGGGCGGCCCGCAGGAAACGGTCCTCGATGACGCAGCCCATAGGGCCTTCCTCCATGTCGCGGTGATTAAAATGGACAAGGCGAGGTGAGGTGCCTTCCCCGGTCCTGCAACAGGCGACCTTGATGTCAAGGATCGGTTGTGCCCGTGTTCGCCGCTCGTCCCATATGCCAAGTGCTTGCAACATGCGTACACTGGTCAGTGCCAGGGCATAGCCGCGCCCGTCAAATCCTGCTGCGCGCCGGGTGGCCACTGGCAGGGCATCGATGAGCGTCACGCGCAGCCCGGTCCCGGCGACCGCGATAGCGAGCACCGGGCCACACAACCCGCCGCCAACGATGATGATATCCGTGTCAGGGCGCATGGAATGCATATTGTATCCCTTGGCATGATTGTCCATGGGGGAATGGGTCGCTAAAATCATATAAAATTCCGGAGATACCGGAGATACCTGTGTCCGATCCTTGGCTCCAGGCCACAGCAGGCGATCTCGGCCGTGAAATCGGGCGCGGTGCCATTGACCCGCTGGACCTGGCGGAAACTTATCTGGATGCTGCCCGCAGCCACGCCGCCGGGGCCCGCATTTATGTGCGGCTGACACCGGACCGGACCCGGGCAGAGGCCACCGCCGCCCGGACCCGTGCCAGGGATGGTGTGCGCCGGGGCCCGCTTGACGGGGTGCCGATCAGTTGGAAAGATCTTTTCGATACAGCAGGTATCGGGACAGAGGCGGGCTCTGCCCTGCTGAAAGGTCGCATACCGGAGCAGGATGCGGCCTGTCTGGCGATGGCAACCGCCCGTGGGCTGGTTTGCCTGGGCAAAACCCATATGGCGGAACTGGCGTTTTCCGGTCTGGGGCTAAATCCGGTCACGCAGACACCGCCCTGTGTCAATGACCCGGCGGCAGATCCCGGCGGCTCCTCCTCCGGTGCTGCTGCCAGCGTTGCGTTCGGGATGGCTGCGGCGGGTATCGGGTCTGATACCGGCGGGTCTGTGCGTCTTCCGGCGGCCTGGAATAATCTGGTCGGCCTGAAAACCACCGCTGGTCTGATTTCGCTTCATGGGGTGGTTCCGCTGTGCGGTTCCCTTGATACGGTTGGCCCGCTCTGCCGTTCGGTCGAGGATGCCGCCCTGCTGCTGGAAGCCCTGACCGGGATGCGCACCGACCTTGCCGGGGCTGGCCTGTCCGGTGCCAGATTTGCCGTCTGCAAGACTTCGATGCTTTCTGACCTTGAATCCGGTGTCGCACAGGGGTTTGAGGGCGCAGTCCGTCGCCTGTCATCGGCGGGGGCGACGCTGGAGGATGTCGAAATCCCCGCCGTGGCAGAGGTTCTGGCCATCGGCGGCGTCCTGGTTCCGGTAGAGGCATGCGCCCAATGGCACACAGAGATCGAAAGCCGCGGCGATGTCATGTTCCCCGAAATCCGAAAGCGGTTTGAGACCGGGCGGCAGTTTTCCGGGGTTGATTACGTTGCGGCCTACAAGCGTATGCTGGGCCTGCGGCGCGCCTATCCGGCCCAGACCGCAGGCTATGATGCGATTCTGGCACCGACCTGCCCCATATTGCCGCCCGCCCTGGACCGGCTGCTGACAGACAGCGACTACTACGTTTGGGCCAACCTTATGGCCCTGCGCAATACACGGGTCGGCAATCTGCTGGGTCTGTGCGCCCTGACGCTGCCGACGGCGGTGCCGGGTGTCGGCCTGATGATGCTGGCACCCCCCGGGGATGACCGGCGATTGCTGCGCCTTGGCCAGGGCGTGGAACAGGTTCTGAACACGGCCTGAAAACCCATTGCCAAAAGCCACATCTGCGGTGCCATGGCTGGCGGGGGTGGTGCCCCCATCCCGAATGTGCCATGGTTCCGCTGAACGGGGCGGTTCACAGACCCCGAAAACCCGAGGCAGACATGTATTTTCCCGAGCGGTTTTCACACCTGCCAGCCCATCCCTTTGTACGCCTGCGCGCCCTTCTGGATCATCACCAACCGGGCGGGGATGTGCTGCATATGACTATTGGGGAACCGGCGCACGCTTTCCCGCCGATGGTCATGAACCTGATTTCCAGGCATGCCGTCGGGTTCAACTGCTATCCGCCCAATGCCGGTGCCCCGGAACTGTTGAACGCGATTGCCGATTGGGTTTCAAGAAGGTATGCCGTGACGCTGGATGCGCAAAGCAATCTTATGGCATTGAACGGTACCCGCGAAGGGCTGTTCAATTGCTGTGTCGCGCTCTGTCCGGAAGACAAGGGTGGCCGACCCGTGGTGCTGGTTCCCAACCCGTTTTACCCGGTCTATGCGATTGCCGCAGCCGCTGTCGGGGCGGAAGCCGTTTTTCTGCCTGCCGTGCGGTCCAACGGCTATCTGCCGGATTATTCAGCCGTTTCCGGTTCCATCCTCAACCGGACCGCCATTGCTTACATCTGTTCGCCGTCCAATCCGCACGGATCTGTGGCGACTACGGACTACTGGTGCAACCTGCTGGAATTGGCGGAACACTATGATTTTTACGTTTTTGCTGACGAATGTTATGCGGAGATTTATCGCAACATGCCGCCTCCGGGAGTTTTGCATGCGGTTAAGCGGACTGGCGTCGATCCGGACCGGGTGGTTGCGTTCCATTCCCTATCGAAGCGGTCAAACCTGCCTGGTTTACGGTCTGGCTTCGCGGCCAGCGGGTCGGCCACCATCACGGCACTGAAACAGCTGCGTACCTATTGCGGAGCACCGCTGCCGGGGCCGCTCCAGCTGGCTGCGGCAGAGATCTGGGCCGAAGAGACCCATGTGGAAGAAAACCGCATACGCTATCGGGAAAAGTTCACGATTGCCGGGGATATTCTGGGCAACGTAGATGGGTTCCGACTGCCGGAGGCAGGTTTTTTCCTTTGGTTGCCGGTGAAAGATGGCGAGGCGACAGCCTTGGCACTGTGGCAAAGCAGTGGTGTTCGGGTGTTGCCGGGATCTTATTTCGCGCGGGATGGGGCCGGGGGCAACCCGGGCGCGGGATATATTCGCGTCGCCCTTGTGGCTGATCGGGACGACGTGGCCCGCGGATTGGCCGAAATCCGGCACCATATTTAAGGGAAGGAGTAAGAGATGGCTTATCAGACGCGCCAGCGTGACCCGCTGCTGGATATACACACGCAGGATGCAATCCGCAAACGCGGGTCAGAGCTGATGGGCTTGGTCGCCATCGCGCTTGCGGCTATCTTCAGCACGATTCTGTGGTCTTATTCCCCCAATGACAGTGGTTTTTATTCCGCAGTCTCTCAACCGGTGCAAAACAGGCTCGGTGCACCCGGGGCTGTGCTGGCAAGCTGGTTGATGCTGACGCTTGGCATGGCATCCTGGGTCTTTCCGGTTCTGATTGGTACTTGGGGGATGCGGTTCGTGCTGCACTTGGGCGACAGGCGTATGTTCGGCCGAGCCGTGGTGATGATGCCCGTCTTCGTGGCGGCGTCTGCCATATTCCTGGCGGCTAACATCCCGCCAGCATTCTGGGCCCATAACTTTGGCCTTGGTGGCGTTGCCGGTGACGCTGCCCTGGGCGTTCTGATAGACTGGGCACCGTTTGACCAGGATCTGAGCCTGCTGCTGTTAACCCTTGCTCTGGCCGGGCTTTTTGTGGCGACAGGGCTGTGTGCGCTCGGCTTCACGCGATTCGAGCTCCGTATCATCGGTCGCACGGTTCTGCTCGCAACCATCCTGACCTACGCCTCCGCCCTGGCCGTATTAGGCCTCTGCCTGCGGGGGGGCGTTTGGGGCGTAAGAACAGCCCGGAACCGCATTGCCACCCGCCGTCAGGCCCGGACGGCAATGCCCGCCACGGGGTCGGATACCCCCGGTACCGCGCCTGCGACGGTGCGGCGCAGATTCTTTCGGATCAGTATACCCGGGTTCCGCACATTGGCAGACGATGATGCCTGTGATGCAGGAACCGCCATGATTGCAGCGGCTGACACCAGCGACGAAGGTCGCCTGCGACCCGGTTTCACCGATGTCATCCCATCAAAGGTTTTGCGGGCCCGGTCCCTGCGTATCCCGCGCCCGGAACCGCCGGTCACTGAAAATATCTTCCGCGACAGTCGTGACGAACCGGCGGCGTTTACGGAAGACACAGAACAGGATGCGCGACCGCCGTACGACCCGGTGCCTTCCCTTTCGGCTGTCCGCCGGGCGCATGCGGCAGATCCGGCACCTTCTGATATCGTGTGCCGGCGTACCGGGACACCGCGGGAAAGCCGGCGTGCCAGGGCAGAGGCCCAGCCGAACCTGTTCGGGTCCGGGGCTGCCGGGTATGGGCCCCCGCCGCTCAACCTGTTGCAGTCGCCGTCAACCGTCGTGCGCCACCACCTGTCCGATGAGGCACTTGAGGAAAATGCCCGAATGCTGGAAAATGTGCTCGATGACTACGGCGTAAAGGGCGAGGTTATTTCGGTGCGCCCGGGTCCGGTTGTCACGATGTACGAACTGGGCCCTGCCCCTGGCCTGAAATCCCGCCGTGTCATCGGTTTGGCAGACGATATTGCCAGATCGATGAGTGCGCTTAGCGCACGGGTTTCCACGGTGCCCGGCAGGTCGGTTATCGGCATCGAACTGCCGAACGAAAATCGCGAAACTGTGCTCTTGCGCGAGATCCTGTCCAGCCGCGACTACGGCGAAGGGCATCATGCCCTGCCGCTGGCACTGGGCAAGGATATCGGCGGCACGGCGATGGTCGCAGATCTTGCCAGAATGCCCCACCTGCTGATTGCGGGAACCACCGGGTCCGGCAAATCCGTGGCGATCAACACGATGATCCTGAGTCTGCTTTACAAACTGTCCCCTGACCAGTGCCGGATGATCATGATTGACCCGAAGATGTTGGAACTCAGCGTCTATGACGGCATCCCGCATCTGCTGAGCCCGGTTGTGACCGACCCGAAGAAGGCTGTGACCGCGCTCAAGTGGGTCGTATCTGAAATGGAAGATCGCTATCGCAAGATGTCCAAGATGGGTGTGCGCAACATCCGCGGATACAACGACCGGGTCGATGCCACCCTCGCAAAGGGAGAGGATTTCACCCGCACCGTGCAGACCGGCTTTGACGATGAAACCGGCGAACCGATCTTCGAGACGGAGCAATTTACCCCTGAAAAAATGCCATTCATTGTGGTCATCGTAGATGAAATGGCAGATTTGATGATGGTCGCGGGCAAAGAGATCGAGGCCTGCATCCAGCGTCTTGCGCAGATGGCCCGGGCATCGGGCATCCACCTGATCATGGCGACGCAGCGTCCGTCGGTTGACGTCATCACCGGCACGATCAAGGCCAATTTCCCGACTCGGATTTCCTTCCAGGTCACGTCAAAGATTGACAGCCGCACGATTCTGGGGGAGATGGGGGCCGAACATCTGCTGGGTATGGGCGACATGCTCTATATGGCTGGCGGCGGAAAGATCACCCGCGTCCACGCGCCCTTTGCCAGCGACGAAGAGGTTGAAGAGATCGTCACCGCGCTGAAGGCCTATGGCCCGCCGGTATACGTCGGCGGCGTGGTTGAAGGCCCGGCGGAAGACCATGCCTCCGGCATCGACGCTGTGCTCGGTCTTGGTACCACTGCCGGCGGCGAGAACGCGCTTTATGATCAGGCGGTGGCGATTGTGACCAGGGATCGCAAGTGTTCGACAAGCTACATCCAGCGCAAACTCGCCATCGGCTATAATAAGGCCGCACGACTGGTGGAACAGATGGAAGACGCGGGTATCGTCAGCCGGGCCAGCCCGGTCGGCAAGCGCGAGGTTCTGGTGCCGGAGATATAAGATCCGGCACGGTGTGCCGCCCCGCACCGGATCACCGGGCTCGCTGATTGTATTGGCACAACCCCGTTCCTATACTGCACCTCATGAAACGCAGACAATTCCTTGGCATGGTTGCTGTTCTGCCGCTTGTTCCCGTCGCCACCCCGGCCGGGGGGGCTGCGAACAGGATTCCGATCACCGAACTGAACCGCTACCTCAACAGCCTGAAAACGGCGCAGGGTACATTCGTCCAGATCAACCCGGATCACACACGGTCGCGCGGGATATTTTATCTGTCCCGACCGGGGCGGATGCGGTTTGAATACGCCCCCCCCGACAGTGCCCTGGTGGTTGCGGGCCAAGGGCGGCTTGCGATTTTCGATGGCAAATCCAATCAGGGGCCGCAGCAGTATCCGCTGAATCGAACACCACTCTACATCCTTCTTAAGCGCGTGGTCAACCTTGGCCGGTCCGGTATGATTACTGCTCACCAGTCAGAAGGGAATGCCACCAGCATCACGGCCCGGAATCCGGAATACCCGGACCAGGGTCAGGTGACGCTGGTTTTCAGTGCTGCCCCGACAACATTGCGCCAATGGGTTGTGACAGATCAAAGCGGGCACAGCACGACCGTTACACTCGGTCCGCTGGCTACCGGCGGGCGGCTGCCCGCGGCCCTGTTTGACATTGACAGGATGGTCAGGGAAGATACCGGAACCGAACGCTAGACCCTGCCGCCCCGCCGATGAACACTTCGTTGACGCGATTCTGAACCTGGGTCCGGACCAAACATTCCCGACGGAAACCGATTTTGACGCCGCCACAATCACCTGCCTGGCCGCATCCGAATCAGTACTGCGGACAGGTCGCCAATTGCACGGCGTACATGTTTGACCGGGCCTGAACCTTGTTGGCGACGGCGATCAGCGCGGGCTTGCCCCGATAGCTGCCGCGGCGATAGCCGGTGTGCCCCTGATGATAGGCCAAGTACTGGTTGTAGGCGTCGGTCTTGGGAACGCCGGTTTTCTGTTCTGTCCTGTTCATATACCAGCCCATAAAATCAACCGCATCGTGAAACCGGTTGCGCCGTGCGCGCGTGTTGCCGGTTGCTATTTTGTAATCCTCCCAAGTGCCGTCCAGTGCCTGGCTGTACCCGTAGGCGGTGCTTCGCCGCCCCATCGGGATCACGCCGAAAGCAAATTTGTAGGGTGTCCGGGCGTTCGCCACGAACCTGCTTTCATGGTAGATGGTGGCCAGGATGACATGGCGCGGAACACCCCAGTTCTGTTCAACGCGGTCCAGGTCTTTAGACCAGCGCTTTTGGTGGCTCAGGATACTGCACGCATTGTCGAGATTTTCCGGCGGGTCAACGCGCCCGACAGAACATGCTGTCAGGGCCAGAACCAGCAGCAGCAGGACTTTAATGTGTTTCAATGGTTTGCCTCATTCCCTGCGGTTTGCCGGATAATAGCCCCGGGAACATGGCATACAACCGGAAAAGGTGAAACACTGCGCCTGATCCGGGCAGGGATGCCGCGCCCCCTGACGCCCGGGTGCGGTGCGTCACAGAACAGGCGTTCCCCGATGAAAAATCCATAACCACCCTGGCACTTGTCACAGTTGCCGGAGGCGGTAGTATTGGCGTTTCTGAAGCCATTGTACACTTCTTCAACGGCGATAGTGTTGAAATTCAGATACAGGAACGTGGTTTTTAACTCCGGAGATGAAAGCCCGGGCCCGAATCAGGGCGGATGCCAGGGCAACTGATATTTGCAAGCGTGGCCCCGGCAAAAGGTTCGGATATGTCTGCCTGCCGACAATTTACCCAAGTACTGCGAACCCTTGGCAAAGGTGCACCTTTACCCTTGTCTGAAAGCGAAATGAACCCGGCACGGAACAGCAAGAACGGCAGCATCCGGTCCGGCCATAAACCGCACGGAACAGCCACCCAGACGATTTGCAAATCTGTTTCTGTCGTATTTAAAAAAAATATTTTTGCCTGAAAATTCTTGTAATATGCTGCAGAATTCCCCATACCGGGGTGACGAATGCGGGTATACAGGGCGGTGAGTTCTGTTTTCGGAGGTGCTGGTACGGGTATGCTGACAGCGGAAGCAAAGTTCACGATTGGTGAGGTGGTCCGGCATCGAAAACACCCGTTCCGGGGGGTTGTGTTCGACATTGACCCGACTTTCTCAAATACCGAAGAATGGTGGCAATCGATCCCGGAAGAAAGCCGCCCGATGAAAGACCAGCCGTTCTACCACCTGCTGGCGGAAAACGATTCATCCTATTATGTGGCCTATGTGTCCGAACAGAACCTTGTGCGCGACCTCAGCGGTGACCCGGTGGAACACCCGGATGTGCCCGCCCTTTTCGGCGAATTGCGCAACGGGTTTTATCAGTTGGACGTGCAGATGAACTGACCCCGGTTTGTAGCCCGGGCCACACCCGTCCTTGCACGGGGCCGGGTAGCCCCCGTTCGCCTTTCAAATGCCTATCTTCGGCAAAGCCCGGTGACCTGCGGATCTATCCCGAAAGCCACCAGGTTGGACAGGAAGTACGCATGGGCGGTATGACCCTGGTTACGCAGGCCTGCGTCCGGGCCCGTTAATCGCCATAACACCATCCCGCCTGGCGGACTTCATCAGAACGAAACAATCCCCGCCGAAATGGCGACATCCACAGGGTTGCCGCCGGATTCGGGAGTCCGGATATCCCCCGATGCCAACAGGGTGCAGGCTGCGCACATGCCGCTTGTCGCTTTGGCAAGGAACAGCCACAAATATTTATGGAAGTCACGCCGGATCATGGCAGGGATATCCGTGGTGAATGTCGCCGCAAAGGGCATCCCCGGCCCCGGTCATCGATATCTGCTTCGGAAATTTAAGGGGAATTCAGGCCCGGGGTACCGGGCTGTGGAACGGTGCTTGAAATCGACGGCAACGGACCGCAGGGTGAACCTATGATGATGCAAACGGTTACCCTGCTGACGCCTGTCCGCACTCAGCCGGTACCGGTGCATTTTCGCCGCCACGCGAACTGCAATCGATCATGGCACTCTACGGGCGCATGGTGGCAGCAGGCGAATGGCGCGATTATAACCTTTCCGCGCCACAAGGAAGTAGCCGTGTTTTCGATCTTTCGCCGGACGGCGGAACATGTGCTTTGCCGGATCGAAAAGCGACCCGGGTTTGCAGGCAGGCATGGGGCCTATGCAGTGGTGGCTATGGACCGGCCACATCCTGTGCCGGGTCCATGATCTGCGCCGCGTACTGCAAATTTTGGAACGCAAACTGATCCGTAAACTGATCCGTACGGTGGACCGATTGCCGGATGGCACTGTGCTTTTGCATGGCGCGGCACCCCGGAATGGCCGGTTTCGGGCACCGGAGGAAGCTAAGACCCGGGTCTCCGGCGGATGGTGATGTTACCATGGACTGTGGCGGCAATGCGGGCGGTGGCCCGGGCGAGCGGTTCACGAACCGTGGCCATATGGTACCCGTTGGCGTGGATCAGGAGGTCCGCGTCTTGCATCAGGCCAACGTGACCTGACCAGAAGATGGTGTCGCCGCGTCTCAAGCCTGCCTCTGCGGGAAGTATGTCGCCCAGCCTGTCCGCCTGCTGGTCGCTGTCGCGGGGGCAGGGGATGCCGCTGCTGAGCATGGCGATATGGATAAGGCCGGAACAATCGATTCCGAAGGGCGAATCGCCGCCCCACAGGTAAGGTACGCCGAGAAACATTTCTGCCACCTGCACCGGGTCCGGGCGGACCGTGTCGATGGGTTCAATCTGCCGCCTGTGCACCCAGCCGTGTCCGCAATCCACATAGGGGCCGGATTGCCCGCCACAATGCAGCATGGCACCAAAAGGCAGCAGCATCTTCGGCCGGGTTTTCATGTCCGGTCTGGGGTAAATATGGGCACCCAGGGTTGCAACGCAGTGGGTTTTCTCCGCCGCGTCCTCTAACAGGGCAGCCCGCAGATAGCCGACATAACCGGACGGTTCCGCAAAGCCGAAAGCCCAGCCGCGGTGATCCTCCAAAACAGTGAACCGGTTGCCGAACAGTAACTGCCGGGCACGGGTGCCGCGGGGTTTATCGTGCAAATCAGCCACCGGCACCGCAACCTGCATCCGGTGCCCTTCGGACAGGGGCAGGCTAACCTGGCCTGCCAGCCTGGCATGGGCAACGCGGTCGTTTGCGGGCCACAGGCGGCGGTCGGTTGTCATCGGTATCTGTCCTCCAGCACTTTCAGCAGGGCCCGCGCCCCCATGCAGGCACCGCCTTTGAGGCGCCCTGGTTTGGTTTTGGGTGTCCAGCCGTAGATGTCGAGGTGGATAAAATCGCCGGCGTTTTCCACGAATCGACGCAGGAACAGCGCGGCTGTGACTGACCCGCCAAAACCGCCTTCGGGCGCATTGTCGAGATCGGCAATATCGGATTCAATCATCGCCTCGTAGGGGGTCCAGAACGGCATGCGCCACAGGGGATCTTCAACTGCTGCCCCCGCGCCCGCGATGGCGGCTGACAGATCATCGTTGTCGCAGTAAAACGGCATCACATCCGGGCCGAGTGCCACCCGGGCCGCCCCCGTCAGGGTGGCTTTGCAGATCAGCAGTGCCGGTTGTTCCTCGTCGGCGAGCGTCAGCGCATCGGCCAGCACCAGCCGCCCCTCGGCGTCTGTGCTGTTGATTTCTACTGTCAGACCTTTACGGGATACCAGCACATCACCCGGGCGAAAGGCCCCGGCACTGACAGAGTTTTCGACCACTGGCACCAGCACCCGAAGGCGCACCGGCAGGCCAAGTGCCATGATCATGCGGGCCAGCCCCAGGACCGTCGCCGCCCCGGCCATGTCTTTTTTCATCAAGGCCATGGCACCCACCGGTTTCAGGTTCAGACCTCCAGTGTCGAAACATACCCCTTTGCCTACCAGTGTAACCTTCGGATCTCCGGCCTTACCCCAGGTCATATCAAGCAGGCGCGGTGCCTGATCGCTTGCGCGTCCGACGGCGTGGATCATCGGAAGGTTGTGGCGCAAAAGGGCAGTGCCCCTGATGACCCTGATCCCGGCCCCCTGGGTTTGGGCGAGCTTGCGAAACGCTTCTTCCAGGTCGTCGGGACCCATATCAGCGGTTGGCGTATTGATCAGGTCGCGGGCCAGCGCATCTGCTGCGGCGATTTCCTGCAGGCGGGCGGCATCCACGCCCGTCGGCACCACCAGCTGTGCGGCGGGCGGTTCCAGTGCCTTATAACGGTTGAAAGTGTAGCTGCCCAAAAGCCAGGCCAAGGCGGCCTGTTCTGCCCGTGCCCCCCGGATCCCTTTCAGCCTGTATGCCCCGGCAGGCAGGGCCCCGGGCAGGTTGCCGAGGTAAAGCCGGTCCTGCATCCGGGTAATGTCCGTGCCGTAGCCGGCCAGAACGGCGGCCAGCCCTTTGTCACCGGGTATCTGGCATACCTGGCCCAGACGGCCTGTGAACCCCTGGGTTTCTGCCCAGGCCCGGGTCCGGCTGTCCGCTGCGTTCAGAAAGGCCGCGCAATCTTTGACGGATACAACGTGGATGGGCACCGTGGTTCCGGTGGCTTTGGCAAAGGCGGGGGGCATAAGGTCAGTCTTTCACAAGGGTATGTCCGGGCGGTTCTGTTACGGTTCGGTGGCTGTAATGCAAGACTGTGGCCCCGGTGCCGGTCTTCTTTCCCGTGCCTTGCCGCGGGTCGTTCCCCGCCCCGCCGCCGAACCTGTCATTGCCGTGCATGCTGTTCGGGGTGGTGCCGCCTTTCCCGGCGATTCTGTTCCTGTCCCGGTACGCGGTTCAGAAGAGCAAGCCATCCACCTCCGGCGGGTCGGGCAGTAGGGGTGAAAGGGGAATAATTTGGCACCCTTGCCTTTCCAGATCTGATTTCTGCATATCCTTCGGTCTGTCCTGTTTAAGCCCTCTCAGCCGCAGCAATATTCTGATGTTGACCAATCCTGTAAGCAGGTTTCCGGATTCGTCAGGGGCGGATGGTGCCCCGGGAAACGCGGGCAATGTGCGTCATTTGGTTTTTACCCGGATGATAAAGAGCGCGCACACCTGCCCGATTCGGCCAGTCATAGTGACAACCGGCTGATCGGCCTGGCGGCGGATATTAGTCCACATCAAACTCCAGTGCCCTGATCCGGGTAAACAACCCGGTTTCTCCGAGCCCTTCCAGGGCAGCCGCAGGAGGGGTGTCATCCAGACGGAGCAGCGCGATTGCCTCCCCGCCTGCCTGTGAGCGTCCGAGCGTAAAGTTCGCGATGTTCACCCCGTTCGCCCCCATCGTCTGTCCGAGCGCACCGATGATGCCCGGTACATCCGCATTGGTGGTGTAAAGCATGTGACGGCCGACCTCTGCATCCAGGTTGATGCCCTTGATCTGGATGAATCGCGGTTTGCCGTCGGAAAATACAGTCCCGCCGATGGAACGTTCCCGCTTTGCGGTTATCACTGCCACCCGGATATAGCCCGCAAACACGCCCGACTTTGACTGGCTGGTGGTGGAGATTTTGATCCCCCGCTCCGCGGCGATCACTGGGGCAGAGACCAGGTTCACGTCCGGGTTCATCCGTTTCATGATCCCTGCCACCGCAGCGCAGGTGAGTGCGGGCAGATTCATGGTGGCGACTTCGCCGTCGTAGAGGATGTTGATGGACTTGACAGGTTCATCCGTCATCTGGCCAATGAAGGTACCGAGATGGCCTGCGAGCTGCACCCAGAGGCCCATGACCTTCGCCTCTTTGGCGGTCATCGACGGCATGTTGAGCGCGTTCTCCACCGCCCCGTCAAGCAGGTAGTTTGACATCTGCGCCGCTACCTGCATGGCTACGTTTTCCTGTGCCTCGGTCGTGGCAGCACCGAGGTGCGGGGTGCAGACGACGCCGGGCAGATTGAAAAGCGGGTTCTGCACGGCCGGTTCTGTGGCGAAGACGTCGAGTGCCGCGCCCGCCACATGGCCGGATTGCAGCATGTCCGCCAGCACGGCCTCATCGACCAGCCCCCCGCGGGCGCAGTTGATAATCCGCACCCCGGGTTTGGTTTTTCCAAGGGTTTCGCGGTTCAGGATATTCTTCGTCTGATCTGTCAGCGGCACGTGCAGCGTGATGAAGTCGGCATACGCAAGCAAATCCTCGAGCCCCGCCTTTTCCACCTGCATCTGATCTGCCTTTTCCTGACTCAGGTAGGGATCATGGGCGATCACTTTCATCCCGAGCGCCCGGGCCCGGGCGCAGACAATCCCGCCGATATTGCCCGTTCCGATGACGCCCAGGGTTTTGCCTGTCAGCTCCACTCCCATGAACCGTGATTTTTCCCACTTGCCAGCGTGGGTGGAGGCGTTTGCCTCCGGGATTTGTCGGGCCACCGCGAACATCATGGCAATTGTGTGCTCTGCGGTGGTAATTCTGTTGCCGAAGGGCGTGTTCATGACGATCACGCCTTTTCTGGATGCAGCGGATTTATCGATATTGTCCGTGCCGACCCCGGCCCGCCCGATCACCTTCAACCGGTCCGCGGCGTTGAGGATTTTGTCGGTGACTTTCGTGGCAGAGCGGATGGCGAGCCCGTCATAGATGCCGATGCGTTTTATCATCCCGACCATGTCCCTGCCGAGATTCGGTTCAAAATCCACCGCAATCCCGCGGTCGCGAAAGTGCTGCACGGCACTGGGGGAAAGTTTGTCGGATACGAGCACTTTGTGTGCCATGGATCATGTCCTTTGCAGGTTTTATCTGTTGTTCAGGTTGCCTGCCGGGGTTGCGGTACGTTCGGCGTGGTAAGCCCATTCGATCCACGGCAATAGTGCCGCGACATCGCCGGGCTCCACGGTTCCGCCGCACCAGATACGCAGGCCCGGCGGGGCATCGCGATAGGCACCGATATCAAACGCCACACTTTCGTCTTCCAGCCGCTTGGCAACGGCCCGCGCAAAGGTTGCCGGGTCCGGGATTGTCGCGTCGGTGAACGTCAGACAGACGGAGGTATTAGACCGCGTTGCCGGATTGACGGCGAGGAAATCCACCCAGTCCTTCGTCTCCGTAAAATCCGCAATTGCCGCAAGGCTTTCATCCGCCCGCGCCTTCAGTGCCCGCAACCCTCCACACTCGCGGGCCCAGTCGAGTGCGAAGAGGTAATCCTCCACACACAGCATCGATGGCGTGTTGATTGTGGCACCCTCAAAGATATTCTCGATCAGCCTGCCGCCCTGCGTCAGGCGGAAAATCTTTGGCAGAGGCCAGGCAGGGGTATGGTTTTCCAGCCGCTCCACTGCCCGGGGACCAAGGATTAGCATGCCATGGGCTGCCTCGCCGCCCAGTGCCTTCTGCCAGGAGAATGTCGTCACATCAAGTTTGTCCCACGGAAGATCCTGTGCGAACACCGCCGAAGTTGCGTCGCAAATCGTCAGCCCGGCACGCTCCGCCGGGATTACATCTCCCGAAGGCACCCTTACGCCGCTGGTCGTGCCGTTCCAGGTGAAGACCACATCGCCGTGCCAATCGACGGCGGCAAGGTCAGGCAAGTGGCCATAGCCGGCTTCCACCACCCTGGCGTCCAGGCCCAGGTGTTGTACCGCGTCGGTTGCCCAGCCCCGGCCAAAACTTTCCCACGCCAGCATGGTCACGGGCCGCGAACCAAGCAGGGACCACATGGCCATTTCCACCGCGCCGGTATCGGACGCAGGCACGATGCCGACCCTGTAGTCGGCCGGTATGCCCAGCACCTCTCGCGTACCGTCAATCGCGGATTTCAGTTTGGATTTTCCACATGCTGCCCGGTGCGACCGGCCGACTGCCGCGTCGCCCAGCGCGGTGAGTGCCCAGGTGGGCGGTTTCCTGCAGGGGCCAGAAGAAAAGCGGGGGTTTTTTGGACGTATGTCCGGCCTTTTATATCCCATTTTGGTATCCTTGCAGATATGCGCCCTTCGTTGGGGAAGGGTGTCCCGCCTGCGGCCATAAGACAGGCGCACACGCACCGCAACGGGAAACCATGGCCACAGCGGCGTCTTTCGCGGATGGTGTGCCGCCAGGGGAGTGTTTTTATGTATGTAGCCACGCTTATGGCACCGCACGGGGGCAGGAAAATAGGGTCTGATGTGGTGCAAACCCTGCGTGCCGGGCTGAACGCAACTTCGGTAAGGGTTTTGGCCGCGGCACAGGCCTATGATTTTGTGATGGACAGGCCCGTTGCCGGCTTTGACGGCTTCTGGCGCGCCCTTCAGCGCATGGGTTTCGATCTGACCTGTCAGCCGGTGCAAAATCGCCGCAAGCGGGTGCTGCTCGCGGATATGGACAGCACCATGATTGTGCAGGAATGTATTGACGAACTTGCCGCAGAGGCGGGCGTCGCCGCCCGCGTGGCCGATATCACCGCCCGGGCCATGGCCGGGGAGATGGATTTTGAAACTGCCTTGCGCGCCCGCGTTGGCCTGCTGCAGGGCCTGCCCGTCGGGGCCATTGACAAGGTTCTTGCCGAACGCATCAGCACCGCCCCCGGTGCGCGGGAGCTGGTCGCAACCATGCGGGCAAATGGTGCCTATTGTGCGCTTGTCTCCGGCGGGTTCACGGCCTTTACCGCGGCGATTGCCGGGAAACTCGGCTTTCACGAACATCGGGCCAACAGGCTGCTTGCGGCAGGGGGCAAACTGACCGGTGCGCCCGATACGCCGATCCTGGGCCGGCAGGCGAAGGTTGACGCGCTTCTTGATATCTGTGCCACACATAATCTGGTGCCTGCGGATGTGCTCGCCATCGGCGACGGGGCCAACGACCTCGGCATGCTGCGGCGTGCGGGGTCCGGCGTCGCGGTCCATGCCAAACCGGTGGTGGCGGCAAGGGTATCCCTGCGGCTGAATCACACAGACCTGCGCGGTGCGCTCTGGCTGCAGGGCTACCGGGCGGAGGAGGTCATCTCCCGGGTCAGGCCCGGCCGGTCCGCCGACCAGGCCCGGCCCCTGCCACCGGACCGTGATCATTCAAAGCGGTCTTCACGCCCCTGAAGAGATCAGCCGGAGAGCCTTCATGCATGCGCGGCCCTTCCCCCTTGGACTTATCCAGAGCAGTATCTGGATATACATGCCTCCCCCTCCATTATATTTGGATGGTTTTACGCGGGTGTGCCGGATCCCCGGTGCCCGGACTGCCATTTCCGCCAGGGGAGAAGAGCCATGAAAATGACGACCGAAGAAGCCTTTGTGAAGGTTTTGCAGCGCCACGGGATTGAACATGCGTTCGGGATCATCGGCTCCGCCATGATGCCTGTCTCTGATCTCTTCCCGGCCGCAGGCATCCGGTTCTGGGACTGTGCCCACGAAGGTTCCGCCGGTATGATGTCCGATGGCTACACCCGTGCCACTGGCAGAATGTCTATGATGATCGCGCAGAACGGCCCGGGCGTTACCAACTTTGTGACCGCCGTGAAAACTGCCTATTGGAACCATACGCCGCTGCTGCTTGTCACCCCGCAGGCCGCCAACAGAACCATTGGCCAGGGCGGTTTTCAGGAAGTGGAGCAGATGAAGCTCTTCGAAGACATGGTTGCCTACCAGGAAGAGGTGCGCGACCCGTCCCGCGTGGCGGAGGTTTTGACCCGCGTGATTGCCCGGGCCAGGCACCTGTCCGGCCCGGCCCAGATCAACATCCCGCGGGATATGTGGACCCGTGTGATCGATATTGAAATCCCTGATCCGATCATGTTCGAACGCTCCCCGGGTGGCGAGGAATCCGTTATGAAAGCGGCGGAAATGCTGTCAACGGCAAAGACTCCGGTCATTCTGAACGGCGCGGGGGTGGTATTGTCTGAAGGCGGCATTGACGCATCCATGGCACTCGCCGAACGTCTGACCGCGCCGGTCTGCGTGGGCTACCAGCACAATGACGCCTTTCCGGGATCTCATCCGCTTTTTGCCGGGCCCCTTGGCTACAACGGCTCCAAAGCGGGGATGCAGTTGATCAGGGACGCGGACGTTGTGCTTTGCCTTGGCACCCGCCTGAACCCGTTTTCCACCCTGCCGGGCTATGGCTTGGAGTATTGGCCCGCTGATGCCGGGATCATCCAGGTCGATATCAACCCGGATCGCATCGGCCTGACCAGGAAGGTCTCTGTCGGTATCGTCGGGGATGCCGCCAAGGTGGCAAACGGCATTCTGGGCCACCTGTCCGACGGTGCCGGTGATGCCGGCCGGGAGGAACGCAAGGATCGCATCGCCCGCACCAAATCCGCCTGGGCCCAGGAGCTGACATCGATGAACGAGGAGGCTGACGACCCGGGCACCACATGGAACCGGCGTGCCCGCGCCGCCCGGCCCGACTGGATGTCGCCGCGCATGGCCTGGCGCGCGATCCAGGCCGCCCTGCCGCGGGAGGCGATCATTTCTTCTGACATCGGCAACAACTGTGCCATCGGCAACGCCTACCCGGATTTTGACGCGGGCCGCAAATACCTGGCCCCGGGCCTGTTCGGCCCCTGCGGCTATGGCCTGCCCGCCATTGTCGGTGCCAAGATCGGTTGCCCGGATGTGCCGGTAGTCGGCTTCGCCGGGGATGGTGCCTTCGGTATCGCGGTGAATGAGCTGACGGCCATCGGCCGCCGGGAATGGCCGCCGATTACCCAGATCGTCTTTCGCAACTACCAATGGGGGGCAGAGAAGCGGAACTCAACGCTCTGGTTTGACGATAATTTTGTGGGTACCGAACTTGATGAGCAGGTCTCCTACGCCGGTATCGCCCGGGCGTGTGGTTTGCACGGCGTTGAGGCGCGCACACAGGATGCGCTGACGGCGGCCCTTAATAAAGCCATCGAAGACCAGATGAACCACGGCAAGACCACGCTGATTGAGGTGATGATCAACCAGGAACTGGGGGAACCTTTCCGCCGCGATGCGATGAAAAAACCGGTGCAGGTGGCGGGTATTTCCAAAGGTGACATGGCGGTGCAAACGGCGGGTTGATTGTGGTTTCGGGCTTGTTTTGAACAGGTGTGACTGTTCGCGCCACAGCGGCTGCACGGGGGGTGTGGCTGGCGCGTCGGTGTGGCGGATGCCCTGCGGTTTTCGCTTGTGGCGGCGGTGTGTGCGCCATAAACAGGCAGGCGGAGACGTGGCCGAGTGGCTGAAGGCGCTCCCCTGCTAAGGGAGTAGGCGGGTTGAACCGTCTCGAGGGTTCGAATCCCTTCGTCTCCGCCACCCACTGTTTATTGTAGACCATCCCACCCTATGAGACATGATTCATAATCATGTAAAATAAGGATATTTTAGTTTTGCACTTGAGTTTCGATTGGTCTACGTCATGCTCATCGCGTGGTATAAAGTGCGGTATAAAATTGGCTCTTCATTGGATTACCAAGTTTGAAGATTGATTGATGAATGAAAGAACCGTTGGAATTTTGAGCTTAGTCACAAGCATCGCATTTGGTGCCATCAGCACATATGCAGTGTTGAAGCCCGACAAGCTCCTTCGGCTGTGGGTAGACGATAAAAGAGTAAGTTATCAGGATCGAATTTCAGGAATCCTCAACGTGACAAAAGACGACCCATGCAGACGTCTCAACGAACTAAAGCAATTCAAAGATCAGATCGCATTCTTTCGTGATACAGAGGGTGAGCCCTCCACTGATTTATTTGCAGATCTGGCGGAGCATATACAACAAGCTGAGGCAGATATTGCAGTTCGCGAAGCTGAGGAGGAGGAGGCCGAACGGCAAAGCTTCCTGGCTGCTGAAGAGCGAGCAAGGGGGGAAGAACGGGTCAGAAGAGAACAAGAAGAGCTTGCCGCTCAGCACGCATGGTTGGAGCAGGCGCGGTTGGATTATTTTCGTGGATCGGTTTGTTGGGATAAAAATTGCCTGTATAGAATTCCCTACTAACTTCTGACCGCAGGTCACGATGATTTAGAAAGTAAATTTATGGCATTACCCTCCAATCATCGCTGGATCGCAGTGGGCAAACTCGCCCTCCGCCTCCGCAATAGAAAGAACGCACCACGTTACGCCCCGAATTTCTTCCTGCAAGACCTCATAGGCGCCTTGTCAGACCGCATCGCCCGCAACGACATCCATAGACGTTACAGCAAGGATAGCCGCCTGATGTGGTGTGCTGATTTGGCCGAGGACGATCAATATCATCGGCTTATCCTTCAGGCTGGCGACCGGAACGTCACTGGCATGTCTCTTCTGCACTTTGAAAATATGACGACCCGCGACATTGAGAAGGAAGACGAGGAGGGAAGCCACTACGCCTCCCACATCCTTATCAGAAAGGCACCAGACGCTGCTGGACGCTATTTGACCCTAATAGAGAAAGTTCCCGGCATCTATTTGTCGTCCATCAAGGATCATTTCACATGGGCATGCAACCATGCCAACTGCCAGAAGACGGTCAATGACGATGATGGCCAGCCAAAGACGTTCCGGCCATATCTTGATGTGCTAGGACACCAATCTCAGACGATCCGCGAAGCATTGCAGACCAGTGTTCTGCAAGACATAGAGTTGGTCGGCCACGAAAAAAACTATGAAGATGGATTGGATGAAGACCCGATAGTTCAGGAGATCGTCCATGAAGCACGCTTCGAGGTAAAGAGAAAGGTGTCAGAAGATCAAGCTATGTCGTCTTTCCGGAGGGTACTGAACTTCTTATTCAAGGACTTTCGAGGTGGAGCTGATGGTACGCAGATGTTTGTGAGGATTAAGGCTGCAAACGGCCAGATTAAGCGTACCGAAGTGAGTTTCGACAGCGAAGAAATTTTAGAGCAGGCTTTTGTTCAAAACGAGATCGTCACCGGCTTCGATCCGCCGCTCTCGCAGCGCTATGAAGCATTTCGCGATGACATGATCCGGAAGATGCTGGAAGTAGCCGCAAACGTAGGCGATTGAAATGGCTCTTCGGAAGCATATAAAAGTCTTCACCGTCTTCTCGTTCCTCAGGTTGAGGAGCGTGGATATCTTTTGGTATCAGTGGATTTATCCAACGGTCCTTTCTGTAATTGTGTTCGTTGGCTTTCATTGTATTGGAAGCGTGTGGCTCAGTTACGATACCTCAATGCTGGTCGGCGACATCAATTCCCTGATGGGCATCCTGGTCGGCTTTTACATCGCCGCGCTGGCAGCCGTTTCGAGCTTTACCAACGAGAATCTAGATCAGGTGATGAAGGGGCGAGCGCCGACGCTTACGACCGTTCGCGGATATCAAGAGATCAAGGAGAAATTAACTCGCAGGCGCTTCTTGGCCGTTTTGTTCGGCTACTGTGCGACTTTATCAATTGTAATTTACATCTTCGGCGTTTGGTTAGCCCATATAAGCGTTAACTCGTCTGGTGGTATGTGGGTTGATGACCTAGGGGCCTTTGCGGGAGCCTGCGTTTGGGTCGCCTACACATGGATGATATCCAGCCTACTGGTGGTAACGCTCTTAGGGCTACATTACTTGGTTGAAAGGATGCACCGAGCCTGAAATCGTTAGACTTGTGTGGTATGAATTGTGGTATTTCCTGATGTCATTTAGAATTTAATGATATTAAACAGACCCGCATTTATGCATGCGTTGCGGCGGTGCCAGCGGTGTCGCGCTGGTCAGGTGGCCGTAAATTCAGCATGGGCGGGACCGAATGGCCGGGATCTGCTGCCCGCCGCCGCTGGCAAGGATTTGGGGCGCACGGATTGCTGAACGAAAGTCGTTCGGGGGCGTTCGGAAGACTGGCCGGGATTAACCGCGGCTTGTCAGCGCATTACTATAGCAGGCTACGCCATCATACTGTGCGGAATTAAGCCGGAAGGTGTCGCCCGCCCGTGTGCCGGGGTTAATCCGGGTGGTCCGGATGGAACGGCAGCGGCGGCAGGCCCAAGGTAACAAGGGCGCGGTTATGCCGCCTGGCCGCATCCCGGGCCTGGTTCCGCCGGGCGGAAAGATCCTGGTGAACGGCGTGACAGATCAACCGGTTGTTCCGGCAGGGCGGTGCCGACGTAGCGCGGGATGTTGAGGTTGAAGTCCTGTTCACCGGCGATTTCATCCAGGGTGGCCAGGCGGGAAAACCTGTCTTCTGCGGTCCGGTGCCGGTAGGTGGGGATGATCCTGTCGATATGTTCGGGCAGCAGGGTATTCCGGCGTTTGCCCGGCTGATAAAGTTCGGCGGCGTTGATGAACAGCACATCATCGGTCCGCTTGCATTTCTTAAGAACCGGAATGCAGACCGACATGCCCGTGGAACAGAACAGCCCGGGCGGCAGGCCGATGACGGTGTCGATGTTGCCATCCTGCTGAACGGCGGGTAAAGCGGGATTGTCCGATGCTGAAATCGGCGCGGAATTCGGTTTTGCGGCGAAACTTCATCGGATGCGGGCCGCACCCTGCCCTAGCGACCGGGGGCGGGCGGCGGCTGGCATCGGGGCGGTCCTTTCGGTTCAATCGGGTTCCGGGATCCAGAGGTCTGCGAGGGTGAAGCTGATGGCCTGAAACGGCGGGACGGAGACGTCTGCCTCCCCTGCCAGGGCGGCGATGGGGTGCCATTGGCGGGTGTGCAGGCGAAAGGCATCCAGGGTGCGGGCGTCGGGGTCGAGGAACCAGATGTGGCTGACGCCTTCGCGGGCATAGATGTCGCGTTTGGGGCCGAGGTCGATGTGTTTTGTGGCCGGCGACAGCACCTCGCACACCCAATCCGGCGGGGTTGTGAAGAAGGCGGTTTTGGGGAAGCGTGGCATGTTTTTTCTGCGCCATCCGGCGAGGTCTGGCACAAGAATGTCTGCGCCGAGGTGAAGTTCGGGCTCATCCAGGATCCACCAGCCGCCGGGGCCACCGATACCCCTGCCAAACGGGCCGGTGACTTCGTACCCCAGGCCTGAGCTTGCCAGGGCGTGGGGTGGCGCGGGGCGGGGTTGGGTGTGCAGTGTTCCTTCTATGATCTGTGCCACCATGTGGGGGGGTGCGTCCAGCACATCCTGATAGCCGGGTGCGCCGGGTCGGGCTGTGCGTGCGGCGGTTGGCATGGGGCGGTCCTTTCCGGCGGGTCAGGGGGTGGGGAACAGCTGCTGCATCGTGCCGTGCACAAGCAGCATGATACGCCCCAGCCATATGAACACAAGGTTACGGCACACGACAATCATCTCTCCCGTTCCTGCCGTTCCCGTACCTCATTAATGAAATCCCTGACAGACCAAAGCCACTTGCGCTGTGCATCCGTGTAGCCCTCATGGATAGTTGCAGGAACCACGAGCTGAAGGTCGTGCGCTGCCATCTGGTCAGTTTGCGGTTCCGAAATTCCCGGTTCCAGCGTCAGAAGATGTTTTTGGCTGATTTTCTTCGCTTCTGCCAGAACCTGCCGCCAGCGGTCCTTGCAGGTGGATTTGGCGCCCAGCATGGTCAGGCGCGGATCGCCTGCAGCTGGAGCCTTCTGATAGGTTTCCAGATCGGGAAAGAGAAAATCGGGCTTGTGGTTATGTTCTGTCACGGCTCCCCGGATGTGCCGGATGGCGTACGCCTCGAAAACAGCCTCCAGGTGGTTTTCCAGTGAATGCCCCATACGCGATTTGCGCCGATTCTGGACGCTTAGCGAAAATCTGATGAAACCTTCCACGTCTGTGCCTTCTGCCGCCACAAAGCCCTGTTTCAGCCGCTCCGAAACCACGTGGCGCTCAAGTCGCCGGAAAAGGGCTCCCTCGTGGTCCAGCCACGCGATCAGGGCGTCGTCCGGGTTATCCTCGGCGCGAACCTCGGGCAAGGTACGGCGGGCCAGGTCGGAGAGTTCTGCCGTTTTCGGGAACGTAGTACCTAATTCCCCGATGATGCTGTCCAAATTTTCGGCCTCCGGCTCCTCGAGTCCGATACCGATTTCGTCCAGTATGAAATGTGCCGCGAAGTCCAGCTCCGGTTCCTTGTCGGAGAACTCGCGGGATACGAAAGATCTGCCTTCGGGTTGCAGGCCGAACAGCCAGAAAAGCTGCCGCTCGCCGCTCGATTCCTTCGGGGACACGATGAACCACAGAACGCCGTTCCGATGCCTGGCGAGAAACAGGGTATCCCCGGCCTTCATGGCCTCCGTTACAGGGTTTGAAGTATAGTAGAGCCGCCATTCGGGGGGACGGGGCTTGTTGATCCGCACGTCGTAGTGTGTGGCCTGGCCTTCCTCGGTAAAGCCTTCCTGATCACCGCCCAGCCAGACGTAGATTGCCTTAAAAGACTGTTTATGTGTCTCGCCCAGAAAATCGCCGCGCATCTTCGCGGTTGTTCCAATCTCGTGCTGGTTCGATCTTTTTGGTTCGGCATCCACATCCGACAGGCGCTTGACCCCGACACCCTCGAAATAGTCAGACAGCTGCCCGCGCCTCATCCCCGCTGACCTCCAGCATCTTTGTATCTGATTTTAACCATACGGCGCATTGATCAACAACGCTGTCGAAGGGCAGGCAAGCCTTGCCCTTCAGGGCGCATTCCCGGACCGTGCCGATGCGCCAGCCCGCCTCGGCAAGGGCCTGAAGCTGCTGCTGATCCCGCTCAATTGTCTTTCCGATCTTCTCGCGCCAGAATCCTTCACGGCTCTTCGGCCATCGGAACAGGTGACAGCCGTGGCCGTGCCAGAAACAGCCGTGAACGAAGATGACAGCATTTCTGCCGGGGAATACAAGGTCCGGTTTGCCCGGCAGATTCTTGCGATGCAGCCGGAACCGGAACCCGCGCCTGTGAAGTGCGGATCGGATTGCCAGCTCGGGTCTGGTGTTCATTCCCTTGACACCCGCCATCATCCGGCTGCGGACGCGGGGGGACACGATGTCGGCCGGCATCAGTCCCCTGCTATGCCCGGTTCGGGCAATGAGAGTTGCATCTGAAGGGGTTCCGGAATCTTGCGCCCATCCAGGGCCATGGCGTCCATAATGTGCGGCTGCATGAGTTGCGCGACAGCGTTAACGACCGGCACGACAACGGCATTGCCGAACTGTCGATAGGCCTGGGTATCGGAGACAGGGATTTTCCAACTGGCCTGTCCGGGTTTCTCGAACCCCATGAGGCGTGCACATTCGCGCGGCGTCAGGCGGCGCGGGCGGTTGCCCTTCTGTATGATCAGGATTTCGGCACCATCCTTGTAATACCTAGCGGACATGGTGCGGGCCACGTCATCGGGCCCGAACAGCGCATACCCGAACCCGTTTCCGGCGCGGCGGTGCTTTTCCCGGTAGCCCTGCAGGTAGGTCCACAGGTGTTCGGTGAGCGTGTATTTCGGATCAACATTGCTATCGAGGATCGTCCCAAGTGTCGGGCCGTCCCCCTCTGGCACGGCAAGCCGGTCGAAATCGAACGCGGTGCCGTGATCCCTGAAGCCGGCGATGAAGATACGTTCCCGTTTTTGCGGTACCCAGGGTGCCGAGCTGATCACCCGGTGAAATATACGATAGCCCAGATCATTTTCCAGCACACGAAGGATCGTGGCAAAGGTCTTGCCGCCATCATGGCACTGAAGATTTTTTACATTCTCGAGCAAAAAGGCAGGGGGACGATGATGGTCAAGGATCCGGGCCAAATCGAAGAACAGCGTCCCTTGCGTGGCACACAAAAAGCCGTGTGGGCGGCCAAGGGCGTTCTTCTTGCTGACGCCCGCAATCGAGAAGGGCTGACACGGAAAACCGGCCAGCAGCACATCATGGGCCGGGATCGCTTCGGGCGCGTCTGCCCAGGGCCGCACGTCTTCCGCAAAGACATGATCGCCAGCGGCGGGCTCGGGGAAGTTGGCCGCGTAGGTTTGCCGGCTGAACCGGTTCCATTCGGCGGTAAAGACACACTGGCCCCCGATAGCCTCAAAGGGCAAACGCATGCCGCCAATTCCCGCGAACAGGTCAACGAATCTGAAATCCGCACGATGGTTTCCGGCGTCGTGCCCGGTGCGCACCATCAGCCCCGCACATTCCGCCCCTCGGTGTACATTCATGCGCCCATGCGCCTGTGCCCGTTCCCTGTCACCGACGGTATTCCATAATTCTTTCCGTATCAAGTGTGGCGGCTGCGCCGGGCGGTGGTGTTTTCCTGGGCCCGGATCAGGGTATCAAGCGCGGTCAGGCAATCGGCGTTGCGCATACCCCCGCCCTGCCCGATTGTGCGGGCGGGGGTCATCCCGTTAGTGCTGTCAGCGTGTCACGCAGAAGCGGGACCGCCAGCAGGGCGACGATTACAGCCCCGATGCGTTTCATCCAGCGCAGGTCAGCCGCCATGTCTGCCTTTGTGGCAAGGTCGCCGTAACCAGTCCGGCTGGCCCTGGCGGCACCTTCGGCGATGGCCTCCGCCCAGGCGCGGTTCAGGCCGGCAGCCTCAATGGTGCCGGTGGCCGCAAGCGTATCAAAATCTGTCATATGTTCAGTTCCCCGCACGGGCCACCAAGCCAGCCTATCAGATCAGCGCGCCAAGCGGCAAGATCAGATATGGCCCCGTTCTGCCGGTGCGGCATAGGGGGAAACGCCGGGCTGCGGTCAGCCCTGGCCGTCCTCATACACCGCCAGCCCCGCAATGTCCTGGCCATCGGCCCGGCGGCGCAGGTGCGTTCCTGCCGGCGTTTCCTCTCCATCTGCAGCAATGTCCTGGCCATCGGCCCGGCGGCGCAGGTGCGGGATCAGGTCTTGCATAAAGGTGAGCACGGCGCGGGGGATGCCAAAACCCGCCGGTCAGGGCGTTTAAAGGGGCCGTAAAGGGTATTGAAACGGCGGTTTAAACCGGTTCTGCGGGGCCCCCCGGCTAGGCCCTTGCGCCCGGTCTTACCCGGTGCGCCTGTCTGCGCCCCGACCCTACGCCCCCAAACAGCACAGCCGCCTGTCTATTTCGCGCACGGGCAGGAACACCGCAGCATCTGCCCGCCAGATTTGCAGGGCGGAACGGAGCACCCCGGCCTGGCAGGCCCCGGCAGCACACAGTTCATCGATGATCCAAAGCACACCGTGAGCGCGCACCGCGCGGCCGGTGGCTACCTTTCGCAACAGTTTGTTGCCGGTCAGAAGGATGCTGTTCTTCTGGCGGGCTGTTACCAGTGCGAAGCAGTCATTGGCTGAAAGGCGGCTGTGCGCCTGCTTGAGCGCGAAGACCTGCGTGACTTGCTCATCTGTCAGGTCAAAGGTGTCGATGCCGGCATCATCAAGCATGCGCCAGTCCTGCGCCGTAAAGCCGGGCAACTCCCCTTCACGTATCGGCAGGGGAACGATGAACCGATGGGGCAGCCGCTGCAAGGCGTCCAGCACCTGCCCTTTCTTCAGGTCGATCAGGCATGACGCATCGCAGACGACGCAGGCCACCGGTTACGACCCCCTGATGTCGCGTTCAACCTGTTCCAGGGGGCACCGGAGCATGTGCGCAGCCCGCACGGGGGAGATCATCTCTTCCCCCAAGGCCTGCCAGACGAGCCGTTCAAACCGCTGCGGTTTTTCAAAGGCCGCGAAGCCTTCGTCATGTTCCAGCGGTTCCGGCTCTTCGCCCCGCCAGGTTCGGGCATAGGTTTTAAAGACACGCTCCACCGCCGACTTCGGCATGATGTCCGCCTGGCCAAGCCGAACCAGCAGTGCGCTGGCCGCAACCCCATAGGTGCGTTTCAGCCGCAGGATTTCCATCCGGGGCATGCTGTGCCGGCTCCCGCCCGCCTTCTCTTCCAGATGTTCACGCGGGACAAGAAACGCCCCGGCGAAACGGTTCATGGCCTTTTCATGTTTGATATCCGGGGTGCCGGTTCCGGTGATAACCCGGTGCGCGAGCTCATGGGCCAGGTTGAATCGCCTGCGCTCCGCATTGGTTTGGCGCGCGACCACGATCACTTCGGCCAGGGTGCCGTCCGCCCGCTCAACCTGACAGGCCAGCCCGTTGACCCGTTTCGGCAGGTCAACCTCAATGACCTTGAATCCCTTGTCTTCCAACAGCGCGGTCATGCTCGGGATCGGGTCAATCCCAAGCTTCCATTTATTCCGCACTTCCCGCGCCTTGGCATCGATGGCGGCCTCATCGGCGACACACTCCACCCGCAGCCCGGCGCAAGGGTCTTTGATCGGGGGCAGGCCAAGGATGTCTTCAATGGCGAAATACTCTTCAAGCCTTTCGATAACGACCGCTTCCGCCATGGCACGATCCCGCACCGGGGCGGTTGAATGCTTCCGCCATTCCACATTCTGCAAGGCCCCGACCTGTCCGCCCAGCAGGAAGTCGAGCGATACGCCGAGCGTTTTGCCCAGGCCGACCAGCACTGCCGAGGACGGCATCATCTTGCCCGTCTCGTATTTGCTGATGGCCTGCGCCGATACGCCCGGGGTCACGCGGCCGGCAAGGGCCTGCATGGAAAGGCCGGCCCGCTTTCGGGCCAGCCGAAGCCTTTGTCCGAACATGGATTATCTCTGCCTGGCAGATTTTGGTTGATAAACGCTATTTATATCTACGTATTTTAAACACAAGGTTGACAGATTCGTCAACCAACCTCACTATATGAAGGAGTATCAACGTATGAGGCCGAAAATGCCCAAGAAAAATCAACATAAAAATCAACATGTTGTGCCGCGGAAGCGCGGCTGGGCCGTTAAGGGGGCAGGCAACGCCCGTGCATCTTCTGTCCACCCCACGCAGCGCGCCGCCATCGCGGCCGCCCGTAAAATCGCCATTTGTCATGGCAGCGAGATGCTGATCCACGGCAAAAACGGCCGCATCCGCGCCCGCAGCACCTATGGCAAGGATCCCTTCCCACCGAACGGTTGACATTAAAAGGAACACCCGATGGCATATCTCGAAATTAATGGTCGCAAGATCACCTCCGACGCCCAATTGCGGTGGGCCCTGACGCACAGCGTGGAAAAGCGCACCGAAGACATCCTCCGAAAGGCTGCCGGTCCCGGTGTGCGGATGAAAAAGACCCGTAAGGGCTACACCTTCGAGGGCTCGCCCGAACAGATAGAGCGCATGAAGAAGCGGCTGCGTTAACGGAGCCATGTTCGACCCGTATTGAAACGTGTCCTGGCAAAGGATACATGCCCGGTGCTGACCCGGATCCGGCCATCAATTAATAGACCTTCCGCAGCCACTTTCCCGCACCTATAATACCTTTCCGAAGAGATCCGCGCCAGGCGGCCACCGAAACCCATGTGAACCCTGATGACAGAGGAAACGGGATGACCGCCCGCCCCCCGAACCACACCCCATGACCCGACCCAATATCCTGATCCTTATGGTTGATCAGCTGAACGGCACGCTGTTTCCCGATGGTCCGGCGGATTGGCTGCACGTGCCGCACCTGCGCCGCCTGGCGGCCCGGTCCACGCGCTTTGTCAACGCCTATACCGCCTCGCCCCTGTGCGCGCCGGGGCGGGCGGCGTTTATGTCCGGCCTGCTGCCGCGGCGTACGCGGGTGTATGACAATGCCGCCGAGTTTGCCTCTGACATCCCGACCTATGCCCATCACCTGCGCCGGGCCGGGTATCAGACCTGCCTGTCGGGCAAGATGCATTTCGTTGGCCCCGATCAGCTGCACGGGTTTGAGGAACGGCTGACCACGGACATCTATCCGGCGGATTTCGGCTGGACGCCGGATTATCGCACCCCCGATGCGCGGATTGACTGGTGGTATCATACGCTGGCCGCCGTGCAGGTGGCGGGCACGGCGGTGGCCTCCCATCAGATGGATTACGATGATGAGGTCGCCTGGCACGCCACGCAAAAGGTGTATGACCTGGCCCGCAGCGGCGATGCCCGGCCCTGGTGCCTGACCGTCAGCTTTACCCACCCGCACGACCCGTATGTGACCCGCCCCCGGTATTGGGATCTGTACGAGCGGTGCGCCCATCTGGACCCGGCCATCCCGGCCCTGGCCCTTGAGGATCATGATCCCCATTCCAAACGCATCCTGGAGGCCTGCGCCTGGCGGGCCTGTGACATCGGGCCGGGGGATATCCGCCGGGCCCGCCGGGCCTATTTCGGCAACATATCCTATCTTGACCAGAAGATGGGGGAGGTGCTGGAGGCCCTGGAGGCCACCGGGCAGGACGCGGTGATCCTGTTTGTGTCTGACCACGGCGATATGCTGGGGGAACGGGGGCTGTGGTTCAAAATGAGCTTCTATGAGGGCTCCGCCCGTGTGCCGCTGATGATCGCCGCCCCGGGCATGGCCCCGGGGCCGGTTGCCGCCCCGGTGGGCACCATCGATGTGACCCCGACCCTGGCAGAGCTGGCGGGGGTTGGGCTGGCCGAAATCGCCCCCTGGGTGGATGGTGAAAGCCTTGTGCGCCTGGCTAACGGGGCCGTGCGGCAGGCACCGGTAAAGATGGAATATGCCGCCGAGGCCAGCTGTGCGCCCATCGTAGCCCTGCGGGAAGGGCCCTGGAAATACACCCGATGCGCGCGTGATCCCGAACAGCTGTTCAACCTGCACGATGACCCGCACGAAACCGATAACCGGGCCGCGGACCCGGCCTGTGCCGATGTGCGCGCGGCCTTGCGCCGGGCCGCCGATGCGCAATGGGACCTGGCCGCCTATGATGCGGAGGTGCGCCAGTCCCAGGCCCGGCGCCGGGTGGTGTATGAGGCCCTGCGCAACGGTGCCTATTTCCCTTGGGATTATCAGCCGCTGAAGATCGCGTCGGAACGTTACATGCGCAACCACATGGATCTCAACGATGTGGACGGGGTCCTGCGCTTTCCCCGCTTTGGAACCCGGTCCGGGGAATGAGCGGCGGTGCATACGCCGCGGCGGATTATGTGATTATCGGTGCCGGGTCCGCCGGCTGCGCCCTGGCCTGTCGCCTGTCAGAGGATGGAAAATATTCTGTCATCGTGATCGAATACGGCGGGACAGACGCGGGGCCGTTCATCCGGATGCCCGGTGCCCTGTCCTGGCCGATGAACATGGCCCGCTATGACTGGGGCTACCGGACAGAACCGGAACCGCACCTGGGCGGGCGCCGGCTGGCCGCGCCCCGGGGCAAGGTTGTGGGCGGGTCATCCTCGATCAACGGCATGGTCTATGTGCGCGGCCATATGCGCGATTTTGACACCTGGGCGGCCATGGGGGCCGCGGGCTGGGCCGGGGCGGATGTGCTGCCCTATTACAATCGCATGGAATGCTGGGATGCCTGCGGCCAGGGCGGTGATCCGGCCTGGCGCGGCAGGGATGGCCCGCTGCATATCCGCCGCGGCCGCCGCGACAACCCCCTGACCAGGGCCTTTGTGGCGGCCGGGCGGCAGGCCGGCTACCCGCTGACAGATGATTGCAACGGTGCCCGGCAGGAAGGCTTTGGCCCGCTGGATCAGACCATCCGCAACGGCGTGCGCTGGTCGGCGGCAAGTGCCTATCTGAAACCGGCGCTGAAACGGAAAAACCTGCGCCTGATCCGCGGTCTCGCGGCCCGGATCACCTTTGCCGGGCAGCGGGCAACCGGGGTGGAGGCGGACATCCGCGGCAGCATGCAAACCATCCGCGCCGGGCGCGAACTGGTGATCGCGGCGGGGGCCTTCAATTCCCCCGCGCTTCTTCTGCGGTCCGGGATCGGCCCGGCGAAAGAGCTGCGCCGGCACGGCATAGGGGTCCGCGCCGACCGGCCAGGAACCGGGCACAACCTGCAGGATCACCTGGAAATCTGCATCCAGGCCCGGGCCCGGCAGCCGGTGTCGCTGTACAAATACTGGACCCTGCCGGGGAAGGTGCGCGCGGCGGTGCGCTGGCTGCTGGCCAAAACCGGGCCGGGGGCGTCCAACCAGTTTGAAAGCGGCGGGTTTATCCGGTCCCGGGCCGGGGTGGAATACCCGGATATCCAGTTTCATTTCCTGCCTCTCGCCGTGCGCTATGATGGCCGGGCCGCTGTCAGGGGCCACGGCTTCCAGGCCCATGTCGGGCCGATGCGCAGTGCCTCCCGCGGGGCGGTGACCCTGCGCTCCGCGGATCACAGGGAACCGCCAAGGATACTGTTCAACTATATGTCTGACCCGCAGGATTGGGCAGATTTCCGCACCTGCATCCGCCTGACGCGGGAAATCTTTGCCCAGCCCGCCCTGGCCCCCTGTTACGGCGGTGAAATCCTGCCGGGGGTGGATGTTCTGGCCGATGATGCCCAGGACGCCTTTGTGCGCGATCATGTGGAAAGTGCCTACCACCCCTGCGGCACCTGCCGCATGGGCGCCGCCGATGATCGCCGGGCGGTGGTGGACCCGGAATGCCGCGTGATCGGGGTTGCCGGGCTGCGGGTGGCGGACAGTTCCGTTTTTCCGCAAATCACCAATGGCAACCTCAACGCCCCGTCCATCATGGTGGGGGAAAAGGCCGGCGACCACATCCTCGGCCGCCCGCCCCTGCCGCCATCCAACGCACAGCCCTGGGTGCACCCGGCCTGGCAAACCGCGCAACGCTGAAACGTCAGGGCGCGGCGGAGGGCCTTTCCGGGGCCTTGCCCCCGGATTGCCCTGCGGATTCCTTCCCGGTAAGAGGCAGCCAAATGGACAGGATTTTACCAGACGGGCATTTCAGCCGCCTAAAATCAGCGGCCCAGGATCGGACGCGGGTTCAGGGCGCAACCCATAATTTCTATCGCTATCCGGCAAGGTTTTCCCCCCGCTTCGCCCGCGAAGCCATTGATGTATTCACGGAACCGGGCGACCTGGTGCTTGACCCGTTTGTTGGCGGCGGCACCACGGCTGTTGAGGCCCTGCGGGCCGGGCGGCGTTGTATCGGGGCCGACATTAACGAACTGGCGATCTTCGTCAGCACGGTGAAGTCAACGGTTTTGACCGAAGATGAAACCCTGCAATTGAGGCTTTGGCGTCCGGGCTTTGAACGCGCCCTCAGGATATCCCGGGACGCACAGCGTTATTGTAACTGGCAGGCGCAGGGATATTTTCGCCACCTGGAGGGGACTGAAACCTGGCGCCACAGAAACCTGATCGCCGCAGCCCTTAGGCACATCGAAACCCTGAACAGCGCAAGGCTGGAACAATTCGCCCGCTGCGTGGTTCTGCGCGCTGCCCAATTATCGCTCGACAATCGCAAGTGCCTCATGACGATAAGCGAGCTGCGCGGGCGGATCACCAGGTATTTCCATAGAATGCTGAAAGGCATGGAGGATTTGCAGCGGGAGGTGGTTCATCATCCCAACATCCCGTCCCCAACGATCCTGAATTGCGATGCCAGCCGGATTCATGAACACGGACCAGTGACAAAGACCGGTGCCCCCAGGCTGATTGTCACATCCCCGCCCTATCCGGGTATTCATGTGCGCTATCATCGTTGGCAGATCAATGGTCGGCGGGAAACCCCGGCCCCGTATTGGATCGCAAACAAACTGGACGGGAATGCCGAACGGTATTACACCTTGGGTGGTCGGTACGAAAAAGAGCTCAAAACCTATTTTGCCAACCTGGAATCCATATTTTTGGCACTGGTGCGGATATGTGACTTTGACACCAGGATTGTCCAGATGGTCGGGTTTTCAAATCCGGACTGGCAGCTCAGGAAGTACTTGGAGGTGATGCAAAGCTGCGGGTTGGAAGAGTATCGCCCACGGGATGCGTCGCTTGATGCTGAGAATGGCCGGCTTTGGCGCGATGTACCGAACCGGGGCTGGTATGTTCATCAGCAACCCCATGCACCAAGTGCGCGTGAGGTTGTTCTGGTGCATCGAAAGATGTGCGGTTAGGCACTGTCTTCAAGTCCTTCGATCCTGTCATCGGTTTCCAGATCAATCGATCCTAAAGAGATCAGTGCCGGAATAAACGGGGCGAGCGCACGGCATGTCCACTCAACCTTATCTTCAACGTACTCAGACGGCGTATCCTCATCGGCCTCTGCAGGCTTCTTGCTGCCATGCTTGTCTTCCAATATCATTGACATGCCAATCAGCACGTTGGCATACATGAATTGCTTTCTCAGGTTATTTACCTCCTCTTTTGAAAGCCGCTTGGCCTTGGCTTCGTTCATCAGGGGCTCGTTGTCCATGTTAACCTTGAACTCATAAAGTTCGGATGTCTCATTCTTATCATATCCAAGGCTCTTAATTTTCATCGCTGTGAATTCATCGAAGTCTTGTTCTTTCCAACGTTCACGATGAACGGGATCGATCTCCGGCAATGCCAGTTTTCCGGGCCGTTCCCGTTCTGCACCATCTTTGTCCTTCGGCGGCTTGCGTCCACCGCTTCCGCCCGTGTGCTGTGCAGCCCCGGTCTGGATTGTCACCTTGATACGGTTTTCAAACTGGTGAAGTGTATCATATGTGCGGGCGATAAACTCAATCTCACCGCCAACTTTGGCCTCGCCGGGCAAATCAACCATGACGGTTGCGATGCCGTTTTTCAGGGTCGGTCCGACCGGGCTGGTCTTGGACTCGGCCCCGTCGCGGCCTGTCCAGGTCAGATCAAACGCGCCGCGCTCGGATGCGCGGGTGAAATAGTCGTTCTGCGCATCCGTCTCAAAGGTCAGGCGCATCCTATTGTTGATCGGGCATACCCTGTCAAGTGTTTTGCCGTATTCCGCGCCTTTGTTTTTGAAAAAGGTGGGATAGAATTCTCCCTTGAACTCCTCTTTCGGATCGCTGCCTGTCGGGACGGTCCTGAACGGTGTTGGTATCCTCTGTCCAGGGTTCAATATCTTGGCCAGCAGGTTGGGCGATTTTAGGGATTGCAGAACATCAGCGAGCGGCCTGTCGTCTTCGAGGCGTTCTTGTGTGCGCTCCTGCTGGCGTTTGTTGCGCAACGCTTTGAGTTCGGAACAGTCACGGATGGTCTTTTCGAGTGAATCCACAAGCATTTTCTTGAATTCATTGTCGGTCAGCCTGTCACGGCTTGACATGAACAAATTCTCGCGTGTCTTGTTAGACAGGCCATCGCAGTTGACAAAGACCAGAAGATCATCGGCAAGCGGTTTCATCTTCACCGCCTCACGGCGGAAAAAATCCTTCGGCAGGCTGCCCTGGGTCTGACCGTTGCGCATGAAGACAATGCCTTCGCGCTTGCGATAACTGCGCACCCCGCCAAGCTTCTTGGCGGTTGAAGGGGCATCATCGTCATCTTTTTCCTTGGCTGAGCCAGCCTGAACGAACGCAAAGACACGGGCGATGAGTTTCTCGCCGTTGGGCTGGAACGGAATGTTTACCGGAAAGCCGCTTTCCACGTTGTCGCTGTCCCTGATCCTGCGAAGCAGGCCGAAGAGATTTTTGCGCCGGCTGCCAACATCCAGATAACTCCCGGCCTTGTTAGTGCGGTATTCGTAGAAGCGCACGGGCAGGGCGATCTCGGGCAGAAGAAGATCAAGGCGACTCAGAAGGCTCTGGCCGCGCAAAATGTTTGATTTTTCCCCGGTAAACCGGTAGTCGAACATCTTGATGGCCGTGCCATAACGCGCTTCGCGGCCATAGGGCTTTTCATCATCGGGATAGATACCGAAGCTTTCAGCAGCAAAAGACAAAACATTGCCACAGCGATCCCGCGCACCCCCGCCAATGCCAACCGGTGCAAGATAGGTGTAGACTGAACTCTTCCGCCCATCCCGCGTATCGTCGGGATATTCACGACGCACGACGGTAAAGCCCCATTCACGATCTCGTACGCTTGCACAATCAGGCAGGAGATCCGGATTGCGCCTGGAAATCACAAGCTGAAGGTTGCGATCTCCGCAGAAGCGCAGTGCCCCGGTGCCGCCTTGGTTGAACTGCCCCTGCACAAAGTGAATGTACTGCTTGTTGTTCTTTGACAGCGACAGGATCGTGTCAGGAAGCTTGTCAGGGCTTTGCCCCTCGCCGCAATCCGAGACGGTGATATTGAGCCCTTTGGGGCGTTTGCCCGTCGCCGTCAATGTGATTCCTTTGGCGATGTCACGGGTTTTCTTTGCGTCCCAATCTTCGATGTAGCCACCTGTCGCGATCTTCTCGCCTGTGCTGTTTTCAAAGAAACGGGCCACAGCGGCGCGGGGCGTCGGCGGTGCATCATTGTCTTCCGGTTTCATGTTTCTCTTCCGGCATTCATTGATCAGCCGCGCATCAACCGAATTGACGATCTTTTCGGCCAGTGCCGCTTCGGCCAAGCTTTGCTGATTGCCGCTCTGGCCCCAGTTATTCTCAATATCCCCATAGTGTCGCCAGTAGCGGTGATCATCCCAATAGCCTGCCTTTTGAAGCAGCGAGACCACATCGTCTTCCTCATCAGCCCGAAGGAGTTTTTCGCACAGACATCTGGTTTCATCGGTCATCCGAAAACCCCCTATTTCTTGCCCAGGCACCGCAACCTGGTTCGCAACGCACGTTCGAATTCATCTCGCTTGATCGTTTCGGCAGAAAGCAACTTGTCGCTGGATTCCTCAAGAGACAGAACCTCCCAATGATATTCCACCAGACGATAATCGTCTGTGATTTGGGGGACGAGCCAGATGATATCGCCTTCATTCAAGTCCCGGGATGGTGTCTCTGATGGCCCGCCTATAGATTCGAAGAAGGGACGGTCAACCGCAACCGCCAGTTTTGTTCCCCACCGTCGCAAGGTCGGTGCCTTGACTTGTAATTGTGGCATAAGTCGTTTTGCACTGGAGGAACGCCAATCCGGGCGGCGCAATGCGGTTGGTTCCGGCGGGGGAATGTCCGTGTTCTTCCGCAGCACCTCAAAATCTGCTGACATCCCCTTTCCGGAAAAATAAACTGCCTGTATTTCCAGGCCAAACCACGAACCTGCGCCCTTGTCCCGGGCAACAACCAAATCAATACGCCCGGCCGCCCGGCCGGTAGCGGGGGAGCGCATGAACAGTACTTCAGTCGCCAAATAAACTTCCGGGAACCCTGCGATGCGTGACAACCATGAAGGCAATAAATCACCCTGGCCAAAGCGGTGCGGGCAGGTGATTACAGGAGTTTCACACCCTTTTCGTATTGAGCAAACACCTCCCCGCTTGCCACATATCGGTGTTCCTCCCTGATATGGGCAACAAGGCACCGGATCGATTTCCAGTGCTGAGCGTGCGAAGGCTTGTCGCTCAGTCACTGTCAGGTTCTGGAAAGGCTGCCCAAACCACTCGGCAATCTGATACCGCACGCTCATACAAAGATCGGGGCCGGCGTGATGACGAGTTCAGCAATCCGGTTATGGTGGCCGTTTTTCATTGACAAGGCCGCCGCGTGAAAGCCGTGTTTTCTTGCAAGTTCAACAATTTCGGGTGCTGCGTCATAAGTCATCATGAAATTCGGCCTGTAGTCTGCCATCATCGAAAACAACGCCCCATGGTCAACGAAGGAATGGTCATACAGGCGGGAACCAGCCCGTTTTCCACCGCCGGCCGTATATGGGGGGTCGATAAATACCGCCGCATTTCCCCCCCGGCCCCGCAACAAGGCCGGCAGCAGATTCAGCGCATCCCCTTCGGTAAATGAAATTCTTGCGGCATGATCCTGAATGGCCGCCAGCCTGTCGGCCAGGGTTTCAGGATACCAACGGGACACAACGCCTTTGCCGTTTTCACCCCTGCGGGTAAAAGAGGCACCTTTTGCCAGAATGCCGCCGCGTCGGGTGCGGTTCAGAACCAGCGTGCGGAAACCATTTTCCAAAACGCAGGACGGCGTTGATCGCTCAATTTCCCTTAGGCGTTCTATAGTCGGTTCGAATTGCAGAATCCGCTCTTTAAGAATCGTTCCGTGTTCCAACACTGAACGCCAGAACGCGGCAACCTTCGGGTCTATTTCGATCATCAATGCGGTCGAAACCAGGTTTTCCATAACACCGGTTAAGGAAACGGTCCCTCCACCGGCAAAGGGCTCTATCAGACTATCAGGGCCGGAATTTCCCAGCCATTCCCGAATATGAGGGATTAACCATGTTTTGCCGCCGGGATAGCGCAAGGGGCTGCGTTGCGGGACCGTGGCAACATTTACAACGGGTATGCGGGATACCGGAACGTCGCGTAAATCAAACATGTTTCCCCCGTGCGCCCCCCCGCCGCGCCGGGCACAGATTTTGAGTTTCATCGGTCATCCGAACCCCCCCCCTACAGTTTGAACATGTCTTCCCTAGTTCCCTGCGAAGATGTGAATTTTTTCTCAACGTCCGCAACGGCGTCGCGCAGGGCCCTGACGATTTTGCGCACCTCGGCCTCCTCCCATTCATAGCTCTGGCGGTTTGAAAGCTTCCCGATGCGCAGGATGGCATCAAGGGCCCTGTTTGTCCTGCTCTCGGCAAGGGCGCGGAATTTCTCGTGTTTCTGCGTCATATTTTCCTCAGGTTCTTTACGTTAAACGTCTGATATAATCGTTGTTTTCGTGATTCAATACGACAGTATAATTTTTTTTATGCAAAGTAATATCGCCAAAATATCCAGGGTATTCTGCACTATCAGGCGCAAATTTCTGACGGGAAAGGGTGCCAAATGGCCCGTCTTTCTTTCCCGAATTTTCCTGCACCCGGTGCCGCACAGCCGGGCACCACCTTGGCTGCCCCGTATAACCCCGACACCATGCCCCGAAACCTGCGCCGGGCGCATCAGGCCAACGACCGCGCCGTGGACCGCCTGTATCGCCCCGCCCCCCGTTCCCGTCTGAACGCGCCCGCGTGGACCACCTGTTCCGCCGCTACGCGGCCATAACAGACCCGCCGCCAGCCATACCCGCAAGGAAGAAACGGCGCAAATGCCCGTAATTCTGCCACACCCGGGCGACCAGTCCGTGATTGCACCTTTTGCGGGGGTGCCTTGGTGTGTAACAATTGCGCAATAGTGCGGGATGGATTAAGGGAGGCACGGATGCGCGTCCGGCATCTGATAACAGCGCAAAAGACGCTTCTGTCTGACACGGGGTGGAAAAGGACCGACCTGGGCCCGAAACACGCACCGGTTTTCCCCAGGACAATACCGATTCGCGCCGGGTGGCAATGGCGTTCCGGTACGGCCCGCTGTGCCGCCAACCGGTATGTTCTGCCGGCACGGTGCAATCCCGGCAGGGACAACTGGCGGGCAATCCTGATGGTATCAGGTGACAAGGGAACGGCATCCGTGGCAGGCTGTCTTGACCATCACGGAACCCATCCGGGGCTTCACGCCCATGCGCACTGTCACCGGGGCGGCGTTGAAACCGGGCCGGCGGGGCTGGATAATCTTGCCCGCATTCCGGCGGCGGGCAGGCATCATCGGCGCAACAGCGCATGGACCGAAAACGGATTTTGGGAAGCGGCCAAAACCTTCTTCCGGATTCAGGATCAAAGAGGCACCCTGATATGATTGATGCGCAGGGGCTGGAACACGATCTTTGCAAAACATTCTGTGCGGCGATCTCTGTCAATCCGGTGCCGTGCGGTTACGCTGTCGGCACCCCGTTTCCCGATCAGTCCGGCGACCTAATCGGGTTCTATGTTGTTGAAGACGGTGACGGGTTTCGTCTGGAAGATGACGGCGCATATCTTGCGCAACTCAAGGGATCAGGGATTCCCATAGACGGGGGCGGCCGGGCAAAGCTGCTGGAAGAAATCCTGAAACAGGGCGATGCCTTCCGGGATCAGGACACCTGTGAAATCCGCAGCAAACCCTTTGACCGGGGCCGGTTGGGCCCGGCCATGATCCGCTTCCTGTCCGCCCTCATCCGTGTGCGCGACCTGGAGCTGCCGACGCGCGAAGCGGTTCGTTCAACCTTTCGGGATGACGCATTGGCGGCACTGACCCGGCGGTATGGCGCACAGGCCACCCTTGATGAAAATACATCGGTCGATGACGAATTTTCCGAATTTCCGGCGGACCTGATCATTCGGCCAAAAGCCCAGGATACCAAAACAGGGGCACTCTGTTTCGCGACATCCAACGATAAGCTGAACGAAGCCCTGCTTCTTCAAATGGAAGCGGAACGTCACAGGCGGGAAAACATCCAGATCATTGCGCTGATTGAAGAGCCGGACATGCGCCCCCTGAGCAGGAAAAAATTCCAGCGGGCGCAAAACCGTGGCCTGATGCTGCCGATTTTCCGGGGCGATGAAAAAGCCGCCGTGGACGGAATCGGGCACCGGTTACGCCTGCCACAAGCGGCCTGAAGGCAAAGGGGCACCGGTTCCGCCCGCTGCACCCCGCACCAGGGTTCTGTGCCGAAAATCGACCCCCGGTTGCGCACCGCATGAGTCCCGCGGTTTTACCGCCTGCCCGGCCAGGGTTCGCTGGCCGGGGGTGGCCAGTCCTTTCCCGTATAATGCCGCACGAAAAGCCATAAAAAGCCGCCCGCCGCAAAACCCCCTTGACGCCGCACGGCCGCTGCCCCAGATAGGTGGCCCATGAGCATGCAACGCCAAAAGAATACCGCACGGGCCCCGGCCCGCACACAGGTCGGGCGTCCCGGCGTCCCGGCGTCCCGGCGTCCCGGCGTCCCGGCGTCCCGGCGTCCCGGCGTCCCGGCGTCCCGGCGTCCCGGCGTCCCGGCGTCCCGGCGTCCCGGCGTCCCGGCGTCCCGGCGTCTTAATTATCGCCGCCGGTCAGCGGGGGTGTCAAGTGCCGGTTGCGGCCTGTGCCTGCCACCTGCCCCTGCGCAAAATCACCCCCCCGTGCCGAAATCGTCTAAAACGCTTGCAACCCCGCCCGTAAAACGATATCCGGCACAACCGGACCCGCAATTCGAAATTCGAAAGGAGCAACCCCATGACAACGCCCCCCGAAGCCAGAACAGGCAGCCAGCACGCTAACCAGTTTCTCGCCGCAGAGAGGCCGGAATGGATTGACGGCCTGACAGGCACCGATATGGTAAGCTACTACTATGCGCCTCGCCCGGTGACCGTGGACCTTGCGGCCCGTGTGCCTGTCGTGGATGACCCGGCAACCCCGGCGGATGAAACCGCCACTGCCCCCGCGTACAACAAATATACCGGTGCGGGCAGCCGCAGCTGGGCCGAAGGCGACCGCTACGTCAATATAGAAAATGTTGATGGATCAGATTGGGCCGACATCATCTTTGGCAATGCGGAAGCCAACAGGCTGCGGGGCAGGATTGGCGACGACACGATTTCCGGCCGCCAGGGCAACGATACCGTGAACGGTGCCAGAGGGAACGACAAACTGCACGGCGGTGCCGGAAACGATACCCTGCTGGGCGGGGCAGGCCTGGATAAACTGGCCGGTGCCAGCGGGGCCGACACGCTCAATGGCGGTGAAGGCATGGACTGGGCACAGTATGGCGGCTCCAAACAGGGGGTGACTGTCAGCCTCGTTGCCGGGGCGGCCAACACCGGGGGCCATGCCCAGGGCGATGTGCTCATCGATATCGAATATCTGCGCGGGTCACGGCATGCCGACAGCCTGACCGGAAATGGGGAGGCCAACCGCATCATGGGCGGTGCCGGGGCCGATACCATCAACGGCGGGGATGGCCGCGACAAGATTGAGGGCGAAGCCGGGGCCGACACGCTGGATGGCGGGGATGACCGGGACTGGGCCAATTACCGGAAATCGGACGCGGGGGTGACTGTCAGCCTCGTCGCCGGGGCGACCAACACCGGGGGCCATGCCCAGGGCGATGTGCTCCGCAATATGGAAAACCTGCGCGGATCACAACATGCCGACAGCCTGATCGGGGATGCCTCCGATAACCGCCTCCATGGCGGTGGCGGGGCGGATACCCTGGCCGGCGGGGGCGGAAGCGATGTATTCATCTTCCACACAACCAACCTTGGCGGGGCGACCATCACCGATTTTGAACTCGGGACGGATACGATCCGGATAAAGCCATACGGGATCGTATACGGCGATAACCTGACCATTGGCGATAGCGGGGAAGATACGGTGATCACCCTGGACCGCGGCGACGGTATAACAAGTACCCTGACCCTGACCGGGATAGATCACACGGCCCTGGAACAGGATGATTTCCACATCACCAATGCGGACGGCAGCTTTCTGCTGGGGGAGTTCGGATGATTTCCCGTGGTACTGCCCGGGGGGGAAACGCCTTGATCTTCCCCCGCTTCCCTTGAATTATTATCACCCCGGTATATTTCATATCGGGGTGAAACCACCATCGATGACACCGCGAAAGAATCGGATGCAGAAGTGCTCACACAAATCAAAAGCTCACTTGCCCCCCTGCACATTGCCGCAGGTATTGGCGAACCGCAACTGGTAGCCGCACTTCTTGATGAAGGGGCCGATACCGAGGCCGCGGACCGTGACAGCAGAACCCCGTTGCATATCGTCTCGGGGTTCGGCACACGTGAAATTATGTCGCTGCTGCTCAGCGCAGGTGCCCGCGTCGATGCGCAGGATCGCGATGGCAGAACCCCTCTTCACCTCGCGGCGGTCGCGGGCAACCTTGATACCCTGGCGGAACTGATCAACGCCGCCGCCGATATTAACGCGGTGAACACCGCAGGCTGGACCGCCCTGCACTTCGCGGCAAAATTCGGCCAAAAGGAAATCGTGACCGCGCTGCTCAACGCGGGCATCAACACCGAACTGCTGAACAATCGTGGCCAATCCCCCCTGCACTGCGCGGCAGAGTTTGGGCAAACAACAATCGTAGCCGACATGCTCAAGGCAGGCGTCGATGCAGATGCGCGTGACAGTGCCGGAAGAACCGCCCTGCACCGGGCCACAAGCAGTGGCAGCACCGACGTGCTGTCGGTCCTGCTGGAGGCCGGGGCCCGTGTCAACGCCCGGGACAGTGCCGGAAGAACCGCCCTGCACCGGGCCGTAAGCAGCGGCAACCTGGATGCCATGGCAGCCTTGGTCAAGGCCGGGGCCAGCACAGAACTGGGTGATTTCGCCCAGAATACCCCGCTGCATGTTGCCGTCAAATACGAAAATCCCGAGGTCGTGACCACCCTGATAGAGGCAGGGGCCAATACAGATGCCTTGAGCAGGTTCAAATGGACCCCGCTGCACTGGGCCGCGTGGAAAGGCACCCCCGAAATCGTGAACATCCTGATAGAGGCAGGGGCCAGCCTGAAAGCGCAAACCGCTCACGGCCTGTCAGTAACCGACATAGCGGAAAGAAACACTAAAATCAGAACACACGATGTGTTTTGGAAACTGCACCGGGAAACGGGCGCGCTATAATGCCCAAAGGCCGGCGCAGGCGGCCAATACCCGTGGCGGTGACCTGCCGGACGGGGAACAGGGCACCGGCGCAGGTAACTAATGCCCCCGGCCGGAACCGTTGGCTTGGGCCACGGATCAGGAAACCACAGGATAAAACGGCTTTCCCCAATCCTGCGCCGGGTTATCCATCATGATGTCCGTGAATACCGGCATCAGAAATCCCAGGATTTCTGCCCCGTCCCGAACCTGCGCCCGGTTAACCCGGCTGTTCCATGTGGCCCCGCCGTGAACCAGCTGGTTGCGCACCACATAAAGCCGGTCAAAGACAAAAAACAGAACCCGTGCGCAGTCCCCGTCCTGAAAGGCACGGGCAAAGGACCGGGCTGAATCGGCAAACCGGGCGTCCCAATCCTGACATCCGGCAATCCCGTTATGATGCTGCCAGAAACCACTGAAAGCATAGCGATTCTGCATCAGAAGACGCACAGGGCCGTGAAAACGCCGCCACAGCGCATCATAAATACGCCGATCCGCGTCAAGGCGGACTATCTTTTCAAAATAGTCACGGAATGCCGCCCGCTGACCGGAAAAGGCCGGCTGGAATTCGGTTTCATCGGCGTAAGCCGCGTTGAAAGCGATCCACAGAAACAAAAAGCGGGCATCCTGATCGTTGCCGCAGGTTTCGGCCCGCCCGACCCAGCTGATGGTGCGATGCACACGCAGGGCCATGGTTTCGGGAAAGCCTGCGCGCAGGGCGCGTTGTTTCTGCTTCAGACCGGCGTGATCAGGAGTGGTGTTCATCGGGATATTCCGTTGCGGAATTCTGTCATCCTGCCAGGCATGCGCATCCGGGATTCAGCCCGCCTGCCCCTGCCGCACGAAACGCATTTATGCGCCTGCCCGCACGGCCCTGTCAAGCGGCACCGCCCGGCCAGACCTCTGCCCGCTGCCCGGCAAGGCACCGGCTTTCCCGATTGTCTGTGCCGCCGCGGCCAACGCCGCACATCCCCGCTGACAGTGACCCTGCCAACCCTCCGTTCCGCAGCCTGTGCCGCATACTGCTGCACAGGCAAGGGATACCGGCCCCCAAACCACAATCCCCAGGAACCGGGCCCCAGGATCCGGGCGGCAACGGTTCGGATAAGCTCCTGCATGTCTGCCTCTTGCCGGTCCGGCCCCGGGGGCGGCTGCCCCTGTGTGCTCCCCGGCGACAGATCAGCCGGGCCGATACAGATGTCGTCCGGCCCTGGCATGCTGATAATGCCGTCCAGGGTTTCAATCGCCTCCGCCGTTCCGATCAGTGCGCATACAACGACAGCGTCACTGGCACTGGCGTAATAGTCCGTGACCATGATAAAAGCCGGCCCGAAACTGCGTGACCCGTACGGCGGGTAACGCGCCACGCCTGCCGGCACCTGCGCCCGGAAACGGATCATCGGGCGGATAATCCCCGGTGCCCCGGTATCAGGCCCGGCAACACGCGCCATGGGCATCGCCGGGGCCGCCAGGGCACCCCCCGCGGTTGCCCGGGGCGTACGCCCGGTTTCACAGGCCTCCTCTCCCCTCTGGCCTTCCGGCCACCAAAACCCCTGTGACGGGGGTATGGTCCTGGCCGGACACCGGCACCGGCATCTGCCGTATCCGGTAGCCCCGCACCGGAAAATGATGCGGGCATCACCCTGAATGTGACCTGGCAGCAGCTGGAAGACGCCATAGGGGAAAATGGCGAAAGTTACCTCTTTGACTTCGTTAGCGGCTGACAAACCCTGGCAAAAACTTTTCCTGCCCCCCTGAATCGAATCGCAAACCCGAAAGCCAACCTGAAAAAGGAGCAAAACCATGGCAAGATTCCGGTCCCGTATTCCCCTCAGGACCTGACAGGTACGATGAATCTGGTGCATTGACGGCCGAGTTCATGAAAGCCCGCGAAGATTACTACAACGGCCTGCTCGTTTTGGAAGCCGGCGGCACCGACAGCGACGACCGTGGAACGGGCTTCGAAGGTGCCCACCGGCTCTACGGAGGTGCCGGGAACGACCGCCTGGATGGCTATACCGGCAACGACATGCTGTATGGCGGGTCGGGTAAGGATGCCCTGTATGGCGAGGGGGCAACGACACGCTGAAAGGGGGCCGCGACGATGACGCCCTGCATGGCTATACCGGCGACGACACGCTGGTCGGGAGCAAGGGCGACGACATGACGGGTGGCGAGGCCGGGGCAGGGAAACCCCGGGCCAAAACAGAAATACAACGGGCTATCCCGCCGGGGGTGGCCCGTTTGCCTGGGCCGCCGCACCGCCTGGCCGTTGCGCCCCTGCGGCGATGACAGGCCTGGGGGGCGGTGCCGCACGGGCAATGGCACCCTGGCCAGCGGGAACCCCCCCCTTTTTTTTATTTTTCAGCCCGCCAGTGCAGGCGCAGATGAACTCTCCCGGCACGGGAAAAGCGGAAAGTTCAGCATAAACGTGGTTTAACATGGGATTTCTCCTGTTGCGGGCCGGCGATTCGTTTCCGGCATGCATGCATACAGCTGCCTGGCCGGGCGCGGGCATGGGCCTTATCCCGCGTCTTTGTCCCGCAAAACAAACCCTCTGACACGCAGGAAGGGCACCCGCTTCCCCGTCATCGGCGGCAGGGTCTTGCGCCCCGAATCCCTTGCCTGCCCGTAACACCCTGAAAAACCGACCGGGTAATCGGCCTTTAAAGCCCGATACATGACCGTTTAAACGGCGTTTAAACCCCCATTTATAGGGGATTATATATTTGATTAGACGCCCGAATACTGCATCCTTCACCGCATACATGCCCTGCTTTTGTTTTCCCTGCGCAGCCATGAAAGCGTACAGGTGCTGCCTTGGGGTGTGTTGCAGGGGCCGCACGGCACCACACGGTCTGGCATAGCCATTCGGCCCGCCGTCCGGGCGTGGCAGGTTATGGTCAGGTTCCCGATAGCCGGGTTCATCAAACTTTCTGCCACATCCCCTGCAACGATGGCCGTGCCGGTCGGGCACCATGCGCATACATTTGTGCCCGCGTCCGCCACACCCCCTCCGGTTCCTTCACGCGCTGTCTAATGCGCAAGGGCCGGTGTGTGCACTTCCCCGTCATCGGTGCGGGCGGGTTCTTGCGTCCTGAATCCCTGCAAGCCCGTATAAGGTGAAAGACCGACCGGTTAATCGGCACTTAAAGCCCGATAAAGGAGGCGTTACCCCCCGTATCTGACCCTTGCGCCTGGCCCTGGATTTACATTAAGGCGAAAACCGGGCACCAGTCTTTCTGCCCGGGGGGAAGCTGTATAGTCAGGTATATAACCCCCAAAAGATGCGGATGCCCGGTTTTTCGCTGTCCCCGGGGTGATTTCACAGTTTGGCGGTTAGCTCCGGTACAGCTTCAAAAAGGTCTGCCACCAGACCGTAATCGGCGACCTGGAAGATCGGTGCCTCTTCATCCTTGTTGATCGCCACGATGACCCTGGAATCTTTCATGCCAGCCAAGTGCTGGATTGCACCGGAAATACCGCAGGCGATGTACAGATCCGGTGCCACAGCCTTGCCGGTCTGGCCGACCTGCCAGTCGTTCGGTGCATAGCCCGAATCGACGGCGGCACGGGATGCCCCGACGGCAGCGTTCAGTCTGTCCGCCAGTGCTTCGATGATTTTGAAGGATTCCTCCGATCCAACGCCGCGGCCACCGGAGACGACGATTTTGGCCGATGTCAATTCCGGGCGGTCGCTTTCAGAAACCTTGTCTTCAATCCATTCAGACAGCCCTGAGCCAACAGCACCGCCCACGTCTTCCACGGCGGCAGACCCGCCAGACCCTGCAGCGTTAAAGCCTGCTGTCCGGATGGATACGACCTTTTTCGTATCGCCGGATTTTACAGTCTGGATCGCGTTACCGGCGTAGATCGGGCGTTCAAACGTGTCGCCGTCGACCACCGCAGTGATGTCTGAAATCACCATGACATCCAGCAGTGCCGCGACGCGGGGCAGGATGTTCTTGGCACTGTTGGTTGCGGGTGCTACGATGTGGTCGTAGGCATCGGCCATGCCAACGATCAGGTTCGCCGTGTTTTCAGCCAGCTGGTTGTCAAGTGCCGGGTCGTCAGCGCACAATACCTTGGTCACGCCATCGATTTTCGCAGATTCTACCGCCGCACCCCGGCAGTTGCTGCCTGCACAAAGCACGTGCACATCACCGAGCTCCCTTGCGGCGGTCACAGCCTTGGCGGTTGCGTCGAGTGCCAGCTCACCGCCGGATAGCTCTGCAACAAGAAGAACAGTCATTAGATAACCCCCGCTTCGTCCTTGAGTTTTGCAATCAGTTCATCGACTGAGCCAACCTTCACACCAGTGGCGCGGTTGGCGGGCTCTTCTGTTTTTACGATGGCCAGACGCGGTGACACATCAACGGCATAGTCAGACGGTATCTTTTCATCAAGCGGCTTTTTTTTCGCCTTCATGATGTTGGGCAGGGATGCGTAGCGCGGCTCATTCAGACGCAGGTCAGTGGTAATGACCGCAGGCATGCTGACCCTGATCTTTTGCAGGCCGCCATCCACCTCGCGGGTCACGGTGGCATTGTCGCCATTGATATCTACCGCATTGGCGAAAGTTGCCTGAGACCAGCCGCATAACGCTGCCAGCATTTGGCCCGTGGCGTTCATGTCGTTGTCGATTGACTGCTTACCGCAGATCACCAGGCCCGGTTGTTCTTCATCCACGATGCCTTTCAGGATCTTGGCGACAGCCAGAGGCTCAATGTCCGTGTGTACATCATCAGTGGCCACAACCAGGATCGCCCGGTCAGCCCCCATAGCGAGCGCGGTTCGCAGGGTTTCCTGTGCCTGCTTTACGCCTATGGATACGGCCACAATTTCGTCAGTCTTGCCAGTTTCTTTCAGGCGGATTGCCTCTTCCACAGCGATTTCATCGAAGGGATTCATCGACATCTTTACGTTAGCCAAATCGACGCCGGTACCATCCGCCTTCACACGGACCTTTACGTTGTAGTCGATCACGCGTTTAACGGGCACAAGCACTTTCATGGGCGTTTCTCCTTATCCGGTTTCGGGATCTGCCGATGGGGGATCCGAGTCAGTCTCGGGAGAGTGTACGCAAAACGCCTCCGCTGCGATAGGGTAAAAACGTCGCGACTGCCGCAGATTACGCCATATTCTGCATTTTTTACGCAACGCCGTTTACACGCAGGTCGACCGCGCCCTCGGGGTTGGCTTGTGTGAATGTTGGCACCATTGTCGGACCAAAGGAGACACACATGAATGAAAGCGCAGACCGCCACGCGATGAAGATGGCCAAAAAGAAGGCTATCCGTGACAGGATTATGACCACGAAGACCAAAGAAAAGGGTCTGATCATCGTCAACACCGGCAAGGGCAAGGGTAAATCGACCGCAGCCTTCGGCATGATCTTCCGCCACATCGCCCACGGGCGGAAATGTGCCGTGGTGCAGTTCATCAAGGGGGGCATGCGCACCGGCGAACGTGACCTGATCCTGGACAGGTTCAGCGACTTATGTTCATTCCATACGATGGGTGAGGGCTTTACCTGGGAAACCCGGGACAAGACCCGCGATACAGATATGGCCCAGGCCGCCTGGGAAAAAGCAAAGGAGCTGATCCGGGATGAAAGCAACCGCATGGTACTGCTCGACGAAATCAACATTGCCCTGCGTTATAACTATCTTGACATCGCGGATGTGACAGGGTTCCTGAAAATTGAGAAGCCGGAGATGACCCACGTCGTGCTCACCGGCCGCAACGCCAGGGAAGACATGATCGAGATCGCCGATATGGTTACCGAGATGGAGCTGGTGAAACACCCGTTCCGCCAGGGTATGAAGGCGCAGATCGGGGTGGAGTTTTAGAACCCTGCCCCCCGGTCAGCCGCATCGGCGGTTTTAATGGCAGCTGTGCCGCGTTCAATCCGAAGTGTGCGGGCTGGTGCCGGCCTGTCCGTGCGGGACTGGCGGCGGTGCCGCAAAGGCGCAAACCGATGGCCCCGGGCCCCGGGTCTTTCAGAACCTTCTCTGCCAGCCGGATGGAAGTGCGGCCAACCCGGAATGCGATGTGGTGCACAAAGCCAGGCTGCCGGGCATGCCTTGTTGGGCCGCACAAAGGTCAGCCCCTTGCCTGGCACAGACTTTCGCTGGTTTGTCGCGAATCATCGCCACAATGGCAGTCAGGAAACGGGCAATCTTCGCCTGGCTGTTGTATGTGGCAGAGCCTGACGCGGGTGCAGGTTTCCACACCCAGGGGGCGCAGCCCCCGCCGCCGGAGTGGTGGTCTGCCTTGCGCACATGGGGGGGCGGATACCGTGGGTGCGCAGGGTTTCCACAAGCTCTTGCCCGGTCCTGCCGTCTACGGTGATTGAGACGAGCCCCTCTCGTGCCGGGTTGTCGCCCCGCCGGGAACAGGTGACACCCGGAATCTCCGCCAGCCCTTTCAGATGGCCGGTGCCGTTGATCATCGCATCGCAGAGCGCGGCCTCATGCGCCCTGATCGCGGCACAGGCTGCCGCCAGTCGCGCCGGGCGATCCGGCCCGCCGCCAACGGCCCCGCCGAGCCAGTCAAAATAATCCACCACGTCGGACCACACAGCATAAGCACCCGTGTCGCGGGGGCCGAATTCCCAATTCAGTGCCGGCCCGTCTTTCGGTATGTCGCGGGGCAGGGTGCCTATCCCGCCACAAAGCCATGCGCGCCCATAGCCGTGGCGGGAAAAACCCTGTAAGGCGAAATAACATAGCCGTCAATGCCACACACATCCACGTCAATGCACCCGTGGGCCGCGTACCGGATACCGTCGATAATCAAGATGCAATCAGGCACCACCGCATGGATGGCCGCCACAATCCCGGTGAGTTCCACACCCATATCGGTGACGGGTGAGGTATGCAGTACTGGCGACACCTTTACATCCGGGCGCATTGTGGCTGCGTATTGGTCTGGCGTCACCAGCCCGCGTTCGGCGTCATGGGCCACCCTGATGTAGTCAAGCCCCGCGACATCCGCCCGTCGAATCGCTGCGGAGCGGGTGGCCGGGGCTCCACTGTGGATCCGATTACCGCACCTGTGCCCGCGTTCACGCAGGCCGTACGAATGAGGCGGAATAAAATTTCTGTCCCGCTTTCGCCCAGGATCACCTGTCCGCAGACCGTCCCGAAGAAGGTATGTGCATCGGCACGGCCCGTGGCGATGACCGCCATCAGGTGGGCACTCGCCGGGTTGTCGCGCCCCTGGTTATCCGGGGTCTCCGCAAAATGCGTTGTCGTTTTCACGACCGACTTCAACGTCAACGCGCCGTCGCCCCTCAATCGGACATTCGTTTACAAGGGTAAGGCAGGTGCGCACCTGTGCCGGAATTTCGTCAGACAGCATAAGATATCTGCCGTTCCTACCCGCCGCCCATGACCTCCGGCAACCACAAGACAAGTTGCGGGAAGAGAATCAGCAGGATAAGGCCTGCGAGCTGAACCAGCATGAACTGCATCATGCCGAGGTAGATGTCCTTCAAATCCCAATTCGGCACCACGCCTTTTAGAAAGTAGGCCGATAAGGCCACCGGCGGGCTGAGCCAGGCCGTCTGGAGGTTCACCGCCACAAGGATGCCGAACCAGACCATAAGGTCATACCGATCAAGCCCGTGGATATCGAGCGCGGCGACCGTCGGCAGCAGGATCGGTACAACGATCAACACGATGGGCACCCATTCAAGCGGCCAACCCAAGAGGAAGATCAACGCCATCACCAGAAGCAGCACCAGCAAGGGTGCCATGTCGAGGCCGAGCAATATCTCTGTCAGCATCTTTGGTGTACCAAGGGCAGAGAACTGTGCGCCAAAGAAGTTCGACGCGGCCACGAGGAACATGATCAGCACGGTGATTTCCAGTGCCTTGATCAGATTATCGAAGAAGCCGGGGAAAGTGAACTTCCGGTAGGCAAGCGACAAAAGTATCGCACCGAAAGCGCCCATGGCCGCGGCCTCTGCCGGGGTAGCGAAACCGAGCAGGATCGATCCCAGCGCGAAGGAGATCAGGATCGTCGGCGGCATGAGGCCTGCAAAGAATTCATCCCACAGATCGGAAAAATAGAAGTCCCCGTCAGCACATGATCGGTAGATCGGCATGGACAGCACCGCCAGAAGCACTGTGAATGCGGCGAAGATGATGGACCATGTCGGTACGACTTCTCCCAGGTTGGCACCGATCATGCAGAGGTGGAACAGCACTGCAATCGGCATTACGATCCGCAGGATCCGGATGTTGCGATAGGCTGCGTATGCGATGCCCAGCACCACAGTCAGCACCAATAGCCCGCCGAAGGGTATCCCCCCGAAAGTGCCGCTTAAGCCCAGCCCAAAGATGCGGCAGACTGTCAGGATGCCGAGACAGATGAGCGCCACCTCAGCACCGTAGTATTTCGACGTATCCGGCTGGTCTTCCTTACCCATGATCGGGCCGAGATCCGGGTTAATCCAGCATCGTCCGAGCGTGTAAAGCAGGTAGAGCAAGGCCAGGATCGCGCCGGGGATGAACGCACCGCGGAAGAGGTCGAGCGTCGAAACCTCCAGCACCGGGCCCATGACGATCAGCATGATCGACGGCGGGATCAGGATACCCAGCGTTCCGCCGGCAGTGATAGTGCCCGCAGCAAGCTGTACATCGTAGCCGGACCGGCTCATCGTTGCACCGGCCATGATGCCGAGCAGGGTCACGGATGCACCCACGATGCCAGTGGCAGCGGCGAAGATCGTGGACACGATCAGCACCGCGATGAAGAGTGCCCCGCGTACACGGGACATAATCATTTGGATGGATGCGAAGAGGCGTTCCATCAGTCCGGCAGACTCCATGACGATCCCCATCAGCACGAAAAGCGGCACGGCCATCAACTGGTCGTTCAGCATGGTGGAGTTGGTGTTGAGCGTCATCAGAAGCGTTGTCAGCCTGAAGTTCGCACCCCAGATACCGAAGACAAACGCCAGGAAGATAAGCGTGAAAGAAATCGGGAAACCAATAAAAATCACAAACAGCATCGCACCCAGCATGATTAGACCAATGACGGGCTTCGACAGTTCCGGCCGGGCCGACATGATATCGGTGAACCAGGTACCACCGGGTACGAGGGTCGGCGTGAAGACGGCGAGGCCGATCCACAGCAGCGCGATCACATAGGCGGGTAGTGCCATCACAAACATTTGTTCCCGCTCTTTGCCCATTTTGTGGAAAGCGCGGAAAATTTCCGGCAAGCCTTGCAATAGAAGAAGAAAACCTCCGACAGGCATGGCAATCCGTGCGGGCCAGAGGACCGGCTGCCATGCACTGTCGAGTGCCAGGCGCTCCCCGGATTCATAGGCCAGGTACCAAAACTGCGCCGAGACCACGGTGAAGAGAATCATGGACGGGATGTAGAACAGGAGGTAAGCGACCGCATCGACGGTGGCCTGGGTCCTGTCGGACCAGTTGCGATAGAGAAAATCCGCACGGATATGCACCCCGCGCATCAGGCCGTAACCTGCGCCCGCCATCCACAGGACACCGGCTATCATGCGACTGAGGTCATAGGCTTGCAGGGTGGGGCCAAGCCCTACGGTGCGGGCAAAACCCTCGTACCCCGCGTTTTGCAGGATGATGAATGAGTTGCGGGAAAAGATCTCCCACACCACGATGGCGATGAGGGGAACCATCATCACCGCGATGATTTGGCCCGCGCGGTAGTTGATGATATCAATCGCCCTGGTGAACGGACGCTGCCAGGCGGTCATGTCCGCCGGCGTTTCTCCCGGCAATTCGGCCCGTCGTTCCGCAATTAGCTCGTCAGCGATTTCGAGATGTTCGGGATTTGGTTCATCTGCGGCCATCCCGGCCTCCCTTCCGCGCTGTGTGATTTACCCAAATTTTTTTTGAATAAAGCCCCGGTGCTCACCGAAAAAAGAAGGGCGGGGCCCAAAGGCCCCGCACAATCTGACAGGCTTACTTCAGCGTGTCAGCGTGAGCTTTACCCAGCGACGCGTTGGAAGCCTGCGCACCTGCCCAGAACGGTACGGCGATATCGGCAAAATCCTTCTGGGATTGCCACACTTCTGCGAAGAATTCGTTTTCAGCTGCAGCAGATTCCAGCGATTTTTTCGCAGCAGCCATATACTCGGTGAAGTAGTCAGCCGGAGTGTCTTCCAGGATGACGCCGTGGTTGTCGGTCAGATCTTTCAGTGCTTTGCCATTTTCGTAGATCCGATAGGACATGGATTTGCTAAGCGATGCGTTCGCAGCAACTTCCAGGGCCTTTTTTTCCAGATCGGTCAGGCTGTTGTAGAAGTCGCCGTTCACGTACATATCGGCGTTCACGACGACTTGGTGCAGACCCTGCAGGTAGTAGTGCTTCAACACCTTCTGGAAACCGAAGACGCTATCAGGCTTCGGGCAGCACCATTCAGCTGCGTCGATGGTGCCTTTTTCCAGTGCCGGCAAAATATCGCCGCCGCCCATGGCAACAGCGGGTACGCCGATTTCTGCGTAGGCAGCCCCCACCATTCCCGGAGGTGCACGGAACCGCATCTGACGGAAGTCATCCATGGATTCTATAGGCCTCGGAAACCAGCCCAGGGCCTCTGGCCCAACCGGTTGCAGCATGAAGCCTTTGACGTTCACGCCCATTTCTTCCCACAGGCGGTCATAGAGTTCTTTACCACCACCGAACTGGAACCAGCTCAGGAATGCGATATTATCCATACCGACACCAGCACCGGCAACAGGTGCGCCGAAGAGGTTGGCCGCGACGTGCTTACCGCCCCAGTAATGGGTCCAGGCAAAGCCGCCTTCGACAAGGCCCGCGTCAACCGCGTCCATGATGTCGCGCGGGCCAACAACGGCACCTGCGGGCAATACTTCGATGGTCAGTGAACCACCCGTCAGGGCAGCCACGTCGTCGCCGAACGCCTTCAGCATGACAACTTCGTCAGCCGTAGTCGGCAAAACCGACTGGATGCGAAGTACTTTTTCGGCGAAAGCCGCCGGGGACATCAGCACTGTCGCAATAGCTGCAGCGACGAAGCCCTTGGTTACATTAGCGAGTTTCATCAAAACTCCTCCTTGGTTTGGCTGCCTTCCGTTATCTGTTTGATTTCCCGGGGTGCGAAGGCACATGGCCCCCGGGTTCCGGCTCGAAATACCCAAAGCCTTTTGATTTTACCGCGTAATCAACATGATCATGCCAAGTCGGTTGTTCCAAGAGTAGCGCGTCGGGGTATGCATGATCGCATCGGTAACAAACACCATAAGCAGAATGGCCGGCCCCGGCCCGAACACAAGCACTATTATGTCCTCGTCCGCAAGATTTGTTTTATGAATCCCGTTTCTCTTCAGGTTCGTGGTTCCTGTATTTAATTTTGCCCATCCCGGCCCAATATCATGGGAGCGTTTGGTACAAACAGGCAATGAAGCCAAACCGGGCACCGGCAGCAGAAAGGACAGAAACAGATTCAATATCCATGATGATCTGCGTGAAACCAGGTATTGTTCCCATCATGGGCGGGCATCTTCCTGCATCATATGGGCGACCTTTTCACCGATCATGATGCAGGGGGCATTTGTATTTCCGGACACGATCCGGGGCATGACGGAGGCATCCGCAACGCGTAGCCGATCTATCCCGTGCACACGCAGTCGCGGATCCACGACAGCCATGTTATCCCTTCCCATTTTACATGTTCCGGTGGGATGATAGATTGTAACCGCTGTATCGCGCGCCCAATTGAGTGTACCTTCGTAATCATCGAGAGTTATTTCCTGCCCGGGCGCATACTCCTCGGTGATGTGTTCCTTCAGCGGACTTGTGCCACTGATCCTTCGCGCCACCTGAATGCCTGCCACGATGGTGCGCTGGTCGGTCTCTGTCGCCAGATAGTTCGGGTAGATGTCCGGGTGATCGTCCATATCGGCGGATTTGAGCCGCAGTTCACCCGCGCTTTCCGGGCGCAGTTGCAGGACTGACGTGGTGAATCCGGAAAACATATGTGTCCCGTCAGCGGGCTTGTCTGCGGAAAACGGTTGAATATGGAACTGGATGTCCGGGGTTTCCAGCAAGTCGTTCGTTTTCAGGAAGCCCGTGCCGAGGCTTGCAGCGAGCGTCATCGGCCCGGTCCGCGTCAGTGCGTAACGCAGCGCGATAAGCCCCTGTTTGAAGATCGAGTTTACCTCCACGTTCATCGTTGACAGCGTCGTCTTATAAACCGGGCGCGCTTGCAGGTGGTCCTGCAGGTTCCTGCCTACGCCTGGCAGGTGTTTGGTAACTTTGATTCCGTGATTCCCCAATTCTTCCGCATCACCTATGCCGGACAGCATCAGCATCTGCGGTGATCCGATGGCCCCGGTGCACAGCAGAACCTCTGCATTGGCGCACAGGTCCGTCATCCGGCCCTTGATGCGGGCACGGATACCCACTGCGCGGCCGTCCTGGATCAGGATCTTTTCTGCCTGGGCACAGGTGATGACATGCAGGTTCCCGCGGTTCCTCGCAGGCCTCAAATATGCCCGTGCGCTTGACCAGCGACGCCCGTTGTATTGGGTCTGCTGGAAATAGCCCACGCCCTCCTGATCGCCGGAATTATAGTCTTCGTTCTTCTGATAGCCCGCGTTGGTCGCGGCCTCAACCCAAAGGTCAGCCACGGCGCGGGACAGGCGCATGGACGATACTTTCAGCGGGCCATTGGTGCCGCGGTCCGCCCCTTTGGGATCCCCTGTCCAGGTCTCTGACTTCTTAAAGAAAGGCAGGACATCGTCCCAGCCCCAGCCTTCGTTACCCATTTGGCACCAGCTGTCATAGTCTTGTGCCTGGCCGCGGACGTAGAGCAGGCCGTTGATTGAAGATGACCCGCCCAGCACCTTGCCGCGGGGCCAGTCGATGGTGCGCCCGTTCAACCCCGGGTCAGGCCGGGTGACGTACATCCAGTCCGTCGACGGGTTGCCCATGGTCCGAAAGTAACCGACGGGGATGTGAATCCAGGGGTTCATATCGCGGCCCCCGGCTTCCAGCAATACCACGGAATATTTGCCGGATTCTGAAAGACGGGCCGCTGCAGCACATCCGGCTGACCCGGCACCTACAACGATGAAATCATAACTATCCAAGCAGTCCCTCCCATGAATTCAAAAATGGGGTTTTACGTCCTTTTTGATGGCTAACCATGCCTGCGATAAAACCATAAGAAAGAATCTGACCCGGCACCAGATCGGACAGGGATTTTTGCTGCGCACTTGTGGCGCGATGATTATCGTCGCCCCGGACCTGGTTGCGCCCTGGATGGATTTCAGCCCGCACCACAGGTGCCGACCACAGCGACAGCCCTGCCCGGCTTCCCGGGTGCCGGGTTCACCATGGAATCAAGCCCGATGATTACCCCTCGGAAGCCTGGGATTTCCTTGGCAAGCGGCATTTTTGCCGGGGCAACCTGTCTCTTTCACGCCTGGCAGAACACACGGCATTTCATGGATAATGCTGCCAGTCACCAGGGTGGTGTTGCCGAAGGGGTCATAGGGGCGTGAGCCCTCTACGGGGTCGGTTCCCACGATACCGGGGTCCTTGAGTGCGCGAATCAATTCAACCGCCTGCGGTGGGGTAAGCCCACAAATTTCCGGCGTTCCGGTGCCAGGTGCGCAGGCCGGACCCAGGCTGTCGATGTCAAAGATCACATAAACCGGTGCGTCTCAGATGTGCGCACGAATGCGATCCGCCAAAGGTACCACAGACTTGCCAAAACTCTTCGACCCGGATTACTGTGAAGTGCCGGCGGCCCGGGCCTTCTCAAAAGCCTCGGCGGTGTAGCCGGTACCACACATGCCAATCTGAAAGACTGCGTCATCCTGCAACAGTCCCCCGTCATGGGTGTGGCGGAGGATTGTGCCATGGGCGATAGTTTCGCCGAACATGTGTTCGTTGATGTCTGCGTGGGCGTCCACGTGGATCAGCGCAACCGGCCCGTGCTTTTGACAATGTGGCGCAGAACCGTGCAGGCTGGCGTGTGATCGTTCCCGATGGTTGTGGCGTGACGTCAGGTATCAGAGGGGTATCGCAGTGGTCAGTTGTCCGCCGAACGGTGTCTTTCAGGTCGGAAGTGTTGGTCGGCACATCGCCCAGGTCCGTGCATTGCAAGGCTATCGAAAGGCGCGGCACGTGTCCGCATGTTGCAGGGGCACAGCATATTCGATTCCGCCCGGATCTGTTTAGGGCCAAACCGGGTGCCAGACCGCCACGACGCAACAATGCCCATCGGAATGTCGACAAACGCCACGTCGATCCCTGCGGCACTTTCCGCTGCGGGCAGGCGCATGAAAGTGCCTGGCCCGGCAGGGCGCGGCATCCCGTTTCCGCCAATAGGCTGGTGTGGCATTGTGTCTTCCCTGTCCGGGCAGCCGGAGATTACCGGCTCACAAACGCACGGATGGTCTGTTTGCGCCAACCTGTGGCCATATCGGTGCCTCCGGTGTCTGGTCAAGTGGCATGCGGTGTACAGCCCGCCCGATTGCAGCGTCTCTGCGACAAGCGAGTGCTGAAACGCCCGCAATTGGTTACACGTCGTTATCAATGCACGTCCGATTGCCGTCAGGGTGTCGGCGTTTGCCACGCAGCCAGTCATCCGCCACACCGCGCAGGCGGGGTGTGGCGCGGGTCATCCCCTGCCGTGCCGCACAGCCCAGAGGCAGGCAAGTTCCATCGCTACATGGGCACCCGCAATCGCTGTTGCGCCAGTGGTATCGTAAGGGGGTGAAACCTCCACCACGTCCATGCCGACTACGTTGATACCTGCCAGTCCGCGCAGCATGGCGGCGGCCTGCCAGCTGGCCAGCCCACCCCAGACGGGCGTTCCGGTGCCAGGTGCATAGGCCGGGTCAAGCGCGTCAATATCGAAAGTCACATAGGTCGGGTGGTCGCCGATGATGTTCTTGATGCGGTCCACTACGGCGTCCGGCCCGATACGGTGGCATTCGGTGGCATCGATCCAATTGACGCCCAGCGGGTCTTCGTTGCTCGTCCGGATGCCAATCTGAACTGAGCGTTTCACATCCACGATCCCGTCCTTGATTGCCTTGTAGAACATTGTGCCGTGGTCGAGCCGCCCGGGTGTATTGTCGGGCCAGGTGTCGCAATGGGCATCGAATTGCACGAGCGCGAGGGAGCCGTATTTTGCCGCGTGCGCTTTCATGATCGGATAGGTGATGAAGTGATCCCCGCCCAGACACAGGCAGGCCGCACCCTGATCCAGAATTCCAGTGATATGCGCCTCCAGCACACGGGGAAAATCCGCCACATTGGCGTAATCCCAGGCCAGATCTCCGTAATCCGCCATGGCGATATCAACCATCGGATCCACGCCCCATCCGTAGGGGGCGTCGCAGGTTTGCAGGGCTGATGCCTCCCGTATGGCACGGGGACCAAAGCGAGTGCCGGGGCGGTTGGTCACAGCACTGTCAAAGGGGATACCGGTGATTGCGAGGTCTACGCCAGTGATATTTTTGGTGTAGGGGCGGCGCAGAAAACTGGTGATGCCGCTGAACGTCGCCTCGTGGGAATGGCCATTAAAACTGCCTCGGGTGATTGCGGTATCGACCTCTTCCAATGCCTTTTGCAAGCCCATGTCATTTTCCTCTGCTCATTTCTTCTATCAAAAGAACCACGATGGCAAGCAAATCCCGCGTCCTGCCCGCTTCTTGGTGTCAGGTCTTTCCCAGGTGACCCGATGATGTGAACGGTCCCATAGTTTGACCCGTCAGATATCCCTTAATCACATTAATTTGCTGTTTGTTTTCTCCCGGGGTGCCTGCGGTTGGGCAGATCTTCTGACCCGATACGAACAATTCGCCGGCACCGGAGCAACTTTATGAAAAACGGGCGTCGGCGGGCTTGCGCTCACAGTTGGCCGGCGGCAATCGGCAAGAGGGCGGTAAAGACGCTGCCTTTGCCCACTTCGCTATCGATTTGCAGGCGACCGCGGTGACGCATCAGAATGTGTTTGACGATTGCCAGGCCCAATCCGGTACCGCCCTTGTCGCGGGAACGGTCCTTGTCGATGCGGTAGAAGCGTTCTGTCAGGCGGCTGATATGTTCGGGTGCGATGCCGTCCCCCTCGTCGCTGACAGCGATGCAGACCATATCCGGTTCGCGGCTGTCGTTGCACCCCTCAATCCGGATCACGGCACCATTGCGGCTGTATTTGGCAGCGTTTTCGATCAGGTTGCGAAAGACCTGGCCAAGCTCGTGCGGGTCGCCGGTGACAGGTTTCATATCAGGCGTGAAATCCATCTCCACGGTCACCTTTTCATTGTCGATGATCGGGGCCAGCAGTTTGACGACCGCATCGATAACGGGCGGCAGTTCCACCCGTTCGGTTGGCGCGTAACGTTCTACCGATTGCAGTTTTGACAGGCTCAGCAAGTCGTCTATGATGCGTGCCATGCGGGTTGCCTCGGTTTCCATCAGATCCAGAAACCGGGTCATGGCATCCGGGTCGTAGCGTGCATGGCCCTGCAGGGTTTCGATCATGCCGCCCAGCGTTGTCAGGGGGGAACGCAGCTCGTGGCTCACGTTCGCCACGAAGTCTGATCGCATCTGTTTGGCTTCCAGCACGTGGCTGATGTCTTCAAAACTGACAACCACGCCCGGGTCATCCTCCTGCCCTAGTATTGGCACCAATCGCGTGGCTGTCATCCGAAAGGTCGTCGGCGCAACAATCTGCAGTTTGATCGAAACGCTGGCGGAGGACCGGCCGTCGATCACCTCCTCCACCGTGCGGATACAGCGTTTGTTGGGAACGAAGGTCGCCAGCATCTTGCCGCGCAGGCCGTGGCCGAACAGGCTGATTGCCGCCCCATTGTGAAACTGGATGCACATGTCGGCGTCCACCACGAACACTGCCACGCCAAGTGCGTTCAGAACCCGTTCCACGTTTCTGTCTGGCACTTGAATCCTCCGTCGGGGGCATTGTGTGCATCCTATGTGCCGCATTGCAGCAGATGCATAGCGGTCTTTCGGGAACATCGGTTGTCCTGTGGCCTGTCGGCACTCATCTTTGGCACAACGTATATGACCAGCCATGGAGACCTGTTATGGCCTATATCTCCTCCTCCGCCAGATTTGGCGAAAAAGTCTCAGCCGCTGTTGCGAATGGCCTTGCCGCCATCGCCCGTTTCCTTGTTGATCTGTCGAATGCGCAGTCCCGCATGGACATGATCGAACGTCTGCAAGCCATGTCCGACGAAGAGCTAATGGCGAAATACCGGATCCGGCGCAGCGAAATCGTCCGGCACGTATTTCGTGACAAGATGATGTTCTGATCGCATCGGCTTTTGCGAGGCCGAAAACCGGCACGGCTTGCGAATGCGCATGTTGGCATCCGGATATCTGGCCTGTTATGTGCACGTGGCCGGTTTGCCAAAATCCCGGCCACAAGAAGCACCAGCCGCAACCGATTACCATGCCTGGCGGAGATCCCTGCAGGAACGCATACCGCAGCCGATCTGCCGCCAGGGGCGATTATACCAGGCCATCCTGCTTCAGTCCTGCACAAAGTTGCGTCAAGTGCGGTGCCCGCCCGTTCGATCAGCATGTCAATCTCTGCCTTTGACACGATCAGCGGCGGGGAGATGATCATCGTGTCGCGCACATGACGCATCACCAGACGGTTGGCGAGACAGTGCTCACGACAACGCGGACCGACGCGGCCTGTATCCGGGAAGGATTTGCGGGTGGCCTTGTCCGGCGTCAGTTCCAGCGCACCCATCAGGCCAACGCTGCGTGCCTCGCCCACCGGCGGGTGGTCGCCGAGCCCTGCCCAACGTTTCTCCAGATAAGGTGCTGCTGTGGCGCGAACGTGGTTGATGATGCCCTCTTCCTCAATGATTCGAAGGTTTTCAAGTGCCACGGCGCAGGCCACCGGATGGCCGGAACAGGTGTAGCCGTGGTTGCACTCATGCGCGTCGATCACTGCTGCTGCCTTATCGGATACAATCGATCCGCCAATAGGCTGGTAGCCGGAAGAAAGCCCTTTAGCGATTATCATGATGTCGGGTTTGATCCCGAAGGTCCGGCTGCCAAACCAGGTGCCCGTGCGGCCAAAACCGCAGATGACCTCGTCTGCGATCAGCAGGATGTCCCGTTCCTGGCATATGCGCTGAATTTCGGGCCAACAGGTCTTTGGCGGGATGATCACCGCGCCGGCACCCTGCACAGGCTCGCCGATAAAGGCAGCCACGTTTTCGGCACCGACCCGGTCAATTTCTGCCCCCAGGGCACGGGCGCGGGCCAGACCGAATTCCTCTGGCATCATATCGCCGCCTTCGCCATACCAGCAGGGCTGGTCAATGTGTACGATGTCGGGGATCGGCAGGTCGCCCTGGTCGTGCATGGCCTGCATTCCGCCCGGCGAGGCGGCCCCCATGGAAGACCCGTGACAAGCGTTCTTGCGACTAATGATGATTTTCCTTAAAGGCTGGCCTTTTCGGCCCGGTATTGGCGGACCAGCCGGATGTTGGTGTCATTCGCCTCCGCTCCGGAGGAGGAAAAGAAGACGTGGTTCAGTTCTCCCGGGGCCAATTCCGCCAGTCGGCAGCCAGCGCAATGGCGGGCGGGTGAGAGGTTTGGAAGAAGGTATTGCAGCATGGCAGTTCGGTCATTTGGCGGGCGGCGGCAGTGGCCAGTTCGCTGCGTCCGTAGCCAATGTTCACGCACCAAAGCCCCGCCATTGCATCGAGAATGTCCACACCATCGCTATCTGTCAGCCACGCTCCTTCGGCCGAAGTAATGATGCGTACGCCCTTCTTGCCCGTTTCATCGTTGTGAGTGAATGGATGCATGTGATGGGCTGCATCCAGCCGTTGCAGTTCCACTGTGGGGTACAGATTATCAAACCGTTTCATGTGCATGGTCCTCCGTTGCGATTGCGTGGCATCCGGCACATCAAAGAGGGGAGGTCAGCTGACCACGCCGCGGATTTTTGCAGCGATTGTGGCGGCACTTAGGCCGGCGATCTCGTACATCCGTTTGGGGGTTGCCTGCTCAATGAAAGTGTCGGGCAGCACCATGGACCGGAAGGTGAGACGATCAAGAATGCCGGTTTCTGCCAGGTGCTGTGCGACAAGGCTGCCAAACCCGCCGATGGCACCTTCCTCGATGGTAATCAGGGCGTCGTGCTCCGCCGCCAGCCGACCGATGAGTTCCGAATCAAGCGGTTTGGCAAACCGTGCGTCGGCAAGGGTGGGTGTGATGCCTTCCGCCGACAGTTCTTCCGTCGCCAGCAGGCATTCCGCCAGCCGCGCACCATAGGACAGAACCGCCACGCATGTTCCTTTGCGGATGAGGCGACCCTTGCCAATTTCCAAAGGTTGACCTGCGTCGGGCAAGGGGCTGCCAACCGCCGCCCCCCGTGGAAAGCGAAACGCGCTGGGCCGGTCATCAATTGCGGCTGCGGTCGCGACCATGTGCATCAGCTCTGCCTCGTCCGAGGGGGCCATGATAACGAAGCCGGGCAGATTGCCAAGATAGGCGATGTCGTAAATCCCCGCATGGGTCGGGCCGTCTGCGCCCACCAGCCCGGCCCGGTCGATGGCAAAGCGCACTGGCAGGCGCTGGAGTGCCACGTCATGCACAACCTGGTCGTAGGCACGCTGCAGAAAAGTGGAATAAAGTGCCGCGAAGGGTTTCATCCCGCCTGCTGCCAGCCCGGCGGCAAAAGTGACGGCGTGTTGCTCCGCAATGCCTACATCGAAGGTGCGTGCCGGAAAGCGGTTGCCAAATTTATCGATTCCTGTGCCGTCGGGCATTGCCGCCGTGATCGCCACAATCTTTTCGTCGCCATCCGCGAGTTGGATTAGGGATTTGGAAAAGACAGACGTGTAGCTCGGCACGTTAGGGCATGACTTTTCCTGCTCACCAGAGGTCGGGTCGAATTTGCCCACACCGTGAAACTTGTCCGCGCTTGTTTCCGCCGGGGCGTATCCTGCGCCCTTGCGTGTGCGGACGTGGATCAGCGTTGGACCGTCGGCCGTTTTCTTCGCGGCCCGCAGGGTGGTCAGCAGCGCGTCCATATCGTGGCCGTCGATGGGGCCGATGTAGGTAAACCCCAGATTTTCGAAGATGGACTGGTTGCCCGGTTCCCGAAGGTGGGCGGACAGTGCGCCCACCGGTTTGGCAATGGACATGGCATTGTCATTGAGGATCACGAACAGCCGCTTCCCCAATCCGCCCGCGTTATTGAGTGCCTCATAGGCCATGCCCGCACTCAGTGCGCCGTCGCCGATGACAGCGATGGCCTCTCCAATTGGTGTGTCCTGCACCCCGCCGAGAGCGCGCGACATCAGAAAACCCAGCGCGGCAGAGATGGAGGTGGAGCTGTGGGCCGTGCCGAAAGGATCGTAAGCACTTTCCGACTGTTTGGTGAAACCGGAGAGACCGCCTTCCTGCCGCAGGGTGCGTATCCGGTCACGCCGTCCGGTCAGGATTTTGTGCGGGTAGGTCTGGTGACTGACGTCCCAAACCAGCCGGTCGCCCGGTGTGTCGAAAACGGTGTGCAGCGCGACGGTGAGTTCCACCACACCAAGTCCCGCGCCCAGGTGCCCACCGGTTTCACTGACCACGCTGATAGTTTCAGCGCGCAGCTCATTCGCGACCTGCCGGAGCTGCGTGTCAGACAGTGTGCGCAGGTCAGCGGGCTGCTTGATCTGATCAAGAAGCGGGGTCGGTGGCCGTGCGGCCATTTCAACGATCTCTTTCAACGATGTATCGGGCGACAGTGCGCAGAGGGTCGGCGCATGCACCGAAATCTGCAAGAGCGGCCAAAGCCTCATCCACCAGGGCGTTTGCTTGCGCCCGTGCGGTGTCGAGCCCCAGCAGGCTGACAAAAGTGGCCTTGCCCGCGCCGGTATCCTTTTGCAGGCGTTTGCCCGCGATTTCGGCGTCACCCGCGATATCGAGCACGTCATCCTGAATCTGGAATGCGAGACCTATAGCCCTGGAATAGGCGGCAAGCGCCGGGCTTTCCCGTCCGGCGAGCCGCACACCTGCCTGCGCCGACCATTCGATCAGGCTGCCGGTTTTATTAGCTTGCAACGCGATGATTTCGTCGAGCGTGAGCGGTGTGGCAGCGGTCTGTGCCGCGATATCTTGTGCCTGGCCCGTTACCATGGCTTGTGCCGCATTGGCGAGCGTTTGCATAAGTCGTGCGCGCACGTCGCCCGACCCGGTCGCCGGGTTGCCGATGATTTCAAACGCAAGTGTTTGCAGCCCGTCGCCGGCAAGTATCGCGGTTGCCCCGCCCCACTTCATATGCACGGTGGGCTGGCCGCGCCGCAGGGCGTCGTTGTCCATACATGGCAGGTCGTCATGGACGAGGCTGTAGGCATGCAGGCATTCGATTGCCGCCGCAGTGCGCAGGGCTTGTGTGCGGTCCACGTCGTAAAGTACCGCTGATTGCACACATAAAAAACCGCGCAGGCGTTTACCGCCTGCCATCACCGCATGACGCATAGGTGCGGCCATGGGGCCGTCTGCGGGCAGCAGGGTTTCGAGCGTCTGCTCGATCTCTGCCGCCACGGGTTTCAGGAATTCCTGCAAGGTCAGTCGTTGAGGAGCTTTGTGCCCGTCGGCTCCCCGTCCGCATTCAGTGTGATCTGCGCGACCTTCTCTTCCGCCTCTTTCAGCTTCACTTCGCAATGGGCCTTCAGGGCCGCGCCGCGGTCATAGAGTTTGATGGAATCCTCCAGTGGCAAATGGCTGCCTTCCAGTCGGGTAACCACCTGCTCCAGTTCGGCCATGGCCTGTTCGAAGCTCATCTCTGCCACCGGGGCTTTAGTCATATCAGCCCTCCGTCAATGCGGTTACATGGGCGGTAACGCCGCCTGCCAGCCCTTTCAGGTCGTACCCGCCTTCGAGCGTGGAGACGACCCGCCCGCCGCAGTGGGTGTCGGCAAAATCCAGAAGTGTGCGGGTGACGGTGCCGAAATCTTCGTCGGTCCAGTTCAGGTTCGCCAGCGGATCCCGTTCATGCGCGTCGAATCCGGCGGATATAAAAAGCATCTCCGGATTATACGACTCCAGAGCGGGCAGGATATCCCGCTCCATCGCCTTGTGAAGCGTCGCACCGTTCGCGCCAGGCTCAAGGGGGACGTTCATGACGTTGCCGTGAGTGCCTCGTTCACTTGGTAATCCGGTGCCGGGGTAAAGCGGCATCTGGTGCGTGGAGACAAAGAAGATCATCTCATCATTCCAGACAAGATCCTGTGTGCCGTTACCGTGGTGGACATCGAAATCGACGATGGCCAGACGGCTGATCCCGTTCACCAGCGCATGGCGGGCACCGATCACCACGTTACCGAAAATGCAGAAACCCATAGGCGTCTGCGTTTCCGCATGATGGCCCGGAGGGCGGCAGGCGACGAAGGCGTTCCGCACGTTGCCCGCAAGCACCTGATCTACCGCTTCCACTATCCCGCCAACAGCACGATAGGCTGCGGTCAGAGATCCGGGTGACATGGATGTATCGCCGTCCAGTCGGGTCCAACCGTCAGCGGGCGCACTCGCCTTGATGCGTTCGACATAGGCTGCCGGATGAGTGGTCGCGATCTGCGCGTCGGTGCCCATGGGGGCCTCAATCCGGGTGAGTCCGCTTACATTTTTGAGCGCGGCATTAATGGCATACAGCCGCTCAACCCGTTCCGGATGGCCCGGCGGATTAACGTGATTCAGGCAGTCGGAGTGGGTGATCAGTGCAGTGGTCATTTCGACCTTTTAGCAGGCGCGCAGTGCAGGTTCAATGTGGTACGCAGTGGCATGTGAACTGACCGCCATTCGGTGAGCCGGAAGTCGCCTGGGAAGATATCAAAATGGTCAGGAAAGCCATCGGCGCATATCCGGCTGGTAACGGTGAAATTCAGAACCGGCATCCCTGATGCGGGATCAAGACGAATTTGCCACTTCAATCCGGTGCCAGCATGTATCCTTCACGGCGCACTGTTTGAATATACCGCGGGGTTTTCGGATTTGTCTCAATCTTCCTCCGCAAGCGCGTGATCTGCACGTCCACCGCACGTTCCTGGGTCTGGATCCCATCGCGACCCAAGTCTGCAATCATCTGCCCGCGTGAAATCGGAGTGTTAGGGGCGGCAGAGAATATCCGCATCAGCGCACTCTCTGTCTCGGTCAGTCTGATCAGCTGATTGCCGGACCAAAGCTCCCCGCGCGATACGTCGTAGCACACGGGTCCAAGGGCGAGCGACTTCGGGAGCTCCTCCGCTACAGGTTTCTCTGGCAACCGCCGCAGTATTGCGTTGATGCGCAGAACGAGTTCTTTCGGTTCAAAGGGTTTTGCCAGGTAGTCATCTGCTCCGGATTCCAGCCCGTTGATCCGTTCACTCGGCTCACCCTTTGCAGTCAACAACACGATCGGCGTGGAAATTTTCTGCCTTAGTGCCCGGGTAAATGTCAGTCCGTCTTCACCCGGCATCATGACATCGAGCACTATCAGGTCAAAATTGATCCCCTCCAAAAGCCGGCGGGCATGGGCCGCGTCCCGTGCACCGGAAACGAAAAAGCCGCTGCGCACCAGAAACTTCTGCAAAAGCGGGCGGATGCGTCCGTCATCGTCGACTATCAGGATATGTGCGGCGTTTTGCCGGCGCACCATGGGCCTACTCCTTCCCCGGATCCTTTATATGCGTCCGCATGTCCGGGTCCATAATGTTTTCACGGGCTTCCGCAAAATCTGAAAGGGCGTCTGGCCCGGCCGCACGAAATGCCTTGCGCAGACGGTCCCGTTGAAGTGCGGAAAGCTGCGCCTCCGGCCTGCGCCCGGCGGCTGTCAGACAGAGATGTCGCTCCCGCCGGTCAACGATGCCGATCCGGTTTTCCACCAACCGGTCTTTGATTAACCGGCGGGGCACACGGTTCAGGCTCTGTTTTGTGACCCCGGGTATATCGGGAAGGCGATTGACAGTTGTACCGGGCTGCCGGTTGATGAAATGAATCGCCCGGTGATGCGCACGCCCGTAGGCCAGATTTTCCAGGATGCGATCCGGGTCCGACGTGAACGCACGACAGGCAAAAAACAGAAGTTCGACAGTTCGCGGAAGCTCGTCGTCAGTCGGGAAGTCTGGCTGGCCGTGATCCGGGGGCGGCATGTTTCAGGCGTTCACAAGTTGCATCTTCTGCGGGCGATGTACGTCAGTGTTATTGACATTCCAGGACCTGTTTGATACCCGGCGGGGGATTTCACGCAGTATCGTGTTGTCAAGAAGGGTGAGGTCATAACATCCAAAAACCACAGGAGGGTATCATGGCGGGCACTTACGATGATCGCGACGGCAAGATTTGGCTGGATGGTCAACTGGTTGACTGGCGTACGGCGAACGTACATATCCTGAGCCACGCGATGCACTATGCCTCTTCGGTGTTTGAGGGCGAGCGGGCCTACAATGGCAAGATTTTCCTGTCACGCGCACACTCTGAGCGGTTGAAAAAAAGTGCGGAGTACATCGATTTCGAGATCCCTTATTCGGTGGATGAAATAGAGATGGCCAAACAACAGGTTCTGGCGGCAAATGGCCAGAAGGACGCCTACGTACGCGCCGTGGCCTGGCGCGGGTCAGGCGAAGACATGGGGGTCGCGGCCGCGCGCAACCCGGTGCGTGTTGCCATTGCGACCTGGGAATGGGGGGCTTACTACGGCGATGCGAAAATGAAGGGTGCGAAGCTCGATATCTCCAGGTGGAAGCGCCCGTCGCCCGAGACGATCCCGGTCCACGCGAAGGCGGCAGGGCTTTATATGATATGCACCACTTCCAGGCACGCGGCGGAGGCGAAGGGCTGTTCTGATGCGCTGTTTATGGACTATCGCAGCTATATAGCAGAAGCGACCGGGGCCAATATATTTTTCGTAAAGGACGGCGTTGTGCACACGCCGCTGGCGGACTGCTTCCTGAACGGCCTTACGCGCCAGACGGTGATCGGCCTGCTGAAAGATCGCCAGATTGAGGTACAAGAGCGCCACATCATGCCCGAAGAGATGGAGAGATTTGAGCAATGCTGGTTGACCGGCACCGCAGCGGAGGTGACACCGGTGGGGCAGATCGGTGACTACAACTTTGAGGTTGGTGCCATGACGCGTGATATCGCGGAAGCGTATGAGAAACTCGTGCGGTCGTAGCGCACGACGGGATTTAACCCGCAGCAAGATCCGGCGCAGATTCAAAGCGCACAATCGCCCCGTCGCGCCAGGGGTGTGCTTGTTGTGGATCGACAAACGACTTGCTGTTCTGCGGGCTATGCGATTTTGCCGAGGCAGAAACACCTTGGGAAGATCAGGGGGGTCTTGCTGCCATAGGTACTGCGGAACCAGCGGAGGATCTGCAGCCTGGCAGACCTGCGATGTGTGGTTTTGTGCAACGTGGCTCCGAACCTGATCCGGAATCTCCTGTGCTGCGTGCCGGCCCGGTTCAGTGGCCGGGATTGCAGGGTCCGGTGCCTAAAAATCCAGATTCTCCACACTCAGCGCATTGGCCTGGATGAACTCGCGACGCGGTTCCACCACGTCCCCCATAAGCTTGGTGAAGAGGTCGTCGGCATCCGCCAGGTTCTCTACTTTTACCTGCAATAGCGTCCGCGCATTCGGGTCAAGCGTGGTTTCCCACAGCTGATCCGGGTTCATCTCTCCCAGCCCCTTATAGCGCTGCAGCTGCTGGCCTCTTTCACCTTCTTCCAGCATTCTGTTCAGCAGATCAGTTGGTGCGAAGATCGGCCAGGTTTTGCCGTTCCGCTCCAGCGTCGCAATGGTGTCGTATGTTTCTTTCAGGCTGCCGGTCAGCCTGCCGAGCCTGCCGGCCTCAGGCGAATGCAGGCAACGGCCATCGAGGGTGTGAACCTCCTCCACTCCACGCAGGATGCGGGCGAGCCGGATGCCGTGGTTCTGGGTGATACGGCCCGCCCAGCCGCGCTCATACTCCGAGCTCACCTCGTTCAGCCGGTTTGCCACGGCACTGGCAACCCCTTGCATATCCCTGTCCCCGGTCCCGGGCGCAAGGGCTCCGGCGATAGCGGCCTGTTCCAGCACATGGCGGTTGTAATGGGTCGCAAAAGCGTTCAGCAGGAAGCGCACGTTGCGTGCTTCCGTCACCACGCGGGCGAGGTCGTTGCCGCTGATCACATCGCCATTGCCGAGCCGCATGGCTGCACCCTTGAGGCCCTGTTCGATCAGGAAATCCTCGAGCGCACCCTGATCCTTTAGGTATATTTCTGACCGACCGCGCGAAACCTTGAAAAGCGGCGGTTGTGCGATGTAGAGGTGGCCATTCTCAATCAGGTCTGGCATCTGGCGGAAGAAGAAGGTAAGCAGCAGGGTGCGGATGTGCGCACCGTCCACATCTGCATCTGTCATGATGATGACCTTGTGGTAGCGCAGCCTGGTGATGTCGAACGCGTCACGTCCGACCCCGGTACCGAGCGCGGTGATCAGGTTGGTTATCTGCTCCGACGTCAGCATCTTATCGAATCGCGCCCGTTCAATGTTGAGGATCTTGCCCCTCAAGGGCAACACTGCCTGATTTTCACGCGAGCGGCCTTGCTTGGCGGATCCCCCGGCACTGTCGCCTTCCACCAGGAAGATCTCTGACTTCGCCGGGTCGCGTTCCTGGCAGTCCGCGAGCTTGCCGGGCAGGGATGTGCCGCCAAAGGCCGTCTTGCGGCGGGTCAATTCACGCGCCTTCCGCGCTGCTTCACGGGCCAGGGCAGCCTCTATGATCTTGGTGACGATGTCTTTTGCGGGACCGGGGTTTTCCTCAAACCACTCGGTCAGCTTTTCGTTCATCAGGCTTTCGACTGCCGGTCGAACCTCGGAGGACACCAGCTTGTCCTTGGTCTGGCTGGAAAACTTCGGGTCCGGCACTTTTATGCTGAGTACACAGGTCAGACCTTCGCGTGCGTCATCACCGGAAAAGCTGACTTTTTGTTTTCTGCCGATCCCGCTGTCGGTGGCATATCGCGTGATCGACCGGGTCAGTGCACCGCGGAATCCTGCCAGGTGTGTGCCACCGTCGCGTTGCGGGATGTTATTTGTGAATGGCAGGACTGTTTCATGGTATCCGTCGTTCCACCACATGGCCGCCTCGACCGTGATGTCTTCCCGCTTGCCGACCACGTAGATCGGCTCTTTGATCAGCGGGGTCTTGGACCGGTCAAGGAAACGCACAAACTCCTTCACACCGCCTTCGTAAACCATGATCGCCTCGGATATTTCCGCCGGGCGTTCGTCGCGTAGCATTATCTTCACGCCAGAGTTAAGAAAAGCGAGTTCCCGTAGCCGGTTTTCCAGGGTTTTGAAAACATACTCGCGGTTCGAAAACGTGTCGGTGGAAGCCAGGAAGCGGACTTCCGTTCCGGTTTCCCCGGATTCGCCGATCACCGCCAGAGGTTTGACGGTATCACCGCGCTTGAAATGCGCCATGTGGATCTTGCCCTCACGCCAGATCCTCAGTTCCAGCCAATCAGAAAGCGCATTTACAACGGACACGCCAACGCCGTGCAAGCCACCGGAAACCTTATAGGAGTTCGAATCGAACTTCCCGCCTGCGTGCAGTTGGGTCATAATGACCTCGGCGGCCGACACGCCTTCTCCCTCGTGCATGTCTACGGGAATACCGCGCCCGTTATCGCGGACGGAGACGCTTTCATCGGCGTGTATTGTGACACTGACGAAGTCAGCGTGACCAGCCAAGGCCTCGTCGATGCCGTTGTCCACAACCTCGTAAACCATGTGGTGCAGGCCGGAGCCGTCATCGGTATCGCCGATATACATGCCGGGGCGTTTGCGCACCGCCTCCAGTCCCTTGAGAACCTTGATGGAACCCGCGCCGTAGTCTTCCGGATCGGGGTTGTCTTCGGGCATCTGATTGTCCTTTGTTCCGGTTTCGGATTTCGCAGGGTTTTTTAGTTCTCACGTCATCCGTTTGACACAATATTTTGTGGTTTTGGCGGGTGGCTTTGCGGCCTCAATGGGCGGTGATTTTGGACGTTCCATTCATGTCGAAAACCTCCAGCCGCTGCGCCCGGTTTCCGAGATCCTTGAAAAGTTCCGGCCCGGTTCCGGTCATCCATGCCTGGGCACCGAGGGCGCAGATTTCATCATAAAGTGCCGCCCGGCGACCGGCGTCCAAATGGGCGGACACCTCGTCGAGCAGCAGGATTGGCGGTGCGCCGAAACCCAGTGCCAGTGCACGGGCATTGGCGAGGATGAGGGAGATCAAAAGCGCCTTCTGCTCGCCTGTCGAACATTGACGCGCAGGAAGCCTTTTGGCGGTGTAGGTGGCGTCAAAGTCAGCGCGATGGGGGCCGACGAGTGTGCGCCCGGCGAAAATGTCGCGTGGTCGGCTGTCAGCGAAGGCTTCTGCCAAGGCACCGGCATCATCGGGCAGGACAAATCCCTCCGCATGGCTGAGGTTGAGCGTTGCAGTTGGAAATGTCGTCCCTGCCTCTTCCCGTACTGCCGTCAGTTGTGCGATGGCATGCTGCCGGTTAGTGTGTATTGCAGCACCCGCGATAGCCATCTGTGCCTCCACTGCGCGATACCAACCCGGATCCGTGATGCCGTTCTTCAGCATTCGGTTCCTCTGCCGCATGGCTTTTTCATACGCCAGAGACACATCCGCATGGCGCGGTTCAAAACTGAGTGCAACGCGGTCGAGGAACCGTCTCCGCCCCTCCGCCCCTTCTACCCAGAGACGATCCATAACGGGAACGAGCCAGACCATACGCACGATGTGTCCGAGCGCGACCTGTGGGGTGGTCTTGCCGTCTATTGTGACGCAGCGGGTTCCGCTGCCTTCGTAGGTTACCTCCACTTCGTGGATGTGACCCAGGCTTTGCAAGGTCGCGGTGATCTTCCAGCCGATCCTTTCCGGTGCACGGGTGATCTCATCTGCCTTTACGCCGCGCAGCCCGCGCCCGGGGGAGAGCAGAGAGAGTGCTTCGAGGATGTTCGTCTTGCCTGCCCCGTTCGCGCCGTAGATAGCGACAGGGCGCCCGTCTGCCTCCACCACCGCGCCCTTGTACGAGCGTGCATGGGAGAGGGCAAGTTCTGTTACGGCAAGCGTGGTCATGGGCGGAGCAGCGGCGACGGTCCAGGGAGCAGCGATCCTGTGACAGTTCCATGGAACACCACAAAAGCAGTTGAAGGAAGATTTTTCTGGTTGCCTGTGTCTCTGTTAATCGCCGGTTCGCGAGGGTAATCCGGCGATGGGGTGGCAGTTTTTGCCCCGGATTTGGCCCTTCTGACACAGGAGTGTGCAGAGTTTGTTCATACCCGCATCGGCATCACGACGTAGATAGCAGTTTCGTCGTTGCCTTCGCGCATCAGTGTCGGGTCGCCGGAAGAGTTAAACAGGAACACCGCGTTTTCGCGGTCCACCTGGCCTGCGATTTCCACAAGGTACTTTGCATTGAACCCGATATCGAGCTGTTCATCGCCGTATGCCACGGCGAGCTCTTCCTCCGCTGTCCCGCTGTCAGGCGCATTCACAGACAGAATCAACCGATCTTCATCCAGTGCGAGTTTGACCGCACGGGAGCGCTCGGATGATACGGTCGATACCCGATCCACGGCACTGACAAATTCTGCGGCGTCAACCTCCAGTCGGCGGGTGTTTCCCGCAGGGATCACCCGAGTGTAGTCCGGGAAAGTGCCATCAATGACCTTCGAGGTCAGCGTAGTGTTATTAGTCGCGAAGCGCACCTTGGTTTCCGACACGCTGACCGCGATGTCTTCGTCTTCGTTTTCAAGCAGATTTCGCAGTTCGCCTACGGTTTTGCGAGGCACGATCACGCCGGGCAGTTCATCAGCACCACCTGGCATATCCGCGTCGATACGGGCCAGTCGGTGGCCATCTGTGGCCACGCAACGCAGTACCTTGCCACCCGCGGTTTCGGCGGAATGCATATAGACGCCGTTCAGGTAATAGCGCGTCTCTTCCGTAGAGATCGCAAATTTCGATTTATCGAACAGCCGCCGCAACACAGCTGCCTTAGCGGTAAAGTTACAGTCATATTCGCTCGATGCCATGACAGGAAAGTCCTGGCGAGGCAGGGTCGTGAGCGAAAAGTTTGACCTTCCGGCGCGCAGTTCCAACCGCCCGGTCGCACCGTTATCCGTCATTTCCACCATGGCACCATCGGGCAGCTTGCGGACAATTTCGTGCAGCGTGTGAGCAATGACTGTGGTGCCCCCCCCCCGTTCAACATGGGCGGCTGTCTTTTCGACAACTTCAATGTCGAGGTCGGTTGCCCGGAAATGTGCTGTGGATCCGTCCGCTTCAATCAGTACGTTGGCGAGAATAGGGATGGTGTTGCGACGCTCCACCACCGATTGGGCCTGGCTCATCGCTTTCAAAAGCACACTGCGTTCAAGGCTTACTTTCATTGGGCCACTCCCGTATGTATCCGTAATCGGGGTGCACCCCCTACCTGCGCCCTTGTAAAACGCAAGTCCTTTGTTGACCACAGGAAAGTTGAAAAATGTGCGCGTTATCCCATTTCCTTCAAACTCATTAAGACATTACAGGGCAGACAATCTGCTGTTTGATTTTAAGATGCGTCCCTGCTTTCCTGATATTGGTCCTGATTCTTGAGGGCTTTGCAGGATACGCTGTGCAGGTCCCCAAAAATACTTTTGGAGGTTTGCCCTGATTCGGAAAAAAGTCTCTCCGGGAATAACCCTGTTCCAGCGTTCCAGTATCTGACCGGGGGACCGGCAGCTGAATCTGCCTGAACAAAAAACAGGATATCCGATGGCAAGCCACGGGGTATCTGGTACGGGGATAATCTGCCGCCTGCCGGGATCCGGGGCGGCGAGGTTCAGCATCTTAAGACAATACCGTGATGGAAAACGGGACTTGTTTATGCTGAACGGCGGCGGCAGGATCCGTGGCAGGGTGGCGACCGAATCCCCGGACATGAATCTCAACAAAGATGGCAACACCCACCGCTAAAGGTGCGCCGCCAAGTGGTTCGGGGTCGCTTAGGCATCCAGCATCCGGCGGAGCAGTTTCACATTTTCGCTGGTCTGATCGTCGGTCTGCAAAAGCGCCTCGACCTTGCGCACCGCGTGGATCACGGTTGTGTGATCGCGGTTGCCGAAGCAACGGCCGATTTCCGGCAGGCTTTTCGAAGTGAGCGTTTTGGCCAGGTACATCGCCACCTGACGTGGTCGTGCGATGGAGCGTGACCGGCGCGGCCCGATCATATCGGTCATGCGCATGGTGTAATGATCCGCCACCTTGCGCATGATCTCGTCAATCGTGACCTGCCTGTCGGATACCCTGATGATGTCGCTGAGGCATTCCTGTGCCACATCAGGCGTGATCTCCCGCCCCACGAGGGTGGCAAAGGCGAACAGCCGGGTGAGTGATCCTTCCAGCACCCGCACATTGGTGCTGATGCGGTGAGCCAGATATTCCAGCACACCCTCAGCGATCACCACCTCAGGGTATTTGGTGGCATGGATTTCGATCTTGTTGTGCAGGATGCCGAGGCGCAGTTCATAATCCGTCGGATGCAGATCGACGGCCAGGCCCCACTGCAGGCGGCTTTTGATCCGTTCTTCCAGCCCGTTGATTTCGCCCGGTGCCCGGTCGGCGGAAATTACGATCTGCTTGCTCTGGTCCACCAGCGCATTGAAGGTATGGAAAAATTCATCCTGAGTGCTTTCCTTGCCTGCAATGAACTGGACGTCATCAACCATCAGCAGATCGACCGAGCGGAACATCTCCTTGAAACTGATAGTGTTGCGGAAGCGCAGTGCCTGGACGAATCGATACATGAATTGCTCCGCCGACAGGTAGAGCACCCGGGCAGTCGGGGCACGCTGCTTCGCCTCCCACGCAATCGCGTGCATCAGGTGCGTCTTGCCAAGGCCCACACCGCCGTAGAGGAATAGCGGGTTGAATTTGACCTGCCCGCCTTCTGCCGCCCGGCGGGCGGCTGCATAGGCCAGTTCGTTGGGTTTGCCGACCACGAATTTATCGAAGGTGAAGCGGGAATTGAGCGGTGCACCCGGCGTTTCCCCGGATATGCCGGTTGCAGCGGGCGCGTCTTTTGCCGCGGTATGGTCCGCCACAGATGCGTTTCCCTTCGAGGCTGCCGTAAACCCGGAAGTGCTGAACTCCAGCCTTTTGACCGACATGCCCACATCGCTGAAACGGCCGCGGATCTTGTCCGAATAGTTGCGCAACACCCAGGTGCCGAGAAACACGGTAGGTGCCTGAAACCTCACCACGCCGTTTTCATATCCCACGTAATGCAGGGGCTTGATCCAATTTTTATAAGCGTCTTTTCCGACGTCCTTTTCCAATCCGCTACAAACTGATCCCCAAATATCAGTACTCATTTTTGTCCCCGTTTCATGACTGGTGCCACGGCAGACCGCGTGCCTTCCAACCATTTGTTGTACCCCTGTGACCTGATCCATCGAGGTCACCTTCAAACCCTTCCGCGACATTGATCAGCCGGACCGACCGACCTGCTTTTTCAAACGCGCCGGCAGCTTTTTGCGCGGCTGCCATGGACCGGGCACCCGATCGGCACAGAAAGAGTATTTTGGACGGCGCAGCACCGCCCAGACGGGTCATCATCCCTTCGATGAAAGCGTGATTCGGTTGCATTCCCGGGAGCGTTGCCCATTCAACAAAGGCAGCTTCCTTGTCAATCGACGACAGGTCCGGAATGCCCACAAAAGACCATTCCTCTTTGGTTCTGACGTCTACGAGAACGGCATCCTTGTCAGCCTTCAGATGTGCCCAGGCTTCTTTTGGTCCGATTTCATCCACGCTCACTGTCATCTCTGCCCGTCCTCCGAATCCGTGTCTGTTCTTCCCGTTTCCGCTTCAATCGTACCAAGAGTGGCAAGAACGGATCAACGAAACTTTTCGGTTGACACTGTAATCGCCCGGCGGATCTGCACAATCAGGACACCCGCTTTCGGGCGGGTTGGACACGAAAAACCGTGTTCCGCAGATATAGCGAAACGGATGAAATCCGGCCTCTTTTTTTATTCCCTGTGCCACGGGCCGACGCTGGAATAACGCAATGATTCCCGCAAGAGCCGTGCACGGAAGAATCGCCGTGCAACGCATGTTTTTGAGCCGGGCACGGGACCGGACAAGCAAAAAGACCGCACAGCCCCGCTTAATCCGGCTGTGATGCTTGCAGAATCGGGGGGGCGAAGGCCAAGGCACCCGGTGTCATCAGCCTGTTGCCCGGGGCACCGCAAATGTGGTGGTGCAGGGGAACAGCGGGTTGATGGTGCCACCAAAGGGCTGCGAACAGCTCAATCTACTGGTCCACGCATGCGACAGGTCGACCGGTCATAACAGTGGCATCGATTCCGGTCATACCACCGCGGCAGAATCAACGGGAAACCCGACAGTGACCGACCCGGTGCTGCCGCCTGGGATAGCGAAAGCGATGCACAGGAAAACCGGGAGGGCGGGTGCATACATGACCCTGGCGCACACCGCCTGGCGGGTTTCGCCGGGATTAAGGCATGTCAGTGCCTGCACCGTGATCCCAATTGCCGCATATAGCCAGAATAATCCGCGCTGGCCAAATGCCCCTTTCAGAGCACCGCCGACCACCGGACCGGGTATCACATGTTTTGCTGCTGGCTTATATGTATCCTGGTGATGGCCAGATCAGATCAGGCCATGGCCTTTACACGGGCCGACAGGCGCGAAATTTTGCGACTTGCAGTGTTCTTGTGCATCACACCTTTGGTCACCCCGCGCTGAATTTCCGGCTGGGCTGCTTTCAGCGCATCCCGGGCAACCTTTTGATCGCCGTCGGCAATGGCTTCTTCTACCCGACGGATGAACGTACGAATGCGTGAACGACGCGCCCTGTTGACCGCGGTGCGGCGCAGAATCTGTCGTACGCGTTTTTTCGACTGTGGCGAGTTAGCCATGCGACAATCCCTGATCTTTTCATCTTCGAAATATGGCCCTTACCCCTATGCCCGCCATATGCACATGTCAACGCACACATGGGCATTATTTACGCCTGGTTGTGGTGTTTTGCAGCTCAATTGACTGATTCTGCCGTGACTGGAGAAAAAAATCAAAAACGTGTGCTTTTGCTGGGGGCAACCGGCACGGCCGGGCGGGCAGTTGGCGCAGTGCTGCCGGCTGCCGGATACGGGGTCGTCAGCTTTGGCCGGTCCGCGCCTGATATGCCGAATATGGAAGTACGCACAGGCGATTTGAGTACACCCGCCTCAGTCTATTACGATGGTATCCGGGGAGAGGTCTTTGATGCGGTGGTTAGCTGTCTTGCATCCCGCACCGGTGCCGCAGCGCAAGCGTGGGACATTGACTACGCTGCCAACCTCAACGTCCTGCATGTGGCGGCGGGTGCGGGCGTTCGGCAGTTTGTCTATATTTCAGCCATTTGTGTACAGAAGCCTCGGTTGGCCTTTCAGCGGGCGAAGCTGGCGATGGAAGAAGCACTGATATCTTCCGGCATGGTCTATTCCATCGTGCGCCCCACGGCGTTTTTCAAATCCCTGTCCGGGCAGGTGGCAAGGGTGCGCGAGGGCAAGCCGTTCATGGTGTTCGGTAACGGGCGATTGACCGCCTGCAAACCGATTAGCGACCGGGATCTGGCTGCTTACGTTGTGCGCTGCCTGACAGATAAATCCCTGCAGAACCGGATTCTGCCCATTGGCGGACCGGGGCCGGCGATTACACCTGTCGATCAGGCGGAGATCCTGGGCCGCCTGCTGGGGCGCGAGGTGCCCCTTTGCCGTGTGCCTGCAGGGATATTGTCTGTCATCACGGGGGGCCTGTCTGTGGCCGGGCTTTTGAGCTTCAAAGCCAGGGAAAAGGCCGATCTGGCTCGGGTCGGGCACTACTATGGGACGGAGTCGATGTTGCTCTGGAATGGGGAATGCTATGACGCCGACGCCACGCCCGAGTTCGGCAGCGATACGCTTGAGGAGCACTACCGCCGGATTTTGGCTGGTGAGGCAGATGCCGATTTGGGAACCCACGCCGTATTTTAACCGGGGTTTATACGGCGCGGACTCAAGGCCGCAGGCCGCGGCGTATCGCCGCCGGATCAGCGATGTGCGGATTTTCACTTTCCCCTGAATTCCGGTTTCCGCTTTTCCGTGAAGGCGGTCATCCCCTCCGACTGGTCCTCTGTCGCGAAGAGCGAGTGAAACAGGCGGCGCTCAAACAGTATGCCTTCACGCAGGGTCGTCTCGTAGCTGCGGTTCACTGCCTCTTTTACGGCGAGTGTGGTGATGGGCGACTTACCGGCGATTTTGGCGGCGACCTTCTGAGCTTCCGATACGAGGTCCGCTGCCGGGATGATGCGACTGACGAGGCCGGCACGCTCCGCTTCTTCCGCATCCATCATGCGGCCCGTCAGATGAATTTCCATCGACTTCGATTTTCCCGCGAAACGGGTCAACCGCTGGCTGCCCCCGATACCCGCAATGACGCCCAGGTTGATCTCCGGCTGGCCGAACTTTGCGGTGTCCGAGCACAGGATGAAATCGCACATCATCGCAAGTTCGCACCCGCCGCCGAGCGCGTAGCCTGATACCGCGGCGATGATCGGCTTGCGGCACCGCAGGATCGCCTCGGTCTCTGCAGTGAAGAAATCGGTCGTGAACATGTCGACGAAAGATTGTTCCGACATCTGCCTGATGTCCGCCCCCGCGGCAAAGGCCTTTTCGTTGCCGGTCAGGACGATGCAGCCTATCTGGTCATCCTTGTCGAAGACCGCCAGCACGTCGGCCAGTTCGCCCAACAGTGCGAGGTTCAGCGCATTCAGCACATCAGGCCGATTAAGCGTGATCGTCCCCACGCGGCCGTCAGTTTCCACGATGATTGTATCATAGGCCATGGTCGCCTCCTTTTGCGCAAATGTGGTTGAGCCCTGTGCGGGGTGCAAGCTATCTTTGGCAGATCGGGCAGAAGAAAGATGACCGGCCCGATTGCAGGATGCGCTTGATGGTGCCGGAACAGCCAGGGGCTTTGCATGGTTGATTTTCGCGGTCGTAGGCGGCGAGGGAATGTTGGAAATAGCCGATATCTCCGCTTGTTTGCCGGTGATCGCGCAGGGAGGAACCGCCGACATCGATAGCTTCGCTGAGCACAGCGCGGATAGCGGCGACGAGGCTTTCAACCCGTGCGCGCCCGATCCGCCCGGTCCTGCAAGCCGGGTGGATGCCCGTGCGCCAAAGGGATTCGCAGACGTAAATGTTGCCCAGCCCCGCAACGATTCGCTGATCGAGAAGCGCGGCCTTCACCGGCGTGTTCCTGCCCTTGAAGGCTGCGATCAGCATCGGGCCATCGAAGGCATTACCGAGCGGTTCCACCCCAAGCACGTCCAGGAGCGGGTGGCTACAGGCTGTCGGAAACAGGTCCATTGCCCCAAATCGCCGCGCGTCATTGAATGTGATCCGCCCGCCCCCGTCCGTATGCAGCACCACATGGTCATGTTTTTCCTGTGGCGGATGGCCGCGCACGAAGACGCCCGGGATCAGGGGGCCGGTGTCGGGTACCGAAACTGTCATCCGCCCCGACATGCCGAGGTGGATCAGCAGTGTCTCGTCCGTATCCAAATCTGCCAAAATATACTTTGAACGCCGCCGCAGTGCATTCACCCGCGCACCTGTCAGCCGCTCCGCCAGGCGTTCCGGAAACGGCCACCGCAGGTCCGGCCGGCGGACCTCCGTGCGCACAATCAACGCACCGCCCAGCACGGGTTCGAGCCCGCGGCGCACTGTTTCCACTTCGGGCAACTCCGGCATGGGGCCGGGCATGCCACAGGTCAGCGATTATTGCCAGTAGCAATCGGTTCTTTGAAGGGTATGCCCTGTTTCCCCTGCGGCCACCGCCGGAACGGACCGCCCGTGTGCGGCAGGCAATGACCGATCCCGAAAGAAACATCAAAACTCGTGCACCCGTATTTGTTGTGTGTAGTGTGACGCCTGAGCATTCCAGGCGGCTGCTTGCAGCCCGAAAGGAGGCAGGGCGCACAAAATATCTGCCCGCTCCCAGGGCAAGGCACATAGACCGGTTTTTAATCGGGCACGATTGTGTGGTGCCTTGTGCATTGGCAAAAGCGGTGCCACGGATTAGATGGAGCACGATCTGCCCGGTGATATTATGACGGAAGACGCAAAGACTGCCCGCTTCGGTTTTCGGATCGTTGATGAAGATCAGAAAGCCGGGATGGTGCTCGGGGTCTTCCGTTCTGTCGCGTCGAGATACGACTTCATGAACGATGCCATGAGCTTTGGCATCCACCGCAGATGGAAGGATGCGATGATGGATTGGCTGGTGCCGCAGAACGGGCAGCACCTGCTGGATGTGGCGGGCGGCACCGGGGATATCGCCTTCCGGTTTCTGGAACGTGCGCCGTCTGCCAGTGCGGTCGTGTTGGACATGACGGTCCCGATGCTTGAGGAAGGGCGCAAACGGGCGGAAGCGAAAAGCCTTGCCAACCGGCTCGATTGGGTATGCGGAGACGCGATGCGGCTGCCGTTCGGGGATAACGTCTTCGATACCTGCACGATCAGTTTTGGCATCCGAAACGTGACGCGCCCGCAGGATGCGCTGGCGGAGGCCTATCGGGTGCTGAGTTTCGGCGGGCGGCTGATGGTGCTGGAATTTAGCCAAATATCCAACGACATGATGCAGAACATCTATGACTTTTATTCCTTTAATGTCATCCCGCCGATGGGACAGGCGATCACGGGTGATCGGGACAGCTACCGGTACCTTGTCGAAAGCATCCGCATGTTCCCGGATCAGGATAACTTTGCCGAAATGATTCGCGCAGCCGGGTTCGATCATGTGAAGTATCGCAACCTGTCCATGGGCATTGCCTGCCTGCATTCGGGGTGGAAGCTGTGAAGCCGGGCGCCACCTGCCCCGGATTTGATCCGGGGTCTTACAGGATGCAATAGCCTGGCTTATGCGCGGTCCTCTCAACATATGGCGGCTTGTCCGCATTGGTGCGACCTTTGAGCGGACGGGTGCCATGGGGCAGGCGCTGGAGGCCCTCGACGCGCCACGTCTGGTGCGCATTGTCGCCCGGGTGTTCGGCTGGTCCTTCAAGTGGCTGGGGTTAAAAGGTGATCCGACCCGGCCACCAGTCTTGCGGGCGATCACGGCACTCGGGCCCGCGTATATCAAATTCGGGCAAATTCTCAGCACCAGACCGGACATTGTCGGCACTGACCTTGCGTACGAATTGCGTGTGCTGCAGGATAGCCTTCCGCCGTTTTCAATGGAGGAAGCGCGGGCAGAGATCGAGGCGGACCTTGGCCGGCCGCCTGAAAGTATTTTTGATATGTTTTCGGCGCCTGTCGCTGCTGCATCTGTCGCGCAGGTGCACAGGGCGGTGCTGCGTACAACAGGGCAGGAAGTGGCCGTCAAGGTGCTGCGTCCGGGTATCGATCAGGCGTTTCGCAAGGACATCGATGCCTTTCATTTCGCGGCACGGATGATTGAGTTTATCTCTCCCTCCTTCCGCCGTTTACGTCCCACGGATGTGATCAGCCATTTCGAAAGTGTGGTGAAGGGCGAACTGGACCTGCGCATTGAGGCGGGCAATGCCGATGAGTTCCGGGCAAATACGCTGGACGATCAGGGATTTCGCGTACCGCAGGTCATCTGGTCCCTGTCCGCCAGGCGGGTGATGACCATGGAATGGGCCGAAGGCGTAAACATGGGTGACCCGGAGGCCTTGCGCGGTGCCGGGCATGATTTGAACGCGCTGGGCGTGGCGATTGTGCAGGCCTTTCTGCGCCAGGCCCTGCGTGATGGGCTGTTCCACGCTGATATGCACCAGGGTAACCTGAAGGCGGCGGCAAACGGAGATATCATCGCGCTTGATTTCGGGATCATGGGCACGATTGATGAATATACGCGCCGGGTCTACGCCGAGATTCTGATCGGTTTCATTCGACGCGATTACCGCCGCGTGGCGGAGGTGCATTTTGAGGCCGGTTATGTGCCGCGTGACCAGGATGTGGAGGCTTTCGCCAAGGCACTGCGGTCGGTGGGGGAGCCGATTTTTGGCCAGGACGCCACAAAAATATCCATGGCGCGGCTGCTGGGGTATCTGTTCGATGTGACCGAACGCTTCGGGATGGAAACCCGGACAGAACTGATCCTTTTGCAGCGCACGATGGTGGTGGTGGAAGGCGTCGGTCGCAGCCTGAACCCGACCCTGAATATCTGGGTTGCCGCCCGGCCGGTGGTGGAGGATTATATCCGCACCAGCCTTGGTCCCCGCACCGCGCTTCGCGACCTTGGCCGCACCCTGGAAGTTCTGGCGCGCTTCGGGCCAAAGCTGCCGCGGCTGGTGGAAAATGCGCTTTTGCGCACGGCAGACCCCCCTGCCCCGCCACCCGGGGGGAACAGGTGGTCCTGGAGTCTTTGGCTGGTGTCCGGGTTTCTGTTGGGCGCGGTCGGGATGATCGTGTTTGGCTGAACAAAGGATCGCCTGACGATGCAAGCCGGCGGTCGCAGGTCAGAGACAGCCGGACTGGCGATGGTCGGCATGCGCGAAAGCCCCGGTGTGGCGGTTGTGGCGGATTTCGGAAAACGCAATGACGGCATTTCACGGCGCGGACCGGGGGCCTGAGAAGCGGCTGACGGGGTATATCCGGGCGCTCCATGAGGGTGACGGGGAGGGTGACGGGGAGGGTGACGGGATGGCGGTGGCCTCACACCGGGATTCCGGCCACACCCTGTCAGGTGTTTGCCGCCGACCGCCGCAAGATGTTCAAGGTCGGCTGCCGGCTCGCCTTACGGGCTGCGTTACGCAGGTGCTGCTTCAGGTGCGGCGTTCTTCCCGGCTGAAGGCGTAGACCAGGACACCGAAGGCGAGTGCCGCGGCGAAGAAGCAGAAGAGCACCTGGTAACTGGTGCCGTGATCCCCGCTGCTCTTGAACGCCGATTTCCACACCGGGCCGGAAAGTGCCTGGAACGTGCCTGCACCACCCATGCCGAAGAAGTTCAGAAGCGTTACGCCGCGTCCGGTCATGTGGTCCGGGAAGAAATCCCTGGCGTGCGCGATGATGACCACAAAACTTGCGCCGGTTATGCCGACAGCGGCAAGCAGAAGGGTGGAGGCAACAACGCTGCTGCCCCCGAAAAGCACAAGCCCGACAAGCGCGGTGATACCCAGAAGATTACCCGTAAGGATGATCTGCTTGCGCGATGCAAGCACCCGGTCAAGCGGGCCATAGATGAAATTCCCCGCCGCCATGGCAAGCCCCATGGTCAGCGTGACCGCGCCGATGACCTCTGGTGCCGCGCCGAAGACATCGGTAAGGTAAGGCCCCGCCCACAGCCCGCGGATTGCAGCGGCCGGAACATAGTTTACCGCCATAATTGCAAGGATCGGCCACAGGACGGGCATGGCCAGCAACGTGAGGACGGACCCGCCCCGGCTCTGATCGGTTTTCGGCGGGTCTTTCACAAATACGAAGATTCCGATGGCGATAATCCCCGTCAGCACCGCAAGGCCCCGCATGGTGTTGCGCCAGCCAACGACCTCAACCGCGAAGGTGAGCGGCAGGGAGCCCGCCAGATTGCCGAAGGTGCCGATACCGAGCGTCACGCCTGCAAGCGTTGCAAAGAGTGCGGGTGCATGGGCGCGGGCGAAGATATAGTAGCTGGCCATCAGAACGGGTGAACACCCGACGCCGATCAGTGCCATGGCGATGATCACATGTGCGGGTATCGTGGCCCAGGCAAAAAGCATTGCCCCGCCTGCACCGCACAGAAGATGCAGGACAGATGCCGTCAGGCGCGGGCCGATGCGGTCCAGCGCTTCTCCGACCGGGATTTGCATGGAGGCGAAGCAGAGGAACCACAGGCCGGAGGCGAGCGACAGGTCCGCCGGGGTGGTGCCGATATCAGCCTGCAATTCCGGGGCGAGCACGGCGAGGAACGCCCGGTAGAACTGGGACATGATGTACGCCGCGACAAGAAAGATCAGCCCGGGGGTGACTATGCCCATCGTACGACCACCGCTTGCAGGTGCCGCGCACGGGCCCGCAGGCCTGCAGCCTGGCCCCCCGGCGCGACAGATGCCAATTTGCGAGCCTCCTGATGCATCTTCGGCCGTATGTCCGCAATGCGGGCGCAAGCGTCAAGTGCCCGGACACGAGTCAGGGTCATGCCGCCGGACGGAAGGGTACGGACGGATTCCGCCTGGCCGGCATCGGCGGACGGAGCGTATCGAAAGCATTTCAGGATATGCAAGCGGGCATCCCAATGGGACGCCTTGGGTAAAGGTGCAAGGAAAGCGTTCAGGTTGCAGGCGGCACGGCCTCTTTCCATCAGGGATTTGGCAAACCGGGGCACCCCGCCTTCAATCATGGTATGTCGGCATGCGGCCAAAAGCGATTCCGGGGCTGCCTCGGCCAAGGTTATGGGATGACGGCCCGTTCTGCCAGGGGTTTCTCTTTCACGGGCAGGTGCACGATGGCCGAGAAGGCACCGACACCGATACCCACCCACCAGACAACGTTGTAGTTGCCGTAAAGATCATAAAGTGCACCGCCGAGATAGACGCCCAGGAACCCGCCGAGCTGGTGCGATAAAAAGATGATCCCGTAAAGCGTACCCATGTAGCGCAGGCCGTAGATATAGGCGATCAGACCGGAGGTCAGGGGCACGGTGGCCAGCCAAAGAAAGCCCATAACGACGGAGAAGACAATTACGCTTGTCGGTGTCATGGGCAGGATTATGAAGATCGCCGCCGCAATTGTGCGTCCAGCGTAGATATAGGCCAGCAGGTATTTCCTGGTGAAGAACCTGCCCATATAGCCTGCGGTGATGGCACCCATGATATTGGCGAGCCCGATCACCCCGATGGCCACCGCACCGAGGATCGATGTGTTGGAGATGCCGGCGTTTTCGAGGATGCCACCCGGTGCGATGGGGCCGCACATCTCTTCCACAAATGCCGGGAAATGTGCGGTGATGAAGGCCAGCTGGAACCCGCAGGAAAAGAATCCCAGGAAGATCATCGTGTAGGACGGGTCACGGAAGGCCTTGACCAGAATATCGCCCAGCGATTCCTCCAGCACCTCTTTGCTGACCGGTTCCGGTGTGCGCATGAACGGCAGCAGAAAGAGCGTCGCCATGATCATCATGGCAAAGACCAGAAAGACCGATGACCAGGGCATGATCGTCAAAAGCCCGGCAGCGAGCGGGGGGCCGATAACCTGCCCCGCAGAGCCTGCGGCCGTGCCGATGCCGAGTGCGAGCGACCGGTTTTTATCCGACGCCGTGCGCCCGATAATGGCGAGGATTACGCCAAAGCCGGTGCCCGCAATGCCGAAGCCTACAAGGATTGACAGCAGCTGGTGTGCCCCCGGGGTGACGGACCAGGCGGACCAGACAAGACCAACTGCGTAGACCAGGGCACCAAGGATGATTGCCCTGCGGTCGCCGAATTTCTCCGCCACTGCGGCGAAAAGCGGCTGGCCTACACCCCAGGCGAGGTTTTGGATTGCGATGGCGAGCGAAAATTCCAGCCGTGCCCAGCCGAACTCGCCGGCGATTGGGATCTGGAACACCCCGTAGGAGGCGCGGATCAGAAATCCGGCCATCAGGATGATACACCCGACAATCAAAACCGGAGAGAAGAGGGATGCCGGTCGTTCCATGGGGAATCCTCATTGCGATAGTGGGCCGCGGATGTTAGCCGACAGACCACGAAACGGCCAGGAGGTGCAAGGGCATGGGCGTCGGGGCGGCCTATGAGGCAAAGCTCAAAAGCGGTGATATCCGGCCTGACCCGGCACAAGCGCATGTGGTCGAACATCTCGCTCGGTTAGAGGCCGCATTGGCGCAAGTCGCCGGATCCGGCACATTCTTCCGGCGCAAACAGGGTGCACCTGTTGAAGGGCTTTACCTTTGGGGCGGGGTCGGGTGCGGCAAATCCATGCTGATGGATCTTTTCTTTGCTGAAAGCCTGGAACCAAAAAAGCAGCGCATTCACTTTCATGCGTTTATGCAGGAAGTGCAGGGCGCACTGCATGAGGTGCGTAAAACCGGGGCAAAGGATGCCATTGCCCCGGTTGCCGACAGGATCGTGAGGCAGACGCGGCTGTTCTGCTTTGATGAAATGCAAATTACGGATATCGCCGATGCGATGATTGTCGGGCGGTTGTTTGAACGCATGTTCGCGGGCGGTGTCTGTGTGGTCACGACATCCAACCGGCTGCCTGATGACCTTTACAAAAACGGGCTTAATCGGAATCTTTTCGTTCCCTTCATAGATGTTTTGAAAGCGCATCTGAAAGTGCACGAGGTGGCGTCGGAAACGGACTATCGCCAGGGCCGGCTGGATGGTCACAAATCCTACTTCACGCCTGTTGATGAGGCGGCCGAGATGGCGATCTCCCGCGTCTGGACGGAATTGGTCGGTCGCCCGGGGGAGCCGCTGGTGCTGCATCACAAGGGGCGTGACGTCGTATTGTCAGAGGCCTGGGGCGGCGTCGCCCGCACCACATTTCGGGAACTTTGTGGCCAGCCGCTTGGCCCCGGAGATTATCTGCTGATCGCCGAAAATCTGCGGGTGCTGATTTTGCAAGACATTCCACGCATGTCGTCGTCGGCCCGGAACGAAGCCAAACGTTTCGTGACCCTGATCGACGCGCTCTATGAGGCGCGAACCATACTGATCGTCAGCGCGGCGGCGGAACCGGAATCGCTTTACCCCGAAGGCAAGGGTGCCTTCGAATTTGAACGCACCGCCAGCCGCCTGCGAGAGATGTGTAACCCCGATTGGGGGGCAGATGTGCAGGGAATACGTCGTGCACGGGGCCAATCATTTCTGTCGCCGCTGTAATATGTGATCGGGAAGACAGGGAAACGATAAACAGACCGCATTTGCCTTCTGTTTTCGGGGGCGGCGCGTTTGAAGCAGCGGGGATTTGTATCAATCAGGGCCTTGCTTTTGCCCGAAGGCGCGACGTTATCCGAATCAGGCGGAACACGCCACGAAACATCTTAACCTGACCGGCACTGACCGGAACGGAAACAACAAGGCCACCCCGGCGGACATTCCGTTTTGCTTGTGCGGCCCGTTTTTCTTGTGCGGCGGTGCAGGTGATCGGTCAAATCTGCCGGTTGAAAGCATCCCGGGGGCCTTTCGGCGGGCTTAAAAGGTAAACGGCTTCCGGTCTGCCGAGGAAACAGAACCTGGCAGAAAACCAGGTTTTGCCGCCTTTCTGGCCAAAACGCCCGGCCTGTAATAACAGGCGGCGCATCGCCGATATGTCAGCCCACTGCTGCCGGCCCCGCGTCCAAAGCCCTGATCACGACGTTCACATCGTCTTCGCTCACTATCAGCGGGGGTGAAATCAGGATGTCTGGGCCGGACACGCGCACAAGGGCCCCGGCCTCGCAGGCGACCTGCTGAATCTGCAGGCCAACAGACGGGTCACAGGGCGTCCTGGCCGCGGTTGCTGACAGGCCCGATCACCGTCATCAGGCCGTGGCCACCGCGCACGTCGCCGACCATGGCGTGCCTTTCGCCCGGCCCCTTAAACGACCCGAACATTTGTGTGCCATGGGCTGGGCGGCAGCGTTGTCCCTGACGTTCGACTTTTCAATCCCTGTCACGCAAGCCACAGCAGCGGCCGCACCGACCGGATGGGCGGCGCAGGTGTAGCCATGACCGATGAAACCTTCGGCCCCCGCCACACGGATTTGACCGACCCGATTGCCGGGCGCGGCCCCTTTGTGGGGCCGATTCCGGGATAGTCCGGCCTTGACCATTGCTGAAAGGAGACTGATTTGCCGGTGTGGCGCGGACAGCCGTCACCATTGCGCACACCATCCCGGCGGTGGTCGCCAATCCGGACGGGGCCTCCGCGTCCAGGGTCTGAACCGGGATATCTAATCGCCCAGGGCCAGTTTCCATGCCTTTTTCATGACTGTCGGCAGATCTCCGGCCCCTGCATCGCTGCGCCAGGTACCTGCCTTGGGTTCACCCAGAACCCCGCATGCCATGCGAACCTCCAGGCGCAGGTGGAAGTGTGTGAAGGTGTGGCGAACTTCGCCCATGGTCTTCCATTCCGCCTGCACCGGTGGCGTGGCGTCGGTCAACGCTTCCGCCCAGCCGGTCCCCGGCCAGCCGAGCGTACCGCCGAGCAATCCCTTTTCCGGCCGCTTTTCCAGCAGCACTGACCCATCCGCGTGCCGTGCCACGAAGCACACGCCGCGCCGGGTCGGCTTTACCATCCCGGGCCGCTTGCGCGGCAGTTCAGCCGCCACGCCGGCCGCCCGGGCACTGCAGCCGATCATCCAGGGGCAGATCCCGCATGCAGGCCGCTTCGGCGTACAGACCGTGGCACCAAGATCCATCACCGCCTGCGCGTAATCTCCGGGTCGCCGGTGTGGCGTCAGACCATCGGCGAGGCGGTGCAGATACGCCTTCGAACGGGGCAGCGGGTTTTCGACCCGGTAAATGCGCGCCATCACCCGTTCCACATTGCCGTCAACCACCACTGCGCGCCGATCAAACGCGATCGAAACGATAGCCGCCGCCGTGTAAGGCCCGATGCCGGGGAGCTTCAACAGTTCCTGTTCTGTCATCGGAAAGATTCCGGCATGATCATCGGCCAATATCCGGGCGCACTTCAGCACGTTCCGTGCCCGGGCGTAGTAGCCGAGACCTGCCCAGGCTTTCATGACCTCTTCATTCTCTGCGGCGGCGAGGTCAGTCACCCTGGGCCAACGAGTTACGAATACCTTGAAGTAGGATTCCACCGCCGCGACCGTAGTCTGCTGCAGCATCACCTCGCTCAGCCACACGTGGTAGGGATCGGGGGCAGAACCTGCCAGACGGTCTGCAGGGGACACACGCCACGGCATGACGCGGGCGTGCCTGTCGTACCAGTCAAGCAGCGATTTGGCCCCTATTACGCCTTCATCACGCAACTTTTATTTACTCCCGACCCGCAAATGTGTGGCCTGGCCCGGCCCCGGGCACTAAGGTGCTGTAAAATCTTTGCGGGAAAACCCATGCCACCATCCAAAGGCGATATTTCTTACCGCGGGGGGGGCCGTTCCGGGGGGTTTCGGCGCACTGGCACAATTCTGGCCGCCCGCATCCGCAAAGCCGGTGAATCGCGCGGTTTTGTTGAGGCACGCCTGCTGACCCACTGGGCCGAAATCGCTGGTGAGGATGTTGCTCGCGCTGCCCGCCCGGTCAAGGTCGGCTATGGCCGCGCAGGCGGGCTCGGGGCCACGCTGACCCTGCTGGTAAACGGTGCCCATGCGCCGCTGGTGCAGATGCAGCTGCCCCGCATCCGGGATCGCGTGAACGCAGCCTATGGCTACAACGCCATCGCCCGCATCCACCTTGCCCAGACCGCGCCCGACGGGTTCACCCAGGCACGGAAGGCTCCGCCCCCCGCCAGACCCGCGCTGTCTGAATCTGAAACGGCCCGCGTGTGCTCTGCCGTCTTCGGCACTGACGACGCGGGGCTGAAGGCCGCGCTTGAAAAGCTGGGCCGAAACGTCCTTGCAAAAGCCAAATCCGAAAGGTTGCCCCATGCTGACCAGGCGCACATTGATCATTCTGTTCACTTCCACTGCCCTGACCCCCGGCCTGGCGTTTGCCCGGAAGGTGAACGTCGGGGAAATGACTCTCGGCAATGCCGACGCACCGGTCACGGTAATTGAATACGGGTCTTTCACGTGCCCGCATTGCGCGACGTTCCACAAGGATGTCTATCCGGGACTGAAGGCCAACTACATCGACACCGGCAAGGTGCGCTTCATCTATCGGGAGGTCTATTTTGACCGCTATGGCCTGTGGGCCGGGATGATGGCGCGCTGCGGCGGGGATGACAAATACTTCGGCATCGCCGACATGATTTATCAGCGTCAGGACGAATGGCTTCGTGCGGGTGATCAGGCACAGGTGGCCGATGCCCTGCGCCGTATCGGGCTGGCCGCCGGGCTGGAGCGCGAAACTATTGGGGCCTGCCTCGAGGATCAGGCAAAAGCGGAGGCGCTTGTGGCGGAATTCCAGAAAAATGCAGAGGTTGACAACATCGAATCCACGCCGACGCTGATCGTGAACGGGACGAAGTATTCGAACCTGTCATATCCTGCACTGGCCGCGATCATTGATGAGGAACTGAATCCCTGACCGCACCCCTGCACGGTATCCGCGTCATAGAACTGGCGCGCATCCTGGCCGGTCCCTGGGCCGGTCAAACCCTGTCTGACCTGGGCGCGGAGGTCATCAAGGTCGAAAGCCCGGCGGGCGATGACACCCGCAAGTGGGGCCCCCCCTTCGTGGACCGCGGCGATGATGTGTCCGCCGGATATTACCACGCCTGCAACCGTGGCAAGAAGTCGGTGGTGATCGATTTCCGGACGGCGGAGGGGCGGGCGCAGCTGAAAAAACTGATCACAACGGCTGATGTGCTGGTTGAGAACTTCAAGGTTGGCGGGCTGAAGAAATACGGGCTCGATTACCCCTCGCTTGCGCCGGACAATCCGCGGCTGGTTTACTGTTCAATCACCGGGTTCGGGCAGACCGGGCCGTACGCCGGCCGGGCGGGCTATGACTTTCTGATGCAGGGCATGTCCGGCCTGATGTCAATCACGGGTGCGCAGGGGGGGGAGCCGCAGAAGACCGGTGTGGCGATCACCGATCTGTTCACCGGGCTTTACTCGGTCATTGCGATCCAGGCCGCACTGGGGGCGCGTTACAAGACGGGCAAGGGCCAGCATATAGATATGGCACTCCTGGACGTGGCTTTGGCAATAACGGCAAACCAGGCGTGGAACTATCTGTGCACTGGAAACGCGCCCGGGCTGACGGGGAATGCGCACCCGAACATCGTTCCCTACCAGGTGCTGCCGGCCATGGATGGGCACTTCATCCTCGCAGTCGGGAACGACGGGCAGTATCGGTGCTTCTGCGACGTGATCGGGCGCCCGGATCTGGCCGAAGATGAACGCTTCAGCACCAATCCTGACCGGGTGAGGCACCGTGAAACACTGGTGCCGATCCTGCGGGCGGAGACCGCCAAATATACCAGGGCAAACCTGCTGGCCGGATGCGAAGACGCGGGCGTCCCCGCCGCCCCCATTAACAATCTTGCAGAGATCTTTGCGGACCCCCACATCCGGGCACGCGGTATGCGGATGACCCTCGACGGCCTGCCTGCCGTGCGCAGCCCGATGCGATTCTCGGCAAGTGCGCTCGCCATGACTGACCCTGCCCCGAAGCTGGGCGCGGACACGGATGATGTGCTTGGCTAGCCTTTTGTGATTGCCCCCTCGCCTGACCATGCCCGCGCGCATCCATCAGCCGGTTTGCCCGGAGGCGAACATCGGGCCGCCGTGCCAGCGGGGGAAACCGTAGCCGTTGACCAGGACAACGTCGATGGCCTCCGGACTTGCCGCTATGCCTTCGGCGAGGATCGCCCGCCCTTCATGGGCCATGGCACCGAGGATGCGGTTGATGATCTCTTCGGCTGTGAAGTCGCGGCGGGTGATGCCCGCCCTGTCTGATTCTTCGCGGATAATCTGTTCGACCACCGGGTCAGGCTGCCCTTTGCGGGTTCCTTCAGGGTAGAGGTACCACCCGGCCCCGGTCTTTTGACCAAAGCGGCCCATCTCACAGATACGGTCGGCGATATGCACATATCGCTCCGGCGCGGGCCGGGTCGATGCCCGTCTTTTCCGGGCGGCCCAGCCGATTTCAAGGCCTGCCATATCCTGCATCTCAAAAATGCCCATCGGGTAGCCATAGGCCCGCATCGCCGCGTCAATTTCCTGCGGCCAGGCACCGTCCGCAACCATGTAGTCGCATTCCCGCCGACAGGCTGTCAGAATACGGTTGCCGATAAATCCGTCGCAGACACCTGCCACAACCGGCACCTTGCCCAGCCGTTTCCCGAGCACGAACCCGGTGGCGAGTACGTCATCCGCCACCCTGTCGGGTCGTACAATCTCAAGCAGCTTCATCACATGGGCCGGGGAAAAGAAGTGCAGACCCAGCACCCGTGCGGGGTCTGCCACGGTTGCGGCGAGCTCGTTTACGTCAAGGTAGGAGGTATTCGTCGCCAGAACCGCCTCTGGCCTGCAGGCGGTATCCAGCTGCGCGAACACCTGTTTCTTGACGTCCATATCCTCAAAGACGGCCTCGATCACAAGATCCGCCCTGCCCAACGCGGTGTAGTGCAGTGCCCCGGTCAGCTCGCCCTTTAGCGTTTCGCACCGCACTGCCGGGATCACCCCGTGCGCGGCACTTGCATCGAGCACGGATGTTACCCGGTCAATTCCTGCCAACAGTGCAGGCTTATCCCGTTCAATCAGTGTTACCGGCAGGCCCGATAAAAGGCAGGCTGCGGCGATGCCCGCCCCCATCGTGCCGCCGCCGACCACACCGACAGTTTCCACCGGTCGGGCCGCGACGGCCTTCAATTCCGGCATACGGGTGGCAGAGCGTTCGGCAAGGAAGATGTGGCGCAGGGCCAGACTTTGCGGATCATCCTTCAACTTCAGGAAGGTCGCCCGTTCGCGTGCCATCGCTTCCCGTGCGGGCAGTCGGAGAGATTCTGTCACCTGCTCCGCAGCCCTGACGGGGGCGATCTGTCCGCGGGTGCGCGAGGTGGCCCTGGCGACCTCCGCCTTCCACCCGCGGGGCAGGCTGACCTGTCGCGCCGGCAGCGGGACCGGGCGGTCCCCGTCAGCGATTTCGCGGGCGCGCGCAATGCCGCCGGCACGCAGGTTATCAACAACAGCGTCTATGAGGCCGAGGTTCGCCGCCTCCGTCGCGCCGACGGGCTTTCCGCTGACAATCATGCCCAGTGCCCTGACCGGATCGATCAGGCGCGGCAGGCGCACTGTACCGCCTGCACCCGGCAGGATCCCCAAATGCACCTCAGGCAGACCGACCCTGGCACCGGCCATCGCCACGCGGCCCGCGCAGCCGAGCGCAACCTCCAGCCCGCCGCCGAGCGCGGTGCCGTGAATCGCGGCGACCCAGGGCTTGGCCGACGCCTCGATCAGGTCGATGGCGTCGGGCAAATGCGGTTCTTTCGGGGGCCGGCCGAATTCGTGCACGTCGGCTCCGGCCATGAAGGTGCGCCCTTCGCAGACAAGCACGACAGCCCTGACGGCGTCCGTTGCTTCAGCCCGACGCGCTGCATCCACCAGCCCTTTTCGAACGGCAAAAGACAGGGCATTGACCGGGGGGTTGTTGACGGTGACCACGGCAATTTCGTCTTCGACCTCAAATCTGACTTCGCTCATTGGTGATATCTCCGTATTCCTCGTTCATGTATGGCCGGTCGCAAACCTGCCAGGGTACGTTATCCGGGGTGCTGAAAGTTTGCATCAAACCAGTTTTGGGCGGCCGGATCCAGCATCTGCAACATGTCGTGCAGGCGGGCACGGCAAACCTCCCCCTGCCAGCCGGCGGGAAAAACGTGGGCCGGCCAGTCGCCGTGGCGCAGGACAAGCCGACGCCACTGGTGGATAGCGAGTGTCCGGGTGGCAGCCGCCTGAAGGCCCGGCATATCGCCGCCGGCACTTGTCCCGAGAGTATCTTCCAGAACCCTGGCGAGCACTGCATACCCCGCGTAAACCTCTTTATCTGCCATTTTTGCCCGGGCCCAGTCAGGCAGGGACAGATCGCCTGTCATAACGAGTGCGCCGTTGACGTATGACCTTGGACCGACCCAGAGGCGCGGTGCCACCTCCACATGACCATCGGGGCCGGCACCGTCGGTGCAGGTCATTTGCCAGCACTCCACAGTGCCCGGGGCCCGTGCATAGATGCGGCGGCGGGCGTGGCCGAACTCTGTCAACCCGTGCGCAGACAGGCGATAATAGCTGCGCCGCCCTTCCTTGCTGCGTTCGATCCAGCCGTCGCGGGTCAGGCGCGACAGGGCCACGCGGAAGGCTTCCGGCTTTACCCCGATTGCGCGTGTCAGTTCCGACAAGGCGGCGGAGGGTGCCACACCGCCGCGCGGCAGAACGGCATCACCGAAGATCGTGACGATCACGGACCAGACCCTTATTCGGCCCACTGTCATAAATCGGTCGATTGCAGATTTGCCCATGCTGCCTGTCCCTGTCCTGCCGCGGGCGCATAGTGGTGCCTATACGCCCCCGCGGCAAGGGAGCCTGCGGATGAGGTTATTCACGCCGTCGGGCGGACCGGGCCTTTCTGTGCGGGCAATCGATTGAAAGCGCCTGGGGCATTACCCTTGTTCCGACCCCGGGCCGGTGCCGGCGGGCAGTTTCCTGGCTGAATGACAGTTACCGTCCGCTGCCTGACAGGGATAACGTTGTGGCAGTGCATATCGAATCCAGCGGCCGAAAGCGCACTGTCATGCGGGTGTCTCTTTTTGCCGAAAGGTTCGGGTGTGGTGCGGCTGTCGCGACAACCGCGTTCATGTATCTTCAGGATTATGTCCGAGTGCCGCCTGCAAAAGGCCGATAAGCCGGTCTTTGCCCGCAACCTCAAGGCGCACGGAAAGCGGCAGCACCTTTCTGCGCCAGCGGGCGGGCAGGCGGGCCGCGTCCTTTTCTGTTGTCACCAGCTGCGCGTTGACCCGGTTGGCCTCCCGTGCCATGCGCGTCATCAATTTGTCTGACAGCGGCTGGTGATCTGCGAACGCCCGTTCCACGGCCACAGTGGCACCGGCCGCACGGAGGGTATCGAAGAATTTCCCTGGCCGCCCGATCCCGGCGAAGGCAAAGACGCGCATGTCGGACCAGTCCATGCCAGTGTGCAGGGGTTTGACCCGGGCGGCAAAGATGTCCGAAAGGGTTAACGCGGGCCAGGCTGCAAGCAGATGCCGCTGTTCCGCACCGGTCCCGATGATCACTACCGCGTCCGCACGTGCCAGACCTTCGGGCACCGACTGGCGGAGGGGTCCCGCAGGGAACAGATACCCGTTGCCGAACCCCTGCCCTGCATCGACGACCATAACCGTGAAGTTTTTGCGGACAGAGGGGTTCTGCATTCCGTCGTCAAGCACGACGACATCTGCCCCGGCGGCCCTTGCGGCCTGCACCCCGAGCAGGCGATTTTTCGCAACCCATGTGGGCGCGAATGCACAGAGCAGCAGGGGTTCGTCCCCCACGGCATCTGCCGCCATGTCAGGCCTGATTCGCAGGGGCCCGGTTTCCCGTCCGCCGTATCCGCGGCTGACGATGTGGGGTGTCCGCCCCAGCGCACCCAGATGTTCAACGAACCAGATCACTGTCGGTGTCTTGCCGGTTCCGCCGAGATTGATGTTGCCGACACAGATAACCGGCACACCCGGGTCTGTATGGCCCCCGTGCTGCCACCGATGGCCATCAGCGGCACGCCAGATCAGCGAAAAGGGTGCAAGCAGGCGTACGGCAAGGCCCGGGGCACCCGGCGGGTTGCCCCAGAAGACCGGCGGTCTCATTCCGACCATCCGGCCGATCATCCGGATACCAGTTCGCATGTCGGGCACCCCATTGTTGATGATCCCCCCGGGGTTTCGTATCATTTGCCATCTGCTCCGATACGACACCACCGGGCCAATGGGCAGGTGCCACAATCGGCCCGGTGGCCGGCATGCATCCGCCTGACAGTATTTGTCCGGTCACTGATACGGGTCTGCGTACCGTTGAACTTGGCAGGACCAGCCAGGCTTCGCTTCAGAAGTCATATCCCTGGCAGGGTTCCGAACGTCATATCCTGTTTTGGGAAAACCATCTTCCCCGGTATCGGGGTTTCTGCCAAACAAGTCTGTTGCCGGGTCTGATTCACGGTTCGGTTTGCTCATTATCAGAGTTCACAATGTCCACAAAACGGTCCCTGATTTCCGGCCCGAAAAAGAACACCGCCATGGCAAAAACGACAGCCATCGCTGCGGACAGATATATGAAGCGCTGCTTGATCGTGTCCAATTCCTGTTTCAGCGCGGAAACCGGAAACGTTGACCAACCCCCGAAATTTGGTTGTTGCCCGGGCAGAGATCAGGGCCATACAGTCCTTTGGCATCTTTATAGTTTCACCTGTAAGGATAAAGACAAATTGCCCGGGCGCGATGGAAAAGCACTCCCCATCCTTAAGTTTTACGGCTGATTGACGTTCGGAGTTAATAAAATATTCTGAACCTGCTGACAGCATGTATTCAGCATCTTTGACACACAAGTCATCCCACGGGTCAATAACCCCTTTCTCTTTCCCTGAAGAAGTCCAGGTTTTATGGCTCCAGACAGCCATTTAGCGTATATAGAATTGGCGTTGTGCCAGCTCTGATCGCCGTCCCATAAGCAAGCCTTCTATATTAAAATCTTCTTGATACGCCAAATCCAGCAGGCAGTTAAAGATCTTTTGATTAGCATCTTTTACTTGCCCTATAAAGGGTTCCGCATGGTCTATCTTTTCACGGGCATCATTAAATTGACCGGCGGCGTCAGTCAGTCGAAGAAAAAACCCCTGATTTGATTCATTGGGGTATAGTGTAATTTTTGGTGCAGGGTGTTTGCCGCACTCAAGTTTACAAGAAGTGTGTCAACGAATGTTCTGGAAACCGGCTTCGGTTCCCTGTCGCCACGTGCAATTCGACCGGCGTATTTGGCCACATGCATGGCATAGTGTTTAAGCCTGTCCAGTTTGTGCAACGAGATAATGTCGAAGTGGTTACGCTGATCGTGTTTGTACTGATCTCTTTGCCAATCCAGTGCATGAACAGCGTCTATGTGCTTACGGGCGGGCATATGCACATACTCCCTTTTACCCTGGCCACACAGGCGGAAATATTTTCAAACCGTCCTGTGCGCCCGCGCCGGACGCCCGTTTGTGCTGTGCGATTTTGGCCGCTTGCTCCATCGCCTTTTCCGGATTGTTCGAACATCTCCGCCCGGTTGCCTATCCAGGTACACACAGCCTTGCACATTATTGGGAACAGCGCAGGCCTGTCCCTGTCGCCCGGAAATCAATGTGCCGGCTGTGCCGGTTGATTGAAACCCCTGCGTCGGCTGACCGGGCGATATTTCCCGGTATTATGCCCCGTGTTGTGATTGGGGAAGGTCTGTCGGGATCTTGCGGATTTGCCTGCATGGCTGCGGCGGGCGGGTGACGCCTGACCGGCGCAATGCCGAAACGGGTTATAAGTGCCGGTGCCGGCGGGGGTGTGTGGTGCGGGTCGGCATGCCCCGGGCTCTGGCCCGGTGTGGCTGTGGTGCGGGCATTTCAGGGGTTGATCGGGCCATTGAATGCCGGTATGGGCAGCACTGTTCCAGGGAGGACAGGTGATGTTCGGCATCGGCAGGAAGGACAGGCACGGAAGGCAGGTTCGGATTGAACATCGGGGCAGGTATACCCGTGCATCCCGGACCGGCGGCGTTGCGCTGCGGGCCGAAAAGAAGGTGGGGCCGGTTAACCTGACGGCCAACACGTCAAAGGGCCTGCGTGCCTCTGCCCGGGTTTCGAAGGGTCTGCGGGTCGCGTTGCAGAATGGCCGGTTTCAACTGATCGGGCGTTGGCAGAAAGGGCCGGTCGGTTTTAACCTGTCCAAAACCGGTGTCAGCGCATCGGCCAGAAACAGGATGGGCAGTTTCAACTTTCTTAAGCCGCAGTATTCGTCTTTCAGGTTTGCCGGGGTGCAGCTGCGCGGCAGGAAGGCGGCGACCCTTCAGCTCGTTTATCTGATGATCCTTGCCGTGATCTTTCTGGCCAGGTTTTCGGTCTTTGTGCTTTGGGCGCTGACCTTGCCTGTCATGTTCGTGTGGGATTTTCTGACAGGCCTTGTGGAAGGGGCGCGCACGGAAGAGCTGTGCGACGAAGGCACCCGCACAGGCTGATCTGATATGCCGGTTTCCTGTTGCGGCCCCCCTGTCGCTTTCCTGACCGGATTGTCGCCGCAGGTCGCCCCGGTGCGCCCGGGATCTCTTTGCGCGGGGCCGGGATGGCCCGAGTATGTGCTATAAATCCAGTGTTGCAAAGACCGGGGCGTGGTCAGAGGGCCGGTCCCATCCGCGGGCAGTGCGCAGAATTGTGCTGCATCGGGTTGTGGCGGCAATATCCGGCGTGGCCCAGATGTGATCAAGCCGGCGGCCCTTGTCCGCCGCGGCCCAGTCCCGGGCGCGGTAGGACCACCAGGAATACAGCCGCCCGTCGGGGATGTGCTGGCGCGTCAGGTCCACCCAGGGGCCCGCGGCCTGAACCGCGGCCAGGCGGGCGACCTCAATCGGGGTGTGGCTGACCACATTCAGCAGTTTTTTATGGTTCCACACGTCGTCTTCGCGCGGTGCGATATTCAGGTCGCCTGCCAGCACGGACATCCGCGGCGGTTCCGCCCGGAACCAGTCCCGCATTTCGGCCAGGAAATCGAGCTTGTGGGCAAATTTTTCATTGCGCTCCCGGTCCGGCACATCGCCGCCGGCCGGGACGTAGAAATTATGTATTTTCAGGCCGTTGGGCAGCAGTGCCGCGACATGGCGTGCCTCCTGCCTGGTGCAGAAATCGCGGTGGCCCGCATCTTTTATCGGCAGGCGTGACATGATTGCCACGCCGTTGTAACCTTTCTGCCCCCGGGCCACCATGTATTTGTATCCCAGGGCGGCAAACCGGGCGGTCGGGATGCTGTCAACCGGTGCCTTGCATTCCTGCAGGCAGAGCACATCCGGGGCCTCCTGCCGCAACAGCCGGCACAGGAGCGGTGCGCGCAGCCGGACGGAGTTGATGTTCCAGGTGGCGATGGTGACGGGCATTCGGTTATCCGCTGATACCTTCCTTGCGGCAGAGCCGGTTGAAGTCGATGTGTAAAACACCCACGGATATGCACAGGTCAGGAATGCGCAGTTTTGTTTTGCTTGGCACCCCCGGATTTGGTTTTTCCATGCTGACCAGCGGCAATTGCAGGGTATCGGCCAGTGCAACGATTGACATGTCGTTCAGCCCAATCGTGTCTTTCCGGTTGCCATTGTATTCAGAAATAAAATCGCGAAACCTTTTGCGCCAGGCATCGTTTGTTTTCAGGTAGGGCATTCCAGTCCCATTTTCCGCAGCCAACCTCGTAGCAGCAGGCGCGCTTGCAATTTTTCAGGGCGTCCCCGATTTTTCCCTTTATCGAGTCCATTTCTTCTGCAATTTCCATGTTCAAGCAAAAGATTTCCGCCTGAATTGCCTTAAGCACATTAGACCATAAGGTTTTGTGAATATCCTCGGGCATTTCCATCAACGGGTTTGAAAAACCGGATGTGTCGAGGCAATACCTGTGGGTCAAAATCCGTAATCCTCCCGAATATCCCGGAGGTGTTTGAGGTTTCTGATCCCCATGTATTCAGCGGCATTGTGGGCCGTGATCTGCCCTGCGCACCATGCCGACATGACCAGCCCGGTATAATACCGCCCTTTTGCGTTGACATACCGCCTTCCGTAATATGGGGGGCGTCCGAATGGTTTGTACGTCTCCTCGTTTTTGAGCAAAACCGGGCGCATCTCTTTCCAGTAGAACCGCGGCTGCACATAGCCAAGGCTTACCAGCCGTATGAGCATCGCGTGCGGGCTTATGAAAAACATTTCGGACAGGCGTTTGAGTTCCCCGGTATCAAAATGCGCTGCCGGAGTATCCGGTTTTGGAAGGGTCTGCCTGATTGCGTCTTTCGGGGCAAGAAAAGCCGCCGCAAACCGGTTGCACCAGTCTTCGATGGCTGTATGGCCTTTCTTTTCGCCGAAGGGGGGGCCGCTTATGCCGCTTTCCCGCAGAAGGATATGGCCAAGCTCATGCGCAAGCGTAAATGCCTGGGCTCCCGGAGATTCATTCCCAAACACAATCACCGGAAGCGGATGCGCAAAAAGACAAATCCCCCTTGCACCCAGCCCGGTGAGTGCGCTGTGCTTCAAAACAAGCCCGCCCAAGCGTTCGATGTGGTCACGAAGGATGTCCGGGAATTTGTATCGCTTGGATTTTTTGAAGCTGCGCTGGTCCTGAAAGGGCAGGCGCATGGCGGTGCGGCAGGCCCTGGCGGCTTCCTCCACATCGGCTGCCGCATCAAAGCGCAGGTTTTCCGGGAAGACGGGTGGAATCTCTTCCAAATCCTGCAAAAGCGCAAGCGCGTTCAGCCGTTGCTCTTCCGCCCATTCATGCACCGCTTCCAGGGCACGCCGTTCTTTCGGCCCTTGGGCGTTCCGCGTTTTGGACATTCGGTAATCAGGTGCCAGGTCAATCTTTCGGAGTTCCGGGACCGTTTCGGAAAAGAGCTCCAGAAAATGCCTGCCACAGATTTTCGCCAGCAGTCGGCCTTGCCGAATTGTCGGTTGCGCCTTGCCGGTTTCCCGGTCCGCGACCTTTTGGGCGGAAACCCTGATTTTTCCGGCGACGTCTTCAAGTGCCAGGCCCGTACGCTTCCGCGCCCAGCCAAGAACGTGCGGATTGTAGGGCAGATGTGTCCCGGTCCGGTTCATTTTCTGAATGTCTGTTGGTACGGCCCGTGGCCCGGTGCGGCCCCTGACCGACCATGGCGGATATGATCCCCTGGCCGCAAGGGGGAAATTTCCCCGCCGGTGTGAAGGATACCTAAACGGCGGCAAACCGGGCGGTCGGGATGCTGTCGACCTGTGCCCTGCATTCCTGCGGGGCTTTTCGGGGCATTATGCCGGGTCTGTTGTGCCGCCGGAAGCCGTCCGGTTGAACATGAACGGATCATGCCAATAGCACCCAACGCAAGAGCCGCGCCAGGTGCCGTTGCCTTTCACCTGCCCCATAGCATAGCCGAGGACGCGGGCATCAAACCTGTTGCCGGTGTCCCTGCATCGCTTGCAGTGCCGGCGTTTGGCATTATTTGCCGGCTTTGACATCGGCTGGAAGTCGGATTCCTTTACAGATGCACCTGACATCAATCTCGGGTCATCCCGCCGTCCGTCCTTGTGGTCGATTTCCACATTGCCGGTGTTCAGCACCGCGCATTTCCTGTCTTTCAGGGCATCCCTGATCGATTGTGGTATCGGTTTGGCGATCGGCTGCTTTTTATGGCCGTGCAGCTCAACGGCAACTATCCTGTTGCCTTCCTTGTGGCGCAGGATATTGAACCTTTTTGCCAGCCCCCCGTCATCGCGACACCAGGATCCCCCCATTGCCCATCCTGAGGCGTTCATACGGGCCGACGAACTCCCCCACCCCCACCCTGCGGGAAAAACCCTGATCATCCGGCTGCGCCAGTTGCAAAAACAGGTCTGCCGCGGATGGTTTTCTAGCCATTGAGATCCGCCACCCGCCGCCGTGCCACAGCCACATAGGCCGGGTCAATATCGCAGCCTTTGAAATTCCGGTTTTGTTCCAAGGCGGCAACCGCCGTTGTGCCGCTGCCCAGGAACGGGTCAATCACCAGGTCGCCGGGATTGCTGTGTTTTTCCACAAGGTGCCGGAATAAATTGATCGGCTTTTGGGTTGGATGCTCTCGCCTGCCCCCGTGGCGCGGGATGGGCAGGGTGTATATCCCGTTATCGTATGTGCTATTGAAAGTTGGTTTGCCACCCTTGACTGCAGACACCGCCACCTCACGACTGTTCGACAGATAGGTTGAATTCTGGTTGAGCGGAACCGGGTTGGTTTTTTGCCAGATGATCAGCCGGATCATTTCGAATCCGGCCTGCCGCAAGGCGGTTTCCAGCCCGGTGATTTTCCAAAGATCATACCAGATTATGGCCGTTCCGCCCGGGCGCAACAGGCGGAACGCTTCGGCACAAAGCGCACCCAGATTTATTTCAGCGTGATCCCACGGGCCAAAATCCATGCTGACGGCAAAGCGGCCAACGCCATTTTTGACATGCGCAAATCCGGTTGACCGACTGATGGCGTAGGGCGGGTCCGTCAGCAGCAGGTCCACGCCCCGGTCTTTGGTTTTCCGCATAAAATCCTGCCAGTCCGATTCCTCTATCAGGGCGGTCCGGGCGGATTCGAAGGCCGCAGGGGCAGGGGTTTGCGGTGCCGGCGGGGCCATGGTGTGGCGCGGGGTTTTCCTGTTCTGTTCCATCCCTGTGCCGTTGAACATGACAGGTCAAGGTTAATCCGGGCTGCCGGGCGGGAAAGATACGGGGGTATGCGGGTTGTCCACAGGCGGCAGGGGTGCCGATGCCGGATCAGGCGTTCAGCCGGTAGCCGCCGGTTTCGGTGACGAGCAGCCGGGCATTTGACGGGTCCGGCTCTATTTTCTGGCGCAGGCGATAGATGTGGGTTTCCAGGGTGTGGGTTGTGACATCTGCCTTGTAGCCCCAGATTTCGTGCAGCAGCACGGCGCGGCCAACCACGCCATCCCGCCTGCGGTGCAGGAATTTCAGGATGCCGTTTTCCTTTTCGGTCAGGCGGATTTTCCGGTCCGCCGCATCGGTCAGCGTTCGGGCCGCCGGTTTGAACGTGTAGGGGCCGAGCGGGAACACGGCATCTTCTGATCGCTCATGGGCGCGCAGCTGGGCCTGGATGCGGGCCAGCAGAACCGGCAGCCGGAACGGTTTGGTGATGTAATCGTTCGCGCCGACATCCAGGCCACGGATGATGTCCGCGTCCCTGTCGTGGCCGGTCAGCATAATGACCGGTGCCGTCACGCCCTGTTTGCGCATCAGGCGGCACAGGTCGCGCCCGTCCATATCGGGCAGGCCCACATCCAGCAGGATCAGGCCCGGGCTGCTGTCCCCGGCCAGGCTGAGCCCGTCCGCCCCGTTTGCCGCCTCCGCCACATCGAAGCCCCCTGCCGCCTTCAGCTGTTCGGCCAGGGCTTCGCGCAGGTCCGCGTCATCCTCGATCAGAAGAATGTTTCGTGCGGGGTGGTGCATACGGGCGATTACCTGTTTTATTCCGTGTCCGGTTACCTTTTTATCCTGTGTCATATGGGGCGGGTGCGGGCCGGGGCAAGCCGGTTTACGGCCCCGGGCGGGAAATTGCCGGATTGTTTTCTTTCCCGCGTTGTCAGGGTAAAGCCGGGTGTGCAGGCCCCTGTTATGCTGATACGGACAAGAAATGGTGATTTCCATAACCCCGGCTGACCGGCGTGCCCGTGCCCGTGCCGATTTGCGCCTGGGGCTGCCGATTGCCGCCCTGGCGGAAGGGGGTGCGTTGATTCTGGCAGCGACCGAACTGCTGACGCCTGCGCGGCTGTCGGAACTGCGCCGCCTTGGGCCGGTGCAGGTTGCGTTGACGAAATGGCGGGCAGTCACCCTTTCTGTCCCGGCCCATGATCGGGATCTGGTGCGGATACGGGCGCCCGGGGATGCGCCGGTGCGGTGGTTTCATGCCATGGCGGACCCGGCGTTTGCTCCGGTTCGGGGGCCGTTTGATTTTGTACGGGCCGGGTCGGCGGCGGTGCCGCGGGCGGTGCTGCGGTTGTGCAAGGAGGCGGGGCTTTTGCCAGCCGTCGTGTCTGTGCGGGCCGACCCGGTGCCGGCCGGGCTTTTGTGCCTGACGGCGGATGATCTGCGCCCGCCGGCCGGGGGCGGGCCGGGGCGGGTGGCCTCTGCCCGGGTACCCCTGGCGGTGTCGCGCCAGGGGCGGGTTCATGTGTATCGCCCGGCGGATGGCGGGGCGGACCATTATGCCATCGAGGTGGGCTTTCCCGCGCGCAATCTGCCGGTGCTGTCGCGGCTGCATTCGGCCTGTTTTACCGGTGATTTGCTGGGCTCCCTTAAATGTGACTGCGGGGCGCAATTGCAGGGGGCGTTGCGGCAGATCGGGGCGGAAGGGGCCGGGGTGCTGATTTATCTTAATCAGGAAGGGCGCGGGCTCGGGCTGGCGAACAAGATGCGGGCCTATGCGTTGCAGGATCAGGGTTTTGACACGGCGGAGGCGAATCATCGGCTCGGCTTTGAGGATGATGAGCGGGATTTTCGCCTGGGGGCGGATATTCTGCGCGATCTTGGCTTTTCCGCGGTGCGGCTGATGACCAACAATCCGGCGAAAGTGGCCCGGCTGGCAGAAGCCGGGGTACGGGTGGCGGAACGGGTATCGCTGCGGGCCGGGGAAACGCCGGATAATGTGGCGTATCTGAAAACCAAGGCGGAAAAATTCGGGCATGACCTGTGATTGCCGGGCCGGATGACCTGGTTGTAACCGCTTGGGGGGCGCGGTTTATGGGGCGGCGGCTGCGCTGTGCGGTCGGGCGCGGGGGTATCGATGACAAGCGCGGGGAAGGGGACAGGATTACCCCCCGGGGGGTGTGGCGGCTGCGCCAGGTCTGGTATCGGCCGGACCGGGTGCTGCCGGTCCGGTCTGCCGTGCCGTGCCGGGTGATCGGGGTTGGCGACAGCTGGTCCGATGACCCGGCGGACCCGGCCTATAACCGGTGGTGCAGGGCGCGGGGCACTGCCGGTTTCAGCCGGGAGCTTCTGCGCCGTGCGGACCGGATGTATGATCTGGTTGCGGTTACGGATTTCAATTGGTGCGGGGCGGTTCCCGGGGCCGGGTCGGCGATTTTTCTGCACGTCTGGCGCACCCCGCGGTATCCGACGGCGGGCTGTGTGGGTTTTGCCCGGCCGGATCTGGCCTGGGTGCTGGCGCATTGGGCGCCCCGGTCCCGGCTGGTGATTGGCCCGGTTTAGGGGCGGGGGCCGAAAAGGGCGGCACCCACGCGCAGGTGGGTTGCCCCGTGGGCGATGGCGGTTTCAAAATCGCCGCTCATGCCCATGGACAGGCCGGCCAGCCCGTTGCGCCGGGCGATGCCGGCCAGCAGCGCAAAATGGGGTGCGGGGTCCTGGCCCATGGGCGGGATGCCCATCACCCCGGCGGGCGGGATGCCCAGGCTGCGGCATTCGGCGATGAAGGTGTCTGCCATGGCCGGCAGGCAGCCGGCCTTTTGCGGTTCTTCCCCGGTATTGACCTGGACAAACAATTGCGGCCCGCGGCCCTGGGCCTGCACCTCATCAGCGATTTTCCGGGCCAGGGCGGGGCGGTCCAGGGAATGGATTGCGTCAAACAGGCGGACGGCGTCCCGGGCCTTGTTGGTCTGCAGGGGGCCGATCATGTGCAGGTTCGCATCGGGGAAGGTTTCGCGGAACCGGGGCCATTTGCGGCGTGCCTCCTGCACGCGGTTTTCGCCGAAACTGCGGTGGCCGGCCCGCAGCACCGCCGCCACCCGATCATCGGGCTGCATTTTGGACACGGCGATCAGGCGGGTGCTGCCCGGCGGGCGCCCGGCGGCCCGTTCCGCCTGGCGGATGCGGCGGGTGATGGCATCAAGCGACATGGGCTGCCTGTGACAGGGGTGCGGGAAATGCGCAAGGGCGGATGTGGCGGGGCGCACGGGGTTTGGGCCGGCACCGGTCGGGCGGATTATTTCCAATGCAATCCAATGGCCGGAAGATCGGGCCTTTGGAATATCAGGAATTCCGTGACGGGAAGTTTCGGGTATCTGCCTGTTTTTCTACAAGAAACAGATATTCGATGTTTTTTGTTTCGATATCCGGTACCCATTCATCCGTCCAGCGCATCCCTGCCATGACGTTCTTTTTGCAGGTGATCTGTCGAACATCCATCACTGTGCCAATATTGGAAAGCGCGTTGCGCAAGTCCCCTGCCGTCGCTCTTCCACCGGAACTGTAAGACAAGATAATCCACTTTGTTTGAATCTGTTCAAGCAGATTTTCAAGTGCTTCCACAGCTATAAACCGGCCTGTCTTATTTTTGCGGAAATCTTCGAAAACCGATGATGCCACCTGATCCCGGCTGTCTGTCCGGCGATTGGCCGCACCGAAGACTGATGGCAGATCGTTCAGAATCACAGTCGTCCAAATGTGATAGTAAGAGGCGTAACGCACTCTTGACGCGGGCATTTTTTCATTGTTCGATCCGTAAGGCGGATCGAGGTATGCCAGATCAGCAGATACGACCCCTGCCACGTCAAAAACATCTCCTTTTAGAACCCGGTGCGGAATATCGGTGCCCTGACGCAGAATGTTCGGGACTTTCAAATACAGGTTATTGTATGATCTGTCGGACCAGTCCTTGAGATATGAAGTGAAATGGCCCATCGTGCTGTCTACCCTGTCCAAGGCCTGCACAAGTGATGTCAAGGCAACAGATTTTTCAATGTCGTTCAGGCCCAGACGATCTATTTCGGAACGTATACCATCGAGCTTTCTTGTATTTTTGATCTGCCATGGACGCTTTGTTGCGGAAGGTGTATCCGGACATCCGCCATAATGTTTTGTGAACCAGCCGCTGACGGGGGATACATTGTTCAGATACCGTATCAGACTTTGGTATTTTTCCGGGTTACCGCCGAGCAGGTAGCACCGGGCAAAAGTTTCCGACCAGACGGAAGAATCCGAAGATGTGACAGCGTACCCGTTTTGGGCAAAGGCCTGGCTTGCACGGGTTGTTCCTGAAAAAGGATCAAAAACGGATTTTGCACCTGTTTGTTCTGCCAGGGACAAAATATGCGGCAGGAGCCTTAATTTGGAACCGGCATATTTGATGCCTTCAGTGGATATGTTGCGCGGATTCCTGTTGCCGAACAGATCCAGGGGCTGATCTAACGCATTCATTTCAAACCGCCCTTCCTGATGCGGTCTATGTCTGCGCCCAGCTGCTGAAGTGCGGCCTCGTGTCCGGGATTTGAAGATACGAGTGCGTGTGAGAATAGTTTCACCAGGGTCCGGTTGTGCGTGTAATCGATCCACCCATTGGTCACGCTATGAAAGTGCCTGATTGCCTTTTTCGTGTCGGTCCACAGGCCGCGCTGAAGCGCATTTGCCGAGGCGTTTCCGTAGCGGACTTCGCAAATATAGCCATCTTCAGCGTCCATGAATAAAAATACGGGGTGTTTTCGGCCTGATCCGGAAGAAAGCTTTTCAATTCTGGCCGTATTCTTTTTGGCCGCGACGTAATCAAACACAAGAATATTACATTTCTGTTCTTTCTCGTCGTAGATCAGGGGCATAACGTTGATACCGAGGAATGTGCTGAACGCCTGATCATCAAAAATTTTCGCAATATCGTGTGGCCTGTTAATAATTATCTGCCTTTTCGGCCATAAGTCTGGGAAACATTTTGAAACATTTATCGGTTGATAGCTGTAACGGGCCATGTCCATAAGCCTTGAGTGAAACAGACGTTTCTTGACGGCTTATTTTATTTATGATCTTTATGTCCTCTTCTCGAGATTTCGAACGAAATGAATCCCTGCCCACGTGTACAGAAGAGAAATCGTACATGTACTGATTGATAAACTCTGATATCGCGATTTCAGCCAGATCCCCGTGCGTTTTATTTCCTATGAGCCGCATCGTGAAGATGTTGCCCAGGGTCATCGTGATCAGTTCGGGGTTATCGGCGATCAGCAGGCTAAAACGCTCTATAAAATCCTGGTATGAATCTGTCAATGTTTACTTCCCCTGGTTTGATTTCAGGAAGACCCCCTGCAACAGGCCCGTTGGCCGGGTCAGATCGATGCAGATTGATTTGTACTCCCGCTGCGTCAGCCGTTTCAGTTGCCTCAGCCGGTAGGCCAGTGCTGTTGCCGAGACACGCCAGCGGGCCTTGGCGCGAATGACGGTATCGGTTGTGATCAGCCCCCGAATGTGGCCGATCACGTCTTCTGCGGGCATCAGAAACGCCGAGGCGAAGGTGTTTGCCTCGCGCTCTGCATTCTTGCCCTTCTTCGGGTCGCCATCCCTGTGCATCTATTTTTATAAAGAAGGTGCTGCCCTGATCTTTGGCCCATTTGGCAAGATCATCGTCGCCTTGGTGCAGTTCATCGGCGACGCTTTTGATGCTGGCCACCTCCCCGGCCTTATTTTGTGCGATCAGCCAGTCCCAAAAGGCGGGGCAGAAATCGAAGCCATAGTGACGGTTCTTCGCTTCGATAAAAATGTTGGTATCAAGAAGGTATCGGATCATTCCAGCACCCCGGCGGCAATGCCCAGTTTGTTCAAAGTTTCGGCTTTGGAGATGCCGAGCATCCGAAACGCATCCCGATAGAGCGTTTGCCCTTCCAGCGTGCTGGTGATCAACGCCCGGGCGAAGCGGTGGCCCACGCGGGACAGGGTGGTGGGGTAGAAATCGCCGCCGCCGGTGCGCCTTTGTTCCGTGCGGTCCCGCCCGCGTTCCATTTCCGCTTCCCATTCGCGATTGAACCGGGTGCGATCAATCCGGCCTGCATCCAGAAGGCGGCGCAGGATAACCAGTGCACTGACCTTGAAGATCCGGGCCAGCCGTTCCGGCGTATCCGCCAGCGGTTCATCCCCGTTCAGGCTTTCCCGAAACGCGCCCATCGGCACAAGAAGGTCCGCCGCCACGGCGTTACACCATACTTCCTGCTGCCGGGGGGCTGGCCCTGGCCCCGCGTTCGGGTTCGACAGGGCGGTTTCTCCCAGCCAAAGGTGCGCGAGTTCGTGGGCAAGCGTGAATATCTGCGCGGCTTTTGTGTCCGCACCATTGATGAAGATCAGCGGCGCAAGGGGATCGGCCAGCGCGAAGCCGCGAAACTCATCCACGTCAAGGGGGCGGCGGGTGTTGCTTTTGACAATCCCGCTGACCATGACAAGGATACCGGCCCGATCCGCCTGGCGGATGAACATCCGCAGGGCATCGTCCGTGGTTGCGCAGGCGCGGAAGGGGGGGCGGGGCAGGCCGAGCGTTTTGCCAATGTCCGCCGCGGCGGTTTCGGGCCGGGTGGCAGGCGTGGTGCTGGCGATGAAGGCCCGTTCCGGCCGGCCGGTTGCCCGGGCAAAATCGCGATACCAGTTTTGCCGTTCCTGGCAGGTATAGATCGTGGCCAGCAGGTTCGGGCCTGGGCCTGTGATCGGGCGGGTGGCCGTGGTGCGGAAATCCGGGATGGGGATGTCCGCGGCCAGGGGGCGCGACAGGAACAGGGCACCGACCGGCACATGAACCTTGCGGGCGAATTCCCTTGCCTGGGGCAAGGTGGGGCGGGCAGTGCCGCTTTCCCATTCGGGCAGTTTCGGAAATTTCACCAGCAGCTCTTCCCGGCTGCGGCTGGAACGTTCTGCGGCCTGGCGGATGCATTCGGGGGTGACCGGTGCGGTTGTCATACCTTGGGCCTTGCGGTTGGCCCGGCTTGTGTCAAGCGGCTTGTGGCAGGCCATGGTTTGTTGTTTTGTATAGTGCGACAAAATGCCAGAGGCCCTGGCAGGAGGTTTTGATGCCGCCTGATGACCATACGATACTTGGGAAAGGTGTGTATACCCCGGCGGAGGCGGCGCGGTTGGTGCGCACGACTGCGCGGCAGGTTCTGTGCTGGACCAGTGGCAGTGGCCGGTCTGCCCCCTTGTGGCGGGCGCATTACCGGTTTCTGGCTGATGATGTGAAAGATGTCAGTTTCCTGGATTTGGTGGAGCTTCGGGTTGTTGTTGCCATGCGCCGGGCGGGTGTTGCGCTGCAATCCATCCGGTATGCCCTTTCATTTGCGCAGGATCGGCTGGGAATAGAACGCCCGCTTGCATCCCATGCCTTCAAGGTGGAGGGCACCGAACTGCTGATTGAAGCGGCGGGGCGCGCAGGCGCATTCCTTGAATCTGCGGGGTGCGCAGGCGGGCTTGTCAGCCTTTCAAAGGGGTCCGCGGGGCAAAGTGTTTTTCGGGGGATCATAGATCAATCCCTGAAAGACCTGGAATACGATGATAACCTGGCGGCCCGATGGCGACCCAGGGGTTTCCGGGATGTGATCATTGATCCGGGGCGGCGGTTTGGTGCGCCGATTCTGGATGAATTCGGCCTGTCCACCGGGATCATCTTCAAGGAATATCGGGCGTTTCGTGACATCGGGTATCTTGCCTCAATTTACGAAATACCGGCCAGAGTGCTGCGGGCCGGGATCGATTTTGAGGCTGATCTGGACAAGGCGCATGGTCAGGGTTCTGCTTGATCACAATATGCCGCCGCGGATTGCGCGGGCACTTGACGCGGTTGCGGGGCCGCACGGGCATAAGGCGGTGGCACTTCGTGATGCTTTCCCCAAAGACATATCGGACAGGGAATATTTCGGGCATCTTATATCGCGGCTGTTGCCTTGCGGTTGCTGCGGATGCTGCTGCGGATGCCGGTTTCAGTGGCTCTGCCGTGCTTTTTCCTTTCCATTGCGTTTGGCCTTGAGTATTTTCAGGCCTGAACGCCGCGAAACCCCTTTGGAAGGACAAGGAAAATGACACTGGCAGATTACAAGACAGATCCGGAGATTTTGCAGGCCCTGCGCGCTGCGGCCGGTACGAAAATGACACGGGAACAGGTGCGGGAACAGAAGATTTCCTATGTGCTGGGCATGCTTGGTGCAAAGAGCACTGCAACCCGCGCGGATATAGCGCAACTCATCGACGAACATGAGGGCAGGCCCGTGTGATTGTTCACGATCTTGCCGGTGGGGAAGACCATCCCGCCTATCAGAAACTGGCGAAGGCCAACCTGCTGCGCCAGTATGATTTTCTTCGATCTGTCGTTGAGGTGTCGCTGAAATTAGACAGGCCGTTTCTGTCGCAAACCGTGCTTAAGGCACTCAATTTTCACGCGATTGCCTGCCTGCATTCAAGTGCGGGGATGTATCGCCCCTGCCGGGTTCGTGTTGGTGAAAAGGATGATTTTCCCGAACCCTGGCAGATTCCCGATCAGATGGATGATTTCGTAAATATGGTCAATCGGCATTGGGCGGAATGGGATGATTTTGCACTGGCGGCCTTTGTGCTGTGGCGGTTGAACCGGATTCACCCTTTTATCAATGGCAACGGGCGCACGGCCCCGGGCCGCGTGTCTGTTTGTGTTGTGTTTGAAGTCTGGCGGATGGTTGCCGTATAGGCCGATTCTGCCCGAACTTATCCTTGCCGAAAGGGATGATTATGTCGACCTTTTGAAGGGTGTTGATAAATCTGAAACTGCCGGGTCATTGGGCCTGCGCCCCCTTATCGATTTTCTTTCCCGGTTGGCCAGGCAGCAGACCGATACCTTTGCCGGTTCATGAGTGCGGCCTTTCCTGGCCGGTTTGCTGCAAATGTTCCAGGGCGATTGCAACCACACGGCTGTCAAATACCTTTAGCTTGCGCTGGGCGGCCGGGCCGCCGCCATTCCACCCCTTGAGCCCTTCCATCACCGCCTCCACGGAGGGTTCAATGCGATCACGCTGAATCATCCAGTCGACGGTGGCCAGCAGCTCCATGCCGAACGGCGATTCAAAACCTTCAATCATTTTGGCGGCCCATTCCAGGATCGGTGCGCATGCCTTGCCTTCACCGGAATTCAGATAGGCCTGCAACCGGTCATACCGGGCGTTGTTGAACCATACGGGTTCCAGACGGGGCGCATCGGCAAGGCGTTTGGCGCAGTGCAGGTAGCTTCCGTCAAGGCTGTCAAGAAGCTTTGTCAGTTTGTGCGCATAAGGCCCGTATTTGTGCGCCTGAAACCCGAATTTGAGAGTGACCGGCATGGGGAAAAGCCGTGCGCCCCGTTCAATAAACCAGCCGAGTTTTTGAGTTTCCAGGATGGAGCAGTCCAGATCAATGGCGCAATAGCGGCGCACCATTTCGGCCACCAGGGCGCGGGCCGGGGTTAGTTTTTCAACGCCCGCACGTTTTGCCACGTTCTGATATTCCGGGGCTGGTTCATAGATGATGGCGTTAAGGCCCGGGCGTGTGTTCAGGGCGGATTCGATCAGCGGGCGCACGGTGCCCCAGGCCAGCCCGCCGTTGCCGCAGCCCAGCGGGGGGATTGCGATGGACCGGATGTTGTTTTGATCAATCACGCGGATAAGGTCTTTCAATCCGTCCTGCACCCATTCGATTCTGGTTTTGGCCCGCCAGTGGGTTTTGGTCGGAAAATTGATGATCCGGCGCGGGCCAAGCAGTGCTTCGTTTGCCGTGACGAACATGTGGCCGATGCGTACCTCCCCTGCCTTGCAGGCGCGGGCATACGCCTTGAAATTATCCGGGAATTGTTCCTTGAACATCAGGGCAATGCCCTTGCCCATTATCCCTACGGTGTTGACGGTGTTTACCACCGCCTCCGCCTCCGCTTCCAGCAGATTGCCCCGGGTGAATGTTATCATGGGAAATACCATCCTTGCGCTGCCTTGACCGGGGAGTTCAGGTTAGCTGCCCCCCGTTCCTGTTCAAGCCTTTCTTTTTGCGCTGCGCCCTGGCAGACGATGCCTTTCAGCCGGTCGACAGGCAAGTGCCTGTGCACAAGGGCCTCCGCCTGATAGCGTTCCTTCTTCCCGGGATCATCTTCATCCCGCCTGAAATCCTTTCGTTGCAGAATATCCCAATCGATCTTGTCGAGGTCTTTAAGTGCCGTGAAGAATTGTGCTGTCTTTAAGACGGCGTGGCTGTCTGAAAAGATAAAGAAAGTGCCACTGTCCGCAAGCTTGTGCAGGGATGCCACCAGGATCACGATATCCTTATTCGGAACCTTGGCCGGCTCGTGGCCAGTGCGAATTTTGTATCCCATTATCGAAAACGGTGTGCAGTAGAACGGGATATAATCTGCCAGCGTTTCGCCGGGCCGATCCGGTAAAGCCCGTGTGCGGCGTCTTTCAATCAGGTCGGGCAGGCCGATCCGGGTGAAATCCGGATCCTGGGTGCGGGAATTCCGGCAGTGCAGCCCGTTTTTGAATATCCACGCCATATTGTTGATGTGTGTGATCCGGAAAATCAGGGCCTTTTCCGGGTTTAATTCCTTGTATGTTTTCTTCCGGTTCATGGTCTACCTGGTGTTTAGGGTAAATTAGCTAAAAACAGCCCCGGTGCGGGGTTCCCTGCCTTTCTGATTCAGGCTTGTATCTTTTGGGGCGGGGTGCGTTGCCGCGCTCGGCGTTTCGTTCTTTTCGACCAGGGCCTGGGTGATGAACCGGTTCAGCGTGTGGTCTCTGCCTGGGCGCGGGCGGCGGTTATTGTGTCCAATTCTGCGGCGCGGGCGGCCTCGAGTGCCACTTGGGCGATGGCCTCTGCCTGGGCGCGGGTCAGCCCGGTGGCCTCTATGGTGCGGGCGGCGGCGGTCGTGTCAAAATCCTGCGGGGCGCGGGCGGCATCGACTATCGTCCGGACGATGGCCTCTGCCTGGGCGCGGGTCAGCCCTGTGGATTCCAGGGCGCGGGCGGTGATGGTTGTGTCAAAGGCGGTCATTGTGCGGGCCTTTCGGGGGTTGCGCGTATGCGGTGCGGCGGTGGGCAGGCCGGGGCAGTGTGACATGATGTGCGGGGTGTGGCAAGGGGGGCGGATGATTTTAGCCTTGCGCCGGTTGTGGTGTGTGTGGCGGGTGCGGGTTGATGGCCAGGGTTTTCCCGTGCGGGTATCGGCCTGTGCATCGCGGGGCGTGGCTATCTGGCGGTGCCTGCGGGACGGTGTGGTGGCGGCAAGGCGTTGCACCGGGCCGGGTGCGGGAGGGTTGGGGGCAATCCTGCGGCTGCGCACGGACCTGACGGCGGGTGCGGGGGGGCTTATCCGGTGCCAAGGAAGGTTTCGCCGGCCATCATCACGATTATCATCAGCAGCAGCGTGGTGATTGCGCCGCCGATGGTCTTCATCCAGAACAGGCTGTTGTTCACCCTGTCGATTCCTTTTTGCAGGTCATGCCTTACCGCGGTGATTTCTGTTTGCAGGTCATGCCTTACCGCGGTGATTCCGGTTTGCAGGTCATGCCTTACCTCGGCGATTTCCTTGCGCAGGTCTTTCTTTACCCCGTCGATTGCGGTGTTCAGATCGGCTTTGGTGGCCAGTTCGGCCAGGTCGGCTTTGGTGGCCAGGTCGGCTTGCATGGCGCTGGCGGTGTCGGCTGATGTTCGGGCGATGATCTCTGCCTGGTCGTGGCTCAGCCCTGTGGCCTCTATGGCGCGGGTGGCGATGGTTGTGTCAAAGGCGGTCATGGGCGGGCCTTTCGGGTTTGCGCGGGTGGCGGTTCATCAACCGGGGCAGTGTGCCGCGATGGGCGGCGGGGCGCAAGGGGCGGCAGCAGGGGGCGGATACGGGATATTGCCCGCCTGTTTTAAAGGCCGTTTGAAGGGTGTTTGAAGGCCGGTATAAACCGGCCGGCGGGGGGCGGGGCCAGCCCCCTGATGGCCCCTTGACGGGGGCGGGCGGCATCGGCTACCCTGGGGGGTGCCGCAGGGATGAACCGGCGGCGGAAACAGGGAAAAGGCTTATGGGCGCATTACGCAACGTATCAACCGGGGTATCAGCCGGGCGCGGGCTGGCCGGGGTTTTGGGCCTGGTGCTGGCAACCGGGCTGGCTGGCTGCGGCGACGGGCAGATGTTTGGCAGCCGGGACGGGGGCGGCCTGTTGGGCACCTGGGCTGGCGGGGGGGATGGCGGGGCCGCGCAGGCCAGGGCGGCGGCCCGCAACCCGAATGACACATCGCAGATGCGCGCCCTGGGCGAAGGCACCGGGCCGGGGCGGGAAACGATCCTGGATGTATTCCTGGCACCGGATCAGAACGTGAACATTCGCGTCAACCGGTTTTTGTGGCAGGCGGCACTGGAAACCCTGGATTTCCTGCCCCTGGAAATGGCTGACCCGTTTTCCGGAGTGCTGATTTTCGGCCGGGGCCGGGCACCGGGCGGGACGCAAACCTACAGGGCCACGGTGCTGGTGCAGGACCCGGCCCTGGATGCGCGGTCGCTCAAGGTATCGGTGCACAGCCGGGGCGGGCCGGCCAGTGCGGAAACCACGCGGCGGATTGAAGAGGCGATTCTGACCCGCGCCCGGCAATTGCGCATCCGCCAGAACGCCCTGTAGGGGCGGACGCGGCGGTGGCGGGGTGCCCTTGCCCGGACATCCGGCGGGCAGGGTGCGGGCGGTCGACCATTTGGATGGTCAGCATTGGCGGAGGGGCTTTATTCCTTTTACCCTTTGCCTGCGCAATGGGGGTGCCGCCTGTCGGTCACCCTCATGGGGGGCGGGGCGGAGTGCCAATCGCCTTTCCGCACCCGCCCCCTTATCCCCCCGGCGGGGGTGCGCTGCCCGCAAGGCCCCGTGCGTACGGGGGGCTGTGGTTTTTCACTGCTGTCCGCAGCCCCCAGGCCAGGGGCGCGGCCGGGGTGTGCGGAAAACCGGGGGGCGGTTGCGCAGCGGGTATAACGGCCTATAACGCCGGGGGGAAAGGGGGCCCGCCGGGGGCCTTATCAGCCAGGGACGGGCAGCATGGCAGACCACAACACAGGCTACAACACAGACCACAACACAGGCTACAACGCCGGGGCGGCAGAAGCAAAATGGCAGGCGGCCTGGGAACAGGCCGGGGTGTTTCGGGCCACGGCGGACCCCGGGTGCAAAAAATACTATGTGCTGGAAATGTTCCCGTACCCGTCCGGGCGCATCCACATGGGGCATGTGCGCAACTATACCATGGGGGATGTGATCGCCCGCTACAAGCTGGCCAACGGGTTCAACGTGCTGCACCCGATGGGGTGGGATGCCTTCGGGATGCCGGCGGAAAATGCCGCCCGGGCCCAGGGCGGCAGCCCGCGGGACTGGACCCTGGCCAACATCAAAACCATGAAGGCCCAGCTGCGGCCCCTGGGCCTTTCGGTTGACTGGACGCGCGAATTCGCCACCTGCACCCCGGCCTATTACGGGCAGCAGCAGGTGCTGTTTCTGGATTTTCTGGAACACGACCTGGTATACCGAAAGGCGGCGGTCGTCAACTGGGATCCGGTGGACCGGACCGTGCTGGCCAACGAACAGGTGATTGACGGCAGGGGCTGGAGATCCGGTGCGGCGGTGGAACAGCGCACCCTGACCCAGTGGTTTTTCCGCATTTCCGACATGGCGGAAGAGCTGCTGGCGGGGCTGGACAGGCTGCCGGCCTGGCCGGACCGGGTAAAGCGGATGCAGCAGAACTGGATCGGCCAATCCCGCGGGGTGCAGCTGGCGTTTGACCGGGCGGATGGCGGTGCCCCGATAGAGGTCTACACCACCCGGCCCGATACCCTGATGGGCGCCTCGTTTATCGGGCTGGCCCCGGACCATCCGCTGACGCGGGCCCTGGCGGCAGACAGGCCGGACATGGCCGCCGCCGTGGCCCGGATGCGCCGGGGCGGCACAACAGAGGCAGCCCTGGAAACGGCCGAAAAACAGGGGGTTGATACCGGGCTGCGGGTGCGCCACCCGCTGGCCCCGGACCGGCTGCTGCCGGTGTGGGTGGCGAATTTCATCGTGATGGATTACGGCACCGGGGCCATTTTTGGCTGCCCGGCCCATGACCCGCGGGATATGGAGTTTGCCCTGAAATACCGGCTGCCGGTGCGCGCCGTATTTCGGCCCCTGGACGGGATGCCCCCGGCCGGTGCCGCCCTTGTGCCGCCGAAAACCGAACCGGTGCGGTGGATTAACCCGGTCGCCCGCACCGCCGTGCCGGAGGTGGCCACCGGGGAAGAGGCGGTGCGGGCAAGCAGCGCCTGGCTGGAGGCGCGGGGGGCAGGCCGGGCCGTTACCCGATACCGGCTGCGTGACTGGGGGCTTTCGCGGCAGCGCTACTGGGGGTGCCCCATCCCGGTGGTTCATTGCCCCGATTGCGGCGTGGTGCCGGAACGGCGGGAAAACCTGCCCGTCACGCTGCCCCGGGATGACGGCCGCGGCGGGCCTATCGATTTTTCCGCCCCCGGCAACCCGCTGGACCGGCTGCCCCATTGGCACAATACCCCCTGCCCGGCCTGCGGCACACCGGGGCGGCGGGAAACCGATACCATGGACACGTTCGTGGATTCATCCTGGTATTACGCCCGCTTTACCGCCCCGGCGGCGGCCACGCCGACAGACCGGGCGGCGGTGAATTACTGGATGAACGTGGACCAGTACATCGGCGGGGTTGAACATGCTATCCTGCACCTGCTGTACTCCCGGTTTTTTGCCCGTGCCATGCATCGGTGCGGACATCTGCCGGCCTCGGCTGCGGAACCGTTCAATGCCCTGTTCACCCAGGGCATGGTAACGCACGCGATTTACCAAAGCCGCGACGGGCACAACCGGCCGGTCTATCATTACCCGGAAGACCTGGTGTTTGCCCCGGTGTCTGCCCCGGGCGGCGGCGGGCCGGTCGCCCTGCTGCGGGCGGAAATGGAGGCAGCGGGCCTGGCCCCGGAAAGTGACCGGCATCGGCAGGAATTCGCGGGCAGGCCGGACCGGACCAGGGTTGCGGTACTCCCGCCGGCCAAAATGTCAAAATCAAGGAAAAACGTGGTGGACCCGCTGGCGATTATTGATCGCTACGGGGCGGATACGGCCCGGTGGTTCGTGCTGTCCGACAGCCCGCCGGACCGGGATGTGGAATGGACCGCCGCCGGGGCGGAGGCCGCGTGGAAATTCCTGCGCCGGGTGCGCGGCCTGTGTGACCGGGTGACAGGGGCAGCGGAAAACGGGCCGGATGACGGGGCACTGGAACGGGCCGTGCATCGGGCCATCGCCGGGGTGACGCGGGCCATTGACGGGTTCGCCTTCAACGCCGCCATCGCGCAGCTGCACGGGCTGGCCAATACCATCGGCAAATCCGCCGCGGGCCGGGCCGGGCTGCGGGAGGCGCTGATGGTGCTGGCCCGGCTGCTCGGGCCCATGGCCCCGCATCTGGCAGAAGACATGTGGGAGGCCCTGGGCGGGGAGGGGCTGCTGGCCACCGCCCCCTGGCCGCAGGCAGACCCGGTGCTGACGGCAGAAGAACGGGTTATCCTGCCTATCCAGATCAACGGCAAACGCCGCGACGCCATGGAGGTGGCCCGCGCCCTGCCGCAGGCGGACCTGGAAGCCCGCGCCCTGAGCCGGCCTGCGGTGCGCAAGGCCCTGGGCGGGGCCGTGCCGAAAAAGGTGATCGTGGTGCCGGGCCGGATTGTGAATGTTGTTGTCTGACAGCCGGGCCAGGGCCGCGGGGTGTGACGGGGCGGCGGGGTGTTCTGCCGCGGGGTGCGGGGCCATGACGCGGCGGGGGGTTCTGCTGGCCGGGGCGGCCTGTGCCAGCCTTTTCGGCTGCGGCTTTACCCCGGTGTATCGCCCCGGCGGGGCGGCGGCCGCCCTGCGCAACCAGGTTGCCATCGGCGTTACCCGGGGGCGGGCCGGGTTTGAGCTGCGCGAACAGCTGGAAAACCGCCTGGGCCCGGCCGTCCCGGACGCGCCCTGGCAGCTGACCTTTCGCCTGGACATAACCCGAACCGGGGTTGCCCTGACCGAAGAGGAAGGCATCACCCGCGAACGCCTGACCGGCCATGCCGCATTCACCGTTCGTCATCGGGGCGCGCATCGGGGCGGGGTCGTGTTGCGGGGCCGGGTGCGCGCCGTCACCGCCTATTCCACCACCTCTGCCACATTTGCGTCCGCTGCCGCGGCAACCGATGCCCGCGTACGGCTGGCCCGCGCCCTGGCCGACAAAATCGCCGAACGCATCGCCCTGACCGCCGGGGACTGGGCGCGGTGATGTCCGGGGGCGGAACTTTGGCAGGCCCGGGGGCGGGCCAGCCATCGTGCCACGGTTCCGCCGTTTGAAGGGGCGGCTGAAAGGGCAGCCAGGCCCGTTGAAAACCCCGTTGAAAGCAAGGCGCGCACCGCATACAACAGGCCCCTGCCGCCCCGGGCCGGGTGAGCCTCTGATTCGTCCGGTAACAGGGCCGGGGCGGGGTGTCATTGCTCCGTGCCCGCAGGCCATTGTAAAATCAGGCCAAACCCGTGCGGCGGCGGACATGGACAGGGGGAAGGTTCGATGATTGGCCAAAAGGACAGGAACGCCTGTGGCCGGACCCGGGCCGGTGCAGGGTTTCGGCCATGCCGGGGCGGGTGGCCTGGCGGGCAGGTGCGCATAACCCCGGAATCGGCCGCATGAGCCCGGTATCGTGAAACTGGCCGGGGCGCAGGCGGCGGCGTTTCTGGCCCGGCCGGACGGGTGCCGGGCCGGGGTTCTGCTGTACGGGGCGGATGCCATGCGGGTTGCCCTGAAACGCCAGGCCCTGGTGCGCGCCCTGGCCGGGCCGCGGGCGGCGGCGGAGTTGCGCCTGACCCGGATGGCCGGGGCAGACCTGCGCCGGGCCCCGGCGGCTGTGCGGGACGCGCTGAAGGCGATCGGATTTTTTCCCGGCCGGCGGGTGGTGCTGATCGAGGAGGCCGGCGACGGGGCGACAGATGCCCTGGCCGCCGCCTTGGGCGACTGGGCCGAAGGCGACGCCACCCTTGTGTGCACCGCCGGCCGGCTGACCCCCCGATCCCGGCTGCGCAAATTGTTTGAATCGGCACCGGATGCCGTGGCCATCGGCATCTATGACGACCCGCCGGGGCGCGATGAAATCATCCAGGCCCTGAAAACCGCCGGCCTGGCACAGGTTCCGCCTGCGGCCATGCAGGCCCTGGTCAGCCTGGCCCGCAGCGTTGACCCCGGCACACTGGCACAGATAATTGAAAAACTGGCCCTGTATAAACTGGGCGCACCGGACCCGGTGACAGAACAGGATCTGGCCGCCATCCTGCCCGAAACAATACCGGCGGATGTGACGCAGGCGGCAGAGGCGGCGGCAGAAGGCCGGACGGCGGATACGATCACCGCCCTGGCCCGGCTGGCCGGGCAGGGGGTCACGCCGGTGGCCCTGTGCATGGGTGCCGCCCGGCATTTCAAATTGCTGTATGCCATCGCCGCCGCGCCCGGGGGGGCCGCGGTGTTTGCCCGCCATCGCATCTTCGGGCCCCGGCGCGACCGGCTGGCCCGGCAGGCCCGGCGGCTGGGGCCGGGACGGCTGGCACGGGCCCTGACCATGCTGATGGATACGGACCTGGCGCTCCGCTCCCCCCGGCCGCCGCCGGGGCGGGCGGCGGTGGAACGCACCCTGGTGCGCATCGCCCTGGCCGGCCGGGGGTAGGGCCGGGCTGTTCCCCGGCGGTTTTGTGCGCACGGGCCGGGCCTGGTGCAATGAACCGCGCGGAGGCACCGGCAGTGGCCTGGGGGTGGTGCGGGGCCGGGTTGTTGCCTGTCGCCGCCGGGGCGGGTTCGGATTCCCTCCCCTAAAAACAGGACTACCCGTGGAAAAGCGGCAGGAACGGCTTGACCCCGCGCCCGAATCGCACTACATACCCTTGGCATTAGCCCCCCGCCGGACTTGGCCTGTCCAGGCCCCCGGCGGGGTTTTTATATCTTTGGTGCCAGGAGTTTGTGAAAAAACAGAATACAGGAACCTGATTTTCAGACAAAAAGGGAAATTTTTATTATGACAGAACCAACCCGTGCTACCGGTTTTTTTTGATGTTCAAAACCTTTTCCGGCATGCCAAAGATGCCTTCGGGCATCATCATCCGAATTTTGATCCCGTGAAATTACACGAAGCCGTTTGTGAACCTCGCGGTTGGGTAGCGCATGCGGTCCGGTTTTACACGGGGGTTCCCGACCTGCGCCGGGCACCCGCGCAAAATTCCATGACGCAACACACTGCGGCGTTCTGGAAAAAGCAGGAAATGTGGGCGGGATACCGGAGTTCAAGGCTGCTTTCTCTAAAGCGGCAAGGTGTGTGTGTCATCAAACGAAATCTGACATATCAATTCAGAGAGAAGAACATACCCGTCCCAAAAGAGAAGGGGATAGACGTGCGCCTGGCCCTGGATATCGTAAGGCATGCGCGGCGCAGGGAATTTGACGCAGCGGTGATATACAGCCAGGACCAGGATCTCTGCGAGGTGGCCCGTGCGGTGCGGGAAAGCGGCAGGGGATCAGGGGCGCGCCACAGGGGTTTGCGGTGCCGTGCCCGCTGGTTCAAAAGTGCCAGGGGGTATGCGCGGCACCGACTGGATTGAATTGGATGAGGAATTTTATGACAGGTGCCTTGACCCAGGGGACTATCGACCGAAAAACAGGTGACAGCCGGGCCGGTGCCGTCCGCCGCCCGTGCCGGGGGCGGTGTGCGGGCCCGGTTGCCGGGGGGCCGGGGGATGCATGATACCGGCACGGGATTTCCGGTGGCCAACGCCACTGGCACCGGTCGCCGTATCGCCAAAAAACGAGCCGGGAAACGGATTGCCTTTGGCTGGTATGGCGGAAAGTTCTCTCATCCTGATTTTCTGCTTCCGCTGATTCCGCCGGATGCGACGCATTTCTGCGATGTGTTCGGCGGGTCTGCGGCGGTTCTGCTTAATGTCGCCCCTTACCCGGTTGAAACCTATAATGATCTGGATTCCGAGCTGGTGAACTTTTTTGAAACCCTGCGCACCCAGGCCTCCGGGCTGACCCGGGCCATCGGCCTGACCCCGTTTTCGCGGGAAGAACTGATGCGTGCCTGCACGCCCGAACCCGGATTGTCGAAACTGGAACGGGCGCGCCGGTTCTATATCCGGGCCCGCCAGACGCGCACGGGGCTGGCCCAGACCAGCAGTGCGGGCCGCTGGGCCCATTGTGTGCTGACATCCCGGGCGGGCATGGCCGGGGCAGTGTCGCGGTGGCTCGGGTCCGTTGAAGGGCTGCCGGAAATTGCGCAAAGGCTGCAACGGGTGCAGATTGAACATGCCCCGGCGACCGAAGTGATTGTGCGCTATGACACGCCGGACACCGTGTTTTACGCTGATCCGCCCTATGTGCATTCGGCCCGCGGCGATGCGGCCGCCTATGGCCTTGAAATGACGGATGAGGATCACGAGGCCCTGGCGCAGGTGCTGAACCGCGTCCGGGGGCGCGTGGTGCTTTCCGGTTATCGGACCGGCCTGTATGACCGGCTGTATCGGACATGGCGGCGCGTGGATGCGGAAGAACGCAACTGCCACTCCGTGCGCAGGCCGCGCCGGGAATCGGCCTGGCTGAACTTCGGGCCGTGAACCGGGGGGCGGCACTATCTCAAGGGTCGGGAATAAACGTGCGACTTCAGGCGAACACTTTATACGAAGGGGACTGCCTCACCCTTCTGAACGACGTGGAGGATGCATCGGTTGATATGGTTTTGTGCGATCTTCCGTATGGAACCACACAGAACAAGTGGGACAGCACCATTCCCCTGGAACGGCTTTGGGAGCACTACGAAAGGGTTGTAAAACCTCGTGGAGTCATCGCGCTCTCCTCTCAGGGAATGTTCACTGCGAAGCTCATGCTGAGCAAGGAAAAATGGTTCAGATACAAGTTTGTATGGGTGAAAAGCAAGCCGACCAATTTTCTCAACGCCCGCCGCCAGCCTCTTCGCCAGCACGAGGACATCTGCATCTTCTACAGGCAGCAGCCAGTCTATCGCCCGGTCATGTGGTATGCCGACCCCTATGACAAGGGGCTGCGCAAAGCCCAGTATACCGGAAGCTACGGTGATTTTCGCCCGGTGCATGTAAGAAGCGACGGCACCCGTTTCCCGACCGATGCGCTCTACTGCAAAACGGCGGAAAGTGAAGCGGGCGGTCGTGTCTGGCATCCTACGCAGAAACCTGTAGCACTTGGCCGTTACCTCATTCGCATGTTCACTGCACCGGGTGATCTTGTACTTGATAATGCGTTTGGCAGCGGGAGCTTTCTGGTCTCGGCCGCGCTGGAGGCCCGCCGTTACATCGGCATCGAAAAGAACGCTGAACTGTTTCAGTTCAAGAGTGCGCCTGTCAACTACATGGATGTTGCGCACCAGCGCCTGCGAGAGGTCGACACCATGGAGCCGGTGGACCGGCCCCCCTTGTTTCGGAACATTGAGGCCGCCGGCAGAAGCGGCAAACTGAAAAGACGGGGCCTGATCGACGTGGATGAGGTGATCGGGGGCATGAGGCCGGGTGCCGTGCAGCCATGACAACGGCGGGATACACTGAACGCTCCTGGGCGATCGACCTCATTGCGCATCTCCAAAGTATCGCACATTCCGAACACCAGACGGTCCGACATGCAGGCGGCGAACACTCGGTCGCGGTCAGCGGCAGGGCCATGTTTCCCGATGTGCTGCTCTTTGGCGACCGGGACGAGGCGCGCATCCTGCAGGGGTGGGAGTTGAAACTGCCCGACACATCGATTGATGACCCCGCGTTCCTTGAAAACGCCGAAGACAAGGCCCGATCTCTCGGCCTTGACAGTTTCGTTTTGTGGAATGTGACCTATGCGCGTCTCTACACGCTCGATGCCGGGGACAGGTTTGTTCTTCATACGGAATGGGACGATTTGCACGACATCACCGCCCGGGCGGATGTGCGCCGCCACCGTGCGAGGTGGGAAACGCTTGGCGCAACCATCCTCCGGGATGTGAACGCCCTCTTTGCTTCCGGCGATCTGGAAGGCCGGCAGTTTATCGAGGCTTATCACAGCGGCGGGCTCACCGACCTTGTGCTTCGGAACACGCGGTTTGTAGCCGATGCAATCAGGGAAGAGGCAAAACGAAGCCTTGATCTGCGGTCTGAAATCACGCTGTGGTGGAACCGGAACCGACAGGATTATGAAGGAGACGATCCGCACATTGTTCTGGCGCGCGCAAACCTCATCAATTGGATGGGCAAGTTCCTGTTTGCGCATGTGCTGCGGGAACGCGATATTCGTGCCAGGATCGTGACAGGGATCGACGAGGGGATGGGGCCGGTCAAGGCCCTTGCAGCCTTCGATCAGATCACGCGGGACTGCAACTTTTGGACCGTGTTCTGCGATGCGATGGCCCTTCGGATCGTGCCCCCGGAAGCCTGGCGTCAGCTCTGTGAGTTCAACCGGCTTCTCGGTGACCTGCGCCTCGGTGCGGTGGACCAGGCACAGATTTCGGCGGTTCTTGAAACATCCGCAGCGGTCCCGGCCCGGAAGGTGCGCGGCCAATACACCACCCCGGTGCCACTTGCAAAACTGCTGGTGCGGCTGTGCCTCGATGATCTGAATGATCGCATTTTCGATCCATGCTGTGGAAGCGGGACCATCCTTCGCGCCGCACTGGATATGAAGATTCGGGCAGACACAGACCCGGCCAATGCGGCGGTGCAGGTCTGTGGCAACGATATTGACAGGACTGCCGTCCAGCTGGCCACATTCGCGCTCACATCGCCGCCCCTGATGTGCCAGCCGCTGCGCCTGTTTGATCAGGATGCTTTCAGGCTTAAACCCGGGTCGCACGTCACCTTTCGCGATCCGGGCGACGGGACCGTACACTCCGAAAACCTGGGAACGTTCCGTGCCGTGGCAGGCAATCTGCCATTTGTCGCGCAGGAAGGCCGTGCAGCCTATGGGGATGCAATTCAGGCTGTAAACACCTGGTTGGCGGAAACGGGCAAAGAACCGCCGGGCCGGTCAGACGTCGCCGCATATCTGCCCTTCGCGCTTTACGACCTGCTGGAACCCGGCGGTCGTATGGGTATCATCATTACAAATGCCTGGCTCGGCACCGCGTGGGGAGAGGCTTTTTACGAACGCCTGACAGATTTTTTTGAGCTGCGCACGGTCGTGACGGCGGGGGCAGGGCGCTGGTTTTCAAACAGCGACGTCGTAACGAATATTCTCGTGCTCCGAAAACCTGCGGAAGGTGCCGAACCGAATCATGAAACGGACTTCGTGGTTCTGAAGCAGCCGATTGATCGGCTGGAGGACGACGCACAGGCTGAAAACGTGGCAGCACTGATCACCCGGCGCACACCGCAAAAGGATGTGCTGACCGTTCATCGAACCGACCGTGAAACAATTGAACGGCTTCGGCCCCTGGGCCTTGCGGGAAGTGCGCAGTTTGCGGGCGTCGACTGGATGCCTGACCTTCCCCTTGTGCCGGCCCGTGACCTGCTTGACATTCGGCGTGGCGAGCGCCGGGGATGGAACGACCTGTTTTACCCTGCGTCCGGGCATGGCATCGAGCCCGACTACATTAAGCCGGTCCTGCGCTCTTCTGCGGATGTGAAGCGATTGGTGACAAAAGCGGGCAAAGACGCGTTTGGTTGTGCTCTCAGCAAAGCCGAACTGGCAGCGTGCGGTGCCACTGGTGCCCTCGCATGGATCAGGCGGTTCGAAACCATGCGGAACGGCAAAAATAAGCCCCTGCCTGATGTACTCGCCAAAACGGCACCGCCGGGCGGGCACTGGTACGAGATGTGCGCTGATCGCTTAACCGAACTGTTCATTCCAATGGGTTATGGTTCCCGGCTCTACGTTGGCCGGCTCAATCCACGCGCTTTTGTCGATCAGCGCCTGATTGCCATGAATACAAGGGAAGGGGTCGATACTGGCCTCGTCCATGCACTGCTCAACAGCACCCTTGGCCTGCTGATGATCGAGGCAAACGGGTTTGGCCGCGGGCTCGGCGGGCTTGATCTGAACAAGGACCGGGTCGGGAAAACCCTTCATGTCCTCGACCCGTCTGTAACAAACGAAGAGCAGAAAGACCGCATCATTGCCGCATTCCAGCCTCTCCTTTTGCGCGACATCCTGGAAGTTGCCGACGAATTGAAGCAGGAAGACCGGATAGCGTTCGATGAGGTTGTGCTTGAATCCTTTGCAGTCCAGGTCGGCCGAGAGGTGATCTGCAATAACCTGCGCACATTGACCGGGATTCGGCAAACTGTTGAAACCGGTTGAACCCGCCGCCTTCAGCCGCCCACGCAGGGGGTGTTGCGCGGGCGGCAGAAGGTTTTCCGGTTGTGCAGGCGCCCCATCAGCCCGTGGATGCCGCGCAGCCGGGTAACAGGGTCGCGCAGCATCGGGGCCCGGGCCGGGGCCCGCCGGGGGCCGCGGCCAGGTGCGGCCGTTTGTCGCTGAGCGCGCGTTTCCTGCGGCGCAGGGCGGATTCGATCAGGTCAAGGTCGTCCGGCGCAAGGTCAAAGGTTCTGTTGCAGCCGGTCATGATACATCCCCGAAAAGGGCCCAGGCCCCGGTTCAGAAAGATGATATAGGGCGGGGCCGGGTGCAATCCACGGCGGTGGCCGGAAAAGGCGCGACCTGGGCCGCATGGCATGCGTGTGCCCCCGGCGGGCGGGCGGGGCGGGTTGACAGGCCGGGCGGGGTGCGGGCACAACAGGCCACCGGGCGTAACGCGAAAGGATACGGCCCCATGGACCGAATCACGCTGACCTTTCCCGACGGTGCCCGGCGCAGCTACCCCCGCGGTATCACCGGGGCCGCTGTTGCCACGGATATTTCCAAAAGCCTGGGGCGGGCGGCGTTTTCCTGCACCTTCAACGGCGCACATCGGGACCTGTCGCGCCCGCTGGAAACGGATGGCAGCCTTGTCATCCATACCATTCGGGACGGGGCGCAGGCCCTGGAACTGATCCGCCATGACTGCGCCCACATCATGGCCCGGGCCGTGCAGGAATTGTGGCCGGAAACCCGCGTCACCATCGGCCCGGTGATCGAGCACGGCTTTTATTATGACTTTGATCGGGACGCCCCGTTTACACCGGAAGATCTCGGCATCATTGAACAGAAAATGCGCGCCATCATCGCCCGGCGTGACCCGGTCCGGACAGAGGTGTGGGACCGCGCCCGGGCCCTCCGGTTTTATCAGGACCGCAACGAACCGTACAAGGAAGAGCTCGTGCGCATGATCCCGGACGGGGAACCGGTGCGCATGTATTGGCACGGGGACTGGCAGGACCTGTGCCGGGGGCCGCATCTGCAGCACACCGGCCAGGTTCCGGCGGACGGGTTCAAACTGATGTCGGTGGCCGGGGCCTATTGGCGCGGCGACAGCAGCCGGGCCATGTTACAGCGCATCTATGGCGTCGCGTTCACAACCCGGCAGGCGCTGGCCGCGCATCTGCGCATGCTGGAAGAGGCGGCAAAACGCGATCATCGCAGGCTCGGGCGGGACATGGGCCTGTTCCATATGCAGGAGGAAGCCCCGGGCCAGGTCTTCTGGCATCCCGACGGGTGGAAAATTTTCACCACGCTGCAGGATTATATGCGCCGCAGGCAGACGGCAGGCGGATATGTGGAAATCAACACCCCCCAGGTTGTCAATCGCAAACTGTGGGAAGACAGCGGCCATTGGGAAAAATACCAGGACCACATGTTTATCGTGGAAGTGGATGAGGAACACGCCCGCGAAAAATCGGTCAACGCGCTGAAACCGATGAACTGCCCGGGCCATGTGCAGGTCTATAATCAGGGGCTGAAATCCTATCGGGACCTGCCCCTGCGGCTGGCGGAGTTCGGGTCCTGCGCCCGGTATGAGCCATCGGGCGCCCTGCACGGGCTGATGCGGGTGCGCGGGTTTACCCAGGATGATGCCCATATCTTTTGCACCGAAGATCAGATCGCGGAAGAAACCGCGACCTATATCGCCTGGCTGACCGGGGTGTATCGGGATCTCGGATTTCCGGAATTCGGGATCAAATTTTCTGACCGGCCGGTGCGCCGGGCTGGCAGCGACGCGGTGTGGGACCGGGCGGAACAGGCCCTGCTGGACGCAACCCGGGCGGCGGGAATTGAGCCGGAACTGCTGCCCGGCGAAGGGGCCTTTTACGGGCCAAAACTGGAATTTCACCTGACCGACTGCATCGGGCGCAGCTGGCAGTGCGGCACCCATCAGGTGGATTTCGTGCTGCCCGAACGGCTGAATGCCGGTTACATCGGGGCAGATGGCAACCGGCATCGCCCGGTCCTGCTGCATCGGGCCTGCCTGGGATCGTTTGAGCGGTTCATCGGCATCCTGATTGAGGAACACGCGGGCAGGCTGCCGTTCTGGCTGGCCCCGCGCCAGGTTGTCGTTGCCACAATCACGTCGGAGGCGGACGCCTATGCACAAGAGGTCGCCGCCACCCTGAACGCCAGGGGGGTGCGGGCCGAGGCGGACCTGCGCAACGAAAAAATCACCTACAAGGTGCGCGACCATTCGCTGGCAAAGGTGCCGGTGATCCTGGCGGCGGGCGCGCGCGAGGTTGCGGACCGCACGGTCAGCCTGCGCCGCCTGGGGGACCGGCACACGCGGGTTCAGCCGCTCCATGAGGCGGCGGCGGCCCTGGCGGCAGAGGCAACGCCGCCGGATTTGCGCTGAGGTGGGGGCTGCCGAATGATAATTTTTTTTTAAAAACTTTTTACTTGACCTTGCTTTTAATCAGTCTTAATTGGTTTTCCTGTGCAAGCGTGATTTTCACGCCTGTTTGTCATGGCATCGCCTGAAGGATCAGGTCAACGGAGAGGTGTTCAAAATGTCTGATCAGGTTAAGATTTTGTCAAATCGCCTGTATGGGCGCGGTAGCTTGGAAGTGTCCGACGTCAAGATCTTCCCGGGTACCCTGCGCGAAGTGACCAAAGAACAGATCGCGGAGCAACTGAACAGGTCGCTTGCAGAAATCGAGACGGGCGATTTTGACTTGGTAGACGACGAGGCTTCAATCGGTACACCGGCATGACCGGTGGCTTCAAGGCTCTTTTTGACTATGCGCAGGGGCTTTCGCTCCACGTAAGGCGAAACGATATAAAAGACAAAATAATCGAACTGACCGGGGTTGACGGGATTGCGCATTACCGGTCCGGTCTTGACACGTCCGTTTGTCGCGGATATTGGCTGACGCCGCAAAACAGCAGCCACCATTTTGTGCAGCAGTTGGGTGGCCACATCGTTGTTACGGCACGGGACAACAACCCGTGTTGGGAACGTTTCGTTATGGTCAAGGAAATGATGCATCTCTTTGACACAGAGGCACAGAAAGCCGGTGATGCCGAAGTGCTGAATACTCTTTTGGCTGAATTTTCATCATCTTCATCGCTGACGGTTCCGTTCAGCCCGCAGCTCGAATCTGAAATTGAGTCCTTCCTGCAGGCCCTGGCAGTGCTCTGCCCGCAGACGTTTCGGAAACGGTTTCGGGATGAGTTGGATCAGGGCAAAACAGATCATTACGGGATCGCCCTCAAGCTCCGCATACCGGAAGCATACGTGCCCAGGCTGTTTGAAGATCGCTTTGACAAATGGCTTTCGTCCAGGGGGTTTATCTGAGCTGGCCCGTACCAGCCGGGAGAAGATGCCCGATTGCGGAACGTACGAGCATACGCTCTGCGGCTGGCATGAGGGCGGCCGCATCGGCTGCCGGATGATGTGAGGCTCTGCGCATGCGGCACACCGGGCGGGGGCCATCACCGGCACCGCCCGCCGGGCCTGCGGGCATCGCATTTTGTGATGAAACAATGTTGAATCCACCAGCCAGGATTTCTATGCCCGGAATTCTGCAATCCAGGGGCAGCAATGCGTATCATCGAAGCCCGGCGCACATTTGATTCCCGCACGGATGCCGCCGATACCCCCGTGGGGGCGCGGCTGCGCACGGGATTGGTGCAGGGCGATGTTCTGGATGTACTGGCCAGAGTACCGGATGACGCAAAATTTGACGTGGTTATCGCTGACCCGCCCTACAACATCGGCAAGGATTTCGGGAACGGGTCCGACAGCCGCCCGATGGACCAGTATGTGGAGTGGGCGGCAGACTGGATTGCGCGCTGCCTTGGGCTGGTGGCCCCGGGCGGCATCCTCTATGTTTACGGCTTTCCGGAAATTCTGGCGCATCTGGCCGTCAGGTATCCGATGGAACGGCAGCGCTGGCTGGCCTGGCACTATACCAACAAGGCGGTGCCGCAGGCCAGGTTCTGGCAAAGATCCCATGAGAGCATCCTGTGCCTCTGGCCCGCTGGCCAGCCCCGGCCCGCACTGGAGGTGGACCAGATCAGGGAACCCTATACCGACAGCTATCGCAAGAACGCCGTGGGCCGGGTGCGGGCCGGGACGCATTCCCGTTTCGGGGGCAGGGGTGGGCGGGAAACGCTTTATACCGATCATGGCGGGGCGTTGCCGCGCGATGTTATCAAGGTTCCCGCCCTGGCCGGCGGGGCCGGTGCCGTTGAACGCTGGTTCAAATGTTATGATTGCGGCGGCAGGGTCTTTCCGCCGCAGGAGGCAAAACATCATCGGGATCACGCCACGCTGAAGCACCCGACGCAAAAGCCCATGGAACTGACCCGGCGGCTGATCAAATCCCGCATCAACGGCACCGGGGGCAGGCTGCTGGTGCCGTTTGCCGGGTCCGGGTCGGAATGCGTTGTGGCGGCGGAGATGGGCATTGACTGGCTGGGGATTGAGATCAACCCTGAATACGTGGATTTCGCACGACAATGGATGGGCCATGTATCGTCTGACCGCCAGAATGATCCGGCACCTTGAGCGGGATCTAAAGCAGTACCACGCCCTGTTCACAGGGGGCCGCTGCCAGGGCTGGGAGATGGAAGAGCTGCTTGTGCGGGCAATCAGGGCGGATACGGGCGCGGGCCATCACCCGATGTGGAAGGAGGCCGGACACGACGACCAGGCCGATATTCGTATCCGTACCAACGGCATGGTCTGGCCCGTGAACGTCAAGTCCGGGAAAATCCGCAAGTCCAGGAAAACCGGTGAGGAATCGCTTACCCTGTCCGGCCACCGTCTGGGAAGGTTCCAGGAGGATTTCGGTGCGCTCACCGATTACCTGAACACCCCCGCCGCCGACATAATTGCGGTGCCGCACGAAACCCGAAAGGGATGCTGCAGGGCGTGGATGCGACCCGATGGGAAAAGAAGGGGGCGCACTATGTGCAGACAAACGACAGGGGTGTGCATTTTTCCCTGCGACCATCCATGAGTTGGCAAATTTGGTGGACAATTCCTGCCGGGGGGCTCGTTTCTGAACGGGCCCTGCAGATCACCTGACCCGCCGCCGCGTTGTTCAATCTGCCACCGGGCAGTTCTGCGCGGCACCTGTCCCCTGACGGGTGCAGGTGCGCACCGGTCATAAAAACACCCTGGCAACGCCGGCAAATGTGGCTGCCGCAATTGCCATACCGGACGGAATGCCGGCACGTATCCACACCTTTAGGTCAGCCACATCGCCTTTTGTCGCCATGTTCTGCTGTAATGCAAAAAAATCCCTTAAACCCCTTTAAACCCCTTGCGGGGGGGGGGGGGGGGTAAGTTCGGTTCCAAATCGGCCTGTGCCGACCCTTGTGGCAAACCTTGGAAGGAACCAAAATATGAAAACCCGTAACAAAATTTGCGCGGCGGCAGGTGTTGCCGTTGCACTGTCGTACAGCCCCGCCCTGGCCAATGAGTTCGAATTCGGCATCATCCTGCAAGGGGCGCAGTATGAAAGCGACGGCTATGAAGATGAAGACCTCAGCTTGGATGGAGGCGACGGAACCGGACAGGCCCTGGGTGTTGTGGCTCGATACACCATTCCCACGGCCAACGGGGGCTTCATCGGCTTTCAGGGCACCCTGGCCGCTGAGAACACATCTTTTCCAGGTATTAAACTTACTGTGCCAGTTGAGGGTGTGGAGACGACGGCTAGTTTTGATTTAGAGGCGAAGTTCAGTGCGGACCTGCTGTTTCTGGCGGGAGTGAATGCGTCCGAAAACCTTTCGTTCTATGGCGGTATCGGCCTGTCCGCGGCCGAGGCCGAGTTCCCAGCTTCGGTATCAGCAACAGCACAAAACGTTTCCGCTTCTGTTGAGATTCCTGGTAATCTCACCGACAGCAACATTCACCTTGGCCCCAAGGTGGTGGCAGGTTTAAACTATCAGCTGGCAGACGGGTATAAATTGTTCGCCCAGCTGGAACACGCCCAATATGATGATGAGGACTATTTTGATGGACTACCCCTTGAGTTCAACCAAACCAAGCTGGGAATCGGCGTTCTCTTCTCGTTCTGATCCAGGATCAGCCGCCGCGCCCGGGGGGTGATGCCCCGGCCGGCGTTGCGCCCGGCCGCTGCCCCAAAACGGCGGCCGGGTGGCCCAGGCGCACGGGGGTTATAAAAGAACCCTGACAATGGCAGCACTTGCAGCTGCCGCAATGGCCATGCCGGACAGAATGCCGGCCAGTATCCACACCTTTAGGGTGGTTAAGTCGTTTTTTGTTGCCATATTCTGCTCTATATTCTGCTGTATGGCGGTAACGCGTTCCTCCAGGGCTGTCGCGTCTTTCCTTGTTGCCATATTCTGCTGCATATTCTGCTGTATGGCGGTGACGCGTTCCTCTAGGGCTGTCGCGTCTTTCCTTGTTGCCATATTCTGCTGCATATTCTGCTGTATGGCGGTGACGCGCTCCTCCAGGGCTGTCACGTCTTTCCTTGTTGCCACATTCTGCTGCATATTCTGCTGTATGGCGGTGACGCGCTCTTCCAGGATGGCCACGTCGTTTTTTGTTGCCATGTTCTGCTGCATGGCGGTGACGCGTTCCTCCAGGGTGGTCACGTCGTTTTTTGTCGCCATATTCTGCTGCATGGCGGTGACGCGCTCTTCCAGGATGGCCACGTCGTTTCTTGTTGCCATATTCTGCTGTATGGCGGTAACGCGCTCATCAATCCGTATGGTCTGAATTTCCAGTGCCCGAAGGCGCCCGTCAAAGCCGTTGCCGCCCCCGCCGGCACCCTTGCGGCGTTTGGCGGATGTTTTGCCCGCCCCCGCTTTTGCGCCGGAATGCCTGCCTGGTTCAACGCCCATTATGCCAACCCCCCCTGTTCCATGGCTGCTGCCGATACGTCTCATCCTGTGCGGCCCTGTTCGGCAGGCCGGGTTTTATTATGACATGCCCGGCCTGCCCGCGCAAGCCGTGCCGCGTTACGGCACGGGCGGGCAACCGGTGCCAGTCCCGCCGAAGTGCTGAACAGGCTTTTGGCTGAATTTTCATCGCTGCGGTGAAAAATACAGACAACGGGCCTGGCAACCTGACAGTTTTTTTGCAGGCACAGGCGTTGCCTTATAGTTTTTGCCCGACAAGTATAATGTGACACCCCGAAATTATAGAAAACTATAAAGTGCGCACCGCCGACTTTGAAAACAGCCCTGCGGGCCATCTTGTCCCGACAGTTTATAATCAGCGGGCATTTGTGCCCAATGCCCTGCCGCCGAAGTTTGACCTGTCCCGGGTGGCCCTGCAACCGGGCGCGGCGATGGCGGCGACAGGCCAGCTGCGCGGGGCATGCAGGCTTTTGGATAATCCTTACATCCTTATCCGCCCCCTGCAACGGCTGGAGGCGCAGACATCCTCCGCCATGGAAGGGACGTATACAACGGCGGATGCGCTACCCGTCTGCCTGCCCCTGGCACGCACCTGTGCCGGGTTCTGCCTGCTTTCATGGCCGGGTCATGGTCGGGGTGCGGCGGCCTGCACCCTGTAACAGGGGCAAACCGGTGCGCACACACCACACGCCCGGGGGGGAAGCACCCGCGCCCCGGACAATGTTTCTGTCGGGATTTCTGCCGGGACTTCTGCCGGGGATATTTCCAAGGCATCAGACATCGGGTAAATCCGGCAAAACCATGCGACCCGACAGGGGATAGGGAAGACACGCCCTGATGATCAGAAACGCGCCGCACACAACACCCCTGCCGACAAAATGGGTCGGCCCCCTGGCCCTGACCGGTGATATTGTGCAGGGGGCGGTCACCGTTCCGCTGGCCACCTATGAAACGCCGCTCTGGCCATCCACCGCACGGGGGGCGGGCGTATCGCGCCGCAGCGGGGGCATCCGCTGCACCCTGGTGGATGAACGCATGGCCCGGTCTGTCCTGCTGAAGGCCGAAAACGCCGCCGCCGCCCATCAGGCGTGGCAATCCATTGCCGCCCGCGAGGCGGACATTGCCGCCACAGTGGCCGAAACAGGCCGTTTCGTGCGGCTTGTCGGGCTCAACCGCCAAATCGTGGGCAACCTGCTGTATATCCGCCTGGAATGCGCCACCGGCGACGCCGCCGGCCACAACATGGTCACAAAAGCCGCTGATGCGGTCATGGACCGGATCCTGGCGGAGTACCCCGGGCTGCGGCATGCGTCAATTTCAGGCAACTTCTGCACCGACAAGAAGACATCCGCCGTCAACGGTATCCTGGGGCGCGGCAAATACGTTATCGCGGAAATTGACATCCCGCGGCGTCTGCTGCACCGCATGTTGCGGACAACACCGGAAAGGATGATGCGGCTGAACCTGGAAAAGAACCTGATTGGCGGGTCGGTTGCCGGCTCCCTGCGCAGCGCCAATGCGCATTTTGCCAACATGCTTCTGGCATTCTACCTCGCCACCGGGCAGGATGCGGCCAATATCGTGGAAGGCAGCCAGGGCATCGTGCACTGTGAAATGCGCGGGGATTCGCTCTATTTCTCCTGCACGCTGCCGAACCTGATCCTGGGCACTGTCGGGGCCGGCAAGGGGGGCGGCCAGGTGGCCGCACATCTGGCGGAAATGGGCTGCCGCAGGGATGGGGAACCGGGCGCAAATGCGCGGCGTCTGGCCTGTATCTGCGCGGCGACCGTGCTGTGCGGGGAATTGTCGCTGCTGGCCGCGCAAACCAGCCCCGGTGCGCTGATGCGCGCCCATCTGGCCCTGGAACGGTCATGATCCCGCCGGACCGCAGGCCCCCTGTCGCGCAGCGCAAGATCGATCATCTGCAGGCTTTTGACAAGGACCCGCTGATTGAGCGGCACGGCCCCGGCTTTGATCAGATCCGGCTGACCCATCGCGCCCTGCCGAACCTTGATCCGGATGCGATCGATACGGGCACATCCTTTCTGGGCAGGGATATTTCCTTCCCGCTGATCATATCCTCCATGACCGGGGGCGACGGTGCCGTCGTACGCCGGATCAACCGGCGGCTCGCCAGGGCGGCGGAGGCAACGGGTATTGCCATGGCGGTCGGTTCCCAGCGGGTGATGTTTTGTTCCGGTGCCGCACGGGACAGTTTTGATTTGCGCCCGCTGGCCCCCGGTGTGCCCCTGGTCGCCAATATCGGGGCGGTGCAACTGAACACGGGCCTGGATGCCGGTGCCTGTCGTGCCGCGATTGATGTGCTGGCGGCGGACGGGCTCTATCTGCACCTCAACCCCCTGCAGGAGGCGGTGCAGCCCGAAGGGGACCGCAATTTCGCCGGGCTGGCGGATGCCATCGCGCAGCTTGTCCGGCAAATGCCGGTGCCGGTGCTGCTCAAGGAGGTCGGCGCGGGCCTGTCCGGTGCGGATATCCGGTGCGGCCTGAAAGCCGGGGTGCGCCACTTTGACGTGGCCGGGCGCGGCGGTACGTCCTGGTCCCGGATCGAATATCATCGCCGCACCGATGATGCCGATGACCTCGGCCTGGTGTTCCAGGATTGGGGGCTGACCACCATCGAGGCCCTGCGGGAGGCCGCCCCCCTGCTGCGCGCCGCCACCGGCCCGACGACCCTTGTGGCCAGCGGCGGCATACGCAACGGTATCGATATGGCAAAAGCCATGATTCTTGGTGCTGACCTGTGCGGGATGGCCGCCCCCTTTCTGGCGGCGGCCAGGGATTCAACCGCGGCTGTTACGGCCCGGATCAGGCGCACCAAAAGGGAGTTCAAAACCGCGCTTTTCCTGCTCGGCTGCGCGAATTGCGCCAGCCTGAAAGGCAATGAATCGCTTTTGTTACGGGGGGAACATCATAGATGACGACCAGAGTCGGGATAGAAGCGTTCGGTTTTTACGTCCCTCACCTGTATCTGTCGCTCGATACCCTGGCCGAACGGCAGGGCAGTGACCCGGCCAAATTTTCCCGCGGGATCGGGCAGGAAAAGATCGCCCTGCCCGCCCACGACGAAGATGTCGTGACGCTCGGGGCGGAAGCGGCCCGCCCGGTTATCGAACGCTGCGGGACCGACGGGATCGATACCCTGCTTTTCGCCACCGAAAGCGGGGTTGACCAGTCAAAAAGCGCCGGGATTTTCGCCCATGCCCTGCTGGGCCTGCCTGCCAACTGCCGCAATGTGGAATTGAAGCAGGCCTGCTATTCCGCCACCGCGGCCCTGCAGCTGGCCTGCGGGCATGTGATGCGCAAACCCCGGGCAAGGGTGCTGATCATCGCCGCGGACGTGGCCCGCTATGACCGGGGCAGTTCCGGGGAACCGACCCAGGGCTGCGGGGCCGTGGCAATGCTTGTGTCCGCTGTGCCCAGGATCGTTGAAATAGAGCCGGTAAGCGGGTGCTACACCGAAGATATCATGGATTTCTGGCGGCCGAACTATCGCAGAACGCCGCTGGTTGACGGCAGGTTTTCCGCCCTGCGCTACCTGCACGGGCTGGTCCGGTCCTGGACCGATTACCAGGCCGGGGGCGGCCGGCCTTACGGGGAATTTGCCCAGTTCTGCTATCATCTGCCGTTTTCGCGCATGGCTGAAAAGGGGCATGGGCATCTGGCCAGGCAGGCCGGGGCAGAGGCCGACATGACGCGCTGCCGGCCCGGCATGGTATACAGCCGCCAGGTCGGCAACTGCTATGCGGCGTCGCTCTACCTCGCGCTCATCTCCGCACTCGAAAATACCCGGGATGATCTTGCGGGCCGGCCTGTCGGGCTTTTCAGCTACGGTTCCGGGGCGGTGTCAGAATTTTTTTCCGCCATCGTGCAGCCCGGCTACCGCGACAATCTGCCGGCAGACCGCCACCGCAAATTGCTGCGGGCCCGCACCGAAGTGACCTATGAGACCTATCTGGATCTGCGCGACATTCCGGACCCGCAGGATGGCGGCACAGCCCTGATCAGGCCGGCCGCCCGGGGCCGCTACAGGCTGGAAAAGATTGATGACCACAAACGTCACTACGTTGACACCGGCAGGTAACATCGCCCGGGCCCACGCCCCGGGCAAGCTGATCCTTTCCGGGGAACACGCGGTGATCTATGGTGCCCCCGCGCTCGCGGTCGCCGTGCGCCGGTATGCGGAGGTCTGGTTCAGGCCTGTCCGCATCTCTGCCGGGCTGTCGACGGTTTTCAGGGATATCAGCCAGGGAGAGTTTTACCCGCTGAAACTGCTGTCGGGTTTCAAGCGCAGCCTTGACCGGCGTTTTGAGCAATTCCTGAAAGGCCGGCTGCCTGTCCACAAAATCCTGCAACGGCCCGATGACCTTGCGGTTTATACGCTTGTGTCGCTCATGCAGCACTCGCCGGTGCCGGGCGTGGGGGCCATTGGCGCGCGGCCCGCCCCCGGGCAGCTCGGCAGCACTTCGGCCCTGCCTGTCGGGGCCGGGATGGGATCCTCCTCTGCCACAATCGCGGCGACATTCGTGCTGTTTGAAAACCTTCTTGAACTGCCGCAGACAGAACGGGAGCGATTTGAACGGGTTCGGGCCTGTGACCGGCTCCAGCATGGCAAGGTCGGGGCGATTGACGCGGCAGCCGTGGTATACGGCGGGCTTGTGCGCGCCCAGGGCGACGCCGTTGCGCATCCGGCCATAGAACCGCACCACGGGCTGCTGACCGGCTGCGGCTGGTATTGGGTGCTGCATGGCCTGCCGGATGCCACAACCGGCGAATGCGTCAGCACTGTTCGGGCAGCCCATGGCAATGATGCCGGGCTCTGGCAGGGTTTTTCGGACTGCACGACAGCGTTGCAGGCGGCGCTTGTCTGTGGGGCCGACGTGTCTGATATCCTGCGCGAAAATCACGCACTGCTGGTCAAAATCGGCGTCGTGCCGGACGCGACACAGGCGTTTATCGCCCGGGTGAAGGCCGCCGGCGGTGCGGCGAAAATCTGCGGGGCCGGGTCCGTGCGCGGGGAGCGGGGGGGCATGGTGCTGGTGCACCAGCCGGATGCCGATGCCATGGCGGCACTGATGGCGGACAGCCCCGGCCTGCGCTGGGCACCCCTGCAGGTGGCCCGATGCGGGGCCGCCTGGGGCCCGGCCCCGCGCCCGGCCCCGTGAACGTCCCCGCGCACATCACTGCCTCTGCCCCCGGGTCCGCCTTCATCATCGGCGAACACGCCGTGGTTTATGGTCATCCCGCGATGGTTTGCGCAATTGAGGGGCGGGTGAAACTGCACGCCGCGCCGCGCTCGGATGGCATGCTGTCCATCCGTTCCGACCTTGCGGGCCCGGGCCGTTTCCGCATGAAAGACCTGAAACCGGCGGGCCCCTATCGTTTTATCCGGGCCGCACTTGCCCTGTTCGCGGCACAGCTGCCCGGCGGGGTTGAGGTATCCGTCGCATCAGACATCAATCCTGCCGTGGGCCTTGGTTCCTCCGCTGCCGTGACGATTGCCGCACTCGGTGCCTTTGCGCGGCTTGCGGGGGGCGGCACCGATGGCCTGCACACCCGGGCGCTGCGGATTGTCCGAACCATTCAGGGGCGGGGCAGCGGGGCTGATCTGGCGGCAAGCCTGACCGGCGGACTCCTGGCCTATCGCCTGCCGGAGGAGATGCTCATCGCCGCACCCGACCGGGTGCGGGCGGAAATGGCCGCCCTGCCGGCCCCGCCGGCCCTGGCCCTGGGATACTGCGGTTACAAAATGCCGACGGCAGAGGTGCTGGCAAAAATCGCCGTGGCCCGGGCGGGCAATCGGGCCTTCCACGACGCGCTTTATACCCGGATGGGGGCCGGGGCGGCGGCGGCGATTGCGGCGGCCCGGGCCCGGGACTGGCAGGCGTTTGCCCGCGCACTCAATGCCTATCAGGGCATGATGGAACAGCTTGGCGTTTCAGACGGCACCCTCGGGCGGCTGGTGCGGCAGGCACGCGGAACGGCGGGGGTGATGGCGGCAAAAATATCCGGGGCCGGCCTGGGCGATTGCGTCCTTGCCGTGGGCGCGGTGCCCGACGGCTTTGCCCCGGTGCCGGTGGCATCGGAAGGGCTGAAATTCCATGACTGACGCGGCGCAGATGATTTTTGACCGGCTTCTGCCCCCCCCCGGCCCGCCGCAGGCGGCGCAGGCCCGCGCCCCCGGCAACATCGCCCTGGCAAAATACTGGGGCAAGCGGGATCCGGCCCTGAACCTGCCGTGCAACAGTTCCCTGTCCGTATCCCTGCGTGACTGGGGCAGCATAACCCGGGTTGCACCTGCCCCCGACCGGCAGGATGCCGTCTGGCTGAACGGGGAACGGCTGCCGGGCACCAGCCCGTTTGCGATGAAGGCACTGGCGTTTGCGGGCCGTTTTCGCCGCGGGCTTGACGCGCCCCTGCACATCCGCACGACAAACACGATTCCCACGGCAGCGGGGCTTGCCTCCTCCGCCTCCGGCTTTGCGGCGCTGACAAAGGCGCTCTGCGCGGCGTTCGGTGCTGACCTGGACCCGGCAGGGCAAAGCCAGCTCGCCAGGATCGGCTCCGGCAGCGCATGCCGATCCCTGTGGCACGGGTTTGTGCGCTGGGACAGGGGCCGGGCCCCGGACGGTGCGGACAGCCACGGGTATCCGCTGCCGGACATCTGGCCCGGGTTCCGTATCGCGGTCATCCCCGTCGATATCGGGCCAAAGGCGCACCCGTCCCGGGCCGGGATGAACCGCACGGTGGCCACCAGCCCGCTTTATGCCTCCTGGCCTGAGCGGGCAGAGGCGGATTGTGCCGACGTGCGCGCCGCGATTGAAGCCCGTGACCTGCGCACCCTTGGCGAAACGGCAGAGGCAAACGCGCTCGCCATGCATGCCACGATGCTGGCCGCCCGGCCGGCACTGATCTATCTCAAGCCGCAAACCTGGGTTGTGCTGGAAACCCTTTGGCGGGCGCGGGCCGACGGGCTGGTCGCCTATGCCACGATGGATGCCGGGGCAAACGTGAAGCTGATCTTTTTGGAAAACGCAGCCAGAGATGTGCAGGCGGCCTTCCCGCCGGCCAGGGTGATCGCCCCCTTTGACCCGCCTTGAAGCCCAAGTCTGTCGTGGCCACAGCCTGGTCGGCACGCCGGCGGGTGGTTGCCGGTGCCGCCGTGCAGCGTGTCGTCGCCGGCTTTACCGTGCAGGCTGTTATTTCCGGCGGTGTGGCGCACGGGCCCGGGCGGCGGTGTGGTGCGGGCGGCTGATCCCGGAACCCGCCTTGCCGGATGCCCCTGGCCCGCGCCGGTTGTTCCTGGTTCCAGGTGTGCCGCCCGGCCGAACCCTGCCGATTGCGCTGCCGCACTGCAGGCCGCGGGAAAGGGGCGCGCATCTGCAGGATTTCTGACACGGGTCTTGCCGCCGGTCTGCCGTTATGCTATCTGCTTGGCAGACATGGGGTCGCTAGAGAGGGGGAAGAACGCGCAATGGACAGCCTTGACACGCTGGCCGCCGCCCGTACGCTGGAAGAAGCCGGGATAGCCCGCAAACAGGCGGAGGCCATTGCCTCGTTGCATCGGCCCGACCGGGCTGGCCTGGCCGGGGTGAAGACCGAAATGGCCGGGCTGAAGACCGAAGTGGCCGGGGTGAAGGCACGGCTGGACCGGGTGGAAAACGAAATGGCCGGGGTGAAGGCACGGCTGGGCCGGATAGAAACCGAAATGGCTGAATTCCGGGCAGAGATGAAGGCCGAACTGCGCTGGATGAAGGTGATCGGCGGGGTAATCATCGCGCTGGTGGCGTTGCCGGTTCTGCGCGAACTGTTCGGGCCGGGGTGACGGACACGGGGGATGCCGGCCTGCCCGGGGTAACGGGCATCCCTGCCCCTTGGGGGCACATGCGCGGGCAAGGGGGCAGCGGGTGACGGAGGATGCCATGGCCGGCAAAACCGGTATCATGATCTGCGGGCATGGAAGCCGCGCCAAATCAGCGAAACAGGAATTTGGCCTGCTCGCCCGGGGGGTGCGGGCGCGGCTTCCGGATACGCCGGTGGAATACGGCTTTCTGGAATATTCCGCACCCAGCATTCATATGGGGCTGGACGCCTTGTGTGCCGCAGGCGTGGACAGGGTTGTTGCCGTGCCGGGCATGCTGTTTGCCGCGACACACGCCAGAAATGATATCCCTTCGGTACTGACGACCTACCAGGAAAAGACCCCGGGGCTGCGCCTGTCCTACGGGCGCGAACTTGGCCTGCATCCGCAGATGATCGCCGCCTTTGAGACGCGCATTCTGGAGGCCCTGGGCTTGGCGCACGTCCATGACGGCGCGCTTTACGATACCATGCTGGTGGTTGTCGGCCGCGGCACGTCGGACACGCTCGCCAACGCGGAGGCCGCGCGTCTGGCCCGGATCGTGACAGAAAACCTGGGCTTCGGCTGGTCGGAAACAGTATATTCCGGCGTGACCTTCCCGTCGGTGGGGCGCGGGCTGGAACTGGCACTCCGGCTCGGTTTCAAACGGGTTGTGGTGGCCCCTTATTTCCTTTTCACAGGGCGCCTGGTTGATCGCATTTACGGCTACGTGGATCGGGTGGCGGCGGCACACCCGGCCGTGACCTTCCTGAAAGCCCGCTACCTGGCCGATCATGAGCACGTCATCAACACCTTCCTCGCCCGCATCGCGGAGGCAGAGGCCGGAACGATCGCCGACAGCGCGGATCTGATGGCGGATTTCAGGGCGCGCCTGGCAAGGGGAGAGGTCACCGTCCACCACCACCACGCGGAATATCGCGACCCGCTGGATGATGAGGCCGCCGGTGACCGGAGCCACGACCACGGCCATGGGCACGGGGGGCACGGGCATCACCATCACGGACACGGACACGGGCACGGACACGGACACGGACACGGGGCCTACCGGCACATCGCCCATCCCAACGGCCCCCGCACCATGATTGACGAAGGGGTCTGCTGCTGCTTCATGAGCCAGTTCCCCGACGAGGTGATCAGACAGGAACGCGCCGCCCGGGGCGCAACATCCCTGCCGACCCGGCTAGGAGTTGAAAAGCGCCAGAAAGACCAGCACCGCGATGCAGCCGGCGCTGACCCTGATTGACCAGCGGATAAACCCCCTGAATGTCTTTTGCTGTTCCGCGATGGGCATGGACCCATGTTCGTGCTCTGCCATCGTGCCTCCCCTGGCTGATGTGTTGGCTTTGCGGCAGTGTGGCCGAACAGGCGGGGGATTTCAACCGGTTTTCGCGCGCCTGCACATCCCTCGGGCACCCCCCCCTTGGGACGCCTGCTATTTGGGGGTTTTCCCGTCAAGTTCCGCCTGCAGGGCAAAACCGATTCGCATCGGTGCCGCGCGGGCGTTTTCTTTCGGTGCGGCGACCAGCATCACGTTCAACCGGCTGACATGCTGCACCAATTGGGTTTTTGACCTGTCAGGGGCCTGTCCGTAAAAGGTGATGATGTCCGGCCCGAAAAAACCCATGCCCTGGATGCGCAGGCGGCCGGCCCCGGCCCCGGCATAGCTGATGCCAACCTCGTGGTCGGAATCGAGCGTTTCCTCGAATTTCCGGATATAAAGCACAATCCGCTCATAGGCCCATTCAGCCGGTGATTTCTGCGCGACATTGCGCGGACCGGCACCGGATGTGACCCGGTTTTCCGACCTGGTTTGGCCGTCTTCCCCGACCTGCACGGCGTACAGCTCTTCCAGGGCGGCAGCTTCAACGGCCTCTGCCGTTGTTCTGATGTCGTCTGTCATGTTCTTTTCCCTGTCCCGGCCCCCGCGCGCGTACCGCGCCCGTTCGGCCCCGGCACCGATACGGAGGATGGCCCGTCCGGACCGCCGATTCAACCGGTACCTGACTGGCACCCCGGGCAATGTCCTGAATTTTTTTGAACCATGGGTTGACGGCAACAGGCAGGCGGCATATATTGGTGTCACGGGGCAGGTGAGCCGCCATGGGTGCCTGAACCTGCAGGCTGAAAAATTCCCCGCACGGGCCTTGCGGTGCGCCGGAAAATGGAAAAGGCTTTGGCCATGACCGATACGAACACGAACAACGCGACTGCGGACCTTGCGCGGCTTCCACAGCCGGAAGGTGGCTTCCGGGTGCGACTGAAGGTGGTTAAACCGGCGGACAAGCCTGCGAAGCCCCCGCATGCGGAACGCAAGAGCAGTTTTCCCCGCGCCTGTCTTTGGGAGGACGGCGAAGCCCCCGCATGCGGAACGCAAGAGCCAGGCCGAAAAACCCTGGGAAGGCCCGAACCTGCCCCGGCAAGAATTGGACCCGAATATCATCCAGCATGTGAAGGGCACGAAATATAACGACCGCCTGGTAGGCAATCACGGGGATAACACGCTGGATGGCCGGGGCGGGAATGACAAGATTTGGGGGAAGGGCGGCAACGACATCCTGAAAGGCGGTCCAGGGAATGACAAACTGGGCGGTGCCGGCGGCGATGATACGCTGGAGGGCGGTGCTGACCATGACACGCTTGAGGGCGGTGATGGCGAGGACAGCCTGGACGGTGGCGCGGGGGAGGATTGGGCGACCTACGCAAACTCCCCGCAGGGCGTGGAAGTGAGCCTGGCCAGGGATGAAAACGGCAAACCCATCGAGGGGAAAGAGGGCCACGCGCAGGGCGACACGCTTAAAAACATTGAGCACCTGACGGGCTCCGCGTATGACGACACGCTGACCGGGGATGACGCTGCGAACACTCTGAAAGGCGGTGCTGGCCGTGACACGCTGGAGGGTGGCCCGGGGGCCGACGTGCTGGACGGCGGCGATGGGTGGGACGTGGCCACCTATGAAAACTCCCCGGCAGACGCAAACTCCCCGAATGGCGTGAATGGCGTGACGGTTGATCTGAGTGATAATGACAACAACTCCGGTGGCCACGCGGCGGACGACACGCTCACGCATATCGAGCACCTGATTGGCTCCAACCATAACGACACGCTGACCGGAAACGAATTTATCAACGATCTTTGGGGCGGGGACGGGAATGACGTGCTAAACGGCGCGGGTGGCCCTGACCGGCTTTACGGCGGCAGCGGCAAAGACACGCTGCACGGCGGCGTTGGCGATGATGTGCTGTTCGGCGACAGTGGCGGCGACGAACTGAACGGCGGTCCTGGTGCCGACATGCTGGACGGTGGCGCGGGCCACGACGTGCTCCGGGGCCAGGGCGGCACTGACAGGCTTTACGGCAGCGTGGGCGATGACATGCTGGAAGGTGGTCTGGATAACGACACGCTGGACGGCGGCACTGGCACAGACAGGCTAAACGGTCGTGCCGGCAGTGACGTGCTGACTGGCGGCGGCCCCGACACTGGCGGAGACGGCGCGGATACCTTCGTGTTTCAGGCCACCGAAGCCATCACCGACTTCGTAACCGGGGTGGACAAGATAAAGATCGGATATGTTGCTACGGAAATCGGTTTCAATGATCTGGACATAAAAGCGGAAAATGAGAATGTGGTTTTATCCTGGGAAAGCGCGGACAGCAGCAGCATCACCCTCATGAATGTGGACCTGGGGGAACTGACAGAAAGCCACTTTGAGTTCATTCAGGCTTGAAAGCAAAGACGAACCGTGATTCGATAAAACGCGAATCCAAAACAGAAGGACACACCCATGAGAACCGGTTCCAGGTTTAATTTTCCCCAGTTTCATTTTCCCTCGTTTGACGGGGTCAAGCGGGATGAGTCCGGACAGGCTACGGACGCCTACTTGCAGGCGTGGGATGATTACTGGGCCGGCCTGATCGTGCGTGAAGGCCACGGCACCGGCGGTGCTGACTATAACTGGAGCCAGGCCGGCAACGACCGTATATACGGGTACGGCGGGGATGACTTGCTGTCTGGCGGTTTCGGCAACGACACGCTGTATGGCGGGTCGGGGAATGATGGCCTGGATGGCGGTTCCGGCGACGACACGCTGTTTGGCCGCCGCGACGGTGACGGGATGTGGGGCGATGACGGCAACGACATCCTGCGCGGCCAGCACGGGGATGACTTCATGAGGGGCGGGGACGGCAACGACTTTCTGCACGGCGGTGCCGGGAATGACAACATGAGTGGTGGTAGCGGCGACGATACGCTGAACGGGGGCCGGGGCGACGACACGATAGGCGGCAGTTCCGGGACCGATACCTTTGTGTTCAGCCAGGCCAACTCCGGCCACGACGAGATCTACGACTTCAACGTGGAGGTTGAGTGGAAGCCCAATTCCAGGATAAAGTCCGTAAGAACAGATGACGGCGATAAAATCGTGTTCCGGGGGGAGGCGGAACCGGACAGTTTTGATGACCTGACCCTGACCATAAAGGAGAAACGGAGCCCTACTCCCGACACGCTGATCACCTGGGGCGATGGCACAAACAGCATCCTTCTGAAAGACATGCCCCGGCATCTCGTGCAGGAAGAGGACTTCATCTTCGCCTGAACCGGCCAGGCTGCACATCCCCCCGGCGGCTTGGGCCAGCCGGGGGGTGCCCCGGCCCCCGCGGCCCAAAACAAAAACACGAAAAGGGCACCCCCCGCCGGGGTGCCCTTTTGTATGCAACGGCACGGCATCGGGATGGGCCCGCCACAACCGGGCACCCCCGGCGCACCCCCTTCCGCCCGCCCGGCCTGCGCGCAAGCCGCCGGATACAGGGCAGGAAAACGCCGTGCGTATCAGGCGCCAATCGGGCTTCAAACGCCGTTTGAACGCCGTTTTACCGGCCTTTAAAGCCCCTTTACGGTGGCCTTAAACCGGCCTTTACGCGCCCCGCCCGGCCCCCCTTACCCCCGAACCATCGTCCTATCTGGTTACGATCTCCGGCCCCATAAGCGCATTGGGCAGGGCCGTGGATATCCAGGGGATGTAGGTGACAAGGACCAGAAACAGGCCCATAATCGCCACAAAGGGCAGCGCGGCCCGCACCACCCCCATCACAGACATATGCGCCACACCGGCGGTCACAAACAGGTTCAGGCCAACAGGCGGCGTGATCATCCCGATCTCCATATTCACCACCATGATAATGCCCAGGTGGATCGGATCAATCCCCAGTTCTATAGCGACCGGAAAAACCAGCGGCGCAACAATAACCAGCAGGCCCGACGGCTCCATAAACTGCCCGCCGATCAGCAGGATCACGTTCACGATGATCAGAAACATCACCGGCCCAAACCCGGCGGCAAGCAGTGTCTCTGTAATCCGCTGCGGAATCTGCTCTTCCGTAATGACATGCTTGAGCAAAAGCGCATTGGCGATAACGAACATCAGCGTGATAACCAGCCTGCCCGCGTCGCGCAGGGTGCGGATCGTATCCGGATGCCAAAGCGCACTGATCAATGCCTGCGGCCGGGTAAACAGCGACCCGCCGCCCGCCAGCGGCCCCATATCGCGATAGATATAAGTGGCCACCAGAAAGGCATAAACAGCGGCCACCGCCGCGGCCTCCGTCGGCGTAAAAATCGCCCCGGTCACACCCGGGATGCCGTAAATACCGATCATGATAATCAGGATCAGGCACAGGCCCCAAAACGCGGCCCGAAAACTGGCCCAAATCTCGCCAAAGCCCTTGAACTCCCCCGCCGGCATGTTCCTGACGCGGGCCAGAATATAAATCCCGGCCATCAGCATCACGCCCGCCAGAAGGCCGGGGATGACACCTGCCATAAACATCCGCCCGACAGAAACCTCCACCGCCGTGGCGTAAACAACCATCACAATAGACGGCGGAATCAGAATACCCAGCGTACCCGCATTGGCGATAACGCCCGCAGCGAACTCTCTGGTATAACCCGCCTGCCGCATGGCCGTAATCACAATGGTTCCGATGGCCACCACCGTCGCGGGCGACGATCCGGAAAGGGCGGCAAAGATCATACAGGCCAACACGCCCGCAATGGCCAGGCCACCGCGCAGATGCCCCACCAGCGCGATGGAAAACCGGATAATCCGCCGCGCCACGCCGCCCGTAGACATGAAACTGCTGGCAAGAATAAAGAACGGAATGGCCAAAAGGGTGGAATGCCCCTCAAACGCCTCAAACAGCGTCTGCGCGACAGAGGCGGTGGAACTGTCCGAAAACAGCAGCAGAAACACAACGGAAGAAAAGCCGATCGATACGGCAATCGGCACACCGATCAGCATCAGCCCGATAACCATGCCAAACAGCAGCAGGATTTCCATCAGCCGGCACCCCCGCGCCCGGCGGCGGTGCGCACCGCGTCATCCTCTGCCTCGTGGCTGACGATCAGCATATCCTGCGCACCGCGGCAGATGCGCATACCGGCCTGGATAAAGCGATAAACCAGCAGGGCCATCCCCAGCGGCAGCACCAGGTAAGGCACGACCTTCGGCATCTTCTCATAGGCCTCCCCGTCATTAAAAACATCTTCCAGCCAGCGCATAAAGGCCGGAACAGGGATGTCCTGGGTTTCATACCAGCCCTGGCCCCGATATTTTTCAGCCATGCCGGACGGAAACCAGCGCCCCCCGGTCGGCGGCAGGTTGGCGTAGGGTGCCCAGTAATCCCAGGCCCCTTTCAGCAGGATTATCGAATAGGCAAGGCAAACCGCCACGGAAACCAGGCCAAACACCTTCCTCATGCCCGGCGACACCATGGTGATAACGGCATCCACGCCCAGGTGCAGGGTCTTTTTCACCGCGTAAGAGGCACCCAGCAGCACCAGCCAGGCAAACAGAAACACCGTCAGTTCCAGCGCCCAGAAGATGTTGGCGTTAAACACATATCGCGCCACCACATTGGCAAATGTCACAACCGTCATAAGGCCGAGCATGACGGCAATCGCGGTTTCCTCGACCCGGTCGATGATGCCGGGCCCGCTGCCGGTTTGGGCCATGGTCCCCCCGGATATAAAACGGGCACCGGTCATCCGGCACCCGTCCCCGGATTGTTCCTACGCCCCGGCGTTAATTGCCTGGGCCGCGTCAATGTTGGCCTGGCCCACGTCATCCCTGAACATGGACCAGACCGGTTTCATGGCCTCAACCCAGGCCGCACGCTGCGCATCGGTCAGGGTACGCACGGTGCCGCCCGCGGCGATGATGGCCTGCCTGGCCTCGTTATTAACCCGGGTGGATTCCCTGTTCCGCGTCTCGGTCACCTCGGCGACGATGGTCAGAAACCGGTCACGCACTTCGGCATCCAGGCTGTCCAGCCAGTCAACAGAAGTCACCAGCAGGTAATCGATGATGCCGTGGTCGGTCTGCGTCACCCCGTCCTGGACCTCAAAAAACTTCTTGCCATAGATGTTTGACCAGGTGTTTTCCTGCCCGTCCACAACACCCTGCTGCAGGGCGCCATACACCTCCGAAAACGCCATTTTCTGGGGTGAACCGCCGATAGCCTCCATCTGCGCGACCAGCACGTCGGACGATTGCACACGAAATTTCAGGCCGTGCGCATCCGCCGGCATAATCAGCGGCACATTGGCCGACATCTGCTTCATGCCGTTGTGCCAGTATGCCAGCCCCTGCAGCCCGCGCCCGCGCATGCTGTCAAGCATGGCCCGGCCGGCTTCGGACGCCTGGAAAGCCTCAACCGCGGTGATGTCCCTGAACATGAACGGCAGATCAAAAATGCGAAACTGCCTGGTAAACTTTTCAAACTTCGACAGGGATGGCGCGGCCAGCTGCACGTCGCCCTGCAACAGTGCCTCCAGCACCTTGTTATCGTTGTAAAGCGTGGAATTCGGGAACACCTCCATGCACATACTGCCGTTCATCTCCGCGTTCACGCGGCGCGCAAGAAGGCCGGCGGCAATGCCTTTGGGATGCTTGTCCGTGTTGGTGACATGGCTGAACTTGATAACCGCCTCACCGGCGTCACAGGCCGCATGTGCAAGGCCGGGCACCAGGGCCACAGCCGCGGCACAGGCCGCTTTCACAAGGGTATTCATGGTTTCCTCCCACAGAATTTTTTGCAGACCGGAACATCGCCGGAATGCCACGCCCCCCACCTTGCCGTTATACCCGCAAACCGCAACCCTGAATTTGCGGGATGCATCCGCACGGAAGTACTGCCGGGGTGCGAATCATCCCGGCCGCACAGGCACGGCGGCCGGAAAAGGGCGGGCGGGGGCGGCGCAAAGAGGTATGATACCCTGTCAACCGGGCCGATGACTGCCGGTTGTGACGTATCGGGAAGGCATCCATGGCTGATACGAACGCGAACAGCCCAGCCGCAAAAGACACGACCACCGGTTGTGCGGGTGAACCGGCCAAGGGCCTCCGGATCCGGCTGAAAAAGGATAAAAAAATATAACCCGGCGCATGAAACCGCCCCACACCCCTGAACGAAACAGGACATGGCCAAAGACAGCGAAAATTATGAACAGAACTGCCGGGAATGGCCGCGGAAAAACAGGCCGTGAAAAAATACCGGAAAGCCAGGCAAAAAACCCGGCACAAGGGCTCGCCCGTCCCGCCAAAAACGGCTCAGGTCCGGACAGGCACAAGGCGGGATAATACAAAAATCATGCTCGCTACCACCACAATGGTCGGCCCGGAAGGCGTATCCCAGGCCAGCGACCCCCCCAGCCCGCCCAACACAGACACCCCCCCAAAGCCCGCCGCCAGCAGAACCATGCATTCCGGTGTGCGGACAAAGGGCCTGGCAGCGGCGGAAGGGATGATCAGCATTGCAGCGATCAACAGCGCACCGACAGCCTTGATCGATACCGCCACCGCCACCGCCAATGCCATCGTCAGCACCAGATTTTCGCGCCTGGGGTCAATTCCGGCCGCATGGGCGAGCTCGGCACTCATCGTCGTGGTCAGGAGACCCTGCCAGTGCCGGGTAATGCCCGCAAGGATCAGCCCGCTGCCCCCCCACATCAGCGCAAGATCGATGCGGTTCACGCTCAGGATATCGCCGAAAAGATAGGCCGACAGATCCACCCGTACGCCTTGTACAAAACCGATTGCCACCAGCCCCAGCGACAGTGCACTATGGGCCAGAACCCCCAGCAGCGTGTCGCTTGCCAGGATGCGCCCGGTCTGGCTGCCGACGGCCAGTCCCACGATCAGCGCCGCCGCCAGGGCACCGATAAAGACGTCGAACGAAAGAGCCAGAGAAAGCGCAACGCCCAGAATCGATGCATGCGCCGTAGCGTCGCCAAAATAGGCCATCCGTCGCCACACAACCAGACAGCCGAGCGGTGCCGCCGCGACAGCCACGGCTATGCCTGCCAGTGTGGCCCGCACCATAAAATCATCCAGCATCAATACGGTACCCGGGATCATGATCGTGGTTGTGGTCGTGCCGGTAGATTGCCAGCGCACCGGCTGTGCCCGATCCGAACAACGCACGGTATTCCGGGGCGGATGCGACCTGCCCTGGTGCACCCTGGCAGCAGACGTGGCCGTTGAGGCAGATCACCCGGTCACTGGCGGCCATGACAACGTGCAGCTGATGCGACACCATCAGGACAGCGCACCGAAACTCTGTCCGCAGCTGCGCAATGCGCTGGTAGAACGCGGCACAGCCTGGTTGATCAAGGCCCTGCGTCGCCTCATCCAGGATCAACACCTCTGGCCTGCTCAAGAGCGCACGGGCCAGCAGGGTGCGCTGAAATTGCCCTCCTGAAAGGGATGAAATCTGCCGGTGACCCAAACCCTTAATCCCTGCCCAGGCCATGGCCTCCCGTGCCTGCGCCTCCGACACCTTGCGCGGCAGGTCAAGCACACGGCGCACGGTCATCGGCAGGGTAGAATCAATGGTCAAAGTCTGGGGAACATAGCCGATGCGCAGGTCCTTCCGGCGGGTCACCTGACCCGATGCGGGTATCACCGCCCCTACGATAGTACGCAGCAGCGTAGACTTGCCGGACCCGTTTGGCCCGACAATCGTGACGATTTCCGCCGGGTCCAGTGTCAGGCTGACGGCATCCAGAACCGCGTTTCCGCCGTAACAGACGGTGACATTGGCAAGCGATATCAGGGTCATGCGGCATCTCTGCATTTTGGACAAAGGCCCAGAGCTTCCACTACGGTGCGTTCGATGGTGAAACCCGCCGCGCCGGCTTCATCCCCGAGCGTACCGCCGCCGGGGTCAATATGGGCCTCCGCCACTGTATCACAGGTGCGGCAGATCAAAAACGCAGGCGCATGGGGTGCCCCGGGGCGGGTGCAGGCGATAAACGCGTTCAACCGTTCAATCTTGTGTGCGAACCCGTGCTTCACCAGAAAATCAAGCGCACGATAGACGACGGGCGGCTGGTTTCCCATGCCTTCGCCTCGCAGAATGGCGAGTACCGCATAGGCCCCCATGGCGCGGTGCCGGCTTAGCAAAATTTCCAGAACACGCCGCCGTTGCGGGGTCAGGCGCAGGCCTTTTTGTGCACAAACGGCAGCCGCCACAGCGATACCTTCAGCCTGGCATGCCGCGTGATCGTGGTGCGCAAAAACTTTGGTATCCATGGAGAATTGCCATGATTGACTAAGTGATGTTATCATATAACAATGCAAGTCCGCTGCAACTCAAATCGAAAGGAACGCTTCATGATTTTGCGCACCCTGACACTTCTTATGGTAACTGCTCTGCCCCTGCGGGCTGATCCGCCCAAAGTTGTCACCGATATTCCCGCGGTGCACAGTATAGCCAGCGCACTGATGGCTGGTGTGGGGATGCCCTCGATGCTGCTGAAGGCGGGGGAGACGCCGCACAACTTTTCCATGCGCCCGTCCCAGGCACATGACCTGCAGAATGCCGATCTTGTGGTCTGGATGGGCCATGGGCTGACGCCGCAACTTGAGGATCCGATTGAGACCCTGGCCACTAACGCCGAGGTAATGGAACTGCTGGAGATCGATAGGCTGCCCTTCCTGGAGGTGCGCGCCTCTGCTGATTTCGGGGACGATCATCATGACCATGGCCACGGTAACCACAAGGAGCCCGGCCATGACGATCACAAAGATGAAGATCACGCCGGCCACGAACACGATGACCACAAGGATGGGCATGATAACCACGCAGGTCACGATCACCGGCATGGCGCAGGCGGGCAAGACCCGCACGCCTGGCTTGACCCGAAGTTCGCCACCATGTGGGCACAAGAGATTGCAGCCCGGCTGATCGCTGCGGATATGGATAACGCTGACACCTATAAAGCCAATCTTGCAAGCTTTGCCGGGAAAATGTCGCTGCTCGATCTGGATCTGAAGGCGGTGCTTGCGGAGGCGCGGGATACGCCCTTCATTGCCACCCATGATGCGCTCTATTACTTCGAAAGTGCCTATGGCCTGAACGCCCGCGGTGCCCTGGCAAACACCGATGCAGCACCGGCTGGCCCCGAACGCATGGCTGCAATCCGGGCAGCACTTTCTGATGGCTCAATTAAATGTGCTCTCGTCGAAGCCGGGACCAGCCGCAAAGGGCTGGAAGCCGTAGCCCCTGCAGGCGGGCTGACTTTTGTGGAAATCGATCAGGTCGGCCTGACACTGGAACCGGGACCGGCACTTTACGGCAATCTGCTGCGCGGGTTGGCCGATGCGGTGAAAGCGTGCCCGTCTTAACAGGTTGACCGGTTCACCGGCCGCATGCTATGGCCGGGGGACGGAGGAACCCGGCCATGGCCAGACCCTGCATTATCTGCGTCGCCATCACCGGATCTTTGCCCACCAGGGCAGACAACCCGGCTGTGCCCGTGACAATCGGCGAACAGGTCGAAAGTACCCAGGCAGCCTTTGAGGCAGGGGCCACCATTGCCCATTGCCACGTACGCAATGCCGACGAAACGCCGACGTCGGACCCCGATAAATTTGCCGCCCTGCAGGAAGGGCTGAAAAAATACTGCCCCGGCATGATCATCCAGTTCTCCACCGGTGGACGGTCCGGGACGGGGGCGGCACGGGGCGGGATGTTGCCGCTCAAACCCGATATGGCGAGCCTGACGGTCGGGTCCAACAACTTTCCCGCACGGGTTTATGAAAACCCGCCGGATCTGATCGACTGGCTGTCGGCCGAGATGCTGAAATACGACATCAAGCCAGAGATTGAGGCCTTTGACCTTAGCCACATTCACCAGGCTGCCCTTATGCAGGCCGATGGGCGCCTGGCACCGGAGGCGTATGTGCAGTTCGTGATGGGCGTGAAGAACGCGATGCCTGCGGACAAGGATGTTTTCGATTACTACGTGCGCACGATGGACCGCATTTTGCCCGGATCCGAATGGTGTGCAGCGGGCATCGGACGCCACCAGATTGAGGTCAATGAATGGTCTGTCGCTGCCGGGGGCCACGCCCGGACGGGCCTGGAAGATAATGTGCGGATAAACCGCGAAACGCCGGCACCATCAAACGCCGCACTGGTGCAACGCGTTGCGGATATCTGTGAAAGGCATGGGCGACCGGTCGCAACGGTTGCGCAGGCACGGGAGATTCTGGGCTTAAGAGCCGCCTGACGAACAATTCATCCGGTACGGACTCAGGGGTGTCACCCCGCCAGGCATCGCCGGGCCAAACTTGTGGTATTGCCACGCACCGGACATGATCCGGGGCCTCCCAACCGCCACAAGGTCCCCGGCACCAGGGCCGGGCGTGCAGTATTCTACACCATCGCCAGGGTCTGATGCCCGCCTTTATCCCCAGGATTTTGCCCTTTACAGAACCCGGACGCCCGCATCCCTTGCAGCCCGCATCCCTGGCAGATCGTCCAGGCTGAAGAAACAGGCATCCTCCGTATCCGACCCGTTGCAATGCCCTTGCCATGTGTAATGGTGGTCATGTCCTTGCAACAGGTGTCCGTGCCTGAAGTATGGCAGGAAAAATTGCAAACAAATCTTCTTCTGACCGCTCTCACCCGGATTCGGGCTACGGGCCTGCTCCTTGTGATCGCGGGCGTCGTGCCAGTACAGCGGGAGTGATCATATCCAAGGTACATGCAATTCATGACGCGCTGCCGGACGTTGATAATCCTGAATATATCCGCCAATTGCCGATACGGGATAAAAATCCGCTATGCAGCTGATGTCGCGAATAACCTTTATTAAATTGAAAGACTTGATTGAGAAAAAGAAAACCTATGGCCTGCATGACCTGTGTTGGCTGGCTTGATTCACCCTGTATACTTGCCGGGGTTGCCGATTATGCGGCCCTCTTGTGAAAGGAAAAAATATGGGAATTTTTTATCGTAACCGCCATCATAATGATGGCAGCCATTTCCCCTGCATAGTCAGGCCCTTTGGCAAATTGCTTCTTGCAGGAGCAGATGAACCTTGCAGCCCAGGTCTCGGGATCGTCTGGCTCAATAACAGCCGGGCAGGCAGAAAGCCGGCGTGATCAGCGGGAGTCGGGAGAGAGACAGATCCGTTCTGCCAGGCGGAAAGGATTGTCCAGGGAGCAGGTCATCTCTCGAATGTATCCTTACGGCACTTCAAATCCGATAGATCAGGCTATGGAAATGTGCATTATCAGGCATTTCCCTGGCCCTTGAGGCGGTCCCTTAATCCCTTAACCGTATGTCTTGTGTGTGACCGGGAGAAAGACAGTCCGGGAACTTTGGAAGGAGGCCACGAAGAAAGCACCTGCTAATCCAGTCCCTTCAGAAAGCGCGTGATCTCTGCATGCATCGCAGGGGCGTTATCGAAGGGGATGTGGTGGCCTGTGTCCAGAATTACGACCTGCGCCTGCGGGCATGCGCCCGATACCATCTGCCGATAGCGTGGCCCGGTCAGCAGGCTGCGTTTGCCGCAAAGCACCAGCATCGGCAGGGTGAGTTGCGGCAGAACCGCCGCCCCGTCAAAGCCTGCTGCCACGCACAGGGCGTCGGCCAGGCCACCGGGATTTGCCGCCTCGATGTGTCGGCGAAACCTGGTTTGCCCGGCCGTGCTTTCGATCCGTTTGCCGACCACCTTACCGATGGTCCGCACCCCGGGGAACCGCGTCACAACCGGTGCCACAAAGGGTGTGTACCAGCTGATGACCCTGAGCGGTGCACGGATGGGCGTATCCACCAGCACCAGCGCACGCAGCCGATCAGCGTAAGCGGTCGCGAAAGCCATGGCGACCATGCCTCCCAGCGAATACCCTACCAGAACGGCACCATCGGGCACCTCTCGGTCAAGTGCTGCCGCAAAGAGCTCTGCTGTTGCCGATGCGGCCCGCGCCCGCCCCCCGTGGCCGGGCAAATTCAGCGCAAGGCCTGGCACCTGCCCCCAACTGCCGGCATCCAATCCCGCCCCATGCAGGAACACTTGCGTCATCTGATCAGCCGCACTGTTGAACCTTGTCAAAGCCATCATAGATACTTGCGTCATGGATTTGGAGGTGAAAAAACACGCGTTTTCCGGGGTTGCAGGGATGGCAGACCCGTTTGGACGGATCAGGGTACGGGCTGAAGACCGCGCAAAGACTTGTATTGCCGTGAATTTTGCGTCAGTGCCGGCAACCGTTCCAATTTTATGAAAATCCGCATCCTGTGACCCTGACCTGCCACACCGTTTTCAAAGCCTACGACGCGATCAAAAACGCCATCGTGCGTACACCGACCGTGCGGGCCACGCGCCTTTCGCTGAACCTGGGTATTGAGCTTTTTTTAAAACTGGAAAACCTGCAACACACCAACGCGTTCAAGGCGCGCGGGGCCCTGGCCAGGATGCTGGCCCTGACAGAGACGGCGCGCAAGGCGGGCGTTATCGCCTGCAGCGCGGGCAACCACGCCCAGGGCGTGGCCTATCACGCGGAACGGCTGGGCATCCCCGCCGTGATTGTGATGCCGGAAGCGACGCCGTTCAACAAGATCAAGCGCACGGCAGAGTTTGGTGCGCGGGTGGAAATCCACGGTCAGGGATTTGATGCAAGTGTGGCCTTCACGCGCGACCTCGCGGCCCGCGAAGGGCTGACGCTCATCCATCCCTTTGATGATCCGCTCGTGGCGGCGGGCCAGGGCAGTGTCGCAGTGGAGATGCTGGAACAGGAACCCGAACTTGACAGTATCGTCGTGCCTGTCGGTGGGGGCGGCCTGATCGCGGGCATGTCGGTCGCGGCCAAAAGCATCAAACCCGGGATCGAGATTGTGGGGGCCCAGGCGCATATCTTTGACGCTGTAAAATCGCAGATCGAGGGAACCCGGCCCCATTTCAGCGGTGCCAGCCTGGCTGAAGGAATCGCGGTGAAGGAGCCGTCCGCAGCCAACATCGCAACAATCCGCGAAAATGTGACCCACATCTTTTCAGCATCGGAAGATGCCATCGAAGACGCAGTTTTTGACCTGATTTCCCATGAAAAGGTGGTGGCAGAGGGTGCCCCCGGCGCGGGCCTTGCCGTGATCAAGAATAACCTGGCCCATTTCCGCGGAAGGAAAGTTGGTCTTGTCATTTGCGGCGGCAACATCGACAGTCGCCTGTTATCAAGCCTGATCCTGCGCGGCCTTGTCCGTGACGGCCGCATCACCCGTCTGACGTTCGAGATTGCTGATACCCCCGGTCAACTGGCCGGGATCTCCCGTATGATAGGGGAAGCAGGTGCCAATGTGGTAGAGGTTATCCACCAGCGCATGTTCCAGACCGTGGGCCTGAAACAGGCAGAGCTTGACGTGGTCATCGAAGCACGCGACATCATCCACGTGCGCGATATCGTCACCCGGCTGCGCGACGCAGGGTTCACCGTGAAAACGGACAGCGACATTTAAACCAAATGTTCGTGGCCATCTGAAAACACCTTGCGCCGGCCGCAGCCTGCGGGAACAATCCGGCCGGAATTCAACGCCACATCCGGTTCGAGACCCCTCACAGCCTTGCCTTGTGGCAGGATTCCTGCAGCGACCGGCAACATTCCTGTAGTGCAGGCAAAATTTGCCCAAATGTCGCTGTGCGTCCATGTCAGTTGACACGAGCCACAGTCGTGTGGAATTTTAACCCGTCACATCTTGGCAGTTTGATATCCGGGATCACTAGTTCAGGATATTTCCGGGGCGAAAACGCTTTTGCCGGATTACCGTTGGCCAGGGCATCAACGATACGCCCGTCGTGTGACAGAAGACAGGTGATCGCCTGGCGCAGGCCTTGATCCCCTTCCAAAACACAAGGTGTGAATTCTGTGCTAATTAAGGCTTTGTGCACACAGGCATCATAGAGTAGAGCGGTTCTGCCCAAATCCGGAATCATCCGGCCGGATATATGGATTGGGCACAACGTCATGCCAGAATCAGGGAGGAAAATATGACGATTCTAAAAACCGTGCGGGGCGGGATGTTTGGCCTTGCAGCTGCCGCTGCGGCGACATTCGCTACCTGGTCTGTGGCAGACGGCCACGGCATCAACCTGGAAGGCAAAACCGTCGAATGGGTGATCCCGTTCTCGGAAACCGGCGGATCTGCCAAATGGGCCAACTTCTACGCACCGCTGCTGTCTGAAGCGCTTCCGGGCAATCCAGCCGTTGTCGTGAAGTTTATGCCCGGTGCGGGTTCCACCAAAGGGGCCAACTGGTTTCAGGAACAGAAATACGAAGACAGCGCGGGTACGCTGATTTTCGGTTCTTCCGGTTCCACCCAGTTCCCGTACCTGTTGGGTGACCCGCGCGTACGCTATGAATACAACGATTGGAATGTTGTGCTGGCATCCGGCACCGGCGGTGTTGCTTATCTTCCGCCGGATCTGGCAGCCAGGATGAACGGTTTGGATGCCTCGGGGCTTAAGGACACCGACTTCATCTACGGTTCGCAAGGCGCAACCCGTCTTGACCTTGTGCCGCTTCTGGCCTGGGAGATGCTGGGCCTGAACGTGGAACCGGTATTCGGCATCAAAGGTCGCGGCGACGGGCGCCTGATGTTTGAACGCGGCGAAGCCAACATCGATTATCAGACATCCTCGTCCTTCCTGAAAGGCGTGACCCCGCTGGTGGAAGCCGGCACCGCTGTACCTATGATGAGCTGGGGTGCCCTCGACGCAGGTGGTAACATCGTGCGCGATCCGACCTTCCCGGATATGCCGACCTTCAAAGAGGTTTGCGAATCTACCCCGGGCTGCAAGACAAGCGGCGAACAGTGGGATGCGTGGAAGGCTTTCTTCGTCGCAGGTTTCCCGGCCCAGAAAATGGTGTTCCTGCCGGCAGGTGCCCCGGACGACGCAATTGCGACCTACACGGCAGCGTTTGAAGCAGTAAAGGCCAGGGCTGACTTCAGCGACATCTCTGCCAGGCGACTGGGCAAGTATCCGCAGATGACCGGCGACATGGCAACCGGTGCCCTGGCCAGTGCTACCGCTGTGCCTGACGCGGCGAAAGCCTTTGTCGTGGGCTGGCTGAAAGACCGCTACGGCGTTTCGCTGAAGTAAACCCGGCTTAATTTCCGGATTCCCGGCCGCTCGAACGCGGCCGGAGATACTCTGGGGAAACTGTGACCGATGGAATTCACTTCCGTTGCGCTGGCCGCGCTTGGCGATGCCGCGGGGCTGATCTTCCAACCGCCCGTGCCGGGCTACCTCGTTCTGGGGGTGGTGATGGGGCTCTGCATCGGCGTGTTTCCCGGCCTGGGAGGCATCGCAGGGTTATCTCTGCTTCTGCCATTCATGTTCGGCATGGATCCGGTCTCTGGCCTGGCACTTATGACAGGTATGGTGGCTGTGGTGCCGACATCGGACACCTTTGCCAGCGTTCTGATGGGTATACCCGGGTCGTCTGCCAGTCAGGCCACGGTTCTTGACGGCTTCCCTCTTGCAAAAAGGGGGGAAGCGGCCCGTGCCTTGTCCGCCGCATTTTCTTCTTCACTTTTTGGCGGTTTGGTCGGTGCAGCCTTTCTTACTGTCTTCATTCTGGTCGCCCGGCCCCTTGTGCTGGAGTTCCGTACGCCGGAACTGTTGATGATCACGGTGTTCGGCCTTTCGATGGTCGGCATCCTGGCCGGGCGGGTCGCCCTGAAGGGCATCGTTGCGGCCGGCCTTGGCATGATGATCGGCACAATCGGGGAAGGCGACAGCACAGGCGAACTGCGCATGGCAACCTACAACATGCCTTATCTGGCGGACGGGATTAAGCTGGTGATCGTCGGTCTGGGCGTATTTGCAATCCCGGAGATAGTGGCCCTGCTGCGTCAGAACCGGTCAATTTCCAACAGGTCGCCCCTCGGTGGCGGTTGGCTGGCTGGCGTCGGCGACTGGTTCGCGAACAAGTGGCTGTCGGTCCGCTGTTCAATCATCGGGGTTGTCGTGGGGGTTATCCCGGGTCTTGGCGGGTCTGTCGTAGACTGGATCGCCTATGGCCACGCAGTGCAAACCACACCGGACAAATCAAAATTCGGCAGCGGCGAAATTCGGGGTGTGATCGGGCCCGAAAGCTCCAACAACGCAAAAGAAGGCGGCGGGCTGGTTCCCACGCTTTTGTTCGGCATCCCCGGGTCCGGCTCTATGGCGATCTTTATCGGGGCCATTGCGCTGCTGGGTTCAGGTAACGTCGAAGTCGGTCCATCGATGCTGAAAAACAACCTCGATATCACCTACGCAATCGTCTGGCTGTTGGCACTTGCAAACCTGGTCGGCACATTGATCTGCATCGCCGCTTCGGGCGGGATTGCACGGCTGACCACAATCCCGTTCAGCCTGCTGGCCCCGTTCCTCTTTATGATCATCAGCTTTGCCGCTTTCCAGTCAGGGCAAAACCTGATGGACCTCGTGGTACTCTTCGCTATCGGTTTTCTGGGCATCCTGATGCGCCGGTTTGACTGGTCGCGGCCGGCATTTCTAATCGGATTCGTCCTGTCCAACCCTGCAGAAACCTATGCCAACCAGGCGGTGCAGATTGCCCGATCACGGTTTCGCAAGGAATTTGAAGCAGGCATCGACTACATCTTTTCGCCGATTGTGATTGTTCTGATCATCATCACTCTGCTGTCGGTTATCGTCGGTTTGCGCCAGGCCAAAAATACCATGGCCGGGGGCGCGGTTGAACATGGCGGAAAGCGGGCCCCGCTGATCTTCCTTTTGGCGGTTCTGGGTTACCTGATCGCCGCATTCGTGAACGCCTCGCTGATACCGGATTACGCTGCGGCGGACCGGGTATTCCCCCGCTTCGTGTCCGGTGTGGCCATCGCCGGTGCCGTGATCCTTCTGGTACAGATGGTGTTCCGGTCGGAAACCCACCCCATCTTTGCTGATCGCGAATCAGTCGATGCAGATGCTCCGCACGGGTTATGGTCCACATTGGCCTGGTTTGCCGGGCTTTTGATCCTGACATCGCTGCTCGGGTTCATCATGGCACTCACCATCTTCCTTTTCACGTTTATCCGCACCCGGGCCGGAAAAGACTTTCGCTTCGCAGCCATCTACACGGCGGTCGGAATCGGCTTCATGTGCCTTATGGCGCGTTTGCTGCGCCGCGATTTTCCGCCGGGCCTCGTGCAGGAATACGTCAACCTGCCCTGGCCGCTGACATGACTCAAACTCCAATTCCCTATGTTTTCATGCGTGGCGGCACATCTCGTGGCCCGTATATGCAGCGCAAGGATTTGCCGCGGGATCAGGAAACGCTCGCACGTGTTTTGGTATCCATGATTGGATCCGGGCACGGGCTTAATATTGATGGAATCGGTGGCGGGAATGCCGTGACCACGAAAGTGGCGATGCTTTCTCGTTCGGACGATGCCTGGGCAGACGTAGATTATCTCTTTGCCCAGGTTGGTGTTAAAAACGGCCTGGTCGATTTCAAGCCGAGTTGCGGAAATATTCTGGCGGGTGTCGGCCCGGCAGCTATTGAGATGGGGCTGATTGACCCGGCCGACACCCGGACGGAAGTTAGGATCCGGGCGGTCAATACCGGTGCCCGGACGTGTGCCACAGTCCGTACTGCCGCCGGTTCTGTGGTATATGACGGTGACGCGTCCATCGACGGCGTACCCGGCACTGCGGCACCGATAGAGCTGATGTTTCGTGACATAGCCGGCGGTTCTACGGGGGCGATGTTTCCAACCGGAAACCGGATAAACACCATTGATGGCATTGCGGTAACATGTATCGACGTCGCCATGCCAATGGCCATAGCGTGTGCCGGTAACCTTGATTTGACCGGATACGAAACGGCAGCACAACTGGATGAAAATCGGGCTTTTTTTGATCGTATGGAGGCTGTCCGAATAAAGGCCGGTGCGCTGATGGGCATGGGTGACGTATCCCAATCCGTGACGCCTAAATTTGGCATCCTGGCCCCTGCACGTGACGGTGGCACCGCCGCAGTTCGCTACTTTATGCCCTGGAACACGCATCCAGGCCTTGCCGTGACCGGAGCGCAAGCCATGGGGGCATGCCTGCTTTGCCCTGGAACCGTTGGTGCGGGCCTGACGTCCGGTAAAATCGCATCCCCGGCCCGGCTTTTGCTTGAACATCCGATGGGGCAACTGAAAGTAACCCTTGAATACAGGCAATCCGGCCATACTTTTGAAGTTATTTCCGCGGGGCTGGAACGTACCGCACGCAAGCTGGCTTCCGGGGAGGTCTTCGTGCCGAAATCGGTCTGGAACGGTTGATGAAGATTCATATTCTGGATGACTGGCTCGATACGCTGCGTGGCCTTCCGTGCTTTGAAATGCTGGCGAATCACGACGTAACCGTATGGACCGATCATGAACCGGACCCTGTCAGGCTTGCGCAGCACGTGTACGCCGCCGAAGCCCTGGTGCTTTTCCGGGAGCGGACAAAAATCGGTGCGGAACTGCTTTCCCTGTTGCCAAACCTCAGGCTCATTTCCCAACGCAGCGTTTACCCGCACATCGACCTGGATGCCTGCACGTTGAATGGCGTCCTCCTTTGTTCCGACATGCACTCCGACACGCCGTCTTATGCGGCAGCGGAGCATACGCTGGCACTGATGCTGGCAAGTTACCGGCAAATACCCGATCAGGTCAATTCCATCCGCAACGGCGATTGGCAGGCAGGTATCGGCCGCACACTACGAGGGCGTATACTCGGGCTGTATGGCTATGGGCGCATAGCCAGGGCTGTTGCCGGATATGCCCGGGCCATCGGCATGAAAACAATTTGGTGGGGTTCGGAGGAAGGGCGAAAACGGGCGCTTGAAGATGGCGCAACAATCGCTGATAGCCGTGCGGCCTTCTTTGGGGACAGCGATATTGTCAGTATTCACGTACGTCTGAAGCCCGGAAATCACGGGATCATCACTGCGGAAGATCTTGGCCTGATGCGGGACCGGGCACTTTTTATAAATACCTCCCGTTCCGGCCTCATCGCGCCTGGTGCGCTGGAGGCAGAGGTTGCCAAAGGGCGCATTTGCGCAGCTGTCGATGTGTTCGATCAGGAACCGCTGACTGACCCCGCCCACCCGCTTCTGACGCATCCTAACGTGCTGCCTACGCCCCATATCGGTTATGTGACCGAAGATGAGCTTGACCTGCAGTTCACAGATATCTTTGGGCAGGTAAACGCCTTTGCGGCCGGACAACCGATCAATATGATCAACCCGGCGGTCCGGGATTAAAAATCCTGACCGCAATCGGGGCCCCTAAAATCACGACAAATATCCGCAGAACGTGGTGTGCCACGACAAATGCCGCATCCGCCCCGACGACAAGTGCCAAAACAGTCAATTCCGCTTGCCCCCCTGGGGCGAACGCCAACAGGATCTCCGGCCCCGGGGCCATACCCAAGGCATAGATCGTTTCCACGAAGATCAGTGTCAGAATGATCAGGATAAAGCAAAATCCGAAACCTGCGGCAAGGTCGTTGCGCACCTCTTGCATGCTGATCCCGGCATATTTGGCCCCGATGGTCATGCCTATGAAAAACTGGGCAGCCCATATCGCTTCTGCCGGCGGCCGGAAATGCAAAAAACCGGTCAACGTAACCGCAGCCGTGATGATCAGCGGACCGAGGATCGACGCGCCCAAAAGCCCGACCCGCTTTGCAACCCACCATCCCGCCGCCGCACAGGCAACCATCGCCAAAATCTCTTCCAGGGGAATGGTTGCCGCCGGTACGCCAGGCGGATTGCCAAGATCCGCATCCCAGATGCTGCCAAGCAAAAATGGCACGGCCACAACGATCACCAGAACCCGGGTAGCATGTATCAGGGAAAGGGTTCGCGCATCCCCGCCGGCCTCTTCACCAAAAACCAGCATGTCCTGCAGCCCTCCCGGCATGGCAGAGTAGTATGCGGTGGCGAAATCGTAGCCCCAGATGCACCGGAAATAGGGAATACCGCAGGCACCTATTGCGGCAACCATGACCGGAATCAGCGCAAGCGTGGGCCACATTGCCGGAAATGTCGCGATAACGGCCGGCGTCAGTGTGGCCCCGACTGCAACGCCAAGGACCGTGCGCATGCTGTCGTTGAGCGGCTTGATCCCTTTCATCGGCACACCGACAAGGGCCGCCGCCAGGCAAGCGGCAATGGGTCCCAACAGCCAGGGCAGGGACAGGTTCAAAACATGGAACACAGCACAGCCTGCAAGGGCTATGGCAAAAGTGCAGATTACAGATTTCATTGAGACGATCACCCCTGGTTGCGCGCGGAGGCTCGTTGAGGTGTGCCCCTGCCGTCGCACCTGCGGCGTCCTCCCCGCCAATCCGCAGGACATCGATGACAGCCTGGTGATGACGGACAGCTGCGCCGATGTGATGACCGGCATCGGTAAAATCTGTTACGGCAAGCCAGGTCAGTATCCCTTTTCAAAATTCTGGCCAATGGCTGCAACCCTGGCAGGGTCTGCCTTCTCGGGCACAATTTCCGCCCGGGTGCTGTCACGCCCCCAACATGCTGTCACGCCCCCAACATCATGTGCGTCTCATACATCTCGACGAATTCGGAAGTCAGGGGTTGGCACACTATGGCACCCAAACGCGGCCTGTGCCCGACGATACCGTCCGTCTCCGGGCCGTCTCCGGGCACCCTGGTGCATCACGGACCGAAATACGGGATATGGACCAACGTTCATCCGGTTCTCCTTTTTACCTTGTATCCGATTGTATATAAAACATCTGAAAATCAGGGAATCCCCATGGTAAAAAAGACCATCGTCGTCGTCGGTTCAGGCAATGCGGCCATCTCTGCGGGTATAGCGGCACTGGAAGCGGGCGCGAAAGTTCTGATGTTGGAAAAGGCCGGGCCGGACCTGGCGGGAGGCAACACAAAATACACCGCCGGAGCAATGCGGTTTGCCTATGAAACTCCGGAAGAGCTCTTGCCACTTCTTTCCAACCCGAAAGATCCCCGCATCCCAAACACGGATTTCGGTCACTACACGCAGGAAAAGTTCAAGGCTGACCTTCTGTGCTTCAATGATGATGAAACGCTGACGCCGGAACAGCATGCCCTGGTATCCGAGTCCTGTGATGCGGTCCGCTGGCTCGCCGGGCACGGGGTCACCTATGACCCGATCTATAATCGCCAGAGCTTCGAAAAAGACGGCAGGTATGTCTTTTGGGGCGGTTTAACATTGGCTGCTAAAAACGAAGGGGTCGGCCTGTTCGAAATGGAACTGGCCGCGTTTCAGCGTTTGGGCGGGCAGATACGATACAGGGCCGGGGTCACCGGATTACTGACCAGGGGCGACCGGGTGACAGGCGTACAGGTCGCGGATGAGAGCATTTCCGCAGATGCTGTCGTACTCGCCTGCGGCGGATTTGAAGCCGGCAAAGCCCTGCGGGAGGAACGCATTGGGCCCGACTGGTCTGTGGCAAAGGTGCGTGGAACCCCGCACAATACCGGAGACGGACTGCTGATGGCAGAAGCTCTCGGTGCCATGCGGTATGGCCGGTCCGGCGGATGTCACGCAACCCCTGTGGACCTGCACATGAAAGATTTCGGCAACCTGGACCTGCCACCCGGGGAACGGAAGAACTACCGCAAGATCTGTTATTTCCTGGGCGTGATGCTGAATGCAGAAGGCAAACGTTTCGTCGACGAAGGCTTCGATTTCCGCAACTATACATATGCCCGGTTCGGTCGTGCGGTGCTGGAACAACCGGGCCACTTTGCCTGGCAGGTGTTCGATGCAAAGGTTCTCGACCTTCTTTACGGCGAATACCATTTCGAAGACGCACACTATGTGGAAGCAGACAGCCTGGAAGAACTGGTCCCCAAACTCGCAGGGGCAGATACATCCTCAGCGGCGGCAACACTGCAAGAGTTCAATGCAGCCGTTGATGACTGCACCCCGTTTGACCCGACCACGCGCGACGGAAAGTCCACGCACGGATTAGAACCCGACAAAACCAACTGGGCACAGAAGCTGGATACCCCACCCTTCCGTGCATATCCGGTCACATGCGGGATAACATTTACCTATGGCGGTCTCAAGGTGGATGAACGCGGGGCCGTGCTGAAGGCAACCGGAGCACCCATCGCAGGCCTGTTCGGCTGCGGAGAACTGGTCGGGGGCGTGTTTTTTGGCGGCTACCCGGGTGGTTCCGGCCTGACATCCGGCACTGTATTCGGTCGCCGCGCAGGGCGGGGTGCATCCGGGTGACGCTTAATAAACGCGGTGAGGCAAAGCGCGGTGCTGACCGGCCCCGGAAAGTCATATTGACAGGTGCAGGGACACCCGCATAGTCCATCATTGCGCAGAGGCCCTCGGGCAGCTGGAAACAAGGGACGGAACATTCGCGCAAGGTGAACGATATGAAGAAACTTCTGCTGGTCGCGTCAGTAATTCTGGCCGGAACCCACAATTCGGCAGCCCAGGACGCGGACGAGACCGATCTGTCACGCTATGAATTGTTTGAGGATGGCGGTACAATCAAGACTCTTGCAGAATTACAGGATATGCGAGAGTCTTACGAGTCGTTGATTGCGGATGGGAATTGTCGCACGGCCATTCCGGCCATCATCGCGTTTTACGAGGCTGCAAACTAGGTCTCGAACCTCATTCTACGGGGCAATAAATCCTACTATGACGCCCACCAGTATGAGCGGGAAAATATCGAAAGTCGTGAAGATTCTACCTATGAGAAACTGTTTGAAGCGGAAAAGACATTCGCCAATCTGATCCGGCAGAGAAATCGGGCCTGGGTGGAAGAGGCCAAATGCCTTTTGGCCGAGGGGCAGAGGGAAGCGGCCGTTGTCCGGCTGTATCGTGCGCTTGATTACATCAATGCGTATGAAGAAGGTAGACTGTGGCAAGAGGCACGAAGGCTTCTTTGGGCCGAGGTGGGGTTTGAACCATAAAGCCAGGGTCTGCCGGCATTCATCCCGGCTGGCGCCCGGATTGGCTGCCGATGCGGTGTGTCCGGCCCGGCGCATGTTCCGCCCGCCCGGAAATATCCGGCAATCAGCGCAGGAGGGGGTGAGACCACCTCTACAAAGGGACCGTGCGAAACAACCATCCGCACTTCAGGAATCTGCAGAATCGGCAAGCGGCTGCAGCCAAACTCGCGGCAAACCGCACTACAGGAGTCCACACCGAATGAAAGCCCGCGTCCATGTCACCCTCAAATCCGGCGTGCTTGATCCCCAGGGGGAAGCGGTGCGGCATGCGCTCGGTACGCTCGGGTTTGAGGGTATCTCCGCCGTGCGGCAGGGCAAGGTGATTGAGATCGAGTTTGAGGAAGCCGACGAAGCGCAGGTTCGTGCACAAGTCGAGCTGATGTGCGAAAATCTGCTCGCCAATGCCGTGACTGAAAACTACGCAATCGAGATTTCCTGATGCGTGCCGGTGTCATCCGGTTCCCCGGCTCCAACTGCGACCGCGACCTGGCTGTCGCCTTCGGCCGTGCGGGCAGCACGGTGACAATGATCTGGCACAAGGACACGTTCCTGCCTGCCGGGCTCGATATCGTTGCCATCCCCGGCGGCTTCTCATTCGGGGACTACTTGCGCTGCGGCGCCATCGCGGCACGCTCACCCGTCATGGCCTCCGTCCGCGCCTTCGCAGACAAGGGCGGACTGGTCATCGGCATCTGCAACGGCTTCCAGGTGCTCTGCGAAGCGGGGCTGCTGCCGGGCGTTTTGATGCGCAATGCCCGGATTAAATACATCTGCAAAGAAGTTGAATTGCGGGTGGAGACGACAGCGTCCCTGTTCACATCGCGCTACACCAGGGGGCAGGTTATCCGCATACCGATCGCGCACCACGAAGGCAACTATCAGGCGGATGCGGAAACACTGGCGGCACTGCGGGCGGAGGACCGGATTGCCTTTACCTATCGCGATACGCCTAATGGTGCGGCAGCGGATATCGCGGGGATCCTCAGCGAGAATCGGCGCGGGCTTGGCATGATGCCTCACCCGGAGCGGCTGAATGATGCAGCTCTCGGAGGGTCAGACGGGGCCAGGATATTTGAGAGTATCGCGGATAGTCTGGCGACAGCCTAAGGTATTTCGCGGTTTTTTACGGGAATGTGATCGCCGGGCCTTTTGACCTGTTCGCAAGGGACTGATATGTAAGGGTCAGGTGAAAAAGGTGTGCGGGTTCATTTTGCGTTTTATCCTCGGCATCTTCGGCTGTATATTCAGTTGGCTGACGATTGGTGCGGTGATGGTGGTCGGCGCACTGGGGGTCGTGTTTTGGATGTACGGACGCGATCTGCCGGATCACTCGGAGCTCGCGGTCTACGAGCCGCCGACGATTAGCCGGGTGTATTCGATCAAGGGCCAGGTGATGGATGAGTTTGCCCGCGAGCGGCGCCTGTTCACGCCTGTGGACGAGATCCCGGATGTGATCAAACAGGCATTTGTGTCTGCGGAAGACAAGAATTTTTACCGGCATGCGGGCTATGATCCGCTGGGGATAGCGAAAGCCATTCTTGATGCGGCCCAGGGCCGGCGGCTGCGCGGTGCCTCAACCATCACGCAGCAGGTGATGAAGAACTTCCTGCTGGACAATTCCCGGTCTTTTGAGCGGAAGATCAGGGAAATCATTCTGGCATCCCGGCTGGAGAACACGCTAAGCAAAGACCATATCCTGGAGCTTTATCTCAACGAAATTTTCCTGGGCCAAAACTCCTATGGGGTGACGGCGGCGGCGGATACCTACTTTGGCAAGGGTCTGGAAGAGGTTACTGTTGCTGAAGCCGCCTACCTCGCCGCCCTGCCGAAAGCCCCGAGTGACTATCACCCGGTACGCCGTAAAGAGCATGCGACAGGGCGACGCAACTTCGTGCTGCGCGAGATGTTCGAAAACGGCTACATCGACGATACGACCTATGCGGCGGCAAGGGCGCAGGATCTGATAACGGTGCAATCGGGTAATTTCACATCATCCCAGGCGGAACATCCGCCGCGGGACTATTTCACTGATGAGATTCGGCGGCAATTGTCAGGCGTATTCGGCGAAGAGGAGTTCTTTGGCGGTGGCCTGTCGATCCGCGCAACCATGGATCCGGTATTGCAGGAAGAGGCCGCCGCCGCCCTGCGCCTCGGGCTGGAGAAATACGACCGCCGGCTGGGTATATGGCGGGGTGAGACGACAAAACTGCCTGCCGGGGCACTGACCAGCGAAGAAACCTGGCGCGAGGCCTTGGCGAAGACGGATATATCCCGTGATGTGGCAGGCTGGAAGCCCGCTGCGGTGCTGGAAATCGGCGACACAGCCGCCCGGATCGGCATTGAGGGCGAGCCGGAAACCGTCGGCGGCCACTTCCTGACCATGCAAGACCTGAAAATCTGGCGCCCCCTGAAAGGGAACGGCCGTGCAGGCAGTCGTGCGAAACGTCCCGGCGATCTGCTGGAAGTGGGCGACGTCATTCTGGTGCGTGCAATCACAAAAGACAGGGACGGCAGCTTTGTGCGCTGGTCTCTGCGTCAAATTCCCGGAATCCAGGGCGGGTTCATGGCGATGGAAAGCAATACCGGTCGCGTTCTGGCTATGCAGGGCGGGTTCTCTTACCAGCATTCGGTGTTCAACCGCGCCACGCAAGCCACGCGCCAGCCCGGATCGAGCTTCAAACCCTTTGTCTACGCCGCCGCGCTCGACAGCGGTTATGCGCCCTCAACCATTGTAGTGGACGCACCGATTGAGGTGCAAACTCCACAGGGCCTGTGGCGCCCCAGAAACGCGTCTAACAAATTCTACGGCCCCGCGCCGATGCGCACGGGGATTGAGCAGTCACGCAACCTGATGACCATCCGGCTCGCCCGGGATGTGGGCATGAACGTGGTGGCGGACTATGCCGAACGCTTTGGTGTTTACACAGACATGGGGGAGTTCCTGGCGAATTCTCTGGGTGCGCAGGAGACCACGCTTTTCCGCATGGTAGCGGCCTACGCGATGTTTGCAAACGGGGGGGAGCGGGTGGAGCCCACGCTCGTTGACCGGGTTCAGGATCGCCGGGGAAAGACGATCTACCGCCACGACCGGCGCATCTGCGAAGGCTGCAAACTGGCCCTTCTGACCAATGGACGATCACCGCGGATCATTTCCAACCGCGAACAGGTCATGGATGCGGTCACGGCCTATCAGCTGACATCGATGATGCGCGGCGTGGTGAAGCGTGGCACCGCCAGCAGCACGGTGAAACTGGATGTACCTGTGGCAGGCAAGACAGGCACAACGAATGATGCCAGGGACGCCTGGTTCGTGGGATTTACGTCCAATATCGTGGCTGGCTGCTATATGGGATATGACCTGCCACGGTCGCTGGGGCAGGGGGCATCCGGTGGCGGCATGTGCGGGCCTGTCTTCAACAGCTTTATGAAAAAGGCGATTTTGCGCTACGGTGCGTCTGACTTTGAAGTCCCGCCCAACACACTGTTCCTGAATTTTGATCGCTTTACCGGTGCGCGGCTGCCAGCGGATGCAACCGGCCCCAATGTGGTGGCAGAACTGTTCCGCGTAGGCGAAGAACCGGATTTAGGCGTTTATTCCATCATTGACGGCGGCTTTGCCATGGGCGAAGACCTGATTCTTTTTGCCCATGGCGAAAGCGATGAAGATACGGTGACAACCACCGGCGAACAGGTGAAAGTGCCCGGGAAAGCAACCTTCGGATCCTTGTCTTCGGGTGGAGTATACTAGGGTCTGTGGGATAGTCAGATTTTCCGTTTACGCTGATTTCTGATTCGAGGTCTCAAAAGACATGTCTGAACGGGTGCGCAGCGGTTCGCAGTGCATGATATGTTTTGACGGCGGCTTGAGGCCCTTGCACCGGCGATTTTACGGCCGCACGGCGCGACCTGTCACGGCAAACCCGCTGAAGGATGCCGTTAATCGCTTCTGATGAGGCTGGTGCCGGCCAACGGGTGCCGCACCAGAGTGCTGATTGTGGCGACCAGCCTTGTCTGTGTCATAAATTTCCCGGTCCACAATCAGGACGCGACGCCCGATGATGGCGTACGGTTTGCGGTGCCGGAAGAATCGGGTTGAAGTTTTTGCACCGAAATATCCTGTCGCCGCGTTTTCTGTGGTGCCGGAGACGATACTTGGGTACTTCTACCCGGAATTCCCAAAACCGATAACCCCGATTATCGGCAGCCGGTCGGCTACACGAGTTAATCAGGCGGAACGTATAAGCCCCTCTGGCCTGTTGCAGAGAGGTGCTCCGGTTCGGATATCCGCTTTCCCCGCCAGCCTTGTCCTGCGGTTGTGGTGATTGGGTAACAGGCTGCCGGGAGAGGTACATCGCGCACAACAGGAATTTTCCGGTATGTGCCGGGCCGGGTCGCCATGTCTTCCATCCCATGCTGTTCTGCCCTATAAGAAGTGAAATCGGAGCTGCGAGACAGCCACCCGAATCTCGGGGAGCAACGAGTAGAAAGATGATGTCAAAAAAACACCAGGAGGCGGACGTTGCCTTTATCAGGGTGCTGGCAGAACTTGTGAGTGCGAAGAATCTGACGGAAGTCCAGGTCAAACGGCAGTACGACGATAACACATCGCTGAATGTGCGGGTCACCCGCACACCGGCAGCACCCGTCGCGGCGGCACCGGTTCATGTGGCACCCCCCGCCCCTGCGGCAGCAACGACAGGGGCACTGCCACCTGGGCAATCCGGCGACCCGGCGGATGATCCGGGCGCGGTGACCTCCCCCATGGTGGGCACAGTCTATCTTCAGCCGGAACCCGGCGCACAGGCGTTTATCGCTGTCGGTGACAGGGTGACAGAAGGCCAGACTCTGCTGATTGTCGAGGCGATGAAGACAATGAACCAGATTCCCGCCCCGTGCGCAGGCACGGTCAGGCGTATTCTGGTTGATGACGGTACCGCCGTGGAATTCGGCAGCCCGCTTGTCATCCTTGAGTAAGGACGTGCGGCGGTGTTTTCAAAAATTCTGATCGCCAATCGCGGCGAGATCGCCCTTCGGGTCATTCGGGCCTGCCGGGAGCTTGGGATTCCCACTGTCGCAGTGCACTCAACCGCGGACGCGGACGCCATGCACGTGCGCATGGCCGATGAAAGCATCTGTATTGGCCCGGCGACGGTGGCCAGGAGTTATCTGAATGTGCCTGCCATCATATCCGCCTGCGAAATCACCGGGGCGGAGGCGATCCACCCGGGCTACGGATTTTTATCCGAAAACGCCCGGTTTGTCCAGGTGCTGGAAGACCACGGGATTACATTTATCGGCCCGAGGGCGGAACACATCCGTATCATGGGTGACAAGATCACCGCCAGGAACACGATGAAGACGCTGGGCGTACCTTGCGTCCCGGGATCTGACGGCGGCGTACCGACGCTGGAGGAAGCCTGTAAAGTGTCTGACGACCTGGGGTACCCGGTGATCGTGAAGGCGACCGCCGGCGGCGGCGGGCACGGCATGAAGCTGGCACTGACCCGCGACGATCTGGAAGAGGCGTTCTCAACGGCCCGGTCAGAGTCGAAGGTTGCCTTCGGCAATGATGAGATCTACATTGAGAAATACCTCGACAAGCCGCGGCATATCGAAATCCAGGTATTCGGCGACGGGCATGGCAAAGCGGTGCATCTGGGCGAACGTGACTGTTCACTGCAACGCCGCCACCAGAAGGTGTTTGAGGAGGCCCCGAGCCCCGTGATCGACGCGGAAACGCGTGCGAGGATCGGGCAGCTCTGCGCCGATGCGGTGGCGGATATCCAGTATGCGGGCGCGGGCACGATCGAGTTCCTCTGTCAGGACGGCGCATTCCATTTCATGGAAATGAACACGCGTCTGCAGGTTGAACACCCGGTGACGGAGGCGATATTCGGCGTTGATCTCGTGAAGCAACAGATACGCATCGCAGCGGGCGAGGGGATGGAACTCAGGCAGGAAAACCTGTCGCTCAAGGGCCACGCTATAGAGGTGCGGATCAATGCGGAAAAACTCCCTGATTTTTTGCCCTGCCCGGGCACGGTGCACACGTTCCATGCACCAGGCGGACTTGGTGTGCGCATGGATAGCGCGCTTTATGCGGGCTATTCGATCCCGCCTTATTACGATAGCCTGATTGCCAAGCTGACCGTGGTCGGCACCGACCGGCCCGCCGCGCTGGCGCGGTTGCGGCGGGCACTTGGCGAACTTGTGGTGGACGGGGTTGATACGACGACCCCCCTGTTCCATGCGCTTTTGGACCAGGAGGTCGTGCAGAAAGGCGACTATCACATCCACTGGCTGGAGCACTGGCTGGAAACCCGGGATGCCGGTGCCGCATGAAGGATCCCCCCACGGAACTCAACCCCCGCCTGCTGCTGCAGGCCTATGCGGCCGGGATATTTCCCATGGCTGCCAGTGCCGATTCCGATGATATCTGCTGGTTTGACCCGCAGCACCGGGGGATTATTCTGCTGGACAGGTTCCGTATGTCGCGCTCGCTCGCCAAACGGGTTCGGCGGGCAGACTACCAAGTGGCGGTGAATCGGGATTTTGCAGGCGTGGTGGCAGCCTGCGCGGACCGGCCGGAAACCTGGATCAATGCGGAGATTTCTGATTTCTACCGGCAGATGCATGCCATAGGGCATGCCCACAGCCAGGAGATTTACGCCAAAGGGTGCCTGATAGGCGGGGTATACGGGGTCACACTGGGCGGCGCGTTTTTTGGCGAAAGTATGTTCAGCCGCACCCGCGACGGATCGAAAATCGCATTGGCCTATCTGGTGCACCGGCTGGTGGCGGGGGGCTTCACGCTTTTTGACACGCAGTTCGGCACACCGCATCTGGCCTCGCTCGGCGGGGTTGAAGTGTCACGGGCGAAGTATCGGCGTATGCTGACAGACGCGTTACAGCAACAGGCGGGATTTGCGGCGGTGGACACCCCGGGGGCAGATGATCTGGTGCGGTTTTATCGGGGGCAGCGACAGGAACATGAGAGGATCCGGTTCAAGGCCGGGACACATCTTTCGCTTATCGGAAAACCGCAGAGTCAGGTACTCACCGCTCCAGCGGCTTGCAGCGCAGAACCCAGACGTCGTAGCGCGGATGTTCAAGGGCACTGAGTGCGGGGCTGGAAGCGATCATCCAGCCCTCGAAACGGGCCTCTGACTCGCGCACGTCGCGGATTTTCAGATAGGCAAACGCATCCCCGTCGATGTTGTTCCCGGGATAGTGGCAGGCGGTGACCGAAATCATCAGGTGCTCGTAAATTGTGGTATCACCCACAGCAAGGCTGATATCCCGAGTTCGACCGGTGATCATATCCAGGGCACGCAGCTGCGCGGCCGCACCTGCGATGGTGGCCACGCCCGACCGGGCACCGGCAGCACCCGCCAAACACAAAAAGACCGCGAGGATGCGGATCATTCGTCCGGCCCGCTGACGAACTTCAGCAGAAGCGAAATCAGGCTGACAGAACCCTGGGTATCCAAAATCTCCCCTCCGGGTTCGACGTTGAAGGGGGAGCCTCCAGGCACCAACTCCACGAAACTGCCGCCAAGGATGCCCTCGGGGGAAATCACCACCATGCTGTCATCGGGAATATCTACGCCCTCAGCCAGGCGCAGGGTCGTGACCGCACGAAATGTCTCTTTATCAAGGTCGAGCCCGATCACCGATCCAACCTTTACGCCTGCGATGCGTACATCGGTGCCAGGTGCGATGCCTTCGGCGGATCGGAAGCTGGCGGTCACCTTATAGCCGTCCGTTTGTGTGGCCACGCCTGCGGTATTTGCAGCATAGGCCAGAAACAAGACGGCGGCGGCAATTACAACCCCGCCGATTACCGTTTCTGCTGCGCTGTTTATCATGGGAATACACTCCTTTTTGCGGCTGGCGGGGTTATGGCATATCGGGCCGGGCTGGTCCAGGGGCGGAAGGCAAATGAACCTTATGGGTATGATATTCCCTTGATCAGGCATACGTTTCAGTGCTGCCGCAGGGAAGGTTGTGGGCGAAAGTGCCGATAAACACAAGGCAGTCAAAGGGATAGGGAAAGGGTTGACCTGTCGCACCCTGATCGGGAAGAAGATGGCATGACCCAGGCCACAACCCCGCCCGCATTCAGCGGCACGGACGCATCGGTCCGAACCCTGTTCCCCAATGGGCAGAACCCGCCCCTGATTGCATGTTCCGACAACCTGAAGTTTATGTCAGGTATTCCCGACAAGCATTGTAAATTGATTATCACATCACCACCCTACAACATTGGAAAGAGTTACGAATCCCGCGCCCCGCTCGATGCGTATCTGTCACAACAGGAGGCGGTGATATCCGAATGTCTTCGGATACTTCACCCGCAGGGGTCTGTCTGCTGGCAGGTTGGCAATCATGTTCAGAACGGCGGGATCGTACCCATTGATGCGCTGCTTTATCCGATCTTCCGAAAGCATGGCCTGCAGCTGCGCAATCGGATTATCTGGCACTTCGGCCACGGCCTGCATTGTAAACGCAGGCTTTCGGGCCGCTATGAGACGATCAACTGGTGGACGGCATCGGACAACTACACATGGCACCTGGATCCGATTCGGGTTCCGGCGAAATACCCCGGAAAGAAGCATTTCAAAGGCCCGAATGCCGGTAAATTGTCCGGCAATCCGCTGGGCAAGAACCCGTCGGACGTGTGGGATTTCCCCAACGTCAAAAGTAACCATCCGGAGAAAACCGATCACCCATGCCAGTTCCCCGTAGAACTGGTCGAGCGGCTTGTTTTATCCATGACAGACAAGGGTGATATTGTATTCGACCCCTACATGGGTGTCGGGTCTTCCGTGATTGCGGCACTGATGCACGAACGTCGTGCCTGGGGCTGCGATATTGTGCCGGAATATGTCAGAATAGCAGAAGAGCGTGTCAGGGCCCTGGGAAACGGAACGTTACGCACCCGCCCGATGGGAAAACCGATTTACGATCCATCCCTGCCGAACGGCGGACATTGATGAAGATCGGTGCCCTGTATTCGCACCTGAACGGATTGGAATGGCTCAAGGTGCACAAGCCTGCGCTGTGGGATGAGGTTCAGGAATCCATCGAATCGGTTGATGCGGATGTCTGCAAGACGAAAGTGTCGTGCGAAAAGACCAGGAAAGGCCGATTGCTCTATGCGCCCACCGATATGAATAAGGCTTTCAAGGCCAATCTGGAAGTGCGGGTCTGGAATGAACACCGAAACACATTTTACGTGGCAGCCGATGAAAAATCATGCGTGGCATTTACCAGGATTCGGCCCAAGATCAGTACGCCGCGATCACCGCAGCAGGCCATGAGCCGATCCAATCATACAATCAGACCGATTTTGTGAAAGACAGGGTAGCGATAGAGGTGCAATTCGGGAAATACACTTTCGTGGCGCATGACCTGTTCGTCAAGCATCTGGGCTTCTACGTTTCAAACATAATTGACCTGGGTATTGAGATTCTGCCGATGAAAGCCCTTGAATCCGAAATGTCGAGCGGCGTTCCGTATTACGAGCGTGACCTGCTGAATGTGATCAGGCAGGGGCGCGGTGTTCCGGCTGTGCCCCTTATCCTTACAGGGATCGAACCATGACTACCCATCTGTGGGCAAATCCCTGCTGATATCCCGACAAGGACAGAACCCGCCCGTTCACCTTATGGCATGGTCACGGCACCATTCATCCCCGGTCCTGCTCCCCTGGGGGATATGCCTGTCTTTGGTCCGCCAGGGCCCGGATGCCCGTAGAGCCGGGTAAGCCCGAAGAATTCCGGGCCATTGTCAAGACAACAGGGGTGCCCTGTCGGACGGCTCTTTCCGGTATTCGATATCGCGCTCCTGTATCCCGCCGTATCTGGCGTCACACCCGGTTTTCCGTATCGGTGTGCAGTATGAAGAGGCGGCCGGTTATCTTCTGTCAGTGCCTTGATATTCGCGCCTGGTTTGATGCAGTCCGCCACCTTGCGCGTTTGCTGTGCAGGAACATGGAGCCGGAATTCCAATTCCGGCCCGCTGCAGCATTGCGGCTGTGCTTCTGCCGCTCCGGCTGCTGCCAGGGGGCCCACCGCTCGCCCGACTTTGAATATATGTATCATGAATTTCGCATGTTTGTGATTTGCCCGTCTGTTTTTATGGCTGCCCACAACCGGCTCCTGCCGGACCATAAAGCCCAGGTGATCGGGGCAGTGATTGGGCATGGGAATCCAGCGCGAGTGCTCCTGCCGGACCATAAAGCCCAGGTGATCGGGGCACCTGATTGGGAATGTATGCCTCAAGCGACCCTGGTGGCAGAAGCCTTTGGGCACAGAATACGTAACGCCCTGCCCCAGGCCGGACGGGTGCCGGACGATTGGTTCCCGGGTTCGGATAGTTCTGCGCGAAACCCTGGTGACCCTGTTCACCGCAGCGCGCTACAAGGTCGGGAACGCACCCGCCATTACGCATGATGACCTGCTTTATTGGCGTTGCAGCTGCACCGAAAGTGCCTTAGGCTGGGCGCATGCGGTTCCTGCTTCCCTTGATATTTACCCTGCCCATGCCTGTTACAGTGCCGCCATGTTCGGGCACTGGTTCCGCTGGTCGGGGACATCACGGGCGGAATAACCAGCCTGACGCTTGCCGACAAGGAAGAGGCTTGTGAAGTGCCCCTGGAAACTGTTGCGCTAACCGGCATCCAAACAGGGGCCCTATACGCTGGTCGGTGCGCGGTATACAACGACCCTGATTGTTTTTCTGTCCGGTGCAACGCTGGCAGACTTGCCGCTCATCTGCTGACAAGGCGGGCTCAGAATCCGGTCCTGACCACAGGCTGCCGCATCCCGGATGACTGAGGTTCAATCACAACCGCTGAAGGCTGCGGGATTCATGGTTGGTGCGATGGCTGGTTTTACACTGATGGCCGTCGCCGGGCGGGAACTGTCTGAAATTCACGACACGTTTGAAATCATGATGTACCGTTCTTTTGTCGGGGTGTTCGTTGTGGTTTGTCTCGGTGCGTTTGCGGGTACGCTTGGCACCATCCGCGCTGCCCGCCTGGGGTTGCACACCCTGCGCAACCTGGCGCATTTCACCGGACAGAACCTGTGGTTTTATGCGCTCGTTTTCATCCCGCTGTCGCAACTTTTTGCTATCGAATTTACCAATCCCCTGTGGGTTGCCGTCCTGGCGCCCTTCCTGTTGGGGGAGGCGATGACGCGTACGCGTATCCTGGCTTTCGGGCTTGGGTTCATCGGTATCCTGATCGTGGCGCAGCCTGAATCCGCACCGCTGAGCTTTGCCACCTTTGCCGCCGCCGCCTGCGCGGTCTGTTTTGCCCTGACAACACTTTCCACCAAGAAACTGGGGCAGACAGAGACGACGACATGCATCCTTTTCTGGCTGACTGTGATCCAGGGCATCTTCGGGGTGGTCTGCGCGGGTTTTGACAGCACTATCGCCCTGCCCCAATCAGACACGATCGGCTGGCTGATAGTAGTGGGGGTGTGCGGGCTCCTGGCGCATTACTGCATTACTACAGCCCTGAAGCTGGCACCCGCGACCATAGTAGCCCCGCTGGATTTTCTGCGTCTGCCCCTTGTCGCAGTGGTGGCCTGGATATTCTACGATGAGCCTCTTGTGGCCGGCATCTTCATCGGCGCGGCAATTGTCTTTGCAGCAAACTGGATGAATATCCGTGCAGAAAGCCGCAAACCTGCAAATGCGTGATTTCGGGGCTGCCGCGTTTCACGTAGAACCGGGCGATGTGGAAGGCTGTATAAGAAATCAACCCGCTGTTTTATATGATATTTCAGCGCGATATTGGAAGACGCTGCGGAATACCTGGCCTCCGGCCCTGGCAGTGCGCCGCAAATGTCTTTGGCCAAATTGTCATCGCTGCGCCTGGAATTGTGCTGAACGACAATCCCGGATTCGAAGGTATCTTCCATTGTTTCGCGTCAAACCCGATTCGGGGCGGAGGCTAATGCAGACATCTGCCGTCAACAATCGCGGGGCTGGTTTACCATATGGGTGCATTGTGCAAGTCTGCTCGCGCCCTGCCCCACGCAACCCTATCCGATAGCACCGCCGCACCCTTTGGAACCGGACGCCCGTGATGCTCTATGCTACCGCTGATAACTGGCTCAAGGCCCCGCAAAAGCGGGTGATGCTGTTTGGGATGTCGGGTCTTGGCAAGACCTGGGTATCGGGCCTCCTGCGGGAGGCCGGGTGGTTCCATTACTCCGTCGATTACCGCATCGGCACACGGTATATGGGAGAGCACATCGTCGATAACTTCAAGGCGGAGGCGATGAAGAACGCGTATCTCGCCGAACTCTTGCGATCAGATTCAATTTACATAGGATCGAATATCACGTTTGATAATCTGGAGCCGCTGTCAACCTACCTCGGCAAGCCGGGTGATCCGGCCAGGGGCGGGATTCTGTTTGAGCATTACCTGCGCCGCCAGCGCCAGCACCGCCTGGCAGAGATATCGGCCATGGCAGATACGCCGCATTTCATCGACCGGGCAGCGAGGATTTACGGTTATGACCATTTCATCTGCGACACGTCCGGTTCGATGGTGGAGGTGATTGACCCCAAAGCCGACGCCGACCCGGTGATGGAGGCACTCACACCACACCTGCTGCCAGTGTGGATTGAAGGTACGGAGGCCCATGTGGAAGCCCTGGTCGCACGCTTTTCAAAGGCACCGAAACCGATGTACTACCAAGAGGCGTTCCTGAAAGAGCTTTGGGGTGAATACACGGCGGAAAGGGGTGATGTGGACCCGGATGCCTTCATCCTTTGGGGCTATCAGCGCCTGCTGGACCATCGGCTGCCACGCTATCGGGCGATTGCCAACCGCTGGGGCATCACGGTCCCGGTAACAGCCCTTGAAAATATGGAAAGTGCAGACGATTTCACCCGTATAATTGCCGACGCTTTTGCCTGACTCCCATGCCCATAAAAATCCCCGAAACCCTGCCCGCGTTTGAAACGCTTTCTTCCGAAGGTGTCATGGTCATGGGCGCAAACCGGGCAGCCCGGCAGGATATCCGACCGCTGCAGATCGGGCTTTTGAACCTGATGCCCAAGAAGATTATGACGGAAACGCAGTTTGCGCGCCTGATCGGGGCCACGCCTTTGCAGATTGACCTGACGCTCATCCGCATGACGGAACATAGGTCAAGGAATACTTCCGCCGATCATATGGAGGCCTTCTACATCACTTTTCAGGAGGCCAGGGCGCGACGGTTTGACGGGCTGATCATCACTGGCGCACCGATTGAGCATCTGCCGTTCGAAGAGGTCATCTACTGGGACGAGATGCAGGAGGTGATCGCCTGGACGCAGACGAACGTGCATGCCACCGTCGGGGTCTGCTGGGGGGCGATGGCGATGCTTTATGTACTACACGGGATCGACAAGCACATGCTGGACGCCAAGGCATTTGGCTGTTTCCGGCATCAGCGCACGGACGATGGTTCACCCTATCTGCGCGGGTTTTCCGACGATCTTGTGGTTCCGGTCAGCCGATGGACGGAAAATACGCAGGCTGATCTGGATGCGGCGGGATTGAATACGCTGCTCGCATCCCCGGACACGGGGCCATGTCTTGTGGAGGATCCTGCTCATCGGGCAATCTGCGTCTTTAATCATTTCGAGTACGACCGCGGCACCCTGAAACAGGAATACGACCGCGACGTGGCCAACGGCACACCGACCAATGTGCCGATAAACTACTACCCGGACGACGACCCGTCCCGGCCGCCGCAGGATCGCTGGCGCAGCCATGGGCACCTGCTTTACGGCAACTGGATCAACGAGATATATCAAACCACACCCTTTGACATGGAAGAAATCAGCCGCACATGAGCCACCGCGCTGCACACAACGACCCGCAGGCGGAGCAGGACTATCCACCGTATTCCATTGCCGTTGACTTTCGGGGTTTTCAGGAATCTGCGCAGCCGCTGATCGGTTCTGCTGACAGGGAATTCCGTTCACTTGCCAGGATGCGGGCTGACACGACCCTGCCCAGGGTGCCCGTATCTGCCGGCATATGGACCGCGTGCAGATATTCGGATTTGCCGGCCATCTGGCCCGGCTTGCGCCCGGGTTTTTCCACAAGAACCTTCAGGGTGCGGCCGACCTGGGCCTGCTGAAATTCGGCCTGATGCCGGGCCAGAAGTGCCTGCAGGCGGGTGAGCCGTTCTTTCTTTTCATCCTCATCCACCTGGGTGCGGTCGGCGGCGGGCGTACCGGGCCGTGCGGAGTATTTGAAAGAAAATGCCGCCGCGTAGCGCACCTCTTTGCAAAGCGCGAGTGTGGCTTCAAAATCTTCCGCCGTTTCGCCCGGAAAGCCCACGATAAAATCACCGGACAGGGCGATGTCCGGGCGCACGGCGCGGATGCGTTCAATCAGCCGCAGGTAGCCTTGTGCGGTGTGCCTGCGGTTCATGGCTTTCAGGATCCTGTCGGACCCGGCCTGCACCGGCAGGTGCAGATAGGGCATTAGCTTTTCGCATTCCCCGTGGGCGGCGATCAGCTCTTCATCCATGTCGTTGGGGTGGGATGTGGTGAAGCGGATACGTTCCAACCCGTCGATTCGGGACAGTTCCCGGATCAGTTTTGCCAGGTTCCACGGGCCGTCATCCGCCGCACCCTGCCAGGCGTTCACGTTCTGGCCAAGCAGCGTGATTTCCACCGCGCCGCGGGCGACCAGATCGCGTGCCTCTGCCAGGATCCGGGGGGCCGGGCGCGATGCCTCTGCCCCGCGGGTGTAAGGCACCACGCAAAAGGTGCAGAATTTGTCACAGCCTTCCTGCACTGTCAGAAACGCCGCCGGTGCGCGCCGCCCTGCCGATGGTTTTGGCAGGTGATCAAATTTATCTTCCCGGGGGAATTCGGTATCCAGCATCTTTTTGCCCGCACCGGCAGCCTGTGCCATGGCAGGCAGCCGGTGATAGGCCTGCGGGCCAACGACCAGGTCCACCATGGGCTGGCGGCGGAAGATCTCCTCCCCCTCCGCTTGGGCGACGCATCCGGCAACGCCTATTTTCAGGTCCGGCCTTTTCGTGCGCAGGGGTTTGAGCCGGCCGAGCTCCGAATACATTTTTTCTGCCGCTTTTTCGCGGATGTGGCAGGTGTTGAGCAGGATCATATCCGCATCTTCCGGGCGGGATGTGGTTTCATACCCGCCGGATTCAAGGGCCTGTGCCATGCGCGCACTGTCATAGACGTTCATCTGGCAGCCGTATGTCTTTATGAAAAGTTTCCTTGCCCCGGTCACGGTTACCCCCTGCCTGGTTTTGGTTCCGGTGCAGGGCATAGCCCGCCTGACCGGGCTTGCCAAGCCCGCCGCGCCACACCGTGCCAGGAATCCGGAAGCCGGCCCGCCCGGTGCAGGGCCTGAAAAGGCCGTTGAAGGGCTGTGGAAAGGCTGTTGAAATGTCGTTGGAGGGGTGTTGACATCCGATGCCGTATACCCCAAGGGAAAAGCGGGTTAGCGTTGGAGGGCTGGCTATGGCCATGGAGTGGATTGTAATCTCTGCTCTAATAGTGGGTGCCGTGGCGTGGGTGGCGAACAACCCTACCCGGTTAAGACGCCGTGCAATAGAGCGTGCCCGCACCGCAACAGAGGATCTGGTCGCACGGGGTGCGATCTTTGAGATCACGCGCACTTCCAGTGTCCGAGGCTATCACGTGAGAGAACTGGGCTGGGTGAGCTGCAAGCGTCACAAGCAAAGTGCAGCGGAACCGCAGCTGCGCGGGTGGGCGGCGGAAAAATTTAAAAAGGCCAATGTCCTGACAAAACTGAACTATACCCTGCGCGACGGAACATATCGGGCGGGGACCGGGCCCAAAGGCAATCCCTATTACAGAACCCGGAAGGTCACAACCTGGGAAGCCATGGCCGGTGAAGCCATCCCTGAACGGCAGGTTGATACATCCCCCATACGCTGGAATGATCGGATGGCCGTCGTTGACGGCTCAAACGTCGCGCACTGGGGCGGTGCCGGTGCCCCGGAACTGTTGAACGCGATTGCCGATGTCGTTGACTGCTTAAACGTCGAGCATTGGGGCAATGAAGAGGGCGAAGATTCTGCCAGTCTGGACACTGTCAAGGCAATCCTGCATCTTTTGAAGCAGGAGGGCGTAACGCCTGTCGTCGTATTTGACGCCAGCATCGGCCACAAGGTTGCAGGCAGACACACGGATAAGGCGGCACTGGCCGCAGCACTGAGCGATGCCGTTGACGTTGAAATCGTGCCATCGGGAACTGTCGCGGACCGAAGAATCGTTGAACTGGCCGAACAGCGCAAGGCGATTATCGTTTCCAATGATCTGTTCCGTGACAGCCGCCGCGCCCGCCCTGTCCCGAAACGGCGCGGGTTTTTCCTGCCGCAATACGACCATGCGGAACTTTTGCCGCCGCGGGCCTGAACAGGGCCCCTTATCGCTTCCCTGCGGCGGGGTATCTGTGGTTGAGCCGCCGGCTGAACTGCTGGCGGTTCCGGCCGGTTTTTGAGGCGTCAAAACGGGCCTGTTCCGCGTTGTCCGCCAGGCGGATGACCACATCAACCCTGGCAATTTCAGTTCCCTCCGGGATAATCGGTTCCCGTGCGAAGGCAACAGCGTTGCGGGGTGCGTCGGCCAGTTAACCGGTTTTCCCCAAAAAATAGCGGGGATGTTCATCAATGCACGTATCAAAACAGGATTGCGCCGTATCGACCCTGATTTCCGGCAGCACCCCGGTGGCGCAGAATGTGCGCGGGGTATTGTATACGGTCGCCAGGGAAACCGGCACGCCGTTCCGCCAGGCGGCAGCGTAAAGGCTTTCCGAAATTACGTGGCGGTGACAGCCGTCACCCACCAGCAATTCGGCACGGTCCAGCCGCCGGCGCGTCGGACGCACGGCTGCGGCACACAGCCGATCCCGGGCGATTGTTTCGCTCGTCTTGCCCATCAGGCCTCTTGGGGCAGGGTTGGTGTATCTTCTTGCGCTTATGTCTGATTTGCGGGGATTTCCAAACCCGAAAACGCAGTGGGCGGTGCGGCTGTGGTGCTGTTGCAGATATTTGCTGGCGGCCGTGGCCGCGTTTTTCCGACAAAACAGGTCCAGGCCCGGCGGTGCCCCTTGCCTGCCTGGCCGCGGGGATGCTAGATGCCCGGGGATAAAAATACAAACCGGAGGCGGTTTTATGGCACTAAAACAAACGAGGTTTGATAAACTGGCACTGCTTGCCTGTGCCAGGGGGGAGCTGTTTGGCCCGGGCAATCCGCAATTGCCGGAACCGCCCATGCTGATGATGGACCGGATTACCGAAGTATCGGAAGACGGCGGTGCCCATGGCAAGGGTCATATCCTGGCGGAGTTTGATATCAGACCCGACCTCTGGTTCTTTCCCTGCCATTTCCCGAACAACCCGATCATGCCCGGGTGCCTGGGGCTCGATGGCCTGTGGCAGCTGACAGGCTTCAACCTCGGATGGCGCCAGTGGACAGGCCGTGGCTATGCGTGCGGCGTCGGTGAAATGAAGCTGACCGGAATGGTCCGCCCGGACCGCAGGCTGCTCCGCTACTTTGTGGAGTTCACCAGGGTTGTCCATAACCGGCGCCTGAAGATGGGCGTCGCCGACGGACGGGTGGAAGCGGATGGCGAAACCATCTATCATGTCAGGGATATGAAGGTTGCGCTGTCTGAAAACTGACCGCGCGGGAAAGCAGGAGCCGCCTATGCACCGGGTCGTTGTCACGGGTCTGGGGATTATCTCTTCCATCGGTCAGGATGCCGCTGCGGTTACCGCGGCACTCAGGGCAGGCCGGTCCGGTGTCGTTGCGGCACCCGACTATATTAAGCACGGTTTCCGCAGCCAGGTGCACGGTGCCGTTGATATCAACCTTGCTGACCATATTGATAAACGCACCCTGCGGTTTATGGGGCCCGGGGCCGGGTATGCCTGTCTGGCGATGGAACAGGCGATTGCCGATGCCGGGCTGGCCGAAAACCTGGTATCAAACATCCGCACCGGGCTGATCGCGGGTTCCGGCGGGCCGTCCACCAGCGCGATGCTGGCCGCCCATCAGACAGCACTGGAAAAGGGTGCGCCCCGGCGGATCGGGCCGTTTGCCGTGCCGAAGTGCATGTCGTCCACCGTCAGTGCGAACCTCGCGACGGCGTTCAGGATCAAGGGCATCAACTATTCGATCACCTCGGCCTGTTCTACCTCGCTGCACTGCATCGGATCCGCGGCGGAGCAGATTATGATAGGCAAGCAGGACGTGATGTTCGCCGGCGGCGGGGAGGAGATTGACTGGACGCTGTCGTGCCTGTTTGACGCGATGGGAGCCCTGAGTTCCGGCTATAACGACACGCCGGCACGGGCCTCCCGTGCCTTTGATGCGAACCGCGACGGATTTGTCATCGGCGGCGGCGGCGGGATTGTCGTGCTGGAAAGCCTGGAACATGCCCGGGCGCGCAGGGCCAGGATTTATGCGGAGGTCACAGGCTTTGGCGCAACCAGCGACGGCCATGATATGGTGGTACCGTCCGGCGCAGGCGGCGAACGGGCGATGCGCCTGGCCCTGTCGACCCTGCCGGAAGGCCGGGCTGTCAGCTACATCAACGCGCACGGCACCTCCACCCCCGTGGGTGATATAGGCGAGGTTGAAGCCGTGCGCCGGGCCTTCGCTGACCGGGCAGAACCGCAGCCGCCCGTCAGTTCCACCAAATCCATGACCGGCCATGCCCAGGGCGCGGCCGGTGCACAGGAGGTAATCTTTTGCCTGCTGATGCTCGATAATGACTTTATCGCGCCATCGATTAATGTAGAGACACCTGACCCGGCCCTCCATGCGGGTGAAATTGCCACCGCCACGCATGAAAACGCCGGTCTGGATACGGTGATGACCAACAGTTTCGGCTTTGGCGGCACCAACGGGTCGATGCTGCTGTCCAAATTCAACGGCTGAGGGGATTGACCATGGAAGCGGCACTGGAAGGCAAGCGCGGCCTAGTGATTGGCGTGGCCAACAACCGGTCCATCGCCTGGGGCATTGCCAACGCCTGTGCGGCTGCCGGGGCAGAACTGGCCTTCACCTACCAGGGGGAAAACCTGGGGCACCGGGTGCGACCTTTGGCGGAAAGTGTGGGGGCGCGCATTGTTGAACCGGCGGATGTAACGGATGAATTGTCGCTTGACGCGGTGTTTGAAAAACTGGCGGTGCAGTGGGGCCGGCTGGATTTCCTGGTGCACGCGGTGGCGTATTCCGACAAGGAAGAGCTGACGGGCCGGTTCATCAACACCAGCCGGGCGAACTTTCTGAACTCGATGGATATAAGCTGTTATTCGCTGATCGATCTGGCCCGCCGCGCCGCGCCGATAATGCCCGCTGGCGGAACGCTCCTGACGCTGACGTTCCAGGGGTCAGGCCGGGTCATGCCGAACTACAACGTGATGGGCGTGGCGAAGGCGGCATTGGAAAGCTCCGTGCGATATCTGGCAAGCGACCTCGGCCCGCAAGGCATCCGGGTGAACGCGATTTCGCCGGGGCCGATGAAAACGCTTGCGGGTGCGGCCATTGGCGGGGCGCGCAAGACATTCCGCACGGCGGCGGCGGCGGCCCCGATGCGCTGCAACGCCACGCTTGAGGCTGTCGGTGGAACGGCGGTTTATCTGGCGTCCGATGCCGGGGCGTTCACGACGGGTGAAATCGTGCATGTCGACGGCGGATACCATGTGATTGGCATGGCGAACAGTGCCACATAGGATCCTGGCTGCGGCCTTGAGTCCTGCCTGCAACTGTAAACATTTCCCGTTTCCGCCGGATTTCCGTCGTGCCAGGGTAGAACCGAAGGGGGAACACAGCCCATGCCTGTCACAACCGCCGTCTTCGATGCCTACGGCACACTGTTTGACGTGGCAGCCGCCGCCCGTGCAGCCGCGGAAGAACCGGGGTATGAAAATCTTGCCGCCTGTTGGCAAAAACTTGCAGAGAACTGGCGGCTGAAGCAGCTGCAATACACCTGGTTACGCACAGTGGCGGATGCCCATGGTGATTTCTGGGATATCACGCAAGACGGGCTCGATTGGGCACTGGAGGCCCATGGCCTTTCCGGTCATGCAGCCCTGCGCGAACGCCTGTTGGCACTTTACCAGGAACTTGCCGCCTATGCGGAGGTTCCGTTAGTGCTGCGGGCACTGAAAGACGCGGGGTTCAATACCGCGATCCTGTCGAACGGGGCACCCGCCATGCTGGCCGGTGCGGTACAGGCGGCAGGCGTGGGTGCCGTGCTTGACGCTGTTTTGAGCGTGGCGGACGCGGGCGTCTTTAAACCCCACAGGTTCGTCTATGATCTTGTTGGCAAACGCTTCGGCTGTGTGCCGGGTGAGGTGCTGTTTGTTTCTTCCAACGGGTGGGATGCGGCGGCGGCGGGCTATGGTTTTCACGCTGCCTGGGTAAACCGCACCGGGGAACCGATGGACCGGCTGCCCTGGACGCCGCACGTGGTGGTGTCTGACCTTACACCCATCCCCGACATTGCGCGTTCCGTTCCATGATCTCTCGCCCGATGATCGGGGAGGCCGCCGCCCGCATCAAAGGCCACGTCCGCGTCACGCCGATGCTCGATTCCCCGTTTCTGGATGAGATCGCGGGCCGGCGTGTGCTGGTGAAGGCGGAGTGTTTGCAGCACACCGGTTCCTTCAAATTTCGCGGCGGGTGGAATGCGGTTTCTGCCCTGCCCGGGGCTGTTCGGGCCAAAGGGGTGCTGGCATTTTCCAGCGGCAACCACGCCCAGGGCGTTGCCGCCGCCGCCCGTGCCACAGGGGTGCCTGCCATAATCGTAATGCCTGCCGACGCCCCCGCACTGAAGATTGCAAATACGAAGGCCCTGGGGGCCAAAGTCGTGCTCTACGACCGTGCGACGGAAAACCGGGAAGATGTCGCCCGCCGCGTGAACGAGGATATGACGCTGATCAGGCCCTTTGATGATCCGATGGTGATCGCCGGTCAGGGGACACTCGGGCTGGAGCTTCTGGAACAGACAAAAGATGTGTGTGGCGGGCCTGCCGATGTGCTGGTCTGCTGCGGCGGCGGCGGTCTGACGGGCGGGGTTGCCCTGGCACTTGAAGGGTCAGACCTGTGCGCCCGCCCGGTGGAACCGGAAGGGTTTGACGACGTCGCCCGGTCGCTGATTTCCGGCAGGCGTGAGGTAAACACCCGCACGCACGGCTCCCTGTGTGACGCGATTCTTGCACCTGGCCCGGGGAAAATCACCTTTCCCGTTATGCGGGCGCACTGCGGTTCCGGCCTCGTAGTAACCGAAGCGGAGGCATTGCGGGCCATGGCCCTTGCCTTTAACCGGCTCAAGATCGTGGTTGAACCCGGCGGGGCAGTGGCCCTGGCTGCGGCACTCTTTCACCCCGATGAAATACAGGGCGATGTGGTTATCGCTGTGGCAACCGGCGGCAATGTGGACAGTGCCGTGTTCCGCCTTGCACTCGACCAATTCGGCGGGACAGGACAGGCTTTCCCCTGAAGACCCTGGTCGTCTGCATCCCGATGACGACAGGTTCCGGGAATACACCCGGAAGGTGCCCGGCCAGGCCGGAGGCAAAAGAACACCCTGACCGGGGCGGAGTGCTGCCCGATTTCTGACAGGCCAACAAAAAAGTCCAGCCGGGGCTGGCTGGCCGGATGCATGCGGCCGCAGGCAGCCTGTGGCACGGGCGGTTACATCCCCACCTCGTCTGCCAGATCGATCCTGCCTTTTACGCCGCAGTTCGGGCAGATGTAATCCCCTTTTCTGATGTCAAAGGCTTTTTGCATGGACGCGTAGGTCCAGTAGAATTTGCAGTTCTCGCAGGTGATGTGAAACAGGTATTCTGCGTGCGCGGTGAAGCTCATGGGATGCCTTCCTGCCCGTCGTCGGCCCAAATCTTTCTGTTTTCCGGATCATAGGGACTGTCGCGGGTGATTTCCGCGTCCCAAAGCCGGTTCTGCATCCGCACCTTCACCTTCTGCCCCGGCACGGCCAGGTCCGGTGCCACATAGCCCATGCCGATCGATTTTCCGAAGTGCACGGAGTAACCGCCGGATGTCAGACGCCCGACCCTGGTCTGCCCGTCATAAACCGCCTCACGCCCCCAAGGGTCCGCGTCATCCGGGCCGTCTATCAGCATCGTAACACATTTGAATCGCACAGCGGCTGCCCGCAGTGCCGCTTTACCGCGAAAGTTTTTCGACATATCTACAAACCGCCGCAGGTCTGCCTCAAACGGTGTCGCGTCGCGGCCAAGTTCGGCACAAAAGGCGCGGTAGCTTTTTTCCTGGCGCAGCCAATTCTGCGCCCGGGCACCGACCGGTTTCAGGCCGATCCCCTGGCCGGCCGCAAGGATCCGGTCCCACAGGTGGTTCTGCATTTCAATTGGATGATGTAATTCCCAGCCCAGTTCGCCGGTGTAGGCCACACGGACAGCGTGGACCGGGCACATGCCAAGCTCGATGTTTTGTGCGCCAAGCCAGGGGAAGCGCCTGTTCGACAGTGCGGTTTCCGGCACCGGATCGCGAATCAGCCTGGCCAGAACGGTGCGGGATTTCGGCCCCGCGATGGCGAAGACCCCCCATTGGGTTGTCACCTCCTGCACACTGACCGGGTTGTTTTCGGGGGCCTTGCCCCAGTCTTCGGCGGATTTCAGCAGATAATCCCGATCATACTCTGCCCAGGCCCCGGCAGAGACGAGATAGTATTCATCCGCCGCCTGACGTACGATAGTGTATTCCGTCCGCGTGGTGCCGGCATCGGTAAGCGCATAGGCCAGGCTGATGCGTCCAGCGCGGGGCAGCCTGTTGCAGGTGAACCAGTCAAGAAACGCGGTTGCGCCCGCCCCGAACACCCTGTGTTTGGCAAAGGCGGTGGCATCGATCAGGCCAACGTTTTCGCGGATGGCTTGCGCCTCCTCCACCGCATACTGCCACCAGTTGCCGCGCCGGAAGGAGCGTGCGTCGTGATCGAACGCATCCGGCGCATCCGGCGGGCCGTAGTAGTTCGGGCGTTCCCAGCCGTTGACCTGCCCGAATTGTGCGCCCAGGGCCTTTTGCCGGTCATAGGCCGGTGCGGTACGCAGCGGGCGGCAGGCTTCGCGTTCCTCGTCCGGATGATGGAGAATATAGACGTGCGCGTAACATTCCTCGTTCTTGCGCATGGCGTATTCGGTTGTCACCCAGTTACCGTAGCGTTTGGGGTCGAGCGCGGCCATATCAATCTCCGCCTCGCCCTCGACCATCATCTGGGCAAGGTAATGGCCTATACCACCGGCAGCGGTGATCCCGAAAGAAAAGCCTTCGGCCATCCACATATTCCGCAAACCCGGGGCCGGGCCTACCAGCGGGTTACCGTCGGGCGTATAGCAGATTGGGCCGTTGTAATCATCCTTGAGTCCCGCGTGTTCCGCCGATGGGATGCGATGGATCATGGATTTGTACTCTTCCTCTATCCGTTCCAAATCCAGGGGGAAGAGGTCTGCCCGGAACGTATCCGGTACGCCGTATTCGAACCGGGCGGGGGCACCGCGTTCGTATGGGCCAAGGATCCAGCCGCCGCGTTCTTCGCGCACATACCACCTGGCATCCGCGTCCCGCAGCACCGGGTGTTCCGGGTTATTTTTGCGGTATTCTGCAAGTGCCGGATCAGTTTCTGTTACGATAAACTGGTGTTCAACCGGGATAGCGGGCATTTTGATATCGAGCCGGCGGGCGGTGCGTTGTGCGTGGTTGCCGGTTGCGGTCACCACGTGTTCCGCACGAATTTCAAAAGTATCCTCTCCGGGGATCAGATTACCGCCCTTTTCCACCATACAGGCACCGCGCACGATCCATTCGGACCCGGTCCATCTGTAACTGTCAGCCTGCATTTTGCGGTAAATTTCCACCCCGTGCCGGCGTGCGCCATGGGCCATGGCCTGGGTCACATCCGCGGGGTTAATGTAGCCGTCGGTCGGGTGATAGATCGCCCCTTTCAGATCCTCGGTGCGCACCAATGGCCAGCGTTCCCTGATCTGGGCCGGAGTCATCCATTCGTGCGGGATGCCCACCGTTTCGGCGGTGGAAGCGTAAAGCATATATTCGTCCATCCGGTCCTGCGTCCGGGCCATGCGCAGGTTGCCCACGACGCAAAAACCGGGGTTCAAACCGGTTTCCTTTTCCAGCGTCTTGTAGAATTTGACGGAGTAGTCGTGAATATGGCTCGTCGCGTAGCCCATGTTGAACAGCGGCAGAAGGCCTGCGGCGTGCCAGGTGGAGCCGGCCGTCAGCTCATCCCGTTCCAGCAGGATCACATCCTTCCAGCCGGCCCTGGCGAGGTGGTAGGCGACCCCGGTACCAACAACACCGCCGCCAACGACGCAGGCTTTTACATGGGTTTTCATCGGCGCGATTCTCTCTGATACAACTGAATCATATGTAAATTACAGCACGGCCCGGGGCCATACCGGATGAGTGCGACAGGTTTGGGTCGGAATCGACATGGGGTGGCGCACGAGTGCGGGTATCGGCAAGGCATAAAGATTTGGGAATTGCCTTCCGATTTCAACTTCCATATTTCCGCGCCACGGCGCGTTGTGCCGAAAACCGCGCCACAATCAGCACAAGGTCTGGTTATGGGCATGTCATCCGTGCTATGACGTCATCCTTGCGTAAATCCGCAAAGTCGTCCGGGTGAGGGAAGCCGAACATGTTGCCTGGCTTGCGATGCGGCGAAGGACAGGGATCAGAAATGCTCGGGATAATCCGCTCAACAGCCTGTATCTGCGGCTTTCTGGCGGTTGCCTCGGTCGCTTGCGCCCAGGAAAGCACCAATCGCGTCGATGCACATACCGACTGGTCTGTCTTTGTTGAAGACCAGCCGACCAGGGAATGCTGGATCACGTCAAAACCGACGAAAGAGGTAAACACCCGCGACGGTCGTGTGGTGACCGTGCGCCGGTCCGCCATCCAGATTTTTGTAACCTATCGCCCGGCCAGCGGCATCAATGGCCAGGTCAGTTTCACCGGCGGCTACCCGTTTGACCCGGCCCGGCCCGTGCGCCTGACCGTTGGCAGCCAGGTGTTCAACCTGTTTGCGGATGGCGAATATGCCTGGACGGCAACCGACGCGGAGGATGCCCTTATCCGCGCCGCATTTAAGCGCGGCGTCTCTGCGGTGGTAGAGGCGCAGTCCCGCCGCGGTACAAACACCCGGGATACCTTCAGCCTGAACGGTTTTACGGCCGCCCTTGCCGAGGCTGAAAAACGCTGTGGCTGATCCTTTCAAATTTCAGCCGAAGGCCAGCCGATGACATGGCAAACCGCCATAGTTCCTGATCATCTGACATTGCCGCGCAAGGAAACCGGCAAGCCAAATCTGATTGGCCTGACCCGCGAGCAGCTGTCAGAAGCCCTGGCCGGGTTCACCCCTGAAAAGCAGCGTACGATGCGCTGCAATCAGCTGTGGCAGGGGCTGTATTGCAAGGGCGTGTCATCGTTCGATGGTATGACCAGCCTGCCCAAAGCCTATCGGGCGGAGCTGCGGGCGCGGTTTTCCCTGGCCCGGCCGGAGGTCGTGACGCGCCGGATCAGCGCCGACGGCACGCGCAAGTACCTGCTGCGCATCCATGGCGGGCATGAGGTAGAAACAGTTTACATCCCGGAAGAAGATCGCGGAACGCTCTGCCTGTCCAGCCAGGTCGGCTGCACCCTTACCTGTCCTTTCTGCCACACTGGCACACAGAGGCTGGTACGCAACCTGACAACGGCAGAAATCGTCGGGCAAATCCTGGTCGCCCGCGATGACCTTGGCGAATGGTCCCTCGCCCCCGGTGCCAGGCGGAAACTGTCCAACATCGTGCTGATGGGCATGGGCGAGCCGCTCTACAACACATGCAATGTGCGCGACGCAATGCTGATTGCGATGGACGGCGCAGGCATCAGCCTCAGCCGCCGCCGGATCACGCTGTCCACATCCGGCGTGGTGCCGGAAATCCGCCGTGTGGGGGAAGAGATCGGCTGCAGGCTTGCCATCAGCTTCCACGCGACCACGGATGAGCTGCGCGACAGGCTTGTCCCCATAAACCGCAAATACAGGATCGATTCCCTTCTGCAGGCCTGCCGCGATTACCCGCGCCTGTCGAATGCCGAACGCATCACTTTTGAATACGTGATGCTGAAAGGCATAAACGACAGTGCCGCGGATGCCCGCCGCCTGGTCAGGCTGATCGCGGGCATCCCGGCCAAGATCAACATGATCCCCTTTAACCCCTGGCCCGGTGTCTGCTATGAGCGGTCTGATCAGGACAGAATTGAATCATTTGCCGAAATTGTGAATCGGGCAGGCTACGCCAGCCCTGTGCGGACGCCGCGCGGAGAGGATATTATGGCCGCATGCGGGCAACTTAAAAGTGCAACGCAAAGGCCACGCAAATCCCGCGCCAAAGTGACATCCGCTCTCCGGGGTTCTTGAGCAATGCGTATCCCTGGCCTGTTGATGGCCGGACTGGTGCTGATCCTGACGGCCTGTTCCCCCCCCGAATCCGGGACAAAATTCAGGACGTACCATGGACCTGATGTCACAAAAATACTCGTCTTCAAAAACCGGCGGGTAATGATGCTGATGCACCATGACCAGGTGCTGGAACGCTATGATGTGGAACTGGGATTTACCGCCCTGGGCCACAAGCGGTTCGAAGGGGACGGCAAGACGCCGGAGGGCAAATATCACATTGATCGGCGCAATCCGCGGTCAGCGTTCCACCTGTCGCTCGGGATCAGCTATCCGAAGGCTGCTGACCGGGCGTTTGCAAAAAAACATGGGCGCAGCCCGGGGGGCGACATTTTTATACACGGCCGGCCGGACAGGTTTACGCCAAGGCGCGGTGCGGACTGGACCGCCGGCTGCATCGCGGTGACCAACGAAGAGATGGAACGCATCTACGCCATGGTCAAAATCGGGACTGAAATCACGATAAAACCCTGACGGGTGTGGCGGTCCGCCTCTTCCGGCATCACCCCCGATGATCCGGGAAAAGGCAGGGATAACCGAACCGCTGCCCTGCGCACACCAAGGGGTTCAAGAGCCTGGTAAAACCCGGCCACTGGCCCGGTGTGGTGGCCCTGCACCGGGCAGGGCCTGCCAACGGCTGCGGGCATTTATCGAATTCCCGGTTGGACATTTCCGCGGCAAGGGGCCAGGGCACCGATAGGATACCAGACGGGCTCAACGCGAAAAAACCGCCTCTACCCGGCGGTTTTTCTCTCGTCCGGCTGCCGTGTCATTGCCGGCACGGGGCACCAGGAAGCCTGCGCCATGGGCTGTCAGCCGGGATCCGTCTATCCCGTGATCGTTGATCAGTGTGGCGCGCACGGCCATCGCCCGGGCTTTTGATATGCTCATATTCGCGCCGAAGGATCCGGACATGTCCGAATGGCCGACCAGCAGGACGGTCAGGCCTTCATCAGCGGCCAGCATCTGCGCCAGCTGCGCGACAGATCCGTTCGGGTCCGCCTCAATATCTGCGCCGCCGGAGGTGAATTCCAGCCCGTCGAGCACCAGTTTGAACGGTGGTTCAGGGGCTGCGGATTCAGCCTCCGTGCTTTCTTCCAATTCCGATGCGGCTGCCCCGGCGCGGTACTCTGTAAGCTGGATAAAAACAGCGTCCGGTGATCGGCTGATCAAAAAAGTGGCGTAGCCCGGGTTTTCGGACATTGCCTGGACGGCCGTGATGAAACGATAATCCCGCAGGTCGACGCGCATCATCGGTTCCGGCACCACGTCTATACCAAAGCGGAAGTCAAACCCGCCGCAACTGCTGACAACGCAGTCAAAGATCACCCTGTATCCGTGCCTTTCAAGTTGTTTGGCAATTTTACGCGTGACGTTTCGGACGGACTGTTCTGCCCCCGACCGCCAGACTGTTCGGCGAATTGTATCAGGTGCGGGTGTCTTTTTGACAGTGCCATCAATAGCCGGTCCAACCGGCACCTCTGCCGGCAGGGTCGTTTCCGGTTTGCCATAGGTTTCCACCGCGCCGGGCGGCAATTGCAGCACAAATTCCGCCTGTGCGGGGGCCGCACTGACCAGCAGGGCGGCAACCAGCCGTTTCATCGGGCCTGGGCGTGGTATTCCGGATTGGGCTCCATCGCCACAGCGGACGAGAAGCGGTTCGACATATTGAAAAAACCGGCAACCGCGGCAATGTCCCAGATGTCTTTGTCGGTGAGGCCGACCTCGCGCAGTTTCTGCCGGTCCGCCTCCTCGATCCTGCCGGGGCTTTCGCTCATCAGCACCGCGAAATCCAGCATCGCCCGCGCCCGCGGGGCCAGTTCTGCCGTGCGATAGTTCATGACAAGCCGTTCGCCCAATTCCGGGTTGCCAGACAGCTGTCGGACGGCAGCACCATGGGCGACAAGGCAGTAAAAGCAGCGGTTGACGGAGGAAACGACGACAGCGATCATTTCCCGTTCCAGCCTGGTCAGCCCGCTTGCCCCCAGCATCAGCCCGTTGTAAAGGGTGGTGAACCCGTTGAGTTTTTCCACGTTGTGGGCATATGCGGCGAGCACGTTGGGCACGAAACCCAGTTTCTCAACGCAAATATCAAAATAGCGCCGGGTTTCTTCGGGCAGCGGATCCTGGGTGGTCAGGTGCAGCGCGGTGGGGTGGTCCGGGACCATGGCAGCTCCATCCGGTTTATGTCAGATTGGCGGGCGCAGGCCAGGGGCCCCGGCCCGGATGATACCCCGTTGGCAGAAGTGCCGCCGCCCGGCGCAGTGCCGCCCTGCCGTTTCACCCGATAATGGTAATGTGTCACCGGCCGCATCCCGAGTTTGCCCAACATCGCCTGCGTACCCGTGTTCCGCGCCGCTGTCAGCACCGCCAGTTCCGCCGCTCCGGTTCTGCCCGCCCACCAGGCGGCGGCTTTCATCATCCGTTCTGCCACCCCCTGGCGCCGGGCATCGGCGCACACCTCCACCGCGTGGGCCATCGCCACATCCTGGTGCATTGCCACAAAGGCCGCACCCCGCGGCCTGTCGCCACACCGCCCGAGAATGCATGTCTTTGGCCCTGCCGTCCGCCGCATGATATCCAGCCGTGCCGGGCCGATCCCGCCTGCCGCCCAGATCTCCGCCAGAATGGGCATAGGATACTCCGCAAAGATGGTCGCGAGTGATCGCTCATACCCTTCGGCCACCCGTTTCACCGGGCCTGACCATACGCCCACCGGTTCTTTCATGCGATATCCCAGCCTGTCAAGCACCGAATCCACCCGGGGCTGGTCGCCCCGGATCATAAAAACCGGCGGCTGGCCCAGGGCCTGCATCGCCGTCTCTGCCTCTGCCACGTCCGTGGCCGTGACCCTGGCCCTGGTAGAGGCGGCAGATACCCGCTGCCCGCCCCCGCGCCCTTCGCGGATGCACCATGGGCCGGCCTGGCTGTAGTGCGCTGCGGGCCAGGTGGCATCAATGGCTGCAAAAACCTTTTCTGTCATTGTGCAATACCAAAGGCGACCCGCAGGGCCTGCGCCGCAGCGGCCACCTGATCACCGGCGTCGCCCCGAACAACCATGTTGGTGCCAAAACCCGACGGTGTGACAAACGGATAACTGCCCAGCGACAATTCCGGATAGGCTTCTGCCACCCCGCACAATGTCTCTGCGACATCCCCCTCCGGCAGGTTAATTCGCACGTTTTCTGACATGATCGGCGGTCCACCGTTTAATTCCGGCACCAGACCTGCGACCATCGCGTTGAATATCTTCGGCACCCCGGCCATCACATGAACGTTTTCCACAGAAAATCCAGGTGCCCCGCTGACAGGGTTTTTGATCAGGCGTGCTCCTTCCGGCACCCGGGCCATGCGCAGGCGCGATTCGTTCAGATCGTCCCGCCCGTTCGGATAATGCGCCGCCAGCGCGTCAAGCGCGTCTTCGCGGATGCCTGCTGCCACGCCGAACGCCTCCGCCACGCTTTCGGCGGTGATATCGTCATGCGTCGGTCCGATACCGCCGGAGGTAAAGACGTGGTCGTAAGCCCCGCGCAGCGCGTTCACGGCGACCACGATCTGTTGCTTCACGTCCGCCACCACACGAACCTCCCGCAGATCAATCCCCGCTGCCGCAAGTACCCCCGCCAGGTGATGCATGTTCGCATCCCGGGTGCGGCCTGATAAAATCTCATCCCCGATCACAATCATTGCGGCTGCAGGTCGTGCCATGGTCTTGTCCTTTCGTTTTCCGGGCCTTACCGGCCGGGCATGGATTTTACCACCCCCCTGATACCAGCCACCCTGATCCGCCGCTACAAACGGTTCCTGGCCGACGTGCGGCTGGATGACGGGGCAGAAATGACGGTGCACTGCGCCAACCCCGGTGCGATGATGGGCATCACCGACCCGGGCCTGCGCATATGGCTGGAAGACAGCAGGAATCCCCGGCGCAGGCTGCGGTATTCCTGGAAACTGGCAGAACTGCCTGACGGGAGCTGGTGCGGCGTGGATACGGGGGTGCCGAACAGGGTGGTGAGCGAGGCACTGTGCGCCGGGCGCGTTCCCGCACTTCGGGGGTATGCCGATATACGGGCGGAGGTGAAATACGGCAGGAACAGCCGTATCGATTTCCTGATGACGGGTCCGGGCATGCCCGACACCTATGTGGAGGTGAAAAATGTTCACCTTATACGCAAGGGGAACGTGGCGGAGTTTCCGGATTGCGTCACGGAACGCGGGGCGAAACATTTGCGGGAGCTTTCAGGCATGGTCGCGGCGGGGCACCGGGCCGTCATGCTCTATTGTGTGCAGCGCGGGGGATGCACACATTTCAGGATCGCGTCTGATCTGGATGCAATTTACGCCAAGGCCTTTGATGCGGCCCGCACCGCGGGGGTGGAGGCCATCGCCTTCGGCACCAGGATGTCCCCGGAAGGTATCTGGCTGGGCGATCAGCTTATCGTAGATCCTTTGCCTCAATGGCCGGGAATCCAGGGCCAAAACCCATAGCCTGCAGATGACGGATGCCGTGCGCGTACCTGCCGGCAGGAAGCCCTTCGGGCATCTGTCGTATCCGGTGGCCCCGCACCGCCAATCCCCGGGGCTGCCGCACGTGCTCCCGCACCGGTTGCGGCGGCGCATTCGCATTTCCCGATCATGGAATCAGGACGGCACACAAAAATCAGGTGTTCCTGGCCCTGGCCACGCCTTCCGTGCCGTTTTCCGTGCCTGGCGAGCCCCGTGCCGGGAAGGACGCCCTGCGGGGCGATGCCGGCGACGACCTGCCGAAAGGTGCCCGCGGGGATGACTTCCCGGGTGGTGGCTCTGGCGACGACACGATGGGCGGCTGCCCCGGGGCCTATACCCTTGTGTTCAGCCAGGCCAACTCCGGCGAAGACGTGATACACGATTTCGCCGCAGAGCTTGTCCGGAAGGGCGGGTTCAACATAAAATCCGCAAGAACAGATGACGGCGATGTGATCGTGTGCCGCGGAACAGGACAGTTTTGATGACCTGACCCTGACCGGAAAGAGGGATCATACATCGGACACGATGCCTGGCACACTGATCACCTGGCGCGCGCACGTGGCACAAGCAGCATCTTTCCGCGCCACAATCCCCCCGCAGCCCGTGCCGGAAGAGGACTTCATCTTCGCCTGAACCAGCCCCGGGCCGAAACAGAAATACAACGGGCCACCCGCCGGGTGGCCCTTTTGCCTTGCCCGAACAATCCGGATCGGATATGGTGCCGGGAAGTGAACGCATAATTGTTGCCGGTTCTACGGCACTGTGGAATAAGGGGGCTGAACAATGGCGACGACAAACCTGCCGGACAGGACAGTGCCAACACCCGCATCCCAGGGAGCAGAGATCACCCCGTGGACGACACTGGCAAACCGCGCCTGAACAGGGACGGTATAACCATCCATTCGGCAGAAGAGTTCGAGGGAATGCGCCGGGCGGGCCGCCTGGCGGCGGAAGTGCTGGACATGCTTGCCGGGCATGTGCGGCCGGGCACCACGACCGGGCATCTGGATGACCTCTGCCACACGTATATGACAGACCACGGGGCGACGCCTGCCACGCTGGGCTACAAGGGGTATCAGAAAGCCTCCTGCATCAGCATCAACCACGTGGTCTGCCATGGCATCCCCGGGCCGAAAAGGCTGAAGGATGGCGACATACTGAATATTGACGTGACGTGCATTTTGGACGGGTGGCACGGCGACAGTTCCCGGATGTATGTGGCGGGCAAACCCGGGGTAAAGGCGGAACGGCTGATACAGGTCACGCATGATGCGCTGATGGCGGGGATTGAACAGGTGAAGCCTGGAAACACCCTGGGTGACATAGGTGCCGCGATCCAGGGCTATGCACAGGCGCGGCGGTGTTCCGTTGTGCGGGATTTCTGTGGTCACGGGATTGGTCGCGTATTCCACGCCCCGCCAAACGTGCTGCACTACGGGGAACCGGGGAAAGGGGCGGTGTTGCAAGAAGGCATGTTCTTTACCATTGAGCCGATGATCAACACCGGGGGGCCAGGGACGAAGATTCTGGCAGATGGCTGGACAGCGGTAACGCGCGACAGGTCACTGAGCGCACAGTTTGAACATTCGGTAGGCGTGACCGCAAACGGGGCAGAGATTTTTACCCTGTCGCCTGCCGGCAGGTTCTACCCGGAGTATTGATCCGCATCCCCGGTGCGCCGCCTGTCAGGGGGTATGGATCCTAACCTTCCATTAACCATTTGCATACCAGGCTGCAGGCATGACCCGTTCCCCCCGTCCTTCCAATGCGGTGTCCATGCCCGCCCCGCCGGCAAACCGGCCGTCTGATGAGGAACTGCGCCAGGGCCACCGCGAGCGTTTGCGCGAACGGTTCATGCGTGCCGGCAGCGCGGCGTTGCAGGATTATGAACTGCTGGAGCTTGTGCTGTTCCGCGCCATCCCCAGACGCGATGTGAAGCCGCTTGCAAAACGTCTGCTGCTGGATTTCGGGGATTTCAACCGGGTCATCTCTGCCCGCCCGGCCGCGCTGGCAAAGAGCGGCTTAAGTGAAACGGTGATCCGGGAACTGAAAATCGTGGAGGCGGCAGCCCACGCGCTGGCCCGCGCAAAGGTAATGCACAGGGAAGTGCTTTCCGGCTGGGGCGCACTGATAACCTACTGTAAAACCGCCATGGCACACCGGGAGACGGAGCAATTCCGCATCCTCTTCCTTGATCGCAAAAATGTGCTCATTGCCGACGAAAAGCAGCAGGAAGGCACGGTGGACCACGTTCCCGTCTATCCCAGAGAGGTCGCCCGGCGCGCCCTGGAGCTGAACGCCAGTGCCATCATCCTTGTCCACAATCACCCGTCGGGCAATCCGCAGCCGAGCCAGGCAGATATCGATATGACACGGATGGTGCAGGCCGCCCTGAAAACGCTCGGCGTGACGCTGCATGATCACGTGATTATCGGAAAGGAGGACGATGCCTCCTTTCGCACACTGGGGCTGCTTTAGGTGCCCCGGCGGGCGGCTTCCGGCCCGGGGGGTATCAATGGGGTGGCGGCAGTGCCCTTTGTCGTTTTTTGCGTTTTTCCGCTCCCCCCTTTGGCTAAAATCGGCCGTGACAGCGTTTGAACTTCTTGCCGGCACCGCATGGGCAGGGGTCATTGCGGCCCGGGTTGCCCCAGGTGGCCCGATCATTTTCGTCAAAACCGGGGGCGGCATTTTCAGGTTTCGGCTGCCTCTCCCCGGTCGCTGCGGCCATGGCTTTCTTCTGGTCCCGCAGCAGGGCCTGCATTTGCGCCTCCATCTGTGCCTGTTCTTCTGCGGTAAGCATCCGCATATGGCTCAGCCGGCCGGTCACGTCTGTGCGCAGGCTGTCGAGCATCCTTTCAAAGAGCGCGAAACCTTCGGTCTTGTATTCGTTCAGCGGGTCGCGCTGCGCATAGCCGCGGAAGCCGATAACAGATCGCAGGTGTTCCAGCGTCAGCAGGTGTTCACGCCACTTCTTGTCGATGGCCTGCAACAGAATCTGCTTTTCAATGCCGCGGAATTGTGAACTGCCGAAATCCGTGACCTTCCTGGCCATCATTTTGTCGGCCTCTGCCGTGATGCGTTCGCGCAGGCTGTCGTCGGCGATACCTTCCTCCCCGGCCCAATCGATGATCGGCAGATCCAGGTTCAGAAACTCGATCACCTGGGCGTAGAGCCCCCTGGCGTTCCACTGTTCCGGGTAGGAATTGGGCGGGATATGCTTTGTAACCAGATCATCGATGACCTGTTCGCGCATGTCTTTCACGACATCTGAAAGATCATCCGCCCGCATGATATCGAACCGCTGTTCAAAGATCACCTTGCGCTGGTCATTCATAACGTCGTCAAATTTCAGCAGCTGCCTGCGGATATCGAAATTGCGGCTTTCAACCTTTGCCTGTGCCTTTTCAAGGCTCTTGTTCACCCAGGGGTGGATGATTGCCTCGCCTTCCTGCATGCCGAGTTTGGAAAGCACCTTATCCAGCCGGTCGGAGCCGAAGATGCGCATCAGATCATCTTCAAGCGACAGGAAAAACGCTGATCGGCCCGGATCTCCCTGGCGCCCGGACCGGCCCCGCAGCTGGTTATCGATACGCCGGGATTCGTGGCGTTCGGTGCCGAGCACGAAGAGACCGCCTGCCTCTTTTACCCTTTCGCGTTCTGCGGCGACTTCCGCTTCAATCCGTGCGCGGATGGCGGCCGGGTCGGCCCCTGCACCGGCCTCCGCAATGGCCTGTGCCACCCTCATATCCACGTTCCCGCCGAGCTGGATGTCCGTCCCGCGTCCGGCCATGTTGGTGGCGATGGTCACGGCACCGGCCCTGCCGGCACTGGCCACGATTTCCGCTTCCTGTTCGTGGAACCGGGCGTTCAGCACGTTGTGGGGAATACCGCCGGACCTTGCGAAACCTTCAATCGCTTCGGCATCCCTGCTGCAGGCGCGCCTGTCTTCCTGCTTCTTCGTATCCGCCGCGCGTCTGGCCAAACCGGGGAACCCGGGAATGCGGCGGCGGGGCCTGTCTTCTTCCTGCTTCATATCCGCTGCTGTGGCGCGCAGCTGTTCAGCGATGCGTTTAAGCAGATCGGTATCTTTCAGCAGGCCCGACAGATACTCCGATTTTTCAATCGATGTGGTGCCGACAAGGGTTGGCTGGCCCCTTGCAAAGGCCCGGGCGATCTCTGTCACAATGGCCTGATACTTCTCTGCCGTCGTGCGGTAGATCGCATCGTCTTCGTCAACGCGGGCCACGGGCATGTTTGTTGGCACCCCGACCACGCCGAGCCCGTAGATTTCCATAAACTCTTCGGCTTCCGTCCGGGCCGTGCCAGTCATCCCGGCGAGTTTTTCGTAAAGCCGGAAATAGTTCTGGAACGTGACAGAGGCGAGCGTGATGTTTTCCGGCCGGATTTCCAGCCCTTCCTTTGCCTCGATGGCCTGGTGCAGGCCATCGGACAGGCGCCGGCCCGCCATCATGCGCCCGGTGAATTCGTCTATCAGCATGACGGCACCGTCACGCACGATGTAGTCCTTTTCTTTCCTGAACAGGACGTGGGCGCGCAGGGCGTTGTTGATATGGTGAACAAGCGTTGTCTGTTCCGGGTCGTACAGTGCCGTACCCTGTTCCATCACCCCCATTGCGATGAAACGTTCCTGCAGGAATTCGTTGCCGTCATCGGTCAGGCTGGCGGTGCGGGTCTTTTCATCAACCTCATAGTGGCCCTGCCCAAGTTCCGGGATCACCCGGTCGACGATAGTATAAAGTTCCGACCGGTCCTCGGCCGGGCCGGAGATGATCAGCGGGGTGCGCGCCTCGTCGATCAGAATCGAGTCCACCTCATCCACAATCGCGAAGTGGTGATCCCTTTGCGCAACCCGGGATATATCCGATTTCATGTTGTCGCGCAGGTAGTCAAAGCCGAATTCGTTGTTGGTGCCGTAGGTCACGTCCGCGGCATAGGCAGACAGTTTTTCCGCCTCCTCCATGTCGGGGTGGATAACGCCGACAGTCATCCCAAGGGCCTCATAGACCTGCCCCATCCATGCGCTGTCGCGCCGGGCCAGGTAGTCGTTCACGGTAACCACATGCACCCCGCGGCCCGTCAGTGCGTTCAGGTAAACCGGCATGGTCGCCATCAGGGTCTTGCCTTCACCGGTTTTCATCTCGGATATGTTGCCGCGGTGCAGGAAGATGCCCCCCACAATCTGCACATCAAACGGACGCAGGCCAAGGGTGCGCACGGCCGCCTCCCTTACGACTGCGAAGGCCTCCGGCAGCAGGTCATCCGGCTTTGCGCCCTGTTCCAGCCGGGCACGGAATTCCTGCGTCCTGGCCCTGATCCCGCCTTCGGACAGGGCCTGCATTTCCGGTTCCAGCCCGTTGATTCTGGCGACCAGTGGCTGCACCGCCCTGATCTTTCGTTCATTCGGCGTCCCGAATATCTTCCGCGTGACGGAACCTGGTCCGAGCATGTCTGCCTCATCATTTTTGCCTGCGCCACGCGGCGCGGGTGCTGGTGGCGTGAATGTGAAGGAATCGCACCCGATATGCCTTGTCGCCGCCCCGGCCCCGGCGTAGTTTCAGCTGGCACCTGCATGCGTTCACGATCATGCCAGGCTGCATGTAAGCGGCACCGGCGGGGCTGTCAACGCTGCCGCCCGTGCCGCGGGTGGCCTGGCTGAACCGGCCCGGCGACGGGCCCCGAACCGGAGATATGTGCCGATGATCAGGAATTTTATCGTAACCGCTGCGGTCGTGTGTGGCCTGGCGGGCGGGGCCGCGGCGCAGCCGGAACCGGCGGCGGGGACCGTTCTGGCGACAGTGAACGGCACGGACATCACGCTGGGGCATGTGGTCGCGCTGATTTCCCGCCTGCCGGCGCAATACCGGCAACTGCCCGATGAACAGCTGTTCGGGCGCGTGATGGATCAGCTGATCCGGCAGACCGCGCTGGCATCGGGCATGAACCGGGGCAGGAAATCCGTGGCCCTGGCCATTGAAAACCAGACCCGCGCCCTGCTGGCCGCGGAAAAACTGGCATCCATCGAAAACGGTGCGGTGACAGAAGCAGGCCTGCAGGCGGCCTATGATGACCGCTATGGCAGCCCGCCGGCGGTGCGGGAATGGAAACCCCGGCACATCCTGGTGGCAACCGGGGAAGAGGCGCAGGCCATCGTGGCGGCCCTGGAAGGCGGCGCGGATTTCGGGGAACTGGCAAGGGAAAAATCAACCGGCCCTTCCGGCCCGTCGGGCGGTGATCTGGGCTGGCAGCGCAGGGGCGCGCTGGTGCCGGCTTTTGAAACCGCCATGATGGCCCTGGAACCAGGCGATGTGTCTGCCCCCGTCCGGACCCGGTTCGGCTGGCATGTGATCAGGCTCGATGACGTGCGGGAACAGCCGGGGCCGCCGCTCGATGAGGTGCGGGCAGACCTGGCGGCCGGGTTGAAAGAGGCGGCGGTGCGCGCCGCACTGGACGGCGCGGTCAGGGCGGCAGAGGTTGTTCGTTCCGCCCCGCCGATAGATCTGTCGGTGATTCGCAACCTCGACCTGCTGAAAGACCAGGCCCCATGACCGATAAGGGGGCCGGGGCTCAGGGGCCTGGAGTGTTGTGTTCGGACCCGGCGCGGCTGAAGGCGGAACGCGCGGCCGATGCGGCACCGGCCGTGTCACCCCTGGCCCCGAAAGGCGGGTTTCCGGCACTGCCCCGCATTGCGGGCATACGCCTTGCCGCCGGTACGGCCGGGGTCAGGTACAGGGATCGCCCGGACGTAATGCTGGCAGAGGTTGCACCCGGCAGTGCCATTGCCGGCGTATTCACCCGTTCCGCCACCCGGGCGGCCCCGGTGCGCGACTGCCAGATAAAACTGCCCTGTTTGCAGGCGGGCCTGACAACGCGGCCGGTTGGGATTGTGATCAACAGCGGCAATGCGAACGCCTTCACCGGGCCTGCGGGCACCGGGTCCGTTTGCCGGGTTTGCGCCGCGGCGGCGGCGGCCCTGGGTACCTCCGCGGGCCATATTCTGACCGCCTCCACCGGGGTCATCGGGGAGCTGCTGCCCGATGGGCGCATCACCGCGATTCTCGGCCCCCTGGCCGCGGCGTTGAGTGATGCCGGCGCCCGGGCCGCGGCGCAGGCGATCATGACAACCGACACCTTTCCCAAGGGGGCCGCCGCCCGGGCAGAGGTCGGCGGCAGGACTGTCAGCCTGGCGGGTATCGCCAAGGGCTCCGGCATGATTGCGCCGGATATGGCGACGATGCTGGCCTGCATCTTCACCGATTGCGCCGTGGCACCAGGCGTGTTGCAGACGATGGTGTCGGGCCTGAACGCGCAGACATTCAACGCAATCACGGTGGACAGTGACACATCCACCAGCGATTCCCTGCTGGTTTGCGCAACCGGGCAGGCCGGGAACCGGCTGCTCGGGGATGCGACCGGTGCACCGGCGGCCGCATTTTCCAGGGCGCTCCGCACTGTCATGGCTGACCTTGCCGGTCAGGTGGTCCGGGACGGGGAGGGGGCCACGAAATTCATCAGAATTTCGGTGCAGGGTGCGGCGGACGACGGGTCTGCCGCCAGTGTGGGCCGCGCCATCGCCAACTCCCCGCTTGTCAAGACGGCTGTTGCCGGGGAGGATCCGAACTGGGGCCGCATTGTGATGGCCATCGGCAAATCGGGGGAACCCGTTGATTGTGACCGCATCGCGATCTGGTTTGGCGAGGTTCTGGTGGCCGAATGTGGCCGGGTCGCCCCGGGTTATACCGAAGCGGCGGGCGCGGCGCACCTGAAAGGCACGGAAATAGGGATCACCGTGGATCTCGGCGTCGGTGCCGGGGCGGCCACCGTCCGAACCTGCGACCTGACCGGCCGATACGTCGCGATAAACGCCGGCTACCGGTCATGAAAACCGTTCTGGTTTCGGCCGTGGCCCTGATTGACCCGGACAGCCGCGTCCTGCTGGCCCGCCGGCCCGAGGGAAAGCCGATGGCAGGCCTTTGGGAATTTCCCGGCGGCAAGGTCGCCCCGGGCGAGCCTCCCGAATCCGCCCTCATAAGGGAGCTGCGCGAAGAGCTGGGCATCAGCACTGTGGAAAGCTGCCTTGCCCCGCTGACGTTTGCGTCTCACGGCTATGACGATTTTCACCTGCTGATGCCGCTTTTCGCCTGTCGCAGATGGGGCGGTATCCCCCGGCCCAGGGAAGGCCAGGTGCTGAAATGGGTCGGCAAGGGGCATCTGCGCAACTGCCCCCTGCCGCCTGCGAATGTTCCGCTCATTTCCGCGTTGCGTTTCTGGCTGTGAACCCGGCCCCGGCCTGATGCCTGGTTTCATTCTGTTTCCTGCCGGGCTGTTTTTCTGCCGGGGCCGCCGGGGCCTGAAACCCCGCTTCCGCGCAGCGCGTTTTGGGGCACGGGTGTGATTTTGGTGTTGACGCTGCCGCATCCGATGCATAGATTGGGGGCATCGCATCGGGGTGACGAATCATCCACGGCATTGAAGCCCGGCATTGAAGAGGAATGGATATAATGTTCACACTGCCACCCAAAACCTGGAACAACAAACATTACATATGGACCGGTGAAAAGGTCTGGGATTTTGCCGGGGGCTTATGGGGGGCGACCGAGGGGGATGATCACCTCATAGCAGGGGGCATCACTTTTGACAAGGAGGGTGCGACCAACGGCGTTACCCTCGTGCTTTTCGGCCTTGGCGGGAACGATCGCCTCGATGGTTCCGGCGGGAGCGACTGGCTGCAGGGCGGCCTTGGGAATGATTTGTTCAGCCCCATGGCCGGCAACGACACCCTTGATGGCGGGGAAGGCGTGGATACCGTTGATTACAGCGGTATCAGATGGGACACCTATATAAGCCTTGAACAAGGCTATGCCTCGTATGGTGACGGGTCTGCCACCTACAGGGATTCCCTGAAAAACATTGAAAATATCGTGGGTTCCTATAATTCGGACAACATTCAGGGTGACTCCGGGGATAATGACTTGCGGGGCCTTGACGGAGATGATTGGCTGGATGGCCTCGAAGGGGATGACAAACTTTACGGCGGTGACGGGAATGATCGGTTCATGGGCGGTGAAGGGGCTGATGAGTTCGTTGTTGGCCGGGGTCATGACATCGTGGATGATTACAGGCCGGATGAAGGCGACACGGTGCGCTTCGCCTTTGAACTCTCCGAGGCGCGTGTCGTGGAGGATGGAAGTTTCATCAAGGTTACTTCCGGGGATGGCAAAAACAGCGTAACCTTCTGGTGGGCCGAGAAGGCGTGGTTTGTAAAGCCGGCTCCCGTAGAACCTGAACCCGAAGTGGAACCTGAACCTGTTGTAGAACCTGCGGACGAGACGGAGAGTCCCGCCTCTTCGGAACAACCTACAGAACCAGAACCACAGGTTCCTTCTTATAATCCAGTGGCAAGAATCCCGGACTCGACTGACGGGTTCAATATCGTAGACGGGAGGAATCCTGCCGAAGTCACTGGTGCACAGAAACTCTCTGGCACCAATGGCAGGGACTGGCTCCGTGGTTCCGATGGCAAGGATGTCCTGCGCGGCAACTCTGGCCGGGATTACCTTGAAGGTTCTGGCGGGAATGATTTCCTGTCCGGTGGTAATGCCCGTGACTGGCTCGTTGGAGGTCGTGGAGGTGACAGACTGCAAGGCGGAAAACAGGATGATATTCTGACAGGTGGAACAGGCAGGGATACCTTCGTGTTCAAGGCCGGGCATGGGGCGGACATTGTTACGGACTTTGCTGTCGG
>JACONK010000017.1 GCA_014323795.1 Paracoccaceae bacterium | reverse complement strand
ATATCCTGCGCAATATTGAGGAGGTTATCGCCGGCGGCAACGCCGATACGCTGCTGGGCGATGACGGGGGCAACCTGTTTCGGGGCGGTGCCGGGGCCGACACGCTGGATGGCCGCGGCGGCCGCGACTGGGCAGATTACACCGGGTCGGATGCCGGCGTTACCGTAGACCTCGGCGGCACGCAGGATTCGGACGGCTATATTTCCGCCTCCGGCGGCCATGCCACCGGCGACAAGCTGAAAAATATGGAACATATCATCGGGTCAGACCACGCCGATACGCTGACCGGGGATGCCGGCAACAACCTGTTCCGGGGCGGTGCCGGGGCCGATTCGCTGGATGGCGGGGACGGGCGCGACCGGCTGGATTACAGCACCTCCGATGCCGGCGTCACCGTCAGCCTGGTCGATGGCACGGTAAACTCCGGCGGCCACGCCCAGGGTGATAGGACCACCGGCTTTGAAAACATCATCGGGTCCGCCTTCGCCGATACGCTCACCGGCAACAACTCAAAAAACGTCTTTATCGGCGGGGCCGGGGCCGATACCATCAATGGCGGCGACGGTCAGGGTGACGATCACCGGGACACGGTCAATTACCGGCACTCGGACGCCGCCGTGCGGGTGGACCTTGCGACGCAGCGCAAGACAGGTGCCGGTCAATGGGAAACAGATACGACCCGCGTGGACGCGAACGGCTTTGTCACCGCCCGCGGCGGCCATGCCGAAGGTGACAAACTGAAGAATGTTGAACATATCATCGGGTCCGCCTTCGATGATGTGCTCAAGGGCCACCGCAGGACGAACGATTCAGACGGCCACAACACCTTTCGCGGTGGCGAAGGGGCCGACAGGATCTATGGCCGGGGCGGCCGCGACACGGCAGATTACCGCGATTCAAGGGAAGGGGTGACCGTCAGCCTGGTCGATGGCACGGTAAACTCCGGCGGCACCGCCGAAGGGGACCGGCTGTATAGTATTGAGCGTTTGCGCGGCTCCCGCTTTGCCGATACCCTGACAGGGGATGACGGCAGCAACCGGATCAGGGGCGAAGGCGGGGCCGACACGCTGACAGGTGGTGGCAGCAGTGATTACGACACCTTCGTCTTCAAAGAGGACTGGGCGGACGGCACGGTCATCACCGATTTGGATGTGGATTTCGATATCATCCATTACTCCGGGCTGGACCTTGATGATTTGACCATCGCCACCCACGACAGGGACGGGGATGGTGAAAATGACAGCACTACCATTACCCTGAACGGCAACGCCCTGGTGCTGTGGGACGTGGACGACGAAGATTTATCGGAGTCCACCATCCTGTCTCTTTTCGTTGTATAACCCGCAGGCCCTGCACCGGCCCGGCCCCGTTGGCCCGGCCACCCCCGCGCCAGGGCGCGGTGCGGGGCCGTCATCCGGCCCGGGCGCAAATCGCCCGGCCCGGGTGTGCGCTTCAATCCCCGATGCGTCAGTTCGTGCGCTGGTTGCCCCAGGGCAGCGGGGCAACGGGGATGCCATCCTCGATCAGGGATGTTGCCTCTTCCGGTTTGGCCGCACCACGGATGGCGCGTTCCGGTGCCTCCCCTTCGTGGATGGCCCGGGCCTCCGCCGCAAAGTTTTCGCCCACGTCTTCGGTGTGTGCCTCCACCTTGCGGCGCAGCGCCGCCAGGGCCTGTTCGGCAGGCGAGGCCGGGCGTGACAGGGCCCCTTTTGGCACAGCCGGGTCACGCGCGCCCGTAATCCGCGGGGCCATCACCGCCTTTTCCACCGCCGGGGTGCCACAGACGGAACAGGTCACCCGGCCCCGGGCATGAAGTGCGTCAAACGCATCGGCAGACTGGAACCAGCTTTCAAAGGTGTGCCCGTCTGCGCATTTCAGGGTGTAACAGATCATCACCTTTTCTTCGGTTGCTGAAATACAGCCAGGCAGCCGTTGCCCGCATACAAGGCATCCCGCACCACACACCCCGTCACAAAAATGTCCCGGGAGGCAGCACCCGGCACCAAAGACACCCCGCACCCCCGGGCGGATTTCGAAGACGAACCGGTAATATAAAAACCCCGCATCCGTGCCGCCCCAAAGGGGTGCAGGATCGGCCGCGGGCCGGGTGCCGCCATTCGTCAGGGCCTGCGGCGGGGTTTCATGGGCTGGATTGCGATGGCGGTATGTGCCGCACAATACGGTTTGCCCTGTTGCACGGCGTGCCCACAAAACCAGAACTCCTTCGTTGCCGGATCACCGATGGGCCATTTGCAGGTCTTTTCGCTCAATTCCATCAGCCCGAGCTTCCTGGTTTTCTTTTCCACAGCCGCGACCTGTGCCAGCACCTCTTCCGGGATCTCAAATTTTGACGGCTGCGGCGGCAGGGGCTGATCCGCCGGGATGATCGCCTTGCGTGCGGGCATCGGCGGGGCAGGTTTTTTTGCGGCGGCTTTCTGTTTCGGCAGTGATCCGGCCTTCCCGGATTCCGGTTTGACCTCCTTTTTGGCCACCGGTTTGGCCGGTGCCTTTTTCCTGGCGGCCCTGTAGGGCAGGTCGTGATTTGGCCTGCTGCGCAGGCGGTTAATCTTGCCGATAACCGCATTACGGGTCACACCGCCAAGTTCGTCGGCAATCCGGGATGCAGTCCTGCCTTCTTTCCACCTGGTTATCAGCAGTTTCACCCGTTCTTCTGTCCAGGCCATCCCGTTCTCCCTGTTGGCATCGGTTCTGTCACAGGCACCGGACTGTATACCAAAACCGGAAGGGACTGCAAGAAAGGATATCCGATAATAAATGTCTTGACCGCGGCAGGCGGTCGCCTTAAGGGGGAAGTGCCATGAAAATGATCGCACATCTCCGCCGTTTACGTCCCTGACCTGCGCCGTGCCCCTTGGCACCTGCCGTTTTCTGTTGCCAAATCCCCTTGTTTATGCCCCGCATCCCCCCGAGGGTCGGGCCTTGACCACAAAAGGATCGCCCCGATGATATCTTCGATCATGCCGACCTGTTCCCGTGCGCCCATGGGTTTTGAAAAAGGCGCAGGCTCCTGGCTGACGGATACGGACGGGCGGCGCTTTCTCGATTTCGGCAGCGGCGTTGCGGTCACGGTCCTGGGCCATGCCCACCCCCGGCTGGTGGCGGCCCTGACGGCCCAGGCCGGCCGGCTCTGGCATACCTCAAACCTCTATCAGGTGCCAAATCAGCAGGCACTCGCCGAAAAACTGGTGGCACACACCTTTGCCGATACGATGTTCTTTGCCAACTCCGGTGCGGAGGCGATGGAATGCGCCATCAAATGCGCGCGCAAATACTGGCATGCGGAAGGCCGGCCGGAACGGCACAGAATCCTGACGTTTGAAGGCTGCTTTCACGGGCGCACCCTGGCCACGATCTCCGCCGCCGGAACAGAAAAACTGACGAAAGGGTTCGGCCCCCTGCTGCCCGGGTTTGAACAGCTGCCCGCGGCAGATCTCGATGCCGTGAAGGCCGCACTGGACGGCACGGTGGCCGCTGTTGTGGCGGAACCAGTCATCGGCGAAGGCGGGATCATTCCCCTGCCCGATGCCTTCCTGCGCGGGCTGCGCGCCCTCTGCGACAAAACCGGTGCGCTGCTGATACTGGACGAAATCCAGTCCGGCATGGGGCGGACGGGAAAGCTCTTCGCCCATGAATGGGCGGGTATCACCCCCGATATCATGGCAATTGCGAAGGGAATCGGCGGCGGTTTCCCGCTGGGCGCCTGCCTTGCAACCGGGGAAGCCGCAAAAGGCATGGGCCCCGGCACCCACGGCTCCACCTTTGGCGGCAACCCGCTCGCCTGTGCCGTGGGCTGCGCGGTGATGGATGAGGTGACTGCGGACGGCTTTCTCGCCCATGTGGCCGCTGTCTCCGGCCATTTGCGCCAGGGCCTGGAAGGCCTGGTGGCAACATACCCGGACGTGTTCACGCTCGTCCGCGGCACCGGCCTTATGATCGGGATTAAATGCAGGGTTGCCAATGCGGATATGGTTTCCGCCGGTTATGACGCCGGTATCCTGACCGTGCCGGGCGGCGACAATGTGCTCCGGGTGCTGCCCGCACTCAATATCTCGGTCGGGGAAATCGACGAAGGCATCGCCCGGCTTGGCACGGCAGCACAGCGGGTCGCGGCACGGCCATGACCCACTTCCTCGACATCCATAAAACCCCGAAGGATGACCTGCGCCGCATCCTTGACCAGGCCCTGGCCATGAAGAACGCCCGCACCGGCCGCCCGAAGGGTGCGGCAGATGATGACCGGCCGCTCGCCGGGCGCATGGTGGCGCTGATCTTTGAAAAACCGTCCACGCGCACACGCATCTCTTTTGACATGGGCATCCGCCAGTTGGGCGGGCAGTCAATGATCCTGTCGGGAACCGAAATGCACCTGGGCCACGGCGAAACCATCGCAGACACCGCCCGCGTCATGAGCCGCTACGTCGATGCGATTATGGTGCGCACGTTCAGCGAATCGAGCCTGCTTGAACTGGCACACCATTCGGATGTGCCGGTGATAAACGGCCTGACGAACCGCACGCATCCCTGCCAGATCATGGCGGACGTAATGACTTTTGAGGAGCACCGCGGGCCGATTAAGGGCAAAAAGGTTGTCTGGGCGGGCGACGGCAACAATGTGTGCGCAAGTTTTCTGCATGCCGCCGGGCAGTTCGGGTTTGATTTCGTATACACCGGACCGGCGCAGCTGGACCCGGAGCAGGTGTTTATCGATGGCGCCCGGGCCGAAGGGGTGAACGTGCGGATTGAGCGCGTGGCCGCCCGGGCAGTTGAAGGGGCCGACCTCGTGGTGGCCGACACCTGGGTCAGCATGCATGAAAACCGCACCGCCTGCCACAACCGCCACAACCTGCTGAAACCCTATCAGGTGAACGCCAGGCTTATGTCCCGCGCCAAAAAAGGCGCGCTCTTCATGCACTGCCTGCCCGCACACCGGGGGGAGGAGGCGACATCAGAGGTCATGGACGGCCCCCATTCGGTCATCCTTGACGAAGCTGAAAACCGCCTGCATGTGCAAAAGGCAATTCTGCGCTGGTGCCTGGGGATTTGAAAACGGAAAATCGTTTTTTGCAGACATGTGGATTAAAAAGCGGGGCAACCCTTGCCCCCGCCCGGGCACCTGTATGGATGCATGCCGCAAACCGGCACCCGCCCCTGCAAAAGGTTCAGGCTGCAAGACGATGCCGGGCAGCCGCGCACACCGGCCCTTGCGCGTCAAGACGATGCCGGGCAGCGCGTCCGGGAACCGGGAGAGGGGCGCACCCGGGCGCGCGCCCTGCAACAGCTCCCAAAACAACACCCGCACGTACCGGGGCCGCGCAGGGAAAGCGATGTTCAGCATCCGCAAAAAAAGGGCCGGGTAAAACCCGGCCCTTTTGTCCTGGCTGTTCAGGCCTATTCCCGTTGCCCTATGAGATAGAGCAGGAACTGGAACATGTTCAGAAACGAGATGTAGAGGCTCAGCGCCCCGTCAGAGGCGGCCTTGTCCAGCCATTCCTGATCACCGCGGGAGGCATGGGCGATGTAGGTCGCCTTGATATCCTGCGTGTAAAACGCCGTCAGGCCCGCGAAAAGCAGCACACCGATGACCGAGATCGCAAACATCATCGCCGGGCTTTGCAGAAAGATGTTGATGATCATCGCAACGATCAGGCCGATCACACCCATCATCAGGAAAGTGCCCACGCCCGACAGATCACGATTCGTGGTGTAGCCGTAGAGGCTGAGACCGGAAAACGCGATTGCCGTCACCAGGAACGTCTGCACGATCGAGAAATCGGTGTAGATCAGAAAGATTGAGCTCATCGAGATGCCCATCACGGCGGCAAAGATGAAGAAGCCGGTCTGAACAGCCGAGGCTGAACCGCGGCGCATCAGGGTACCCCAGCCGAACAGCAGAAAGGCCAGCGGGGCGAACATCAGAACCCAGCGCAGCGGCGTCGTGTAAAGAGCCTCACCCAGGCCCGTCAGGTATTCACCATCCCGCAGGGTGTAGCTCGCACCGGCCGGGTCGCTTGTAACCGCCAGGCCGGCAATGGCCCAGGCTGCCAGCGCGGTGATCACCATGCCGGCGGACATCAGGCCGTAAACCTTGTTCATATGGGCACGCAGGCCTTCGTCGACCTCCCGCCCGCCAACACCAGCCGCAACACCACGTCTGACTGTGTCGAATTGTGACATCGTTCACTCCATAGTTGTCATAACGCCGCAAAGCAGTTTTGCGGGTTAAAAGGGAATATCGGTTACCCGTTCCCGTTTTTCAAGGGGTATCTGACGGCGAATGTGCACATAGGCGGATATTTGGCAGGGCCGCCGCTAATGCTTGGGCAACAGAACCGGTACCGCACCCCGAAACGCCGGGCGCACAACCCTGTTTATGCCAGGGGGCCCGCACCCTCGGGCGACCCGGCGGGCCTCTTCATCCTCTCCGGTCCGGTGGCTGCCCGCCGGATCAGCCGCCGCCTGATAACGAAAACCGCGCAGCCCCTGTTGCGCGGTCACACGATTTCAAACATATCCTTTGTGATATCTTCCACCCTCAAGCCGTAGCGCGTTATACTGCGAAACCTTGCAAGGCACCTTGCCTTGCTCTTTATACTGGACGATAAAACACTGGACAGAAGGAAAGACTGAATATGCCGGATGCTGTTCTGGAAAAGGAGGATGCAGCGGGCACACCTTCCCATGCGCTTTCCGACCTCGGCCTGGAGGAGGTCAACATACAGCTCCAATACACTCTGGCCCGGTTCCTTGCAACCAGTGATCCGGAAACCGGGCGGGAAACCCTTCAGCATATCCGGAAACTCGCGGATCACCGGGCGCAACTCGTTATTCCGGCTTTCCTGAAAAGCCCCTGAACGCCGGGTGCACCCCGCATCAACCACCAACCAAAATCCCGAAGAACAGGCAAAACATGTCAAACAAACCGCAAAACCCCCTGTCCCGGGAACGCTCGTTTTACGAATCCCGCCGGGATGAATTCCTGCACAAACACACCAACCGCCACCTGCTGATCAAGGGGGCGGCACTGATCGGCCATTTTGCAACCCGAAAAATGGCTATCGCAGAGGGCATGCGCCGCTTCGGCCGCGGCCCCTTTTTTGTGCGCCTGTCGGGGGAAGGCACCCCGACATTCACCGTACCCGTGCTTGCCCTGGGCATCCCATGCCAATCCTGAACGCCAGGCATGAAAGCAAAACCCCGGACGGGAAATCTGAACCCGCCCCGGAAACCCTGGCACACCATGGCCCGCCCCTGCGGGTAACACGCACACCCCCCGGCGATGCGCAGCAACCCGCCACAACCAGGCCCCGCCTGCCCCCGTAAGCGGCCTTGCATTGATAGATACCGGGGCAGCGGTAACCTGCTTTGATGCCCAGGCTGCACAAAAGGCGGGGCTTCCGCAAACCGGGGAGGCCCAAATGGCCTCAGCTGGCCATGCCGGCCAGACGGTACCCACATTGACAGTCGGGCACATCATGCCATAAACCGGTACCCGCCCCTGCGGCCCCCGTGCATCGGCCGCCCCAAAACCCAAAGGACAGGAAAACATGCCCTCCCTCCGGCAGCTTCTGGAAAACGCCCGCACCCATGCCCGGTCAGAACGCGAAAAGGGCGCGTATTTTGAAAGGGTGGTGCGCACCTGGCTGCTGCACGACCCGGTGCAAAGGGATCTCTGGTCCGATGTGCAGCCCTGGGGCGCATGGGCCGCCACCCGTGGCCTGCCCCGCACCGATACCGGGATCGATCTGGTGGCCACCCGGGCCGATGGCACCGGCCACGCCGCCATCCAGTGCAAATTCATGGAGGCACGGCATATCAATAAACCCGCCATCGACAGTTTCATCGCCGCCGCCGCAAACAGGGATTTCGCGGAACTGATCCTCATCGACACAACCGCCGAAGGCCCCGTCAGAAACGCGCAAACCACCCTGGACCGGCTGTCAAAACCCTGGCGCCGCATCCCCCTGGCAGAACTGGAGGCCGGCAGCCTCAACTGGCAGCAGTTCCTGCAGGACGGCACCGTCACCCAGACCCCAGGGAAAGAATTGCGCCCCCACCAGAAGGATGCCCTGGAGGCAGTCACAACGGGCCTGGAAACGGCGGACCGGGGCAAACTGATCATGGCCTGCGGCACCGGCAAAACCTTCACCGCCCTGGCCATTGCCGAACGCATGGCCGGCCGGGTGCTGTATATGCTGCCTTCCCTGGCCCTGATGCAGCAGACCCTGCGCGCCTGGAAAACCGATTGCACCTGGCCGTTCACCGCCTTTTCTGTCTGTTCCGATACCGCAATCGGCAAACGGACGGACCCGGACAGCCTGGATCTCACCCTTCACGACCTGGCCGTTCCCGCCACAACCGATGCGGCACAGCTGGCCCGCCAGGCGGCCCGGATCCCGGCCGGGCAGATGACGGTGATCTTCGCCACCTATCATTCCATCGATGTGCTGACAGCCGCCCAACAGAACCACGGCCTGCCGCCCTTTGACCTGGCCATTTGTGATGAGGCGCACCGCACCACCGGCGTGACGCTGCAGGGGCAGGGGGAAAGCGCCTTCCGGCGCATCCACAGCGATGAAAATGTGCAGGCCCGCAAACGCCTGTATATGACAGCCACACCCCGCATCTTTGCCGAACCGGCAAAACGCAAGGCCGATGATCACGGGGCCACCCTCGCCTCCATGGATAACACCGCCATGTTCGGCGCAACCCTGTTTCACCTGGGCTTCGGCACGGCGGTCCAGGAACAGCTGCTGACCGATTACAAGGTGGTGGTCCTCGCCGTCGATGAGGGGCACATCCCCGACACCATCCTTGCCCGCATGCGCGACGGCCCGGAACTTTCTGCGGATAACGCCACGAAAATCATCGGCTGCTACCGCGCGCTGACCAAGGCAGACATGCCCGGGGAGGGCAGCCGCCCGATGCAGCGCGCCATCGCCTTTTGCAACAGCATCAAATCCTCCAAAATCATCGGGCAGGAATTCGCCTCCGTCGTGCAGGAATACACCGCAACAACCCCCGATGCCCCGGCCCAGGCGGTGGAGCTGCGCCATATTGACGGCACCTTCAACGCCACCGGGCGCGAAGACGCCCTGCGCTGGCTCCGGGAAGACCCCGACACGGGCAACGGCACCACCACCCCGGACAACACCCCCTGCCGCATCCTGACCAACGCCAAACTGCTGTCCGAAGGCGTCGATGTTCCCGCCCTGGATGCCATCATGTTTCTGCACCCCCGCAAAAGCCAGGTGGATGTGGTCCAGGCCGTCGGCCGCGTCATGCGCCGCGCCCCCGGCAAAACCCTGGGCTACGTTATCCTGCCCGTCGTCATCCCGCCCGGTACCGAACCCGACCAGGCCCTGAACAACAATGAACACTTCCAAACCGTCTGGCAAATCCTCAACGCCCTGCGCGCCCACGATGAACGGCTGGATGCCCGCATCAACCAGGCCGGCCTGGGCGAAGACATCCGCGATAAACTGGATATCCTCCTGCCCGCCCTGCCCACCACCGCCATTGCCACAGATTTCGCCACCGCCACCAGCCAACCCGCCCGCGCCGATATCGGCGGCGGAACCGCCGCCGGGCCGGACATCAGCACTTTAAACGAAGCCGCCGCGCAATACGAACTCGCCCTGGAGTCCTTCACCCGCGCCATCATGGCCAGAATTGTGGAAAAATGCGGCACCCGCGAATATTGGGAAAACTGGGCCACAGACATCGCCGCCATAGCAGGGGCCCACATCGCCCGCATCACCGCCGCCACCGCACAGCCCGGCCCGGCACGGGAGGCCTTGGCCACCTTCCTGGCGGACCTGCACGAAGAGCTGAACCCCGCCATCACCGAAGCCGAGGCCATTGAGATGCTGGCCCAGCACATGATCACCCGGCCGGTCTTTGACGCCCTGTTTCAGGGCAGCACCGCCGCCGCCCGCAACCCCGTGTCCCGTGCCATGGCCACCGCCCTCGGCCAACTGGCCAGCCCGGCCGCGGACGCCGGCGAGGCAGACAGCCTTGAACGCTTTTACGAAAGCGTGCGCAGGCGGGCAGAGGGCATAAGCACCGCCGGCGCGCGCCAGAAACTGATCCTGGAATTGTATGATCGCTTCTTTCGCACCGCCTTTCCCACCCTGGCCCAGCGCCTCGGCATCGTCTACACCCCGGTGGAGGTGGTGGATTTCATCCTCCACTCCGCCCAGGATGCCCTGGCCGAACATTTCGGCACCACCCTGGGCGCCCCCGGCGTCCATATCCTGGATCCCTTCACCGGCACCGGCACCTTCATCACCCGCCTGCTGCAATCCGGCCTGCTCCCGCCCGCCGACCTGCCCCGCAAATACGCTGAGGAGATCCACGCCAATGAAATCGTGCCCCTCGCCTACTACATCGCCGCCGTGAACATCGAAACCACCTGCGCCGAACAGGCTGGCACGGATGATACCCCCTTCCCCGGCCTGACCCTGACCGACACCTTTCAGATGTATGAACAGGCCCGCGATCTGGTTGCCAAAAGCCTGTTCCGCGATAATGCCGAACGCCGCACCCGCCAGGCCGCGGCAGACATCACCGTCATCATCGGCAACCCGCCATATTCCGCCGGCCAGAAGAGCGCGAATGACAACGCCGCCAACCGGCCCTACCCCGGCCTGGACGCCCGCATCCGCACCACCTACGCCGCGCAGTCCACCGCCCACCTGAAAAACGCCCTGTATGACAGTTACATCCGCGCCCTCCGCTGGGCCTCGGATCGCATTGGCGAGTCGGGCGTGATTGCCTTCGTCACCAATGCCGGCTGGATCGATGGCAAGGCCGCCGACGGCCTGCGCAAATGCTGCGCCGCCGAATTCAGCGACCTCTACATCATTCACCTGCGCGGCGACATTCGCAAAAATATGCTCTCCGGCGGCACCGCCGGCGAAGGCGAAAACATCTTTGGCCAGGCCAGCATGACCAGCGTCGCCATCTCCGTCCTGGTGAAAAAACCCGCCGCCCCGCACCACGGCCGCATCCACTTCCACGACATTGGCGACAACCTTTCCCAAAAGCAGAAACTGGCCAAACTGCGCAGCTTCCAATCCATCAATGGCATCACCCGGGCCGGCGCCTGGCAGCCCGTCACCCCGGACGCCGCCGGCACCTGGCTGAACCAAAACGCCCCGGGTTTTGACCAATTCCCCCTCCTCGGCGCCAAGCGCGGTGCAGAAGAGGGGATTTTTGAGAATTATTCCATGGGCGTGGCGACAAGGCGCGACGCCTGGGCCTATAACGCCAGCAAAACCACCCTGGCCGCGAACATGAAGCGCATGATCGAAACCTATAACGCCGAGGTTGATCGCTACCAAGCCTCCGACAAAACCCAAAAGCCCGAAGACTTCCTTACCAACGACCCGCAACACATCAGCTGGGACCGGGTGCAAAGGAAGGACGTGGCAAAGGGCAAGAAGGGTTCGTATCGTCCATCCGCAATCACCCCGTCACTCTACCGCCCCTTCACCAAACAATGGCTTTATTTTGACAGATACTGGAACAACTGTGTCTACCAAATGCCCGCACTCTTCCCCCGCACGGGCGGGGGGGTGGCAACCTCTTCCCCCCGCACAGGGAGGGGGACGCGGCGGAAAACCGCGTCATCATCGTCACCGGCCCAGGTGCAAAGTCCGGCTTTTCCTGCCTGATGACCGATCATATCCCTTGCGACGGCGCGATAGAAGTCGGCCAGTGCTTCCCCCTGTACCTCTACGATCCCGCCCCGCCAAACGAACCCCCGTCCCGCATCCGGCCCCCGCGCCGCCCGGCCATCACCCCCGCCGCCTGCGCCCGCTTCCAAACCGCCTGCCCCGACACCCCCCTCACCCACACCGATCTGTTCCACTACATCTACGGCCTGCTGCACCATCCAGCCTACCGCACCCGCTTCAAAAACAACCTCACCCGCACCCTCCCCCGCATCCCCCCGCCGCCCGATGCGGAAACCTTCCGCGCGCTGCGCGCTGCCGGCCAGAAACTGGGCGATCTGCACGTCAACTTCTGTACCGCCACCCCCTTCCCCGTCACCTTTGCGAAAGGCGACCCGGCACGGCACCCCCTGGCCCAATCGGCCCCGGCCACCTTTTATCGCGTCACCAAAATGCGCCTCGGCGGCACCGCCCGCGACAAGGACCGCACAACCATCCGCTATAACGATCACATCACACTCACCGGTATTCCCCCGGCCGCCTGGGAATATGTGGTCAGCGGTCGCCCCGCCATCGAATGGGTCATGCAACGCCAGGGCCTGCGCACGGACAGGAAGAGCGGTATCGTGAACGATGCCAACGCCTGGGCACGGGAAACCATGGAAAACCCCCGCTACCCCCTGGACCTGCTCTGCCGCGTCATCACCATCAGCCTGGAAACAATGAAAATCGTAAACACCCTGCCGGAATTGGAGATGGACTGACCCGTCAGCCCCGTGCCTGCCGCGGCACCGCCATCAATATGACCCGGATTTTACCGGCGGGCACCAGACCTGTGCGTAAGGAAATGTGAAACTGCCCAGGATGGAATTCAGGCTGACAAATTCAATGCCCTGTTCCTTCCCCGCATAATACGCAAGGTGTCACCGGACCGGACGGTTTTTCTTCCGCATTTCGGGGACGTCGGGATTTGGCATTTTCATATCCCGCGTAAAACGTGCCGTTTAATTCTCCCATGCCCGATAAATTCCCGCGGACCGCATCTGCCGGGTTGCGTCCGGATGTGTAATCGCCTGCATCCGGGGAAGGGTCAGAACCGGGCAGGTTCCGCGGCCCCTGATCCCCCCGAATCAAAAAACGGCGGCGCAAGGGCTGCGCAACAGTCAGCCGATTTCCACAACCACCTTGCCGGTGGCCGTGCGCGTACGCAGCAGATCAAGGGCCTCGTTGGCCTGATCAAAGGGCAAAACATGGCTGATGCGCGGGTTCAGGTCACCGGCTTCCCACCATCCCAACAATGTTTTCATGCTACTGTGCAGAACCTTCGGGTTAACGCGCGCATAGCCGCCCCAATAATACCCGATCACGGTCAGGTTCTTTACCAGCAGGTGATTTGCCGGGATCTGCGGCACAGTGCCAGAGGCAAAGCCGAGCGGGATCAGCCGCCCGTCCGGGTTGGTGGCCCGCATCAGGGCGCGAAACTGCTCACCGCCCACAACGTCATACACCACATCGGCCCCGCCGAGCGCCTTGACCGCCTCCCGCAAATCGGTCGTGTCACTGTCAAGCGTATGAATCGCCCCGGCTGCCCGCGCAATATCAAGCTTCGCGGCACCCCGGGCCACGGCCACAACCTCTGCCCCCATGCGCGTCCCAAGTTCCACCGCCGTCAGCCCGACACCGCCTGCGGCCCCCGTGACGATGAGTCGTTCCCCCGGGACAAGGCGCGCCCGGTAATCCAGCCCGACATGGGCCGTGCCATAAGCAACGGGAAAGGCCGCCGCGTTGACGTGGCTCATCGTGTCCGGGATCCTGTGGCAGACAGCACCGGCCACGGCCGCGTAATCCGCCAGCCCGCCGGTGCCGTTGCAGGCCAGCACCCGGTCACCGACACGCAGGTCTTTGACATCGGCACCGATAGCGGTGATATCCCCCGAAAATTCCATTCCCAACACAAAGGGCAGTGCCGGTTTTTCCTGATAACTGCCCTTGATCAGCAACAGATCACCGAAGTTGAGCGCACAGGCCCGTACCCTTATCAGCACTTCCCGGGAACTTATCGCCGGCACATCCCGCACCTCAGTGCGCAGGGGTGCCCCGTATTGCACGACACATTGCCCCCGCATCCGGGCCCGCATCCGGGACGGTTCGGCTGATTTCCGCATAGTCATGGCCTGTTCTTTCTGTTTCCGGGTTCTAAATCAATCCGGAAAACACGCCTTCGTGCAATGCCCCTGAATCAATTGGCCGGATTCGTGCACCCGGGTCAGGCCTTTGCGGTGCCGCCGTCTGCGGCCGCTTGTGCCCTGGTGAGGTTGACACATCGGCGCAAAGGCGGCTATCCCGTTTCCGGCAAATACAGGGTTGCCCGGCAAATACAGGATTGCAAGGCAAAATATGAACCGCGCCGGCACGTTCCGTCCAATCCCTCCCGACGATCCGGTGCCCGGGCCGGTGCCCGGGGATCAGGTGCGGCACGGGCTCGAAGGCGGCCCGACAGGGCAGATTGGGTTGCATCGGCCCAGGGGCTGGGCCGGGTCAGCCTGCCCTGCCGCCATGCGTGGCGTGACCTGTTCATGTCGCCCGGCGGCCCCCGCCACGGGGTTAAACCTCGCCGGCCCGCCGGCAATCCTCCGGACAGGGAAATGGCCGGCCGGACAACGCGGGGATTTAATGGCAGAAGCATCTCGCCCCGTCATAACCCGCGGCACCACCTGTCTTTCCCTTCCCGATGGCAGGAATACTTATGTCATGAGCCGTGCCGGAATCGTCACGCTCCGGCGGCTGAACTGTTCACCCCTGAATATCCGCCGTGTCTGATCGGGGCGCGGAGCTGCTTTCGGTGGCCCATGCCCTGGCAGATGCGGCCCGCCCGGTCGCTATGCGGTATTTCCGGCTGCCTGACCAGGGATTGGAAAACAAGGATGCCCGCGGGTTTGATCCGGTCACAGCCGCCGACCGCGGGATCGAGGAGGCGATGCGGCAGATCCTGGCTGCGGCCAGACCGGATGACGCTGTCCTGGGCGAAGAATTCGGCCGGCAGACCGGCAGCACCGGGCTGACCTGGGTGCTTGACCCCATCGATGGAACGCGCGGATTTATCTCCGGTACGCCGACATGGGGGGTGCTGATCGCCGTCGGGCCGGAAACCGGGCCGACCATCGGCATGATTGATCAGCCCTTCATCCGTGAACGGTTCTGGGGCTGGCCGGACGGTGCGTATCGGAACCATGGCGGGCAGACATGCGGCATCCGGGTGCGCCCGTGCGCCACACTGGGGCTGGCCACGCTCTTCACTACGTTTCCAGAGGTCGGCACCCTGGCAGAGAAGGCCGCCTTTCAGCGTGTGGCGGCGGCGGCAAGGCTCGTGCGCTACGGCATGGACTGTTACGCCTATGCCCTGCTCGCGTCTGGACAGGTTGATCTGGTGATTGAAGCAGGCATGGCACCCTATGATATCCATGGCCCCCTTGCCCTGGTGAAGGCCGCAGGCGGTATCGTAACGAACTGGCAGGGTGGCCCCGCCCATCAGGGCGGGCAGGTTATTGCCGCGGGTGACCCGCGCATCCATGCGGAATCCCTGCGCCTGCTGGCAGGCGGCCAAGGGCTAAATCCCGTTGTAGATATCAAATTGCCCGATTGAGATAACGCCGGTCACGATGACCGCCGCCAGTCCGGCCCAAATCACCGCCGACACAATTGTGACCCACAGCACCTTGCGTTTCAGGTTCACGTTGGCGGGTGCGGATTTCGGCGTACCCGGAACCACATCGCCACATTCCCCCTGGGTCGTCAACCGCAAGGGCAGCACGATGAACAAAACCATGAACCAGACGATGGCAAACAGGACAAGTGCCGCACCGATCGTCATACCTGTTCCAGCTCCACCAGCACCCCGTTGAAGTCTTTGGGGTGCAGGAATAACACCGGTTTGCCATGGGCGCCGATCTTCGGTTCCCCATTGCCCAGAACCCGTGCACCTGCCGCGCTGAGCCGGTCCCGAACCTCCAGGATATCATCGACTTCGTAGCAGACGTGGTGGATGCCGCCCGCCGGATTTTTGGCGAGAAATCCCTCAATGGGGGAACCTTTGCCCAGGGGGCAGAGCAGCTCGATTTTCGTGTTGGGCAAATCAATGAAAACAACCGTCACGCCATGGTCGGGTTCTTCCCGGGGGGCACCGACATTGGCACCCAGGGTAGTGCGGTATTGGTCTGCCGCCGCGTCCAGATCAGGCACGGCTATGGCGACGTGATTCAGGCGACCGATCATGGCAATCCTTGTGCTGCGTCCGTGTTTATCGGCCCCGTATGTCGGCCTGGCGCGGATTTGGCAACCCGGCAAATCGAACGCACGGGCCACGTTGGCGCAATGCGGGCAAGCCATGCCAAAGATAATAGCCCGCGGCACACCGGCGATACTTCTGCCATATGGATCTAACGCGGCACCACACCCTGCAATGAGCCGGGACAGATTTTCCAGGCCCGTCAGGGCACAGGTCTTTCCCTTCGCCATGCAAGTCGTTAGACGGTGCCGGACACGCGTTTCAACGGAAGCAATCCCATGCCGATGGAAAAGACTTTTGACGCCGCAGCGGCAGAACCCCGTATCACCCGGGCCTGGGAAGATATCAACGCCTTTGCCGCCGGAGCCAACGCCAGCCGGGACGATGCCTTTTGTATCATGCTTCCGCCGCCTAACGTGACGGGCAGCCTGCACATGGGGCATGCGTTCAACACCACGCTGCAGGATGTGCTGGTGCGTTGGCACCGGATGCGGGGGTTCGACACGCTCTGGCAGCCGGGCACGGACCACGCAGGCATCGCCACCCAGATGGTGACGGAGCGCGAGATGGCAGCGCGAGGGGAAGGCACTCGTGTGGAACTGGGTCGCAAGGCGTTCACCGACCGCGTCTGGCAACAAAAGAAACAGTCCTGCAAGACGATCATCGGCCAGTTGAAACGGCTCGGTGCCTCCTGCGACTGGTCGCGGGAGGCTTTCACGATGTCCGGTGCCCCCGATGCCCCGGAAGGAGAGGAGGGGAATTTCCACGACGCTGTCCTGAAGGTGTTTGTGGATCTTTATAACAAGGGCCTCATCTATCGCGACAAGCGGCTGGTGAATTGGGATCCGCATTTCGAAAGCGCAATTTCCGACCTCGAGGTGGAAAACACAGAGGTCGCGGGTCACATGTGGCACTTCAAATACCCGCTGGCGGGCGGTGCGACCTATACCCACGCCGAGAAGGACAAGGACGGGAACGTCCTGCTGGAAGAGGAGCGCGACTACATCTCCATCGCCACCACCCGGCCGGAGACGATGCTGGGCGACGGTGCCGTTGCCGTGCATCCGGGCGATGAACGCTACGCACCCATCGTGGGCAAGCTCTGCGAAATCCCGATCGGACCGAAAGAACAGCGCCGTCTGATTCCGATTATCACTGACGAATACCCGGACCCGGACTTCGGCTCCGGTGCCGTAAAGATCACCGGGGCGCATGATTTTAACGACTGCCAGGTCGCCAGACGCGGCGGCATTCCGATGTACCGCCTGATGGATACCAGGGGCCGGATGCGGGCCGACGGCGCACCCTATGCGATTGCGGCCGAACAGGCCCAGGCTATCGCGGAAGGGGCAGACTTCACGGAACAGTCCGTGGATGAACTGAACCTTGTCCCCGACCACCTGCGCGGCCTGGACCGGTTTGAGGCGCGCGGGAAGGTGGTCGGGGCGATCACCGCTGAAGGCCTGGCCGTGATGACCCGCGCCGACAACCCGGCCCTTGGCAAGGCAGCCCTGAAACCCGGGGCGGAAGGTGCTGATGCGCTGGTGCCAATGGTTGAATCGAAACCGATCATGCAGCCCTTCGGTGACCGCTCCGGGGTCGTGATTGAGCCAATGCTGACCGACCAGTGGTTTGTGGATGCCGAAAAACTGGCTGCCCCGGCGATTCAGGCCGTTCGCGACGGGCACACCAAAATCCTGCCGGAACGGGCTGAGAAGGTCTATTTCCACTGGCTCAGGAACATTGAGCCATGGTGCATTTCCCGCCAGCTCTGGTGGGGCCACCGGATCCCGGTCTGGTATGGGCCAGCTGTTGTGGAGCGAAAATCAGATTCGATCAGTGTAGACTATAGCCGGCTCAAGCACTTTTGTGCGGTGTCGGAAGCGGAAGCCCTTCATCTTATGCGAGAGTATTACGGGAAAGATTATGCACAGAGGATCCATTTTACCGAAAACCCTGAACTATCCGGGGAGGAGTCGGAGAAAATTTACAAGGCGACGGTCTCTCATCTTTCCGGAACCATTGGTGGCAGGGTAATAGTCTTTCGCGACCCCGACGTCCTCGATACCTGGTTTTCCTCCGGCCTCTGGCCTGTCGGCACACTGGGCTGGCCCGGGGATATGCCCGAACTGAAACGCTATTTTCCGACGGATGTGCTCGTCACCGGCTTTGATATCATCTTCTTCTGGGTCGCCCGTATGATGATGATGCAGCTGGAGGTGGTGAAAGGGGTGCCCTTCCGCACAGTCTGTGTGCACGCGCTGGTGCGCGACGAGAAGGGCAAGAAGATGTCCAAATCGCTCGGCAACGTGCTTGACCCGCTGGAACTGATAAACGAATACGGCGCGGACGCAGTGCGGTTCACGCTGACGGCCATGGCGGCCAGGGGGCGGGATCTGAAGCTCAGTACCAGCCGCATTCAGGGCTACCGCAACTTCGGCACGAAACTGTGGAACGCCGCACGATTTGCGGAACTGAACGATTGCAAGCCGCACCCGGAATTTGATCCGGCGACTTGCGCGACGACAGTTAACAGGTGGATCGTGGGAGAAACGGCCAAAGCGCGGGAGGCGGTGGATGCAGCACTCGGTGCCTACCGGTTCGGCGATGCGGCGCACACGCTTTATGCCTTTGTATGGGGCACGGTCTGCGATTGGTATGTGGAATTCACCAAGCCTCTGTTGCAAGGCGATGGCGCACAAAAGGCAGAGACACGGGCGACAATGGCATGGGTCATCGACCAGTGCCTCCTGATGCTGCACCCGATCATGCCATACATAACGGAGGAGATTTGGGCGAAAATCGCGGAGCGGCCGAAGATGCTCGCCCACGGTGACTGGCCGGCCTACGGGGCGGAACTGGTGGACGCCCTTGCGGAACGGGAGGTGAACCGGGTTATCGATCTGATCGAGCAAATCCGCTCCGTCCGGGCGCAGATGCGCGTGAACGCGGGCGCGAAGACCGATCTGGTGCTGCTGGGCCTTGATGGGCCGGCGTCGGCGGCACTGGAACGCAATCAGGCGATGATCAAACGGCTCGCCCGGATTGAGGAGATTGCCTCGGCCGACGCAGCACCGAAAGGTGCGGTGACCCTCGCGGTCGAAGGCGGATCTGTCTGCCTGCCGATCGCCGATCTGATAGACGTCGGTGCGGAAAAGGTACGCCTTGCCAGGACTCTGGACAAGCTTGAAGGGGAGCTGGGCGGATTGCGGAAGAAACTGTCGAACGAGAAATTCATCGCCAACGCACCTGAGGAGGTGGTTGACGAAAACCGTGCGCGGGTGGCAGCCCTGGGCAAGGAAATAGCGACACTCCACGCGGCGCAGGCCCGGGTGGCGGCACTTGGATAATGCACTCAGCGATTGCGCATGCCTGATGTCACGGATGACCCGGTACCGCTGTTCCCTGCGCCCGGCGGCACCCGCCGGTTTGCCCGCGGGAACACACCTTTCGCCCCGGTTATTCCTGGCGTGGAAGATGGTACGCTGACGGCACCGATGCAGCACTTAACAAGACGCTTGCCATAACCGGCGCGTCACCGGGGGGCGGGATCCGGGGCCTGGTGCAAATTTCCTGTGATTCTCCTCTCTTTTCGAAAACAACAGCCCGGTCCCGAATTTTGCTGTCAACAACCTTCAGGTTATGCCCTTTGCATCGGCACCCGGGCCCGAAGGCCGTGGACTGGCCTCAATTCAGGAGCAGGCATGACCCACCGTTTTGAAACCCGCGTCTACTACGAAGATACCGACATGGCGGGAATTGTTTATTACGCCAATTATCTGAAGTTTATCGAACGTGCCCGATCCACCATCGTGCGTGAAGCAGGCATAGACCAGGGTGCGCTGAAGACGGACCGGGGACTTGTCTTTGCGGTGCGACAGGTGCAGGCGACCTACCTGCGGCCCGCCAGGTTCGACGATGCGCTTACAATTGTGACTGATCTGGAACAGTCCGGCCGCACCCGTATCATCTTTTTCCAGGACGTATTTCGGGGGGAAGAGGCGTTATTTGCCTCTGAAATTACAGTGGTCTGCCTTACTGACAGCGGCAAGCCCGCCCGTTTCCCGGCAGAAATTCGCGCAAAGTTGGGACTTTGACGGTAATTTGAGATTCAAACACCCCGGAGACAGTGGTTTTTTGTGCGCCCGGGGATTACTATCCCGCAAAAACGTGTCTCGGGCCAAGCCGGGGCCAAGAGGCAGACGTGTGTCGGGAAAATGGAAACAGAAACCCTTGCCAGTGTGCAGGAGATTGATTTCTCTCTTGTGGCACTCTATTTGCGAGCAACCCTGACCGTTAAGATTGTGATGATTGTGCTGGCATTATCATCGGTCTGGTCCTGGGGGATCATCATCCAGAAATTCATCAACTACCGCATTGCCCGGCGGGAAAGTGATCTCTTTGATCGGGCATTCTGGTCCGGCGAGCCGCTTGATGAGCTTTATGCCAAACTCGGCCCGAACCCGCGCGGTGCGTCGGAGCGGATTTTTGCGGCCGGTATGGTTGAATGGCACCGGTCGCACCGGTCGGATGGAAACCTGATTGCCGGTGCCCAGGCGCGAATTGACCGGTCCATGGATGTGGCTATAAACCGGGAGGCGGAGCAGCTGAACAATGGTCTGACATTCCTGGCGACCGTGGGCTCTATTGCACCCTTTGTCGGCCTGTTCGGCACTGTCTGGGGCATCAAACACGCGTTTGAAGAAATTGCAATCCGGCAGAATACCAACCTGGCTGTTGTGGCCCCGGGTATCGCGGAGGCACTGCTTGCCACCGCACTCGGCCTTTTGGCGGCTATTCCGGCGGTGATCTTCTACAACAAATTGTCATCGGATGCGGACAAGATCATCGGCAGCTATAACGGTTTTGCCGACGAATTCGCGACCATCCTGTCGCGCCAGCTGGACAGCTGACATGGGTTCCGGGGTTATTGACCGCGGAGGCGGCGGGGGGCGCAAGAATCGCCGCGGCACTGCCGGGCGCAAACCGATGTCAGAAATCAATGTTACCCCCTTTGTGGACGTGATGTTGGTACTTTTGATAATATTCATGGTCGCCGCCCCCTTGCTGACTGTGGGCGTACCGATTCAACTGCCCAAAACCGCTGCAGCCCCGTTGCCGCGGAAAGAGGAGGAGCCGCTGGCACTTGCCATTTCCGCCGACGGGCAACTGGTATTGCAGAACGAGCCGATCAAACGCGAACAATTAATCCCGCACCTGCGCACCGTGGCGGCTGAACGGAAGGATGCCAGGGTCTTTCTCCGTGCCGACGGGGCCGTGCCTTACGCCCGGGTAATGGAAATCATGGGTGCGCTCAATGCAGGCGGGTTCCGCAACATCGGGCTGGTGACCGAACCGGGCGGGCCGATGCTGGATGGCACACCTTCCGCAGGTGCGGGTGAGTAAGCCGTGCAAACCGGGCCAGGGATTTCTATTTTTTTGCACGGGGCCATTCTCGGCCTTTTGATCTTTGGCGGACCGCTTTTTAACAGTGATGAAAGCCAGGCGATCCGGATCGCCGAGGTATCGATCATCACAAGTGACGAGTTTAATTCCATGTCCGGTTCGGTGCCGGTACCGGATGCGGCGATTGCCTCGCAGCAGGTGGCATCGGAGATGGCGGAATCTGTGCCGGATGCCTCCGTAACCCGGCGAACGGATGCACCTGAAACACCAGAAGTGCCAGGACCGTCGGAAGCCCGGACGGCAGAGCCGGATTTCCTGCCGGACCCGCTACCGACAGAAGCACCGGAATTGGCGGACACCGGGCAAGAGGCGACGGGGAATGCTGTCGTTGTGCCAGACGCTCTGGTGTCACATCAGGACAGCCTGGGGGAAGTGTACGACAGCCGGTTCGCCCCTTTGTGGTCCAAACCGCGTCCGGCACCGCGGATTGACAACAGAGTGAATGACAAGCCGGCACCCGATGCGGAAATTTCGAACGACATTCAGGCTGCAACCGTGCCCGGCGAGAAAGCGATGGCGCAAGCAGAAACAACAGAGGAAACCGCACCCAGGGAAAGCACCACCCGGATCACGCCGGATGCAGCCCCGGACAGTATTGCGCCGATCAAATCGACCCGTCCGAAAGGCCGCCCGGCTGACATCGTGCAGCACGCCCTTGCGGTGCGGGAGGTTAAGGAAAAGCAGGCAGTGACCGTTGCGCAAGAGGCACGCAAGGCAGCAGAGGCAAAGGCCATTGCCGATGCGCTGAAGATAGTCCGGCAGGTTTCCGCCAACCCGGGCCCGCCCTTGACCTCGTTTGAAAAAGGCGCGTTGGTTCTGGCTGTCCAGGAGTGCTGGAACGTCCCCTATGGTGTGCGGGATGCAGGCAATCTGGTTGTTGTTTTGAGTGTGGAGCTGACGCCGGAGGGTGAACTGGCCGACAGCCCCAGGCTGCTCGAACCCGCCGGCAGCCCGCAGGGACTGATCAAACAGGCCTACGAGGCAGGCAGCCGTGCGCTGTTCCGCTGCGCCCCCTACAAGCTGCCGCGCGAGAAATATGAGCAGTGGAAGACACTCGAAGTGGTATTTAACCCGCAGAAGATGGTGTTGCGCTGACGATGACAGGGCTGCATGAAACCCGCCGCAGGAGAGTCGGTATGCCAAGACAACTGATTATCGCATGCCTTCTGGCATTCGGTGCGTCTATGACCCACGCACAATCCGGCCCCCTGAGGATCGAGATCACCGAAGGTGTAATCGAACCTGTGCCGGTGGCAATCCCCCGTTTCATCGCAGAAACCGCTGCGGCGGACACCCTTGCGGGCCAATTGACAGAGTTGGTGACCGCGGATCTTGTGAACTCCGGCCTTTTTCGGGCGATTCCGGCAGATGCGCACATCGGGCGGGTCACTAATTTTAACGCACCGGTGCAGTATGCGGACTGGAAGGTGATCAATGTTCATGCACTGATCACCGGGGCTGTCACTGTCACTGACGACAATCAAATGGTGGTCAGCTTCAGGCTGTTTGATATTTTTAGCCAAAACCAGATGGAAGGGCTGCAGTTTGCTGCCTCCACCCGGGCGTGGCGGCGGATTGGCCACAAGATTGCTGACAGGATCTATGCCCGCCTGACGGGCGAGCAGGGCTATTTTGACAGCCGGATTGTCTATATTGCTGAAGAAGGTCCGAAGGACGCACGCAAAAAGCGGCTCGCGGTGATGGATTACGACGGTGCCAACAACCGCTACCTGACCGACAGCAGCAGCATCGTTCTGGCCCCCCGGTTTTCCCCCAACGCACGGGAAATTATCTACACGAGCTATGAGACCGGCGTACCGCAGGTTTTCCTGATGAATGTCGACACGCTTAGGCGCCGTCTGATCGACCAGGATCGCAACATGAGTTTTGCGCCGCGGTTCAGTCCGGACGGGCAAAGGGCAATCATGTCGTTGTCGGACGGGCGGAACTCGGACATCTATTCGGTTGATCTGGCCACCGGGCAAAAGACCCGGCTGACCCGGACCCCGGCCATTGAAACCGCGCCCGGCTACAGCCCGGACGGCAGCCGGATCGTTTTTGAATCGGATCGCGGGGGCGGGCAGCAGATCTACGTGATGGGCGCAAACGGTGGTAACGCGCAGCGCATCAGCCGGGGTGAGGGGCGGTATGCAACCCCGGTCTGGTCCCCGCGCGGTGATTTGATTGCCTTTACGAAAATCCTCAACGACCGGTTCCATATCGGCGTGATGCGCACCGACGGCTCCGGCGAGCGTCTGTTAACCGGTAGCCGGCTGGAAGAGGGGCCGACCTGGTCCCCCAACGGGCGCGTTATCATGTTTTTCCGCGAAATTCCCGGCGCAGATGGTGGCCCGATAATCTATTCGGTTAATGTGACTGGCCAGAACCTGCGTAAAGTACCAACACCCACCTTCGGGTCAGACCCTGCGTGGTCAAACCTTCTGGAGTAACTGTTAAGACCTGTTATAAAGCGTCAAACGCGTCATATCAGCGTGACAAGGAGGATGAGCAATGAAATTCAAACAGACAATGGTTCTGGCCACCTGCCTGATGGTGCCTGCCGCCTGCGTCGACTTGCGTGGCGGACCGGGCGATGATGGTTCGAACACCGGTTCCGGCAGTGTGAATGATCCGACATCGGTGGCCTACTTCAACCAGACCATCGTTGATCGCGTATTCTTTGAGGTGGACCAGTCCACCTTGAACCCGACTGCCATTGGTACGCTTGATGCGCAATCGAACTGGCTTTTACAGAACACGGCCTATGCCGTTACTATCGAAGGCCATGCGGATGAACAGGGCACGCGGGAATACAACATCGCCCTTGGTGCCCGGCGCGCAAATGCGGTGCGTGACTACCTTGTATCCAAAGGCATCGCCGCAAGCCGCATCGACATTGTGACCTACGGTAAGGAACGCCCGATCGCGATATGCTCCGAAGAAATCTGCTATGCCAGAAATCGCCGCGCCGTTACACTGGTGACAGCAGGGCTCGGGTTCCAGGGCATCAAGGGCAAGGGGCAGATGTGATGCGCAAGTTTCTTCCGGGCCTTCTGTGTGCAGCCATTCCGGTTGTCGCCCTGGCCCAGGATGCGGAAACGCTGGCTGATATCCGGCAGGAGTTGCAGTTTGTTTATGGCGAGGTATTTTCGCTGAAGCGGGAATTGTCGACCACTGGCAACATCGGCTTGCAGGGTAACGACAAGACGGCCCCCGCATTGCAGCGTATTGATGCGCTTGAGGCGGAAATACAGCGCCTGACCGGTCTGATCGAGCAGAAGGAATTCACCATTCAATCCGTTGTCAAAGACGGCACCAATCGTATCGGTGATCTGGAGTTTCGCCTCTGCCAGCTGGAACCGGGCTGCGACGTGACCGGGTTGGACCGCACCATGCCCATTGGCGGGCAAGTTGCCACTGGTCCGGCACCCGATACGGCCTCAGCCACAGGGTCGGCGGAAACAGCGACCACAGGTGCCACGGACAGCGAACGCGCATCCTTTGAACAGGCGATGGCCACCCTCGAAGCCAGGGATTTCGTTTCCGCTGCCACGCAATTCGAATCACTGATTAAAAACTTTCCCGGGGGGCTGTTGACGGGTGAGGCGCATTATTGGCGTGGCGTTGCCTTGGCTGGCGATGGTAACTGGCAAGAGGCCGCGCGGGCCTTTCTGGAAAGCTATTCCGGTAGCCCGGAAGGCGTGAAGGCACCTGAAGCGCTTTATCGCCTGGGCCTTAGCCTGCGGGAACTTGGACAAACCCAGGAGGCCTGTCTGATGTTCTCTGAGGTGCCGGTGCGCTACCCGGCAGCCGCCATTGTGCCAGCAGCCAACAGCCGGTTTTCAGCCTTGGGATGCGGCTGAACGCGGATCTTTTCAAGAACTATCTGATGCGTAATCCCGGCAGGGTCGGCGTCGCTGTGTCCGGCGGCAGCGACAGCCTCGCGCTTTTGCACGGCCTGCTTGATGCGGGTGCGCAAACTATGGTTGCCACGGTGGATCATGGCCTGCGTGATGGTGCCGCCGAAGAGGCGGCAGAGGTAGAAAGACAGTGCACGGCTCTTGGCGTGTCACACGATATTTTGCGCCGGACAGATGTCCCCGGGGGCAATCTGCAGGCAGATGCGCGTAAGGCACGTTACCGCTTGCTCGCGGACTGGGCCGCGGGACACGGCTTGAGAACGCTCGTTCTCGGCCATACGCTCAACGATCAGGCGGAGACATTTCTGCTGCGTCTCAAACGCGGCAGCGGGGTGGACGGGCTCTCCGGTATGGCCATGGAAAGCCGCCGTCACGGATTGACCCTGTGGCGTCCCCTGCTGGGCCGGTGCCGGGAAGATTTAAGGGCCTACCTCCGGCATAAGGGTGTTGTTTGGGCAGATGACCCGTCAAACGACGACATGGCATTTGACCGCGTAAAAGCTCGTAAAATCTTGAAAGTGCTATCTGAATTGGGTCTCCACGCAGAAGATTTCAGCCAGGTCGCCGCCCGCATGGCGCGGGCACGCCAGGCACTGGAAGAGGCTACCCTGGCTCTCGCCCGACAGGTCGCAGAGGTATACAACATCGGTTCGGTGGCCCTTGACGTCCCCGCGCTGTCTGCCGCCCCGGCAGAGCTTCGCCTGCGGTTGATTGCCCATACGCTCTGCTGGGTGGCCTCTGCCGATTACCGCCCGCGGGCCAATGCGCTCGACAGGTTATGGGCAGCGATGATGGATGAAAGGCCGCATACCTTGCATGGATGCATGGGACACCCAATTCGAGGCCGGTTCTACGAAATAGTGCGCGAAATCGCGGTCATGCCGGTATCCGAAAACATCGGCGCATATGATACCCGGTGGGTATGTGACCCTAGCGCGGGCACCGTCGCGCCCCTGACCAAAAAAGGCATGCGGGACTGCCCCGAATGGCGTGCAACCGGATGGTCCGGGATTGCGCTTGCCGCTTCACCCTCACTGTGGCGCGACGGCGAATTGCTAAGTGCGCCCTTTGCGGGTAAGGCCGGTGCCTGGACATGCCGTTTGAAAGGCGGTGCGGAGAGCTTCTTTTCATCCATCCTGAAGTATTGAAATCGCCACAACCGCAGCCTATCTTTTACACTAACGCTGAATTAGGGTTTGGCACACCATCCTTGCGCCAACAGGAGAACCGCCTTGGGTAATACCAGAAATCTCATCTTTTGGGTCGTACTGTTTTTGTTGATCGTGGCCTTGTTCAACATGTTCTCCAACAGGAAAAATGGCCAATCTGATGGTCAGCTGACCTATTCGCAATTCATCAGCCATGTCGAAGACGGCAAGATTGCCGAGGTTCAGATAGATGGTGAAATGATCACGGTTATCGCCACGGACGGCAATCGCTACGCCACCGTGCAGCCGCGGTCGACGCAGCAGGACGATGCGCTTGTAAACCTGCTGGTCGCCGAAGGCATAGACGTGGTCGCCAAACCGCAAGAGCAGTCCGGTTTCCTGTCCGCCCTCGGGATATGGCTGCCGTTTCTTATTCTGATCGGCATCTGGATCTTCTTTATGAACCGCATGCAAGGTGGTGGCCGCGGTGGTGCCCTGGGCTTTGGCAAGTCCAAGGCCAAACTGCTGAATGAACGCCACGGGCGGGTCACGTTTGACGATGTGGCCGGAATTGATGAAGCCAAGGAAGAGCTTGAAGAGATCGTTGAATTCCTGCGTGATCCGCAGAAATTCTCCCGTCTGGGCGGCAAAATTCCAAAGGGTGCCCTGCTGGTGGGGCCCCCGGGTACCGGTAAAACACTGCTGGCCCGCGCAATCGCGGGGGAAGCCGGTGTCCCGTTCTTCACCATATCCGGTTCCGACTTCGTAGAGATGTTTGTGGGTGTCGGCGCATCCCGTGTACGTGACATGTTCGAGCAGGCAAAGAAAAACGCTCCGTGCATCGTCTTCATCGATGAAATTGATGCCGTCGGGCGCCATCGGGGTGCCGGATATGGCGGTGGCAATGATGAACGCGAACAGACGCTCAACCAGCTGCTCGTCGAAATGGATGGCTTCGAAGCGAACGAAGGTGTGATACTTCTGGCAGCGACCAACCGCCCGGATGTGCTTGACCCGGCACTTCTGCGCCCGGGCCGGTTTGACCGCCAGGTGCAGGTGCCGAACCCGGATATCAACGGGCGGCGCAGGATCCTCGATGTGCACGTACGCAAAACACCGCTTGGGGCAGACGTGGACCTGCGCATTATTGCCCGCGGCACCCCGGGTTTCTCCGGTGCGGACCTTGCTAACCTGGTCAACGAAGCAGCTCTGATGGCGGCCCGGACCGGTAAGCGTTTCGTGACTATGGAGGATTTCGAAAACGCCAAGGACAAGGTCATGATGGGGGCCGAACGGCGGTCCATGGTTATGACCGAGGATGAGAGAAAACTGACTGCCTACCATGAGGCCGGCCATGCCGTAGTCGGCCTTAATGTCCCGCAGCACGACCCGATACACAAGGCGACAATCATCCCGCGCGGCCGGGCCCTGGGCTTGGTACTTAGCCTGCCGGAACGAGATCAGCTGTCTGTCAGCTATACCAAATACAAGTCTCAGATCGCTATGGCGATGGGCGGGCGCGTGGCTGAAGAGATGATCTTCGGCAGGGAGAACGTTACCTCTGGTGCGGCCAGTGACATCCAGCAGGTGACGCGCATTGCCCGGGCAATGGTGACGCAATTCGGCTTTGATGAAGATCTCGGCTATATCGACTATGCCAATGAACATCAGAGCTATCTCGGTAACTACCAGCCGTCCTCCAGCCACTCCGGAATCACGCAGAAGCTGATCGACGATAAGGTAAGGAAATTGGTGGACGAAGGCTACGACACCGCCAGGCGTATTTTGACAGAGCGGGCACAGGATCTTGAAAACCTGGCCCAGGGCCTGCTGGAATACGAGACGCTTACCGGCGCGGAAATCGCGAAGGTGATTGCCGGTGAACCGCTCAGCCGCGACGGCGACGGGGATGATACGGATATTGGCAGCGGTACGCCGTCGGTCTTCTCCATCCCCAAAACCAGGACATCACGCCGCAGGGATGGCGGGATGGAAACTGACCCGGCCTGATCGCATCTGAAAAACCCTGGAAACCCTGTGCCAGGCACGGGAGCTGTGCTGCCAGGATGAATATTGTTACGGGATTTCTGCCCGCGTCCGACGGAAATCTGATGGCGTAAGGTGTGGGGCGCGGATAACAGCCCGGAATAAGCCGCAAATGCCCTGGGCAGACACGGCCCTTTCCATGTGCTACACATACGGGCGAAATCTGCCGCATGATTCACCTTGGGGGGAGCCTATGGCCTACAAATCCGACATCGAAATCGCCCGGGCAGCCGACAAGCGCCCGATTCAGGAAATCGGCGACAAACTGGGCATCCCGCCCGAACACCTGTTACCCTACGGCCATGACAAGGCCAAGGTGGAACAGGCATTTATCAACTCCGTCCAGTCCCGCAAAAACGGCAGGCTGATCCTGGTTACCGCGATCAACCCGACGCCGGCGGGGGAGGGCAAGACCACAACCACTGTGGGCCTCGGCGATGGCCTGAACCGGATTGGCAAGAAGGCTGCCGTGTGCATTCGCGAGGCCTCGCTTGGCCCGAACTTCGGCATGAAGGGCGGTGCGGCCGGGGGCGGTTATGCGCAGGTCATACCGATGGAGGATATGAACCTTCACTTTACCGGTGATTTCCATGCGATCACCTCCGCCCATGCGCTGCTCAGTGCCATGATCGATAACCATATCTACTGGGGCAACCGGTGTGGAATCGACGTCCGCCGTGTCCAGTGGCGCCGGGTTGTGGATATGAATGACCGTGCGCTCCGCCAGATTAACCTGTCGCTCGGTGGTGTGGCCAACGGCTTCCCGCGTGAGGGCGGTTTTGATATTACTGTGGCGTCCGAAGTCATGGCGATCCTTTGCCTCGCCCGGGATCTGAAAGATCTGCAACAGCGCCTGGGCGATATGATCGTGGCTTACCGCAGCGACCGGTCCCCGGTCTTCTGCCGTGACATCAGGGCCGATGGTGCCATGACCGTGCTTTTGAAGGACGCGATGCAGCCGAACCTGGTGCAAACGCTGGAAAATAATCCGGCCTTTGTGCACGGTGGCCCGTTTGCCAACATTGCCCACGGCTGTAACTCTGTCATTGCCACGACGATGGCCTTGAAGCTGGCCGACTATGTCGTGACGGAAGCGGGATTCGGTGCCGACCTCGGTGCGGAAAAATTCCTCAACATAAAGTGCCGCAAGGCAGGTCTCGTGCCGGACTGTGTCGTTCTTGTCGCGACTATCCGTGCGATGAAGATGAACGGCGATGTGGCGAAGGCCGACCTCGATCCCGAGAATGTTGCGGCGGTCAAAAGGGGTTGCGCAAACCTTGGTCGTCACATCGAAAATCTAAAGTCCTTCGGCCTGCCGGTGATCGTGGCGATCAACCGCTTCGTTACCGACACGGATGCAGAAGTGGGAACCGTAAAAGCCTATGTGGCTGAACAAGGATCCGAGGCCATCGTGGCACGCCACTGGGAGCTCGGCTCCGAAGGTGCTGCAGACCTCGCCACCCGTGTGGCAGAGATCGCCGACAGTGGCGCATCGCAGTTCGCCCCGATCTACGATGACGATCTGGGCCTGTTTGAGAAAATAGAAACCATTGCCAGACGAATCTACCGTGCGGATGATGTTCTGGCCGACAGGAAGATTCGCGATCAACTGAAACTATGGGAAGACCAGGGCTACGGTAACCTGCCGGTCTGCATAGCAAAAACCCAATACAGTTTTTCGACCGACCCGAACCTGCGCGGGGCCCCCGCCGGTCACTCCCTGCCGGTCCGCGAAGTGCGTCTGAGTGCTGGTGCAGGCTTCGTTGTGGTGGTCTGCGGTGAGATCATGACCATGCCGGGCCTGCCGCGTGTGCCCGCCGCAGAGTCGATCCGTCTCAACGAAGACGGGCAGATCGAGGGCCTGTTCTGATGCGCGGGCACGTGGTTTTCGCCCTCGCCGTCCCTTCGCTTGCGGCGGCGGATCGACGGCAGCCCGAACCGGCCAGTCAGCGTCATGGGGTGCAATATGCACACGGCATGGGTGATAATAAATATTGACGGGGAAGCGGTCATGTTTGCGCCTGCCGAAAGCGACCAGGGGGATTTTCAGGGATTTAACGCCCTCAATGGCACAGTAATTCGGGACGCGGATAGGACTGTCGGCCCGGTGATGCACCTGAGGGCCGGCAGCCACATCCCCCTGTGCTACGCGCCCCGGGCGATGGCCACCGGATTACTACGATGCATGGGTCTCGGGAGGGGCGTACCGGCGGTCATGAGCACTGTCGGAACACGTATCCTCGCCCGGCAGGTGTAGCTGCGCCCATGTCCACACACATGGTCCGCGTTGAATGGCAGGCGCAAGGCGACTATGCCGCAAACACCTACTCGCGCGGGCATCGCTGGTTTTTTGATGGTGGTGTTGAGGTTGCGGCCTCTGCTTCCCCCGATGTGGTGCCCTTGCCCCTGTCCAGGGTCGATGCCGTGGATCCGGAAGAGGCTTATGTCGCCAGCATTTCGTCGTGCCATATGCTTTGGTTTCTGGATTTCGCCCGGCAGGCAGGCCTGCAGTTGGAAAGCTATACTGACAACGCTATGGGTCATATGGTTCGCGGACCGAAAGGCCTCTGGGTGTCGAAGGTGGATCTGAACGTGCGTATGACCTTTGCAGGCGTTCCGCCCCCCCGGGACGTGCTCGAAAGCCTGCATAACAAGGCCCACGATACCTGTTTTATCGCCAATTCCGTCATCACAGAGATCGTGACCAACCTGATTGACGCCTGAACATCTGCCCAAAGAGGAACCCCCCATGACCGCCAGAATCATAGACGGCAAAGATTTTTCTGCAACCGTCCGCACCAAAGTTGCCGACCATGTGACACGGCTGAAAGCGGACTACGACGTCACCCCCGGGCTTGCCGTGATCCAGGTGGGCACAGATCCGGCAAGCCAGGTTTACGTTCGCAACAAGGGAAGGCAGACGGTTGAGGCGGGCATGAATTCCTGCCAGCATAATCTTGACGCGGACACGTCGGAAGCGGATCTGCTGATGCTTGTGGAACAGTTGAACCGCGACCCGGCAGTGCATGGTATCCTGGTGCAGCTGCCTCTGCCCGTGCACCTGAACGAGAGTGTTGTAATCAATGCGATCGCCCCGGAAAAGGATGTGGACGGCTTTCACATTTCAAATGTCGGGCTGCTTGCAACCGGGCAAAGGTCGATAATTCCCTGTACACCTCTGGGATGTCTGATGCTGTTGCGGGAACACCACGGTGCGCTTGGCGGTATGAACGCCGTTGTGGTCGGGCGCTCCAATATCGTGGGCAAACCGATGGCGAACCTGCTTTTGAAAGACAACTGCACGATTACCATCGCCCATAGCCGCACGAAAGATCTGGAAGCGGTATGTCGCAGGGCCGACATCCTGGTGGTGGCTGTCGGGCGGCCAGGGATGATAACCGGCGACTATGTGCGTGAAGGTGCCACGGTCATCGACGTGGGCATCAACCGCATCCGGCACCCGGATGATCCGGAAAAGACCAAACTGGCAGGCGATGTCCATTTTGCCTCCGTTGCTGCCAAGGCGGGGGCCATCACGCCTGTGCCGGGCGGAGTGGGGCCAATGACCATCGCATGCCTGCTTGCCAATACGATCACTGCCTGCTGCCGCATGAACGGTTTGGCGGAGCCGGAAGGGCTGACAGTTTGACCCCGGTGCGCACGTTCCATACCTGTGCGCCGTGACAACCTGGACGGCCGTGATCACGCTCGCCAATAAATCGGCGGCCCGGGCACTCGCTGGCGCGGCATGGGCCGTGCACCCGGAACTGGCTGGCGTGGATGTCTTTGAAATCGAGGGCGGTTCCGGCCTGTGGGAGGTCAGGCTCTATTTCATGGAAAACCCCGATGACATCGCGCTGGAACTGCTGGCCGCGACACAGGGTGCAAACCCTTTTATTATAAGCACTTTACCGGACAAGGACTGGGTTTCAGACGTGCGCCGTGAGCTGGCTCCGATCCGGGTCGGGCGATTTTTCCTCTATGGTGCCCACGATGCCGATGCTGTGCCGGACGATAGGGTGGCACTGCTGATCGAGGCATCCATGGCCTTTGGCACCGGGCACCACAGCACCACACAGGGCTGTCTGCAGGTGCTCCACAATCTGGATCGGCACGGCGTACGGGCCCGAAATGTGGCCGACATCGGTTGCGGTACGGCCGTTTTGGCACTGGCGGCGGCCAAAATCTGGCCCGGCGTGATGCTTGCCTCCGATATTGACCCGGTGGCGACGGATGTCGCCGGTGCCAATGCGCGGGCCAACGGGTTGGCGGACCGGCTGCGTATCTTAACATGTGCCGGGTTCGATCACCCGGATCTGCGTGCCAAATCCGCGTTTGATCTGATCTTTGCCAATATCATGAAAGGGCCGCTGGTGGCGTTGGCACCAGGGATGGCAACCTCTATCGCGCCGGGCGGTTACGCCATCCTGTCAGGCATCCTGAACGGGCAGGCAGAAGACGTGAAAGACGTTTACGGTGCCTGGGGGTTCAGTCTTGCGGATCACATTATTGTCGGGGATTGGTCAACGCTCTGCCTGCGCAAGCCGGGCCAGAAAGAGTGCGTTTTGCGGGACTAGGCGGGACTAGGCGGGACGGCTTGCGGGCAAAGGGGGGCCGGTGACCCGCACAAGGCCTTTTGGCATTGGCCGCGGTTGCCCGTGCTGCCCGCGCCGCCCGGATTGCCGGCAGGATCTCCGGGGCGAAGGCGTCCGCGGTTGCCCTGGTGTGGCCGTGCTGCCCGCGCCGCCTGGGTTGCCCGCACCGCCTGGGTTGCCGGGATTTACCGCGCCCTGTATGCTGGCGTATACATTGCCGGGCGTATACATTGACGGGGTGCGGAGTGCCTGCGCCAGGTCATCGCCGAAACTGCTGTCCCGGCCCGGGACATATCTGATACGCATCTGTTGGGAGAGGAACACACCATGGGCACCCCGGAGCACACCCCGGACATCATCTTCACCAGGGTTGACGAGGCACCCGAATTGGCGCGCCTTTCCCTTCTGCCGATCATCCGCGGTTTTGCGGCTGCCGCGGGCATAGGGATCGGTGTGCGCGATATTTCCCTGGCCGGGCGCATTCTTGCGGCCTTTCCGGATTACCTGACAGATAGCCGGCGCCGGTCCGATGATCTGGCGGTATTGGGTGCCCTGGTGAAAACGCCCGGGGCGAATATAATCAAGCTGCCCAATATCTCTGCCTCTGTGCCGCAGCTTGTCGCGGCGATTGGGGAGCTGCAGGGCAAGGGCTATGCCCTGCCGGATTACCCGGAAGACCCGCAGACGGATGCGCACCGGGAAATCCGCGCCCGCTATGACACGATCAGGGGGTCTGCCGTGAACCCGGTTCTGCGGGAGGGCAATTCTGACCGGCGTGCGGCCCGGGCGGTAAAGAACTTTGCCCGGGCCAATCCGCATTCGATGGGAACCTGGCATGGAACATCGAAGACCAGGGTGTTGTCCATGCCCGGCAACGATTTCTGCGCCAACGAAAAATCCGCCACGATCACTGCGGGGCAGGCAGGTGATGCGCGGATTGAATTTGTCGCCGCTGGCGGTGCTGTTACCGTTCTGAAAGACAATTGGGCCCTGGCGGAAGGTACCATTGCCGATGCCGCTTTCATGTCTGCCCGTGCGCTCACCACATTTCTGGCGCGGGCGATTGAGGAAACGCGTTCCGACGGCACCATATTTTCGTTCCACCTGAAGGCTACGATGATGAAGGTTTCTGACCCGATCATTTTCGGCCACGCGGTCAGGGCGTGGCTCGGCCCGGTCTGGGAAACCTTTGGGTCGGCCATCACTGCCGCGGGCGGTGCCCCGAACCTGGGCCTTGGCAATGTGCTTGCCGCCATCGACAGTATGCCGAATGGTGCCGCGATCAGGGCGGGGATAGCCGCGCTCCCCCGTCCGTCCCTTTATATGGTCGACAGTGCCCGGGGCATCACCAACCTGCACGTTCCCTCCGATGTGATCATTGATGCCTCCATGCCCGCCATCATACGTGCGGGTGGCACGTGTTGGGATGAAACCGGTGCCCGGCGGGATACCACCTGCGTGATTCCGGATCGCTGCCATGCGCCGATCTATGACGAGGCGATCAATTTCTTCAAGGCCAACGGTGCCCTGGATGTGGCTAGGGCGGGTGCGGTTGCCAATGTCGGGCTGATGGCGCAAAAGGCGGAGGAATACGGTTCCCATCCCACAACGTTTGAGGCACCGGCCGGCGGTATCATCCGCATCGTGCTTGCAAACGGCGAGACGCTGCATGCGCATGAGGTTGAGGCAGGCGACATCTGGCGCGCATGCACCGCGAAGAAGGCCCCGATTGACAACTGGATACAGCTGGCCATTGAGCGCCAGCGCCTGACAGGGGCAGAGGCGATCTTCTGGCTCGATGCCGCCCGTGCCCATGACAGGGAGCTGATCAGATACGTAAAGCCGGCGCTGGCCGGTGCGGGCGTGGCCGGCAGGTTTCTGATCCTGTCACCGCGGGAGGCGATGCGCCGGTCGCTGGAAACGATCACCGCGGGCAGGGACAGCATTGCGGTGACCGGTAATGTTCTGCGCGATTACCTGACCGATCTTTTCCCGATCCTGGAGCTCGGCACCTCGGCCAGGATGCTGTCCATCGTCAAGCTGATGAACGGTGGCGGCCTGTTTGAAACCGGGGCCGGGGGGTCCGCCCCGAAGCACGTGCAGCAGCTGCAGGCCGAAAACCACCTGCGCTGGGATTCGATGGGTGAGTTCTGTGCGCTGTGCGAATCGCTCGCCTTCCTTTCCGGGAGCAAGGGCAATGCCCGGGCGGGCATTCTGGGTGCGGCGGCGGAGCTGGCGACGCAGGGCATTCTGGATCATAACCGGTCCCCCGGCCGCACGGCAGGGGAGCCCGACAACCGGGCCAGCCACTACTGGTTCGCCCGGTATTGGGCAGAGGCCCTGGCCGCGCAGACCGGCGATGCGGCACTTGCGGCCCATTTTGCGCCTGTGGCGGCGCAACTGGCCGCGGGTGAAGCCGCCATCCTTGCGGAACTCGGTGCCAATGCCGGGGCGGCGGCGGATACCGGCGGGTATTACCTGAACGATGATGCCAGGGCGGCCGCCGTTATGCGGCCGAGCGCGACGCTGAACGCCATCATCGGCCAGGGCCGCTAGCGGGGACACGGGGGAACGCCGTGCGGTGCGGGCTGTTTTCCGCAAGGAATACGCCCGCACCCCCTGGCCGGGGGGGTATCCGGGCTGTGGCGGCGCACCGGAAAGGGGCGGGGGCGGTGCAAGGCAAAAAAGATGTTGCGTCCCTGTAATCGGGCTGGTAAACGCCGCTTGTAACGCATGGGGGAGGCAGACATGACCGCGAAAGACACCGCCAGTTTTGCGTGTGATCCTGCCAAGGGCGTCCGGGTCCGGCTGAAAAAGGATAACAGGCCGGATGAAACCCCCTGGGCTGAACGCAAGACGAAAGGGAAGGAACCGTGGAAGGGCGACAACCTGCATCAGGAAGGTGCAAATCAGCCGCCGGAATCCTATGATCTGACCTTGGTCAAACACCTGATCGGGACCGAACATAACGACCGGATTGACGGCAACCACGGGGATAACAGTATTGAGGGCCGTGGCGGGAATGACCGGCTTTGGGGTTCCGGCGGCAACGACACGCTGATTGGCGGTCCAGGGGATGACGACCTGGGCGGTGCCGCTGGCCACGATACGCTGATCGGCGGGGACGGCAAGGACAACCTGGACGGGGGTGCTGACCGTGACACGCTGGAGGGCGGGCCGGGGGCTGATGTTCTGGACGGCGGTGCCGGGTGGGACACGGCGACCTACGCAAACTCCCCGGATGGCGTGACGGTTAGTCTTGATCCGAATAAGTCTGTCAAAAACTCCGGTGGCGATGCGGCGGGCGACACGCTTGTGCGTATCGAGCACCTGATCGGCTCCGTCCATAACGACACGCTGACCGGGGATGACAGTGTGAACTGGCTTGAGGGCGGTGCCGGGCAGGACGTACTCAACGGCCTTGGTGGCGATGACCGGCTTTACGGCGGCATCGGCAAAGACATGCTGCACGGCGGCGATGGCGATGACGTGCTGGACGGCGGTGCCCACAACGACGTGTTGAACGGCGATGCGGATGACGACGAGCTGCACGGCCGCGGGGGCAACGACACGCTGGATGGCGGTGCGGGCAACGATGTGCTGAACGGCGATGCCCACAACGACGAGCTGCACGGCGGTGCGGGCAGCGATACGCTGACCGGCGGCACCGGCGACGACACGCTGTACGGCCGAAGAAAAGAAACGCTGGACGGCGGCGTGGGCGAGGACACGCTGACCGCTGCTGCGGACGGCAACGACAGGCTTTATGGCGGCGTGGGAAAAGACACGCTTTACGGCCAAGGCGGTGACGACCGGCTGCACGGCGAGGACGGAGGCGACAGGCTGGACGGAGGCGCGGGCAATGACCTGCTGACCGGCGGCGGCACCGTCACCGGCGCAGACGGTGCGGATACCTTCGTGTTTCGGGTCAACGAAGACGGCCGCGACACCATCACCGACTTCAAAATCGGGGTGGACACGATAGAGTTTGATATATCTTCCGGCAGTCTCGACTTCGAAACCCTGATGCGGGTATCAAGAAATCTGATGCAGGAATCAGAAAAAGAGAACGCAGTTCTGCGCTGGAAAGAGGGTGCCGGCATCACCCTGAAAGAGGTGAGTTGGGACGATCTGAAGTCTGTCCACTTCGAGTTCGTCAAACCCGAAGACATCGGCAATGAAATGGCCTGACCGGAGTACAAGGGACCACCCGCCGGGGGAGTGCCCCGCGCAACCGCAGGCAGGATTGGGCAGCCCGACCACAAACCTGAAACAGGAGAAAAACCATGTCCTTTGCTATTACAGACTATATCATCACCACCTCCCCTTTTACCGGGGAAAAATACGATGAATTCGGCGCATTGACGGAGGAGTATCTGAAAACCCTCGAAGATTACCGAAACGGCCTGGTCTTTTGGGAAGGGCACGGCACCGGCCGTGACGACATTTACCGTGGCAGTTCGGCCAACGCCCGTGTATTCGGACACGGCGGGGATGACGAATTGTTCGGCTATGGCGGAAATGACATCCTGTATGGCGGGTCGGGGAAAGACGAGCTGTATGGCGGTTCCGGCGACGACGCGCTGTATGGCGGGTCAGAGAGAGACCTCATGCGTGGCGGTTCCGGCAACGACACGCTGTATGGCCAGTCGGGGAATGACGTCCTGGAGGGCGGGGAAGGCAACGACCTGCTGAAAGGGGCCCGCGGGAAGGACTTGCTGGATGGCGATGCCGGCCACGACACGCTGATCGGCGGTGCCGGGGATGATGGCCTGTGGGGCGGGGACGGCAACGACACGCTGTATGGGCGCCGCGACAATGACAAAATGTGGGGCAGGGACGGCGACGACATCCTGCGCGGCCAGCACGGGGATGATCCCTACATGAGTGGCGGTGCCGGCAACGACTCTGTGCACGGCGGTGCCGGGGATGACAACATGGGTGGTGGCCCTGGCGACGACACGCTGAACGGGGGCCGGGGCGACGACACGATAGGCGGCGGTCCCGGGGCCGATACCTTTGTGTTCAGCCAGGCCAACTCCGGCCATGACGAGGTATGGGACTTCAACGTGAAGGTTGAGTGGAAGCCCAAGTTCAAAATGAAGTCCGTAAGAACGGATGACGGCGATAAAATCGTGTTCCGGGGGGAGGCAGCACCGGACAGTTTTGATGACCTGACCCTGACCAAAAAGAAGGGCCATAGCTCGGACACGACGCCCGGCACACTGGTCACCTGGGGCGACGGCACAAACAGCATCTATCTGGAAAACATGCCCCCGTGGCTCCTGCTGGAATCGGACTTCATCTTCGCCTGAACCGGCCCGCGCCGCACATACCCCCCGGCGGCCTGCACCGGCCGGGGGGGGGGTCCGTGCGGCACCCTTGCCCCCTGTGCGGAGAAATATGCGGAGAAATATGCGGAGAAATATTTTGAATTTACCGGTTGACGGGGGCAGGCAGGGAACATACATCCGTTTCACGGGGCAGACGGGCTGACCTGTGCGCCTGAACCCCGGGCGGAAAAATCCGGCTTGCAATGCGCCGGAAAATATGGGAGGCTTTGGCCATGACCGATACGACCACAAACAACGCGACCGCTGACCTTGAAAATATTGCACAGCCGGAAGACCGGGGCTTTCGGGTTCGGCTGAAGGTGGTTAAACTGGCGGACAAGCCTGAACCGAACCCCCCGAAGGCGGAGCGCAAGATCCAGCCTGAACCGGCCTGGGAAGGCCCGAACCTGCCCCGGCAAGAATTGGACCCGAATATCATCCAGCATGTGAAGGGCACGAAATATAACGACCGCCTGGTAGGCAACCACGGGAATAACATGCTGGATGGCCGGGGCGGGAATGACCGGCTTTGGGGGAAGGGCGGCAACGACACGCTGATTGGCGGTCCAGGGGATGACGACCTGGGCGGTGCCGGCGGTGATGATACGCTGGAAGGCGGGGAAGGGGCCGATGTGCTGGACGGCGGCGATGGGTGGGACACGGCCACCTACGCAAACTCCCGGGAAGGCGTGGAAGTGAGCCTGGCCAGGAATGAAAACGGCGACCCC
>JACONK010000016.1 GCA_014323795.1 Paracoccaceae bacterium | reverse complement strand
TTGCCTTTCAGGCTGTCGTTGTCCCGGGTGCCCTTCAGGTTCACGGTGTCGGAAGAGACCAAGTGACCCGGATCATCCCGCTGATATTTACCGCCACCGGTCCTGGTTTCCGCACGAACGGGGTCTCTTTCGGGGTCCGGGTTCAGCCGGATTCAGCATGCATCCATACAGGTGCCTGACCGGGCGGGGGCACGGGCCTTTTGGGCACGAGGCGGCAAGGGAACCCGGGCCTGGGCTGTGGCGGGCCGAAGGTCAGCGCTTCAAAAGGGCGGCGGCGGCGGCCTCCGCCTCCGGCGTTACGATGTCGCCGGACAGCATGCGGGCGATTTCCGTCCGGCGGGCCTCCGGGGCAAGTTCCCGCACCCGGGACAGGGTTGCGCCCCCGCTGACGGATTTCGAAACCTGCCAGTGGTGGCTGCCCCGGGCGGCGACCTGGGGGCTGTGGGTGACGACAAGGATCTGGCCGCCTTCGGCCAGCCCGGCCAGGCGGCGCCCGACAGCATCTGCCGTGGCACCGCCGACGCCGCGGTCAATTTCGTCAAAGATCAGCGTCATCCCCGGCCCGTCCCGCGCCAGGCACAGCCTGAGGGCCAGCAGAAACCGCGACAATTCCCCCCCGCTGGCGATTCTGCCCAGCGGGCCTGCGGGTACCCCGGGGGCGGGGGCGGCGGTGAAGACGACCGCATCGGCACCGTCCGGGCCAGGGTCTGCGGGGGTGATGCGGGTTTCAAACCCGGCGCGGTCCAGGCGGAGCGGGGCCAGCTCGCGGCCCATGGCCTGGTCAAGCCTGGCAGCCGCCCGGCGGCGCCTGTCCGACAGGGCGGCGGCGGCGGCGGTGTAGGCGTGTTCCGCCGCCTTCAGCCCGGCTTCAAGCCGCGCGATATGGTCCGGGCCCGTATCGATTGCGGCCAGCCGCACACCCATATCTTCGGCCAGCGCGCCCAGATTATCCGGGGCCACGCCGTGCTTGCGTGCCAGCCCGCGGATGGCAAAGAGCCGTTCTTCGGTTTCCTCCATCTGCGCCGGCCCAAAGCTGAGCGCGGCCAGGCAGCCTTCCACCCCGCTTTGGGCTTCGCCGAGTTCGGCCAGGGCCCGGCCCAGGGCCTCCAGCGGCGCATCGAGGCGGGTTTCCGCCCGGTCCGCCACGCCTTCCAGCCAGCGGGTTGCATCGTGCAGCAGGCCTTCCGCCGCGTCCGGCCCGAGGGCCCGGGCAGCCTGTGCGATATCTTCCCGTATACGTGCGGCCGCCTGCATGCGCCGGCGGGCGGTGGCGAGTTTTTCATCTTCCCCCGGCCGGGGATCAATCCCCCGTATCTCTGCCAGCGACAGGCGCAGGAAATCAGCGTCTTTTTCCGCTTCCGCCAGGGCCGTGCGGGCTGTTTCAAGCGCTTCCCGTGCAGCCGCAAGGGCGTTCCAGGCCCGGCGGGTGGCGGAAACATCGGTTCCCGCGAAATCGTCCAGCAGGGCGCGGTGGCCCCGGGTGTTCAAAAGCCCGCGATCATCGTTCTGGCCATGCAGTTCCACCAGGGTGTCGGACAGGCCGCGCAGCAGTTCCGCCGACACGCGGCGGTCGTTGACCCAGGCGGTTTTGCGCCCGTCGGGCGTTGTGGTGCGGCGCAGCAGCAGCACGCCGTCTTCGCCCGACAAACCGTGATCAGCCAGGGCTGCGCGGGCCGGATGCGCCGGTGCAAGATGGAATTCGGCACTCACCTCGCCCTGGCCGGCCCCCTTGCGCACCAGGTCAGCGCGGCCGCGCCATCCAAGCACAAAGCCCAGCGTATCCAAAAGGATGGATTTGCCTGCACCGGTCTCTCCGGTCAGCACGTTCAATCCGGGCCGGACATCCAGATCCAGCCGATCGATCAAAAGCATATTTCGGATTGACAGGCCGCGCAGCATGAACCGGTGCCTATGTCACAGCCACTCGCCCCGCACCGCCTGCCGCCAGATACGCCGAAGCCAGGCCTGGCCGCGTTCATCCGGCGCTTCGGTCGATAGGCCGCGGCCTGTCAGCAGGGTGTAACTGTCGGTATACCAGTCAGTCGCACGGAAGTTGTGGCCCAGAATCGCACCGGCAGTCCGGGCATCCGCCTCAAGCCCCAGCGACAGGTAGGATTCCACCAGCCGGTGCAGGGCCTCTGCCGTGTGGGTGGTGGTCTGGAAATCCTCCACCACCACGCGAAAGCGGTTGATCGCCGCACCGTAGTGACCCTGCTTGAGGTAGAACCGGCCGACATCCATTTCCTTGCCTGCCAGATGGTCCAGCGCAAGATCGAATTTCAAAAGCGCGGACGCGGCGTATGCGCTGTCCGGATAGAATTCCACCGTCGTGCGCAGGGCCTGCAGGGCCTGGAACGTCACGCCCTGGTCACGGCTGACGTCGTCTATCTGATCATAAAACGACAGGGCGATCAGATATTGGGCATAGGCCGCGTCTTCTTCCGCGGGGTAAAAATCCAGATAGCGCCGGGCGGCCCCGCGGCTTTCTTCATAGAGCCTGGCGCGGTGATAGGCGAACGCCGACATGATCATCGCGCGCCTGGCCCATTCGGAATAGGGATAGAGCCGCTCGATTTCAGTGAACAGTTCAGCCGCGTCTTTCGCACCGCGCCGGGTGCTCAGCCGTTCTTCCGCCTGCCGGTAGATCTGTTCGGGCGGTGTATCTTCAAGAGAGACAGGCTCTTCCTGTCGGCCACAGGCCGACAGCAGTACCACGGCACCGCAGCAGCCAAGCAAAAATCGCCGTACACCCGCACACATGAACCAGGCCCCTTTTCAACCTGCGGCGATCATAGGGGGAAAGCGGGCCCTGTGCCAGCAAAAAAATGCAGTGTCGGGCACATCCACGGGCACGGGCGCGTTACAGGCGCACAAAGTCCTCGGGCAAAATATGCGCGCCAGGCAGCCGGCCCGTGATCGCCGGGCCGCAGTCTGTCATCTCGTGGACAGACGGGCGGGCGAAAAGCGCGCGCAGCAGCAGGTTGGTTATCCGGTGGCCTGCCCTGGTGCCTTCATAGCGCGCGACCAGGGGGGCACCGGCCAGGGCCAGGTCGCCGAACGCATCCAGCATCTTGTGCCGGACACATTCGTCCGCGCGCCGGAAACCGCCCGGATTCAACACCCTGGGGCCATCCACGACAATTGCGTTGCCAAGGTCACCCCCCCGGGCCCGCCCTGCGGCCTGTATCCGTTCTATATCCCGGCGGCGGCAGAACGTCCGGCAATCGCTGAGTTCCCGCACGAAGGTACCGTTGGCCATGTCAAGCACCTTCGATTGCCGGCCGATGGCCGCTTCATCGAAGTCGATTGCAAAGGCGATTTCCACGGTGTCGGACGGCAGCAGCCGGGCCGATACGCCGGCGTGCGCAACGGACACCTCCCCAAGCAGGCGGATGGCCCGCATCGGCGTGTCGAGCACCTGGACCCCCGCGCCCAAAATCGCGGCCACGAAGGGGCCGGATGACCCGTCCATGATGGGCAATTCCGGGCCGTCAACCTCAACAAGCGCGTTATAGATCCCGCATCCGGCCAGGGCTGCCATCAGATGCTCAACCGTGGAGATTTCAACCCCGGCACTGTTGCCCAGGGATGTGCACAGCCGGGTATCGGTCACGTGATTCCAGAGTGCGGGAATCATGTTATCGCGATCGGTGACATCCGCCCGCCGGAACCGGATGCCATATCCGGCGGCCGCCGGCAGCACACACAGGCGCACCGGCCTGCCGGAGTGAAGGCCCGTGCCCGCAAGCCTGATCGGCTGTTTTAAGGTTCTTTGCATGCGGCTGACATATTCTGTTCTGTTTTGCGCGGCACCCCGCCCTGGGGCCGGGCCCGCCTTGGAGCCGAAGTCTGCATACAGGATGCCGGCCCCCTTAACAATTCACGGATTGTGACGTTTTATAACACGCCGGGGATAAACCGGAACGGGGATGCCAGACGGGCGGGCGGCAAACCCGCCGCCCCGAACAGGGTCAGTTGGCCTGGCGCCGCATAAACGCCGGGATTTCAATATCGTCCCGGGCATGTGTGCCGATGTCTTCCTGTGCCCCGGCTGTCGGTGCGGGCCGGCTGACAGGGGGTGCGGCCGGTTTTGCCGGCGGCATGATCGGTTTTGCCGGCGGCACGGGCGGTTTTGCCTGCGGCGCGATCGGTTCTGCCGGCGGCACGGGGGCCGATTTTTGCTGGCTGGGCAGCAGGCCCATTAACCTGGTCATAAGGAACCCCCTGGAGTGTTCAGGCTGTGCGCCTGTTTTCGGGAATCCCGCGGGCGGCCGGTTTTGTGTCCCTGTCTGCATGCTGCCCGCAGGGCCGGCGGGCTGCCCGCAGGCCCCGGACCCCTGGGGGGGCAGGCTGATTTCCTCCACAGGGTCTGCGGCGGCTTCCACGCTTTCCACTTCTGTCACCGGCGGCCGGTAGGCCGGGGCGGGCAGGCCATCCCCGGTTTCGCCGGGCCCTTCCGGTTCTGCCATCAGGTTTTCGAAAAGCGACATCTCTTCCCTGGCGGGGGGCGGGGCGGCCTCAACGGCGGGGGGCGGGGATTTTTGCGGCTCAAGCGGCCTGCCCAGGCTGCGCCGCGGCACCGGGATTTCGCCGGTGCCTTCGGCCGCATCGATGCCGGTGGCCACAACGCTGACGCGCATGACATTTTCCAGCCCCGGATCGAGGGCGGAGCCGACGATGATATTGGCGTTCGGGTCAACCTGTTCGCTGATGCAGTTTGCCGCCTCATCGACTTCAAAGAGCGTCAGATCGCTGCTGCCCGTGATGTTAATGAGAACGCCCTTCGCCCCATGCAGGCTGATTTCATCGAGCAGCGGATTGGCAATGGCCTGTTCCGCCGCCTGTTTCGCGCGATTGTCGCCGGAGGCCTCGCCGGTGCCCATCATCGCCTTGCCCATCTCGTCCATGACGGAGCGGATGTCCGCGAAATCAAGATTGATGATACCGGGGCGCACCATCAGGTCCGTCACGCCCTTGACGCCCTGGTAAAGCACGTCATCGGCCAGCATGAAGGCCTGGGCAAGGGTTGTCTGCTCATTGGCGATGCGAAACAGGTTCTGATTCGGGATGATGATCAGCGTGTCGACCACCTTTTGCATTTCCTCAACGCCTTCCTCGGCCTGGCGCATGCGGCGGGTGCGTTCGCACAGGAGAGGTTTGGTCACAACGCCGACGGTCAGGATGCCCAGTTCGCGGGCGGCTTGGGCCACGATGGGGGAGGCGCCGGTTCCGGTGCCGCCGCCCATACCCGCGGTGATGAAGCACATGTGGCTGCCGCCCAGGTGATCCAGGATTGTGTCGAGGCTTTCCTGTGCGGCGGCGGCACCCACGTCACGGCGGGCGCCGGCCCCCAGGCCTTCGGTGATTTTTTCGCCCAGCTGAATCCGGGACGTGCATTTCGACTGCGCCAGGGCCTGGGCATCGGTGTTGGCGACAACGAAATCGACGCCTTCCAGCTGCTTGTCGATCATGTTGTTCACGGCATTTCCGCCGGCACCCCCGATCCCGAAGACCGTAATGCGCGGCTTGAGTTCCGCCCGTTCGGGCATCCGCAAGTTAAGTGGCATGTGCAATCCGCCTGTTTTTATGTTGTGCCGCGTTTGTCGCGGTCGGTACTGCTCTGATTCGCCAGTCTAGAACATCGGTTGCCGTCCGTCATGCACATTTGCCATGAAATCCCGGCAAAATGCGGAATTCCAGGATATTCCTCCCGTATCCGGGGCAGCCGGCCGAAAAGGCCGGGCCACGGATTTACCAGTTATCCCTGAACCAGCGGATGGCCCGCCTCAACGGCAGGCGTCCGCGGTCAGCCATCGGGTTGACAAAATCCCAGCATTCATCCTGGGGATGGGCTGCATTCAGCGCCAATCCGACCAGGGCCGCAAAGGCAGGCCCGGCTGCCGCCTGGGGAAGCCCCTGAATTCTGAGCGGCTTCCCAAGCCGGACCTGCTGGCCAAGAATGCGGGACGCAAGGATTTCCATCCCCGGGATCTGGCTGCCGCCGCCTGTCAGCACAATCCGCCGGCCGGGCATGTGATCAAAGCCGGCACTTTCAAGCCGGGCCCACACCTCTTCCAGGATTTCCTCAACCCGCGGGCGTATCACACCGATGAGCGCGGACCGGCTGACGCGCCGGTGGTCACGGTCAAAATCGCCGGTGCTGCCGCCGATTTCGATCATATCCCGATCATCCATGCCGGTGGCTATAACGCCCCCGTGAAACGTCTTGATCCGCTCTGCCAGGCTCGCGGACATGTGCAGGCCCTGGCTGAGATCAGACGTTACAAGGTCGCCCCCCATACGTATGCTGTCTGCGAAAATCATGTGTTTTTTCAGGAAGACGGACACGGTTGTGGTGCCGCCGCCCATATCGATACAGGCCGCGCCGAGCTCCTGTTCATCCTCAACCAGCGCACTGATGCCCGAGACATAGGCCGAAGAGGCAAACCCGGCGAGATTCAGGTCACAGCGCATGATGCATTCAAGCATGTTTTCGATAACCAGCCGGTCGATGGTCAGCAGGTGCACGTCCACGCTCAGCCGATTGCCGCGCTGCCCGCGCGGGTCAGACAGGCCGGACCGATGGTCAAGCGCAAAGTTCACCGGCATGGCATGCAGCACATCGCGCCCCGGGCCGATGTCCGGCATGTCACATTCGGACAGCACACGGCCGATATCATATTCCGTGACCACCCCGTTTTCGAGCGTGACCGTGCCTGAAATACCACAGGATTGCGGCGCCGCCCCGGACAGGCAGGCCAGCACATGGTCCACCCGTATGCCGGCCATTTTCTGTGCCGCCTGCACGGCAGTGCGGATCGCCCGTTCGGTTTCGTCCATGGCGGCCACTTCGCCGTATCCTATCCCGCGGGAACGGGTGGTCGCCACACCGATCACCCGGAAGGCGCCGTGCCTGGCGATGGCCGACATGCCTTCCGCGGCGTTCATCTGGACGGAACTGTCGAAGGCCAGAATCATGCATGCAATCTTTGAGGATCCCACGTCCAGCACGGCAACGACGCCCCGTTGCAGGGCGGCGCGGCGGCGGGTGCGCATGGCGCGCTGGGTTTTGTAAAGCATGGTCACCTCAGATTTCCCTTTCCTGGTCAGCACTGGTGCCGGCACCGGTGCGCAGGCGCCGCAGCGCGTTCACGGCGGCCCCCGACAGGCGCAGCACGGGCCTGCGCCTGTCACGCAAATCCACCAGGATCACATCGCGGCCAAGCACATCCCGCGCCTTGTGGAGCGCGATCAGCCGTTCCAGGGCGGCGACCGGCCGATTGACGGGCAGCCGGATAACCTGATCACGATCCAGCAGCACATCCCAGCGCCGCCGGCCCATCCGGCGCACGGCGCGGATGCGCGGCCGAACCGGCCCGGCGGCGGCAATTATATCCAGCGCCTCGCCCGCCCGGGCCTGGGCACCCGGGCCGAGCAGCAGCGGCAGGCTTTCATGGCCTGCGCGGCCAGCGACGAGCCCGACCAGGTGCCCTTCGGCGTCAACGAGCTCGTGCCGGCCGGCCCCGCGCCAGATCGCCGCGGGCCGGCGTTCAACGATCTGTACCTCCAGGATGCCGCGGCGCAGAAAGATATGCGCCTGTTTGACGGCGGCGACCGCCTCCACCTGTCGTTTCAGCAGCGCGAGGTCCAGCCGGAGGGAGCTTTCGGGAAAGGTGAGCGGAACCGCCGCACGCACCTGTTCGGCCACCGCATCGGACCCGCCGTCAATGCGCATCAGTTGCACGGCAAATTCCGGGCGGTTTTCGATCATGGCCCGGGTGTGGCGGATCCATTGCGCCACATCCGCCCGGGTTTCCGCCCTGGAGAAATGCAGCGCGGCCGCGGCCACAACAATCGCCAGGGGCAGGCCGGTGCGGATAAGGGCGCGGTAAACCGGCGTAAGCCAGATACGCTCGATCCGGTATCGTGTGCGGCTTGGCGAATAATCGCGCCGGGCAGACCCTATCGCCGGCACGAGGCATCCTCCACCATCCAGGCGCAGAATTGGCTGAAATCCATACCGATATGGGCGGCCTGTTCGGGGGCCAGGGAAGTCGGCGTCAGCCCCGGCTGGGTGTTGATTTCCAGAATAATCAGCCCGTCTGTGCCCCTGGTTTCATCCCAGCGAAAATCCGTGCGCGTCACGCCGCGGCAGGCCAGGGCGTTATGGGCGCGCAGCGCGTAATCCAGGCAGGCTTCTTCCACATCCCCGGGAATGTCTGCCGGGATCACATGGCGGGAGCCCCCGGCCATGTATTTCGCGTCATAGTCGTACCAGCCGCCGGTCAGGATGTCCGTCACACCCAGGGCGCGGTTGCCCATCACGGTCGTTGTCATTTCCCGCCCGGGGGCGAATTTCTCAACCATCACCGTATCAGGCATGGAGGCGTCAAGTCTGGCCGGACCGCCGGCCTGTTCCTTCACCAGACAGACGCCGACCGAAGACCCTTCGTTGTTCGGCTTCACCACATACGGCGGCGGCAGGGGATGAGAGGTTTCAGCCTCCGTGCGGCACAGCAGCCTGCCTTCAGCCACCGGCAGGCCGACAGCGCGGAAGGCCTCTTTCGCCCGGGACTTGTCCATGGCCAGCGCAGAGGCAAGGATGCCGGAATGGGTGTAGGGGATGCGCATCCATTCCAGGATGCCCTGGGCACAGCCGTCTTCCCCCCAACGGCCATGCAGGGCGTTGAAAACGGCGTCGGGGGCGGCCTCCCGCAGGGCGGACATCAGGTCTTCCCCCGCGTCCAGTTCCGTCACCTCATAGCCTGCCGCCCTGAGTGCCCGTGCGGCCGCCGCCCCGGTGGCCAGAGAAACCTCCCGCTCAGCCGACGGCCCGCCCTTCAGCACTGTTACGCGGTGAAATGTCCTGCCCGACATTGCCCGTCCCGTTTTACGGGCTTTCGGCTGTTTTCAGCTCTGCGCCCGTTTTATTATCTGGTCACGCGGGCTTGCCCGCCCGCATGATTTCCCATTCTAGTGTGATTCCCGAATTGTCAAACACCCTTTTTCTGACGCGCTCCCCCAAATTTTCCAGATCCGCGGCGGTTGCATCGCCCCGGTTGACAAGAAAGTTGGAATGCAGCCGGGATATCTGCGCCCCGCCACACCTTGCACCCCGCATCCCCGCGTCGTCTATCACCTTCCATGCCTTGAAATCGTGCACATCCCGCGCCTGCCCGGCAGAGGAGCAGCCGGCCGGGTTGCGAAAGGCGGAACCGCAGGTGCGCGCCGTCACCGGCTGGGTTGCCGCCCGCCGCGCAAGCAATTCCTTCATCCTTTGTTTTATAACCTTCGGGTCGCCGGGTGTGCCCTGCAGAAGGACAGAGGTGATAACCGCGCCCTCCGGTATCATCGAGGTTCGGTAGGCAAAGCCCATATCGGCCCTGGCAAGCGTGATGCATGTCCCGTCGCGGGTGATCGCATCCGCCTCCACAAACACATCCGCCATGCAGGTGCCATAGCATCCCGCGTTCATCCTGGCCGCCCCGCCGATGGTGCCGGGAATGGTGCGCAGAAAGGCAAGATCTATGCCTGCCTCCGCCGCCCTGGTCGCCACATGCGCGTCGAGCGCGGCGGCACCGGCGCGCACCTGGCTGCCGGGCTGCGCCCCTGTTGCGTTGAACCCGCGGGAAAGCCTTATCACAACGCCATCGAGCCCGCCATCCCGAATGATCAGGTTTGACCCCACGCCCACCGGCATGACGTGCACCCCCGGGTCAAGTGATTTCAGGAAATCCGCCAGATCATCGGCGGCGGCCGGTTGAAACAGCACCTCTGCCGGGCCGCCGACCTGCAGCCAACCGATGCGGGACATGGGCATGCCTGCGGTCAGGCGGCCGCGCACGGGGGGAAGGGTATCAATCAATTCCGCCATGGCACAGCACTACTGCCCCGGGTGCGCCGCCGCAAGGGCGGAATCCCTGCTGCGCACCGGGGGTGCCCGGTTGTGGCGGGCCCATCCCGATGCCGTGCCGTTGCATACAAAAGGGCACCCCGCCAAGGGGTGCCCTTTTCGTGTTTTTGTTTTGGGCCGGGGCCCGGGGGGCCGGCCCAAGCCGCCGGGGGGATGTTCAGCCTGCCGGTTCAGGCGAAGATGAAGTCCGATTCCTGCAGGAGGTCCGGGGGTATGTCAAACAGATAGATGCTGTTTGTGCCGTCGCCCCAAGTGATCAGCGTGTCGGGATTATCGTTCCGTTTCCCCTTCATGGTCAGGGTCAGGTCATCAAAACTGTCCGGTCCTGCCTCCCCCCGGAACACGATTTTATCGCCTTCCTCCTCTCTTGAATATATCCACTTGAGGCGTTTTATGACAAGTTTCTGGTTGAAGTCCCCTATAAAGTCATGGCCGGAGTTGGCCTGGCTGAACACAAAGGTATCGGCCCCGGAACCGCCACTCATCCTGTCATTCCCGCGCCCGCCGTTCAGCGTGTCGTCGCCGCTACCGCCGCCCACGGCATCATCCCCGGCACCGCCGTGCAGAAAGTCGTCGCCGGCTTCGCCACTCAGCCGGTCATCCCCGCGCTGGCCGCGCAGAACGTCGTTGCCGGAACCGCCATCCAGCCAGTCAGCCGCCCGGCCACCATACAGGTGGTCATCGCCATCATGGCCATCCAGCCAGTCTTTCCCGCGGCCCCCTTTCAGCACGTCGTCGCCGGAATAGCCATACATGTTGTCATTCCCGTCCCCGCCGTGCAGCGTGTCGTGGCCCTCCTCGCCATACATCGTGTCGTCTCCGGCATAGCCGAACAGAATGTCGTTGAAAAGGCTGCCCATAAGGTCGTCTATGCCGTCGGTGCCGTGGGCCTCGCCAAAGCGCAGGCCGTTTTTGTAATCGGCCACCGCCTGCCTGTAGGCAGCCGTATCCTTGAACTCGTCATACCGCGCTTCGGGAAAACCGGGAAGTTCAACGAAAAAGTAGTTTACCATGGGATTTCTCCTGTTTCAGGCCGGCTTGCGGGCCAGCGATTGTTTTTCATATTCGTGTTCCGTCACGCGGGGGTCAAGCGATGGGGCCGGGGTCGGACACTACGAAATCAAAGAGGTCTTCCGCGCCCTCTTGCGGTCTTGCGATGGCATTTTCCAGTGCCTGAAGGGTAACACCTTCCAGGGTGATGCTGTTCATTGTCTCGCCGCCCGTGATGACGTTGACGCTGGCCCAGGAGATTTTCGTGTCTGTATCCCCGGCTGCTTCCTTGGTAATGTCATCGATTCCATCTGTGCCATGTATGCGGATCGTGTCTGTGCCAATCATGAGATCCCGTATGGTATCGTTATCGGGATGGCTGGTCTTGCGGAAGACAAACACATCTTTCCCCGCACCGCCTTCCAGCGTGTCGGTGCCGATGCCGCCTATCAGCGTGTCGTCGCCCGCACCGCCATACAATGTGTCGTCAGCGCGGTATCCCTCCAGCGTGTCATCGTCGGCACCACCATACAGGATATCCCCGTTTTCGCCGCCTTCCAGCACGTCATCGCCATCCCCGCC
>JACONK010000015.1 GCA_014323795.1 Paracoccaceae bacterium | reverse complement strand
CCATTACCGCCGAAGAGCCAATCGCTCGCAGACCAGCCATAGAGTGTGTCATGGCCCCCTCTGCCTTCCATAGTTCCGTTGTAGTTCCAGACCGGGGCGAGATAATTGTTGCCTTCACCCCCCCCCGATCGGATACCTTTTACCCATTGTTCCTGCACCCTCCCTGCGGATTCTGTTGCAGATGCTCGTCGGGAACCCGCCTCGCGCAGTGAACCTTCAGCACCAACGGGCCGTCAGACCCGGATTCCCTGCACAAAATCCGCCGGGTATCAAGGGGGTATTTCAAATAGTGCGGTTTTTGCCCCGGCGTCCCGGCAAGGGCAGGCCTGACATGCCGTGTTTTTGCAAACCAAGGCTTGACCTGGCCCGCCCTGTCCCGGAAAGTGTGCGCTGTCAAACCGGAAGACTGCCCATGACCGCCACCCGCACAGAGACAGACAGTTTTGGCCCGCTGGAGGTGGACGCCACCCGCTATTGGGGGGCGCAGACCCAGCGCAGCCTGAAAAACTTTCCCATCGGCCAGGAAAAACAGCCGGTGGCCATTATCCGTGCGCTCGGCCTGATCAAACAGGCCTGCGCCCGGGCAAACCGGGCAATCGGCAAACTGCCCGATGATATGGCCGATGCAATCATCGCCGCGGCCGGGGAGGTGGCCGCCGGCAAACTTGATGATCACTTCCCCCTGTCGGTCTGGCAGACCGGGTCCGGCACCCAGTCAAACATGAACGCGAATGAGGTTATTTCGAACCGGGCGATTGAACTGCTGGGCGGAGAAATCGGGTCAAAGGTACCGGTGCACCCCAACGATCACTGCAACATGGGCCAGAGCTCCAACGATACCTTCCCGACGGCGATGCACATCGCGGTCGCCATGACAGCACGGGACGTGACCCTGCCCGGGCTGGAACGGCTGCACACGGCACTCACCGCAAAGGCCGCGGCCTTTGCACCGATCATCAAGATCGGGCGCACCCATATGATGGACGCAACGCCGCTGACGCTTGGCCAGGAATTCGGCGGCTATGCCTGGCAGGCGGAACAATCCCTCAGGCGCGTGCGCCACGCCCTTGAAGCGATTTATCCCCTGGCCCAGGGCGGCACCGCCGTCGGCACCGGGTTGAACACCCCCGAAGGGTGGGGGGATATGGTTGCAGAACACCTGGCCGACATCACCGGCCTGCCGTTTGTGACCGCACCGAACAAATTTGAGGCACTCGCCGCCCACGATGCGCTGGTAGAAATGTCCGGGGCACTGAAGGTCGTGGCCGCCAGCCTTTACAAGATAGCCAATGACATCCGCCTGCTGGGGTCCGGCCCGCGCTGTGGTCTGGGCGAACTGCGGCTGCCTGAAAACGAACCGGGCAGTTCCATCATGCCGGGCAAGGTTAACCCCACCCAATGTGAAGCGATGACCCAGGTCTGTGCCCAGGTCATGGGCAACGATGCCGCCGTCGGTTTTGCCGGTAGCCAGGGTCATTTTGAGCTCAACGTCTACAAGCCCATGATAGCCTATAACGTGCTGCAATCCATGCAGCTTATCGGCGATGCCTCTGTCGCCTTCACCGATAACTGCGTTGACGGGATTGAGGCCGACACAGACCGCATTGATGCGCTGCTGCGCGAAAGCCTGATGCTGGTGACAGCACTCGCGCCCGGGATCGGCTACGACAACGCTGCCACGGTGGCCAAGGCGGCCCACAAAAACCGCACCACGCTGAAACAAGAGGCCGTCAGGCTCGGCTTCGTGACGGAACAGCGGTTTGAGGACGTCGTGCGCCCGGAACAGATGATCGGGCCGAAATAGCACCGGCTTCCCCTGACCGGGGACATCCCCGCGTGGCACCTGCCCCTGCCATTGGATTTTTGCCCTGGCCGGTTACGACATAACAATTTTCCCGATGGCCTTTTCGTCAGTCAGTTTATCCTCAAGCACACTCACTTCGGGCACAATCGGGGTGTTCAGCAACTCCGCCCGGCAGGCTGCGCCGTGCGCAGACGCGACAGGCCCGGAATACAGGCGTACCTCGTCAGGGGGATCCATGCTTGCCGCAATAACATTAATCTCCCCGGTCTGCCAATCCGGCGAACGGAGGTCATCAAGCCGAAGCCCGGTGTTTGACCGGATATAATCCATCAGCGCATCCTGGACGACCCAAATTGTCCGGCCACCCCAGGCATTGGCAATCTGCGACTTGACAATCATCTGTGACGCCATTCTGGCCCAGACTTGGCGCACATTCACGCCTGGCGACCGGCCGCGGTCCGGCAAATTGCCTTCCGCATACAGGACAGCATCACAGAAAGCGGACTGAATGTCACTTCGTTTGGCCTTGTTCCCGCCTGACGTTGAAGACGTCATGACCTCAACAATGACCGGTGCCGCATTATCCGTCTTCATGACGTAATCCAGCCGATAGTTTAATCTTTCGTCCCGGGTTTTAAAAACAACGGTTATTTCGGGCCATACGCGCACAATGTCCCCTTTCCGGAACCCGGCAACCTTCAGAACGCGCCTCAATAAGTACCGCTGTTCGGGTGAGGGTGTATCGGAACTAAATGCCAAAAGCCGGCGCGGGCAAATGGCCCAGCTTCTGTCAGCAATGACCGAACATATGCCGCAGGGAATAAAACCGTCCTTCTTTCCGACCGAGGCATCAAAAAACGGGGCCAGCGGCTGCTTGTGCGCAGGCCACCTTGCCATGTCGCGATTGCCGCCGCCGTCACACTGCCTGCCGCCCATGTAAGGACACCGGGCGAAACGAAAGCGGCCTTTCTGATCCCCGGATTTTGTCAGCCGCTCTCCGAACAGTTCATAAACTACAGGCACAATGCGGTTCTCACATGTGACGCGACGGCCTGCGCCAAGGGCGGCGGCACGGCATTGGCAACCTGTCGGTGCTGATCAAGTGTTCTGACAACCCCGGTGCGGCGGCGAATCGGCCCTTCCAGCACGTAAGTATCCGGGAAACCCTGGATGCGCGCCGCTTCCCTCGGGGTGATGTATCTGTCTTCGGTCGGGTGATACAGGGCCTCACCACAGCGCAGGGTAAGCGACGGCCTGTTTCTGTCCAGCCGGCGAAACTTGGTGGAATCTTTAGGCGTCAATCGCCGCACGACACCAGGGGGGGCGCCTTCGGCCTTGGACAGCCACAGTCCCTCCGGCACGAAAGATATGCGGTAACGATCCCGTTCGGGCGTCACATCCACGTGATTATGTGCAAGGGGCGGCTCCGGCGGTGACACGGCCTTTGGCAATCCGTCAAGGACTTCCCCTGCTGTCCTTTCCCGAAAGGGAAATTCAGGGACCGGAAAGGCAAAGGCCCGGCCCTTGGGGACGGCAATAATGACGGCCCGTTTCCGGCACTGCGGCACGTCAAAATCAAGGGCGTTGAGGACGCGTGCGTGTGTTTCGTATCCCAGTGTGGCGGAATTCTTCCCGCATCACATCCAGAACCGTCATGCCGTCTGCCGCCTGCATATTCAGAAAGGCAGGCACCTGTTCCAGCATGACGGCGGACGGGCGCAGGGTTTCCGCAAACCGGACCATCTCGAATGCAAGCCGGCCTCTCGGGTCGTGAAGACCTTTCCTGTGCCCAATCTGGCTGAATGGCTGGCACGGCGGGCCCCCGTGCAAAAGCGAAATATTCCCCTTGGCCAACCCAGGGGATTCAAGGACGCGGCGGGGATCAAGCGCACGAACGTCACCCTGCCAGACCGCCGTGCCCGAACAATTCCGGCGCAGGGTGGCGGCGCAATACGGGTCCGCCTCGACAGAACACAGGTTGGCAAATCCCGCACGGGCGACACCGATATCCATTCCTCCGGCACCGGAAAAAAGGGATATGGACAGCGGTTTCACAGACGCGCCCCGAACCGGATGTGCCGGGCGGTGTTTTGATGCATCATTGGCAGCCCTTTCCGGTTGGAGGCGCATGGCAGGCCGTAATCCAGGAACAGCGTAATCCGTAATATTGCGGTTTGCAAGGAACTCTGATGCCCGGCGGGACGGTGATCCGGCGACGGTATCCTGCCAGAGAATTTTATACGCGGATGTGTTCAGGGCTGCCTCGCCTGTGCCACAGCCGGACGCTTGGCAGAAAAATGCGCCGACATATCCGCGCACCGGGGTCCGTGGGGTCCGGAGGTTCGCCACCCGCAACATCCCGGTTTCCCTGTCGCGTGGGGTACGCGCCGCTTCCGAAAACGGGCCTGTTGCGGTTTTCAGCCTTTATAAATCCCCGATAATACCCGTCCCGTTGATGCCACGACCCGGGCGGGTATCAGGGGGCCAAGGCCCCATCCGCCCCGGCTTTTGTCTGTTCCGCCTGCGGCAGTGCCTGCCAGAAGTGGGCGGGCCGCTGCGATGCCTGCGGGGAATGGAACAGAAAGTTTGATGATCCCCGCTATCCGGAACCTGACCATAACAGGCCATGCCCGGACGGCGGGCCGAATAGCTATACCGGACCGCGCGGCCCCTGCAACACCCCCCCAAGGCAACATCTGCACACTTTCAGGGCCGCGCAGGGAAAGCGAAAAGCAGAGTATATATGCGGTGAAGGATGTGGTATCAGAGCGTCTAATCAAATATATAATCCCCAAAACATTCGCCCTGAAGGGTATCCCTGTGCGCACTGTATTTCTAAACGGACAATACATGGCTGAAAATGAAGCCCGGGTATCAATCTTTGACCGTGGATTTCTGATGGCCGACGGGGTTTATGAGGTCACGAGCGTACTTGACGGCAAACTCCTGGAATACGAGGGACACACCAAACGGCTGGTGCGTAGTTTGAACGAACTTGATATGGCCCGGCCGAAGGATTTCGATGCCCTTCTGGACATCCACCGGGAATTGGTGCGTCTGAACAAGGTGGAACAGGGCAGCGTTTATCTGCAGGTCACCCGTGGCGTGGCGGATCGGGATTTTGCATACCCGAAGGACGCAGCGCCAACGCTGGTGCTGTTCACCCAGTCGAAGCCGCTTCTTGATACGCCTGCCAGCCGGAGCGGCATCAAGGTGATCGTCATCGAAGATCTACGCTGGGGGCGTCGCGATATTAAGACGGTCCAGCTGCTCTACCCGTCCATGGGCAAGATGATGGCCAAGGCCGCGGGCTGCGACGATGCCTGGATGGTCAAGGACGGCTTCATCACCGAAGGCACTTCAAACAACGCGTATATTGCGAAAGGTTCCAAGATTATCACACGTCAACTGTCGAACGACATCCTGCACGGGATCACGCGCCACAGCCTGCTGGAATACGCACGCGAGGCGCAGATGCAGGTCGAAGAACGCCCCTTTACGCTACAAGAAGCACAGGCGGCGGATGAGGCGTTTATCTCTTCCGCCTCCACATTCGTTTTGCCAGTGGTGGAAATCGATGGCGTACCCATCGGTGATGGCATACCGGGGACTACGGCTAAACGCCTGAGGGATATTTACATCGTTGAAAGCCGCAAGCGGGCGATCTGACCGGTTGATGCTGCTGTGGTGCGAACGGCGGATAAACAGTCTCTGCCATGCTGTCTGACAGACCTGATCATGGCGGGTCTGCCGGAAGGGCAGACGCTGCCGGCTAAAGAAAGGGGCACCAACGATGTGTGGCGGGATAAAAACGCTTGGGTTCAGGCCCCATTGGTTTTTATTTTCCGGCGTGAGTCTCAGCCCGAACGGCGGGCTTGGTTAGCAGACGCCGGCGGCGGCGAAGCTGGCAGCGAGTTCGCGCAGCGCATTGATCGCTTGGGTGAATCCGTGAATGCCAGCGGCAAAAGCATCGACGGATAATTGATCCCCGGTCGCCGCGGATATGGATCCGAGCAGCGCGAGGGCTTCATCCTCGACCACGAGTTCCAGCGCATCGGCGGCGGCGCGGGATGCGCCGCTTTCCCCTGCTGCTATCGCATTTTTGGCCGGGGGCAGGAGGAATTAGCACGGCCCGCGCATCTTTTTCCAGGTTCCACGGCACGCCACGCGCCAGTGACCGGCGCGTTCCGGGCGGCGTAATCTTTATCAATCGCTGTGGCTGACAGAGGCGGGCACCCCGGCTGCATGTGGCCCGCACAAGACGCCATACAATCGTTGGAAACGGTGGAAGGGCATCTTCGCACGAAGGTCGTGTTCAGCAATCTCCGGGGATTGGCGGCGCGGTGCCACCGGATACGACAGCTGCCCGAAGGTCTTCCTGTCAGCAGGCACTCGCGCAGCACTCGTCAGATGTTGGATACGAGTCATGAACCTGATCCGCGCCAGTTGCAGAAAACCATAGAGACCATGCGCGGTTGCGCCGTTCGCTGCACCGGGTGTGATACGCGACTAAAATCCCACACTGGGATGACGGAGGCCAGCCTCCGCTCGCGTCCGGCGAATCGTGGGGCACAGGCACCTGATTCGCCGGGTAAAGGGGAGTGCGGATTTCCGGATACCTGGCTCAGAGGCCATGCTATCACGCCGGAACGGCTCGGGAATGGCTCGGCGACCATACGCTGCGGGGTTCTTTGGTCTGGTGTTGCAACACCCCTGCCGGGATTTCATATGTGCACCGCAAATCCGGGGTGATGAGAATATACAGGACGGGTTTCAGGCGAGTGACAAGGTTTCCGGCAGGGGGCGTACGCAGGTTGTGCGCCGCAGTTCCGAAGACTGCGGCATCCCCTGGGCGTACACAGGGCTTTCCGGGTATCGTTCGGCCGGCACCAGAGTGCTGCGGCGGGCTTACGGTCATGGGCAGTCGTACCCGCCCGGGTGCGGCATGACAGGGATTACAGACTTCCAGATGCCTATAGCCGGGAAGTCGCCCCCCCCCCCTTACCCGTGGCTTTTGTCAAAGGCGGCTTTCTGTTCCGCCGTTGCCGCCGTCTGATATCTTGCTTTCCATTCGACAAAAGGCATGCCGTAAAATGCCTTCCGGCCTGCGTCCTTATCCATCTCGATACCGCGCGCATGCGCTGCCTCCTGGTACCAGCGGCTGAGGCAGTTCCGGCAGAAACCGGCCAGGTTCATCATATCGATGTTTTGCACGTCGCGCCGATCTTCCATCAGGTGCTGCTGCAAGCGGCGGAAGACGGCGGCTTCGATTTCAAGGCGGGTGTGGTCATCCATGTCTCGGCTCCTCAACGGCTGGCATTTTGATATGCCGACGCGCACGCAATCCGGCATTTTCGCGGAAAATATATCCCATAGTAACCTTTACCCTTGTTGTCATGTCTTTTTAATATAAAATAGAATCCACAAGGAGACAAAGACTATACACGCAGAAAGCACCTGATGAACACATCAGCAAACTCACAGGTTCGGTCGGTTCTGGTGTGCGGTGATGCGGTTCAGGTTCTGGGTAGCCCGTTAATGGCCGCGGTTGCGGACCTGACGGTCACAAGCCCGCCTTACGACAATCTGCGCACCTATAACGGATACCGCTTTAAGGCCCGGGAAATGTTGGCGGCGATATTCCGTGCCACCAAAACTGGCGGGGTCTGTGTCTGGGTAGTCGGAGAAAAAATCAACGGTGGCCGAAGCCTGACCGCCTTTGAACATGCGTTTATCGGGCGGGAAGTTGGCTGGACCGTTCACGATGTAATGATATATCAGAAAAAAAATACCCCGTTTATGCGTAGCAATGCCTATACCAATTGCTATGAATTGATGATTATTTTTTCAAAAGGAAAACCAAAAACATTCAATCCGATCATGGAACCTACAAAGCGTAACGGCATGGAAACAGCAGTATACAACAAGGGGCCTGACGCGGTTAATAAAAAACGTGCGGTTGAGTTGAAAAAACAAAAGACCCGCACAAACATTTGGCAATATGCGGTTGGCTTGGGCGGAACAACACGCGACAAGGCCGCATTCCGGCATCCTGCCGTGTTTCCCGAAAAACTGGCCCAGGATCACATTCTGTCCTGGTCAAACGAAGGGGATATTGTTCTTGACCCGATGTGCGGCAGCGGCACGACCTGCAAAATGGCAAAGATGAACGGGCGCACTTTCATCGGGATTGATATTTCAGAAGAATACCTTGATATAGCCCGCGAAAGACTAACTATGATATGACGACAAAAACAAATTGGGTTGTTCTGTGTGATGACGGACGTTTGGCAATCATAACGAAGACAACGAAGCGGGGTATTGGGATCAGATTTCCTTTAGGGGGCAGGGAACTGGTTCTGCCCAAAGATAAAGTCAGATCATTTGATCCGATAAACTACCCTGTTCAGATTAGTGCAGCAAAGCGTAAGAAGATAAAATCTGCCGGAAGAACGCCAAAAGACGAAGTTGAGCGGGTTTGTAATCAATGCCTGACTCTTAAGCCGGTTGATTGCTTTGCGGCTAACCAGACAAGGAAAGACGGATCAACGATTTACAGGCCAACCTGCACGAACTGCAGGTCCGGTATTGACGGCGTAAAGAATCACGAAACCCGCGCTGACGGCTCAAAACCTGAAAAACCTGAAATCGGTGATTTTTGGAAATGTCCGATTTGCGAGAAATGTGGTATTGTAGGAGTAACTGTAAAAATCGTTCTCGATCACGGTCACTTAACAGGCGATGCCCGTGATTATATCTGTGATAGTTGCAATACTGGTTTAGGCCGGTTCCGAAACGGAAAAGACTTTATCAGAAACGCCTTGGCCTATCTGGAAAAATGGGAAAAATATTAAACCTGACAGGGCAGAAACCGTGTAAAAGAAAGGAAATCCATGTCGGGTTCTGAAAATTTTTGCAGAAGAACCGGCGAATTCTGATTATCAAGTGACCAAGGCCAAAATGAAGGCCGGGTATGATATGCCTGATGCGGACAGAGATGCGCTGCCCATGCTATTTTAATCCTGTGAAACCGGGGTGGAAAAGCCGAATCGCTGACATGGCAGGCAAGTGTTACTCTGAGGCATAAGTCGGCATTTTGCAGGCGACGTTGTTGCTTGCATCTGGTAAGAACACATGAGCAATATCCAAAGAGGAGCTGGCATGCGCCGCAACAGAAGTGTAAAGATCGTTGCCACGCTTGGCCCTGTGTCCGGTACCTATGACACAATCAGGTCCCTGTTCGAGGCGGGGGCCGATGTCTTTCGCCTGAACATGTCACACGGGACGCACCCTGAAATCCGCGAACGTCACCAGATGATCCGTGATATAGAACGTGATATCGGGCGCCCCATCGGCATTCTGGCAGACCTTCAAGGCCCAAAACTGCGCTGCGGCGTGTTTGTCGACAAGGATGGGGCGATAATTCAGGAAGGCGCGACCTTCCGCTTTGATCTGGACGACACACCCGGCGATGCAACCCGGGTCTGCCTGCCCCACAAAGAGATTTTCGAAGCGTTGGAGCCGGGCGCAACCCTTCTTGTCAACGACGGAAAAATACGGCTTTCGGTCAAAGATTGCAGTGACAGGCATGCGTCATGTGAGGTGGTCGTCGGCGGATGTATCTCTAACCACAAGGGCGTAAACGTGCCTGATGTGGTGCTGCCGCTTGCCGCGCTGTCAAAGAAAGATCGCCATGATCTGGATTTTATCTGCGAACTTGGTGTGGATTGGCTGGCACTCAGCTTCGTGCAGCGGGCAGAGGACGTGGAGGCGGCGCGTGATTTGGCAAAAGGCCGCGCTGCTGTCCTGTCAAAGATCGAAAAGCCTGCTGCTGTAAAGGAATTCAGCGCGATCCTTGCCGCATCCGACGGAATTATGGTTGCCCGCGGTGATCTTGGCGTCGAGATGGATGTGCAAGAAGTGCCGCCGATCCAGAAACGCCTGGTGCGCGCCTGTCGCCGGGACGGCAAACCAGTGATTGTGGCTACCCAGATGCTGGAAAGCATGGTGACAAACCCTGTGCCGACGCGAGCGGAGGTCTCTGACGTGGCTGCGGCTATCTACGAAGGTACGGATGCAGTGATGCTGTCGGCAGAGAGTGCCGCTGGCGACTACCCGCTGGAAGCCGTCCGCACCATGAACGCCGTGGCCGAAGAGGTGGAAAAGGACCCAACCTATCGCCAGGTGCTGGAAGCCTCTCGCGTGGCCAGCCGATCCACAGTGGCGGAGGCCATCACGGTCGCCGCCCGCGAGGTGGCTGAAACGACCGAGATCAAGGCTATTTGCTGTTTCTCCCAATCGGGTCGCACAGCACTTTTGGCCGCCCGGGAACGGCCGAACGTACCGATCCTTGCGTTGACGCCGCTCGTCAAAACGGCGCGGCGCATGACGCTTGTCTGGGGTCTGCACTGTGTTCTGACGAACGAGGTCGGCCGGTTTAAGATGGCAGTCGTGTCTGCCGCACGAGCTGCGCGCAACGATAATTTTGCCAAAGGGCGCGACAAGATTGTGGTCACCGCGGGCATCCCGTTCAATCAACAGGGGTCAACCAACATCCTGCGCGTCGCACCGGTGCAGGAGAAGATGATCTACGAAGGGGAACCTGATTGACCGTATCGGTCACGACAGGGGCGTGTGTCGCATGCCTTGTGGATTGCCAACTGGTGTCCTGTTGAGGGCTGTCCGGGCCGTGTGTGATTTGTGCGCTTCGATTCCCCGAAAGTCTTGCAATTGCATCGAAAGCACCGTAGACAGCGGGCTTCAGGATGTGCGTCCGGCAAAAAGGGCTGCCGAGTCGTGCGTGATCCCTTCAGCGGTGGAGACGGAAATGCCCAAGATGAAGACGAAAGCAAGCGCAAAGAAGCGCTTCAAGGTGACGGCGACCGGCAAGGTCATGGCGGCCCAGGCCGGCAAGCGTCACGGCATGATCAAACGGTCGAATAAATTTGTCCGCAATGCCCGCGGAATGGCAGTGATGTCTGAACCCGACCAGAAGATCGCCAGAAAATACCTGCCATATGACTGCTAAGAGGAAGCCACTGACATGCCACGCACAACCGGGGGTTCTGTTACCCGCCGTCGCCGCAAGAAGGTCATCAAGACGGCCAAAGGTTATTACGGCCGTCGCAAGAACGCCTTCCGCACCGCAACCCAGGCCGTCGATAAGGCTAACCAGTATGCCACACGCGACCGCAAGAACCGCAAGCGCAACTTTCGTGCGCTGTGGATCCAGCGCATCAACGCGGCTGTCCGCGCACATGATACAGGGCTGACATATTCCAGGTTCATCAATGGTCTGAATAAGGCTGGCATTGAGGTTGACCGCAAGGTTCTGGCCGAACTTGCCGTGCATGAGCCGGAGGAGTTTGGTGCAATCGTTGACCGGGTAAGAAGCGCACCTGCGTAAGCCGCGGCAGTCAGTCGAAACGCTGAAAGTACCCCGGACAGGGGTGCTTTTGGCTTGGGGCATCCACCTGGATTTGGATTTTGATGCTGAGCGCCTACGATTCTGGCCAGTAGGTGTGGCGGATGTGGATTTGATTACGAAGGATGGATCGCCCCCGATGGGGCCGATTGAAATCAGGTCCGTGCCCAGGAAATCTGTACGGGAGCCGGGTTTCGCGACGGGGGCTTGCGGAAGCATGATTCGCTTCGCCTTTGGGCATTCGTCCTTTTCAGGGGGCCAGGTGAGCCGGGCCAAATGACCGGCGACCATCGTCAATTGGAACCGAGGTCTTGCACCCTCCCCTTCCTGTGATAGCTGAACCGCCCAAAGAAAGGTTCGCGATATGGATGATTTGTCAGAACTAAAGACCCGCTGGCTACATAAAATAGACGCCGCTGCCGATGAAACAGCACTGGAGGCGGTGCGCGTTGTCGCGCTCGGCAAGAAGGGTGAGGTCAGCCTGAAGATGCGCGAACTGGGCAAGATGACGCCGGAAGAGCGTCAGGTGGCAGGACCGGTGCTGAACGCACTGAAAAAGGAACTGAACGATGCGATCATCGTTCGGCGCAAGGGGCTGGCAGACGCCGCGCTCGCCGCCAGACTGGCGACGGAGTGGGTCGATGTCTCCCTGCCCGGACGCCCGCGTCGCGCAGGCACAATCCACCCGGTCAGCCGGGTGACGGAAGAGGTCACGGTGATTTTCGCGGACATGGGTTTTGCCGTGGCGGAGGGCCCGCAGATTGAGACCGATTGGTATAACTTCGATGCCCTCAACATCGCGCCCGAACATCCGGCGCGCCAGGAGCATGACACCTTCTATATGAAGGTGCCAGGCGGCGATGATCACGCGCCCAGCGTGCTGCGCACGCATACCTCGCCCGTGCAGGTCCGCCACCTGGAAGGCCAAGGGGTGCCTTGCCGGATCATCGCGCCCGGGCGGGTCTATCGCGCTGACTATGACCAGACGCACACACCCATGTTCCACCAGGTGGAGGGACTGGCGATCGGCAAGGACGTGTCTATGGCGAACCTCAAGTGGACGCTGGAGGAATTCTGTCGCGCCTTCTTCGAGGCAGACGGGATCGGGCTGCGTTTTCGCGCTTCTCATTTCCCGTTCACGGAGCCCAGCGCAGAGGTCGATATCCGATGTTCCTGGAAATCCGGCCAGCTTAGGATAGGCGAGGGGGACGACTGGTTGGAGATCCTCGGCTCCGGCATGGTGCACCCCAAGGTTCTGGCGGTGGCGGGAGTGGATCCGGACGCATGGCAGGGGTTTGCTTTTGGCATGGGCATCGACCGGCTGGCGATGCTGAAATACGGCATTCCGGACCTGAGGGCCTTCTTTGAATCGGACCTGCGCTGGTTGAGGCATTACGGCTTCAGCGCACTCAACGGGCCGAGCCAGCACGCAGGGGGCACCGGGTGATGCCCCATGGTGCGGCTGCACGATCCCGGGCATTGCCCTGATTGTGCCGGTTGCGGTGCTGCCTGAGGGGCTTGGCACGGATGCGCAGAAGGATAATCCGGATCGGCAAATCACACCGATGCGGGATCAATGACAGGTTTCGCTTTTGTTCGGCGAGGATTGAAACCTGCAATCCTCTGCAGATTTTGCACTGCCGGCGATTCAGCGGTAAGGCCCTGGTGCAGCCCTGTCCGACGCACGAAGACAGGGCGACGAACCGGCACTGTGCGCCGGGTGTGCACCCCTGGATTATGTACCGGGCCTACCCTCTCACGGCAGCAACAAACCTGTCCACCTCTTCCGTCGTGGTGCACCAGCTGGTTACCAGGCGGCAGGTCAGAAAAACTTCCGACCCGCCTGACGGGGCCTTATTCGGCCAAGGGTAGTACATCGCCCCGGCATCCTGTGCCCTTTTGTGCCCGGCTTGCGGAAACCCGCAAAAGAGCATATTCGCGTGCCTCGGGTGCACCATGCGGAAGCCGTCTACGTGGCCCAGCTCCGCTTCCAGCCGTGCGCCCATGGCATTGGCCTGCCGCGCAAGCCGCAGCCACAGGCCGTCCTTCAGATAGGCGTCCATCTGTGCGCTCAGATACCGGTGCTTGGAAAAGAGATGCCCGCCCCGCTTGCGGCGGAGCTCGAATTCCCAGGCCTTTTCAGGGTCGAAGATCACGACTGCCTCCACCCCCATCAACCCGTTCTTGGTGCCGCCAAAGCTGACAACATCGACGCCGGACTTCCACGTCATTTCCGCCGGGGAGCAGTTGAGCGACACCAGCGCATTGGCAAACCGGGCACCATCGAGATGGGTGCCCATGCCAAGGTTTCTGGCGATACGGCAAAGCTCTTTGATCTCTGCCACGGTGTAGACGGATCCCAGCTCATTCACATTCGTGATCGTCAGCGCACCGCGTTGAATATTGTGCACACCAAGCTGTCCGGTTTCTGCCCCGCGGGTGCGAAGCTCCGTCGCGTCAATCTTGGCATCCGCACCGCCGAGCGTGATCAGCTTTGCTCCGCCGGTGTAAAATTCCGGTGCGCCGCATTCATCTTCCTCCGCATGGGCATGCCGGTGGCAGAACACGGCCTGCCAGGGCCGGGCCAGAATCGACAGTGCCAGGGCATTGGCCGTAGTGCCGGTGGACACGAGGTAAACCGCGGCCTCCGGTGCTTCAAAGATATCACGCATCCTGGCACGCACCCGGTCCATGATGTCATCCGCGCCATAGGAACTGGTATAGCCTTCATTGGCTGCCGCGAGTGCTGCCATCACCTCGGGTGCGGCGGGTGCGGCGTTGTCAGAGCTGAAAAACATGTCCCGGATTTTTCCTCACGTTGTCGTGGTGGCCACATTCATCAACGTGTATTCCGTAACCGTGCGCCCGGCAATCGATCCATCTGTGGACAGCACCGGTCGTCCGGGTGCCGGTTATCAAACGACTGATCGCACAGGGCACAGGTGCCGCACGAACATGTCGAGGCATCAAGCAGATGGCAGGTGATGTTGGTTTGGGCTATGCCACCCGTATTCGCTACACGGGGTTTCTAATTTGGCCGATGCCATATCGGCCAGGGCGTGTCTTACCGTTAGCGGACGATGGGGAGCATGTCCGGTATCTGGTGCGGCCGGCCGCAGGAGGCAAGAATCCCCCATTCTTGATAAATATCACTGGCCAATCGGTCATAAGTAGGGCAAGATGGTCCAAAAAAATAAGCGTTACAGGCATGTGTCTTTTCGAAAGACAGAGTCTTCAATAAAACCTGGCACCAGGAATAAATCCCAAAATATCGTCACCCTTTGATGACTTTTCGCAAGTGTAAAGGCTCTGTTACGGCCTTGCTTGCCACTATTAATTTTTTGACAGGGGACTGAAACCGCACTTACATTTGAGCAGTGATGATCATGCCGGATCATGAGCCCGTGTCAGATACCTTTGCAGATCAGACCACCACCACGCTGTTGCGCCGGGCACGGGGTGTACGGGATGCGCACTGGGGGCGAACCGTCACCTATTCGCGAAAGGTTTTTGTCCCGCTCACCAACATGTGCCGCGACACCTGCGGGTATTGCGCTTTCGTTAAACATCCCGACGACCCGGCGGCGCAAATCCTGACCCCGGGGCAGGTTCTGGCCCAGGCGCGGCGGGGGGAGGTGCGGGGGTGCAAGGAGCTGCTCTTCAGCCTCGGCGAAAAGCCCGAAGAACGATATGGTGCGGCGCGGAAGGGACTCGCATCTTTCGGTTATGCACGCATGACAGACTATCTGGCGGACATGTGCGCGCTTGTGCTGCGGGAAACCACACTCTTGCCGCATGTGAATGCAGGGACACTCACTGAAGATGAGATTGATCGGCTGAAGCCTGTCTCCGCCTCCATGGGCATGATGCTGGAGACGATCAGCCGTCGCCTGACCCGCAAGGGCCAGCCCCATTACGCCTGCCCGGACAAGGTGCCAGTGCAGCGCATGCGCACACTGGAGCGCACAGGGCAAAGGCGGGTGCCGTTCACGACCGGCCTGCTGATCGGCATTGGCGAAACCTGGGAAGAGCGTATCGAGGCACTACACGCGATCAACGCCGCCCATGCGCGGCACGGGCATATTCAAGAGGTCATCATACAGAACTTCCGGCGCAAGCCCGGCATCGCAATGGCTGGCCATGCGGAGCCGGATATCAAAGACATGCTGCGCACGATTGCTGCGGCACGGATCATTCTGGCCCCGGAGATCAGTCTTCAGGCACCGCCCAACTTGCACAAACGCCACATCGCCTATCTGGAAGCGGGGATCAACGATTGGGGCGGGATCAGTCCGGTCTCTATCGATTTCATTAATCCGCAGCACGACTGGCCGGAAGTACGTGTTCTGGCAAAAAACTGCGCCACAGCCGGGTTCAATCTACAGGAACGTTTGACGGTTTACCCCCGGTTTATTGACCAGCCCGGCTACCTTGATCCGCTGCCTGCTAATCGTATCGCGGCTATGGTGCGGGATGACGGGCTCGCCCGCCGGCAATGCCTGGAGGCCGCAGGATGAGGGCCGTGCCAGAGCATTTTGCCCGCCGCCATCCCGCAGATTTGCAAGCGAAGATGGAGGCCGCAAGCCGCCCGGTCCGGTGTATCCTCAATCGGACGCTTCTGGGGCACGAAACGTCTGAGGCCGATGGCGTCACGCTTTTTAAAGCCACTGGTGCGGACAAGGATGCGGTCTTCGCCACGGCGGACGAGATGCGGCGGCAAACCAACGGTGACAGGGTAACCTTCGTGGTTAACCGCAACATCAACTTCACCAACATCTGCTACATGGGCTGCCGTTTCTGCGGGTTCGCCAAGCGGGCGGAAGAAGAAGGTGCCGAATGGCTTTCCCCAGGCCAGATCGCCGCCCGTGCGCAAGTGGCCTGGGACCGTGGGGGGACGGAGGTGTGCGTCCAGGGTGGTCTGCACCCGAATCTGCCGGGAACCTACTATCGCGATATCGTGCTTGCCATCAAAGCGGTGCTCCCGGACATGCATGTCCATGGATTTTCACCCTTCGAGGTCTGGTACGGCGCGGCAAAGTCAAAGCTTGGCTACCGCGAGTTTCTGACCGATTTGCGGGATTGCGGCCTTGGTTCGATGCCCGGGACGGCGGCGGAAATCCTCGACACCGAGGTGCGCAAGAAGCTGACGAAGAATAAACTGAGCACTGAGAAATGGGTGGAGATTATCTGCACCGCGCACGACGTTGGCCTCCCCACGTCTGCGACTATCATGTACGGCCACGTGGATGCGCCGGAGCATTGGGCCGCCCATATCGCCCTTCTGCGTGATGTACAGCGCGACACCGGCGGGTTTACGGAACTGGTGCCACTCAGCTTCGTGCACACCGAAAGCCCGCTTTATGCACAGGCACCTGGTCAGGTACGTCCGGGGCCGACGGAAGATGAGGTATATCTGATGCATGCGGTATCGCGCATCATGCTCAACGGGTTTATCGATAATATCCAGGTAAGCTGGACGAAGCTCGGTGCCGAACGGGCGCGGCAAATGCTGGCGCACGGGGCGAATGACATGGGTGGTACGCTGATGAACGAAAGCATTTCGCGGGCTGCCGGATCCAGGCACGGGCAGGAAATAACAGCCAGGGAATTTTGTGACATCATTCGTTCCGCCGGTCGTGTGCCAGTGCGGCGCAACACGGTCTACGATACTATAGAGGTGTTTGAAAATCACGATCCCGAAGAGTTCGCGCCGCTGGTGGCGCGGCAAAACGCCGACCCGTGCGACTTCATGAAGATGTTCCCGGTGGCGGAATGAGCGAACCGGGCAAGGTCACGCTTCTGGCGGGGGGCATCGGCGGTTCCAGAATGGCCGAAGGCTTTGCCGCACTTGACAGTGTAGAACTGACGGTAATCGGTAACATTGCTGATGATGATGAGTTCCACGGCCTGTGGGTGTCGCCCGACATCGATACGATGATTTACACGCTTTCGGGGCGGATTGACCGAAATCAGGGATGGGGTGTGGCGGATGAGGGGTGCCGGGCAATCAATACACTCGCGGAACTTGGCGCGGCCACGTGGATGTTCCTGGGGGACCGGGATTTCGGTCTGCACATTTATCGGACCGAGCGGTTGCGCAAAGGTGATCGGCCGACGGAAATTACCTTTGATATCGCAGACCGGCTCGGTTGCCCGGTGCGGGTGGTGCTGCCGACCGACGATACGGTTCAAACGCGGGTGAAGACAGCGGATGGTTGGCTCTCGTTTCAGCGATATTTCGTTGAAAATCAGCATTCTGTACCTGTTGAGGAAGTGTTATACGAAGGTATCGAAAATGCCAAACCTACGCCGGAAGCACTCACTGCCATCGCAGAGGCGGACTTGATTGTGTTTGCGCCGTCGAACCCGGTTGCCAGTATCTCACCGATTCTCGCTATTCCGGGCATTACGGATGCCTTGTCGCAGGTCAGCGCACCGATCATAGCCATCTCGCCAATTATCGGTGGCAAAGTCATGAAAGGTGCTGCGGATGCGATGATGCGCGGGCTTGGTCTGCGGGCGGACGCGTTGGGTGTGGCAGAGTACTATGCCGGGCTCGCCCGGACCTTTTTGATAGATACGGCGGACGCCTGGCTGTCCGCCGGAATTGCTGACCTCGGGCTTAGGCCAGTGGTCACCGATATCCTGATGCCCGACATCGAAGGCAAGAAGCGGCTGGCCCGGCAGGTACTCGAGTGCTCTGCACCAGCCTCTTGGGGGATATAGCGTGACCGTACCGTGCGCAGATACCCTGATTGTGGTGCCGATGAAGGATATGTCCCGGTCTAAAACAAGATTGCAGGGGCAGCTCACCCCGGACCAGCGGGCGCGGCTGGCCCGGCTGATGCTTTGCAAAACGCTGGAGTTATTACGGCAGCTCGAAGGCGTGGATAGTGCTGTGGTCACCGGAAGTGCGGGCGTTGCGGCTATTGCGTTGAAACATGGTATACGGGTTATCGTGGAACCTGTAATTTCAAACCTGTGCATTGCGCTGGAACATGCGGCGCGGTACGCTCAGGCGAAAGGATATCGCAGGGTTTGTATTTTACCGGCTGACCTTGCGTCGCCGGCACCCGGAGACCTGAAACGGCTGCTCGCCAGTCATGTGAGCGTTACTGTCTGCCCGGCGGCGGATTACGGCACCAACGCGCTGCTCGTGACCCCGCCGTGTGCCGTGCGTTTTCGCTATGGCCCGCAGTCAGCGTACCGGCATATGGATGCGGCGGCGCGGGTCGGCCTGCATGCGGTCTGGATGCCGTTTGAGAGCTTCAGCCTTGACGTGGATACCTCTGCCTGCCTGGAGGAAGCCTCTGAAATCGATCCGGAAATCCAGGCACTGATAGCTGTGGAATGAGCACGGTGAAGATATTTGCCATCCCCGGCGTCCCGGATGTGCGCCCGGGCGACGACCTTGCCGCTCAGCTGGGCGACGCGCTCGCGGCGGCGGGCGGGCTGCAAGATGGCGATGTGATTTGCGTGGCGCATAAAGTGGTTTCAAAAGCCGAAGGCAATGTGATCGATCTCTCCACCGTGACCCCGTCGGAATACTCGATACGGATCGCGGGGGAACTGAACAGGAAACCCGCCAAGGTGGAGGTGGTTCTCAGCCAATCCGCCCGTATCCTGCGGGCTTTCAAGCGGCCGGACCAGAACGAGGGGACGTTGATTTGCGAGCACAGGCTCGGTTACATATCCGCTAACGCGGCGGTCGATGAATCGAATGCGGGAAGGGACAATACCGTCATCACCCTGCCCGATGATCCGGATGCGAGTGCCCGTCATCTTGGCTGTGCTCTGGAAAGCCGCTTCGGTGTTGAAATCGGCGTGGTGATCACCGACACTTTCGGGCGACCATGGAGGCGCGGGCAGGTGAATGTGGCTATCGGGCTCCACCGGGTACCGGCCAGGACATCGGACGTCGGCGATATGGATGCCTGGGGCCGCACACTGTCCGTCACTGAGCCTGCGCTGAGTGATGAGATTGCCGCTGCATCCGGCCTCGTGGTCGCCAAGGCGGCGAAGATGCCGCTGGTGCGGATACGCGGGCTGACCTGGCAGGCGGCAGAGAAGACGTCCGCGCAGGACATCCTGCGCACCAGTAAGGAGGATGTGTTTCGATGACACTCGCCATAATCGGCGGAACGGGTCCACAGGGCCAGGGCCTCGCGCTGCGGTTCGCCCGTGCGGGTGTGTCCGTCGCGCTTGGCTCCCGCGATGCGGGGCGTGCTGCGGACATCGCCGCGGAACTGGCCGCGAAACTGCCACGGGGCAGTGCCGCGGTCACTGGCATGCGCAATGATGCGGCGGTCGCGGCGGCAGAAGAGATGGTGCTGCTCTCCGTCCCATGGTCCGGCCATAATTCAACGCTTGAAGGTATCAAAGACGGGCTTTCGGGCAAGATCCTGATTGACATCGTTGTGCCGCTTGCCGCCAGTGACCCGAAGAAAGTCGATATGCCTCCCGAAGGGTCAGCGACCGAGGCCGCACAGGCCATGCTCGGCCCCGATATCCCGGTCATGGGCGCGTTGCACAATGTGTCGGCCCACACGCTGAACAACCTTGACGCGGCCATCAACTGCGACGTGCTTGTCTGCGGCAACGGGCTGGCACCGCGCAGGAAGGTTATGGAACTTATGGAAAAACTGGGTGTGCGCGCCTACAACGCCGGCGACGTGCAATCTGCCCGGTGTATCGAGGCGATCACGCCCATCCTTATCCGCATTAATACCTCAAGGCAGGTACCGTTCAGCCATGCCGGCATCCGCATATGGCCACCCGATCCCTAGAAAGGAAGCGATATGGAATTTGGTATTACATTCAAAGGGGTTATGCCTCATGATCGTGCCCGAAAGCTGGTTGCGCAGGCTGAAGAGGCGGGTTTCACCTACTGCTGGTTCTATGACAGTCATATCCTCTGGCGTGAGAGCTTCCCGGCCATGGCCATGTGCATGGAACACACCGAAAAGATGCGTTTCGGGCCTTGCGTGACGAATCCGAACACACGGGAATGGTCCGCCGCCGCGTCACTTTTCGGGTCGCTTGCCCTGCAGTCGGGCGGGCGGTTTGATATCGGCGTGGGCCGCGGCGACAGTGCGGTGCGGGTGATGGGTCGCAAGCCTGCACTGCTCCGGAAAATGGATGAGTTCATCGATGTGGTCAAAGGTCTTGTTCGCGGCGAGGAACGCCAGTATGGCGACGTGCCGAACCCGATCCGGTTTCCCTGGGCTACGGGCTATGAACTGCCGGTCTGGGTCGCCGCATATGGGCCGAAGGCACTCGATAGTGCCGGGCGTATGGGCGATGGGCTGATCCTGCAAATTGCAGAGCCTGGCATCTGCAAATGGCTGGGCGATCAGGCTGTGGAAGCGGGTAAAAAGATCGGGCGCGACATGTCGAACTACCGGATCATGTCCGCCGCACCTGCGTTCTTCGGCGATATGCAGACCTGTCGCGACGCCACGCGCTGGTTTCCGGCCATGGTCGGGAATCATGTGGCTGATATCGTTGAAAAATACGGTACAGACCGGGACGATATTCCGCCGTCCCTTACGGCCTACATCAAGGATCGGAAAGGTTACGACTATTCCAGGCATGGGCAGTCGGATAACCCTTGGCTCGACTTCATCACCGACGAGATCATCGACAGTTTCGCCGTGCTCGGCACAGCTGACGACCACATCGCGAAACTCAGGCAACTTGAGGTCGCCGGGATCACCCAATTCAACATCTATCTTGATAACGGGGATGAGGAAAAGATCATCGCCGAATACGGGCGGTCAGTCATTCCGGCCATGTGTTGAGAGGTCGGAAATTCAGGGTCGCCGGGAAAATCTTCAGGAAAATCTGCCCGCGTCCCGGCCGGAACGGCATACACAAATACCTGCCGCCGTTCCGGCGGTATTCTCCGGATACGGGCTTCGCGTATTTACCGACCTATCCTGGCAAAGCCTTCAACGTCACCGCCAGCGATCCTGGGCATGATTGAAACGGGTTCATTCCGATCATGAAGGAATGCCTTGGCCGTTGCCATTTTCGTTTCAAGGGTGGATGACCGGAAGTATTCAGAGGTATTATACAAATTGATGTCGCAAGTATCCGTCATCTGTCTCGTTACCCGGGGGTGGAAGGGAAGGCTTTCAGCAGGTCGCTGGCACTCATCTCGAACAGGATTTGACGGGCAACTGCCGTGCTGGCCTTGTGGCTGAACCCGGTCATCTCGGTCGGAGGTTTGTGGGCAATTTTCATCCTGATCAGAAGGCGGTGGTCATGTCCCCGCAATCTTTTCAAAACGGGCAATCAGGTTGTACTTTCTTGAAGGGGGCGGGATCATCATGTAGGAATGCGCAAGGGCGATATACTTTGCCTCTATATCATAGCCAACACACCGGCGCCCATGCCCGACGGAGGCCAGGGCAGTTTGCCCGCTTCCCAGAAACGGGTCCAGGACTTCATCCCCCTCATCGGAATAAAGCAGGATCAGACGGCGGGCCAGCTCCCCGGGAAAAGGGCAGGGATGGTCGATGAAATTGGGGGGAACCGGGGCGATGTGCCAGACGTTGTTGGCAATGTCTCTTGTGAAAAGATCGTCTATGTCCATGGCCTTTTGCGCGCCCCGGCGCGGGGTGCCGGGCTTGCGAAATATCAGGATGTATTCGGTCATGATGTTCGGGTAGTAATACCCGGCCCTGGGTTTCTGAATAAAAACCCCGGCGCGGCGCACACCGCCCGTCACCTTGTTCCATATAATGTCCTGATGAAACTCCCATCCGATACCGCACAGGCGTTCGGTAATCAGCATCTGTATAGGATAATGCCTGCCCTTGTGCAGGAGCGTCCCGACAACGATTGCGCAGAAACCGCCGGGCGATGTGGCCCGCAATACCTCTGTGAAAACCTTCACGATGTTGTCGAGGTAGTCTTCGAAACTGTCACCGAAGGCCGTATATTCCCGCTCCCTGTGCCAGACATCACTGCCGTGATTGGCATGGGTATCGTAATCTATGGCGTTCCAATAGGGCGGGGACGTGACTGTGAGCGCAACTGATTCATCGTCACATTGCGACATCTGTTCGGAAGATTGGCAATAAAAGCGAAAGTCCTTTGCCTCTACGCTATCCTTGCCGCGCTTTCGGTTTGCCGTATCGGTTTTCTTCAAAAGTTCCCCGGGCAGCTTTTCACGCGTCGCTCCCGCAAAAGAATTTTTTGATATTTGACTCTGCTTGTTCATCGAAGCTCATCCACAATTATGCTCTGTGTGTAATGCACGAATCCGAACGGAGTAACATGAAATTGCAGCAAAAAGCCTTGACCGATCATGCAATATTTTGCAGCCTTTCGAAAGGTGCGAAGATCTTGGGAACATGTTATGGATTGCGCAAAAAACCTCCGCATTGATCCGGATCGGCTGTGGGACAGCCTGATGGAGATGGCCAGGATCGGCCCCGGTGTGGCGGGCGGTAACAACCGGCAGACGCTGACGGATGAAGACGCCAGGGGCCGTGCACTGTTCCGAACCTGGTGCGAAGAGGCAGGCATGACCATGGGCGTGGATACCATGGGCAATATGTTTGCGACCCGGGCGGGAACAGACCCTGATGTGCTGCCGGTCTACATGGGCAGCCACCTCGACACCCAGCCCACGGGCGGGAAATACGACGGGGTATTGGGTGTGCTCGGCGGGCTTGAGGTGGTCCGTACGATCGACGACCTGAATGTGAAAACCAGGCACCCGATTGTGCTGACCAACTGGACGAACGAGGAAGGAACGCGGTTTGCCCCGCCTATGCTCGGCTCCGGCGTCTTCGCGGGCAAGCATACCCGGGACTGGGCCTATGACCGGGTTGATGCGGATGGCAAGACTTTCGGCGATGAGATCAAGCGCGTCGGCTGGGTAGGGGAAGAGGAGGTCGGCACCCGCCAGATGCATGCAATGTTTGAATTGCACATTGAACAGGGCCCGATTCTTGAAGCCGCGGGCAGGGATATCGGCGTCGTGACTCACGGGCAGGGCCTGCGCTGGATTGAATGCACCCTGACCGGAAAAGAGAGCCACACCGGCTCCACGCCCATGCATATGCGCAAAAATGCCGGGCGCGGGCTGGCACTGATCACCGAACTGGCGCATGAGATCGCGATGAAAAACCAGCCCAACGCCGTGGGGGCGATCGGCCACATCGACGTCTATCCCAATAGCCGCAACATCATCCCGGGCAAGGTTGTCTGTACCGTCGATATGCGTACGCACCTGCCGGATAGGCTCAGCGGCATGGTTGATGAATTTATGGAACGCGCCCCGAATCTGTGCGAGGATATCCGGGTCGGTTTCGAGTGCCGGATCGTTGGCCAATTCGACCCGCCTGCCTTTGATGAAGGCTGCGTGGCCGCTGTGCGCAACGCGGCGGAAAAGATGGGCTACAGCCACATGGATATCGTGAGTGGCGCGGGCCACGACGCCTGCTGGATAAACGATGTTGCACCCACAGCAATGATCATGTGCCCCTGCGTTGGCGGGTTGAGTCATAACGAGGCGGAAGAGATCAGCAAGGAGTGGGCCGAGGCGGGCACCAACGTGTTGCTGCACGCGGTGCTGGAGACAGCGGAGATTGTGGAATGAAAATTTACCAAAAAGAATCCGACCGGGAAGCAATCCGGTTCCGTTACAGAGACGGCGCGGATCCAAAGTATCGCGTTTTTCCGGAATGGCGATTTCGCGAAAGTGGGGTTCCCCGAAACAAGATTCAGGATGAAGTCGCGTTTTCGTGTATTCGGCACAGGGCTGAATTTTTGCTGCGTCACCCGGGATCTGCAATTCGGCTTTATCCGGGGCATGCAATTATCCCGGCAGATTTGGTGATCGATGTTGACGCGGATGAACCGGGTCAAGTCAGGGATTACGTCGACGAGTCGGACTAAGGAACATTCCCATGACCACAGTTATCAAAAACGGAACCATCGTCACGGCTGACATCACCTATTCGGGTGACATCGCGATAGAGAACGGGATAATCACCGGGATTGGGCCAAATCTGAAGGGTGGCACGGAGCTTGACGCAACTGGCTGTTACGTGATGCCGGGCGGAATTGACCCGCATGTGCACCTGGAAATGCCGTTTATGGGCACTTACTCCTCCGATGATTTCGAGTCGGGTACGCGGGCCGGGCTCGCGGGCGGAACCACGATGGTGGTGGATTTCTGCCTGCCGAATCAGGGGGAGGGCCTGCTCGATGCGATCAGGCGGTGGGATAACAAGTCCACGCGGGCAAACTGTGACTACTCGTTCCACATGGCCGTGACCTGGTGGGGGGAGCAGGTATTCAACGACATGGAAACAGTCGTGAAACGGTGCGGGATCAATACTTTCAAGCATTTCCTGGCATACAAAGGCGCATTGATGGTGAATGATGATGAGCTCTTCGCCAGTTTCCAGCGCCTGTCCCAACTCGGGGCCACGGCATTGGTGCACGCCGAAAACGGCGATGTGGTGGCGGAGATGACATCGAATCTGCTGGCCGAAGGTAACAACGGCCCGGAAGGTCACGCCTATTCGCGGCCTGCTCAGGTGGAGGGTGAGGCGACCAACCGTGCGATCATGATCGCTGATATGGCGGGTGTGCCGCTTTACGTTGTGCATGTGTCCTGCGAAGAAGCGCATGAAGCAATTCGGCGCGCACGGCAGAACGGCAAGCGGGTTTGGGGGGAGCCGCTGATACAGCACCTGACGCTCGATGAATCCGAATACTTCCATGAGAGTTGGGACCACGCCGCACGCCGCGTGATGTCGCCGCCTTTCCGCAACAAGAAGCATCAGGAAAGCCTGTGGGCGGGCCTGATGTCCGGCTCATTGTCGGTTGTCGCTACTGACCATTGCGCTTTCACAACGGAGCAAAAGCGCTATGGAATCGGCGATTTCTCAAAGATCCCGAACGGTACCGGGGGGCTGGAGGATCGGATGCCGATGCTCTGGACGCACGGCGTGGCGACCGGGCGGTTGACACCAAATGAGTTCGTCGCCATGACGTCCACCACTATAGCGAAGATTCTGAACTGCTACCCGAAAAAGGGTGCGGTACTGGTGGGTGCGGACGCGGATCTGGTTGTCTGGGATCCGGCGAAAGAGAAGACAATTACAGCCGACAGACAGCAATCCGCCATTGATTACAACGTCTTTGAGGGTCACCACGTGAAAGGGATGCCGCGGTTCACCCTGACCCGTGGCCAGCTTGCCGTGCACGACGGCGAAATCCGTACTCGGGAAGGCCACGGCAGATTCGTGAAACGCCCGCCGAACGCAACGGTCAACAAGGCACTGGGCCAATGGAAAAACCTGACAGCACCCCGTCCCGTTGAACGCACCGGTATTCCGGCGACGGGCGTGTAAACCCGGATAGGCACCCCGCGATGCAACGATCACCCGGTCATTCAATGCGCTGCCGGCACAGGCTTTGGATATCTTCGTGCCACTTGATCTGTGTCTTTTGCTCAAAGACGAAGGGTATCTGCCAGCGGTGGCGGAGGTGATCAGCCGGTCCGGTATTTTTGATGGGGTCGCCCGCTTGCGGCAGGTTTCGCCTTCGGATGGCGATAAACTGACCGAAGAAATCACCGATATAGTGACAGCCCGCCGACAAACGATGCATGGTTCCGCCACATTGGGCGACCACACATGCCCCGTCGGTCTGCTGACGCAGGGGGTGCACGGTTCCCGGATGTTCATGTGTCAGAGCGCGGTCGCCCGTATTACCCGGGCTTACGGATTTCTGCCCTGGATGGTGTTGCTCCGCTGGTCGTTCTTCTTTGTTATCCCGTTTTTCCGGTGTAGCTAATTGCGCGATACCATGGCATAGACCGGGTGCCACATTGAAGAAGGACTACCCGCCGCATGACGGTGATCTCTGCCCAAAACCTTGATTTAACTTTTCAGACGAACGACGGTCCTATCCATGCGCTTAAGGATGTGAACCTGAACGTGGCCAAGGGGGATTTCGTTTCCTTCATTGGTCCATCGGGCTGTGGGAAAACGACATTCCTGCGCGTGATAGCGGATCTGGAGCAGCCTACGGGCGGAACTGTTACCGTGAACGGCACCTCGCCGGAAGAAGCGCGGCTGGCGCGGGCTTATGGCTACGTATTTCAGGCTGCCGGGCTCTACCCATGGCGAACGATTGGGGCAAACATCCGGCTTCCCCTTGAAATCATGGGCTATTCCAGGGTCGATCAGGTAGAGCGAGTGAAACGCACTCTGGCACTTGTGGAACTCTCAGGATTTGAAAAGAAATTCCCTTGGCAACTGTCCGGCGGCATGCAGCAGCGGGCCTCGATTGCCCGGGCACTCGCGTTTGATGCGGATATTCTGCTGATGGATGAGCCCTTTGGTGCCCTTGATGAGATTGTGCGGGATCACTTGAACGAGCAGCTCCTCCAGCTTTGGGCCAGGACCGGGAAGACGATCTGCTTCGTCACCCATTCCATCCCGGAGGCCGTCTATCTGTCGACCAGGATCATCGTTATGTCACCCCGGCCAGGGCGGATTATAGATGTGATCAAAAACCCGCTACCGAAGGAACGCCCGCTGGAACTGCGCGACACGCCGGAGTTTCTGAACATCGCCCACCGGGTGCGGGACGGGCTGCGGGCGGGCCACAGCTATGACTGATCTGCACCCGGCAGAACCCACGAACGCACTGGCCCGCGTGGCCACCTTGAACATATGGACAGACGTGTTCGATCATGTGCCGCAGGGCCGCCTGCCGGATGACGTGGAACGCCATTACCTTGGGTCTGCCTTCCGGGAACAGGAGGTTTTCGTGAACGGATGCAGGCAAGGGGCCCGCATCACGCCTGGCGATGATCCCTTCGTGACGCCCGTTTCTGCGCAAACGGTCCTTGCATCATGCAAAACGGACCGTACCCTTGTGGCTGATACGGGGGTGTATCAGTTCTGCCGGCGCGAAAACCTTGCGGAGATCGAATGAGAAAAAACAGCCGGACATCCTCTGTCTGTGAGAGGCAATGTAATGCGTAGCCTGCTGCCCGTACTTACGGTTCTGGGTATATTGGTTGCCATCTGGTACCTCGCTGTAGCACCGATGAACCTGCGTGGCGTACTCGATCAGGCAGAGAGGGCAGGGGCCACGGTGATACCGGAGGGATCAGTGGCCCGCCGCGATGTGCACATCTGGTCGCTGATACTGGATAATCGCGGGCATGTGGCGGCGGTCTATGACATGAAACGCCCGCGCCTGCCTACACCTGTGCAGGTGGGTGGCGAACTCTGGAAAACGACAGGCGAGATGGCCATGAAGGGGCGCGCGTGGTCAAAAAGATCATTGATCTATCACGGCTGGATCACCCTGCAATCGACGCTGCTGGGCTTTCTTTTGGGCACCACCGTCGGCATCATCGGGGCGGTTGCTATCACCTATTCGCGGGTGGCGGATATGAGCCTGATGCCCTGGGCGATCATTTCCCAGACAATCCCTATTGTGGCACTCGCACCGATGATTATCGTTGTATCGAACCAGGTTGGGATTGAAGGGCGCACTTTGCCAAAAGCGATTATTTCGGCCTATCTGTGCTTCTTTCCGGTGCTGGTGAGCATGGTTAAAGGGCTGCGATCACCGCGCCTGTCGCAGCTTAACTTGCTGCGTACCTATAGCGCGACCAGCGCACAGTCGTTCCTCAAACTGCGCCTTCCCGCATCGGTGCCCTACCTCTTCACCGCGTTGAAAGTTGGCATCGCTGCGGCACTGGTTGGTACCATAGTGGGTGAATTGCCCACGGGTGCAATCAGCGGGCTGGGTGCACGTATCCTGATCGGAGACCAATTCGGTAATTCGCTGGCGATCTGGTCCGCTCTTTTTTCTGCGGCGATCCTGGCTGGCGTCCTGGTGACCGCACTTGATCTGGCGCAGCGGGGGGTGCTGAAATATATGGGGATGCGGGTATGATATGGCTGGTTGGTGCCATCCTTTTTTGGGCTGCTGCCTGGGCGATTAACGTCTGGCTTGCCAATTCCCGTATGTCTGATACGCGGGCCGTTACCGTGCTGGTGCCTGTGATCTTTGGCCTGAGCCTGATTGCCCTGTGGGAGGGCATTGTGCGTGCCTTTAATGTGCCGCCGGTTATTCTTCCGTCACCGACGATGGTCGCCGCAACTTTTATCTCCTCAGCAGACATCCTTTGGCAGGATTTCCGGCAGACGGTGGTGAAAGGTGCCTTTCGGGGGTTCATGATCGGTGCATGCGCGGCCTTCCTGACAGCTATCGCCATTGATCGCAGTGTTTTTCTGACCCGTGGTCTCTTGCCCATCGGCAATTTTGTGGCTGCTCTGCCGATCGTCGGTATAGCACCGATTCTGGTAAACTGGTTTGGCTTCGACTGGCAATCAAAGGCCGCAGTCGTCGTGGTGATGGTTTTCTTTCCGATACTCGTGAACACGGTTCAGGGCTTGAGGGAAACAGATGCCATGCAACGCGCCCTCCTGTGCACCTATGCGGCGGGCTACCTGCAGACGCTGCTGAAATTGCGCCTGCCCGCGGCCATGCCCTTTATCTTTAATGGGTTAAAAATTGCTGCCACGCTCGCACTGATCGGTGCTATCGTGGCCGAATACTTTGGCTCCCCCATCCGCGGGATGGGCTTTCGAATATCCACCGGCGTGGGGAGCCTTTCCATTGACCTCGTCTGGGCGGAGATTGTGGTGGCGGCCCTTGTCGGCACAGCATTCTATGGCCTTGTGGCCTGGATAGAAAAGCGGATAACCTTCTGGCATCCGTCACAAAGAGACCGGGCAAGCAGATACCTGATTCAACACGGGAGGGAACCATGAAATCCTTGAAAAAAACGATTACCGCCACGGCTTTTTCGCTGCTGCCGGCCGTGGGATTTGCGACTGACGACGTCACACTGCAGCTGAAATGGGTCACGCAAGCCCAGTTCGCGGGCTACTACGTGGCATTGGAAAACGGCTATTACGGCGAAGAAGGCCTCAACGTCACCATCATGCCCGGTGGACCGGATATCGCACCGACCCAAGTGCTGGCTGGTGGTGGCGCGGATGTGACTGTCGAATGGATGCCCGCCGCGCTCGCTGCCCGGGAAAAGGGATTGCCGATGGTCAATATCGCGCAGCCGTTCAAATCCTCGGGCATGATGCTGACCTGTCGCAAGGATTCCGGTGTGGCGACCACTGCGGATTTCAGGGGTAAAACGCTCGGCGTCTGGTTTTTCGGCAACGAGTTCCCCTTTCTCAGCTGGATGAGCCGATTGGGCATCCCGACCGAAGGCGGGGCTGACGGTGTTGAAGTGCTCAAGCAGGGCTTCAACGTGGACCCGCTCCTGAACGGTCAGGCGGCTTGCGTGTCAACAATGACCTACAATGAATATTGGCAGGTGATCGATGCTGGCCTGACGCCGGATGACCTTGTGACCTTCAGGTACGAAGACCAGGGCGTGGCGACGCTGGAAGACGGGCTTTATGCCCTGGAAGATAATCTGGCCGACCCGGCATTTGCCGATAAGATGGTGCGTTTTGTGCGGGCTTCCATGAAAGGGTGGAAGTGGGCAGAGGAAAACCCGGTAGCCGCCGCTGGCATCGTGTTGAACTATGACGAAACCGGTGCCCAGACAGAGGCCCACCAGATCCGCATGATGGGTGAGATCGCCAAGCTTACCGCCGGTTCAAACGGTGCCCTCGACCCCGCAGACTATAAGCGGACAGTGGCATCATTGCTGGCCGGTGGCTCTGACCCGGTCATCACGAAAACACCGGAAGGGGCATGGACCCATGTCATCACTGACGCGGCCCTGAAGTAAAGGCTTTCGGTGTGGCGGCAGTGCCCCTGCATCCCGGATGCCGCGGCTTTTGTGCTGCTGCATCCATCAACGGGTTATGAAAATGATCCCCGCTGCGCCAGCCGGCAGCCTCTTCCGGGGTGAGGACAGGCCCCGAACCAGTGAAGTATCCTTAACCCCGAAGTCGGCTTCCAGGAGGCCGTAATCCCCAGGATAAAAGGCACCGTAAGCCATATATCTGTGGCAGGTGCGTTGTGGCGTAATACCCCGTGCGGTGTCCCGCGTGTTTGTCATCGGGTAAGGATGGTTTTGCCTGGCCACAAGCCGCAGGCGTGGGCATCCTTGGTCTTTCCGGCTGTCGTCCACGCGTTTTAGGAAAGATATGCCTGCCCAAAACCCTGCCCTATTTTTGGACAGACACATGATATCTGAAGGGTTTCCCGCCACAATCAGCCAAACCTGTCCGGTGAAAAGGCAGATATATCATTGTTTTGCTTACGACCCGCCACAATGTTGGTCACAAGCCGCGCCGTGGTTGCACCCAGCGTCACGCCAAGCTGCCCGTGTCCTGTGGCAAAGGTCACGTTAGCGATTCGCCTGGAACGTCCGATCACGGGCCGCGTGTCCGGCATGAACGGGCGGCGCCCCAGGCGGCGGTGGGCCCCTTCGGTTTGCAGTCCCGGCAGGACGCGGCGGGCGCGTTCCATCAGGACGTCCGCCCGGTGCCAGTCGGGGGCCGCATCGTGGGCCGCAAATTCGACTGTTCCGGCCACGCCGAGCTGATTCTCGTACGGGGTAATCCCGAATCCGCCGCTGACGGAAAACACAGCGTGTTTCAGCTGCACCCCCGGGTCCGGCAGACCGGTCCAGTAGCCCATCAGCCCTTCGAGGGGTAATCGAATACCGAGTTCTCTTGCAAGGAGTTTGGTATGGCTTCCGGCGGCCAGCACCACCTCATTCGCAGCGACCGTCTGTCCGTTTTGCATCTTCACTGCCGTGACCGTCTTGCCTTCCCGTTCAAATCCCACCCCTGCTTGCGCGATAAACCGCCCACCGCCTGCCCTGAACACCTGTGTCAGGTCTGCCACCAGCCGTACGCAATCCGCGATATGGGTCCAGTCGCGCAGGATTGCGGCGTGGGGGAAATCAGGGGCAAGTGCCGGCTCCATTTCCCGCGCTTCACCGCCAGATATTTCGTCGATGATGCAGCCCATTTCCCGTGCCAGGGCAAAGGCATTCGCCATTCTGGCCTTGTCTGCGCTGCTATCGAAGACCTTGATGATCGGCCGTTCGATCAGCATGTCGCGAATGCCGTGGCGGGTAATCTGCGCCCGGAAATCCTCCGCCGCGGCAAATGTCAGGCCGGCAAGGTCTGCCGAAATCGCCCGCATCCGCCCAGGCGTTGCGTTGCGTACGAATTTCAGTAACCATGGCAGCATCTGCAATGCCGTGCCCGGTCGAATGGCAAGCGGGCCTTCGGGGTTCAAAAGCCAGCCCGGTACCTTGCGCATGATGCCCGGTTGCGACAGCGGAATGATCTCTCCCACCGCGATACAGCCGCAGGAGGCGGCACTGGCCCCCGCACCGATGGGGCCGGGGTCAAGCACGGTCACATCGTGGCCGTCTTCCAGCAGGCCGAGCGCACAGGATATACCTACAACACCGCCACCTATAACCAGGATGCGGGGCATGGCGCAGGTCAGGTCAGCCCGGTCAGCTGCGCCATCAGTTCGTCGCTGAGGGCGACGCCACTGATCTCCGCCTTTGCCCGGCGGGAAAGCCGCCCGTCGCCCGGAACCCGGGCGTCGCCGTTGCCGTCAATCTCTGCACAGATGCGGGAGACGTAGTCGTTGAAGGCAGGGTTGCCGAAACGGCCTGGGTCCATCGCAATCAGCGTCGCACCGCCTTTGACGTTTAGCCCGCCATGGGCTGCGCGGTCCGCGTTGTCGATGGCCAGCGTACCGCCGGCGAGGGCAGCCCCCATGATCTCTACCATCAGGCCGATGGCACTGCCCTTATGTTCCCCGAAGGGCAGCAGGCTTTTGCTTTCAAGGATCGCATTCGGATCCTGGCTTGGGTTGCCTTGCGGATCAAGCCCGCCGTCGCATGGCAGGTTATGGCCTTCGGCTGCGGCCATCTTCACATCCATCAGGGCCACGACGGAGGTCGCCTGATCCCAGACAATCGGTGCGGTACCGATTCGGGGGGCGGCAAAACTTATCGGGTTGGTACCGAAGACCGGGCGTTTACCGCCATGCGGCACCACCATTGACATGGAGTTCACCATGCCGAGTGCCACCAGCCCCGCCTCTGCCAACGGTTCTGTATCAAACCGCAGTGCGCCGAGGTGGTGGCAATTCGCGCACGTAAAGGCTGCAACGCCGTTTTCGCGGGCAGCGGCGATCAATCCCGCCGTCGCTGCCTGCCGGGCGATCTGATAGTAGCCGTTATCCCCGTTGCCGCGCAGCAGACCCGGGGCCCGGTGTTCCACCGCCGGCCTGGCTTCGGGGTTGGCATAACCGCTCCTGAAACTCTGCACATAGACTGGCAGCATCCGTAATCCGTGGCTGCGGGGGCCGTCCCGTTCAGACCGCATTACAAGGTTCGCCAGAACGTCGCTGCCGTGCTCGTCCATTCCGGCCCTGGTCAGGATCGCCCTGGCGATATCGCGAACCTCTGCCAGCGTCATGTGTGCCATCTTACCCCCGGTCTGAATATGCGATGCGCCTGCGTTCCACGAACTCCCGCAGTGCGCCCGCCTGGTCATCCGGCATCGGCGGCTTGACGTAATTGTGCAGCATCTTCCGTGCCGCCTCACGTCCCGTTTCGTCTGCAGTTTTGGAACCCTCCGCCTCCCACTGTTCAAAACTGTCATTGTTTTGCAAGGGGTTAATGAACATTGGGTTTTCGCGCGTGTGATCGGTGCCGAGGAAGTGCCCGCCCGGTCCGATGGCGTTTATATCGTCCAGAAGCGCATCGATGTTTTCTTCTTTCAGACCGGAAAAGAAGCGATAGTAGCCTTCCAATTGGTAGCTGTCCTGAATCCATTTGGAGTAGCTGACGCCGAGCGCACCCTCCACAAAACCGGCAGAGTGGACAACGTAGTTGCACCCCCCCATAAGTACCGCCCACATGGTGTTCGCGCTGTCAAAACCCGCTTGCAGATCAGCGGCCTTGGCACCTGACCACATGGTGCAGGATCGCCACGGGACGCTGTAGTGGCGCGCCATTTGGCCTACGATCAGGTTCATAAGACCCGATTCGGGTGAACCCATCATCGGTGCCCCGGTTTTCATCGATACCCCCATGATCCCGACGCCCAGTACCATCGGGCAGCCGCGCCGGATAATCTGGGCGTAGGCCATCCCGGCGAGCGCTTCGGCGATCAGGAGCGCCACACCGCCTTGCGGGCTGGCGGGCGTAGAAGCCCCGGCAAGTACGAAGGGTGAAAGCAGACACGGCTGGTTTGCGGCAGCGTAGACGCGCAGGCTCTGCAACATGGTTGCGTCCCAGACGAGCGGCGTGTTGCAGTTCAGCAGTGCGGCGGTAACCACGTTTTTATCCACGAAATCCTCGCCGTGGACGATGCGCAGCATTTCCATTGTGTCCCGCGCTGCCGTTTCGGACAGGACCGGGCCTTTTATCGGCTTGTCTGTCAGCATAAGTGCGGCGTGCACCAGCTCCAGGTGGCGCTGCGGCACCGGCACGTCCTGCGGTTCGCAAGGCAGGATACCGGGGACGTGCATGGCCTGGCTCATCTGCGCCATCATGAAGAGGTTGTGCGCGTCCTGGAGTGTGGACGGGTGCCGCACCCCGTCAAGTCCATAGACAAACGGCGCACCGTAGGCGTTGGCGAAGATCGTGTCGCGCCCGCCCACCCGGACAGTTCGCTCCGGATTTCTCGCGTGGTAGTCCCATCTGCCGGGGACTGTTGAAATCAAATCCATCAGCATGTCGCGCCCGATGCGTATCCGCTCCCCTTTCACATCCGCCCCGGCACACTTCCAGTCGGCGATCGCGGTCGCGTCGCGGAATTCGATGCCCGTCGTCTCCAGGATTGACATGGCTGTATTGTGGATGCGCTCCACCCCCTCCGGATCAAGCAGATCAATCGGGCCGACGACGCGGTTGAGAGTCGGGAGGTAAACCGGCGGCGGGTTTGTGCGCGCCTCTATACGGGCGGTGCGTCCGCCCCGGGTTCGTGCCTGGGCCATTTTTCGTTTCCTTACGCACGTGCACGGGCACCAGTCGGGTCGTAAACACACCCGGCTATCACCACTGCATCGCGCAGTTCATTGTGGATTTTCACTTGCAGTTCGGTGCCGTCCGCGGCAAGTTCCTGCGGTACAAGTGCCATCGCCACGTCATGGTTCATATAGTAACTGAACCCGCCGGAGGTGATCCGCCCGACGATTTTCCTGTCTTTCCAGACGCTTTCAAAGGCGATGACGGAGGTGTCCGCATAGGGTAATTTCAGCGTCACCAACACACGGGAATCGCCCGCCAGCCGGGCCTGAAGGGCGGCTTTGCCGGTGAATTCCCGTTCCACGACCTGCCCGCCGATCTTTTCAGTCATGGCGACGAATCGGCCCAGGCTGGCCTCATAGGGTGTCATATCCTTGCAAATCTCCCGGTTGATCGCGCGGTAGGATTTTTCAAGCCGCATGGATTCCAGCGCCTCCAGCCCGAACGGCTTCACGCCTGCCTTCAGCAGCAGGTCGGCGAGGTGGCGATTGTAGCCCGCAGGGTGATGTATTTCCCATCCCAGTTCGCCAGTGTAGCTGACGCGCAGCAGGTGTACGCCTTTGGCGTAGCCGACCTCGCCCATCCGGGCGGAAAGCCAGGGGAACGCCTCGTTCGACAGGTCATTGTCCGTCAGCGGTTGCAAAATGGCGCGGGACCGTGGCCCGGCCAGGGCGATAACGCCGAGGTGTTCTGATATATCTTCCATCACTACGGAACCGTCGTCTGGCAGTTGCCGCCACAGCTGATCCCGGTTGTAAACGCGCCAATTGGGTGTGCTGACGAGGTAGAAATCATTTTCACCGTAGCGTACAACGGTGTATTCCGCATCCATTCCGCCTTTGTCATTGAGTGCCAGTGCAAGGGTCATACGCCCGATTTTCGGCAATTTGTTTGCCAGGATGCCGTCAAGCCACCTGGCGGCACCGGGGCCGCGTACGGTGAACTTCGTCATCGGTGACATCTCAATGAATCCCGCCTCCTCGCGGGTGCGGCGCACCTCCTCTTGAACAAACTCCATATGTTTGGTGCGGCGGAAACTGTGTTCCGGGATTGCCTGCTCCGGTGCGGGTGCAAACCAGCGGGGAAATTCGTAACCGTTGAAGCTTGTCCACACCGCGCCGTGGGCCGTCAGCAGGTCATAGGATCCGGCAGTCTTCATCGGACGGGCAGACGGATAGTCCTGCCCCGGGATATGCACATCCATGTGGGTGCCCCAGGTTTGGCGCACCTTGTCCATTGTCCAGCGCTTGGATGCGAAGTCGGAATACCGCCGTGGATCCAGTTCTGAAATATCCATACCGGGGTCACCGTTCATGATCCACCTGGCGATGCGGTTGCCGACGACACCGCCCCAGAGGATGCCGCCGGGCATGCCTTCAGCAAGCCACAGGTTATGATGCCCCGGCGCAGGACCGGCGAGAGGCATCTCATCCGGCGTCATCTGGAATGGTCCGCGGGTGTTGGCCTTGATCCCGACCTCGCCCAGCACTGGTACGCGCTCAATTGCGCGCTCCCACTGGCGGGCCACCGCGTCGAAATCCTCCGGCAGCAGATCGGCGCCAAAATCGGGCGGGACGCGGTCTTCGGCAAAGAGCTTCAGGTCTTTCTCAAACTCATAGGGGCCAAATTGTATCGATCCCACATCTTCCCGCAGATAGGCACCGTAATCCTCATCCCGCAGGATTGGCAGTTCCGGCAATCCCTTTTCCCGGCGTTCCTTCAGGGCCGGAACTGTCTCGGTCGTCCAGTACTGGTGAATGATCGGGATGCACGGCAGGTCCAGCCCCACCCGCCGGGCGTTTTCGCGGGCGTAGTTGCCAGTGGCGAAGACCAGGTGTTTGCAGGTGATTTCCCCCTGGCCGGTTATCACTTTCCAGTGGCCGTTTGGCAGTTTCTCATAGGCCCGTGCCTCGGTATTCCGGTATATCCTGGCACCTGCATTCCGGGCGAGTTTCGCCATTGCCTGGGTGATGTCTGCCGGGTTCACATAGCCGTCTTCGGTGTGGAGTATCCCGCCTTTGATACCGGCATGCGGGTTTAACAGCGGGTGTATTTCGCATACCTCTTCCGGTGACAGAAGTTTACATGGCACATTGGCGGCTTCGGCGACCGGAAGGTAGGATTGGAACTCATCCCAGCGCTCTTGCGTGTTGGCGACCCGCATCTGGCCGACCTTGCGCAGGCCGACGGAGCTGCCGACCTTCTGCTCGACTTCCGTGTATATCCGGATTGTCTCAAGCGTCATCTTCGAGATGTTGTGCGACCGCACGAAAGTTACGAGCAAGCCTGCCGCGTGCCACGTGGACCCTGCGGTCAACTGCGTGCGTTCCAGCAGGACACAGTCGGTACAGCCGTTTTCTGTCAGGCCGTAGAGCAGGGCTGCACCAAGGCAGCCGCCGCCGACCACCACTGCATGGGAATGGGTTTCCATGGTTCTGTCTCCGCGGACGAATCGGAATTTGTAAAGACGGTCCATTGGCTGCGCACATCGTGCCGTGCGCAAGTGTAAAAGTCTCGTTTTGGGCTAAGGCGGGTTTTGGCCGAAAACCCTGCAATCGGCTCCTTGTGCGCATAGTTCAGAGCTGGATTCTATCGCAAGGGATACCCGAATTCAGGGCTGCCGCGAACGCATTAAACGTGGCGATTATCACTAAACTTTCCATCATAAATCTCCTCATCAATAGAGATGAATAAAAGATTTTACATCAATTGTCTGAATGTGGTCGGCCACCGGATAAATATGCCGAAACAAGGGGCTGTACCAGGGTGTGAACCCCATGCACCGCGACCAGGTTGTGGCGGGCTGTGCTTAAATCCTGCCAGAGGTTTTCAAACCCGGTGCTCCGAAAATCGTCGGGTACATATGCGAACCGCGGGTGGTCGTTGCCTGGGTCTGCTGCCAGATAGCGGTATCTCCGGTGACTGTCCGGACACAGGTTTTTGCACCCGCTCCCTGTGCGGCCGAAAGCTTAGGGCATCTTGTTCAGCCAGGCGTCAGTCCCGTATTTTTCTGCGATAAGCTGTTCAGCCTTGGCATATTCATCGTCGGTGATATCGCCGATGGTGCCGCCGTTCAGCCCGAGGAAGGTTTTCTTCATCGATTCAATCACAGCGCGGCGTTCCATGCCGGTTTGGCTGCGCACCGGATCGACCCGTCTGGCCGCGCTTGCCGTGCCTTTGTCGGACATTTTTTCGCGCCCGATGCGCAGCACCTGCATCATCTTTGCGGCATCCATGTTATAGGCCATGGTCACGTGATGCAGCACCACTTTGTCCATGAAACGCTTCTGTGCTGCCCCGCCGATCTTGCCCCTGGGGCTCGTGATATCGTTTAGGGGCATGTAGGATGCCTCCACCCCCAATGCGTTGAGTGCCTTCAGCACCCAGGTGTCGAGAAAGGCATAACTGTCGGCAAAACTCATATCCTCGACCAGTTCGATGGGCGCGTAGATCGAATAGGTGATCGCGGTGCCTTTTTCGACGAACATCGCCCCGCCGCCACTGGCCCGGCGAATAATTTCCACCCCCAGTGCTTTGGCGGCCTCAACGTCAACCTCGTTTTGCAGTGACTGGAAGGCACCGATGATGATTGACGCACGGTCCCATTCCCAGAAACGCAGGGCAGGTGCCCGCCGCCCGGCGGCGACTTCTTTCGCCAGCACTTCATCAAGCGCGACATGCATGCGCGGTGCCACCGCTTTCGCGTCTATCACCTGCCATTCGAAGTCTTGCCAGGTTTTTGCTTTTCCCAGCGCACGGCGCACGGCAAGTGCCACAGCCTCCGGCGAGAAGCCAAACATCTGCACCCGGTCGGGCAGGGCCTGGCGGATGGCTGCGGCCAGTTCCTGCGCGGTGGAGTTGACGGAAAGGCCAGTGACAGCACCCCTGATTCCTTCAAGTGCTTCAGCCGGTTCCAGGAAGAAATCGCCAGAGATTTGCACACCCGCGATCCTGCCGTCTTTTTCGTGCAGGTCGGCGACAACCAGTTTGCCGCCCGGAACCTTGTATTCGCCGTGCATCATGGAAGCGTTCCCTCTTATCGGGGTGATGGGGCCTGTCGTGAACGGTGCAATCAATGCATCCGGCCGCAGGACAATTCAACCCCGATCCGCGAATCGGTGCGGGATGCCCTGTTTAAGCGATCATGCACAATAACTGCGCAAAGATATGCATGCGCTTCGTCAACATCAACGCCGGGGGTGAACGCGGCGGTGGAACTATCGAGACCCTGCGACAGGCATGGCACATCTCCGGATATGCCGGTTGGATATCCGGTTTCATCTCTGCCCCAAATCACGTTTACAGTCGTGCGATCATGCGATGGCCGCGCCGGGGCTTCCCTGGGGGTAAAAGGCCATGGGCAACCGGGCATCGGCGCGGGCAATCAGCACCGGTTCAGGGGGGCGTTCAGGCCCGCCGGAAAGGATCAGAAACCGGCGATTAGGATTTGACAAGCCTGCCCGGGGATTACCCAGGGTGGCCTGTAATCGGTGTATGGTAATTCGTGCAGAAGACGGCCTGTATCGATGGCATCAGGAAAGGATGCAGAAATGACTACGGAGCAAATGATCAGCGATAAAACGGCCCGCACGGACGGTGGTCGTATACTTTTGGGCTGTGCCAGTCGGGATGTTCCGGAAGGTGGCACCGGCACGGATACGGCCGGTTATGCCGGGTTGGATGAGGGCGTTCGGGTGAACCTTTCAGTGGGCTTTGTCGTTGGTGGCCACGCCGAAGGCGGTGCTCTGCGCAAGATTGAGAACCAGCGCGGTTCCGGGTCTGCTGCTATGGGCGGCTGTTTTGGGGATGATACCCTTGCGGGCGGTGCCGGGGCGAACCTGTTCCCGGTTGGTCTTGATGTGCCCGACAAGGATGTGATCGTTGATTTTGCAATCGGTGCCGGCTGGCCTGTGCGTTTCAATGACATGTCTCCCTCTGGCAGGCATACGGCCAGGGATGACGGCACATGCAGCACGATTGTGGGATGGGGTGCCGCCGGTGTTCCCTTGCAGGGCGTGGCCTGTTCTGGCTGGCAAACCCTTTATGACGCCCGGGCAGAGGCATTACTGCCTGGTCCACAATCAGGATATCCGTATTGTTCAGGGGTAAGGCCGGAGGGTGCATGGGCTTTATAAATGCCTGTTGTACGGGCGTACAAAAGGTTCGCGGCACACGAACCGCCCGCCAATGCGGGGGTGGCGGTTTTGGGCAGTCTTCCGGTTTGACAGCGTACACTTTCCGGGCCAGGGTCAGGCCCCGGTTGCAGAAGCACGGGATTCCAGACCCGCCCTTGCCGGGACACCGGGACAAAAAAACCGTACTATCCGAAATACCCCCTTGATACCGGGCGGGTTTTGTGCGTGGAATCTGAGTCTGGCAGCCCGTTGGTGCTGAAAGTCACAGCAGGCAGGCCCCCGATTGGCACCTGAAAAACCCTTGGGGAGGCAGAAAAGTGGTAAAAATCGATACAGATCGAACCGCTTATCGCGGAGGTACGCAGTATGAATACGACAATGGCGTACGCTTCGCGCCAGATACTGATTTCCGCGTGACCATACTCGGCGGTAAGGGCAATGACACGCTCGGCGGCGGCGCAAACCACGACGAGCTCTACGGTGGCTCGGGCCATGACAAGCTCTATGGCCAGGGTGGCAACGACACGCTTCGCGGTGATTCAGGCCGGGACTGGCTCTGGGGCGGGGACGGCAACGATTTGCTTGACGGCGATTCGTGGGATGACACGCTCTACGGCGGTGCGGGCGATGACACGCTGGACGGCCATTCGGGCAACGATTTTCTCTACGGTGAGGCTGGCGACGATATCCTCTACGGCGGCACGGGCGATGACACGCTCTTCGGGGGAGATGGCAACGACTGGATGTCCGGTGATGCGGGCCTTGATACCGGTGTCAGGGGCAGTGACAAGGGCCCCGGGGGCGACGACTGGCTGTCCGGCGGCGATGGCCATGACCAGATCAACGGCGGGGTGGGTGACGATGTGCTCCATGGCGATTCGGGCGACGACACGCTGAACGGCGGTTCGGGCAACGACACGCTGAACGGCGGGGCCGGGGCAGACCGCTTGCTTGGCGGGGATGGCGGCGACACGGCTGTCTATGCCGGGTCCGATGCGGGGGTGGCGGTGAACCTGGCCCGTGGCACGGGCATCGGCGGGGATGCACAGGGCGATGTGCTTTCGGGTATCGAAAACCTGGCCGGGTCAGACTATGGCGACGTGTTGACCGGGGATGGCGGTGCCAACGTGTTGGAAGGCGGTGCGGGTGCCGATACGCTGGACGGCGGTGCGGGCGGCGATTTCCTTTATGGTGGGGCTGGCGGCGATAGTCTCTCCGGCGGTGCGGGCATCGACTGGCTTTTCGGCGGTGC
>JACONK010000014.1:14484-14823 GCA_014323795.1 Paracoccaceae bacterium | reverse complement strand
CGCATGCGCCGGGCCCTTGGCCAAAGGCGTGCGGCCAGGGCAGAGAACCGCAGGACATCCGAAACGTCCCCTTCGCACCCCGAAAAAGCGGCGACCCTGTCCGACATTCCAGGGCAAACTTCCGGTGGCACTGGCACAGTGGGGGCGGAGGGCGCACCGCACCGGCCCAACCGGGCCACGGACCCGCGCACATTCGCCCGGCGTGTTGGTGATGTGATTACGCTGAAGCGCATGCGCCGGGCCCTTGGCCAAAGGCGTGCGGCCAGGGCAGAGAACCGCAGGACATCCGAAACGCCCCCTTCGCACCCCGAAAAAGCGGCGACCCTGTCCGACATTCCA
>JACONK010000014.1:0-14464 GCA_014323795.1 Paracoccaceae bacterium | reverse complement strand
ATTTTCCGGAAAATTAGGAGGTTGAGATGGGGAAATCTTATCCGCGGCTGTTACTGTATTGCTGATACCAGTGATTACGCTGAAGCGCATGCACCGGGCCCTTGGCCAAAGGCGTAAGGCCAAGGCAGAGGCCAAGGCGGCGGCCGACGCAGAGAAAAACAAGCAACGCCTTGAGTTGTTCAATCAATTGTTTGAGCAGGCTAAGCCATTCACCAGGAAGTATTTAATCTTTACGGTTATCTCGATGTTTATAGCGTTCCTGGCTGCCATAGGGTCTATCTTGCTTGGTCTAACGGATATCCTGCGACCCAGAGTTGTGATTCAGCATTATGAAGGAACACCCGAAGTCGGAAATCAAGGGACGATACAGGGCTTTGAGGAAAGAGAGGCCCCGCAGCAGGACGACGGGCCTGCCGGAACAGAAGCCGGGGGCACCCCCGCCGCAACAACCGCCCACCCCGCCGCAGCGGCGGATGCACCTTCTGACTGACGCATGACACGGCCCCCGAACCCGCACACCACGGGGCCGTGCACGGGGCTCCTTCCTACAGGGAGGTGACCGGATAATCCGCCCCGGCCGGGTTATTTTCCTGTTGCTGTTGCGGGCCTGTCGTTTTAGAGTGCTCGGGGAATAAGGAGGGTGACATGGGAAATCCGGTAAAACTTGATCCGCGTGCATTCGCCCGGGGTGTCGATGAAGTGGTCCAGATGAAACCGATTCGCCGGTTCATTGGCCAAATCCTTCATCAGAAACTGTTGAGCAAAGATTATAAAGTGGTGACATTCAAGAAATCCGGACGTACCCCTTCGCGCCCCAAACAAACCAGTGTCGATGTCCGGCGTTCCGGGTAAACCTTCGGGTGACCAAGGCACAGGAGATGGCGGTCCGCCAAACCGGTTAAACCTGACTATAAGCGGTGATGTTCATCTCCAAGCGAATGATATAGACGCGTTAAAAAGGCTGGCTGATAATCATCCTGATCTTGCGAAGCAGATCGTTGAAGACAGAAGATCCCAAGCGGTGCTTGAGAATAACACTGAACGGCTGGGGATGGTTCTGGCGGTGGTTCTTGGCGTTGCCTTGATTTTGGGTACATCTTGGACGCTGATTAACTTGGGGTGGTGGCAGTCCATAATGTTTGTCGCGGCCTTGCTGGGCATTTCTCACATCTTGCGCACGCTGCTGACGGGTGAGTTTTCGGATACATCCTGGTTTGGCCGGATTATGAAGGGGGCTTCAAAGTCAAAGGACGATAAAGGGCATTGAGGCAGAAGAGGCCCCGCACGAAGGCGGACCCGAATCTAAAGCCCCCGGCAACCACCGTCTGCCCCGCCCCTGCGGGCTCTTCTAATCCAGATTCTTCCCATTTCACGTGCCCCCGGTTACGGGTTCATTTCGTTCCCTCACACACCCGCACACCACGGGGCCGCGCACGGGGAGACATCATGCGGAACGTGGCCGGATAACCCGCCCCCGGCGATAATCCGCCTTGATCGGGTTTGGGTCAGTCATTTTTCTGTTTGCATTAACCGGCCTGTCGTTCTACATTGCCCCTTAACAACGCCCGCCACGCCTCGGACGGAGCTTCCTTCGGCTTCGCACTGCGCACCCCGGCGGGTTACTTGTTTTTAAAGCAGCGCATGCGCGGGTTGCATGAAGTACGAAAAGCCTGCCTTATCCATACCGGAGCAAATCCGGCTGCTGAAACGTCGCGGTATGGCCGTCGAAGATGAAACTTCGGCGCAGCATTACTTGAAATTCATCTCTTACTATCGGCTCCGTGCTTACTGGCGCCCCTTTGAGGCAAACGCTGCGGCGGAAGGGGATCATGCATTCCTTGCAGGCACAACTTTCAGGGACGTGCCAGCACTCTACATCCTTGATCGAGAACTCCGATTGTTGGTGCTGGATGCAATTGAGCGTGTCGAGGTCGCCCTTCGGGCGCAGTGGACGCATCACATGGCGACGTGCCACGGGCCACATGGCTATCTGGAACCGGGGCATTATGCGGATAGTGTGCGTCACAAAAAGGCTGTCGAGGATTTGAAAGAGGATTTCGAACGGTCCAAAGACAAATTCGCGTCTCACTATCGGGATAAATACACTTTCCCAGAACTTCCTCCTGTATGGATGGCGACCGAAGTCATGTCATTTGGGATGCTATCAAAATTCTACAGCAATCTGAAGCATCGTGCAGAACGGCAGGCCATAGCCAAACCGTTTGGTCTGGACGAGAAAGTGCTCACGTCCGTTGCGCACCATATCAGCCATGTGCGCAATATCTGCGCCCACCATGGCCGACTTTGGAACAGGCGCTTCACGGTGACGATGAAAGTACCCAAATCCCCGGCAAGGCTACCTTTCGCCAGGCGTGGTGCCAATGAACGTTATCTTCACAACACCCTTGTGATGCTTGATCACATGCTCGCTATCATTGCACCGGATAATGAATGGAAAAAGCGGTTTCTAATCCTTCTTGATGGCTGTCCACAGGCGGTTCCTTCCAGCATGGGATTTCCCGATGATTGGCGCACGAGACCAGCGTGGAACATCGGGTGATGAAACAAAAACAAGTTCAAGTATGCAGTTGATACCATTCAGAAATGTCGGAATTTTGAATCCGGAGACCGCTGTCCGGCCTTGGAAAGTGTCTGCCTTCTGCAGAAAAACACCGTGCGTCTCTTGGGGAAATATCGGACCGGAGTAAATCCCTCCCCTTGGTGATCGGTTGACCTGCCATAATATTGCCGCAAAGACGCCCGAAATCTTGCCCGCCGGGCCGCTGTCGGGCTACATCCGGTCCAGGAGGTGCGCCGATGAAGGACTTGAGGGGCGGCGTTATCGGCGATCACGCCGGGGTGGCCGTCCGCGATGGGCCCTGCGCGGTTTCGTTCAGGCGTGAGGTCCGGACATGGGCAAGGGGATGATCTGCGTCGGTGCCATTGCCGGTGCCTTTGGCACGGCGGGAGAGATCCGGCTGAAGAGCTTCTGTGCAAACCCTGCGGATATCGGCACCTATGGCCCGCTGTATTCCGAAGACGGGGCGGAAACCTATGACATCACCGTGGGCCCTGCGGTCAAAGGCGGGTTTGCGGCCCGCATCAAAGGTGTGCACGACCGCACCCGGGCAGAAATGCTGCGTGGCACACGGCTTTATGTGGTGCGCGATACCCTGCCCGGACTGCCGGACGATACATTTTATATCTCTGATATGATCGGCCTGACTGTTTTTGACACCGGCGGGGCAATGCTTGGGCGTATCCGGGCAGTACAGGATTACGGTGCCGGGAATATCCTGGAGGTTCAGCGCAAGGGCGCGGGCGACCTGCTGCTGCCGTTCACGACCGAAGTGATTCCGACGGTTGATCTTGATGCAGGCCGGGTTGTCGCCAACCCGCCGGAAGGGGTAATCCAGGCCATGAAATTGCCTGACCGTCCGTCCCGTGCGCAACCCGCCGGACAGCCATGCACTACTGGTTTGACTTTTTCTACCTTGCCTCACCGGGGCGCGACCATGACCGACGGCCCAAAATCCAGAAAACCCGGTCACATCACCGGGCAAGCGGCGGGCCCGCCGCTTGCGGATGTGTGGGCGGTGCGGGTCATCACGCTCTTTCCCGATGCCTTTCCGGGTACGCTGGGGCTAAGCCTGACAGGCAAGGCCCTGTCCGACGGGCTTTGGCAGTTGCATACGACCGATCTGCGCCGGTTCGGGCGCGGCAGGCACCGCAGTGTGGATGACAGGCCGGCGGGCGGCGGTGCGGGTATGATATTGCGCCCGGATGTGGTCGCGGCTGCGCTCGAACAGGTGGCAACACCTTTCCCGCGCCGGGTGTGGCCGGTGGTCTGCCTGTCACCGCGTGGCAGGCCGTTTACCCAGGCCACCGCACGCCGCTGGGCGCAGGGGCGCGGGCTGACGCTTCTGTGCGGGCGATTCGAGGGCGTGGATGAGCGGGTTTTGCAGGACTGTCAGGTGGAGGAGGTATCCCTCGGCGATTTTGTCCTGACCGGGGGAGAGATTGCCGCACAGGCCTTGATCGATGCAACAGTTCGCCTTATACCGCACGTGCTCGGAAAACATGAGTCGACTGAAGAGGAATCTTTCTCGAATGGCCTGCTTGAATACCCGCAGTACACACGGCCCGGTATCTGGAACGGGCGTGCGATACCGGAGGTTCTTCTGTCCGGGCATCACGCGAGAATCGCCGACTGGCGAACGAACCAGGCCAAACGGCTGACAAGGGAACGTCGTCCTGACCTCTGGAGAGCGCACACGCGTACGAACCCGGAAGAAGACCAGGAACGCTGAGGGAGACACCCGCCTTCGCCGAATTAAAACGGCAGGCATAACAGGGGAGTGAGGTTAATGAACCTTCTTCAAATGCTTGAGAAAGAACAAATCAGGGAGTTGGGCAAGGATATCCCGGATTTCAAAGCCGGTGACACCGTCCGTGTCGGATTCAAAATCATCGAAGGCAGCCGCAGCCGGATCCAGAACTACGAAGGTGTCTGTATCTCCCGCAAGGGCGGGGAAGGCATCGGGGCATCTTTCACCGTGCGCAAGATCAGCTTCGGTGAGGGCGTTGAGCGGGTCTTCCCGCTGCATTCTACGAACATCGACAACATCACCGTTATTCGCCGTGGCCGAAGCCGCCGTGCAAAACTCTATTACCTCCGGTTCCGCCGCGGGAAATCCGCACGGATTGCAGAGAAGACAAATTACAGGCCGAAACGGGCGAAGAATTAAGCGCGGTATCGGCTGATCAGGCAGATCACAAGGTTCTGGTGCCCGGGGAACGCCACACACTTGGCTTGCGGTTATGTCCGTACGCACCATCCCGTCCGGGCACGGGGTGTGCGCGAGCCAGGGAACAGGCGGCACCGGACGGGTGCCCGTGCTGATGCCCGGCCAGACAGCCTCAAAAAATTCTGTTCGGCTAAATCGTGGCGACGGCCCGCATGGCCCCCGTACCCGCGGCGGCACAGATGGCAGGATGTGGCGCGGAAAAACCATGGCCGATCAAGCTGCCACACACAATGCAGTGCAGAATGCCGAAATAGGTGAGCATCCCGTGCATCGCAAAGCAGGTTCCGCCGGTGACCAGCAGGGCCACACCCGCCAGCCCGCGCAAAGCCGCCACAGCGGATGCCGTTGCCATTGGGCGGGCCTGAGGCTGAATCCTGCCAGAAACGGGAACGTCCCGGCCACGGCGCGGGCGATGTCGATCAGGGGCAGACCTGGGGTGCGACTGTGGCAGGCTGGTTTGGTTCAGGATGTGCGCTGCATCCCTTTGCCCGTGCGCCAGACGGCACAGGCCACACCGAACGCGCCGAAGAGCGCGCGGCTCACCGGATCTTTTGAGGCGTTGTATTCCGGGTGCCACTGCACGGCGAGTGCGAAACCCGGGGCACCCTTGATACTGATCGCCTCGGGTGTGCCGTCATCGGCCCGGCCGTCTATCACAACCCGGTTGGCTGCGGCCTTGATTCCCTGCCCGTGCAGCGTGTTCGTCAGCACCCTTTCGGCAGCAAAGATACGTGCAAAGGGGGAACCTTTATTGATCGATACCTCGTGGCGCAGGGCAAACTTTTCTTCCAACGTCCCATCGGGAGGCATGCGATGGTTCATGCGGCCCGGTAATTCCCGAATCTCCGGATGCAGCGTACCGCCGAAGGCCACGTTGAATTCCTGAAACCCGCGACAGATGCCCAGGACGGGCTGGCCGCGGTCTACGCAGGCGCGGATCAGCGGCAGGGTCACCGCGTCGCGGTCACGGTCAAATACGCCATGGGCCTCGGTCGGCTGTTCGCCGTATTCCTCCGGGTGCACGTTGGGGCGTGCGCCAGTGAAGACGAAGCCGTCGCAGACATCCATCAGATCTTCAATCGGGTTCAGATGCGGAAGGCATGGCACCACGATTACGGTCGCATCGCAGACCTCTGACACCGCATCCAGGTTGTACACACCGCAAGCCTGAACCGGGTATTGATCGTCCAGGAAATATGCGTTTCCGCTGATGCCGACAACGGGCCGGGCCATGGGACATCCCTGTAGTTCTGTTATGGTGCCAATGTCCAGGAGTTGCGCCGGGATATCAACCCCGACTATCCGACCAGGGGCCGCACCTGATTCGGAAGGGCCTCGCCAGAAAAAAATGCACGCAGGTTTTCGACGGCCATCATCCCCATGTCCGTGCGTACCTCCAGTGCCGCTGTGCCCAAATGCGGCAGCAGGCTGACGTTTTTCAGTGCCCGCAGGCGATTCGGGACTTGCGGTTCGAATTCGTAAACATCGAGACCCGCAGATCCGATGCTGCCTGCCTCCAGTGCTTCGATAAGGGCTGTTTCATCGACCACATCCCCCCGCGCCGTGTTTACGAAAACGGCGTGTTCCGGCATGGAATCAAAGACCGACCTGCCGATCAGGTGCCGGTTGGCCACCCCGCCGGGGACAGAAACCGACAGCACATCCGCCCTGGCGGCGACTTCTTCAATGGAACCGAGCTGGCGGGCCCCGGGTACTCCGCATTCCGCGACCTCGGAACGATTGTGAAATACCACATCCATAGCGAAACCAAAGTGGCAGCGTCTGGCAATTGCCTTGCCGATGCGCCCCATGCCGATCACGCCCAGGGTCTTGCCTGTCACGTGCAGGCCAAGAAACTGAGTCGGGTGCCAGCCGGGCCAGCTTCCATCGCGGACGGTGATTTCGCCCTCGCTCGCACGACGGGCGGCCATCAGCATAAGCAGGATAGCGATGTCAGCGGTTGCGTACGTCACGGCACCGGGCGTGTTGGTTACGACTATTCCTGCAGCCTCTGCCGCGGCAACGTCGATGTGATTATATCCCACGCCAAAGTTCGCCAGCAGCCTTGACCGAACCGGGCCACCGTAGGCTGTCGCCCCAAGCGGATCACCCAGGGTCGGCAACACCGCGTCATAACCCGCTATCACCTTGGCCATCTCGTCGCGGCTCATCGGCAAGGTTTCCTGCCGCACAGTGGGTTTTGCAAAGACGGCGAGCGCATCTATCACAACATCGGGCAACGGTCGGGTCACAAAAACAGCGGGTCTGTCAGCCATGGCTTCAGCACATCCTTTTTCCGTTGGGCACTGGCAGGTCCGGCACCAGCAGAACGATCCCGTCATTTGCGTCTTCCAGCCCGAGAATTAAAACCTCTGATCGCACCGGGCCAATCTGGCGGGACGGAAGGTTCACCACGCCGATCACCTGTTTGCCCACGAGCATATCTGGTGCGTAATGTGCCGTGATCCGGGCGGAGCTTTTCTTTTCGCCGATTTCCGGGCCGAAATCGATCCAAATCCTGATCGCGGGCCTGCGTGCCTCCGGAAACGGTTCCGTGCGCACGATGGTGCCTGCGCGAATATCGACTTTCATAAAGTCATCAAAGGAAATCTCGTCTGTCATCCGCGAAGCTCCCTGCTGCGGTTTGCGGCGGCGGACACGCTTTCGGGGATCAGAACGGGAAAGCCGCGGGTGTTGTCCATCAGCACTTCCAGTGCCGCGGCGGTAGTACCCGCCGGAGATGTCACGTTCACGCGCAGCTGACCCGGATCTTCTGCCGCCTGTTCGGCTAACGCCCCTGCCCCGGCAACAGTGGCTTTGGCGAGCGTCATGGCAAGTTCTTCGGACAGACCTTCTGCAACCCCGGCGGTGGCCATCGTTTCAATCAGGTGGAATACATAGGCCGGGCCGGAGCCGGAGACAGCGGTAACCGCATCCATCTGGTCTTCGCTTTTGAGCCGAACAACCTGCCCCACAGCACCCAGCAGCGTTTCCGCCAGCAAAAGATGATCTTCCCCGGACGCCGCGTTCCCGATAAGTGCCGTGATACCCTTGCACACCGCTGCAGGTGTATTGGGCATGGCGCGCACAATCGGCGTATCCCTGCCAAAGGCGGATTCAAAGGTCTTAATCGGTGTACCCGCTGCGATCGACACTATCAGCGTGTTCCCGCCGCCCAAAACACGGATCAAAGGCAGTGCGTCCCCCATCATCTGCGGCTTCACGGCCAGAATCGCCACAGCGGGGGACGGCGGCAGAACCGCACCAATGGTGACCCCGGTGCCGCGCAACCAGTTCGATGGATTCGGCTCAATCACATAAACCGAAGGCGGTGCAACACCTTCCGCCAGCCAGCCCTGCAACAGCGCGGACCCCATCTTGCCACACCCAAGAAGCACAAGACCATACGCATTCACTGCGTCGATGTTCATGATTTCCTTTCGGCCCGCTGAACACTGGAAGATAGGGGCAAGGCCATCCTTTGGTCAAGCCCGACCGTAGGCATCCAGTATTGCGATCTGCAATGCGGTTTCGGGCTCCGTATCGCCCCAGCACACCAGTTGGAAGGCCGGATAAAAGCGTTCGCATGTCCTGACCGCCGTATTCAGCATCCGGTCTATTTGCTCGGGGCTGGCGGACATTTCACCCCCCAGCATCAGACCGTAACGGTAAATCATCAGATGCTGTTCGGCCCACATCGCAAAGGCACCAGCCCAACACTTGTCATTAGCCCTGTTGAGGGTCTCATACAGCAGGGGCAGCCGGTCCGATGGGGGGCACATGTCAAAGGTGCAGACCATCCGAAGGATTTCGTCATAGGCCGACCAGGCAAAGGTGATGGAATAGGCCCGCCAGGATCCCTCGATAGTCATCGCGATTTGGTCTTCGCTCACACGATCAAACGTCCGATCATAGTGCCGGGCAACGCTTTCCACCACGTCGATCAGGTGCATTTCCGCATTGTTTGGAAAGTTCCCTGTGTTTGCCATGCAACGCCCCCGATAGTATACTTGCCACTAAAAACCGGATATATTTAGGTTTTTCGGCCAAGTATATGGATATTTCTGTTTCGCTCACTATATATAGCATACCCTAGGCCGGGATATATGCCAGAGATTTCAGAAACATTTTCATCGGTATAATTGGGCGTATCAGAGCTCGTTGACCTTGCGCATCAGATCCGCCAACTGGGCTTTAACGTTGGCCAGTTCTTTTTCGGTATCGAATTGCTCTGCCTCGCGCTTGGGTGCAGTGGTGGCACTCGGCATCCACGCTGCCATCATCTGACGCATGATTTCTGCCTGCTGTTTTTGCCACTGGGCGGGCAGGCTCGGCATTTGCGATATTTTCTCCACCATGGCGGATTGTTGCTGCGAAAAGGCAGACCAAGCGTGGCTCAGAAAATCAGGCAGCATGCTCTGGGCAGCAGTGGAATAGCTGCGCACAAGGCCTGTCAGTACATCCACGGGCAAAACGTTCTCACCCTTTGATTCCTGTTCCGTGATGATTTGCAGCAAAAACTGCCGGGTCAGATCTTCGCCGGTTTTGCGATCCTTAATTTCCACATCGTGTCCTTCACGGATCAGCGCAGCGATCTCTTCCAGCGTTACGTATTCGCTGGTCCGGGTGTTATACAACCGGCGGCTGGCATAGCGATTAATCAGGATCGGGTCGGCCATGGGATCCCCGGAAGACATATAATCAGCGCACTGTAAGGAAGTTTGCCGTACTGCGCAAAGACAAAGGGCGTCCCGATGCGGGACGCCCCAAGTTTCGGACCGGCAGTGCAAAGGAAGACGCCGATACCTGATGCACATCCGCCGATTAGGCGGTTTTTTTCGTCATATCTTCTGCAGCGGCAGCAAATTTGGACTGCACGTCTTTGGAAACAGACATAAGCAGTTCAACAGCTTCTATCTGGGCAGTTTTTGCGACCTCAGCGTATTGGGCCAGCTTTTCCGGCATAGATTGCGCTTGGTCTGAAACGAATTCGGAGGCGGTGGTACCGTAAGCTGCCACATCTTTTTGCACCTTGTTGATCCCTTCTGCCTTTTTCAGGGTTTCGGTGGCCCAGGCGTTGGAAAGTTCAACGTTTTTCCTGGTGGCACCGAGCGCGATTCTGCCCATCCTGACGCAGAATTCAGCTGCGTCCCTGGAAGCATCATCGAACACTTTGGTGTCCATTTTGAAAGCGGCGAAAAAATCTTCAGCGGCTTTCGAGAAGTCGAAGTCTTGCGTTTTGTTGGCCATTTGAATGGTCCTCTCATCAAAGGTTGGCGCAGCGGGGCCGATGTTCTGATGGTTCAGATTCAGCAAGTTGCTGCTTGTGAACACAAGAGTAATTGCTGCATTGCGGCATTTCAAGGGGAAATTGCTGCATTGCGGCATAATTTTCTGTGCAACGGTTATTTTGCACGAACGTAGCTGCCAGGCGCAGATTCCAAAACCTTGTAATCCCTGATTCCGGGTTTACGCGGCTTATGATCCGGTGCCTGCCCTTTTGCGACCCAGGCGGCCCAGCCGTGCCACCAGCTGCACTTATGGAATTTGGCGTTTTCAAACCAGAAGTCCGGATCCCGAGGCGGTTCCTCATTCGTCCAATGGCCGTATTTATCCTGCGCAGCCGGATTAACGATCCCCGCGATGTGGCCCGATTCAGACAGGATAAATGTCCGCTCGCCACGCACCCGCGACAGGCCTTTGAACGTGCTTTTCCACGGTGCAATGTGGTCTTGCAGGGTGGAGATCACGTAAATCGGTATCCTGATCGACGCGATCCGCAGTTTTTCACCCAGAAGCTCAAACTCACCTTCGGCAAGTTCGTTGTTGACGTAGAGCTTTTCCAGATATTCCACTGCCATGCGCCCGGGCAGGTTGGTGCTGTCCGAATTCCATTGCAGCAAATCAAAGGCCGGGGGCTTTTCCCCCATCATATAGTTGCGCACTGCCGGCGTATAGACGAGATCCCTGGACCGCAGGAACGAAAACGTCCGCGACATGAAATAGCTTTCAAGAAAGCCCACATCTTCTACTTGCCGGGTAATGCCTTTCAGAAAGCCGGGCTCCAGAAAGTTTCCGAGATCGCCCGGTTCCGAAAAGTCGGTCATCGTGGTAAGAAACGTGGCCTTGTTGATTTTACCTGCTTCGCCCCTGGCCGTCAGATAGGCGAGCGCACAAGTCAGTAGTGTGCCGCCGATGCAATAGCCGATCACATTCAGATCCGGCTGTCTGGTGATATCGAGCACCGTATCAATGGACGTCAGCAGCCCTTCTTCCAAATAAGTATCCATCCCGCAATCGCGGTAACTTTCGTCGGGGTTCACCCAGGATACGACAAAAACCGTATGGCCCTGATCAACGCAGTATTTGATGAAACTGTTCTCGGGCCGCAGATCAAGAATGTAGAATTTGTTGATCCATGGCGGGCAAATCAGCAGCGGGCGTTTATAGACGCTGTCTGTGCCGGGACTGTATTGAATCAGCTGGAGCATCCGGTTCTGGAACACGACCGATCCCTTGGTGGTTGCGATATCGCGGCCTACTTCGAACCCGTTTGGGTCCGCCAGCGTCACGGCCAACCCCTGGCGATTGTGCTCCAAATCCTCAACGAAGTTCGTCAGCCCGTCCACCAGCGACTGTCCGTTTGTTTCCATTGCCTTTTCCAGCGCATCCGGGTTGGTTGCCAGAAAGTTTGTAGGCGCAAACAAGTCCACGATCTGTTTGGCAAAGAAATGCACTTTCTCCCGCTCCCGGTCGGGCAGGTGTGCCAGGTCTTTGGTCACCGTATCAATAGTTCGGGCAGATAGCTCGTACTGCCGCCGGATCATGTGGAAAAACGGGTTCTGATCCCATATGGGGTTGGAAAACCGCCGATCTTTGGATGGGTTGGATTCCGGCGTTTTGCCGCCGCGGGCCATCGATTCTTGCATCCGGGACCAGTTCTTCATGCTTTCGGACCAAAACGACACCTGGGCCTGCATGATCCGTGTCGGGTCGCTCATCATTTCGGCGAAATAGGCCGCTGCAGCCTTTGCGTAGAATTGATAGTCAGGTGACTCGAGTGCCGGTGAATGAGGCTTCATATTGCCCAGTGCCTCCGCCATCCGCTCGGTTAACCGGTTGATCTTGGAAAGATTTTCCTTCAGTTTTTCGGCGTCGTAGCCGTGTTTGTTTTCCGTTGCGGAATCCTGTGTCATGTCAAAACCTGCATTGATGCACCTAACCTGCCCTTTTATAAACCATTACTGAAGAGAATGCAGGGCATACAGGAAAAGAAGTGGAAATATGACTCTCTATGATATGAGCGAGGGTGCCCGTCAGGGTGCTGCCTGGTGGGGCGCGACCACCAAGGCATTCTGGAGAAATCCTGTATTTTTAACGGCTTTAAGCCCTTATCCGGCACTGTTTGCCGCCTGGGGGCAGGTGACAGAACGCTCATTTGAAAGGGTTGCCACCCGGCCCGACTGGGGCATCGAATCGGTGGTCTCCAGGGACCGGGATTATGTGGTGACCCAGAAGGTGAGGATGGATCTGCCATTTTGCAAACTGGTGCATTTTACCGCTGACCGGAACCGTCCGGTGAACCGGCGCATCCTTCTGATTGCACCGATGTCAGGCCATTTTGCCACACTTTGTCGCAAGACTGTACGCAGCCTTCTGCCCAACTGCGATGTCTGGGTGACCGAATGGAAAAACGCCCGCGACGTACCTGTCAGCACCGGACAGTTTGACGTTGAAGATTATGCAAAATACCTGGTTCAATTCTTTGCGCATTTGGGAAAGGATACCCATGTGATCGCCGTCTGCCAGCCGGTGCCGCTGGCCCTGGTCGCGACCGCCATGGCCGCGGACAACCCGGCAGTTCCAAACCCGCGTTCGCTTACGCTTATCGGCGGGCCGGTCGACCCGGACGCCAACCAGACCAGGGTGACGGACTTCGGCAACCGCGTGACCATGGGCCAGCTGGAACGCTCCGTCATCCAGACCGTCGGCTTTGCCTTCCCCGGCGTCGGGCGGCAGGTCTACCCGGGTGCCGTGCAACTTTCCTCATTCATGTCGATGAACGCTGAAACCCACGCCCGCGCGTTTACCGAGCAGATATACCGCCTCGCCCGCAAGGAGGCATCGGACCATGACAGGCACAACACGTTCTACGACGAATACCTTGCCGTAATGGACATGCCCGCGGAGTTTTACCTGTCTACGGTCAAGCGCATTTTCAAACGGCGCGAGGTGGCGCGCAACATTTTCACCGTGGATGGCACACCTGTGGATATCACCAGAATCAGGGAAACCGCTGTCAAGATCGTCGAAGGCGGGCGTGACGATATTTCGGCGCCAGGCCAATGCATGGCCGCGCTGGCACTGCTGCCCAACGTGCCGGAATCGATGAAAGAGCATTACCTGGAACCGGATGCGGGCCACTACGGCATTTTTTCCGGCAGTGCCTGGCGCGACAAAATCCGCCCGGCTGTGCTCGATTTCATCGATAAACATAACGGTGTACGCAAGGCATCCCGGCGCAAATCGGCAGGAGTGACGCAGCTGCACGGTTGATGAGAGCAATCGCCGATGTGGCGGTCGGCATAATCGTTGCAGTGTCACTTATCGAAGGGCGCACCCGATTCACCGTCCGTCGGTTCACGCTGACAAACAATAACGTGACCTGCTGTCGCCACCGGGTTCAGCACAGGCTGTCGGAAGTTCTTCCGCCGGTATCATTTCTGTCCGGGGCTTTGCCCAAGGTGTGGGAAGCCACACCGATGCCGGGCCGGTGCCAGCTACTACGACTTCTGGCCAATGGCGGAAGCGGTCGCAATCATCCCCGCCGCCACAGTCCGGGTACACGATTATGGATGCCCATGCTTACCCGGCCGGAGCTTCCTGGTCTGCGCCCCGGCAGGGGAATCATCGCCCACAGACGCCTGTCAGGCCCTTCTGCAATCAGCCCAAGTCAACATGCCTGGCAACGCCGTAACCACGCCCGCCCAAGTGGCCGGTCAGAACGTTTTTTGCCGCGGGCCTGTCCCGTTGGAACCAGCCCGCCCGGGAACCGCGCCGGCGGTGTCAGAAAATGAGGCCATCCAAACTCAGCACCTCAAAACTGAAATGGCTCTTGTCCAAATCACCCGTGAAGCCATCAAGCCGGACGGAGGATTGCGGCGTACCATTGATATCGGGCTGCCACGAAACAACGGTATCGGCACCCTCCCGCGTAATCGTCAGTTCATTGTATGCGCGCCCGCCAATAACGAGGGTATCTCCCTCCCCGGCATCGAAGTCTGTTACAACATCCTCCCCGTTTTGGGCATACTGGAACACGAACTCGTCTGCACCACCCTGTCCCGTCAGGGTGTCATTTCCGCGCCCGCCCGCAAGCCAATTGGCGCGTTCATCCCCCCTGAAGGTGTCGTTTCCGTAACCGCCGGCCAGATACTCAACATTGGCCACGGTCCCGGTTCCGTTCAGCGTCTCTTCGGCAAGGTCAACGGTGACCCCGACCCCCCCGTTCCCGTAAAAGGACAGAACGTCTTTGCCGCCCCCGCCATCCACACGGTCCCTATCGCCGGCGAAAATGACATCGTTGCCCGCCCCGCCGTGCAGCGAATCATCCCCGGCACCGCCGACCAGACGGTCATTACCACTGCCACCCTCCA
>JACONK010000013.1 GCA_014323795.1 Paracoccaceae bacterium | reverse complement strand
AAACATCACCTTGGCACATTGTGATGCCGTCGGGAGGGAGCATCCATGCCATCAACAAAGCCGTTCTGCGGCATCCGCACCCAACCTACGCTTCTTATCTTCCTCGTAATCCTCAAAGTTCCCCTCGAACCACTCCACATGCGCCTCGCCTTCAAAGGCCAGGATATGCGTACAAATCCGGTCGAGGAAAAACCGGTCGTGGCTGATGACCACGGCGCAGCCAGCGAAATCCACCAGAGCATCTTCCAATGCGCGCAACGTCTCGACGTCGAGGTCGTTGGTGGGTTCGTCGAGGAGGAGGACGTTGCCGCCGCTGCGCAGAAGTTTGGCCATGTGGACGCGGTTGCGTTCGCCGCCTGAGAGCATGCCCATTTTCTTTTGCTGGTCGCCGCCTTTGAAGTTGAAGGCTGAGCAATAGGCGCGGCTGTTCATTTCGGCGTCGCCGAGTTGGATGATGTCGAGACCGTCTGAGATTTCCTCCCACACGGTTTTGTTGTCATCCAGTGCGTCGCGGGATTGGTCGACATAGGCGAGGTCCACTGTGTCGCCGTAGGTGACGGAGCCTTCATCCGGGGCCTCTTGGCCCGTGAGCATTTTGAACAGCGTCGATTTACCTGCGCCGTTGGGGCCGATGACGCCGACGATGCCACCGGGTGGCAGGGCAAAGGTCAAGTCTTCGATCAGGAGCTTGTCGCCCATGGCCTTTTTCAGGTTTTCGACTTCGATCACCTTGCCGCCGAGACGGGGGCCGTTGGGGATGATGATCTGGGCGCGGGAGAGTTTTTCGCGCTCGGATTGGTTGGCGAGTTCGTTATAGGCGCTGATGCGGGCCTTGGATTTGGCCTGCCGGGCCTTTTGGCCCTGACGCATCCATTCAAGTTCGCGTTCTAGGGTTTTCTGGCGGCTTTTGTCCTCTTTCGCCTCTTGTTCGAGGCGTTTGGCCTTTTGTTCGAGCCAGCTTGAGTAGTTGCCCTCGTAGGGGATGCCGCGGCCACGGTCGAGTTCGAGGATCCAGCCGGTGATATCGTCGAGGAAGTAGCGGTCGTGCGTGACGACGAGGATCGTGCCCTTGTAGTCGATCAGGTGTTGCTGCAGCCACGCTATGGTTTCGGCGTCGAGGTGGTTGGTCGGTTCGTCCAGCAGGAGCATGTCGGGTGCCTCGAGCAGGAGTTTGCAGAGCGCGACGCGGCGGGCCTCACCGCCCGAGAGGTTCTTGACCTCCCAGTCATCGGGCGGGCAGCGCAGGGCCTCCATCGACACGTCGATTTGCGCGTCGAGGTCCCAGAGGTTCTGGGCGTCGATTTCGTCCTGCAGCTTGGCCATCTCATCGGCGGTTTCGTCCGAGTAGTTCATGGCCAGTTCGTTGTAGCGGTCGAGGATCGCCTTTTTCTCGGCCACGCCCAGCATGACGTTCTCACGGACTGTGAGCGTTTCATCCAGCTTGGGTTCCTGAGGGAGGTAGCCGACGCGCGCGCCCTCAGCCGCCCATGCTTCGCCCGAGAAATCCTTGTCGAGGCCAGCCATGATTTTCAGCAGGGTCGATTTACCCGCACCGTTGACGCCGACGACGCCGATCTTCACGCCGGGAAGGAAGGACAGGCGAATGCTTTCAAAGGTCTTCTTGCCGCCGGGATAGGTCTTGGACACACCATCCATGTGGTAGACGTATTGATAAGCGGCCATGGGATCCTCCGATAAGCTGGTGGGTTGGTTTTAGGCAGGCAGCAGGGGGATGCAATAGGTGGATGCAACCGAAGACCGCAGGATGACACCGATGCAGGAGATGATGGCGCGGGTGGCCGGGCCGGGTGTCGTAGAGTGGATCGGTCTGCGACCTGCGCGTCGTGCGGCTATGGATGCCGTGGAGCGGGTGCAGGTCGATGAGACCGGGCTGGTAGGTGACCGGTCGGGTGGCGGTAAGCGGGCGGTGACGTTGATACAGGCCGAGCATTTGCCCGTGATTGCGGCGTTGGCCCGGAGGGATGTCGTGACGCCTGAGATGCTTCGGCGGAATTTCGTCGTGAGCGGGATCAATTTGTTGGCGCTGAAGGGGCGACAGGTTCGGATCGGGGATGTGGTGTTGGAAGTTACAGGGCCGTGCCATCCGTGTTCGCGGATGGAAGAGGAGCTGGGATATGGGGGCTACAGCGCCGTGCGTGGGCATGGTGGGATGTGCGCGCGGGTGGTGGAGGATGGCGAGATCTTTTTGAACTCGCCACTGACCGTCTCGCCGAGTGCCGACTAACGAAACGCCTCGATCAGTTTGTCGATTGTCCCCTGTTTTTCGACAAGGATGTTTTCTTCCTGAAGACGTTGGGCGATCCGGCTCCGTGAGTTTTGGAAGGCAATTGCCCCTATTTCTTCTCCATTCGCAGCACCGGCGGCCATCAGATTAGGTGTCTGCGCAATGTAGCTTTTCCCGGCAGGCGTTTCGAGAAACGCACGAATGTCGGCAAGCTCTTCCGGTGTAAAGAGGTCAAGGTAAACAGGGACAGTGCGCTTGCGGAGTTCGTCCAAAAAGGTGTCACCGAACTCGTCAAAGAGAAGAGTTACCAATGCTTCGGGATCGTTAACACTAATGTTATTTGCTCTCAGATCGTTTTCTAGGGTCAGGACCCATTGATTTCCGCTTAGGGGCGTGATTCACGGTTCGAAAACCGAGCGGTGAACATGTCTGATCTTTTCTGGCTGACGGATGCGCAGATGGCGCGTCTTGAGCCTTTCTTCCCCAAGTCCCATGGCAAGCCACGCGTTGATGATCGTCGTGTGTTGAGCGGCATTATCTTCATTAATCGCAATGGGTTGCGTTGGCGCGATGCGCCCGCTGCTTACGGCCCGCACAAGACGCTCTACAACCGTTGGAAGCGCTGGAGCGATAAAGGTATCTTTGCCCAGATGATGGTCGGCCTGGCCGCTGATCACGGCGAGCAGACGACGGTCATGATCGACGCCACATATCTGAAGGCCCATCGAACGGCGACCAGTTTGGGCGTCAAAAAAGGGGGCGTGGACGCCTGATCGGGCGCACCAAGGGCGGTATGAATACCAAGCTTCACGCCATCTGCGACAGCCAAGGCCGCCTGCTGAACCTGTTCATGACCGCTGGACAAGTCAGTGATTACATCGGTGCACGGGCGCTTGTCAGCAGCCTGCCAAAGGTAGATTGGCTGCTCGGTGACCGTGGATATGACGCCGATTGGTTCAGAGAAGCGTTGAAAGACAAGGGGATACGCGCATGCATCCCCGGCCGAAAGCAGCGCAAGAAATCCGTCAAATACGACAAGCGACGCTACAAACGTCGCAACCGGATCGAGATCATGTTTGGGAGGTTGAAAGACTGGCGGCGTGTGGCAACCCGATACGACAGATGCCCGAAGGTCTTCCTGTCAGCCATCGCCCTGGCCGCTCTTGTCATTTACTGGCTATGAGTCCTGACCCTACAGCGCCTGCAATTATTGGACGAAGCGCGGTCAAGGCACCATCCATCATGTCCTGTGTGACACTGGCCTCGACTATCGCGCGCGCGTCCTCT
>JACONK010000012.1 GCA_014323795.1 Paracoccaceae bacterium | reverse complement strand
GGCCACCATACAGGTGGTCATCGCCATCATGGCCATCCAGCCAGTCTTTCCCGCGGCCCCCTTTCAGCACGTCGTCGCCGGAATAGCCATACATGTTGTCATTCCCGTCCCCGCCGTGCAGCGTGTCGTGGCCCTCCTCGCCATACATCGTGTCGTCTCCGGCATAGCCGAACAGAATGTCGTTGAAAAGGCTGCCCATAAGGTCGTCTATGCCGTCGGTGCCGTGGGCCTCGCCAAAGCGCAGGCCGTTTTTGTAATCGGCCACCGCCTGCCTGTAGGCAGCCGTATCCTTGAACTCGTCATACCGCGCTTCGGGAAAACCGGGAAGTTCAACGAAAAAGTAGTTTACCATGGGATTTCTCCTGTTTCAGGCCAGCTTGCGGGCCAGCGATTGTTTTTCATATTCGTGTTCCGTCACGCGGGGGTCAAGCGATGGGGCCGGGGTCGGACACTACGAAATCAAAGAGGTCTTCCGCGCCCTCTTGCGGTCTTGCGATGGCATTTTCCAGTGCCTGAAGGGTAACACCTTCCAGGGTGATGCTGTTCATTGTCTCGCCGCCCGTGATGACGTTGACGCTGGCCCAGGAGATTTTCGTGTCTGTATCCCCGGCTGCTTCCTTGGTAATGTCATCGATTCCATCTGTGCCATGTATGCGGATCGTGTCTGTGCCAATCATGAGATCCCGTATGGTATCGTTATCGGGATGGCTGGTCTTGCGGAAGACAAACACATCTTTCCCCGCACCGCCTTCCAGCGTGTCGGTGCCGATGCCGCCTATCAGCGTGTCGTCGCCCGCACCGCCATACAATGTGTCGTCAGCGCGGTATCCCTCCAGCGTGTCATCGTCGGCACCACCATACAGGATATCCCCGTTTTCGCCGCCTTCCAGCACGTCATCGCCATCCCCGCCTTTCAGAGTGTTCGCAGCGTCATCCCCGGTCAGCGTATCACCAAACGCGGAGCCGATCAGGTGCTCAATATTCTTAAGCGTATCGCCCGCCGCGTGGCTCCCTATCCCCTCGATGGAGTCGCCGTTTTCATCCTTGCCCAGGCTCACCGTCACGCCTGCCAGGGATTTTGCGTAGGTCGCCGTGTCCTGCCCATCGCCGCCGTCCAGCACGTCGGCCCCCGGCCCGCCTTCCAGCGTGTCATCGCCGCCGGCACCGCCCAGGGTATCATCGCCTTCCCCGCCAATCAGCGTGTCGTTGCCGCCCTTCCCCCAAAGCCGGTCATTCCCGCCCCGGCCGTCCAGCGTGTTATCCCCGTGGTTGCCTACCAGGCGGTCGTTATATTTCGTGCCATGCACATGCTGGACGATATTCAGATTCAACGTATCAGGGTGCAGGTTCGTACCTTCCCAAGCCGGTTCAGGCTGGATCTTGCGCTCCGCCTTCGGGGGGTTCGGTTCAGGCTTGTCCGCCGGTTTAACCACCTTCAGCCGAACCCGAAAGCCGCCTTCCGGCTGTGCAATATCTTAAAGGTCAGCGGTCGCGCTGTTCGTGTTCGTATCGGTCATGGCCAAAGCCTCTCCCGCTTCCCGGCGCATTGCAAGCCGGATTTTCCAGCCCGGGGTTCAGGCGCACAGGTCAGCCCGTCTGCCCCGTGAGACGGATATATGTTCCCTGCCCGCCCCGGTCAACCCATATTTCAAAAATATTTTTCCGCATATTTTTCCGCATATTTCTCCGCACGGCGGGCAGGCCCGCGGCCCCCGGGCGGGGGAAGGAGGAAAGCACCTTTTGACACGAATCGTCACAGGTTCCCCACACCCGGCTGACAGAAGCGCGGCATACCCCCGGACCACGAAAACGCAACAGCCGGGTATGTAATGCCCAAAATCAGCGGGGCCTGGCCCTAATGCCGGTAGTCGGGATTAAACAGGGCAATAACCGCAAGCGATTCCAGCCGGCCCAGGATCATGGCGGCGCACAGAACCGCCTTTGCCGTGTCGCTGACAGAAGCATAGTCGCTGAACCCGGTGCCCGCCGCACCGGCCAGGGGCCCGGTGTTTGACAATGCGGCGATGGCAAAAACCAGCGCATCGGCAAAATTCATCCCGGTGGCCCCGAGTGCCAGGGCGATGACGGCAAGTGACATCAAAAACAGCATAAAGAACACCCAGGTGACCCGGGTCGCCTCCCGCCGGATCATCCGCCCCCGCATGCCCTGGCCGATGACGGAACTCGGGTAGCGCAGGCGCGAGATCTCCCCCTGGCCGTGTTTGCAGAGCGCATATACCCGCATCAGCTTGATGCCGCCTGCCGTGGTCGCAATGCCGCCGCCCATTACAGCCAGGCCCATCAGAACCAGCCCCCGGCTGCCAGGGTCGGGCCAACCGTGCACCCCGCCCCACGCCACGCTTTCAAACCCGGTCGTTGTAAGAAACGACAGGACGGTAAACAGGCCCCCCCAAAGCATCGTCAGCACCCCGGCCGGCCCGTCCCCGGGGGCGGCCAGGACGTGACGCAGGAACAAAAGAAGCGCAACGACACCGGCGAAGATCAGCGCAAGGCTGATCTCCCTGTCCTGTCTGGCGCGCGTGATTATCGTGTTCGGGCGGCGCGAGGTGAAGATGTGGTGCGAAAGCGCACAGACGAAAAAGCAGAACACCAGTGTTTCGCCCAAATAGCCGCTCGCCGTGCCTGACAGGCCGCCGACGGGAGATATGCCGGACGTTGACAGGACAGACATCGCATGGATAACCGCCACCAGCATCCGATCCCCCGCCAACATCAGCCCGAACGCAAGGATGGCCGTGATCAGCAGGTAAACCGGGAATATCCGGCGCACGGACCGGCGCAGCCGCTGCCCCGCGTCCGCCGCCCTGATCCGGGTCGTGGCACGGGACGGGCTGCCTGTCATGTCAAAAATTTCAAACCCGCCGATCTGCAGCGGCGCAAAGATCGAGATCGCCACCACAAGCATGAAAAATCCGCCGAACCAGGCCGCAAGTGCGCGCATCAGGTGCAGCGGTGCAGGCAGGGCCGCCGGATTGTCAAAGAGCGTGGCACCGGTCGTTGTCAGGCTGCTCAACATTTCAAAGTATGCCTGAAACCAGGTGATTTCCGGCACAAGATAGTTGAACGGCATCGCAAGCAGGGCGGGCATGACCGTGAAGGCCCCGAAGACAGTCACCAGGGAATCGCGCGTTGTCTTTCGGGAAGTGTCATCGCCGGTGACCGCTATGGCCACGAGCAGCAGAAGGATTAGGAAAAACGTGGTGTAATAGAAGAGCGTACGCGCAACCGGCCAATCCTCCAGCCGGATGGCAAGGACCATGGGGATATACATGGACGCCACGCCGCAGCCTGTCAGCACAACAAAAAAAGGCAGGCGTCTGATCCAGGCAAGCATCAGAAGAAATCGATCTGGACCTGCAGCAGGCGTTCCACGGCGGCGACGCTGCCCGCAAGCGAAAAGATCACGATGATATCCCCCTCATCAACGCGGGTGCTGCCGGCGGGCAACACGAGATCTCCCCCCTTGCGCAGGGCCACGACGAGTGCGTCCCTGGGGAAGTCAATATCCCCGATCGTGCTGCCGGATATGGGGGAGGTTGAGAGCACCTGTGCCTCAATCACCTCCGCCTCCGCATCCCCGATGGAATAGACCTGGCGCACCCGCCCGTGCCGGATATGGCGCAGGATGGAGCTGACGGTTGTCGCCCTGGGGTGAATGAAGGCATCGATATTGAGCGGCTTCATCAGGGGGGCGAGCGCGTTGTCGTTCACCAGGGCCAGGGCGACAGGACAGCCCGCGGATTTTGCCCGGGTGGCTGTCAAAAGGTTGGTCTTGTCATCGTCGGTGACCGCGAGGAGGGAATCCGCCGCCTCCAGGCGGGCCTCTTCCAGCAGTTCCAGGTCCAGCCCGTCACCGTGCAGCACAACCGTGCGTTCCAGGGCGTCCGCCGCCAGTTCGGCGCATTTTCGGTTGCGTTCGATGATCCTGGCCCGGATGCGATCAGTGCCCTGTTCAAGTTTCCGGGCCACCTGCAACCCGACGTTGCCCCCGCCGATGATGATCACCAGTTCCTGCTTTTTGCCGGTCTTGCCGAATATTTCCATTGCGCGGCCCACGTCCTGTTTGTGGACAAAGACAAATATCTGATCGCCCGCGGCTGGCCGATCCTGTGCCGAGGGCGAGAAGAGCCTGTCGTGCCGCCGGATCCCCCCCACCATGGCGCGCAGGGTTGAAAACAGTTCCGACAATTCGCGCAGGGGAGTACCCAGAACCGGGCATTCTTCATCCAGCAGGATACCGAGCATTTCCAGCTGTCCGCCCATGAAAGGTTCGCTGTCGAAGGTTGCAGGGGCCGTCAGCCGGCGCACGGCGGCGTCTGCCACCTCCCGTTCCGGGGAGATAACGACGTCGATGGGCAGGTGATCGCTCTTGTAAAGGTTCGTGTGCAGCACATCGATATAGGAGCGCGCCCGCAGGCGGGCGACCTTGCGCCGGATCGAAAAGACCGAATGCGCAACCTGGCAGGTCACCATGTTGACCTCATCCGAATGGGTCGCGGCAATCAGCATGTCCGCGTCCCCCGCCCCGGCCTTTTCGAGCACATCGGGATAGCTGGCAAAGCCCGTAACACCGCTGATATCAAGGGCATCAGTGGCCCGCTTGATCAAGGCCGGGTTGCTGTCAACGACTGTTACGTCATTGCCTTCCCCGGAAAGATGACGGGCGATCTGCCAGCCGACCTGACCCGCACCACAAACGATAACCTGCATGGGTTTTTCCTGACCCGCACCGGGCAGACCCGGCGGTTTGGGGCTGTTTTCTAGCAGAACCGGGCGGGTGGTCAACGCTTTCAGGGGGGTGCCCCCTGGCACGGCGGGCCTGATGCCGAAGCCATGCGGGTTGAGGGGAAAGTGCATGGGCGGTGCGGATGCGTGTGGTGCGGTGCCGGGGCTATCCGGCCCCACACGTCGTCATTTTTTCCTGTCGGGTCTTTCCTGTCGGGTCTTTCCTGTCGGGTCTTTCCTGTCAGGACGCCCTGAAATTTCGCCGGTATCCGCCTGAAAGGCGCGCAGGTTATGACCGCCGGCAGAGATTTTCACCCCACCCCGGGAACAGGCCCGAAGCAGCGCGGGCATTTGTGATCAAAAAGGATTTTGCGCTTGCGCGGCCCGCCGTTTGTGCATCAGGTCATCCGGATTTCAGGGAGACACAAGATGACTTTTGAAACCTGGCTTTCCTTCACTGCCGCCACGATTGTCCTGTTGTTGATCCCCGGCCCGACCGTGCTGTTGATCCTGTCATATGCGCTGTCTCAGGGGCGCCGGGTGGCCCTGGCGACCGCATTCGGGGTCGTGTGCGGCGATTTCATCGCCATGACCACTGCGCTTCCTGGGCTGGGGGTGCTGATACTGGCCTCTGCCACGCTTTTCACCGTGCTGATTTCACCGTGCTGAAATGGGTGGGTGCCGTGTATCTGGTTTGGCCGGGGATCACCCTCTTCTGGTCCGCGGGCACGGTGAAGCCTGGCCCGTTGTCAGATGCGCCGCGCACTTCGGCGCGGTCCGTTTTCACCCGCGCTTGCATTGTGACAGCACTGAACCCCAAAAGCATTGCCTTTTTCGTCGCCTTTGTGCCCCGGTTTGTATCCGGGGAGGCCGCTTTGGCCCCGCAATTCAGCATCCTGATCGCGACATTTGTCGGATTCGCGGGGCTGAATGCGCTGATTTACGCGGTGGCGGCGGATGCCATGCGGGAAAGGTTGTTACACTGGCCATCTGTGCCTGCCTGGCTGGCCCGGGCCGGCGGTGCGGCCCTGGTGCTGATGGGTATAACAACAGCACTCCTGCGCCGGGGCTGACGCTTGCATCCGCGCGGCAGCGGACCTAACGGGGGCCATGACCCGGGCCCTGACCATGCGCCGTCCCGATGACTGGCACCTGCATCTGCGCGACGGCGCCATGCTGAACGGCGTGTTGCCGGAAACGACCCGGCATTTCGCCCGTGCGCTCATCATGCCCAACCTTGTGCCGCCGGTCGTTACGATGGCCGACGCGCTGGCCTATCGGGATCGCATTAACCCTGCCCTGGAAGGGGCTGATTTCAAGGCACTTATGACACTTTATCTGACCGAGGACACAGACCCGGAGGATGTGGCCCGCGCCTGCCGCGAAAATGTGATCACAGCGGTGAAACTCTATCCGGCGGGGGCAACCACGCACTCCGGCAGCGGTGTGCGGGATTTTGACAGGATATTGGGCGTGCTTGAACAAATGGCTGACATTGGCTGTCCGCTCTGCGTGCACGGGGAGGTGACCGACCGCCAGGTGGATATCTTTGATCGCGAAAAGGTGTTTATTGAGACCGTGCTTGACCCGCTGCGCCGCCGTGTGCCCGGCCTGCGCGTGGTGATGGAACACATCACGACCAGGGAAGGGGTGGAGTATGCGGGCGCACAGGACAACATGGGTGCCACGATTACAACGCATCATCTGATTCTGAACCGCAACGACCTGCTGGGCGGCAATACGGATATGATCGGGCTTCGCCCGCATTACTACTGCCTGCCGGTTGTCAAGCGGGAGGAGCACCGGCGCGCCCTGCGGGCGGCCGCAACCGGGGGGAACCCGAGGTTTTTCCTCGGCACCGACAGCGCGCCGCATACGGACGCCGGCAAATTGTGTGCGTGCGGGTGTGCCGGGATTTTCTCTGCCACAAACACGATGAACCTTCTGGCCCATGTGTTTGAGGAAGAAGGCGCGCCTGAAAAACTGGAGGGGTTCTGCAGCCGGCACGGGGCCGCGTTTTATGGCCTGCCGGTGAACGAGGCGACAATCACCCTGCGCAAACAGGATACACCGGTCAGGTTTCCTGCCAGGATTGAAACCGGTGCCGGGCCGGTGACAGTGTTTGACCCGGGGCTTGATGTGTTCTGGGCGGTTGAACCGGCGGCCTGTTCTGCCGGATGACGCAGCCTAAAAAGAGGAGTCGCCCTTGCCCTGCCAGCCCTGTGCCAGGTCGCTGAATCGGGTAAACCGGCCCTCGAACGCCAGCTCGACCGTTCCAATCGGCCCGTGCCGCTGCTTGCCGATGATGACCTCGGCCTTGCCGTGCAGCCCTTCCATGTCTGCCTGCCAAGCCATCATCCTGTCCGTGTCATGGTCGGCCGGCTTTTCCCGCTCCCTGTAATATTCGCCGCGATAGACGAACATCACCACGTCTGCGTCCTGCTCAATCGAGCCCGATTCGCGCAGGTCCGACAGCTGCGGGCGCCTGTCATCGCGGCTTTCCACCTGGCGCGACAATTGGGACAGGGCAATCACCGGGATGTCGAGATCCTTGGCGATTGCCTTAAGGCCCTGGGTGATCTCGGACACCTCCTCCACCCGGTTGCCCCTGGCCGACGCAGGGCGCACCAGTTGCAGGTAATCGACGATGAGCACATCAAGCCCGTTCGTGCGCTTCAGCCGCCGGGCCCGGGCGGCCAGATGGCTGATCGGCAGGGCCGCGGTATCATCAATATAAAGCGGACAATTTTCCAGTGCCTTGGCCGCCTCCACAAAGCGGCGGAATTCATCCTCTGTCATGTCGCCGCGGCGGATTTGTTCGGAAGAGACCTCTGCCACCTCGCTCAAAATCCGTGCCGCGAGTTGTTCGGCCGACATTTCCAGGCTGTAAAAGCCGACAACCCCGCCGGAGACCGGGCCTTCCTGCCCGTCCGGCAGGGGCCCGTGCCGGTAGTTGCGCGCTATATTACAGGCGATGTTGGTGGCAAGGGAGGTTTTCCCCATCGACGGCCGGCCGGCCAGGATGAGCAGGTCTGACCGGTGCAGCCCGCCCAGTTTTTTGTCAAGATCGCGCAGGCCGGTCGGCACACCCGCAAGGCCGCCGTCGCGCTGATAGGCGGCATTGGCCACATGCACCGCGTCCGTGATCGCCTGCAGGAAGGGCTGGAAGCCCCTGTCAATCCTGCCCTGTTCCCCCAATTGGTAGAGCCGCTGTTCGGCATGCACGATCTGCTGTGCCGGTTCATCCTCGACATCCATCAGCCTGGCTTTTTCGCTGATCTCCTCGCCGATGAGGATCAGATCCCGGCGCAGGGCGAGGTCATGGATCATCCGGGCATAATCCCTGGCCGCAAATACCGACATTGACGCCCCCGCCAGACGCACCAGGTATGCCGGCCCGCCAAGTTCCGCGAGCCCCGGGTCATCTTCCAGAAACGCCCGGATCGTGACCGGGCTTGCCAGGGCATTTTTCCGGATGCGCCGGGCAATGACAGAAAAGATGCGCCCGTGCACCGGATCATGGAAATGGCTTTCGTTCACCACAGACGCCACGCGATCATAGACCTCGTTATTCACCAGAAGCGCACCCAGAAGGGCCTGTTCCGCCTCAATGGAATGCGGTGCCTCCCTGCCGTCCTGTTCCGGTGCGGCGGGGCGGGCCTTGTCCTGCAACGATGTTATACTGCGCATGTCTGTTCGGCTTTCTGAAAGGTTTCCCGATTGAATCGCGGAATCGCCTGGAACATGCAATCTGGATATCCTGTGAACGGCCTGTGGAAACCGTGGTCACAAAACCATCCCCCGGGCAGCGGCCCGGGCGGGGCTGAAAATTCGTGCCAGTGTTTCCGGGGCTGGCGGCCCCCGCCAGACAGCCGGCCCTGCCGTTGCCCGCAACGGGAACACCCCCCCCTTGTAAAGGGGATTATATACCTGACCAGACAACATACCCTCACACCCCAAGTTTTGATGTCAGGTATTCCATGCCCCGGTCTCCCTTGATACGGTTACAATTCCCGCACAGCAATTGCAGGTTATCAATGTGATCTGTCCCGCCCTGTTTTGTGGCGATGATATGATCAATTTCCAGATGCTGCCTTTCAAAATGGGTGCCGCACCCGGCGCAATACCCCGCTTGGGCACCATACAAACTCTTCTTGTTATCAGGATGATTATATTTTGGGATACTGCCAAGGTCTGTGCGTTGGGGAATATCCGTCCGACATATCGCCCCGCCGAACAGGGGAATGTCATTCCTAATCCTCCTGTCTACAAGCTCAACCGCCTTTTCAGAAAGGTCTATCCCTGCCCACTTGCGGTTCAGCCGGTTGGCTGCCACCAGCGTTGTGGCACATCCGCAAAACGGATCGAAGACCATATCACCTTCGTTAGATGATGCCTTTATAATACGGTCTAACAGGGCAAGGGGTTTTTGTGTGGGGTATCCGGTGCGTTCTTTTGACCATGGTATTACAGAATGATGCTGAAAAACATCGTCAGCTATTTTCCCTTTTTCTGATCTTTTCGAACCATCAGCACGTTTTTGTCCTTCATTCCACTTATGAGGAACACGAACATCGTCAGCATTAAAGGTCCACTTGTTCCCCACCGAATAGAAAAGTATGACATCGTGCTTTCGCGCCCATCGGGATTTGGAAGCCCCGCCCCCGCCATAATACCAAATAAACTCATTTTGGAAATTCTTCCTTCCAAACACCGCATCCATTAGCAGTTTCAAATAATGACTCATGGTCGGATCACAATGTAGGTAAATACTCCCCGTATCTTTCAGAATGCGTTCCATTTCAATCAGGCGTGCCGCCATGTAAACCAGGTAAGACTTGTCACTCCCGCACATGGCAGCCTGAATTGCCCGCCACAGATTGGGATGTTTTCCCTCAATCAGGTCCAGCCAGGCGACATCAATATCATTTAGGGACCAGGTATCCTTGAATGCAGCACCGGCGGCTGTTGAACCTACGGGTGCTGCATAATTTGCGTTGGAATTGAAGGGAGGGTCCAGATAAATCAGGTCTATGCAGTCAGAATTCATCCCCCGCATAATGGGAAGGTTATCACCGGTCCAGACAGTGCCTGATTTGAAATTGGGTTCCATCGCCTTGATTCCCTGGTATCGCGTATCGTGACGTCTGGTCAAATATATAGCCCCCCTTGTAAAATGTCTGGTTGAAAATAATTCGCAACTGAATACGCTGTGCGCGTTCGCATGACCTGGCGGAGATACCATGCCCCCTGTGCCTTATAAAATCATCCTGGCCGCCGGTGCCCTGGTCACCGGCCTGTTGTTGCCGCTGTCGGCAGCCCGGGCCGACAACCAGGCTGACAGGATGAAGGTTGTCACCACCTTTACCGTGCTTGCGGATATGGCGGCGAACGTGGCCGGCGATGCGGCGGAGGTGGTATCGATCACCAAACCCGGGGCCGAAATCCACGGGTATGCGCCGACGCCGCAGGATATCGTGCGGGCCAGTGATGCGGACCTGATCCTTTGGAACGGGCTGGGCCTGGAGGTCTGGTTTGAACAGTTCCTCGGCACGCTGGGTGCCGTTCCTTCTGTCACGCTGACCGATGGCATTGATCCGATCGCCATCAGCTCCGGCGACCATGCGGGCATGCCGAATCCGCACGCCTGGATGGGGCCGGACAACGCGCTCATCTACATCGATAATATCGCGGCCGCCCTGTCGGGGCATGACCCGGACAATGCAGACATATATGCGGCCAATGCCGCCCGATACAAGGATGCGCTGCGCGCCGCCACGGAACCGTTGCGGGCCATCCTGGCGACAGTTCCCCAGGACCGCCGCTGGCTGGTGACCTGTGAGGGGGCGTTTTCCTATCTCGCCCGCGATTTCGGGCTGAAAGAGCTGTACCTGTGGCCCATGAACACCGATCAGGCGGGCACGCCACAGCAGATGCGCATGGTCATTGACGGGATACGTGCCAATGATATTCCCGCGGTTTTCTGCGAAAGCACCGTCAACCCCGGGCCCGCACAACAGGTGGCACGGGAAACCGGCGCACGCTATGGCGGGGTTCTTTATGTTGACAGCCTCAGCACCGCGGATGGCCCGGTGCCGACTTATCTGGAGCTCTTGCGGGTCACAACCTCCAGGGTGGCGGCCGGGCTGGCGGCGGCAGGCAGCCGGTGATGATCACACCCCCCCCCGGCCTGACAGCCCGCGATGTGACAGTCACATACCGTAACGGCCACACCGCGCTTTGGCAGGCAAGTTTTGATATTCCGCAGGGCTCCGTCACGGCGCTTGTCGGCGTCAACGGGGCCGGAAAATCCACGCTTTTCAAGGCGATTATGGGATTTGTTCCCGCGGCGCAGGGGCAGATTTCAATCATGGGTCAAAGCGTGAAAGCGGCCCTTGGAAAAAACCTGGTTTCCTACGTTCCCCAATCGGAGGAGGTGGATTGGGCCTTTCCGGTGCTGGTCGAGGATGTGGTCATGATGGGGCGCTACGGGCATATGGGCCCCCTGCGCCGCGCACGGCAGGCGGACCGTGAGGCGGTGGCCCAGGCGCTGGACCGGGTGCGCATGACAGAATTGCGTCATCGCCAGATCGGCGAATTATCCGGTGGCCAGCGCAAGCGGGTTTTCCTGGCCCGGGCGCTGGCCCAGGACGGGCAGGTTATCCTGCTTGACGAGCCCTTCACCGGGGTGGATGTGAAAACGGAGGGGCAGATCGTCACGCTTCTGCAGGCCCTGCGGGACGAAGGGCGTGTGATGCTCGTCAGCACGCACAACCTTGGTTCCGTGCCGGAGTTCTGCGACAGCACAATCCTGATCAGGGGCACGGTTCTGGCTTGCGGGCCGACCGAAACAACCTTCACGCGCGATAACCTGCAAAGGGCCTTCGGCGGGGTGCTGCGCCGCATCACCCTGTGCGGCGACGCCCTGCATGATGACGCAGACACCCGCGCCGTCACCATCCTGACGGATGATGAGCGCCCGTTCGTGCAATACGGCAATATCACGCAAAAGTCAGAAAAAACAGGGGGATGAGCGCGCTTCTTGAACCTTTCGCCTACGGCTACATGTTTACTGCCATGTGGGTATCGGCCTTGGTCGGCGGGGTGTGCGCGTTTCTGTCGGCCTACCTGATACTGAAGGGCTGGTCGCTGATCGGCGATGCCCTGTCCCATTCCGTCGTACCGGGGGTGGCGGGTGCCTACCTTTTGGGCCTGCCTTTCGCGGCGGGCGCATTTTTATCCGCGGGGCTGGCCGCCGGGGCGATGCTGTTTTTATCAGCCCGGTCCGGGTTAAAGGCTGATGCGGTCATCGGTATCATCTTTACGGGCTTTTTCGGATTGGGGCTGTTTATCAGCTCTGTCAGCCCCATACCGATATCGGTGAAGGCGATTATCATGGGCAATATCCTGGCGATTACCCCCGAAGATACGCTGCAGCTGGGTATCATCGGCTGCGTGACGCTGGCCATCCTGCTGGTTAAATGGCGTGATCTGATGGTGGTGTTCTTTGATGAACACATGGCCCGTTCCATCGGGCTGCGCCCGGACCTGCTGAAGGCGGTGTTTTTTGTGCTGCTGTCTGCGGCGGTCGTGGCGGCCATGCAGACAGTCGGTGCCTTTCTTGTGGTGGCCATGGTCGTAACGCCGGGGGCCACGGCCTATCTTTTGTGTGATCGCTTCCCGCGGCTGATTGCAACGTCGGTTGCCATCGGCACGGTGACAAGCTTTCTGGGGGCCTACCTCAGTTACTTCCTTGACGGGGCAACGGGGGGCATTATCGTTTGCCTGCACACCCTGGTCTTTCTGCTGGCCTTCGTGCTTGCCCCCAAACACGGTGCATGCGCGCTGCGCCGCCGTGCGGCAGCGGCCCGGCGCACCCCGCCCGGGGGGGCCGCCTGATGGATGTCGAGACACTGACCCTGCCCTTTCGTTTTGCCTTTATGCAAAATGCCTTTCTGATCGCGGCGCTGGCGGCGGTGCCCACCGCGCTTTTGTCGTGCTTTCTGGTCATCAGGGGCCAGGCCCTGGTGGGGGATGCCGTGGCGCATGCCATCCTGCCGGGGGTGGTGCTGGCCCATATTATCGGGGTGCCGCTGATCCTGGGGGCCTTTGCGGCGGGCATGACATGCACCGTGGTAACCGGATATCTGGCAAACAACAGCCGTGTGAAGCAGGACACGGTTCTGGGGGTCGTCTTTTCAGGCATGTTCGGTCTGGGGCTCGTGCTGCACGTTGCGGCAGAAAGCGGCGCACATCTGGATCACATCCTGTTCGGCAACACGCTCGGGGCAGACAGGGGCGCGTTGTGGACCACGGGCCTGATCGGGGCCGGGGTAACGCTGGGTATCGCGGCAAAATGGAAAGACCTGCTGCTGTGCGGTTTTGATCCGGCCCAGGCCCGGGCCTGCGGCCTTTGGGCCGGGGTGCTGCACTATGGTTTTTTGTCCGCGCTGTCACTGACGGTTGTGGCCACCCTTTCCGCAACCGGGCTTATCCTGGCAATCGGGCTTTTGATCACGCCCGGGGCGATTGCCTTTCTTTTGGTGCGGCGATTTCAGACAATGCTGTGGGTCGCCGCCGGCGTGAACGTGGCCGCAATGTTGGGCGGTACGTATCTGGCCTTTCATCTGGACAGTGCCCCGGCCCCGACGGTGGTGCTGATGCTGACGGCGCTGTTCGGCGCGGCCTTTGTGCGGCACAGGTGGCAGGCGCGGCGGGCGGCGGTGGCGGGCCGGATACGCGGCCCGGGACAAGGTTCCGGCGGGCCTGTGGGCCGGCAGGGCGCCCGGGCCCGGTAAACCCCGGGCCGGCTGCCGGCACAGGCCGGGGGGTCTGCGGGGATTTTTCTGCGGGGGTGGCAGGCCATATCCGTTGACGCGGGCCTGATACCCGAATACCATTCGCCTGCGGTGCGGGTATGGTGAAAAGGTATCACGCGAGCTTCCCAAGCTTAAGTTACGGGTTCGATTCCCGTTACCCGCTCCAGCCTTCCCCCCTCCTGCCCCTGGTCCGGTGCTGTGCGCCCACCCGCACCCCGGGTGGTGTTTTCGTTGCAAACAGGGTAAGATTTCGTCTTTGCCCTGGCCACCCTTCAGCGTGTCGTTGCCCTTGCCGCCGTCCATCGTGTTCGCCTTTTCATCCCCCTTACAACGCTGGCCGTGCTGCCCCGGTTTCCGGATGCGCTGCCTGACGTGCCGGGCCGGCGCACCCGCTTCCCCCGTCATTCGTGAGGGTTCCTGCGCCGTGAAAGGCCGGGCGGCCAGGCGCGGCCTTTATTGCCCGATAAAGGACCGTTTAAACGGCCCGCACCGCACGGCGTTTATCCGCCCGTATCCGCCACCGGATACATTGGGGCGCAGACCGGATGCACCTCTTTCTGCCCCAGGCGGGAAAGATGCAGGGCCGGGTCTGTACCCCCCCCAAGCGCAAAAGGCCACCCCCGGCGGGGTGGCCCGTTATGTTTCTGCCGTGGCCCGGGGGGCAGGGCTATCCCCCGGCCGGTGCAGCCCCCCGGGGGGATGTGCGGCGCGGGCCGGTTCAGGCGAAGATGAAGTCTTCTTCCTGCACGCGCTGTGGGGGCAGGTCATCCAGAAAGATGCTGTTTGTGCCATCGCCCCAGGTGATCAGTGTGCCGGGCGTCGTGTCCGAATCACGCGCCTTCTTTTTGGTCAGGGTCAGGTCATCAAAACTGTCCGGTCCTGCCTCCCCCCGGAACACGATTTTATCGCCTTCCTCCTCTCTCGGATAGGTCCACTTGAGGCGTTTTATGACCAGTTTCTGGTTGAAATCCTCAATTTTATCATGGCCGGAGTTGGCCTGGCTGAACACAAAGGTATCGGCACCGGAACCGCCCCACAGATAGTCATCCCCGCGCCCGCCGTTCAGCGTGTCGTCGCCGGAATAGCCCAGCAGCCGGTCATCCCCGGCACCGCCGTGCAGAAAGTCGTCGCCGGAATGGCCACTCAGGTCATCATCCCCGCGCTGGCCGCGCAGAACGTCGTTGCCGGCACCGCCCCACAGCGCGTCATCCCCGCCACCACCATACAGATGGTCATCGCCCCCGCCGCCCCACAGCCCGTCGTCTCCGCCGTACCCGAATACACGGTCGTTGCCGCGAAGGAGACTGTAATGGTCGGCACCGGCGGTGCCGTGGCCTTCCCGAAAGATCAGGCCGGCCAGATAATCA
>JACONK010000011.1:95782-135395 GCA_014323795.1 Paracoccaceae bacterium | reverse complement strand
GGGACGGCTTTTTGGGATTTGCTCCGGGTCGCCCCATTGCGCCCCTCTGTAGCCGCCATTGTAGCACGTGTGTAGCCCGGCCCATAAAGGCCATGAGGACTTGACGTCATCCCCACCTTCCTCCGGCTTGACGCCGACAGTCCCTCCAGAGTGCCCGGCATGATCCGCTGGCAACTGAAGGCGAGGGTTGCGCTCGTTGCGGGACTTAACCCAACATCTCACGACACGAGCTGACGACAGCCATGCAGCACCTCGGTCAGGACCGGCCGAACCGACGGGCCCGTCTCCGGGACCCTCGTCCTGACCTTCGAAAGCCGGTAAGGTTCTTCGCGTAGCATCGAATTAAACCACATGCTCCACCACTTGTGCGGGCCCCCGTCAATTCCTTTGAGTTTTAGCCTTGCGGCCGTACTCCCCAGGCGGAGTGCTCAAAGCGTTAGCTGCGCCACCGAGACGCGTGCGCCCCGACAGCTGGCACTCATCGTTTAGGGCGTGGACTACCAGGGTATCTAATCCTGTTTGCTCCCCACGCTTTCGCGCCTCAGCGTCAGTGCCGGGCCAGGCGGCCGCCTTCGCCACCGGTGTTCTTCCCAATCTCTACGAATTCCACCTCTCCACTGGGAATTCCGCCGCCCTCTCCCGGACTCGAGCCCGCCAGTTTGGAAGGCAGTTCCCGGGTTGAGCCCGGGGATTTCACCACCCACTTGACGAGCCGCCTACGCGCCCTTTACGCCCAGTGATTCCGAACAACGCTAGCCCCCTTCGTATTACCGCGGCTGCTGGCACGAAGTTAGCCGGGGCTTCTTCTGCGGGTACCGTCATCATCTTCCCCGCTGAAAGAGCTTTACAACCCTAGGGCCTTCATCACTCACGCGGCATGGCTGGATCAGGCTTGCGCCCATTGTCCAAGATTCCCCACTGCTGCCTCCCGTAGGAGTCTGGGCCGTGTCTCAGTCCCAGTGTTGCTGATCATCCTCTCAAACCAGCTATAGATCGTCGACTTGGTAGGCCGTTACCCCACCAACTATCTAATCTAACGCGGGCCGATCCAAATCCGATAAATCTTTCCCCCGAAGGGCGTATAAGGTATTACTCACCGTTTCCGGTGGCTATTCCCAAGATTTGGGGACGTTCCCACGCGTTACTAACCCGTCCGCCGCTCACCCGAGGGTGCGCTCGACTTGCATGTGTTAGGCCTGCCGCCAGCGTTCGTTCTGAGCTAGGATCAAACTCTCAAGTTGAAACGCCGTTACCGGCGTATCCTTAACGTTCAAACCCCTGCACATCGTGACCTGCCATATGGTCTGGCAGGTCATGTCCCTGTCTGTTGTGCATCGTTTCCAGTGAAACAATGCCGTCCAAACAGTGAAGCTGACAATCCATCATCGCCCGAAAGCTAGGATCGCTGATATGACAGAGCGTCTCGTCGATTGTGACCTGACCGCCCGCATATCCCTTCATATATCACCAATTTCAAAGAGCCGGAGGCAAGACAGCCGATACGCCCGTATTCTTTTGGACGCACCTGCCATTCAACCTGTCCATTTCCCCTTAAGGCGTTGCAGCGTTGGCCACCCGCCGTCCGGTAAAAACCTATCTAGGTGTTTCGGTCCGGGGCAGCAAGTAATTTTTTTCAGTTTCAGCTATTTTTTTTCGGTACACATACAAAAAACCTGTTTTTTGGGGGTTGTCGAAAGAATATTTCATTTTCTTGGGTGTTACGCGCAATTTTCATACTGATCTGACCGGCACAATCAACCCGCATGGGCCGAATTTGCATGACATCCTCCGTTGCTGTGGCCTGTCAGCCGTAAAATCCGGAAGAATCACCAAGGCAGACATCGCCCGGGCTTACCCGATTCCGACGCAATTGATTCGCCTGACCGGCCCTTTGGGTTTCCCGGCCGGCATCCGGTGTCTTCTTGCGGATTTCGAATATGGCGCAGCCTGTTCCGGGATTTTCCGCTTTGGACGGCGGCGAATCCCGGCCTGTTTATCCCCTGGGCCAAATCAATGCATGCAACGTGGCAGGTTCAGGAGCCGACATGAAACCCGCGGGACACCCTGTGTGCCGGTGCATTGTTCAGAAAATCAGGGCCGACGCAGGCCAATAAAGCGAGGTACACGCCACAGGATCAGCATGATCGCAAAAGCGACATAGATCATCGGCTCCGTCTGCCAGGTTTTTTTCAGCATCAGATAATGCAACGCCCCCAGAAGAATGGCGGGGTAAGTCAGATAATGCAGCCGCTTCCAGGCGATGGGTCCGAGGCGCCGGATTGACGCATTGTTCGACGTAAACGCCAGCGGAATCAGGATAACAAAGGACACCATCCCGATGATGATGTAGGGGCGCCTGGTCAGATCCCTGATCAGGGCGTTCCACCAGAATTGGTTGTCAAGCACGAGATAGACCAGAAGATGCGCCACGACATAGAAAAACGCCATTAGCCCGACCTGGCGGCGGTAGCGCATCAGGTTAATGCGCACCACATCCCGCAAGGGCGTAATCAGGAGTCCCAGTACCAGCAACTGCAAGGCGTATTTGCCAAGCCCGTGTTCCAGGGCTGCGACCGGATCCGGACCCGGGGCCAGAACCTGCGAAACGAAAAGCCACAGGCCCGGGAACGCCAATACCGGATAGAGCACCCATGGAGGGACGGCACGGGTGGCGGAATTCAGCGTGGCGGCAATCATATCCCGAACATAGCCTTCCCCGCAGGCGAGGGGAACCGCCCCACGCCATTTGTCAGACGATTCGTATGCGGGCCGCAGCACCCCCTGTCCGGCCACACAGGTTCACGCTGACCCATGCCCGTCGGCGTGAACGTATTACCCGGTTCAATGGTGATCATGCCTGGCAGCCGCACACCCCCGGAATCATTTTGCACCCATTCCCGCCCGGGCACTGGAATGCGCCCCCGGGGCGCGGCGGTTTACCGGCAGTGTCTAAAAATTCTTCCGCAGGTCCATGCCCGCATAAAGCGGCCCGACTTCATCCGCGTATCCGTTCAGCATCAGGGTCGGCTCCCGCCGGGCGAAAAGCCCGGACCCTACCACCCGGTGGCTTGCCTGGCTCCAGCGTGGATGGTCCACTTCCGGATTTACGTTGGCATAAAAGCCGTACTCGTCGGGTTGCAGTATGTTCCAGGTTGCAGGGGGCTGTTCTTCCGTCAGGGTGATCTTCACAATCGACTTGATGGATTTGAAGCCGTACTTCCATGGAACGACCAGCCGGATCGGCGCACCATTCTGGTTGGGCATCTTCTCTTCATAGATGCCCGTGGCCATCAGCGTCAGCGGATGCATCGCCTCATCCATGCGCAGGCCTTCAACATAGGGCCACGGAATGGTGCGCGATCTCTGCCCGATCATTTCTTCCGGGCGGTAAAGCGTTTCAAATGCCACATACCTGGCCTTTGACGTCGGCACGACCTGATCAAGAAGTGCCGACAGCTGGAAGCCGAACCAGGGAATGACCATCGACCACGCCTCCACACAACGGAAGCGGTAGATGCGCTCTTCTATGGTTTTGCCTTTCAGGATGTCTTCCAGGGCGTGTGTTCCGGGGTTTGCACATTCACCTGCAATTTCGATCGACCAGGGATCGGTCGTCAGGGCACTGGCATAGCGGGCCGGGTCGTCTTTGCCTGTGCCGAATTCATAAAAATTATTGTAGGATGTGATGTCCTCAAACCGCGTGGGCGGTTCGTCCGTGGAATATCCCGGATTCGGTATCGCATGCCGGGACGCCAGGGCGGGTGCACCCGCCAAAAGGCCTGCGGTACCCGCCATCAGGGTGCGGCGGTTCATCCAGACCGACCGATCAGTGACGTCGCGATCTTTGAACCGGGATTTCCAGACTGGCATGGCGGTTCCTTTCCGGGTAACTGGCTCGCGTCCAAGGGTCGCGCATTGGTTGCCCAAGGCAAGCCTCTTCACGGAGTTGTTGAAAATCTTACAGGGTGTGCAGGATATGCACCCAGGTTTCACCATAGCGGCGGGCGTCGAATATCCCGAACCCTTCAGGTACTGCCTGTTGCGCACCTTCCTCCCAGACAATCAGGACGTCATCCGCCAGCCAGCCATATTCCCGTGCCCTGGAAAGCGCCGGGCGACCAAGTGCCTTGCCATAGGGCGGGTCAAGAAAAACGAGATCAAACGGCGCACACAGGGCAGGGCCGAGCCGGGTCGCGTCCCGGCGAAAGATATTTGTCAGCCCAATAGCGCGCAGGGTATCGATGTTTTCGCGGATGATCCCGCCGGCCTTCACCCCGTTATCGACGAACAGCACAAACTCTGCCCCGCGGCTAAGGGCTTCCAGGCCCAGCGCCCCGGTCCCGGCAAACAGGTCAAGCACACGTGCGCCCTCTACCGGGTCACCGTAACAGCCGTTCTGAAGGAGGTTAAAGATCGTCTCGCGCACCCGGTCGGAAGTCGGACGCAGATGCGCGGCTACATCGCCCGCCCGGACAGAGGCCAGACGGGTACCGCGGTGACGCCCGCCAACGATCCTCATTTCAGAAGCGACCGCAGGTCGACCGACGGATCAGCAATAACCTGCACCGCAGGTGACTTGCCCGCCTCGATCAGGCGTTTGCCGACCATGTAGCCGCGCGGGTCGTTGGCTGCGTCGACAGCCAGCAGCACGTCACCCCGGTAGTACCAGAAAGAACGCCCCCCCTTATCGGATGTGCGGGAAATTACCCGATCATACCCGGTGCAAAGCCCGGCGATCTGCAATTTTATGTCGTATTGGTCGGACCAGAACCAGGGCCGTGCGACATATTCCTTGCCCGCACCCAGGATATTCTCGGCCACCACCTCTGCCTGATCGATGGCGTTGGGTACGCTTTCCAGCCGGATATGCGCACCGCGGTAAGGGAAGCTCGCGCAGTCCCCCGCAGCCCAGATGCCACTAACGCTGGTGCGGCCCTGTTCATCGGTCCGGATGCCGTTTTCGATTGTGCAGCCCGCGGCCGCCGCCAGACCGGTGCCGGGCGTAATGCCGACGCCCACGATAGCAAAATCAGCATCTGTTTCGGACCCGTCCGCCAGCACCGCGCCGGTTACACGGTCGGTGCCGGTGAAATGGGCAAGCCCGCTTGATTCCAGGATTGTCACGCCATGTTCCCGATGCCTGGCGCGGAAAAAATCAGACGTTTCCGGTGAGGCGACGCGTTTTAAAATGCGGTCCGCAGCCTCGACCAGTGTCACCCGCAGCCCTTTCATGGCACCAACCGCTGCGGCCTCCAGCCCGATATAGCCGCCTCCGACAATCAGCAGGCGGCGCCCTTGCGCGAACTCCGGTGCCATGGCATCAGCATCCGCGAGCGTACGCACATAGTAGATACCCGCCTTATCCCCGCCAATGTCGGCGGGAAGACGAATCGGATCAGACCCGGTTGCAAGCACCAGGTCACCGTAAGGCAGCGAGATTTCCCCCGCAGTCACAATCCTGGCTGCCGTATCGATGCCTGTCACCACCTGTCCGGTGATCATCTCAATCCCGTTATCCGCATAAAATTCCTTTGGCCGCAGGTACATGCGGTCAAGCGTCATTTGCCCCAGCAGATAAGCCTTCGACAGGGGTGGGCGCTGGTAGGGTGGTACCGGTTCCGACCCAATCAGCGTAATCGTGCCTTCAAACCCGGCTGTGCGCAGCCTTGCCACGCAGGACAATCCGGCCTGCCCCGTGCCCACAACGACCACATCCGCCATATCCGATTCCTTCCCACTGGTATTTTCAGGCGACCGCCCTACTATGCTATGCTCGTCAAGGCCTGAACAGAAACAGAAAGGGACGTGCAATGGCAATCAGTGTAGGGGACGTACTGCCGGCGGCAAAGCTGCAAAAAGTCGGTGCCGAAGGACCGGAGGTTGTCGATTTGAACGCCTGGGCAGCCAACAGCAAAATCGCTGTCTTCGCCGTGCCCGGCGCATTTACCGAAACCTGCAGCACTGTCCACGTGCCGAGCTTCATTCGCAACGCAGAAAAGTTCCGTGCCAAGGGCGTGGCAGAAATCGTCTGCGTATCCGTCAACGATATTTTCGTGATGGACGCATGGTCCAGAAACACTGGCGCAGGTGCTGCGGGCATCCATCTGCTGGCCGACGGAGACAGCAGCTTTACCAAGGCTATGGGTATGGTTTTCACCGCCGCGCCGGTCGGGTTGATCAACCGCTCCAGGCGCTACGCGATGCTGGTGGAAGACGGCACAATCACCGTGCTGGAGATCGAGGCAAGCCCGGGCGAATGCTCCATCTCCGGCGGTGAGTCGCTGTTGGAAAAAATCTAGCCCCGGTGTGGCACAGGATATTGCGCAGGCTGTCCGGGCGGCACTGCTGCCCCGCTGGCCCGGCTTGGCGCGAAACGGGCTGGTGTTGACCCGGGCGCGGGTTTCCGGCCCGATACGGTTAGTCATCTTCCGCAGGCACGCCGCACCGGAGATGCGCCAAGTCACTTGCGGTTCCCGGACGGGTGTAGCCCTGGCCCCGGATACTTCCGGCACACCGTAAAGGGTTTGCCGACAATGGACGTTGAGAACGGGCCAAGCTATTAATCGGTAACCATGAACCCGGCCTCTTCCATCAAACGGCCGGATTTCGCTTCCACCCGCCCTTCAAGATATTCCAGAAACGCGGCCTTTGACGGGCCACCGTTTTCCGGCGCCGGAATCGGTTCCATGAACTCCATCACAGCAAGACCCGGCTTGCGGTAAATTCCCCGGCGCGGCCAGAAGACACCCACATTTGTGGCGGCTGGTACCACTGTCCGGCCGGTGTGACCACGCAGCACCGACACGCCGGGCTTGTAAGGCAGATAGGCCCCCGCAGCCACGCGGGTGCCCTGCGGATAGACAACAAGCTGTCCCGGCGTGGCTGTGGCCCCGGCCACGTCCAGCACCATCTTTTTCATGGCCACCACCCGCTGTCCCCGCTTGACCGGAACACAGCCGATTCGCATGGCGAACCAGCCCAGAATCGGTGCAAAGCGCAGTTCTGCCTTCATGATAAACCTGGGCCGCGGCAGGGCGGAAATGAGCAGGATAATGTCAAAAAAGCTCTGATGCTTGGCGGCGATGATAACCTCTTCCGTCGGCACGTGGCCGCGCACCTCTGATTTCAGGCCAATCATCCAGGATGCCGTCCACCGCACCCATCGGCAGTATATACGCGTCCCGTGGAGCGCATATTCCCGGTTCAGCACTGCCAGCGGTGTGTAACAGAGCCCCAGGACAAACATAATGAAATACATCTGGACGCTGAAAAACAGCGACCGAAGCCAGCGCCAAGCGTATGCCATCATGCCAGCCCCCCCCGGAACGCCGCGATGCGAGGGTTCACAAAGGCAACGACGACCTGCAGCACCAGGGGCCGGAGCCCTGTCAAAAAGATCTTGCCTTCCCGCAGGCCGACCGGGCGCGCCACACCGATTTCACGCCCGTTGGCCGCGTTGATTATCCCTGGAACCGGCATGACAGCCAGCGGCAGGTCCGGTGACATGGCATTTATCTCTGACAGCGATTTCTCATGCCCTGATACGGACAGCAGCCAACCCTGGTCAAGTCGGTCGTGCCTCCGTTCCTTTCGCGTTTTTGCGCAATCCACGGCCGGACGCAACGGTGCCGAATCATGTAAAAGGCTTGGAAGTGCCGGGTTTTATCGCTATGGTCGGGGAGTGCTGATTCGTCCGGGAGGTGCCCGGGAGGTGATCGGCCGGGGTAAAGATCAGCGGGGATTCCATGCGACTGGTGTGCCGGAAATGCACCGCGCAGTATGAGGTAGACGAAAGTGCGATCCCCAAACAGGGGCGCGAGGTGCAGTGCACCAATTGCGGCCACACATGGTTCCAGTATCCCCTTGCACTGCTGCCGGACCGGCCGGAAGCACCGGCCCCGATAACGTTCGGGATTTCTGAAGGCCCGGCCCGCATTGCGAACACAGGTTTCCGCAGCATCCGGGCGCAGCCGAACCTTGGCAAAGAAGACAACGCAAAGAACCTTCCGGCTGACAGTTCTGACACCACCGGGCCAGGAAGGCCCCCCTGGCCCCCGGCAGCCGATGGCGTACGCGAAGTTCTGCAGTCAGAGGCCGCCTTTTCTTCCGCCCCGGCGACACCGGATGCAGCACCCGCGGCACCGTCGGACGGAGGCGGTCACGCAAACACAAACGACCCGGCAAACAGAAACCGGGGTGGTTTTCGGCGGGCCTTTGTCCGGATCATCTTTGTGGTCGCGCTGGTGATCGCCCTTTATATCCTGCGCCCACAAATCGTGGCGGCCCTGCCTGTGGCAGCTGCGGTGTTAGATCCCTATGCCAGGCTGATTGACGACCTGCGGTGGTGGTTATTTATGGCCTGCCGGGATGGTTTCTGCGGTTCCTGAAGAACCCCGTTTGCCTGGTCAAACGCATCAGGGCCGAAGGATCCCGCTATTCGCCGAACGCCCGGGTGCAGGTTATACGCCTACAATCTGTCTAGAAGGCGCTTCAGGTAGTCCAGCTCGATACGGGGCCGCGTCCGATCACCGGACCGGCGGCGGATTTCATCCATCACTTCGTGCGCCCGGCGGTGGGTTTCATCCCCCGGCACCAGGCGTTCATCTGTATCCGGCACACCATTCCGCGACAGCGGACGACCAAGCGGATCCCGCTGTTGACGGTCTGCCCCGCCGGATTGCTGACCGTGCGGGCCACCCGGCCGGTTCCGCGCATTGCGCCGCGCCTCGTTCAACTGGCGCATGCCCTCGCGCAGGGCCTCCATCGCGTCGGCCTGGCGATCAAGCGCTTCGGATTCATCGCGCTCGCGCAGGGCATCTTCTGCCCGACCCATCTGACGTTCCGCCTCATCAAGCCGGTCGCCGAACTGCGCACCACCATCGATTCCGTCGGCTTCGAGCCGCCAGCGCTGTTCGGTCAACATATCGCGCAAGGCGCGCTGGCGTTCCGCGAGCGTACGCCCGGGTACACCCGGCCCATGTTCATTCTGCCGTCCCTGGCCGTGCCGGTTTTGCCCCGTTTGAGGACTCTGGTGCTCTTGCCCATGCCGGTTTTGGCCGCGTTCATGGTCGCGCCGAAACTTTTCCTGCAATTCGCGAAATGTCTCATCCGCCAGGTTCTGCTGTTCGCGCAGGGTGTCGCCGAGGCCTTCCATAGCCTGGTTATTCTGCCCCTGGCCCTCTTCGGTGACCTGCAGGTTTTCCATCATTTGCCGGAACTGGCGCATCAGCTCCTGTGCCTCTTCCATGCGGCCCTGTTCCATCAGTTCCTGAATGCGGTCCATCATTTCCTGCAGCTGGTCCCCGGTCATTTGCCGGCCCGCTTGCGCCTGCCGGTTTTTTTCCCGGTCGAGGTGCTGCTGGTCCGCCAATTGGCGCACATAGTCGCTGGTGGCCTGGCGCAGGGCATCCATCAATTGCCGGATTTCTTCCTGCGTCGCACCATTGCGCATCGCCTCTGACAGGCGTTGCTGTGCCCGATGCAGGCGTTCGCGGGCGTCGCCCAAATCACCGTTCTCGATCAGGACAGCCGCCTGCCACAGCAGTTCTGCCACCTCATCACGCAGTTCCGGTGTCAGATTTCCGGCGTTATACTGTAAACGCCGGAGTGCCGTGCGAACCATCAGGTAAGCCTTTTCCGGCCTGCCTTGCCAGTTGGTTTCCGGTTCCCATGTGATGGCCTTCAGGATCTGCGTCGTGCGTATCGCATTTTTGCGGCTCCACAGCAGATCGCGCCGCATCTCCGCGATTGCCCCCGCAGTGGTGTCGAAGAACCGCTTGCGGGGCATCAGCGTCGGCCCGGTCGAGAAGATACCCTCCTGCCCCGGATCATCGGTGACCGTAAACGTGATGATCACTGGCAACCCGGCCCATGGGTGCCGGCTGAGATCCTCGATAACCGTCTCCTCAAAATCCGACGTGTCGCCGATAAACGGTATTGGCATATCGAGCATGATCGGTTCCCGTGCCTCCGGTTCCGGTACCAGACCATGGTGCCGTTCCACATCCGGCAGGGAGAGCGTGATCCTCGCCGTGCCCGTCCGGACACCGTAGTCGTCGGTCGCATTGTAGGACATCCGGAATGTACCCTGCACGGTGCGCACGATTTCACCGGTCAGCTGCACGGCGGGGGCCTGGTCCGTGATCATGTTGACGCGAAAGTTCACATCATCGCCCGTTGGCAGGGTCAAAACCACATCGCCGGATTTCCTGATGCCGAAGCTGATTTCTCCGAGGCCTGTTTCATCGGGCGTGATCGCGGTATCGCCGCCGGCAGTAACGGTCCCTGTTCGCACGGTGCCTTTGGCACGGCCGTAAACGCGCAGGGTGATGATCGTGTCTTCGGGCAAGTTAATCGTGCTGCCCGCGACGTCGTTCAGGTAAACCGAGGGCTTCCCGGTGTAGGTCGGCGGTTCAGCCCAGCCCTCCCAGCCCGGGCCGGTTGCCAAAACCGGGGCCGGGGGGTGCAGGCTGTCAACCAGGCTTTGCACCGGGTCGGACCGGCCAAAGAGCAGCGCACCCGCGAAAACGAACACCGCGATGAGGCGAAAAGCCCATGGATCGCGTACCGACAAGCGAATGCGCGGTACAGCCGTCCGGGCTTTCTCCGCCGCCGCCGCCATACGTTCGATGTGTAGCGCCCAAAGATAACGGGCACCCGCGTCCGCCCCGCCAATCGCCTGCGTGTCGCCCAAGGCTTGTAACGGTCGCCCGGGCAGGGCGGAATCAATGCGATCACGCGCCTCTTGCAACCCGGGCCAATGGAACTCCCGTATACCGCGAATAAAGAAGATGAGCCACAGGATGCCAAACACCATCATCACGCTGATCGCCAGCGGCCTGCCGAGGCCGACCAGCCCGTTCAGCCGCAACGTGGCGAGGCCAATCAGCACCAAGGCAATCAGCGGCCAGAAAGCCGCCATTGCGCACTCGATCACCAGGGCCCAGCGGGTTTTGCGAATGCGCCACCTGAGCTGCGCAAACGCACCGCGTGTCACACTATCCGCATGCTTTTGGGAGCCGTCCATAAAGTACCCCTCGCAACCTGATCGGGGCAGTGTCTAACTACCCATCCAGACAGGAAGCCTATCCCGGTTCAGCATTTCGTCAAATGTCGGCCGGGGCCGGATGACGGCAAATTGATGCCCATTGACCAGTATTTCAGGAATCAGGGGCCGGGAATTGTACTCCGATGCCATGACCGCACCATAGGCACCTGCAGACCGGAAGGCGACAAGATCCCCGTCGGCCAGCGGCGGCATGGTACGCTGCCTCGCGAAGGTATCGCCGGATTCGCAGACCGGACCGACGATATCTACGGGGATCCGGTCCACGCCCGGAGCAGGTTCTACCACTGGCACGATCTCGTGGCATGCATCATACATGGCCGGGCGGATCAGGTCGTTCATCGCGGCGTCAAGGATCAGGAAGGTACGGCCGTCACCCTGTTTACGGAAAATCACACGGCTGACCAGCAGCCCCGCGTTGCCTGCGATGAATCGGCCCGGCTCAATCTCAATCTCACAGCCCAGATCGCCCACTGTTTCGCGAATGACGGCACCGAAGTCGCCGGGCTGTGGCGGGCGGACGTTGGATCTTTCGTAGGGAATACCAAGCCCTCCGCCCAGATCGAGCCGCCGGATATCGTGACCATCCATGCGCAGCTCATTCGTCAGCTCCCGCACCTTTTGGTAAGCAAGCCGGTAGGGTTCCAGGTCCGTCAGCTGAGATCCGATATGCACATCGATACCAACCACTTCTACCCCGGGCAGGTCAGCGGCCAGGCGGTAGACCTCCCTTGCACGGCTGATGGGAATACCGAACTTGTTTTCTGATTTGCCGGTGGCGATTTTTTCGTGGGTTTTCGCGTCCACATCCGGGTTCACGCGCACGGTGACCGGCACACTGATATCCATGCTGACCGCGACCTGGTGCAGCAGACGCAGCTCCGGCTCACTTTCCACGTTGATCTGGCGAATGCCGCCGCTGATAACCAGTCGCATCTCTTCCCGCGTCTTGCCAACGCCCGAGAATACGATCCGCTCCCCGGGCACACCCGCAGCCTTGGCACGCAGGTATTCCCCGCCGCTGACCACATCCATGCCTGCACCGAGATCTCCCAGCAGCTTCACCACAGCCAGGTTCGAATTCGCTTTCATCGCGTAGCATACCAGATGCGGCATGCCCGCCAGTGCATCTTCGAACTGCTTCAGGTGACGCACGAAGGTTGCGGAAGAATACACATAAAACGGCGTACCCACAGCCTGCGCGATCTCAGGCAATGCCACGTCTTCAGCGTACAGAATACCATCGAGGTAAAGGAAATCATCCATGGGTCGTCATCTTCCGGCCGCACAGTTAACGGGAATGGGCAGTGCCGGGTAAGAGCTACATCTGCGACGGCAGATAGAGCGCGAGTGCCGGGATAGCCAGCAAGAGTGCGAGCCGCATAATATCGACCAGCCAGAAGGGCGTGACACCGCGGAAAATCGTGCCAGTCGATACGTCGCTGACCGCACCCTTCAGAACGAAGACGTTCAACCCGACCGGCGGCGTGATCAGGCTGATTTCTGTCACCACGACCACCACGATACCGAACCACACAGGATCATATCCGAGACTTGTGACCAGCGGAAAGAAGATCGGCACAGTAAGCAAAAGCATGGAAAGGCTTTCAAACACGCAGCCGAGCAGGATATAGATCGCCAGGATCATGGCCATGACGGCCCAGGGCGGCACGTCGTGGTAGGTAACTGCTGTACGCAGGGCTTCCGGCAGGCCTGCGAGGTTGACGAAGTTGGAAAATATCCAGGCACCGATCAGAACGAAGAACAGGCTTGCCGTGGTCAATGCAGTTTCTGACAGTACCTCAAACATGCCCCTTAATCCCAGACCCCCACGGGCAAGTGCGATCAGAAAGGCACCTGCAGCACCCATGCCCGCTGCCTCCGTCGGCGAAAAGCGAATGTAGACCGGCCAGACGTTGAGCATGCCATAAAGCCCGCCGATCACGAGAAAGAAGAGCAGCAACACCGCCCATACGCCTTTGAGCGCAGCGATGCGTTCACCCCGGCTGGCGCGTTCCCCTGCGGGGCCTGAATCCGGCTCCCGCCAGACATGCCAGCGCACCGCAACGAGATAGAACAGCACCCCAAGCCCGCCGGGTATGATACCCGCGATAAAAAGTTTGCCGATGGATGTCTCGGTTAGTAAGCCATAGATTACCAGAATCACCGACGGCGGGATCAGGATACCGAGCGTCCCGCCCGCTGCAATCGATGCAGTGGAAAGCCTGTCAGAATAGTTGAACCGCCGCATCTGCGGCATCGCAACTTTCGACATGGTGGCGGCCGTCGCCAGCGAAGACCCGGATATCGCTGCAAATCCGCCACAGGCCAGAATCGTCGCCATCGCCAACCCGCCCCGGAAATGGCCGAGGAAGGCGTTAGAGACATGGTAGAGCTCCCGTGCAATGCCGCCCTTGTTGACAAAGAGCCCCATCAGGATGAAAAGCGGCACCACTGACAGGCCGTAGTCCTGGCTCGCATCGATCATAAGACGGGCGACGTTTGAAATTGCGGCGCGAAAGTCCCGTTCGTACATCAGCCCGACAAAACCGACGCACGCCATGGCAAAGGCAATCGGCATACGCAGCAAGACGAGGAACAGGACAGCGGTAAAACCGATCAGGGATTCAGTCATCGCCCCCCCACAGCGCGGGAAAAATGAGCAGAACCACGCCGCGCACAATCAGGACGACCATTGTCACAAAAGTCATGATGGCGATGAACCAGCCGATGTAAAAGATCGGAATTTCAAGGTATTCTGTCAGGTCACCATAGGATCGGGACCGTTCCGCCAAATCAATGATACGGTTTGCAGGCCACCAAAGGATAACCCCGCAGAGGATCGATATCAGTGCCGTCCATATCCGGTCGAGCCCCAGCCGGCGGATCAGCCCATCGAGCAGGTCCACGCGGATATGCCCGCCCCGCCCGCTCAGTACCGGAAGGGAAGAAAACACGATAATCGCCATGGAAAACCGCGTCAGCTCAGTCGAGGCCGCGATAGGGCTGTTGAACGCAGACCTCAGCAACACGTCCATGAATGTCATCGTCATCAGGAAAAACAGAACGACGGAAGCACCCGCCAAGGGGAACCACGACACGGTGCGCAGAATTCCGGAAAGAGAGGTCATCGGACAAATGAAAATCGGTGTGCGGGGGCGGGCCGGTTTCATTTATATCATTTTAATTGGCCATCTCTTCGCGGATCATCGCGATGGCGGCATCTGCATCCACGCCCATGGCGTTGATCTCTGCCTTGACCTTGTTGATCACCTCAGCGGCGATTTCGGCAAAGGCTTCCTGGTCCGATGCAGATGCCACGGTCATCGTGTTTTCTGCATCGGCTGCCGTAGCATCAATGCCGCGTTTGTCCGCAGCATCCCAGACGGCACCGGCCATGGTCGATAGCGGTTCACCAAAAACCTTTTCCTGCAGGGCTTTCTGCTGATCTTCGGAAAGGCTGGCGAAGGTATCTTCGTTCATGATCAGCGCGAAGGCACCGCGGTAAAGCCCGCCCGGCATCGTGTAGAAATGCGGTGCCACCTCGGTCAATCTGAAGGACAGGCGCCCTTCTGCCGGCATCGCCACAGCATCTGCAGCGCCGCTGTCGAGCGTCTCGTACACCTTCGGCGCAGGCACACGGATGCCGGACATGCGAAGCGCGGCACCAACGTCACCGGCCACACCACCCCCGATGCGAACCTTCATGCCACCGATATCCGCCAGGCTGTTCACCGGCTTTCTGGAATGGAATTGGCCGGGGCCGTGGGTCATCAGGCCAATAACCTTCACGCCCTTGTGCTCGTCAAGGTCTGCGAGCATCGCTTCGTATACGCGCCAGTAGGCGGTGGATGCGGCTTGTGCGTTACCTTCGTAGCCCGGCAGCTCGATCAGCTTGGTGGCCACAAAGCGGCCCGGATTGTAGCCGTTGAAAATCCAGGTGATGTCAGCTGCACCGTCCATGACGACATCCATCTGCGCCGGCGGCGGGGCCAGGCCGTACCTGATTTCGGCGGTGACTTTGCCATCAGTGGCACCCTCAATCATTTTGATCAGATTCGGCCACATTTCGGCGTTCATGGCGTGGCTCGGCGGTGCCCAGCTGGAAATGGTCAGCGTGACGTCTGCCGTCTGCGCCTGGGTGCTCAGCAGGGCAGCCGTTGCAGCACCTGCGAGAATCCTGGCAGATTTTAGCCCGGTGAATTTTGACACGGTGATCTCCTTTTAGGCCACATGTTACAAAAGAACCTCTTGTATCGGGGTTCGCGTAACAGAGCCTATTTGGAAACAAGGTACTTTGTCCACAGCTTTTCAACTGATACGGTGATTTGGACCGGCAGTGCCGGGCTTTTGAACACCAGGCGGCGGACAAATCCCCATTATAGCCGCGCAAGTGCCCGGCAAACGGGCCAAATAGCGGCGGCGCGTGGTTGCAAAATCATCAGCACCCTCAAAATTCTGCCGTATCTTGTGTGATAGACACTAAACTCAAACCGAATTAGAGAGGATGCGATGCGAATCGGTTGCCCCAAAGAGATCAGGAACCAGGAATACCGGGTCGGCCTGACACCCGCCGCAGTTATGGAAGCGGCTGCCCGCGGCCACGACGTGCTGGTAGAAACCGGCGCAGGCATCGGGGCGGGGTTCGCTGACGCGGACTACATTGCCGCCGGGGCGCGGATTGCGGACACGGCGGAACAGGTCTTTGCCGAAGCCGGGATGATCGTGAAAGTGAAAGAACCCCAGGCGGTGGAACGCAGGCAGTTGCGTGAAGGTCAAATCCTTTTCACCTACCTTCACCTCGCACCGGACCGCCCGCAGACGGAAGACCTGCTTGCCAGCGGTGTGACGGCCATCGCCTATGAAACGGTGACCGATGCCTCCGGCGGCCTGCCCCTGCTTGCACCCATGTCAGAGGTGGCGGGCAAGCTGGCACCGCAGGTCGGCAGCTGGGCCCTGCAGAAAGCTAACGGCGGGCGCGGAATACTGCTGGGCGGGGTACCGGGTGTTGAACCGGCCAATGTTGTGGTCATCGGCGGCGGGGTTGTCGGTACGCAAGCGGCCCGCGTCGCGGCAGGTATGGGGGCCAATGTCACGGTTTGTGATATGTCGATGCCCCGGATGCGCTACCTTGACGATTGCTTCGGGGGGACGTTTTCCACACGATATGCCTCCAGGGGCAGTGTGGCGGAGCTCATTTCCGGAGCTGACATGGTGGTTGGTGCGGTGCTGATCCCCGGGGCGGCGGCGCCAAAGATCCTGTGCCGTAACCAGGTTTCGACGATGAAACCGGGGAGCGTTCTGGTTGACGTGGCCATTGACCAGGGAGGCTGCTTTGAAACATCGAAGGCCACAACCCACGATGACCCGATTTATGAGTGTGGCGGCGTTATCCACTACTGCGTCGCGAATATGCCGGGTGCCGTAGCACACACATCAACCATCGCGCTCGGCAACGCGACAATGCCTTTTGTGCTGGCACTGGCCGACAAAGGGTGGCGTCAGGCCTGTGAAGATGATGAACACCTGTTGGCGGGACTGAACACGCATGCGGGCAGGCTGACCTGCTACGCGGTCGGCAAGGCACTGGAAATCGATGTGATTAGTCCCGTTGTGGTGCTAAATTCCTGACGCTCAAATCGCCAATGCCCGGTGCCGAAGGCTGAAAATGCCTCGGCAACACACCGCTGCCCTTGAACGGCACCCGCCCACCGGGGGGAAGCCCCCTGCCTCCGTGCGGGCCAGTGACAACCCGCCTGCCACGCACGGAATGACGAATTTTCCCGGGGCCGTTTTCGCATCGCGTTTGTCGGCGAATCCCAGGGCCCTGGTCAAACTCCCGCCACATTCGGCATACAGGGTATCCGCAGCATCAGGGTGGCCCTTATCCGCATATTTTGGATGTGGCTGTGGCGGGAAAAGGCATGTTCCGCAAGTGCTCCGGATATCCGCACCGATCAGGGATATCACGCTGGTTTTATGCAGCGGACAGGCCAGGGAAGTTTCGGATGCCCGCCCATCAGAACCGGCATCACCGCACAAGCGATGGCCCGGCCAGGGTGTGGCAGAACCGCATCCCCGTTCCGCCTTACCAATCTCTTTCGTTGTATTGCTGCCAGCGGGATCCTGTGAAAGTTGAGCACACCACCGGGGTGAACAAGAACCCGGTACCCGGAAGGGACAATTGGAAAAGGCAGTTGTCAAATCAATCGGGAGGGGTGCGATTAAAATCTATAGGGTTATCCAGAACACAACCCGTTGCACTTATACCGTGGCAGATTCCGGCAAGGACATTCCCCAACCTGCGGAATTGACCGCAGGTACAGTTATAAGGACAGGCAAGCCGGGTTATTCCATTTGATCACCGGGCCGCACCTGTCCTGTAGTGCGGGCTTGAACAGATCCTCGATTTTGATGAACGGTCTGACACATTTACCGGTAACACCCTGTCAATAATCCCGCACCATAATACGCATCCTGAACCCTTCAACGCACCATGCTGATAAACCGGTATCTCGTATTCTGCGGATTCACCGGGCCGATTGATGACACTTTACCCTTCGACAGATGCGGTTACTCCGGGGGATGTTCTTAGACCTGCGACCAGAAATACCGAGGAGGGCATACGGTCTGTTTCCGCCCGGCGCGAAATAAGGCCTTCAACTGCCGGCGCGAAGCCTCTCGCTGTGGATCGATCCGCGCCCCCGGGGGCCGATACCGCGGCACTTTTCATAGGCCTAAGCAGCAGGTTCACGAATTCCTCATGCGGCAATTCTCCGGCCCCTTCCGGCTTGCCGGACAAGGCGATAAGCTCCTCTTCAAGCAGCTCGCCGGAGAGCCCTTGCCAGCGCACCTGATAAACGGCGATCACATCCTCGGCCGCATCAATCCTTGTTTCGGTCTCTGCGTAAAGCCCGCCGAAGCGCATGTGATCAGTAGCCAGATCCAAGATATCACGCACAAATACAGATTCAAAATCCATCGGGACAAGAGTCGGGTCAGCAACCGCCCTGGCGTGGTCGGCAGTCAGCCGCACAATGCTCCGGCGACCGAATTCCGGCCAGCGGCCGACGTCCCCGCTGGCGAGCGCAATCTCAAGCGTCTTTCCACCGTGCCTTTCGCCACGAATGTCATATCCGACCATCGGGGCCATACCTTTTACGAAACTGACCATATGCCGGACATCGAAACCGCCGGAAATTCTGGTCTGACACGCTGATGCGAATTGCAGGATATCATCCTCTGCCTCCTGCGCCTTTTGTGCTGCTTTTATGGCCTGGGTGATGTCCTCCTCTGTCTGTTCCATCCTCATACTTGTCGCTTGCTCAAGAATTCTCTCCATGTCGATGTTGGACATGAGTTCACCTAGAATTTCCGCCGCCAGGGCATCCCTCGTCTTTTCGCCGGCGACACTTGCCATATCCTGGGCAATCGTACTCACCCGATCCAACAGCAAAGATATTGCGCTGTCATCGAAGCCGTCGTCCGACTGCAGATTGATGACCTGGACGCGCCGCACCTGACCATAACGGTACAAGCGGCCAATCCGCTGGACCAGACGCGCCGGGTTCCACGGCAAGTCGTAATTCACCAGAATGTAGCAGGAATCATGCAGATTGAGACCTTCGCCCCCGGCCTCGGTCGAGACCATCACCCGCGCCTTACGGCTGTTGAATGCGCGCACGTTATTCGTTTTTTCATCAAGCGGCATGGAACCGTTGAGCACTGTGACATGCACCCCGGGACATGCCTGCGTGATCGCCGCTGCCACATACGCCTGGGTGGCACGATATTCGGTAAACACCAGGAGATTCCGGCCTTTTGCCAGAAGGGGCAAAACCACCTTGCCCAGAAACGTCTGCAGTTTCGCATCTGACTGGCGTGCAGCACGTAAAAGGTTCAGGATAATCCGAACTTCATCCGCTTCGTTGGCAAAAAAGGCACCAACCTCACCGATGGGCCCGGTTTCCGCGAGGTTGTCATCATCTTCGATCTGCTCCGCAAAGGGTATAGCCCGTGATGCGACAGCACCATTCTGCAAACGCTCCAGGCGGCGTTCCAGTGCCCGCTCAATTGCCGCTACGGAAGATGATGCGAGCTTTCGATACGTTGTCATCACAAACCCGATAGCCTGACCAATCATCCCGTCCTGTGCGTCTGCACTGGCCCGGTACCCCTTGTTCAGGTAGCACCGCAGGGCCTTGTCCGCCTCGCGCATCTCCGGCGACGGGTGCACCATGTAGCGCAGCGTGTCATGGCCACGGAAGATCAGTGTGCCTTCGGCATCCGTGACGCGGGTCTTGCGGTTGCGGATGATAATATCGCCGACCACTTCGGGTTTGATCTCCAGCATCCGGATTTCCGACAGGAGGTCAGGCCGAACCAGTTCCAGCAGGGCCGCGAAACGGCGTGACTTGCCCTGATGCGGCGTCGCCGTGAGCAGAAGCAACGAATGGGTGTGATTCTGAAGCCTGCGGGCAAGTGCGTAACGTGCGGTCTGCTGCCCCGTTTCGGACCGCCCGAGCCGATGGGCCTCATCAAACACGACGACATCCCAGAATCCGGCCTCGATGAGCCGGGCCGAATGTCCGTCGCGCTTCGCGAGATCGACGGAAATAATCACGTTCTCCCTCAGCCGCATCTCATCAGCATACTTCGGACGGAAATCACTGTGATAGATATCGAAGACCCGCCCGAACTTGCTACGCATCTCTTCCTTCCACTGCCTTGTAAGCGATGAGGGACAAACGATCAGAACCCGTCTGCAGCGGTTACGTTGTGATAACGCGTGAAGGATGAGCCCGATCTCAATCGTCTTGCCGAGACCGACATCATCGGCGATCAGCCAGCGCGCCTGTGGGGACGTGACAACCTTTCGTGCCACATCAAGCTGATGTGGCAGAGGATCAATATCCAGGCGTCCGAATATCCCGGTGTTCGCATTCCATATCCGAAGGGCTTTGGCCAGCATACGAAGCCGGAACCGCTCCGCATGGTCCGCATGCCGGCTGGTTTGCCGCTGCGCGATCCGGAACTCGACGGGTACCGCATGCGCGAGGACGCGCCAGTCCAGCCACCGCGCCTCTCCGGTTTCCGCGAATTGTACGAGAATCTGCCCAGAATCTCCGAGCGTGCGCGTCGCGAGCACAACTCCGGTTCCAAGGCTGTGGCCGTGCGCCCGCGGAGGCCTGTGCCGGACATGCTGTCCAGGCTCATATGCGTGATTCAGGTCGGACAAAGCCACCCATACCCGGCGATTGTCAGCCAAGGAGAGACAAGCCGCGTTCGGGGCCACCCCTGATCCAAGGTCACGGACGATGCCCGGGGTACCATCCTGCAATTTCACGAGAGCACCCTTGGGTGGAAAAAAAGACCTGCGCATGGCCTACCCGCCCCATTGGCGAGGCATTTCTTTTCCATTATCCGCCCGGAACATGGTGCAGTAACAGGACGTCTGTGCGGCAGTCATACGTTTTATCAAAGCATCGGACCTGACCGTTGCCGCCCTCAAGGCGGAAGGGAGTCAACCGCCGGATATTTTACAGGATCCTTGTAATACCAGGCGTCACTATCAGCCGGTGCGGCATTTTCGGGATTAAAGCGATTTAAGCGAAGGAAAGCAGGATAGCTCCAAAATCCCGGATCCGGGCGAATATCTCCGCCGATGTGCACAGGCTGCATATGAAGCCACTCATTCAGCCAATCCTCGTAAAGCCTGCGCTCCGCCTCCACCCGGCCAACCTGACGGATCAGATCCACTGCCAAATTCCAGGAAAGAGCACTGCGATAGGTCGAGCGTTCTGATATCTCCCAGGCCCACTGCATTCTGTTGAAGCGACGATGTGACCAAAGCCAGGGAGATTCCCGCCAAAGACATTTCAGGTCACACGCCTCTTCCACTTCTTCGAAACTGTTTCCGGCACTGATCAGCCTCAACAGTGCCCGGTAACTCGCCGAAAACGGAAATTCCGCCAGGATTGCCCTAAAGCGGCCGTGCAGCCGGGTACGCTCGCCAAGCCTGATGCCCCACATCCGGCTCACCAGCGTTGCGGCATATTCATCCAATTGCCGGTCATCTGCGGTGGTTTCTTCTTTGGCGAGGGCAACAGGCCGTTCCGCTTCTTCCTCTTGGAGGTCCAGGTCCAAAAGACCTTCCCATTGGGCACTCTCGTTCCTGATCTCCTGCGGATTAAGTCGGCTTATCAGGATATCCGCGTCGTCGAGCAGGTTGCCACATCCATCTTCTTCCCTGCCCTTGTACAAAAACGCGGCATTCCAAAGTTCTTCGGCAGGGTCGGCCCTATTCTCATCTTCTTCAAAGAGTTCGTCGTATTCATCATCCGCCCCGGGCCCGTCGAACCTGTCATCCAGGGTCAGGATATCGGGAACAGCTTCTGCCACAGCGGGATGTGGCACCTCAGAATTCAGCTTTTGATTTACCGAAATCTCATTCACCGATTCGGATTCCAGTGGCGTCAGCCTGACCGCCGAAGCAGCAACACCCGAAGGCGGTTTTGCGGCAATAACAGGATTAATCATTTGCGCATCCGGGTGAATTACGCCTCCGGTTTGCTCTTCGCAACCACCCTTGGGCGCGTCGGGCACAGACCTGGAGTCTGTCAGCTTGGGTTGAGGTGAGCACTCGGGGTCGGGGTCAGGGTCACTACACCTTGACGGCGGCTTCATATTCGGATGGCCGGTCGTGTCCGGCCTTCTCTTTCAGTTTGATACAGGCTCCCAATCATTTCCGCATCCTGATTTGGTTGAATTGGCCGTTCCGGTACAGCGCGGCAGGCTGCCATGACCCGTGGATCTGAGGCCGGTTTGCCCTCGATTTTTCACAGATGACACGCACTTTTGGCCACAATCTCAAAAGTTTGTTTATATTGTCGCCTCCCTTGCGTATCATAACCCTGTTGTGAGTGCAAGACCACTGTGGCCATGTGTCTTCATTCAAGCGGTACCCGCTGATTTCCCTGTGGCGCATGTTCCGGCGTTTGAGACTTCAGGCCAGGGAACGGGAGTGCGCACCACACACTGGCACTACGGGTGCGGGCTGACAGTCCAGGCTGCAACCTCTGTGGCGGGCGAACAATGGCCGAGCGGCGGCGGGGCGCAGTGGCGTGGGAGGCAAGGCATCCCGGTGCCCATGAACGGCGGCAGGCGCGAATTGATACCCTCTAAAACGTTTCCGCAACCCGGAGTTATCCCACGCACTCGATCCCCGTCGTGCGGGCCAGAATATCCACGCCCTGCATGTTCCAGAAATGCAGAAGGTCGATGAATATCCAGTTTTCTGCCAGTTTTTCATCCGCACGACGGTATATATCGATCACGCGCATGTCGCCCGCCTGTCCGGTTCCTGGCATGCCCATCAACCCGCCCTTGTGTTGCAGGGTCAGATTGGGCCACCCGAAAAATCCGCCAAACGCCCCTTCAGCCACCCTGACGATGTGGCCGCGGAAGGTGCGGGTGCCGAAGGCCTTCCGAAACGGACCGGAATGCTGCCTGGCATAGCGGGATATCGTATAGGTCGCCCCTATGCCGGTCGGTCCCCACCAAAGCATATCTTCGTGCCAGGTGCGACGCAGCTCGACCTCCAGCGGTTCAGTGTTACCGCCTGACCATCTGGAGATGTCCGTGATCATTGCGTTGATCACATCCATTGTCCGCTGACCCTCCGCCGGATCCTGAGAATCGAACATAAGGCCAGTGTGCGTCATCGGCCCGGGATGCACCACCTGTGCACCGGTTTGCACGGCGAAGGGGGTCAGGCCCGCCTGCAGCATCAGGTGCGGGATATCGAAAAACATCGCCGACTCGGTGATCAGGCCGTCGTCTACCCGGCTAAACTCGCAATACCGCAGAAAGGCCAGCTTGCCCGTCGGGCGAATGCCGAGCCAAGGTTTATCAAAAAGGCCCATCAGGTGGCCCATGGATACGACCCAGGTGCCACCGGCCTCCAGCACATTCTCGCCGGCAAGGAAGATATCCTGGCGGCGCCGGAGCGATGTAAGCGCGGCCTGGAGCGGATGCCAGAATATATCCTGCACCTCTTTCACGCCACATTTTTCGTGGAACGGGTGGTACCCGTACCAAAGGTATCCGGGCGCGTAGAACCGGGAGCCATCATGACCCGCATCGATAGCTGCATAGGCGGCTAGGACCGTCTTTTTTGCGTCTTGCAGGGGAGTCATGGCGTCTCCCGGGCGGGCAGCACCCGTGCACGGCCTGATCGCTCCTGCGGTGTGATCATCTGCTTTACCGAACTGCCCCTTAACCTTTGACAGCACCCGCGATCAGCCCCGACACAATTTGCCGCTGGAAAAACATCACCAGGATGAAGAGCGGGGCCGTGGTGCTGACAACGGCGGCCACGGCGAACATGACGTTGCCTTCGGTCTGCGTCGTGCCAAGGAATGCGTTGATCGCGGGAATCATGGTGCGGTTCTCTTCGGCCAGCAGCATCGACGTCACAGCGAAATCGTTGTAAGCGAGCAGGAATGAAAACAGCCCCGTGGTGATCACACCCGGCCACATGACCGGGATGATCACATGGCGGAAGGCCTGAAACTGGGTGCAGCCGTCTACCTTGGCGCTTTCGTCCAGATCTTTCGGGATATTCCGGAAGAAACTGTGCAACATCCAGAGCGTGAACGGCTGGTTGATTGCCACAAGCACAATAATCGTGGTAGGCAGGATGCCCCAAAGATTCCACTCAAAGAACGGTAACAGGTAGCCCGACACCAGCGTGATCGGCGGCACCGAACGGAAGATCAGCGCGGTGATCAGAAGCCAGAAGGTGTAAGGGAATCCGGATCGGCTGAGCGCGTAACCCCCAAGGGTGCCCAGCGTCAGGGAGGTCACAACCACGCAGAAACAGACGATGGAGGTGTTGATGACCGGGCGCCAGAATTCTTCCTGTACCCATGCACCATAGTACCCGGCCCCGGTGAAGGGGGCACCGTAGGTGGCCTCCGTGTTCGCGCCGGTCAGCGCATTGGCCCAGTTTTCGATGGAAAAGAAATCAAGTTCCACCTTGAAACTGCCCCAGAGCGTCCAGAAGAACGGGAAGGCGGCCATAATCAGCCATACGATAACGAACCCGTTTGTAGCCAGACGCAGACCAGGGCTGCGGCGTTCGGAAGCTGCAGCCATGGCCTAGATCTTTCCCCTGAAGTCACGCCAGGTCCGCACCAGCACGGGCGACAGCAGGACCGTCACGCCGATAACGGTGAGCGCGGACGTGGCGGAAGCGGCGGACAGTTGGCGGGTTTCCCCGCCCAGGTCGTTGAAGATGATCCACGACAGCGACCTTGCGTGTGCCTCTGCCGCGAAGCCAATGATCGGCTCAAATACGCGAAAGTTATCCATGATCTGAATAAGGGCGACGAAGGTCACAAGCGGCATCAGGTGCGGAATAACAACAAAGCGCACCTGCTGCCAGCGGGTCGCTCCGTCGATCTGTGCGCTTTCGATTTGATCTTTCGGCAGGGTCTGCAGACCCGCATAGAAGACCACAAAAGCGAAGGGGGCGGAGCTCCATATCCCGTAGATGATCAGCGATATCCACATCAGCGGGGTGGATGCCTTAAGGCTTAACCCCGGATCATCGGCGAGAAAGGATATCAGATTGCCGAGTACGCCACGGCTGTCAATCATCCAGAAAAGGATCAGTGAACCGACAAGCGGGGTCACGATCATCGGCAAGAGCGAAAAGAAGATGGTCAGCCCGCGCAGGCGGCGATGCAGGCTGTTGACTGCCAGTGCGATCATCAGACCCAGCACAATCAACGCAGGGGTACAAACGAAGGTGTAGGTCAGTGTGAACGCCATCGCACGATAGAAAGGCAGGTTTCCGAGTGCCTGAAAAAACGCGCCCATGGCAGGGGTGTTGCGCCAAGCATCCCGCACCTCCGCCGTGGCGAGGTGGCCACGATCAAGGTAAATATCGAATCCCACAAAACGGCCGAGCGGGCTGGATGCGCGCAGGTCTGCGGTGGCCTCCTGGTCGATTACGGTGACCTCTTCACATTTGAAGGGGCCGCAGTTTTCCACCGTTTTCAGCACTGCCTCATGCGGGGCGAACATGGATTGTGTGACAATGGATATAATCGGCAGTGCAATAAAAAAGATCATCGCCAGCCCGGTGGGCAGGAAAAACCAGAAAAACGTGCGATGGCGCATGGTATCCCCGGAAAGTAACGGGGCCGGTCCGGCCCCGCAGGGCATCCTTATTGCAGGAAGCCTTTTTCTTTGGCGGCAGCAACGTAAGCCGCTTCCACGTCGGTCAGTGCTTGTTCCGCACTTTCCTTGCCCTGCATAAAATCCGTCAGCTCAGTGCCCAGGGCAGTGTGCAACAGCCCCATGTAGGGCAGCATCGGGTAAGGCGTGGTGCCCATTTCCGCAGCCGCGAAGACACCTTTTGCCGCGTCGGTCGGCTGGTAGCCATCGATCAGCCAAACGGCGAGTTTGCCGACTTCTTCGTCGCTGAGGATTGATGGGTCGATGGCATTCATCAGCGCAAGAAAGGTGGCTTCTGCATCTTCGTCAGAGATGTTTTTAGCCACGGTCCAGCCGTCCCACCAAAGCGTGGACGCCGGGATATCGCCACCGCCCACGGTCATCGGGCCCGCGATGGCGAAACCATCCTGCACCGCTTGCGGAATGCCGTCTGCGTCAAGCATCGCCGCCGAACGCGATCCCCACATGTTCATGATCGCCACATTGCCGGCGCGGAATTCAGCGTTGGTTGCGTTGCTGTCATGTGTCAGGAAGTCCGGGTTCATATATTCGGACAGGGCCTTCATCATTTCAAGTGCTTTCACGCCGGCCTCGGAATTGATGTTCGGTTCCGCGGTGCCGTCCTTGAAGTGCGCCCCGCCGTAGCCGATAAACATGTTGTTGAATTCCTGGGCCAGGTTCCAGCCTGCCTTGTAGGCCCCGCCGACCGGATTTTCCATCAGACCCATTTCACGGATCTTCATGGCGGCGGCCAGCATCTCTTCATAGGTCGTCGGAACATCAACACCGGCTGCTTCCAGCACATCTGCGCGGTAGGTCAGGTGCTGCGCGTTCGCCATGAATGCCACAGCCATGACCTGTTCGTTGATCGTGATCAACTGGTTTTCCTTCAACCTGGTGCCGTGCCTGGCCACCAGATCGTCCAGCGGACGAATCAGATCTTCGTTCATCAACGCAACGATCGAAGAGTTGGCGATGATGGCGGAGGTGTATTCCGCCGGGTATGCCGACATGCCAGCCACGTTGATCTTCTGATGGTCGGCGGTGAGGTTCGTTTTCACGTCAACCGAATCGCCCGCGCAGGCCATGGCACCCGCACCAACCTGCCGGATTGCCGGAAATTCGTTGCCGACAATCGACACCCGTCCGGAACTGATGCCGCATGCGGCCATGGCAGCATCCGCGCCAAGCGTGACGATGGCCGTGCCAGTCGCCAGAATTTTAAGAAGTCTCATACCTGTCTCCCTGGTCAGACTTGTCGTGTGCCGCAACCGTAGCGATTGTGGCGCGATGATCAAGTGTCCTGCTCACCGATTCAGTCGCCTTGAATACGCACCACACCCCAGGCGTAGTGTAGCCTGTGCCTTGCAGGCTGCCTGTGCGCCTGACAAAGGTACATCTTCCCCGGTTCGGATTGCCTGTCGCCAGGGATTGGCGCAACTTTCCGGATGGATGCGGAGGTGCTTTTAGTATTCGATGGGGGAGTGCTGTTCTGCCGGTTCCCGGCCAATTGTCACTACCCGCATCCCATTCAGGCCGCAACCGCACCGCCTGGGGCGAATGCCCGCTTTTACCGATCCGGATACTTGCATGTTCCGGGCCCCGGGATTTCGCGAACAATCCTGTGCGGATACTATATAAAAATGGGATTATATATTTGGATCAGACACTCGAATACTGCATCTTTCACCGCGTATGTCCCCTGCTTTTTGTTTCCCTGCACAGCCCTGAAATTGTGCAGGTGTTGCTTTTGGATTTGAGAAATGGGCCCTCTCTCTTATCAACGCGCAGCCCGGCACCCTGTCACGGCGGGGGGCGGATAAGGGGCGGGGGGCGGATAAGGGGCGGGGGCGGATAAGGGGATCGACGGCACGATCTATTTTGACAGAACCCGGCGTGCGCTTGTCAGTGTGAAGGCGGCGAGAATGTCAGCGTTGCCGTGATCCGCGACCTGCGCGGGGTGATTGAACGCGAAGGCGCGGAGATCGGCATTTTCCTGACCCTGACCCCACCGACGAACCCCATGGTTGCCGAGGCCGCCGCCAAAACCGGAACTGCAAACACAAGCGTGTTGTTTGATTGGCCAGGGTCGCGCAACAAGGTCTGGATGATGCTTGAAGAATTCATCCGTGCCCCGGACCCCGCGTTCGAAGGCCAGCGGAAGCCGCCAAAACGCATACTCCTTATGCAGGAAGTGCACGATGTTCGCCGCTTCAAAAGCCGAAAGCATTTTGTGACTGATACGGAAAGCGCGGTGATGTCTGTTGTCAGGGATACAAGGTCGGCGGGCCGGCTGTGATCCGGGGTCACGGCCGGATCTATTGACCAGCCACCGGAAACCCTTCCATATCGCGTACATGACCGATCCCTGCCGCATCCGCAATTTTTCCATCGTTGCCCATATCGACCACGGGAAATCGACGCTGGCCGACCGGCTGATCCAGGCCACCGGTGCCGTGGCGGACCGCGATATGCAGGATCAGTTGCTTGACACCATGGATATAGAACGCGAACGCGGGATCACCATCAAGGCCAACTCGGTGCGCATAAGCTACACCGCACGGGACGGGCTGGATTATGTTCTGAACCTGATCGATACGCCCGGCCACGTGGATTTCGCCTATGAGGTTTCCCGCTCCATGCGTGCCGTCGAAGGATCGCTGCTTGTCGTTGACAGCACCCAGGGGGTGGAGGCACAGACCCTGGCCAACGTCTATCAGGCCATCGACGCGAACCATGAAATCCTGCCGGTACTCAACAAGATCGATCTTCCCGCATCAGATCCTGACCGGGTTTGCGAACAGATTGAGGATGTCATCGGCCTTGATGCCACCGATGCGCTCATGGTTTCCGCCAAAACCGGTGTCGGCATACCCGATGTTCTGGAAGCCATTGTTCAAAGGCTGCCTGCCCCCGAAGGCACCCGTGCGGCACCGCTCAAGGCCATGCTTGTTGACAGCTGGTATGACCCGTACCTCGGCGTTGTCGTCCTGGTCCGCGTCATCGACGGCGTTCTGCGCAAGGGTGATCGCATCCGCATGATGGCCACAAACGCCACCTATGGCGTTGATCGGCTCGGCGTCTTCCGCCCGCGGATGGATGACAGCGCAGAGCTCGGCCCCGGGGAAATCGGCTACCTTACCGCCTCTATCAAGCAGGTTGCCGATACCAGGGTGGGCGACACCATCACGCACGAAAAAAATGGTGCCGCCGCGCCGCTGCCAGGCTTTGCCCCGTCCCGTCCCGTGGTCTTCTGCGGCCTGTTCCCCGTGGACAGCGCGGCGTTTGAGGATCTGCGCGACGCCATTGCCAAATTGTCGCTCAACGATGCCTCCTTTTCCAGCGAAATGGAAAGCTCCGCCGCGCTCGGCTTTGGTTTTCGCTGCGGGTTCCTGGGCCTTCTGCATCTGGAGGTCATCCGCGACCGGCTGGAACGCGAATACGATATCGACCTGATCACCACCGCGCCGTCGGTCATCTATCACATCCACATGCGCGACGGCGCGGTCATCGAGCTTCACAACCCCGCCGACATGCCGGACCTGACCCGCATTGATCATATCGAGGAACCGCGCATCCGGGCCACGATCCTTGTCCCCGACGATTATCTGGGGGATGTTTTCAAACTCTGCCAGGACAGGCGCGGCATCCGGTGTGACCTCACCTACGCGGGCAGCCGCGTCGTGGTCGTCTACGACCTGCCATTGAACGAGGTTGTCCTTGACTTTCACGACCGGCTGAAATCGGTGACAAAGGGCTACGCCAGTTTCGACTATCAGATGGAAGGCTACCGCCAGGATCATCTCGTCAAAATGCATATCCTGGTGAATGAGGAGCCGGTTGACGCCCTGGCCGTCATGGTGCACCGCGACCGGGCAGAACAACGCGGCCGCGCCATGGTGGAAAAACTGAAAGATCTGATCCCGCGCCACATGTTCAAAATCCCGATCCAGGCGGCGATTGGCGGGCGCATTATCGCCCGCGAAACCCTGGCCGCCCTGCGCAAGGACGTGACCGCGAAATGCTATGGCGGCGACATCACGCGGAAGCGGAAGTTGCTGGAAAAGCAGAAGGCGGGCAAGAAAAAGATGCGCCGCTTCGGAAAGGTGGATATACCACAGGCGGCGTTTATATCAGCGTTGAAGATGGATGGGTGATACGTGATGCAACCGTTTGACAGAATGGAATCGGAACATCTGGTGATCGAAGGCTTTCTGGGTTTTCGGGAAACACAGGTGGAGGTACTGCCCTTTACATCTTTAATCGGGCCGCAGGCATCCGGGAAAAGCGTTATCGCGAAACTTGTCTTTTTCTTTCGGAATTATATTCGGAATCTTTATCTACGTGGGCTGACGGAATCAGGCGGACGACGTGCGTTCAACAAAGAACAGCACAAAAAATTTGAAATTCTTTTCCCGGAAGCATGGGAAAAGGGTACCCAATTCAAAATCTTGTATCAATGTGAACGCACGGAAATCGACATTGAGAAGAAAAGGAATTCAAGCTCAATCAAGATAAAGCTGGGCGCGAAAGAAGCACAGATATTTAATACTACCCGTAATGAGTATCGCCAGTGGGTTAAATCTCAGGATCACGATGAAAGACGATATTTCTTGAGAGACACTTTTCACTTCTTCCGGAGCACAGGAAGGGAAAATGATTTGTGGATGGTGTTTCCGTCAGTCTTGCTCGTACCAGCTAAGCGGTCTTTCTTTTCGAGTATTCAAAAGAATATATTTTCGTTTCTCGCCGAGGAGAATAGAATTGACCCGACGATTGCGCAGTTCGGGCGTTTCTTCGAACGGGCAAAAGATCGCTTCGGAGACGGTCTTTATGCCGCACCCCGCACGAAACGGGATCGTGCACAACGGGATAGGGATATTGCCAAAATCCTGCACGGCAGTTTCTGCCGTGAAAAAGATGAAGACTACATCAAAACAACTTGGGGTGGCAAAGTTCCCTTATCCAGCGCATCTTCCGGGCAGCAGGAAGCTTTGCCGATGCTGCTTGCGGCTGCGCTATACCCTGTCAAGGACCGGTTAAACGATCTGCTGATCATAGAAGAGCCCGAAGCCCACCTATACCCTGCGGCACAGCGTGATGCACTGCGCCTGATCGTCGAAAACTGCGTGGCAGGGGAATCAAAACTCCTAATCACCACACACAGCCCCTATATTCTAACCTGCATGAACAACGAAATCCACCGGCCAAGGCAGCCCGGCATAAAACCGCTGGTCGCCGCCTATTACATCGCCGAAGGAACTGCTAAATCTGTCTTTGACGAAGAACTTCAAATCATAGATATCGAGCAGATCGACAAGGTATCATTCGAAATCGCTAATGAGTTCTCGGAAATTTATAATGATGAATGAATGTGTTTCAAAAACAGAGGATCCTAGGATCGTTTTTACCGAGAATCGCCAGAAAGCAACTTTTCTGAACCCGAACAGGCGAGAAATCCGCAAGGTCAAAGTTGATGGCTGCGCCATCACATCAGGGCGACGGTGCGACTACATGCTATCGGACCAGCGTAACTGGTATATCGAGTTAAAGGGGAAGGAAATTGAGTACGCACTCAAACAAATATGTGAATCTATTTTACATCTGAATCAAAAGTTCGGCAACTTGCAGCCCGTCGCCGTCATCGTGGCCGATCATGTGCCGGCAAATGCCGGGTTTCAAAAGGCTTGGGGGCGAGCAAAGAAGGACGGTGCGTTGAACTTATTGAACTTAAAAGACATCAGGCTCAAATCGCGAAAGATTAAAATAAAGATTGACTGACTGCCGCCTTCCCGCGTCCTGATTTCCCCTGCCACCACTGCGACCTTCCCGCCATCATCACCCGAGCGTGCACTGCCATCCCGCCCTCCGGTTTCCCCGCCCATCCGGGCGCACCGGAACGCCGTTAAATCTGTCATAACATCCCCCGGACAGCCGAACGGCGACACGGCCTCATCATCGGCCACGCACCACCGCCTGCGCACACCAGGCCCTGCACTCATAACCAGCAAATGACGCGTGCGCCACAGCGATTGCACAGGGGAAGACGTTGGGGCATCTGTCGTATCCGGCAGCATATGCCCTTACCCGCCATCGGTTCGGATACAGGTTATGTAAAATCCCTTGATGATACGATGCTCCTGCAAACGATCCCCAAGGGAAAATCCATCCTTTTTGATCGGTGCCTGAAAGATATCCAAGCCCCGGTCCAGTATAATCTTCCAGCCGGTATCCGTGACGATATCGCGCCCATGGGTCGTGCCTGTCTCATCAAATGCCCAGGTGAATACAACGCCGGACCCTGCACAGGCATCCGCGATTGAATCCAGCAATTCCCGCTGTCTGGCACCGTTACCATCATCCCGCCCGGTGACAAGATGAACGCTGACCTGATCTTCCGGTGCTGTCTGCCGAATGACCATTTCAACGAATTCCATCATATTTCGGATCTGATAAAACATCCGGATATACGGGTCCGTCACGATGATCCTTGATGCCCCGGCGATGTAAGCCCCGAACAGCCGGTCATAGCTGATGCCCCGGCGGTCTTCTTTAAAGACCCGATGCCCTTCTTCCGGGGTGGCCCGGGCCCGGGCATTACCCGGCTGTGCCGCTGCCGGCCGGGGGCTGATATCGCCTTTCGGCTTCTCCGCCCCCTCCCCGCCCGCCGGTACCGGCCTTAAGTGATAGAATTGCGGATATTCCTCTTCTTCGACCGTCGTGACCTGATGCCTGGTATTATCCGCGCCCAAGTAATGAAAATCCACCTTCGGGTAGGTGCTGTCGATGCGCATAAGCTGGTCTTTGATCCGCTTCCGGCTTTCCATGGCCAGGCGCAGCAGGTCTTCAGCCTCTGCCGTTGTTTCCCCGCCGTTGGGAAAGATCAGTTTCAAAAGGCCGGACATGGTTTTGTAAATGGCATCCCGGTCACGGGTCGAAATATCCGCGCTGATTCTGAAATACCGGTCCAGACGATGGGAAAAATCCTCCTGGCGCAGGTGACGCAGGATTTCAGCCAGATAATCGACGATGAAGCCGTAACATTTCGTAAACATCTCGCTGCGGATGACATCTGTTTCCCAGCCTGGCAGGCAGGTGTGCAGACGATCAATAAAGGCTGAATCATGGAACTGCGGCGGCAGGGCCTCAAACAGATCGCTGTTTTTCAGCATGAAGGGCACAGTATGGTCGGTGTTGCCGACAAAGGCAAAACTGGCCTCCGCCCCCATAGGGGTCACCCCCCGCGAAAAGGTCTTGTTGGCCATATAATTCTTCATGATATCGACAAGGGCCTTATGCGCTGTTTTTCCCCGGCCGGCAAATTCATCAAAGGCCACAACGTCCCAATAGCCCACCAGGCCAATGCGGCCATTCGCATTGTTCACAAACAATTTCGGTATTGTCACCTCACCCCCTGAAATCAGCTGGCCGTGGGGCGAAAATTCCGAATAGATATGCGATTTGCCGGTTCCCTTGGGGCCCAATTCGATACTGTTGTAGTTACGTTCAACAAACGGGATCAGGCGCATCAGCTGCAACAGCCTGGCCCGCCGCCCGAAGGCTGCCGGGTTAAATCCGATGCTCTGCATCAGCAGGCCAATCCAGTCGTCCGTGCTGAAATTATCCCGCCCGGTGCGGTAGCCGTCATAATCGACCCGGGCGATCTGGATCGGCTTGATGGTATCAAGGATCCATGGTGCCCGGCGCGCTTCTTCTGAAAACTCGTATTGCACGTCCGCGATGCACCAGACGCCGGTGACCAGCAGTTTCGGATGCGCCCCGACTGTTCCGCTGTCGACGGCAACCTTTCGAATCCCGAGGTTATCAAAGGCAGCTTCGTAACTGTCGGTCCTTTCGTTCAGCGATACACTGATCCGATCAATAACCTTGTAATGCCCCTTTTCCCGGATTTTGGATTGGATAAGCCCTGCTTCGCTGCGATGAACGTAGTGTTTGCGCAGGATATCCCTGACAGTTTCGAGGCCGGTGAGGATTGAGGCCTCATCGTCGGTGGCGCAATACTGGCCCAGCAGATATTCCAGCACGTAGGTCGGAACGATCGCGTTGCCCTTGACCGCCTTGACCAGATCCTTGCGCACCACAAGGCCCGCGAAATGATCATTGATTCTGGCGTCAAGGGTATCCATGGGCCTGCCTTTTAAAAATCAAAATCGGTTGTAATGCCGCGCTGCAACCGGAAGCACTGGCTGGCATAGGTCTGATAGTGGCTGGTTCTTCCCACCCGTTCCCGCAGTTTCAGGAAAACGTCCTGGGCATTAAAGGCGTCCGCTGCGCGTGACAGCAGAAATTTCCGATGCATTTCCCGCTCACGAACGTTTGGGGAATCGCAATCAAACCGCAGCACATGTTCATCTGAAATCAGCGTATCGTCTGCCGCATAGATCCCGGCAACCAGTTCCCGGGCCTGGGTCCTTTCCGACACTGGCTGCACCTGGTAAAACATCACCGCTGTCTGGCCCGCGGTAATGCGGCTGCGGCCGGATACGATAATCTGCACATCGACCCGGGTTACATCCGCTGTGCGCCGCTTGCCGACCCGGATGACAGGGATAACTGTTTCCTGAAGGGTCGCCCCGCCGTGCACAAACCGGCTTCCCGCCCCCCTGACCCGCAGGCGATTGATCGAATTCGGGATCAGAACATCCATATCCCCGCCAAGCCCCAGGTCCGCCGGGCGAAACATTTTCATCCCCGCGGTCGCCTCCAGGCCGCGGCCAAGAACAAAACGCCGATTGCGCAAAAGGATTTCCGCACCCTGCGGATCAGCAATCGCAAAGTCGTTTTCATCAAGGGTCCGATGCTGGTACAGAAATCCGTGATCCGCCGTGATCAGGATGTTGGAAAAATTCGCCGAAGCCAGTTTCCGGACCAGCCGGATCAGGTCTTTAATCGTCTCTTCCACCGCCTGGGGCAGATGCTCTTCTGTCTGTGGCTTATCCCCGATCGCATCAATCCGGTTATGATAGATATAGACAACATCGTTGTCCCGAAACAGTGCCTTGCCCGCATCGGCCGGCATTTCCACGATGTCCCGGGCAGACATGGTCTTTACCCGGTCCCCGGCCCGCCCGGCCGCCAGCCGCCTTTCACGGGCGGCCATGCCCCCGGTGCGTTCACCGTCCGACAGGACATCCCCGCTGCCATCCGGGGCAAACGCCAGTTCCCCGTGCGGCAAAAGTGCCGCCATCCCCAGCTGCGTCATGCCGGGCAGCACGCTGACCATCGGGCTTAATTCCGCCTCAAACCGATCCAGGGCCCGGATACGGCGCAGGCAATCTTCCCCCGCCTCAAAGCGCAGCGCGTCGGAAATAATAACGCCGACCTTCTGATCCCTGCGGCGAAATTCCGCCACCTGTTCGCTGTAAAAATTATGCTGCCGGGCAACGCCGGGGATGTTCCATTCGGCCATTCCCGCGACATGATCCTGCCAGGCATCATTCAGTTGCAGCAGGAAACTGCTGGTGTATCGGTTTTCAACTGCTTCATAAAGCCCGGAAAGCAGCGTCGCCTGCCCGCTGCGCTGCATGTGAAAGATGAACTTGCGATAGAACTGATCAACCTTATACCAGCTGCCGGCATAGCGTTTCACCCCTTCGGCGGGGCCGGTCATATCCGGATTCACCAGGGCCAGGGCCTGCTGGAATTCGGCCGCAAAACCGATGGCCTGATAGATATCCTTATAGCGATCATACCAATGGCCTTGGCTGCGGGCACGCACGTGTTCCGGCACCCGGGCCGCGCAGGCGGTTCCGTTGACCATGGCATGTACCAGCTGCCGGATGATGTGGCGGTCAATTTCCTCAAAATGATCCGCTTCCAGCACCGTGCGAAAATCGCGCCGGGCCAGGTCTGCGGGAATGTTCAGTATCCCCTGATACCGGTTGGCAAGGGTTTCAAAGGCCTCACGCCGGTGGCGATCATTTTTCCAGCGCTGAAAAACCAGGGCTGCCTTTGTCTTCAGGGTGGCGGGCTGCCCCAGGGTATGCAGATACGCGGACCGGAACAGTTCAATCGCGAAATCCTCAAAATCCGGTTCCGCGGACTGATAGCCACAGGTCGCGTCCAGCTGCTGCCACAGCACGTCTGCCAGGCCCGCCCGGTCTATCAGGCGCAGGGCATCATCGCGGCCCTGGGCCAGCTCTCCCAAAAGGGCCTCTGTGATTGTATCAGGCCCGCCTTTGGCACCGGCGCAGATTGCCAGCATCGCCAGGCGCACCCAGGCCGGGCTGTCATCCTTTTGCAGTCGCCGGCCCAGGGCCCTCACCCGCGCCCCGGACCGGTAGAATTCCATATGATCGCGCACGACGCTTTCAAACTGCGGCGGCAGGCCCAGTTCCCCCAGCAGCATACCGGCCTTGTCCGCCTTGAACACGGCGCCCGCCAATTGCAGATCCAGCAGCCAATTATCTGCCGGGGCCGGTTCCGGCCCGTCATGGAACAAAAGGAATTTTTCCGTTTTGTCCTGCCGCAGTATCCGATATTTCAGCCCGAAGCAGTTATTGGTAATTTCAACCCTGGTCACGCCGTCCAGGGCGACCGCATCAAAGGCCGGGCGCATGTCGCGGTCCGCGTCATACCAGAACACGATACGATGGTCGGCAAACAGCCGGGCCAGGCTGGCGGCAATCCGCCCTGTCATCTCTGTCATCCCGGCCCGTCCAGCCCGGGGATTTTGCGCAGCGCGGCACCGAATGTGTGATAATTGGCCTTTACCCCGTTATCCAGGTCAATCCCGACCCGGGCCTGGGCCAGGGGAAAGATGACATCCCGTTCCCAACCCTGCAATTCGCGCAACTGTCGGCTGATCAGGTTTATATCCCTCAGTGCCCGGTTCCGCTGCGCCGCACCGGCCGCCGGATCATCTGCCAGTTTTTCCAGCCGGCCCTGTTCTGCCGCCAGTTTGCTGATGAATTCGCGCAGATAATCGCCCAGCAGCACGGATACCGTATCGGGCTGAAACCGATGGATATACACCAGCGCATTAAACGTGCCTTCCGGGCTGGAAAACATCCAGTAAATCGGGCGTTTACGGCTGCGTTTCACATGGTCGGCATAGAAATCCCGGATAAACCAGCTGCGGATATCCCGGCCTAGGGCAGATTCGATAAACGCCAGGTTTTCGCGCAGCCGCCCGGCCCCGAAGGTGACGCCCAGGAATGTGCGAAAGCGCGCACTGATATCATCGGCAAACCAGTCCCCCCGCAGCATCGGGATAACGTTGTGTTTGGCGGGCATAAACCGCGGCTGCGGGATGGCCGCCAGGTAATCATCCAGGGTATGCCCCTGGCTGGCCAAAATCAGCCCCGGGGCATCCGGGCTGTAGCGGCCGAACATGCAGCCCACGGCATAACTGACGAATTCGGCCATGGTATCGGCCAGCAGGCGTGCCTCCCGCACCTTTGTGCCGAGCTTTGTGCCATAGCGATAGGCCGGGTTGCATGTCAGTGTTATCTGGTCTGCCGGCACCGCCGGGTCCAGTTCGTCCTGCAACCCGTAAGCGTTGATAAAGATGCGATTGTTGGCCTCTTCCAGCCCCTGCATTTCATCGGTCAGCGCCTGCCAATGGGCGCGCAGCCGGGCCCAGGTGCCGGCCAGCGTATCTTCCCGATGGCCGGGCAGCAGCAGGGGCGACCCGGCAAAATCCCACGAACGCTCATGGGCATCCCAGTCAGCTTTGGCCAGCGTGACAAGCCGTTTGACCTGACCAGCCTTCACGGGAAAATATGGCAGTGACCGAAAATTTCCGACATTGAAGCACAATGTCGGGTTCAACATCACAGTAGCAGTGCAACAAACTTTTGAATTCAGAAAGGCAAGCATGTTTTCTTGGCTTTCAGAACCAACAAAATATCCGACCGGACCCTTGACATCAAAAAGGTATCCGGCTGGCTTCAATCGGGCGGAATATTTACCGGATGTAATATGTGTCCAGGTCGCGACTTCCATTCGAAAGGCAGCTTCACCCTGAATACCGGAATTGGCCTGTGCCTTGACCTCAGTTCCGTTGCCTGCCCAAAAAACTACATATTCGGCATTGCCGTACCATCTGCGATATGAGCCCCCTTTCAAATAGAATACCCATTTGGAATTATGTGCCACGAAAGGGCCTATATCCCGGCTATTGACCTCAAACCAATATCTAAGAAACCTTGCGTTGTTGCCTGTTTTGACGCCTTCTGACGAATTCGTAACATCGCCCAGTGGAATTGACCTTCTGAACACCTTGCGCCAATTTTCACCAACCCAATAGGCAATCGGTGCCCCGGGGATTTGTCTGAAATCCGCCGCCGCGGCGCGAAAATGATTGGCGCGACATTTCCCGGCACAGATCGCCCGCATCAGCGCGGATTTTTCCGCCTCGCTGCGGCCATCGACCAGGCGCACAAAAATGCCCCGTGCCCCCTGGGCCAGGGCATTTTGGGTAACAAAGGCCGTGGTGGAAACCACACCGCCGCCAATGGTATCAAACCCCCGCATGCCCAGGTGCGCCATGGACAGCAGCGTGGTGTCTGATAAAAGTTTGCCGCGCAGCTGGCCGAACGACGATATAAACATCCATGCCTGCATGGTAATCATCGCCACCAGGCCACCATCCCGGCACATACCCAACGCCCGTTCCATAAACATGGCGTAAAGGTCGCGCTTGCTGTCCGGAAACCGCTGTTTTGCGAAATCCCGCAATTCGGCGTTCATCCCCTTGCTGCCCATATAGGGCGGGTTGGCCACCACCACGTGGTATTGCCGCCCCAATGCCGCCGCCATGTCCAGCACCGCCATCACCCGGCCCCGCAGATCATGCCCCAGCATGTCCGTGCCGAAATCCCGTTGCGCCACATCCCGCCGCATCTGCGCCGGGTCAGCGGGCCCGGGCACAATCAGTGCCCCGAAATGCCCCGCCTGGCCGAATTGCATCAGCATGGCCCGCAACGCGGTGCCGGCCCGGCCCGCCCTGGCTGCCACATCGTCCAGTTCCGCCGGCGTGAACGTAACATCCTGCAACACGCAAATGTCAGGCTTCACTTCCATCCGCAAAAACCGCCGCCGCCCCAGCACCAACGCCGCCTTCATGGCCAGCGCAAAGGCCGCCAGCCCCCCGGCCCGGGGGCAGATTTCCACCCCCGTCAGATTATGGCGCAAAATCAGTGCCGGGATATCGATAGGGTTATAGCCTTCTTCCTCGTACATCGCGGTCAGCAGGTCAAAGGCATAGGTCAGCATATGACCGGACCCGCAGGCCGGGTCACAAACCCGGATATCCTGCGGCCCGTCAATCGGCAAAAAATCCGCCGAAGCCTCGTCCGGCGCGATATAATAAGGCATCTGCCGCGCCAGCCGTGACCCGGGCCGGTTCAGCAGCCACAGCCGCCCCAGGGAATTTTCAACCAGATAGTGCACAATCCAGCGCGGCGTAAACAACTGGGTGGCTGCGGGTATATCTTCTGCCGGGATCTTTCGGTTGCGCTTCAGCCCCGCAAAGATCTCATCCTTTTTTTCAGAAATATAAAACTGATACAGCCAGCCCAGGATATCCACATCCTGGCATGCGTCCGCCGTTATCACCCGGCGCAACCGGGCCAGGAAAGATTCCGGCGACAGCAAATCCCCGGGCATCAGCAGTAACGTATAATCACAGACCTTCGCGAATAAAAACGGCATGGTTTTATGCCACCGGTCGCAGGCATGCCCCAGCAACAGCCGGTATGCCTCCCCCTGGGGGTCAGGTGCCGGTATCCGCCCGTCAAGCAGGGCAGCAACGGCCCCGGGTGCCCCGTCCGGCAGGATGCCCGCCATGGCATCCGCCAGGATCCCGGGCCGCGTCTGGCCTTCTGTGGCCGGGGAAACCACCCCGGCATCTGTCAGCCCGTTCACATCCATAAACCGCAGGGCCGTAAAACGGTTAAACCAGGTATAGGCCACCTGTTCAATCACCTGGTTCCGGCCGGCCCGGTCGATGGCCGCGTCAAGCACCTTCATCGCCTGCGGGTGTTCGCGCCGGGCAGGCGCGGCCGGCCCAAGCACAAGGTCAAGCCTGGCACCCACCTGCTCCATCAGCCGGGTTCGGGCATCCCGTGCAAACGTTTTCAGCCCGTTCGTATCCATCAGACAATCACCTTCCGGCCCGCACGGATATGGGCCAGCAGGGCTGTCTTCAGGTCTGCGATATAATGTTCAACATCCGCTTCTTCGGCCAGGAAGGGCCGGGCGAAATCCAGCCGGATTTCAGCAGCGTTTATATAGTCTGCGGGAGTCGGAGCCAGCGAGCCGGATTCGGGGGGGGGGGGG
>JACONK010000011.1:0-95762 GCA_014323795.1 Paracoccaceae bacterium | reverse complement strand
CGGGGTTTCTTCGGCCATTCCCGGGTCAACGGGCTCGGGGATGCGGGCCTGGCCAGGGCAATCCACCTGCGCCAGGATTTGTGGCAGAAGATCCCGCTTTACACTATTCGCCCGGTCGCGCAATATCGGAATCATACCGATGTGCGCAAGGCCGGATTTATAATCTTCGATCATGCGCCGGATACGACCCTGATCATCGGCGCACAGGGCCTGGAACCCCGGCGTTTCCATAACCCTGGCCGCGCAATCATCAACCTCCGCAACTGCCGCCTGCCGCTGTTCCGAAACCGATAACTCCACCCGTTCCCTCAGCGCGTAAAGATCGAATTGCAGGGATTGGATGGCCGTGCCCCGGTAACATTCCGGGTCTGCAAGCACCCGGGCCATGGCCTGCCCGGCGGCATCGTCAACATAGGGGATATTGGCCTCGTGATCGTGCAGAAAATCACGGGCATCGTCATAGATCCTGCGCATGGCACCGCCCATAAAATTGCGGATCCTGTCCAACACCTCTTCCCTGGCATTCAGAAGTTCCTCTTCCTGGCCGGCCGGCCCGGTGATGTACCAGGTGGCAGGCTTTCCCGCCATGGCACGTATCATTTCCGCAAGGGGTTCCAGTGCCCCTACAAACGGATATCGGGCCTTATCGGCAATAAATCTGTCCAATTCCTCAGACAAATCGGGGATGCTTTCCGCCCATTCCCCGCCGATTGTGCGTACATCGGTCCCATCCGAAGGCCGGTTAAACAGTGCCCTGTATATCTCTTGCGCCTTCCGAAGCTGATCCGGGGTGAATTCGGTCTGCCAGGCCAAAAGAATATTGGCCAGGGCAGGGCTGTTCTGGAGCTGTTCCGCCAGGGCGGCGCGTTCAAGCACACAACCATCCAGGCGGGCTTCCAGTTTTCCCTTGCCGGACAGGCCGGCCACCAGGCACAAAACAGCCGGCACCGGCCAGCCATAGGGGATTCTGCCAAAATGTTCCGCCAGATGTTTGACGGAAACCCTCACACCCTTTCGGGCCTGGGTCTGAACGTGATTCAGCACCTCCTGTTCAGGTTCGGAAAGCCCTGCGCCATCATTGCCGAATAACCCGCCTTCCGGCGTTGCCGCCCGCAGAATGTCAGATTCAGCATAGACCACGCCGCGCAGCATCGGCAGGTTAACATACACCCTGTCAACAAGATGCTGAAAGCCTTTCACGATGCGTTCCCGAGGATCTTCCCCCCGAATGTCAGGCTCATCCCCGCGCACGAACATGCGCGCCCCGGCCATAAGCCTGCGCAAATGCTGTTCGATATCCTGGCGCCGCCGGCTGTTCTGATCGCGCTTTCCGGCCACAATGCTGTCGCGCCCCGGTTGCCCGGAATCGGCGCGAACCTGGCGGATAAACCGGGCGGTCTGGCTGAACATCTTCAGTTCGCGAAGAAACCCGATATCCGGTTGCAGAATGATCGCGAGCTCTTCCTGGCCTACAGTGCGCATCCGGACCGCGTCCGGTGCGGACGCATCATCGTTAAGCGGGCTGATCACATGGATCGACAGTTCATGGGCATGGCCCAGCAGCCGATCATCGAGCCTGCGGCTGAAACTGTACTCATGGCCCGTGGCCTGATGCCTGATTTTGCGATGGTTCAGGATAGTGTCAAAGACCAGGGTTTGGATTTCCCCGGACATTTCCGACGGATCCACGTCAATGGCCTTGATTTCCGCCTCTATGTCCTTTTCCTCATTGGTCAGGAATTCATAGATATCGCCATTGCGCCGGATAAGCGTGTTCCGCTCCAGGCCGGACAGGGCCTCTTCAATCATGCGGCGCTGCCGGGTTTGATCCGTATCGAATTCCTCCAGCAGCAGCACGCTGATGTTGCGCACCGTCGGCCTGAATTCCCTGACATATTTCACAAGGAACAGCACCTTCAGCACCCGGGTCGCGAAAGAATCCATGCCCTGGATTTCTGTTTCGGCAAGCCGGATCGCCTGCTGCACGGCAGATTTCAGGGCTGTCCGAATTCCTTCAAACATCAGATCGAACGGGGCAAGCGGGGCCCGGCCATCCCCCACGGGCCTGTCTGCCATTTTTCTGGTGCCGTCATGGAACACGCCCAGCATCGAACGTTCCCCGACTGAACTGTGCCTGCCTTCAAAGGCGTTGTGCTGCGAAAGTGCCGTGATCGCCATTTGAAACAGCGCGTATTGATAGGGCGGAAACGGATAGCTGGATACAAAGTGATCCCGCCCGGCGAAATTCCTCAGGTTGATTGACCCGTCCGCAAAACCAAACAGCGCCCCAAGGTTGTTCTGTTCACGCGCATAAAGGTTGTTCAGGATAATCTGTCCGTCTGCGGTCTTGGACAGCAGGCGACGCTGGATCACCTCCGCCACATCCGCCGAATTCAGCGGCATCCTCACCGCAAAGCGGGCCATGATTTTGGAAAAATCCTGCGCCTGAAATGCCCTTTCATCCCCGATAATCGCTTCTATGTCCTGCTGCGAGGTGACAATCACCCAAGCCTGGCCCCGGCATTTCGTGTTCAGGCTTTCGACGATGGTTTGCAGGTTTGTCATCAGTTTGACATTCCCGGCGATGTACTGGCCAACCTCATCCACAAAGAAATTCAGCCGGAAATCCGGCCCCTGCCCGCTGACCCAAGCATGCACCTTGTCGGCAAAATCCTCAATCGAAATACGGGTGTCGGCGCGATACTGTGCCAGAATATCCGCATCATCCGCCGGGGTGTCGCCGGTTGCGGCGGCAAAGGCTGTTGCGATATTGCGTCGTTCAAGCACGGCCTGTTCACGGCCCTGTTCCCACGGTTTGCCCGCGGTGGCCGCATAGGCACGCCTGAAGGCTTCCAGCCGGCCCCGGCCATCCATATCCCGTTCAAACTGTGCGATATGGGGCAGTTTGCCATAATAACCGCAGGCCTCATCGAAAACCTTCTGGAAAACCGACAGCAGTGCATCAACATCTGTCCTGGAAATCACATCAGCCTTCTGGTCAATGTTGAACAGGATCGATTTGGAAGGCCGCGCCACAGCCCGGCCCAACGCCCCCCGAAGCATCGGCTGATCGGTCAGTTTTTCCCTAAAAATATCAAGGGCCCGTGCCCCGTCTGCCTCCCGATTTTCCATAAGCAGGGCAAGCATTTTAAGAAGGTGTGATTTGCCAGACCCGAAAAAGCCGGAAATCCAGACCCCATTGCCCGGGGTGTTGTTGTAGGCCTCAAGGAAGGTCTCAAGGCGTTTGGCGATTTCATCGGTGATAACATATTCATCCAGTTCGATACGCAGGTCCGCTTCATCATCTGCCTTGATCACACCCTCCATCGGGCGGTCAACGTCCCTGGCAAAAATATCCTGTAAAGTCGTGGCCATCCGATCAGGTCTCATAGTTCAGAATGTTAAAGGCACGGTAATACCGGTCGCCCTGCAGCACCCCGAACAGGTTTAATGATCCGCCCGTTGCGGCGGATATCGTATAGCTGCCGGGAAAGAACAGGACCGTTGGCCAGTCTCTGGCCGTGCCTTGCAGATTGTTCAGCACATTGTGCGCACGAATATAGGGATAGACCTCCCCCACCCCGGAAAGGAACATCACATCAGGCGGCGTGGCGGCAACAGATTCGGCGATTTTGGGGATCAGGTGATCACGCACATCAAGCACACCTTGCAGAAGCTCGCGCAGTGCCGACCTGTCCATATCCGGTTCCCGCTCCAGCACACACTCCAGAATGCCGCGTTCCCGAAGCAGGTCAAGAGAAATGTCATACAGGCTCAGATCAAGCACCTGGACGGGCGTATGTTGACGGATCTGCCTGATCAGGTCAAGCCTGTCCTCCATCATCGTCAGTCCTTCCTGCGCCGGAAAAGGACAGATAAAAAACGGCACCTCATTGCCCGGCCCCCGCCTGGCAAGAAAGCGTTCACTGGTGATCACCCGGTAAAGGTGGCGGGCACGTTCCCTGCGTGTCATCTGCCCCCCGAATTCTGCTTTTCCTGCGGCCACGATCATGCAATGGCCTGATCACGGTTCAAAAGCAAGCTCTGCCGTACAAACAGGGCGCAGGGTTACACCGGGGACATCCTGCGCAAGCGGAAGGTGCTGGAACAGCAGAAAGCAGGCAAAAAGAAAATGCGCCGCTTCGGAAAGGCGGATATCCCGCAATCGGCGTTTATAAGTGCCCTGAGGATGGAGGGGTAGATATCCATTTGCGCAGAAATTTACATACGGCACTTGGGTGCACCTGCAATACGCTTCCCGTGGGTTTACCATTCACAAATCTTTTACGAAACTGGAGGTCACAATGGCGAACGAATCTTTCCCTCAGATTAATGCTCGTGCTTGGTGGGGCGTGAGGGCAATCCTGCAAAGCAAGCCAAGTGCAACGGTTGATGAGAGTACGATTCAGGCTAGGTTTGATGTTCAGCCATCCGCTGCTCGTCAATATCTGGCTGAACTGAGACGTATTGGAATCCTTGGCGAGGAGGGCAAGGCTACCTTTCTGGCAAACAAGTGGCGACTTGACGAGTCCTATGCGGATGCAGTGAACGAAATTGTGAGTAAGCACTACCCTGATAGTTTAATCTCAGCCACGGCCCCGGGGGGGGGGCTGATCTGGGAACTGTCAAGAAGTGGTTCATGGCCCAGGGTTTGGGGGATGGAACAGCCTACAACAAAGCTAGAACCTACCTGCTGATCTCTTCACCAGAGCCAGGGGAGGGTGCTACCAGCCAAGGAGGAAATTCGAAAAAAGAACTGACTTCGCAAACCACGGCCCAAAAGACCGTAGACAAAGGGCAAAAATCTAAGAAATCCGCCGCAAAGGGAAAATCAGCAAACCCCGCGCATGAAATGATTCCGTTGAATGTGAACGTTCAAATTCACATCAGTGCAGACGCGTCCGGCGATCAGATTGAGAGTATCTTTAAGTCCATGCGCCAATACCTCTACAGCGACCAGGATGTTTGACAGAATTAAGAAATTACAGTCCCACCTGGTTGAATTAGGAGTCGCAAGGAACGTTCTGGCTTTGCCCGCATCCGAAACGCTCCCGCATGAAGATTATACTTCAGATGACAAGGCCGCAAACATTGCGTTCACCGAGGTTGTAGTTGAGGAAGAAATTGTTTCCGTTTCACGCGACCTTTTTTCCGATGGCTATTACGACCAAGCGGTATTGGAGGCATTTAAGGCTGTCGATAACTTCGTTCGGGGTAAATCTGGATACAGTGGCAAACCAGGAACCCCCATGATGGAAAATGTATTCTCACCTAATAAACCAAAACTTGTGTGGTCCGGTCGCAAGAATGTGTCGAAAAAATCAAAGAATAACGAACAAGTTGGTTACATGGGGCTGTTTGCAGGTGCTATGATGGGCATTCGAAACCCGTTGGCACACGAGACTGGTTGGGTGGAGGACTCCGACGTTGCGCTGGAGTTGCTGGTTTTTGCGCAGCATCTGATGCGGAAAGCCAAGAGTTGCCATCCTCCTGTGTACCCCCGAAGAAAGCAATAAAGCGTAGGGCTTCTACTTGACAACAGATCATACTGACGCAGCAGGTTTTGTTCCTGTATACGCTCGAAAAGTACCGGATCTGATCCTTCCCTGATTGCCATAAATCGTAACCCGGACTCCTGGTGGGGCCCAGTTCTGCCTAATCCTTCAAACGCACCCTTTGGGATGTCGTGCGCACGGTTTCCTTCGTCACATTTCCGATGTTCATCGCATTCCCGAAGGCAAAGCTTATGCGCTGCTCACGAAGGTCTTCTTCCGTCACCCGATGTGTGCGCGAAGCCCTGATCAGCCTTTGCAGGTCGTCCCGCACCCCGGCACGGTATGCGGCCTGTTTACGTAACGCCATGGCTTTACCCCTCATGCCTTTTCCCTGAACTTACATCCAGGGGGCTGGCCCGGGCAACGATTTTATCGGGCAAGGCAGGCAGGGGAAAGCGGGTGCGCCCGAACCGGGCCACATACCTGCATCGGGGCCGACAGCAGGGATCACAACAGCAGTTGCACGATGTGGCGCACGCTTCGGGGACGACCCTATCCCTAAACCACAACCTCCGCCTCCGCCTGTGCGCCAACGCCGAACACCCGCTTGTAGCGGGCGATTTCATCGGCCGGGCCGAGGGCTTTCCGCGGGTTATCGCTCAGTTTTACCGTGCGGCGGCCGTTGGCGCTCACCGCCTTGCAGACCAGGCTGAAGGGGGCCAGGGCATCGTCTGCCATCAGGCCGCGGAAATCATTCGTCAGCAGCGTACCCCAGCCGAACGCCGGGCGGACCCGACCCCTGAAGGCCCGGTGGAGTGCGATGATCCTCTGCTCATCCAGCCCGTCGGAAAAAATCACCAGCTTCCCGGCCGGGTCTTCCCCATGGTTTTGCCACCAGCGGATTGCGGTTTCTGCCCCCGCCACCGGGTCGCCCGAATCCACCCGAATACCGGTCCAGCCCGCCAGCCAGTCCGGCGCCCGGTCAAGAAACCCCTGTGTGCCATAGGTGTCGGGCAAAATGATGCGCAGGTTGCCGTCGTGCTCTTCGTGCCAGTCCGCCAGAACCTGGTAGGGGGCCCGGGCCAGGTCCGCATCCGTTTCCGCCAGCGCGGAATAGACCATGGGCAGTTCGTGCGCGTTGGTGCCGATCGCCTCCACTTCCCGGCGCATGGCGATCAGGCAGTTCGACGTCCCCGTGAACCGGTCTCCAAGACCTTCATGCATGGCCTGAACGCACCAGTCCTGCCACAGAAAAGAATGCCGCCGCCGGGTGCCGAAATCCGCCACAGACAGGCCGTCTTCCCGGCGCAGGCGTTCGATCTTTTGCCACAGACGGGTCATGGCCCGGGCGTACAGCACCTGCAGCTCAAATTTGCCCAGGCGGCGCATCACCGCACGCGACCGAAGCTCCATCAAAATCGAAAGCGCGGGAACCTCCCACAGCATGACCTCATGCCACTTGCCCTCAAATGTCAGCGCATACTGGCCATCGTGCTTTTCCAGATACCAGGGCGGTAACTGAAACCCCTCAAACCACTCCATAAACCCGGGGGTGAACATCTGACGCTTGCCGTAAAACATGTTCCCGCGCAGCCAGGTGCTTTCCCCGCGGGAAAGCGACAGTGAACGCACGTGGGAAAGCTGTTCGCGCAGGCAGCCTTCATCCACAATCTCTGCAAGACGGACCGCACCAGTCCGGTTGAACAGCGAAAAAGTGACGGTGACATCCTGCCGGTTACGGAAAACCGACTGGCACATCAGAAGCTTGTAGAAATCCGTATCAATCAGGGATCGGACAATCGGGTCAATCTTCCAGTCACGGTTATAAACACGCGTCGCAAGATCAACCATGGCGGGCCTCGGCGGTCAGGGGTTTTCCGGGGGAACAGCCTTTAGGCATTCGCGGATGGCGTCAAGCCACGTATCCGCCTGGCCCGACATGGCGGACGCTTTCACCTGGGGCGGCACCCATGCCTGCCCCGGACCATGGCACACACGGCAGATACCGCCCGGCCATCTGTCCGGGCCGCGCACGTATAAACGCAGACCTGCCCCCATTGTGTACGGCATGGTCCGGGCAGACGGCCCGAAGGTGATCACAAGGCAGGCCTGGACAGTGCCGAAATTCCTTTGCACATGCCCATATGGCGCAGGTTGAAAGATCAAACAATGCCATGCGTGACAGCCGTTTCCCCACGCCGTCCGGGCAAATCCTTCGGATGTTGCGCGGTGGCGGCAGTGCCGTGCGCCCGGTTCGCCCCGGCCAGTCACGATCAGGCAATCCGCCACACCGGTGCCGGGCGTCAACGGCAGTTCACAGGCCACAGCGGCGGGTGTGCCGAAACTTTGCAACCACGCATCCGAATGTCGTTCTGTCGTATGGGCCAACAGGTACACACCGTCCGCACGGCACAGGGCCGGTTATACCTGCATCCTGCCACACAGCCCGGGGCACCCGAACCCTGTCCGCGTGGTCGTTTTTTCATCCGGGCCGTCAGACAGACCGGCGGTGGCCGGGTGCGCTTATGTCACACGAACCCCCGCAGCGCGCATCCCCGCCCCCGCCCGCGCCAGCGAGCCATCCAGGTCAATCGCCCGGCACAGGGCCTCCCGCACCTCTACCTCAAAGCCCAGCCTGGCGGCATCTATCGCCGAATGCGCCACGCAAAAATCAGTTGCAAGCCCCGCCATCACCAGTTTCAGGATACCCCGCGTACGCAGATAGCCTTCCAGCCCCGTGGGCGTCTGGCGATCATTTTCGAAGAAGGCGGAATAGCTGTCGACCCACCTCCGGAATCCCTTGCGAAGGATCAGGTCCGCGTCCCTGCGCAGGTCGGCATGAAACGCCGCCCCGGCCCCCCCTTGTACGCAGTGACGCGGCCAAAGAACCTGCGGGCCGTAAGGCATCTCGATTACCGAATATTCCGCCGCGCCGTCGTGGTTGTCGGCGAAACTGCTATGGTCCGCCGGGTGCCAGTCCTGGGTCAGCACCACCGCGCCGAAATCTTCCATCAGGGCGTTGATGCCTGGCACGATTTCATCCCCGCCCGCCACTTCCAGGGCACCGCCGGGGCAGAAGTCGTTTTGCACGTCTATGACAATCAGCGCGGTGTCGGTCATGGCTTCGGCCGTTTCGCCGCCCGCCTATCGCAATCCGGGGGGAAAGGCAAATCACTGACCCGCACACCGCCTGCAAAGCGGCGCATTTCCGCCCATGCCCGGCCCATATGACGAAACGCGGGGAACAGAAGGCTGGCAGCGCAAGCCGGGGCGGCTCTGTCCTGTTTACAGAACCGGCCAGACAGCCTGCATTCTTTCCGAAGATGACAGCAGGTGTAGCACGCAACGGCAATTATTCCAAACGCACCCGGCCCTGCCCGGGGCGGTCTTGCAGGATCAGCCGGTGCGCGCCCGGCCTGGCACGGGAACACAAAGGGACACCGCGTTCCGGGGTGTATGCCCCCTTCACAGGAAGCAGAAACCTTGCTCAAACCGATGAAGCAATCCTTCTGCTGCGGGTGCGATACCCGGTGCACGTCCCCGCGTTGAGGTGGTGCACAAGGTGAAAACCGGCATGCCGGCCTTCCCCAAGGCCCCCGACGGGCGCATATTGCGGCAGTCTGCCCATTGCACCCGGCCCGCCGGTAGCGCGCAGGGCGTACGGGCTGTTATGCGCTTGTCTGTCATGATATGCGGGGATGACAGGGATCCTGTATTCTGATACCGTCTGCACCGCTGCCGATGCCATCCGTTTCGACAGGGCCATCAGATATTCCGGGGTTGGACAGACCATGCACCGGTGGCCCGGATAATCGCCATTCGCGGCACCATGACGCCGTGCCAGGGCTTGCGCCCCGCGGCAGACAGTAATACATCGGATGCGGATTTCCGCCACAACGGATTTGCACAAAGACCTCGCGCAAGGCCGCACCGGCCCACACCTTTTGCTGATCGAGACCAGCCATGGCCTATTCCTATGATTCCGAAAACATCTTCGCCAAAATCCTGCGCGGGGAGATCCCCAACAGAACCGTGCTGGAAACGGCACATTCCCTTGCCTTTCACGATATTCGGCCGCAACGCCCGCACCATGTGCTGGTGATCCCGAAAGGTGCTTACGTCAGCTATGATCACTTTGCGGCAGAGGCACCGGAAGCGGAGATTATCGATTATACCCGCACAATCGGAAAGGTGTGCCGGATGCTTGGCGTTGATCTGGCCTCTGGCGGGGCCGGGTTTCGGCTGATTTCGAACGCTGGCGAACACGGTGTGCAGGAGGTGCCGCACCTGCACATGCATATCCTTGGCGGTGCCGGCACCGGGCGTATGGTCAACCCGCCGGGAACCTAGGGCCGGTCTTTCAGCCGTATGGTGACAGTGCCGCATGAAAATTCCGGCCTGTAGTCGGTATCCTTGCGCGTTTTCAGATAATCTGCCGCCCCGGGTCCGCCATACATTGTGACCTGCCGGCCCAGGCTGCTGATACCCTTGCCGGAAAGTGCTGTACCGTCGGCACCGCGCACGAAGAATGACATTTCAACCTTTTCTCCGCTGCTGCAAATTATACTGGTCCTGCCCGAATTCACTGCCGTGCGGAAATCCCAGCCACCCTTGCAGATGACACCGTCATTCTGGTTCAGAATAACTTCCCCGTGCTTCCACTTTCTTGCTTCGCCGTGAAACCAGCTGTCTTCCGGCGTTATGCAGCCTGCAAAATAGATGCAGTTTTTTTCGTCTTCCGCCATCGGGCGGCAGGTTTCGGTTATCGCGGTTGAAAGGGAAACGATTTCTGCCGACATCCCGGATCCAAACGCGAGCGCACCCGACAAAATCCCTATCGCAAAGCCTGGTCGCATCCTCTAGCCTTGTCATGATCGTTCCAATGTATGGGAAAATACACACATGGGCAACATTGGCAAAGGCCATCATCTGCATCTGATCGACGGATCAGGATTTATTTTTCGCGCCTACCACGCGCTGCCGCCCTTGACGCGTAAATCGGACGGGTTGCCGGTGGGGGCGGTCAGCGGGTTTTGCAACATGCTCTTCAAATTTGTGGAGGATCGGAAGGCTGCCGATGCACCGACCCATGTGGCCGTGGTCTTTGACCATTCGGACAAGACCTTTCGAAACAGTATATACAGCAATTACAAGGCGAACCGCCCCCCCGCACCAGAAGATCTGGTGCCCCAGTTCCCGCTGACCCGGGACGCGACGCGGGCGTTCAATCTGGCGTGTCTGGAGCTCGGGGGATATGAGGCAGACGACATCATCGCCACGCTTGCCACCCGGGCCCGAGACGCAGGTGCACGGGTTTCTGTTATCTCTTCCGACAAGGATCTGATGCAGCTCGTCGGCGGCGGGGTAGAGATGATCGACCCAATGAAGAACACCCGCATCGGGCCGGAGCAGGTAGAGGCCAAATTCGGTGTCGGCCCCGACCGGGTAATCGATGTGCAGGCACTTGTCGGCGACAGGGTGGATAATGTGCCGGGTGCACCGGGGATCGGCGTGAAGACAGCCGCACTTTTGATTAAGGAATACGGCGACCTTGACAGCCTTCTGGCACGGGCGGAAGAGATCAGACAGCCCGGGCGCCGCAGGGCCCTGATCGATCACGCTGACCAGATCCGTATCAACCGGGATCTCGTGACGCTGAAAACAGACACGCCGGTAAATGTGAGCTTCGGGGATCTTGCGGTTTACGACCCGGTGCCGGACACCGTGCTTGGCTTTCTGAGCACCATGGAGTTTCGCAGCCTGGCCGCCCGCATCGCAGGCAAACTGGGGGTGGCGGTTCCGGCCATCCCGGATGTGCCGATGGAAAAATCTGCGTTGCCGCAGGCCGCAGGCATCGATCATGACAGATACGTGGCACTCCGCAGCGCGGATGAGCTCGCCCTCTGGATAGCCAGGATCAGGGATCGCGGACGCATGGCAGTGGATACGGAAACAACAGGCCTTGATGAAATGCAGGCCGGTCTGGTGGGCATTTGCCTTGCCGTGGAACCGGGAGAGGCGGCCTATATCCCGCTCGCCCATGTGGATGGGGACAGTGACCTGCTGGGCGGCGGGCAGAAGGCCGAAAGGCAGATGGACCTTGCCGAATGCCTTGCCGCGCTGAAACCGGTGCTGGAGGATCCGGCGATCATCAAGATCGGCCAGAACATGAAATACGACATGAAGATCCTGCGCCGATACGGGATCAGCCTGGCACCGATTGATGACACGATGCTGCTAAGCTATGCCCTGCACGGGGGGGCCCACGGGCACGGGATGGATCTGCTGTCGGAACGCTACCTTAATCACAGACCGATTCCGATCAAAAGCCTGCTCGGTACCGGCAGATCCATGAAAACCTTTGATAAGGTGCCTGTGGATGCGGCAATGAAATACGCTGCCGAAGACGCGGACATCACGCTGCGTCTTTGGCAGCTGTTCAGGCCGCAACTTCACCGTTCAAGGGTCACCCGGGTCTATGAAACGCTTGAACGCCCGCTTGTCCCTGTGCTCGCAGGGATGGAGATGCACGGTATCAGGATTGATCGCCAAAAACTCGGCGATATGTCGGGCAGGTTCGCCCGGAAGATGGCGGCACTGGAAGAGGATATTCACAGCCTTGCGGGCCGGGCCTTCAATATCGGGTCGCCGAAGCAGCTGGGAAAAATCCTGTTTGATGAAATGTCCCTGCCCGGCGGCAGGAAGGGCAAGTCCGGTGCCTGGGCCACCGGGGTGGATGTGCTGGAGGATCTGGCCGCAGAGGGTCACGACCTGCCTGCCCGTGTGCTTGACTGGCGGCAGATTTCCAAACTGAAGTCCACCTACACCGATGCGCTGCAGGCCCGTATCCACCCGGAAACCGGCCGGGTGCACACCTCCTATTCCATCGCGGGGGCCTCCACCGGGCGGCTCGCCTCCGCGGACCCGAACCTGCAAAATATCCCCGTCCGGACAGAGGAAGGCCGCCGCATCCGCGAAGCCTTTGTGCCGGAGCCGGGCAACGTGCTCCTGAGCCTCGACTATTCCCAGATTGAGTTGCGCATACTTGCCCATATTGCCGGGCTCGATGCGTTGCGCCAGGCGTTTCTTGACGGGCAGGACATCCACGCCATGACCGCGTCAGAGATGTTTGATGTGCCCATCGAAGGCATGGACCCGATGGTGCGGCGCCAGGCGAAGGCGATTAACTTCGGCGTGATCTACGGCATCTCTGCTTTCGGGCTCGCCCGCAACCTGCGCATCCCGCGGGCGGATGCGCAGAACTTCATCGACCGATACTTTGAGCGTTTCCCGGGCATACGCGCCTATATGGACGAAACAGTCGCCTTCGCCAAAAGTCACGGCTATGTGGAAACGCTTTTCGGACGCCGAATCCATACACCGGAAATCGGCGCAAAAGGCCCCCGCGCAGGCTTCGCCTGGCGGGCGGCGATCAATGCGCCGATTCAGGGGACGGCGGCAGATGTGATCCGCCGCGCCATGATCCGCATCCCGAAGGCTATCGAAAGGCTACCTGCCAGGATGCTGTTACAGGTTCACGACGAACTGGTGTTTGAGGTGTCAGAGGACGCGGCGGAGCGCACCAGCACTGCCGTCAGGGATGTCATGGAGGCCGCGAGCCTGCCCGCCGTGGCCCTGTCGGTGCCGCTGACCGTGGATGCCGGACAGGGCATGAACTGGGCAGAGGCCCATTGACCCCCTTTGAAATCGCCTTTTGCGCGGTGGTCTTCCTGATTGCCGGGATAGCGAAAGGTACGCTTGGCATCGGCCTGCCAACGATTGCGATCGGTCTGATGAGCCAGATGCTTGACCCCCGCCTGGCGGTGACGCTTGTGCTTGGCCCCCTGCTGTTGACCAACGTGCAACAGATGCTGCGGGGCGGGCATATCGCCCGAACCTTTTTGCGCTATGCGCCCTTTTGGCTGACGCTGGCGGTGACAATTGTGCCGGGTGCGTCTTTTGCCCGGTCCCTGTCAACCCAAAACCTGTTGCTGATTATGGGTGTCAGCATCATCGTATTTACCCTGTCCCGGCTGGTGTTCACGCCGCCGCCCCTGCCCGTGCATCTGCGCACCGGGGGCCAAATCGTTGCCGGGGCCGCGTCCGGCCTGATCGGCGGTGTTACTGCCATCTGGGGCCCGCCGATTATGATATACCTCATTGCCGCCCGCGCCGATAAAGAGGAATTCGTGCGCGCCACGGGTATGCTTCTGGCCTTGGGTGCCATTCCCCTGGCCGCCGCTTACGCCTGGCAGGGTGAATTTCGGGGGGCACGTGCCTGGATCAGCCTTGCGCTGGCGCTTCCGGCAGTTCTTGGCTTTCTGATTGGTGAACGGTTCCGTGCGCGGCTTGACCCGGCACGGTTCCGGACGGCGGTGCTGGTGATGTTCCTGATCATGGGTGCCAATATTCTGCGGCTGGGTGTGGCGTAAGGATGAACATGATGCGTCCGGTCGGAAACGGTGCCGGAATTCAGGGCCAGGCATTCCCCTGATCGGGGGCGAAAACAATCGCCCGATGTTCCGCAGGATTGTGTTCAAAGCACACCTTTTCAGGCTGTCTCAAACGCCGCAACCGTGCGTTTGATGCCCTCTTCCAGCGAAATCCGCGGCTTCCAGCCCATGTCCCGCAGGCGGGAACTGTCCATCAGCTTGCGCGGGGTGCCATCAGGTTTCGTCAGGTCATGCTCCAGGGTGCCGGAAAAACCTGCTGCGGCCATGATTTGTTCCGCCAGCTCCCTGATTGTCACTTCTGCTCCGCTGCCGACATTCACATGATCGGCACCTGAATAGCGTTTCAGCAAAAACACCAGCGCGTCGCCCAGGTCGTCGGTGTGCAGGAATTCCCGCAGGGGGGTGCCGGTACCCCAGATCGTAATGCTTTGCGCCCCGGCCGCGCGGGCCTCAACCACCTTGCGGACAAGTGCCGGCAGGACGTGGCTCGTTTCCCGATCATAGGTGTCGCCGGGTCCGTAAAGGTTTGTGGGCATGGCGGATATAAAATCCGCCCCGTACTGCCGCCGATACGCCTGGCAGAGCCTGATGCCCGCGATTTTGGCAATCGCGTACCATGCGTTCGTGGGTTCCAGCGGGCCGGTCAGCAGGGCGTTTTCCGCCATCGGCTGGGCGGCCATCCTGGGATAGATGCATGATGACCCGAGGAACATCAGCTTTTCCACCCCCGCCTTATGGGCCGCGTGGATCAGGTTGGATCCGATCATCAGGTTATCGTACAGAAACCCTGCCGGATAGCTGTCGTTGGCAAGGATGCCGCCAACCCTGGCCGCCGCGATGATCACCACGTCGGGGCGATTGTCCCCCATCCACGCTTCCACCTGATCCTGCCGGATCAGGTCAAGTTCCGCTCGCCCGGCGGTCAAAATCGTGCAATTTTCCGACGTCAGCCGCCGTACCAGTGCCTGGCCGACCATGCCCCGGTGTCCGGCAACGAAAACACGTTTGCCAGTCAGGTCATAGATCACCCTAGCCATGGGAACCGGCCTTTGCCAGGTCGGCATCGACCATTTCCGCCACCAGGTCATCCAGCGTGACCCTGGCCTGCCAGCCCAGCATCCGCCTGGCCTTCGCGGGGTCACCGATCAGCAGGTCCACTTCTGTCGGGCGAAAGTAGCGGGGGTCGACCTCTACCAGACAGCGCCCTTGCGCGTCGTAGGCCTTTTCGTCCGCGCCCTTGCCTTGCCACTCGAGCGGAATTCCGACGCGGGCGAAAGCTTTTTCCACGAAACTTCGCACGGAATGGGCCTGCCCGGTGGCGAGCACGAAATCATCGCCTTCGTGATGCTGCACGATGCGCCACATGCCCTCCACGTAATCCCTGGCGTGCCCCCAGTCCCGCCGGGCATCAAGATTTCCGAGGTAAAGCCTGTCCTGCTGCCCGAGCCTGATAGCCGCCGCCGCACGGGTGATCTTGCGGGTAACGAACGTTTCACCCCGGCGCGGGCTTTCATGATTAAAGAGGATGCCGTTGGAGGCATGCAGGCCATAGGCCTCCCGATAGTTCACGGTGATCCAGTAGGCATAGAGTTTGGCCACCGCATAGGGTGAGCGCGGGTAAAACGGCGTCTCCTCCCGCTGCGGGATCTGCTGCACCAGGCCGTACAGCTCCGACGTGGAAGCCTGATAGAACCGCGTCCTGTCGGTCATGTTCAACAGCCGCAGGGCCTCGAGCACACGCAGGGTACCCACGGCATCCGCGTTGGCGGTGTATTCCGGCGTTTCAAAACTCACCTGCACGTGGCTTTGGGCGGCGAGGTTGTAGATCTCGTCCGGCTGCACCTCCTGGATGATACGAATCAGGTTGGTGCTGTCGGTCATATCGCCGTAGTGCAGGTGAAAGCGGACGTCTGCTTCGTACCGGTCCTGAAAAATGTGATCGATGCGCTGCGTGTTGAAAGAGGAGGCCCGGCGTTTCAGCCCATGAACCTCATACCCCTTTTCCAGCAGCAGTTCCGAAAGATAGGCCCCGTCCTGACCCGTGACCCCTGTGATCAATGCCCGTTTCATGGCAGCCCTTTCCACGTTTTACCCCCAGGACCACGCCCGGGCCTTCGGTGCCGACCGGACCTGCCCCAATCGGCCACTTCCGCCGGTCGGCACATTGGCATATATTATAGAAAAACAGCCAGGCATGCAGCATGATTACACCGGTTTTGATGTGTGGCGGGTCCGGGACGCGGCTGTGGCCGTTGTCGCGGAAGTCATACCCGAAACAGTTTTCACCGCTTATGGGGAACCGGTCGCTGTTTCAGGCCAGTGCCATGCGGCTGTCAGGCGAAGGGTATGCACCGCCGGTTGTGGTGACCAATGCGGACTTCCGATTTATCGTTGCCGAACAGCTGGCCGCCATCGGCATTGATCCGGGCGCAATCCTGATTGAGCCTGAGGGGCGCAACACGGCACCGGCTGTGTTGGCGGCATGCCTTTACGTAAAGGCCAGAGACCCGGATGCGCTGGTCCTGGCAGCCCCGTCCGATCATGTTATACCGGACACAAAGGCCTTTCAGGCCACTGTCGCAGCCGGGCTGGACCGCGCCAGGGCCGGCGATATCGTGGCCTTTGGCATCACGCCCACGCGGCCGGAAACCGGCTATGGCTATCTGGAATTATCCGCCTCCGCGACATGCGGCCCGGTACCCCTTGTCCGCTTTGTGGAAAAGCCTGACAGGGCCGGGGCCAATGCCATGGTCGCCTCCGGCAATTACCTGTGGAACGCGGGCATATTTCTGTTTTCGGCCAAAACCATACTTGACGCCTTTGCGGCCCACGCGCCCGGTCTGATGACACCCGTGGAGCAGGCAATGGCCCAGGCCAAAACCGACCTGGGCTTTCTGCGCATTGCACCGGAACCCTGGGCCGGGGCAAAGGATATTTCCATCGATTACGCGGTGATGGAGCAGGCCCGGAACATTACCGCCGTGCCTTTTGCCGGCAGGTGGTCCGACCTGGGCGGCTGGGATGCGGTTTGGGAAGAAAGCGGGCCGGACGATGCAGGTGTTGTTACCACGGGTGCCGCAAACGCGCTCGACTGCCGGGATGTGCTGCTGCGGTCAGAATCCGAATCGCAGCAGCTCGTGGGCATCGGGCTGGACGGGATTATCGCGGTTGCCATGCCGGATGCAGTGCTGGTCGCGGACAAATCCCGTGCCCAGGATGTGCAGTCAGCCGTGCGGCTGCTCAAGGACATGGCCGTGCCGCAGGCGGTGCAGTTTCCGCGGGACCACCGGCCCTGGGGCTATTTTGAAAGCCTGGCTGTCGGTGCGCGCTTTCAGGTCAAACGCATCGTGGTAAAACCGGGTGCGGCCCTGTCCCTGCAATCCCATATGCACCGGGCGGAACACTGGATCGTTGTCGCAGGAACCGCCAGGGTCACTATCGATGATACCCGGCAGCTGGTGGGCGAAAACCAGTCTGTCTATATTCCCCTGGGGGCCGTACATCGGATGGAAAACCCGGGCAAGGTGCCGGTAGTTCTTATTGAGGTGCAAACCGGCGGCTACCTGGGCGAAGATGACATTATCCGTTACGAAGATGTCTATGCCCGTGACAGGTCCGGATGACGGAACTGTTTGTCACCAATTTCAACCCCAATTTCACCGGCGTGTCCGCCACCGCCGCCGGGGTGCTGCGGGCCCAGGTGCGCACGGTTGATGCGGCACTTGTGGGCCACCCGCTGCCCGGTTGCCCGGACCCGATGACAGGGCGTATGGCGGTGCGCACCGCGCACAAACCCGCCGGGCACCCCTTTGCCATATGGCACCGACGCACGTTCCCGGAAATGCGCACGGCAACATGGCTGCGCGATGTGCTGCGTAAGCCCGCGAAGATCGTTTTCACATCGTCGGCCCGGCGGCACCATTCCGCCATTCCGCGCCGGCTGGTTGCGCGGATGGACGCGGTTATCGCCACAACGGAGGATGCCGCGAAATACGTGCCGAACGTGCGGGCTGTGGTGCCCCATGGTGTTGATACCGCCAGGTTTGCACCGGCGCACACCCGGGCGGCGACCTGGGCAAAACCCGGCTTTGGCGGCACCCGCGGGATTGCCCGGGTCGGGCGGGTGCGGCCCGAAAAGGGAACCGACATGTTTGTTGACGCCATGATCGCCGCCCGGCACATCGCCGTGCAAAACTGTTCGGTCACGCAGAGGGCCGCCGGGGCCATCACGGTTTACGAAGATCTGTGGGCAGGCCGATGAAGACGTTTGTTATACACCTTGCCCGTGCCACCGCCCGCCGGACCCAGGCGGACCGGCTGCTGGCACAGGCACCCTTTCCGGCAGAAATCCTGGATGCCGTGGACGGCACCGCGCACGGCGGAACAGGCCGGGTGCGCCCGGGCCTTTACGCACCGCCCTACCCGTTCCGGCTGACGCAGGGGGAAATCGGCGTGTTCCTGTCCCACCGCATGGCCTAGGCGCGGATTGTGGAAGAGGCCTTGCCCGCGGCGCTTGTCCTGGAAGATGACGTGGCCCTTGATGCCGGATTCGGGGATGTGGCCGCCTGTGCGGTTGAACATATCGGTACGCTCGGTTATATCCAGTTTCAGACCCGCCCCCTGCGCGGGGACGCACCCGTTGCGGCGCGGGCCGGTGAAATCGCCTTTCGCGATCCGCGGGTCATTCCCCTGCGGATGTCCGCCCAGCTTGTCAGCCAGGCGGCGGCCCGCAGGCTGCTGGCCGCGACAGAAACCTTTGATCGCCCGGTGGACAGTTTCCTGCAAATGCGCTGGCAGACCGGACAGGATATTTTCGTGGCCGTGCCATCCCGCGTCCGTGACATCGCGGCCACCATCGGCGGCAGCACCATTTCGGTGCGCCGTCCCTTGTTCGCCAAAATACCGCGCGAGGTCAAACGCGCAGTCTACCGGGCGCGGATCAGGCGGCTCAGCAGAAAGGCATGGCCATGATCATCACACGCATCCGCACACCTGCGGGTGCACGATTGCCCGGCTATCGGCGCAGTGACCATTGTTCCCATACAAACGGGTATTCCCAGTCGCATATGTGGGTTTTGGAAAGCGTGGCCCGGATCGTGGCGCGGCGGGCAATATCCGCTTCGGAATACAGGTGAAACTGGATCTGCAACACACCGATGTGGCGTATCCAATCGGCATATTGCAAGGCGGGAAACAGATCGTATTCCCCGCCTTCGATATTGATCTTTGCCAGGGCAACCGGCGGCGATATATCCTTGAGGAAATCCGCCGCCTTTACGACCCGCCCCTCTGTGCCGCCTGCTGTTTGCGTCAATGCGGACGATGCATCGCCTGCGTCCGACAGGGGCAAAGGGCCAAAGGATGTGCCCAGCGCGTGCGCATGGATGAAAACTTTCCTGTCATCGGAAAAACGCGCCCTGCACCCCGCCGCGAAGGACGGGTGCGGCTCAAATATATGCACGCTGCAATCATGCTTCCTGCGTATTTGTGCGGTCCATTCGCCCTGAAATCCGCCGAAATCCAGCACCACATCCCCGGCGGTCAAAAACCCCGTATCAGACCGGCGGGCCTCCCCCCTGTCGGCATGCCATTGTTTAATGGCCTGCAAAGGTATCCTGCGCCAGGGCTCGCGCCACAGGCGGATGTAGTGCATGAGGTTCCGTGTCATCCCGGTCGGCCAAAAGGGTACGCCGGGCATCCATACCGGCCCGGCATCCCTTCGGCAAGGGGACCTTGCCAAGGATGAATCGCAATACCGGGACAAAGGGCATGGCGAGGGAAAACCTTGTGCTGCCGTTCGACCTGCGATGCGTCAGCCATAACGACGGCGCATCGGCCCACAATGACCTGCGCCTGATGGCGGCATGCCAACACCACAGGGGCGCACATCCCTCTTTTCCTGGTGGGGTTGTGGCGGAACCCGGCACCGGACAAGGTCGTGATCGCCCCGAAGGCCTGGTTTCACGACCCGGCCACATACAATCCGGACATAACCCTGCCGGGTTGGCACAGGCTCTGACTCGCGTCAGGGCCTGCGATGGCCCGTCATTGATGCGGGCCGCGGCGGCGGGCCACCCGCAGCTCCAGTCCCGGATCAATGGCCAGAACCGCCCGCCGCAACAGCATCCCGGGCCAGGTGCCGCGGCTGCCCGGTTCCGGCGGCAGGGATTTTTCTGAACGCAGGGTGACAGGCGGCCCTTCCGCCGGCAGCGCGCAGAGCTGTTTGGTGATTCGCGAAAAAAGCGCCAGGATATTGTGGTGGTGCAGGATACGGTTGCGCGCCTCATGTATGGCATCCAGCCGTCGGGCCCACAGCCCGCTGTCCACAGCGTTCACCATAACGTTGATCGCCGCCGCCGGGTCTTTCGGATCAATCCGCAAAAGCGCGTCGGCGGGCAGTTCCTGTTCAACGTTTGAACAGCCGACATAAAACGGAAACGCATGGCAGAGCAGCGGGTCCGCCAGTTTTTCTGTCCAGCTGAACGGCGCACCGTTGTTTTCCAGCGCCAGATGATACCGATGTGGCAGCAGCGCGTCCTTCTTGTCAGCGATCCTGTTGACCCCTGCCCCGTAAATCACGATCCGTTCCGGGATCGCCTGTTTCAGGTGTTCGATCAGTTTCAGCCGCCGGCGTTGAAAGGGAGTGTGGGTTTTCAGCGAGGTGACGACAGAAATGCGATCATCCTTTTCCGGCATCGGCAGATCAACCAGCGCATCAAACCCCAGGGATTTTTCGGGGTGCGCGAAATTGTATCCGGCAAACCAAGGGATCGGCGCCGTTTCTTTCAGGCGCGTCGTGGCCAGCCTGCGGGATGTACTGGCCACCACAAGGCCAAATTGGTTGAGAAACGCACCGGAATAGTTGTGGATAACCTCCGGCTCCCCGCCGACAAAGGCTGTCCGCCCCCGGGGCAGGCCCGGGCGCACCGTCCAGGAGGCGCGGGTATAAACGATGAGCACATCCATGTGCGCAGGCAGGGTCAGGCCGAAGCTGAACGTCACCCCATCCCATTCCGGTCGCCAGTTTGGCGCATGGCGGGTAAAGACCCGGTCCGAAATGTTCGTCAGGATATGGGCGTGCAGGGCCATACCCCGCGCCTAACGGCCCGGCTGCCCGAACGCAAGGTCGGCGGCAGGGCATGAATCGCCGCAATCGGCCTTGCACAGCCCGGTCCGCAGGGGGCAAACTGCCTGTGGCTGACCTGACCATACCAGCCGAACAGGAGAACCGGCCATGCCCGCCAAAATCCCTGCCACTGTTGTTACCGGCTTTCTCGGTGCCGGGAAAACCACGCTCATCCGCCACATGCTGCAAAACGCCGGCGGGCGAAAGATCGCGCTGATCATCAATGAATTCGGCACCCTTGGCGTGGACGGCGATATCCTCAGGGGCTGCGGGGACGGGGTGTGTGCCGAAGAGGATGTGGTGGAACTGTCAAACGGCTGCATCTGCTGCACCGTGGCCGAAGATTTCATCCCGACCATGGAAAAACTGCTGACGCGCGCAAAAGCACCCGATCACATCGTGATTGAAACCTCGGGCCTTGCCCTGCCGCAACCGCTGGTGCAGGCGTTCCGCTGGCCGGAGATCCGCACGAAGGTGACCGTGGACAGTGTGATAACCGTGGTCGATGGCAAAGCCGTGACCGAAGGCCGCTTTGCCCACGATACGGGTGCGGTAGCCCGCCAGCGGGCGGCGGATGAAACCCTTGACCACGAAACGCCGCTGTCAGAACTGTTTGAAGACCAGGTTGCCTGTGCCGATATGATAGTGGTCAACAAAACCGACCTGCTGACGCAGGATGAAACGACGAAGCTCATTGACCGGCTAAAGGGCAAAAGCCGCAGCGGGGTGCAGGTGGTCCGGGCCTCTATGGGTATGCTGCCGGTGGATGTGCTTCTGGGCCAGGGCATCGGGGCGGAACACGATATGGACACCCGGCCCGCTGTGCACCTCCACCACGACCATGAGGACCACGATGAATTTGAATCCTTCGTCGTGAACCGCGGGGAAGTCGCGGACCAGAACGCCTTCGCCGAACAGGTGATCGCCGTGATTCGCGCCCACGACATCCTGCGCCTTAAGGGCTTTGCCGCTGTCGCAGGCAAACCCATGCGGCTGACCCTGCAGGCCGTTGGCCCGCGGGTGGACACCTGCTTTGACCGGCTTTTTGCCGCAGGAGAACCGCGCGGCACCCGGCTGGTTGTGATCGGCCAAACCGGGCTTGACCACGCAGCGATCAAAGCGGCCCTGCGGGCCTAGGAATCTTGCCCCGATGCACCCGGATTCGGTACCAGGAACAGGCACAGATGCCGCCATGACGCTTGCCATTACCCCCGAATCGCCGCTGACGGACGACGCCACAGTACTAATCGCAGGGTCAGAAACCGCCCTGCGTGCGCATTACACGGCGGAGGAATGTTTCAGCTTCGATGCGACACAGCTTGCAGCCCCCGGCGTCACGTTCCTTGTCGCCCGCAACGAAGGCAGGGCCGTCGGCTGCGTCGCGCTGGTGAATCGCGGCACCTATGGGGAAATCAGGCGGTTGTACGTGCCACAGGCCGCCCGCGGGCGCGGCGTCGCCAGGGCACTGATGGCGCGGCTGGAATCGTATGCCCGCGCCGCCGGGCTGTCATCGGTGAAACTGGAAACCGGTACCAGGCTTGGCCCGGCGGTACGTCTCTATCACACGCTCGGCTATACCCGTTGCGGGCCGTTTGCGGATTACGCAAACAGCCCCGTCTCCACCTTCATGGAAAAGCTGCTCTGATGCACCTGCTTGCCGTCCAACCCGGAGATATCGATGGGGCGGCACCGGTCGACCTGGCACAAACACCGGCTGACGTGGTGTTCATGTCGGCGGCGGATTCGGAACTCGCCGCCTTGTCAGAAGCGCGGGGCCAGATGGAAAAAGCCCCGAGCCTGCGGTTGGGCAACCTTGCTGCCCTGCGACACCCGCTTTCTGTGGACCTCTGCCTTGATAAATGCTGCACCAAATCGCGGTTGGTGATTTTGCGCCTGCTCGGCGGTGCCGGCTATTGGCAATACGGGCTGGAACAATTCGCAATCCGGCTCGGCACGGCCGGGGTACCGTTCGCCGCCTTACCCGGTGACGATAAACCGGACGAGGAGCTTTGGCACCTGTCCACCGTCAGCCGCGAAGATTGGGAAGCACTGACCGCATATATGGTTGAGGGCGGGCCGGAAAATGCGCGGAATTTTCTTGGACTTGCGAAAGTTCTGCTGGACGGCGGCGAAAAGCCCCCGGCAGCCAGACCTCTTTTGCGTTCGGGCATCTACTGGCCTGGTGCCGGGTTGGCCAGCCTTGACGCCCTGCGCCCTGCGTGGACTGATGGTGCGCCGGTCGTGCCTGTCATCTTCTATCGTGCGCTTGTGCAGGGTGCCGGGTTGCAACCGATCAATCGCCTGGTCAAGGCACTGCTGCAATCCGGCCTGAACGCCCTGCCTGTCTTTGTGGCATCGCTGAAAGACCCGCTTTCGGCGGCCACGCTCGCGCAGATCTTTGCGCAGGCACCGCCGGAGGTTATCCTTAATTGCACGAGCTTTGCCGTTGCTTCCCCCCGGACGGATGATCTGCAGGGCGATAACCCGCTTTTGGCGAATGACGCGCCGATTTTCCAGGTTGTGCTGTCCGGCGGCACCGAAGAGGCATGGGCTGGCGGCCACGCGGGCCTTTCCGCCCGCGACATCGCCATGAACGTCGCCTTGCCGGAGGTTGACGGCCGCATCCTTGGCCGTGCTGTCAGTTTCAAGAACGAGGTTTTCTATGACGAAGACACCCTTTGCCCCATCGTAACCTATCGTGCCCGCGAGGATCGGATAGACTTTGTCGTCCGACTGGCAAAAGCCTGGGCAGTGCTGCGGCGCACAGCAAAGGCGGAGCGCAAGGTTGCCCTTGTCCTGGCCAATTATCCCAACCGGGACGGACGGCTGGCGAATGGCGTGGGGCTCGATACCCCCGCCGCGACCGTGAACGTGCTGACGCTGCTGGCCACCGAAGGCTATGCCGTCAACGATGTGCCTGCCGACAGCGACGCGCTGATGAAATCCATACAGGCAGGCCCGACAAACCGGCTGACTGACCGGGCCGTACGCACCTGCAGCGTACGGTTGTCGCTGGACGATTACCTGCGCTTCTACGGCGGGATGCCCCGGGATGTGCGACTGCGGATTGAAGAACGCTGGGGCGCACCGCCCGCGGACCCCTTCTGCACAGACGGGGCTTTTGCGCTTTCGATCCTTGAATTCGGCAACGTGGTTGTCGGCATACAACCCGCCCGCGGATACAATGTAAACCCGAAAGATACCTGCCACGCGCCGGATCTGGTGCCGCCGCACAACTACATCGCCTTCTACGCCTGGCTGCGCCAAAACTTCGGGGCCCACGTGATCGTGCACATGGGCAAGCACGGCACCCTGGAATGGCTGCCTGGCAAGGCACTGGCCCTAAGCGAGGCATGTTTTCCGGAAGCCGTGCTGGGGCCGGTCCCCCATATCTATCCGTTCATCGTGAACGACCCCGGCGAAGGCACCCAAGCCAAACGGCGCACACAGGCGGTGATTATTGACCACCTGACGCCGCCGTTGACGCGGGCGGAAACCTATGGCCCGCTTAAGGATCTCGAGGCCCTGGTGGACGAATATTACGAAGCCGCAGGCGTTGATCCCCGCCGCCTGACCCACCTGCGGCGGGAAATCTTTGCCCTGACTGCGGCAACCGGGATGAATGCGGATGCCGGGATGGACGGGGCCGACGAAGACAGTGACCTGGCCCGGCTTGATCAATACCTCTGCGATCTGAAAGAGGCGCAGATTCGCGACGGGCTGCATGTGTTCGGATGCTCGCCCGAGGGCCGTTCGCAGCGGGATCTGGTGCAGGCGCTGGTGCGGGTGCCGCGCGGGTGCGGTGCCGGGGCGGATGCCTCCCTGCAGCGGGCCATCGCGCAGGATCTCGGGCTGGGGTTTGACCCGCTCGATTGCGCACCGGCAGAACCCTGGCAGGGCCCGCGGCCGGACATACTGGCGGGGGAGGGTGCCTGGCGAACAGCCGGAGATACCGTGGAACGCATAGAAGAGCTGGCGGCGCGCCTGCTGGCCGGGCAACCGGCGCAGGGCATGGACCGGACACAAACTGTGCTGGACGCTGTGGCGCGGACAATCCGCCCCGCGGTTAAGGCATGCGGACCGGCAGAACTGGCGGGCCTGCTCACCGCCCTGTCCGGGCGTTTTGTCAGCCCGGCACCGTCCGGTGCGCCGACCCGCGGACGGCTGGATACACTTCCGACCGGGCGCAACTTTTTCAGCGTCGATAGCCGCGCCGTGCCGACACCCGCCGCCTGGGCACTCGGCTGGGCATCCGCAAACCTGCTGATTGAACGCCACCTGCAGGATCAGGGCAACTGGCCGCGGGCCATACTGGTGACGGCCTGGGGCACCGCCAACATGCGCACCGGCGGCGATGACATCGCCCAGGCCCTGGCACTGATGGGTGTGAAGCCGCGGTGGGACAGGGCCAACCGGCGTGTGACCGGGTTCGATATCCTGCCCCCGGGCGTACTCGCACGCCCGCGCGTTGACGTCACCCTGCGGGTCAGCGGCTTCTTTCGCGATGCCTTCCCGCAGCAGATGGCACTTTTTGACCAGGCCGCCCGGGCGGTGCAGGCACTGGATGAACCGGCAGACCAGAATCCGGCTGCCGCCACAGCCAGGGCGGGCGCGGATGCGCACCGGGTCTTCGGTTCCAGGCCGGGGGCCTATGGCGCGGGCCTGCAGGCCATGATTGACGAACGGCTGTGGTCGGATCGGGCGGATCTCGGCGCGGCCTATATCGAATGGGGCGGCTACGCTTACGCTGCCGGGACCGATGGCACGGCAGCCCACGACGCCCTGCGCACACGCCTGGGCCAGGTTGAAGCCATTGTCCACAACCAGGACAACCGCGAGCACGACCTCCTCGACAGCGACGACTACTATCAGTTCGAAGGAGGCGCATCAGCCGCCGTGGCCAGCCTGCAGGGCCGTGACCGGCCAATCTATCACAACGATCACTCCCGGCCCGAACGCCCGGTCATCCGTACGCTGGATGATGAAATCGGCCGTGTGGTCCGATCCCGTGCGGTGAACCCGAAATGGATCGAGGGCGTGAAGCGCCACGGCTACAAAGGCGCGTTTGAAATGGCCGCCACGCTCGATTACCTCTTCGCCTTCGCCGCAACGACGGGGGCCGTGAAAAACCATCACTTCGACCTTGTCCATCAGGCTTTCCTGGAAGATGAAGACACTAGGAATTTCATTTCCGAGGCAAACCCCGCAGCCCTGCGGGAAATGGCGGAACGGCTGGCAGAGGCCATAAACCGCGGCCTCTGGAACCCGAAATCAAATTCCGCACAGGCGGGCCTCGATGCACTGCTGGCCTGACAAACGGCCCTTCCGCGGCTCCGGAATACCCGCCGCCGGCGCACGGCGACCTGCACATACCCGCCAGGCATCCCGAAACAGGATTGCCCTGCAACGGTGCACCGCTCATGCAGGTTTCAGATCATAGGTCTTCTGCCTAAGAAATCTCATCAGGCCCGGCCCGTCCTGTTTGTAGGTGTCAAGCGTGTCGCGGTCGATCACCTCACCCACAATCGGGGCCTGATCCTTGTACATTGATGCCTTGATTTCGTGCAGCAGCAGTGCCTGGCGCAGGGTCACTGACAGTTTGTTGGCGATCTGATACGCCCGGCTGTTGGCACCGGGGAAAAACAGCGGCAAGACCCGGGCATCCGACTGGTGGATCATCCTGGCGGTGAAAGGCAGCCAATCGGCATCCGTCGCCGGGCCAAACCATGTCTCTGACGTAGCAACAGCCCCCGCAGGAAAAAGCGCAACGCAGCCGCCGGACTTCAGATGCGCAATCGCTTTCCTGCGCATCGTGATGTTGGTCTGCACGGCATCCGGTTCGTGCGGGAAGGCCACCGGCAACAGGTATTTGTCGATCCGCGGTACGTGGCACAGCAGTGCCCGTGTCAAAACCTTGTAATCGTCGCGGGCGTGGCTCAGCAGATGGGCCATCACAATCCCGTCTATCAGCCCATGCGGATGGTTCGAGACGACCACCAGCGGGCCGTCCCCAGGTATCGCATCGAGTTGCTCTTGCGGTGTTTTCAGCCTGATCTGCAGCCTGTCGAGCACCGAAACCCAGAAATCCGGATGGCGGTTCTTATCCCGCTCCCATTTACGAATCAGCCGCAAGAGCCTGAACCGGCCTGTCAGGTTTTCAATCACCCGGATCACGCCGCGCTTCCAGGGGGAGGCGAAAGACGTTGCATAGGTCAGGTCGGCGGGGTTGTAAGGGGCCGTCCCGCCGGTTGCCTCCAGAATCAGCGCATGTTCGGTCACTGTGTCGGTCATGACGCTATTTGCCTTCCCCGAAACAACCCCCGACGAGAGATTTTAGCGCATCGGCGAGATCCGTCGCCTCAGCCCCGCTCGTTTCCACACCAATCGTTGATCCCTTTGAAGCAGCCAGCATCATCAATCCCATAATAGAATCGCCGCCCACATCCATGCCGTCCTTGCTGACCGTGCAGTCCGCGTCAAACCGTTCAACAGTTTCCACAAATTTGGCAGACGCCCGGGCATGCAGGCCCTTCTCATTGATAATCCGGAGGTTGAATTTCAAAACTGCCCCTTTTGAGTGCGGATCATGGCACTTGCAGCCCATGGCTGGCATTCATATACTTTTTTCCCGCCGCAACCGCCAGATCGACCGCCTTATCGAGCGGCTGGCGTCGGCTTTTGGCTAATTTTACTATCATTGGCAGATTTGCGCCATACATGATCCGGCGCCCGGAACCTCTGCACGCCTTCAGGGCAAGATTAGACGGGGAGGAGCCGAACATATCGACCACCACCACCACACCGTCACCCTGGTCGACGCTGGCGGCTGCCGCGCAGATCTCTGCCTGTTTGGCACTGCGATCCTCTTCCGCCACGGTCGGAATCGCCACAACATCCGACAATTTGCCAAGCACATGTTCGGCGGCTGCCAGATACTCCTTCGCCAATCCTCCGTGTGCGACAATCACGATCCCTATCAACGCGGATCACTCCCAACCGTTCCGGCGTACATCCGCCGTTTTAATTTCGGTGCCGCACAGACAGCTGCCCACCCGCTTTCCCAAGGGGTTTCCCGGGGCTTGTGCGCCGCTGGCCGATGCGCCCCGGCCCGACCGAATAAACCGTGCCTTGCCTGCGCCCATGCGTGCCGACAAGAAAACGGCGATCAAAAACCATGTCAATGTCCGCTTTCGGGAAATTGACTGGTCCGTGACCACCGGCCCCGGTGCCTCTGCCGTGCCGAACCGGCACCTGCTGCCCCCGGCCATGAATCGTGGAAGGGGGCTCTGCCTGATGCTCATCAGAATATCCGCCCCGGTTGCGGACAGGGGCATTGCCCTCCGATGCCACTGGCCCATCTGCCCGGTCACCGCTGAGCACCAAAACAGGCCTGTTGGCGATGGCTGAAAAGTCCTGGTTTGTAAACATATTGATCGCCGCGCATATGCCCGCCCCCGACGGCCCGATGACAGGGATAATAGCGGAATTCCCGGCGAACGGCATCATGATATGCCGACCAACATATTCATTGTTGGTTGCAACATCATCAGATGTCACAAAATCGTGTCCCGCTTCGGCAGTCCGTGTTTGAGGCACAGCCAAATTGAGGCACCAAGGTTGGGAACATCCTTGCCATTAATCAGGGGATATTCCCGTAACATGACATACGCGACAGCCGGTGCCGGCAGGCGGGCACCCGGGGCCTTGTCGAGATCGACCACAAATGACAGGCACCCGGGGGGCGCAGGGACCGGGATCAAGCCCAGGAAGCGGGCCTCGATCCGGCGGGCGGTGGCATCGGGGGCGAACATTTTCACCCCTGCGCCAGAGGCTTGCAGGATCACCTGGTCATCGGCAACAAGGTGTGCGCCCAGGGCGAGAAGTTGCAAGGCCAGCCCCGATTTTCCGCTGCCCGAGGCACCCAGAATAAGTACTCCTCGCCCGAATGCCGAAACGGCCGACCCGTGAACGGGGCTTTTTGTCAGCGTCAGCATGAGGCGGAAATTTCAGACACGAATTGCGTCTTCGTGCAGCATGCATCCCGTCCGGGCATACGGTGCCGCCACGAAAGTACGGCCTGGACAAACAATGACACGGTTTCAATCCCCCCATCAATGATTGCGCCGCCACACTGGCCCTGAAGGATGAGACATCGGGCTGGCGGCGCAGTATGCACACGGGTAAAACGGGCAAGACCCGGCCGCCACACCCTGCGGCACGGCCCGTTCAATCCAATGATCTTTGGCACCGGCAATAGCAACAAACCAGAATCCACGCACGGTTCTGTCGCCCAATCTTCAGAAAAAGATGCCGTGTCCACCGGCGGGGCCTTTTCATCCTGCCCGCGTCGGAAACCTTTGCCCTTGCCTGATTGTGCGGATGCGTTCAACCGGCGGATCCTGCGGAAAACGGCTATGTGCACACAGGCATTGATCCGGAACTTCATCGATTCCCGGTGTTATCGACACGGAAGCCCGGGATATCATGGTCGTCATCGTCCCATGGAATACGTGTCGTTGTCATGTTCAAAACCTGTCTGTATCTTTTTATTATCGGATTAAATTACAGCAGACGCTACGCTAGGGAATCAGGCAAACTTTCAGGCCCGACATCAGAACAGATCAATAGTGTTGTCCCTTTTAAGGCGATCAGGATACCGGAGCATAAAAATGGACTTTGGCCGGGTGAACCCTGCGAATACCCTGACATCAGCCGGGATCAGGGGGTTATGCAATGTATACTACAACCTTCTGGAACCGGCCCTTGTTCAGGAGGCGATTACGCGCTCGGAAGGAGTCCTGGGACAGGGCGGAACCCTTCTGGTCAGCACCGGGAAATACACCGGCCGCTCCCCCAGGGATAAATTTGTGGTGGAAGATCCTTCCGTAAAGGATGCGATCTGGTGGGAAAATAACACGCCGATGGATCCGACAGCGTTCGACCGGCTCTACCATGATATGATCGACCATATGAAAGGGCGCGACTGCTTTGTGCAGGATCTCTACGGCGGCGCAGACTCGGCCTATCGGCTGAATATGCGCATGGTGACGGAGCTCGCCTGGCATTCCCTTTTCATCCGCACCATGCTGTGCCGCCCGGAACCGGAGGAACTGGGTAATTTTACCCCGGAATTCACGGTAATCAATTGCCCGTCCTTCAACCCTGCCCCGGAACGGCACGGCTGCCGGTCCGATGTGGTGATCGCGATTTCAATTCAGCGGAAGATGATCCTGATCGCAGGTACTGAATACGCCGGTGAAAATAAAAAATCCGTATTTTCACTTTTGAATTACCTGCTGCCGGAGCAGGGCGTGATGCCGATGCACTGTTCCGCAAACCACGCGGTGGGGGATGAGAACGACGTTGCGGTCTTCTTCGGGCTCAGCGGCACGGGCAAAACGACGCTGTCCGCTGACCCGAATCGGGTGCTGATCGGCGATGACGAACATGGCTGGTCGGATCACGGCATATTCAACCTTGAAGGTGGCTGCTATGCCAAGACTATTAATCTGAGTGCCGAGGCAGAGCCGGAAATTTGTGCGACCATGCAGAAGTTCGGCACGATCATCGAAAACATGATCTACGACGAACATACCAAAGAGCTTGATTTCGAGGACGATTCGCTGACGGCAAACATGAGGTGCGCCTACCCGCTGCACTATATCGCCAACGCCTCGGGGACCGCGCGCGGCGGTATTCCGAAAAATATCATCATGCTGACCTGCGATGCCTTTGGCGTACTGCCCCCTATCGCACGGCTTTCGCCCGCGCAGGCCATGTATCACTTTCTGTCGGGCTTCACTTCCAAGGTTGCCGGCACCGAACGGGGCGTGACAGAGCCGCAGCCGACCTTTTCGACGTGTTTCGGGGCTCCGTTCATGCCGCGCCGGCCAGAGATCTACGGCGCACTCCTGCGCGACAGGATCGCCGCAACCGGGGCAACATGCTGGCTGGTGAACACTGGATGGACCGGCGGTGCCTATGGCACCGGGTCGCGGATGCCGATCCGTGCCACCCGTGCCCTGCTGACGGCAGCACTTAACGGTACGCTGGCCGCCAGTGAATTCCGCAAGGATGTGAACTTCGGGTTTGAGGTGCCGCTCACCTCCCCGGCGGTGGCAGACATCCTGCTTGATCCGCGCCGCACCTGGTCAGACGGGGAGGCATACGATGCGGCAGCCCGGCAATTGGTGCGGATGTTTTCGGACAATTTCGCCCGGCATGAGGCCCATATTGACGATGATGTGAAAGCCGCAGCCATCGGCTGTTCCGCCTTTGGCAGCCCTGTGCTGCGTTGAACCCGCGCTTAAGGGCCGGCGGTGCCGGCGGTTGCCCCATCCCCCGCGACAGAACAGCGTTTGTATCGATTTACCGCCACACTAATCGCCACCGTGTGAAGGTCTGCCAAAACAGTAATTAACTCAAGATATCCGGGTCGGCGGAAAACATTAGCTTCGCCCGCTGCTGCCCGGGGCAGTCCGCAGTCGGACCTAATATGTGTGCTGTCATCATCGCCGCCCCGCTTTTCCACAAGGTTATTGACGAAATCCTGCCTGTTGTCCGCGATCCCGGGACGCCCCGGGTTGCCTGGTGCATAACGACATTCCTGAAACAGTCGCCAGGCACCACCGCAGCATCGCCAGTGCCGGACTTTTGCGTATCGGGTCGGTTAGGGAGCCGCGACGATCTTCCTGACCGAAACCGCCGAAACCGTGTTTCATACGCTGCGGCATGTTAGTAAACTGTATGCACGTGTCGTTGACCAGGCCTCCACCGGGGCCTAATGCCGAATGCAAAGCAGCAAAGCGGGCCGGTGCCATGTTCGACAGCCAGAAACAGACCCTTGTTCCAGATCTTCTTGCAACATGTGCGGCGACCATTCCGCCCGTGGAACAGGCGATGGAGGCCGCCACTGAAAAGATTCGTGCGGCGACTGTGGCCGACGGGCGCGTCAGCAGTCACATGCTGGAAGAACACCAGTTCGCGGCCCACGGGCTGGCCTGGTATACGACCTATCTGGAAGCCCTGCGCCAGATGCATGCCTGGGCTGTCCGGCTGGAGCATGCAGGAAAGTTCACCGAATTTGAGCAGCTGATGCTGCAGATCGGCTTTGGCGAATACCTTTGGCAAATTTGGGGCGGCATCCCGATGAGCCAGGGGGAGGTGGTGCGCTTGCAGGATCTCGGCCTCGGCCAGGCGGAGCAAAACCCGCTGGCCGTTGAACCGGTGATGATGCTGACGCAGCAAGGAAATACGCATGCTGCGCGGGATCGGCTGGTCACTCTGATCCGGGATCGCGACGGGGCCGCGACGGCGGGCGATTGCGGTCTGGACGAAGAGCTGGGGATGATCCGCGATCAGTTCCGCCGCTATGCGGACGAAAAGATCATGCCCTGCGCCCACGAATGGCACATGAAGGATGAACTAATCCCGATGGAGGTGATCGGGGACCTTGCCGACATGGGCGTCTTCGGCCTGACGATCCCTAAAGAACACGGCGGCTTCGGCCTGACGAAAGCCTCCATGTGCGTCGTCTCCGAAGAACTGTCGCGCGGCTACATCGGTGTCGGCTCGCTCGGGACACGGGCGGAAATCGCGGCGGAACTGATCATCGCAGGCGGCACGGACGACCAGAAAGCGAAATGGCTGCCGCTGCTGGCAAGCGGGGAAATCCTGCCAACTGCCGTCTTCACTGAGCCGAACACCGGATCTGACCTCGGCAGTCTGCGCACCCGTGCGGTGCAGGATGAAAACGGCGAGTGGAAAGTAACCGGCAACAAGACCTGGATCACCCATGCGGCCCGCACCCATATGATGACGCTTTTGGCACGCACGGATCCGGACACGACCAACTATTCCGGTCTGTCTGTTTTTCTCGCCGAAAAGGAGCCGGGCACCGATGAGGCCCCCTTCCCCGCAGACGGCATGACCGGCGGCGAGATCGGAGTGCTGGGCTATCGCGGAATGAAGGAATACGAGCTCGCCTTCGACGGCTTTCGCGTGAAGGATGAAAACCTGCTGGGCGGCGTGACCGGCCAGGGCTTCAGGCACCTGATGCAGACCTTTGAAAGTGCCCGCATCCAGACCGCGGCGCGGGCCATCGGTGTGGCGCAATACGCTATGGAAATCTCGCTGAAATACGCCATCGACCGCAAGCAATTCGGCAAGGAAATCCTAGCCTTCCCCCGCATCCGATCAAAGATCGCGATGATGGCCGTCGAAATCATGATCGCCCGCCAGCTGACCTACTTTTCCGCCCGGAAAAAGGACAACGGCCAGCGCTGCGACCTGGAGGCCGGCATGGCCAAGCTACTCGGCGCCCGGGTGGCCTGGGCGGCTGCCGACAACGGCCTGCAAATCCACGGCGGCAACGGGTTTGCGCTGGAATATCCGATCAGTCGCGTACTCTGCGATGCGCGAATACTGAACATCTTCGAAGGTGCAGCGGAAATCCAGGCACAGGTGATTGCACGGCGTCTGCTGGAAAAGGCACCCCAGGCACCGGCCTCATGGGGCCTGAAAACCGCGGTTTGACAGCCGTTGCCGGGCTGCTTCCACAACGGCATCGCCCGAATCGATTCTTGAAACGCAGGATTACGGCCTTGACACCCATGTAAGGCTGCACCCCAAGGCTTTCGCCTTCTGCCACAGCCACCGGGCAAACAGGGTCGGCAGCGGGCGGAAACCAAACCCCGACGTCAGAGAATCTGCGTCAGGCCCGCCGGATCCTCATTCGAGCGTACGCGAAACATGGAGGCTTCACCTGTCATTGCCGGCTCCAGACGCCGCCGCAGACCCGGCGGCACCGCACAGGTATCGCCGGGGGCCAGGGTTGCCCTGCCGCCATCCCAGCTGAGCCGCCAATGGCCGCGCATGACCATCAGTGCCTCGTGGGTGTCGGTTGCGTAAACCGGGTCGCCAAGGCTGCCGTTTCGGATGAAATCCACGTCAAAGCCCGGTCTGTCACGCAGCATTGCATCCGGCCCGATAACAGGTGCGGGCGACCTGTAGGCAAGTGCTATCATATCCTGATAGCGGGCCACATAACGGGGCACAACGTCGAGCGTCGTGGGTTCCGGGAACGCCTTCAGCTCCTCATCGGTCAGCACGGGCATCGGTGCCACGCCAGCGGGTAGCGATTCCCCCTTCCTGCTGTCATAAAGCCTGCCGTTTTCCCCCAGCATCAGCCCGTGGGCCCGTGCATCCTCGATCACCTGCGGTGCCCAGATCACGCCGCCACCGGCATCATCGCCGCCAAGGATTGCCATGATCATCCCGTAATCTGTGCCGATGTTCTCAAACCCCCGGAAAATTCCCGTCGGGATGTTGAAAATATCGCCTTCTTCCAGAACCACTTCGCCCGCATCGCCCCAGCGCCCCCAGAAGAACCGCCAACGGCCCCTGAGCACAAAGAACACCTCCGCCGTGCGGTGGGAGTGGAGCGAGTTTCGGCACTTCGGCGGTTGCCCGGCCGCGCCGATGTTGAAGCCCGGTGTGTCCCTGATGTGTACATGCTGATCCGGGGATTCAGAAACACCGCCGCCGATAATCGTGAAGTTTTCCTTCTGATCGCTGCCCGGCGTGTGGGCGTCGATAAAGGCGGTTTTGCATGGGCGCAGATCGCCGTAGCGGACGATACGTGATTCCATCTCAGTCGGGGTCATCGGGATTCTCCGGGGTTTGGAACAGGAATTTGCGGCAGACCCGGGCCGGAAAAAGCCAGGCCCGGGCATATGCCGGTGACAGAAGCAAGAGTCCGGACCATACGGTTGCCCGGCCCGGTGCCAGCGCACCGGCTGGCGAAATCCGCGGGCAGCCAGCAGGTAACCCCTGGCCACACGTCCCACGAATTGACGGGCTGCAGCCAAACGGCGTCAACCATGCCCGTCAGGCGTTCAGTATCTGCGCAGAGCTTCACCACTGCTCCTTTTTCCGGATCGCGGGTTTATCGCGCCGCGCAGCATTTTCCGCCAGCCTGGCACCCGCGATCCGGTTGACCATATCGTCTGCGCTGTCAAGCCTGGCGACAGGGTTTGCATCCGCCCTGACCGCCGGAGTGCCCTCGATCCGTGCACGGCCCGGAACTCTGGACCCGTCCATGTTGGAAGCGGCTGTGAATCGGTCGTGCACACCGCCTTCCCGCTGCAAATTCGCGACAGCATCCCGGAAGAGACGTTTGGCGTGGCTTTCCATTATCCCGTTGCCAAATGGATCTGCTTCCAGATTGCGGTTTCGTCGAAAAGCGTGTATTCGCGGCGCAGGCCCCATGGGCCAAATTCGGCATGGGAAGCACCCATGACGTAGACTTCTGCACCCGTTGGCCTGCCGAAACTGCCCCACCCGTCGTGCCTGCCGTGGAGTGCCCACCGAATCGCCGCCCGGGGTGGCATCAGCGGGTCGTCGCGCCCGATCCGGTGATTAATGGTGAAAACAGCACTCGGAAAGGCCGCACGCAAACCGCACCAGAAGGTGTCAGCGTCACCGAAGGACTGGCCGGTCGCCCCGCCCGGCATATATAGTGCGCAGGCGCGGTCATAGTGCGCCGGGATCACCGATAGCTCCGCCCCCATGATGCGGGTCAGGATATCCGCGTATTTCCCCCCCCATTCATTGTCGTTGCCGCGCCCCCTGTAGGGTCCGGGCCGATCATTAGCCGGGGTGAAGGGCTTCACGCAGGCCTCAGGTCCGCCTTCCCGCCTGATCAGGTCGCGAGCATAGTCAGACGGGTCTCGTCCGAGCTGGCGCACGATGGCACCCTGGTCGCGAATCAGCCATTCATCGTTGATCTGGTTGTTAATGGCATGGCAATCCGCGATGATGCGGTAGCGCAATTTGGTGCCCGTGGCCTTGCCATAAACCCCGTCACCCGTGTGTGTGGCGGTAGAAATGATGCGGTGCGACGACAACATCCCTTCTTCGGGCGTTCCGGACCAGATCACGTCTTCGCCCAGAATCTCCCGATCCGGAAACTCGGCGAGCGTTGCGAGCGTCGCCGCGATGACGCCTTTATTGCCGATGACAATCGACCCGGGCGAACGTACGAGGATGCCCGGTGCGTAATAGCGGTGAAGCGTGGATAAGCCGCGATCTTCCCATATCTCCTTCGTGATCCCGATGATGTAGTCGGGAAAATCCTTGAAACGGTCAGAAAAGCCTTTCATGGCGCACATCCTCTTGCGGCCGGTGACGCGCCCTGCATGATCAGGAGGCCGTCTATTTCTATGTGTTTCGGGGCCGTATGGTACTTCTTGATGGCGGTCATCATGATGCCCGCCGAAAATCCCGCTTCCCGGTCGCACCTGGCGGAACAGTGCTTCCGCCAGTCGGTATAGCCGACCTTCCGGGGCGCATGGGGGCCAAAAATCGGGCAACCTGCACTCCGCCTTTCCGGTTGGCGCAGATCACCATTGAAAGCCGCACGTCCCCAGGCCGCATTTGAACAGAACAATCGGGATGCCCGCCGCCCTGCAATGATCTGCGAGAGCGGAGCCGGGCGAAACACCCGCAGCCACAGCCCCATCGACATGTGCAGCGCATGCAAGAGTTTTTGCAATGCGTCCGGTAGAAACATTTGTCGGGGAAGGTCGCACCCGGCCGGATGATCCGCGACCGTCACGTGATGGGTGACCGGGGGGCACATCCGGCTGACTGCGGATTGAAAAACACTGGCCCGGCGGGCGACGTCGGGAGCGGTGACCTTTTCAGGCATCAGTCTGCTGTCCATCCGCCATCAACAAGGATGGAGGTGCCGGTGATCAGTGCGCTGGCGTCGGAGGCGAGGAAAAGTGCGGCACCCATGATATCCTCCACCTCTCCGATCCGGCCAAGTTTGATCTTATCCTCAACCCAGGCTACGAGATCGGGACGTTTAAAGGTTTGTTCCGTAAGTGCGGTTTTCACAAAAGTCGGGCAAATTGTGTTTATGCGGATGCCATATCTGCCCCATTCAATCGCCATTGCCTTCGTATAGCCTTCGACTGCATGTTTTGTACCGCAGTAGACCGCACGTTCCTGCCCGCCTACATGGGCCATCTGGCTGGAAACCTGGATGATCGAGCCGGGCTTGCCCGCGTCGATCAGGGCTTTGGCCACCGCCTGGGACAAAAAGTAGGCCCCCTTGGCATTAATGCCTGTGACGGTATCGAAATCCTCTTCTGTTGTCTCGGTCACCGGCGTGTGGCGGGCGATGCCTGCCGAGTTCAGCACGATATCGAACGGCCCATGGTTCGCGACAGCTTGGCGTGTGGCACTGACATCGGAAATATCGAGTGCCAGCGGATGTGCGACCCAGCCTTCGGCGCACAGGGCAGCGGCAGCCTTTTTGTTTCGGTTCATGTTTCGGGCCGCAATCCAGACCTCCGCCCCGTATTCGGCGAGTGCTACGGCACAGCCGAGCCCGATGCCGCAGGCACCGCCCGCGACCAGCGCACGGCGACCGTCGAGACGAAAGGAAGGGGTGCGGGGCAGGTTCATTTCGCGGTGCCATCCCGATACGGCACACCTTCCCCGTAGGGTACGTTCACGCCCCCGTATCGCCGGACACGAACATTGCATTGTTCGGCGTGGCCGACAAAGCCTTCGAGAATGCACAGACGTGAACCGTATTCGCCGATAAGCGTTGCCGCCTCATCTGTCAGAATCTTCTGATAGCTGTGGGTTTTCAGGAACTTGCCGACCCAGAGCCCGCCAGTGTAGCACCCGGCCTTCTTTGTTGGCAGCGTGTGATTGGTACCGATCACTTTATCACCGTTCGCCACATTCGTGCGCGGGCCAAGGAACAGTGCGCCATAAGAATGCATATTGTCAAGGAACCAGTCATCCCGGTCAGTCATGACCTGAACGTGTTCCGACGCGATATCGTTGGCGACGTCGAGCATCTCCTGATACGTATCACACAGGATCATTTCGCCATAACCATGCCAGCTGACCCGTGCGGTTTCCGCCGTGGGCAGAATGGCGAGGATGCGGTCGACCTCCGCCAGGGTCGCCTCCGCCAGGGTGCGGGAGTTTGTGACCATTACCGCAGGTGAGTTGTAGCCATGTTCGGCCTGGCCCAGGAGATCTGTCGCACATATTTCCGCGTCTGCGGTTTCGTCGGCGAGCACCATCGTCTCTGTCGGGCCGGCCAACAGGTCAATGCCCACACGGCCGTAGAGCTGACGCTTTGCCTCTGCCACAAAGGCGTTGCCGGGACCGACAATCATGTGGACGGGATCGATTGTCTCCGTCCCCAGGGCCATGGCACCCACGGCCTGGATTCCTCCGAGGCAGAGGATTTCATGCGCCCCGCCCTCTTTCATCGCGGCGACGATGGCCGGGTGCGGGCCACCGCTGACCGGAGGTGCAGAGGCGACGATACGCGGCACCCCCGCCACCGATGCTGTCAGGACGGACATATGAGCGGAGGCAACCATTGGGAATTTGCCGCCGGGCACATAGCAGCCGACGGACTGCACGGGAATGTTCCGGTGGCCGAGGATTACGCCCGGGATTGTCTCAACCTCCACATCCGTCATGGAGGCGCGCTGGGCCATGGCGAACCGGCGTATCTGTTTCTGGGCGAAGCGGATATCCTCCATTTCACGGGCGGACACTTTTTGCATTGCCGCTTCGATCTCGCTGTCCGACAGGATGAATGTTTCCGGCACATAGCCGTCGAATTTATCCGACAGCTCGCGTACCGCCGCGTCTCGGCGGGTATTTATATCGGCAAGCGTCGCCTCCACAACGGCGCGAACCCGGGCATCGTCCTCGGCCCGTTCCTCCGCCGCCTTGCCGGTTTTCAGGTATTTGATTGCCATCCGAATCTCCGTTAGTCACCTGTCGGTCCGGGTGGTTCTGCCTCCCCCCTGTCGTATATTTCGTAGCCTTTGCCGTCGAAGACATCAACGCCAAGTTGGGCGAGTACGCAGGCCAGATCGACGCTGACCGGGTTATCCCTGATGCGGCCGTCCTCAACGCGCCAGAAATCCATGTAGGGGATTTTCACCCGCTTGCCAGTGGCTGGAATACCCATAAAGGTGCCACTGTGCGTCCCACGGATATGGCCGAAGCAAGCCGCCCATTCACCGTCCGCCATGAAATGCTCGGTCCTGTAGTCGCGGTCGGTGAACGCGGCACGCAAGGGCAGCTGCCAGTTGCGGCGGAATTCCGTCAGACCATTTTTGGTGCCTGCACCATAGTTGCCGCGCCAGGTGAAATCCTCGTGGAAATAGTCAGCCATATTGTTGCTGTTAGCGGCGAGGCCGTCTTCCATGGCTTTCACTACAGCCATTGTTTCCGCGCTTTTGCGGGCGTGGTCTTCGGGGGTCATTTTTCCGGATACCTCGAAAGTTGATGAAAAGCCGCGCATGGCAGCGGCAAGCCTTTTGTATGAGCTGTTTGCAGCACCGTTTAAAGAACGTGCCCAAGTGTACCGACGCTGAGCGACAGTCTGCCGGCACCGGGTCAGTGCCGATGCCCGGCTGCTGCTCATATGCGCAGTCTTTCAAACAGGGTGTACCCATCTGGTGCAGGACACCGGGCATATCGATGAAAATCCGTATTTCCTTCGACTTGTCACCGGCACGGCACCACCGGTCGCAGCCCCACGGCATCGGAAACGCCTGATCCGCGATGGTCCGGTCAAAGTTGTGGATCCCTGCAGGCCGGATCCGGCACTTTGGCAAGTCTTTCAGCTGAATTTCCGCCATGCGGTGTCCCGGGAATCGGCGCGATGCGGGGCAAGACTAGACATGGGGTGCCGGGGCTGACAAGACTGCTTTGCAAACCTGTGTAAAACGAGGCCCCATGATTGATGCGCACCACCACCTGTGGGATTTGAGGGCGGTCCACTACCCTTGGCTGATGGACCCGGCACAGCGGTTTTTCGGCGATCCGGCACCGATTAGGCGCAACTACCGCCTGCCGGAGTTTCGTGCGGATGCGGAGGCCGCAGGCGGCTACGGGTCGGTGCATATTCAGGTGGGGGCAGAAGACGGACTGGCAGAGGCGCAATGGGTGCAGGCGGTCTGTGACGAGCATCCCGACTGGGACATGCGGCAGGTGGTCTTTTGCGATCTGACGCGGCCTGATCTGGATGACGTTTTTGCTGACTTCGCTGTCTTGCCCAGCGTTGTCGGCATCCGCCAGATTGTTGGCCGTGCGCCGGAGGAGGATATGGCGACAGGCACCAACGATCTGCTGCGAAATCCCGCCTTTGTGGAGGGTCTGAAGTGCCTGGCGGACCGCGGCTGGTCCTTCGATCTGCAGTTGATTCCGGAGCTGATGCCCGCCATGGCACAGGTCATTGACCAGGTGCCGGGCCTGAACGTGGCCCTGTGCCACGCGGGCTCGCCCTACGACCGGACGGAATCCGGGCTGGCGCACTGGGCGGCACTGCTCAGGAACCTGTCGTCGTGCGCGAACGTGGTGTGCAAGATTTCGGGCCTGGGCATGTTCGACCACGGCTGGACGGTGGGCGCGTTCCGTCCGATTGTTTCAGAAGTGCTTGGCCAATTCGGGGCGGACCGGGTGATGTTCGGCTCCAATTTCCCGGTGTGCAGTCTGACAAGCGACTATGCGACTCTGGCGGGTGCCATGCGGGAATTGGTGCCGGAAGCGGATCACCCGGCGGTGTTTGAGCAGACGGCGCAGGCGTTCTATTTTAAGACATGAGGCACCAGGTCACCTTTCGTCCGGCGAGGCTTGCCAGTGCCGCACGGTGGCCCTGACTCCGCACCGGGACAAACACCCCGTTGCACTCAGCCATAACCCATGTTTATCGTCACGTTGCCTGACCGGGAGCCACGACAATGCCTGATTACTCGGGGCCTGATTACTCGGGGCCAGACCTCTGCGCCAAATCCGCCCGCTCGATCCTGATGCTGCTGCGTACGGGCGAAATCCGGATCACAGATCTGGTGGATGCCAGCCTTGAGCGGATCAAGGCGGTAGAGCCTGCCGTGAATGCCATGCCGACGGTTTGCGCCGACCGCGCCTACGGGTGGATTGACGAGATATCCGACCTTGAAAAATCCGGTTGCGGCTGGCTGGGCGGCATCCCCATAGGGGTGAAAGATCTCAACGCCGTGCGAGGGGTCAAACTGACCATGGGCACGTGGGCCATGCGTGATTTCGTGGCGCGGGAAAACGATCCGCTGGTGGACACACTGCAGGCCAACGGCGCGATTGTCATAGGCAAAACCAACACGCCGGAGTTCGGTGCCGGCGGGAACACTTTCAACCAGGTTTTCGGGATGACTCGCAACGCCTATGACACGTCGAGGAACGCGGGCGGGTCGTCGGGCGGTGCTGCCGTGTCGCTCGCGACCGGAGAAGTCTGGCTCAGCCAGGGATCTGACCTCGCCGGGTCGCTGCGCACGCCTGCGGGCTATAACAACGTCTGCGGCCTGCGCCCAACCCCCGGGCGGGCGGGGGGCGGACCGGGGCCTGCCGCATTCCTGAACGAAGGCATCAACGGACCGATGGCACGGGATATCGAGGATCTCGCGCTCTTCCTTGATGCCATGACGGGTTACGACCCGCGCGAACCGCTGACGCTCGAAAAACCCGCGGTCAGCTTTCAAGAGGCACTCAAGCAGGACATCGGCCCGATCCGCATCGCCTTTGCCGAAGATCAGGGCGGTTTTGCACCGGTAGAGGCGAACGTGCGTACTATCCTGTGCAAAGCGATGGAAGTCGCGCAGAGATCCGGCATGGCAGTCGATGAAGATTGCCCGGATCTGCCGGGACTTTACGAAACCTACGTGACACTGCGCGGTATCCACTACGGGTCCGTCAACGGCTTCGTGCCCGATGAGATCAGGGAACATTTCAAGGAAACCCTGCGCCGTAACATCGAGGCCGGTGTAAACCAGACCAGCCACGACATCTATTTGGCCCAGCGGCGGCGGACAGAACTTTACCAGCGCATGCGCAGGTTTCTGGCGCGCTACGACGTGCTCGCCATCCCGGTTGTCGGCCTGGCACCAACACCGGTGGAAGAGGAATGGCCAAAGGTCGTCGACGGCATCGATCAGCCCGATTACGTTGACTGGCTGCGCTTCTCTTTCCTGGCCACCGTCACCGCCTTGCCCGCCCTGTCGATGCCTGCGGGCTTTACCGGAGACGGTCTGCCCATCGGCATCCAGCTGATCGGCCCGCCGCGCGGCGACGCGAAAGTTTTGCAGGCAGGCCTCGCGCTGGAGCGCGCACTGGATCTGCCCAAAGGCCCGATTGACCCGGTCGTGCGGCATGAGACAGGCGCACCGGACCCGACAAAACGGATCGAATGAGATGAAACTGCATTGGTCACCGGCGTCCCCCTTCGCACGCAAATGTCTGGTATGCCTCAAGGAAACAGGGCAAGAGGCAGAGATCGTGCCGTGCGGCGGTACGCCGATGATGATCGAAAACATGCCAGTGCCGCAAAACCCCTTGGGCAAAATCCCGGCCCTGGAACGGGACAACGGCCCGGCACTGTACGACAGCCGGGTGATTACCCGCTACCTGGATGCGCAGGGCGAAGGCAACCTCTACCCCGATACGCGACTTTGGGAGGTGCTGACACTGGAATCCCTTGCCGACGGGATCATGGATGCGGCACTCCTCGTGACCTATGAGGACCGGATCCGGCCAGAAGCGATCCGGTTCCCGGACTGGGCTGAGGCTCAATGGGCCAAGGTTGACCGTGCGCTCGCGGCACTTGAACGGCAATGGATGAGCCACCTGAACGGCCCGCCTGATATGGGCCAAATCGCCGTAGCCTGTGCGCTGGCCTATCTCGACTTCCGCCACGGCACCCGGAACTGGCACACCAGCTATCCATCCCTTTCAGATTGGGAACAGGCCTTTGCGGAGTACTCATCCATGGCTGAGACAAAGCCTCGCGACCCTTGATCATTTGATCCGAAGAAGCGTCTGTGGCATACGGCTTCTGTTTGATCTGCCCCCTTGGCACTGGCGCAACTTGCCTGCCAGGCCCTGGCTGCCTGGCAGGAACCGGAAGATTCGGCGGGCAGTGCCGCCCTGTCCCCGCCTCAGGCAATCGTGCGCAGAAACAACCGGGTTGCGACGATGGCCACTATCAGACCGGCCGCCAGTTCCAGGACAGGCGCGACAAATTGCGCCGTGCGGCTGTCGCCGACACTGGTACGGGCACCTTCACGAAAGATCACGGAAGCAAAGGCCACAACCACGGACATGCTCGCCGTGCCCAGGGCCATGGCGAAAGTTCCGGCGATGCCGGTGGCCATCATATCCATACGCCAGCAGATGATCAGCAGGAAAAGGGCCCCGGTGCAAGGGCGCACGGCGATGGCACCGATAAGGAGCGCAGCCTCTTTCCACGAAGTGAGGCTGGACGCCTCTTCCATCGTCGGAACGTGGCGGTGATTGCACCGGTGGCAAACCTTCCCCTGATCATGATCGGGATGGGGGTGATGCGCCGCCCCGCACATGGCCCACAATTTTCGTATGCTGCGGAGTAAAAGCCACAGGCCAATCAGCCCTATGGCTGCGTAAGAGGCCGGGGCGAAGTGGTCTTCAGTGATGCCCACCAGTGCCTTACGGCTGAGATCAAAAAGCAGGATGCCGCCCAGAACCATAAGAATCGCTGACAGCCCCTGAGCCAGGCTGGAGATAACCGCCAGCATCGATAACCGCATCAGCGTCACACGGGTCGCCACCCCGTAGCCGCCGATAAGTATCTTGCCATGCCCGGGGCCGACAGCATGAAAAAAACCGTATGCAAAGCAGACACCCGACACCAGGGGCAGGGTGCCAGCGTCGCCGGTCCGCACCTGTCGCAGCGCACCCGCTATGGCGTTTTGGAACTCCCGCTGACCCTGTGCAGCCCGGATGGCGACCCGATCCATGCCGCCGCCGAACCAGAGCCAAAGCGCGGCGATTGCAAGCAGCATGACCGCTGTCAGAAGGGCTGCGCGCATGAAACGGTTATCGTGTCAGCGAAGCTCTCGCCCACAGCCGGAAAATTGTCTTCGCCCGCGTCCTCGGAACCCGGGCCATAAAGCAGTTCTTCAACCAGATTGTAGGCCTTGTTCAGGTCAGGCGGAGTCTTGAAAATCCTGCAATTCTTACGCCCCGTCGCGGTGATGCCAAGGTCGGTCGTGTAGGCGGTATAAAAGGTCGGGTCATAGATCTTTGCCGTAAGCTCGGATACCTCTGCGTCCACGCGGGTGAGAATCGGGCGAGTGTGCCAGGATACGATGCGCCCGTCCTGAAGCATGGCACCCGGTTTTATCGGACCGGCCAAGTTCACGGTTTGTCCGCCGACAGCCAGGTAGAGGTCGCCCTCATACCCTTCGATCCAATTGGTATCGTATCCGGCCAGTCTGGTTCCTTCCTCTGCTGTCAGAACCCCGTCACCGTCTTCGTCAATCCCCATATCCTCCAACTGCAGAAGAGAATAGAATTCGTCATAGGCCCACACTACCTGCACCGCGGCCAGCTGTCCCTCGTTGTCAAACAGAAAGGTTAACCCGCTGTCAATGAACACGTGAGGATGTGTCAGCACCGGTGCCGCAGAAAGCCAAAGCACCGCAACGGATATGAGAGGCGTTCTCATGGCACGGGATTTTAGGGGTTTTACGAAGCACCTGCAAGGGTTGAGATGACCGCAAAGCCGTTTCCAAATCATCCCCCTGCATGTTACTGTTCACGAAATGAATGTGCCCGATACCCCCATAAGCCCTGCACGTGCACCGATCCGGCAACTGCCGGATGCGGCAGCCAACCGCATCGCGGCGGGTGAGGTGATTGAACGGCCAGCCAGCGTGATCAAGGAACTTGTTGAAAACGCCCTGGATGCCGGCACACGGCGGATTACGGTGGATTATGCAGATGGCGGCAAAACACTGGTTCGGGTCACCGATGACGGTCACGGCATCCCGGCAGGCGAACTTCCAATTGCGCTGTCGCGCCATGCCACGTCGAAGATTGACGGCACGGACCTTTTAAATATCCACACATTCGGGTTTCGCGGGGAAGCATTGCCGAGCATGGGGGCGGTCGGGCGGCTGACCATCACATCACGCACGGAGGGCAGTGATGCGGCAGCAGAGATAACGGTGTCAGACGGGGCAATCGGCCCGGTGAAACCTGCAGCCCTGCGGCGCGGGACGGTGGCGGAGCTCGCCGATCTGTTTCACGCAATACCTGCACGGCTGAAATTCCTGCGCACGGACAGGGCAGAACGTGCGGCCATAATCGATGTTGTCAAACGGCTTGCGATGGCAAAGCCAATGGTGGGTTTCACCCTGCGCGATGTCTCCGGTGGCAAACCGCGGGTGACGTTTACAGCCGACCCGGGCACGGGAGATATGTTTTCGGCACTTGATTCGCGGCTCGCACGGATTTTAGGCCGCGAGTTCAACGCCAATGCGCTGCGGATCGATGCGGGGCAGGCGGAAATCACGCTTACCGGGTTTGCCAGTCTGCCCACATATTCGCGCGGGTCTGCGGCACACCAATACCTTTTCGTGAATGGCCGACCCGTGCGGGACAAACTGTTCTTCGGGGCGGTCCGGGGGGCCTATTCAGATTTCCTGCACCGCGACCGACACCCGGTGCTGGCACTCTTTCTGGAATGTGACCCGATGCTGGTTGATGTGAACGTGCATCCGGCGAAAACGGAGGTGCGCTTTCGCGACCCCGGTACTGCCCGTGGGCTGATCGCCAGTGCCTTGCGAAATGCGCTTGCGGGTGCCGGGCACCGCGCATCAACGACCGTGGCGGACGCAACGCTCGGCGCGTTTCGATCAGAATCGACGGCACCACTCATCTATCAGACGAATGTTGCAAGCCGCCCGGCAATGCTGAACGCGCCGGGCTTCCACGAAGTATCGGCACCTGTTTTCGCACGGGTAGAGCCGGAAACTGAGGTCGTGGAAAGCGACGCACCGCTCGGTGCCGCCCGAGCGCAGGTGCATGAGAATTACATCATAACGCAAACCGTTGACGGGATGGTGATCGTCGACCAGCACGCGGCCCATGAACGGCTGGTCTATGAGCGGCTGAAAACCGGGCTGGCAGGGCGCGGCATCCCCGGACAGGCATTGCTTATCCCGGAAATCGTCAATCTGGCACCGGAGGATCACGCCTCGGTTTTGGGGCTGGCGGATGATCTCGCACGGCTTGGCCTGCACATTGAGGATTTTGGCGGCGAATCTGTCTGCGTACGGGAAACCCCTGCCCTGCTGGGGGAGGTCAACGCCGAGGCAATAGTGCGCGATATCGCTGACGAACTGTCCGACTGCGGTGCCAGCCAGACGGTTACAGACCGAATCGAAGCGGTGTTGAGCCGGGTCGCCTGCCATGGCTCCGTCCGGTCCGGTCGCCGGATGGGTGCGGACGAGATGAACGCTCTTTTGCGAGAGATGGAGGCAACACCTCATTCCGGCCAGTGCAACCACGGGCGCCCCACCTACGTGGAACTGAAGCTCGCCGATATTGAGCGTCTGTTCGGGCGGCGATGATCCGGCAATGACAGTGACACAACGCGATAAATTAGGGTCACTTATCGAAATAGGGATAATCGCGCTACAAAATATCTGATCGAAGGCGAAACCGCCGACGGGGTGTTGATATTCCTGTCATCGGAAGCGGTCTGCGGCGAACCCTGCGCCCGCCTGCCAGCGGTCGTGCGCGAAGATTTCATCGCCCGGGTCTGACCCGGGTCCGAATTGTATCAGCCACCACCTGCATGGCCATGTCCGGCGTCCTGCTGCCTATACTGAAGAATGTATGCGCGAACAGTGTGGCGCACGACCCTTGGGAGATCTGTCGATGCCTCGCCAAAGATATCGGGCACCCGGAAGAACAGGCGGATAGTGCCGATAAACATTTCGGACCGACGCACAGGCATACCGAAAGCAGCCGGACCACCGCCACGAAGGCGGAGCGACGTGCCCTGAAACCCGGCATTTTGATTTTGAAACCAGGAAGGATGACGCGGCACCGACGCCCACGCCGCCATAAATACAAGGCCGCAACGCGGGTTGCGTATCTTGTTTCAAAACCCGCATCGTCCTATGTCGCCCGGACGTGAAGCCCTGAAAGTAAATTACGGATGTCGATTTCGAAACTCCCTGTCCATCCTGACCGCGTTGTCCTGACAAACGAGCTGCACGCCCGCCCGTTTCACGAGGTTAATGCGCCTGCCCGCACGGCGTGTCTGGCCATCGGGCGGGACGTGAAGACGAATACCGACAAGGACGCACTGCTCGCGCTTCTGGACCACTACGGCACCCCCCACCCGGCCCCCGATGCAAACCAGATGACCGCCAGACTGGGCGAAGTCATCCTGCGCTGGGAACGGCATACGGAGTTTGTGACCTACGCCCTTCACCAGGAGTTTGCCGGTGATCCGCCGTTCAGCGGGATACTTTTCGATGCACTGCCGGAGGTTTGGCTGAACCGGGTTGAAGGGCGGCTTTTGACGTCCGTTTTGGTGCGGGTCGAACAGGCCGATACGGCAGAGGCGGCGGTGGAGCGGCTGCGTTCAGTCAGGCGTGACTGGTTTGTGGCAGAATCCCTCGCCGCCAGTTTCGTCCTGGGCCAGGACGCGCTGATTGCCGGGGATTTTCGGCTTGATCCCCGCGGGCACGTGCGCTTTGCGGTGTTTCGTATCGGTGACACCGGTCCGCAGCGCATCGGCCGGGTCGTGCAGCGGCTGATTGAGATAGAGACCTACAAATCGACCGCCATGCTGACTTTGCCGATTGCCCGCGATGTCTTTGCCCAGCTTGACGGGCTTGATCGCGAAATGGGCGCGGTTGTCAACGGTATGACACAGCCGGATGTGGACCGGCGAACAGAGCTTGATCGCTTGCTGGAGCTATCCGCACGGGTCGAGAGCTTCTCTGCTGACACGGCCTATCGCTTTTCCGCGGCAGAGGCCTATTCAGCCATCGTGCACCAGCGCATCGAGGTGCTGCGCGAACAGCGGGTGAACGGCATGCAGCTTTTCACCGAATTCATGCAGCGGCGATTTGATCCGGCCATGCGCACTTGCCGTGCCGCCCAGGCCCGGCTGGAAGGCATATCAGGTCGTGCCGCACGGGCCTCCCGCCTGCTGTCTACCCGGGTGACGGTGGAAACAAACGAACAGAATCGCCGCCTGTTGGAACAGATGGACAGGCGTGCGGCACTGCAACTGCGGCTCCAGCAAACCGTCGAAGGCCTGTCGGTGGTTGCGATCAGCTACTACGCCACGGGATTGTTGGCGCAACTGCTTTTACCATTCGGCCCGACAATCGGCATGTCCGAAGGCTGGCTGACCGCAATCCTGGTGCCCCCGGTCGTGTTTCTGGTGTGGCTGGCCGTCAGGCGCATCCGCCGACTTGCAAAGGAGCGCGTGAAGACGGGATGAACCTCGTTAAACACCCAATATCGATTGCGTCAGACGCGCAGGTAAGCTCTTGAATTGCAAGGTCTTACCGGATACCCCAAGCAGATTGTGCCATGCTTTCATCGGGGTACACCGGGCATATTCTTCCGCCATCCGCGCGCTGGCCGCGTTCTTAATCTCGCGGTGCTGCACGGGAGCGTGATGTCAGGGCATCCGGAATTCAGGGCTAACGCACTGAACGGGCAAACCAATCAGAAACAATTAACAGAAGCAAGAGCCTTAAAAATGATCTTTTCGCGTGTTCGTGCGTTTGGTTTCCAGCGGAAATGAAGACGGAACCCGAATATGCCATTTGAATTCGCGCCAGTTGCCCCGCTGAAGATCGCCGTGGTGGGCGCAGGCATTTCGGGAATGGGGGCGGCATATTTGTTATCCAGGGTCCATCGTGTAACGCTTTTCGAAGACCAGCCCCGGCTTGGCGGACATGCGCGCACGGTCATTGCGGGAAAGAATGGAGATCAGCCGGTGGACACCGGCTTTGTTGTCTTCAACTACCCCAACTATCCGCGTCTGACGGAAATGTTCAAAAATCTCAATGTGCCGATTGCAAAATCGGACATGAGTTTTGGTGTCTCTGCTGGTGGCGGCAAGGTGGAATACGCGCTCACCTCCTTGGCGAGCCTGTTTGCGCAAAAGCGCAACATCGTGAACCCGAATTTCCTGCGCATGCTGGTCGATATACTGCGCTGGAACGCGAAGGCGGTGGAGACGGCAACCGATCCATCCATGACGCTCGGCGAGCTGATGAAAGAGCTTAATCTTGGCAAATGGTTCCAGCACTACTACCTGCTGCCGTTTTCAGGGGCGATATGGTCCACACCGCTTGACCGGATGATGTCCTTCCCAGCCCAGGCCCTGACCCGGTTTTTCCAGAACCACCACCTGCTGAACATCTACGGTCAGCACCAATGGTACACAATCGATGGGGGATCTATAGAATACGTGCGCCGCATGACGGACGCGATGGCTGAACAGGGTTGCGACATCCGGCCCAGTGCCCCGGTCATGAGTGTGCGCCGCGATAATGCCGGTGTCGAAGTGCGCCCCAAGGGGGGCGGGTGGGAACGTTTTGACCGGGTGGTCTTCGGCTGTCACCCCGACGACGCACTGGCCATGCTGGAGCACCCGAGCGCGGATGAACGCGCCCTGCTTCATGCCATCAAATACCAACCCAATCGTGTGGTGCTGCACCGCGACGCGTCGGTCATGCCTAGCCGAAAATCCTGCTGGGGTTCATGGACGTATACGGTGCAAGACCAGAAGATGGAAGAGCCGGTAGGCATCACCTACTGGATGAACTCGCTGCAGCCGATCCCGCATGACGACCTGATCCTGGAATCGCTCAACCCGAAAACCCCGATTCGCGAAGAGTTGACGTTTGAAGAGACGAGCTTCCGCCATCCGGTGTTCGATCATGCAGCCCTTGAAGCCCAAACAAAGATCAGGGCGATGCAGGGAACGAACAACACGTGGTTCTGTGGCGCATACATGCGCAACGGCTTCCATGAGGACGGCTATTCCAGTGCCTATGATGTGGCTATAGATATGGGGATGGCACGGCAGTGGGCGTGATGCCGGAACATATAAGGGGCAAGACATTTCACAGTCGGCGCGGGGCGGTTGATAACGCCTTCCGCTACGGTGTGGATTATGTGCTGGTGGAGCCGGAAGCACAGCAGTGTGCGCCGTGGATATTTTCGCGCAACCGCAAGAACCTGATCGCGCTGCATGATGCCGACCATGGCGGGCCACGCAAAGCGGGCAGCGGTGCGCCTTGGGTGCGGCGCGTACTGGCGCGGAACGGTCTGCATGAGCTGGGGATGGTACGCATTCTTCTGCTCGCCCAACCGCGGGTGCTTGGACACGTGTTCAACCCGGTGTCCTTCTGGCTGGTCTACACAGCCGATGACCTGCGTGTGGTGATAGCAGAGGTCACCAACACCTACGGGGACCGGCATTCCTACCTGTGCCACAATCCGGACCTGGCACCGATAAAGCCCACGGATCGGCTGACCGCACGGAAGATTTTCCACGTTTCCCCGTTTCAGCCGATCTCGGGACAATACGAGTTCCGCTTCAGGATCGACGTGGAACGGATCAGCATCATCATCGACTACCGGTCAGGCAATGGGGGCATTCTGGCTACGCTCCATGGCGACCGGGTGCCGATGACCACCAGATCCCTGCTGGGTGCCGTGCTGCGTCGCCCGATAGGATCCTTGCGTGTGCTGGGGCTCATCCATTGGCAAGCCTTTCGGCTGTGGCTTAAGGGCGCACCCTTCCACCCCCGCCCACCAGTCCCGGAGAAGGATATCTCATGAAAAAACTGGCGATAAACACAAGCGCCATCGTTCTGGGTGCGTCGGTTTCCTTGGCCGCACAAAACCCGCCGCCCGAGGTGTCCAGGCATTTCAGCACACCTGAACTGCAGGGGGCCGCCACTACTCGTGCCTGGGGGATTAAGCTGTTTGATGCGAGCCTTTGGCAGGAAACCGCAGGCCGGTTTTCATTCAACCAGAAATTTGCCCTGACGCTCATCTACAGCCAGCGGTTCAGCAAAGAAAGGATAGCCGACAACACAGTGTCCGAGATTGTGCGGGTCGAAGGCGGTTCAGAGGATGACCACAAAAGCCTGCGTCAGAAGTTGGTGAACTGCATCCCGGACGTGCGCAACGGGTTTCGTATTACCGGCGTGGCTGAAAGCGCGTCGCGCGTGTCCCTTTATGTTCAGGGTCGCAAGGGCTGCACGATAGATTATCCGAACCTGCGCGAACGGTTCTTTTCCATCTGGCTCGCACCCACCAGCCGGGACCGGCGGGCAGCCAAACGGCTGACGGGGGTATAGCCGCCGTGACATCTCGGGCAACAACCCTTGCACCGGCGTGCGATGATGGAGCCGGGCTTTACCGCTACACGGTCTATGGGGCCGTGCTGGCGGGTGCGGGCCTGCCCATCTATATCCACGCACCGACATTTTTTGCCGAAACTTATGAGGTGTCCCTGGCACTGATTGGCCTGGCACTGTTTGGCTTGAGAATTCTCGATTTCGCGCAGGATCCGTTGCTTGGCCGACTGGCAGATAACCTGGGTAAATGGCGCGGGGTCGCTGCGGGTATCGCATCGGTGATTCTGGGCGCGGCGATGGTGGCACTTTTTGCCATTCCGGTACCGGTTGACCCGCTGCTCTGGTTTATCGGCTGCCTCGCAGTGCTCTTCACGGCATTCTCCTTCCTGTGGATTCTCTTCTATGCCCGGGGCATTACAAAGGGGGAGGAATTGGGCAATGGCGGGCCCCTAAGGCTTGCCGCCTGGAGAGAGATAGGGACGCTTCTGGGAATATGCCTGGCTTCGATCATCCCATTCCTTCTGTTCCTTATACCGCTTGCAGCCCCGCTTGCGGTTTTTGCCTGGGGCTTTTTCGTCGCCAGCCTTTTAGCGGCCTGGCTGATGGCTTCAGAATGGTCCGGCCCGTCCCGCCGTGAAAAAGGCGGGCTGCGCGTTCTGTTGCGAGATCCGGTTCTGCGGCGGCTGCTGATCGTGGGTCTCTGCAACGCGGCCCCTGTGGCTGTGTCATCTTCAGTGTTTTTGTTTTTTGTTGAGGCCCGGCTCGGTTCTGAAACTGCAAGTGGCCCGCTCCTGATGCTGTTCTTCCTGGCCGCCGCCGCGTCTGCCCCGGTATGGAGCCGAATCGCTGCAGTTTACGGCACTAAAAAAACACTCGTCTTTGCCATGATGCTGGCACTGCCCGCCTTTTCCTTCTCTCTGTTTCTGGAAACCGGGGACGTGCTTCCATTTGCGATCATCTGCCTGGCGTCAGGTGCAACGCTGGGAGCTGATTTCACCCTTCTGCCCGCGCTCTTTTCGCACAACGTCGACCGGGTGAACGGCGGTGGCGGACAAGCCTTCGGCCTGTGGAACTTCTGTTCGAAATTCACCCTTGCCATCGCGGCAGCGGCGGTGCTGCCAATACTGGAGGCGACGGGGTTCACCCCGTCCGGCCCCAATACGGGAGAGGCATTGTGGACCTTAACCCTGCTTTATGCGGGTGTGCCTTTGGTGCTGAAGGCTATTGCCCTGATCGTCCTTGTCTGGACCCCTATAGAGGAGGCATGATCCCATGACATTTATGGCAGGTGCTGTCGCACTGGGTGCTTTTCTGTGGCTGGTAAACCGGCAATGGCTGGGTTTTCACGCCCAGAAACCAGGCGACTACCTTGAAGGGCCGACCTTCAGTCTTCCTGAACATCTGAACGGGCCAATGGTCTGCGAAGGTGTGATCTATGGGCCGATGGGCCGCGTGGTCACCCGCTTTGTCGGCACCTTCGAAGGCGTTTGGGATGGCGACAAGGGCCACCTGAAGGAACACTTCCGCTATGACAGCGGTACCGAACAGGAACGCAACTGGTACCTGACCACCCATAATGACGGCACCTTTGATGCCGAAGCGTCGGACGTTGTCGGTACTGGCCAGGGTGTTATTGAAGGTTCTGCTGTCAAACTGACCTATGCCATCAAATTGGCAGACGCCGCGGGGGGCCATGTTCTGAAAACCACCGACTGGATGTACCTGCTCGATAACGGGACAATCGTAAATCGCAGCCAAATGCGTACGTTTGGCATCAAGGTGGCGGAGCTTGTCGCCACAATCCGGAAGGTGGACGCATGACGCAGCTCCACGGCAAACGCTACTGGGTTGTCGGCGCAAGCGAAGGCCTGGGCCGGGCGGTTACGAAACGGTTGGCCACCGAAGGTGTGCGTATGGCCCTGTCGGCCCGGTCAGAAGACCGCCTCAAGAGCCTTGCCGCCAGCCTGCCTGTGGCGGCGAGTGTACATACGCTTGACGTGACCGAACTTGCCTCTGTCAAGGCGGCGGCCCAATCGGTTGGGCCTGTTGACGGGGTGATTGTGCTGACCGGCGTCTACTGGCCGATGTGCGCAGCCACCTTCGACGCACAACAGGTTGAACGGATGTGTGACGTGAATTTCACAGGCACCGCACGGGTTCTGTCTACGGTCGTACCGGGCTTCGTTGCCCGCGATGCAGGCCATATCGTGTTGACCGGGTCGCTCTCCGGTTTTCGCGGCCTGCCGGGTGCTATAGGTTATGGTGCCGCGAAAGCCGGCATGATGCACTTGGCTGAAAACCTGCAGGCAGAGCTGGTCAACACGGGCGTGAAGGTACAACTGATAAACCCCGGGTTTATCAAGACCCGGCTGACAGACAAAAACAGTTTCAACATGCCTTTCCTGATGACCCCGGAAGAGGCCGCAGGTCAGTTCGTTGCGGCAATGCAATCCGGGCGGTTCCAGACAAACTTCCCGCGGCTCTTTTCCTGGATTTTCCGGTTATCAAATTTCCTGCCCGCCGGGGCTTATTACCGGCTGGCGGGCACCCGTGCGCAGCGGAAACCGGCTGCAAGGCGATTTACGTCTGTCAAACGATCAGCAGACACCTCCTGAAGTGCGACACCAAAGCCCCTGAAATGCAAGGCCTCCGCCGCGCCATAGCCAAGGAGGCTATTTTTGTTATTTTTCCGATACGCCATGATCAGTCGCAACCAGCCCCTCGGGTTGCCCTGCCACGACAAATCGCAGGGCACCTGTGTCCAGCATTTCGGATGCCACGCGCCTGATATCCTCAACAGTCACCGCACGGACAAGGTCGTTGCGGATATTGACGTAATTGTCAGGAAAGTTGTCGATCTGCATTGATTGCAATATCCCGGCAATCCGGGTGTTGCCGTCAAAGCGCAGGGCATAAGATCCGGTCAGGTTTTTCTTTGCGATCTCCAGCTCCTCTTCGGTCACGCCTTCGGTTGCCATGCGGTCCCATTCGGTTCGGATGACATTCATCACCTCAGCAACTGTGCCGTTGGCAGAGGTGACAGCCCCGGCCAAGTGGACCGAATGAGCCGTATTATATACGAAGTAACTATAAACACCGTAAGTCAGCCCACGATTCACACGCAGTTCTGTCATCAGACGGCTGCCAAAGCCGCCGCCCAGAATATGGTTCATGACAAACGCCGCCATAAAATCCGGATCGTCGCGTGAAAGACCGGGGTGTGCCCAGACGGCAGTCGACTGCGGGGTTGGAATTTCGATTACGCTGACACCGCCGGTGGCGGCGAATTCCGCATCCGGGGGCAGGGGCACACCGGTGCCGGGCAATCCTTCGGCCAGGTGGTCGATCAACCGGCCCAGTTCCTCTGCGGTGATGTCCCCTACGGCACTGACAACCAGATGATCCATGGACATCGCCCGCCGATGCATTTCAACAAGATCATCTCGTGTCAGCGCAGTTATGGAAGCAAGTGTGCCGTCCACCGGATTCGAATAGGCATGCCCGGGATAAGAAAGTTCTGACATGCGTTGCCCGGCCAGGTAACGGGGAGTTTGCATGTTCTGCTCAATGCCAGCCAGATACCGGGCTCGTACCCGTGAAATCGCGTCTTCGGTGAAGGCAGGTTCCACGATGGCGCGACGCAACAGGGCCAATGCCGCATCGCGATTTTCCGTTAACACTTCGGCCGTTATCCGTATGCTGTCGCGCCTGGTTTCAAATCTGAATTTTGCCGCCAGGGCCTCTGCCGCTTCGGCAAAGCCGCGGGCGTCCAGATCACCGGTGCCTTCTTCCAGCAGGGCTGTCATCATGCTGGTCACACCGACCTTGCCGTCGGGATCAAGTGATGCGCCACCGCGAAAGCCTATAGCAAGAGAAACGAATGGGATCGACGGCTCATTTACGAACCGGGCCTTGATGCCGCCCGGGCTCACAACCTCTTCAATTTTAATCCGGGCCGTGGCCGGGACCGATAGCAGGGCAATACATATTGCGAACACAAGCCGGATCATGGGCTGTTCTCCCACCCGTCGACCACCATCCAGGATGTCACGGATTTGTTGATGTCAAAGACTTTGGCGGCAGCGGCCATGATATCTTTCCGGGTGACAGCCTGCAGGATTTCGGGCCAGCTTTGCACGTCTTCCACTGTCAGACCCGTTGTCAGGGCGCGCCCATAGGTCCGGGCACGGCCTGCATGGTTGTCCAGTTTATAGATATCTTCCGCCCGCATTCGCGCTTTCAGCCGGTCAAGCTTGCCTGCCTCGAACCCGTTTGCGATCAGGTCGGCGATGACGGCGTCAATGGCATCTTCGAGCTCTTGCAAGGATACGCCCGGGCGGGGCTGGGCGTAGATGACAAAAGAATCGGGATCGAGACTGGTGCCCGAGTACCAGGCCCGGGAAAAAACGGCGGTATTCCGGTTGATCTGCAGTTCCTCACCCAGCAGCGACGTCACGCCGGTCCCGCCGAGTATGTAGGACAGCATGGTCAGGGCTGCCGCCCCTGCCTGCGCACCCGATGCGCGGTTGGGGGCAAGATAGGAGCGCACAAGATAGGGCTGGCGTTCACGCGGGTCAGAATAGGTCAGGCGCCGGGGGCTGATCTGCGGCGGTTCCTGCGGACGCACCCGTTCAGGCAACGTCTCTGACCGCGGGAGATGGCCATAATATTCTTCGGCAAGCACCTTGACCTCTTCCGGGGTCACGTCACCGGCCACAATCAGGATTGCGTTATTAGGTGCGTAATACGTCTTGTAGAAATCGAGTGCGTCATGGAGGGACAGATCTTCAATCTCATGCCGCCAGCCTATGATGGGCAAGCCGTACGGGTGGTTCATGAACTGGGCCGCCCGGCGGTGTTCGCTCAGAAGTGCGCCGGGGTCACTGTCGGTGCGGGTCGTGCGTTCTTCCAGCACTACATCCCTTTCAATGCGGACGATTTCTTCGTCGAGCACAAGGTTGACCATGCGGTCCGCTTCCAATTGCATCATCAACGACAACCGGTCCCTGGCCACGCGCTGGAAATAGCCGGTATAGTCATAGCTGGTGAACGCGTTTCCCTGCCCGCCATTTTCCCTGATGATCCGGTCAAACGCGCCCGGGCCAAGATTTCTGGTTCCCTTGAAGAGCAGATGTTCGACAAAGTGAGCGAGGCCTGACTTGCTGACCGGCTCATCGGCGGCACCTGCGCGGTACCACAGCATATGTGTGACAACAGGCGCACGGTTATCCTCTATGACTACCCCTTGCAGGCCATTGGGCAGAGCAAACGTCGATACCCTGCCTGTTTCCGCCAAAGCGGCAGGCGGCAGGAATACCGCAACGACAAACGCGGCCCAAAATCGGCCCATGGGGGGATTCTCCTGCAAGGAAGGTGTTTACACACAGGATGGTAATTCAGCCGACCCCGCTTTCAATCACCCCTGCCATGGAAAGCAAGGTCTATTCTTCCGGCGGCGGTGCGACAGGCACACGCACACCGGAGTGCCGCAGGTGTTCGGCTACGGACCGGGCCTGAATCGTCTGGTTTTCGTAGGTGCGGAAGTAGGTGTCAGTGCCAAACCAGCGTTCCAGCAAACGAGGCTGCCTGTTGGCCCGCCAGTCTGCGTCTTCCCGGGTCAACACCTCCCGGATGCCGGTGTCGCGCCCGCGCCGCTCCGCAACAGCCAGAAGTGTCCCTTCGCCCGGACGGATGACGGTGCTGGTCAGGCTGGACGGGTTGCCACCCAGAGCAGCAACCGCATCCTGTTCCGGCTGCGAATCAACCAGATTTGGCCCACCCGCCTGGGGTATCGGCAGTTCTGTGTAGTTTTCAGGCTGCTCCAGCGGTTTGGTGGGCAGGATCGAAAACTCATCCGGGCCGTCGGCCTGGGCGATGTTTGTTGCAAAAAGACGACCAATGCCCTGGCTCGTGTCACATGCAGCCAGCGTAAGCACGATCAGCATTACCCCGGTTATCCGAAAGGCCTGTATCATACCTGCAGAACCCCACTTTCTTTCGTTACAGCCATGGTAACCCAATTCCCGGGCACCGTCACGCTTTTCTGGCAAGACGTTCCGAGAACAGCACAAGCCCGATTACGCCCAAAAAAACAGTGATATCAGCCACATTGAAGCTGAAAGGATTACGATAGCCGCAGCAGGACATGTTCAGAAAATCGGCCACCGCACCGTAGCGGATTCGGTCAATCGAATTGCCGATGGCTCCGCCCACAATCATCGCAACCAGCAGGGCTCCGAACCAGCTGGTGAAGGTTCGCCCCCACCATAGCACACAGATCGCCACAACCAGAGCAACACCGATCAGCACCCAGCGCATCGCATCAATATCAAGGCCGGAGAGCAGACCGAAATTGATGCCCTCGTTCCATGCCATGCGAAAGTTGATGAATGGCGGGAAAACATCAATGGCACGCTTTTGCCTGAGGTTCAGGATTTCCACGACCCAGAGCTTTGTCAGCTGATCAAGTGCCAGAAGCAGGGCCGAAAAGATCAAGATTCGGGTCATCTGCCAGTATCCTTAATGCCGGAAGTGGCGCATGCCAGTAAAAACCATGGCAAGCCCGGCAGCATCTGCCCTTTCAATTACCTCATTGTCACGCATTGCTCCGCCGGGCTGGATCACGGCAGTGGCACCTGCGCACACTGTCTCCATCAGCCCATCCGCAAAGGGGAAGAATGCGTCGGAAGCGACAACGCTGCCAATAGCCGGGCTTTGCGGCAGGCCGAGGTCTGCCGCCATCCGTTCCGCCTTGACAGCGGCGATTTTGGCACTATCGACCCGGCTCATCTGTCCGGCACCAATGCCCACGGTCGCCCCGTCCCTGACATAAACAACAGCATTCGACTTTACGTGTTTAGCAATCGACCACGCGACATGCATGTCGGCCATTTCCCGCACGGTTGGCGCACGTTTGGTGACTGTTTTCCAATCGGCAGGGGATGCCTGCCCTGCGTCCCGGTCTTGTACAAGATAACCACCCGCGACCTGTTTCCAGACCTTACCGGGTGCTGCCGGATCCGGCAAAGTGCCGATCGTCAGCAGACGCAGGTTCTTTTTTGCGGCAAAGGCTAACCGGGCTTCGTTCGTGGCGGCAGGGGCCACGACAACCTCGGTAAATATCTCCGCCACTTTCGCTGCGGTTTCCGCGTCAATTTCATGGTTAAAAGCAACAATACCGCCGAACGCACTGGCGCGGTCACAGTTGAACGCCTTGGTGTAGGCATCCGGCAACGTTGCGCCACGTGCCACCCCGCAGGGGTTGGCGTGTTTGATGATCGCGCAGGCCGGGCCATCGTCCGGGTCAAACTCTGCCACCAGCTCCAGTGCGGCGTCGGTATCGCTGATGTTGTTGTAGCTCAGCTCTTTGCCCTGATGCTGAATTGCAGTTGCCACACCGGACCGGGCGGAACTGTCGGAGTAGAACGCCGCTGCCTGGTGCGGATTCTCGCCATAGCGCAGGGTCCGGGTAAGCTCGCCTGCAACCGCACATCGCCGCGGGGCGTCTGTACCGATCATACCGGCCATCCAACCGCTGACCGCCGCATCATAGGTCGCCGTGCGTGCATACGCCGTTTGCGCAAGTGCCTGGCGCAGGCAGTAGGGCACCGCGCCACCGCCTGCGGCCATTTCAGCCAGCAACACGCCGTAATCTTGCGGGTCCACTACCACGGTAACAAAGGCATGGTTTTTGGATGCCGCACGGATCATTGCCGGACCGCCGATATCAATATTTTCCACGCAGGTGCCATAATCAGCCCCTGCGGCAACAGTCTCTTCAAACGGGTAGAGATTTACGACCAGTAAGTCGATGGGTGCGATGCCGTACGCATCCATCGCCGCTATGTGGCCGGCATTGTCGCGCCGGGCCAACAGCCCGCCGTGCACCTTCGGGTGCAAGGTCTTGACGCGGCTTTCCATAATCTCCGGAAACCCGGTCAGGTCGGACACGCCCTGCACGTCAACTCCGGCTTCCCGAAGTGCAGTGGCTGTGCCGCCAGTGGACACCATCTCCACCCCGTATCCGGCCAGCGCACGACCCAGTTCCACAAGGCGACTCTTGTCCGACACCGACAGCAAAGCACGGCGAATGGTGATCGGGCCAGTGGTCATGCGTATCAGGGCTCCTGACGGGGGTTAGTCCGTTCGGCTTGGCGTCCAGGTAATGCCATTGTCATAATCGTATATCTGCCAAGATACCACGGCCTTTTTTGTCATGCGCAGATGCAGCCGTACCGGATCAGTATAGGTTGCCGCCACCAGGGCCAGATTGCCTTGGGTGACGTGCAACAGCCAGGTGCTGCCCGTGGCTGTGACAAAGGCTGCAGCAGTGCCGCCCTTATTCAGGGTCTAGATCGACGTCCGGGGGGCCCGAAAGTGCCGCGATAGGGTGACTGTTCCGCCAGGGGCATCCCTGATCCGCCAGATTAATCGCTCCCGGTCTCTGGCCGATTGGCAACGGACGCGATCCAGCCCAACCAGGGTGGTGACGTTATGTGACAACAGCAGTGTACGTTCGTGCGTCAATCCGTGGCTTTTGCGATAACCGTCGTGCCATGCGTGTATCCGCCGACCATCGCCGGTGATGTTGCGGTTCACGCCAGCGTTGCCTGGTGCGGCGATCATGCCATGACCGAACGTACGGCCGACGATCCCGTCAGAAATAAAGCGGGCGGACGACAACTGATCAATCACCAGCGTCGAGTGCGCCGAAGATGGTCGGGACGCCCGCAGTACCCTGTCGCCAAACCGGGGGCCGCACTCATGTTGGCAATCACCGGCGTACGTCCCTCTGACATCTCAAAGGCGAGCGAACTGGCATGCACCCGGTAAGAGTGGTTCCGCGCAGGCAAAGGTGCCGTATCCGCCAGAATGCCAGAATGACGGTGCCCCCGGCGGCGAGGCGCGAATATCCCACGGCCCCTTCCATGTGTGCCGGTGTGCGGATCATCGCATCCGACAAGGCCCGATCAATCCGCTCCACCATCCATCCGGAACAGCCATGAAACCGGGTCAGGGTTCCGTCGCCCATCCGCAAGGCCCGGCACTGGCGGGCGAAAGCCGCTCCAGGGTGCGCAGGATATCGATTTTCACCGGATGACCTGCACCGGAGACCGCGAGGTTGACCCAGGCCAGCAGGATCACAACCTTCGCCAATGCCTTCGGGTGGCGGTCGGGCATAGCACCGTCCTGCGCGATTACCCGTTCGGATTCGCCCGCCAGTGCCGGGCCAGAAAGTACACATGGTAGGCCAGACTGTGAAAATAGGCGTACCTTTCGTCAGGTGATTGCCAATAACCGTAATGCGCTCATTCAGCACATCCAACTTCCCTTCGATAACCGTACGCTGCTGCAGAATCAGCAGTGCATGGTGGATCCAGTGAATCACACGGCACCCGATCAGATCGGCGGTCCAGCCCGGACCCTGCCTTTTTCCATAGCGGTTGATCCAATCAAACACCCAATTCTGCGCAGTCTCCCGCGCCACAGGCGTGTCCACGGCAAACAGATCGTCGAGCCAGGCAAAGATGCCCCAAGGGGGTGCGCTAGAGTTTTTCAACACGACACCGTCGCCCAGGCAGTTGCCCGACAGCATCTGTACGCCTCGGACGGGCTACCCGGAAGATCGCGCCTCCTGCTGCCGGCGGAAACCGCTGGCGGGTCGGGTAAACCGCACCAGTGTAAGGGCAAATCGGTCGCCAAGGATGGACGCTACCCGACGCAGGCTTACCAAAACAGCCAATGACATCTGCCAAACGCGAGCCGGGATTTTCTGTCCACGCCCGGGTGCTACGAAGGATTTCGCAGATGCCTTATCCAGAACCGGGCCCGCCGCAGCCGCGCCAGATTCTCAACGTATCCGTATCTTCTTCCTTTGGCCGGAGATATCCTGGTCAGTCCCCTGCACCCACACCATGCCCCGGACCGTCCTGGGCAGCGGCTGCAGTGCGGAATTGACCGGCGTTTCGTTCGACAAATTGCGGCACACGGGTGTTCACGGGGCCCGTGAAGAGCGTATTCTTACGAGCCCGCTTGTGGCCAGGCACCCTGTCGCGCCGGATTATCCGGAGTGGTACGAGTTCTGCGAGTGTCGCGGCGCAGGTGTGCTCTGACACAGCCAACCGGCCCAAGCGACACCGCCTGTCACGCATATCACCTGTTTGGCAATCACTGCCCGCAACAGCATTGCGGCATCTGTGCGGGCGACTTCCCTGCCTTTTTCCGGATTCACCGCGGTTACTCCTTGTATTTCTTGCTTGAAAGTAAAACACGTAAACCCATGGCAAACGAAAAAAAGCAGGATCGCCTGGTCGCCGCTGCCCGGCGTGCTCTGGAAGAGGCGGAAGAGCGACGCCAGAAAGCAAATGCACTGGAACTGCCTAAAGAGTTTGGTGGCCGCGACGGGCCGGAACCTGTGCGCTTTGGCGATTGGGAGAAAAAGGGCATGGCAATCGACTTCTGATTAAGGAGGATCATGGATCATCATGCGCGGATTCAAGCCAACCCCGTGCCACAATCGCCGGTCCGATCCACCTTGGCTGACAACGGGCAATTGTTCAATCATCTGAGCCCCAGCACATCCATCATGTCGTATTCACCCGCCGGTTTGCCCTTACCCCAAAGCGCGGCCTTAACTGCGCCGCGGGCAAAGATGCCGCGGTCCGTCGCCAAGTGGCGGATCACAATGCGTTCGCCATCGGCGGCGAATACGACGTCATGTTCTCCCACAACATCACCGCCGCGGATGGCATGAAAGCCGATCTTCCCGCGCCTGCGTACGCCGGTAAGCCCGTCGCGTCCTCGGTCAGCGGCTTCTTCCAGTGATATCCCGCGCCCGTCAGCGGCGGCCTGTCCCAGCATAAGTGCCGTGCCAGACGGCGCATCAACCTTGTGCCGGTGGTGGGTTTCGATTACCTCGATGTCGAAGTCTTCGTCCAGCACGACGGCCATCTGGCGAGTCAGACCAATAAGCAGGTTCACGCCGAGGCTCATGTTCCCGGCCCGCACCACAACTGTTTTCTGCGCGTGTTGCGCAATGGTATCCAGATCGTCCGGGGTGAAACCGGTCGTCCCGACCACATGCACGGCTCCGGTCTGCGCCGCGACAGATGCATTAGCGACGGACACCGCTGGCACAGAGAAGTCGAGCACGGCATCCACCCCCGCAAACACAGCACCGGGGTCATCTCTGACGATGACCCCGGTTTCCGCCCCGCCCATGGCCTGACCGAGATCCTGGTCAATCCAGGCGTGGCCCGGTACCTCCGTCACGCCAGTCAGAACGGCCTTATTGCTTTCCTGCACCGTGCGTACCAGCATCTGCCCCATTCGCCCGCTGGCACCCACCACTGCGATGGTGATCGGTGTGGCCATTTTACATCTCCTTGTCACTGTACTGCTCTACCACGGTGTTCGTGCGGCGGCAAATCCGAAGGGGTTGTGCGCCCCGGATATTCGACCTAGACGGAGACGAGACCGGAAAGATTCAAAACACATGGCACGTAAATCAGGCATGGTCGCCGCACCATCGCAGCGCCAATTGCGTGTGGGAGAGCTGATCCGCCGGGTGCTCGCGGACGTTTTGGCATGCGATAATATTCATGATCCTGATCTTTCCGGGGTCTCCGTTACCGTGGGGGAGGTGCGCACTTCCCCCGACCTGCGCAGAGCCTGTGTGCATGTCACCCCGCTTGGCGGGGGCAACAGTGAGGCTGTGATTGCCGCGCTCAACCGCAATGCCGGTTCACTGCGGCATACGCTGAACAAGGTGATGACGCTGAAGCACTCACCGAAGCTGACGTTCGTCTACGACACCACCTTCGACCAGATAGAGGAGACGCGGCGGCTCTTCGCCCAGCCCGCCGTCCGGCGCGACACCGGCGGGGGGGATGCGTGATGTGGCGGATGCACGGCCTGCTGGCGGGTCTGCTTGCGGCAACCGCACCCCCGGTGCAGGCCGCTATATGCACGGAACCGGCCTGGGAAGGTGTGCCGATGGTCGCCTGCGAAGTCGACCCGACGCTTACTGACCTGCGGCTGTTCCACACCGGCCCGGACGGAAAGATTTTGGGCCGGTTCTGCCGCGTCGAAGACATGGCCCGGGCAGAGGGCAAATCGCCGGCGTTTGCCATGAACGCCGGCATGTCCCGACAGGACCATGCACCGGTGGGGCTCTATACTGAAAACAGGCAGGAGATCGCTCCGCTGATTACCCATCGGGGTTCAGGCAATTTTGGCCTGCTGCCCAACGGCGTCTTCCGCGTTCGCAAAGGGCGGGCCGATGTGCCTGAAACGAAGCATTTTGCCATCATCCGGCCCGATTGCACCTCTGCAAGCCAATCCGGCCTCTTGCCGGTGATCGACGGCACCCTGCATCCCCGGTTTCTGGAAGGCAGCACATCCGTCTACACCCGCAATGGTGTCGGCACTTCGCACGACGGCACCCGGGCGGTTTTCGTGATTGCTGATGAACAGGGCAATTTTCACCGCTTCGAACGTTTCTTTCGCGACGCACCGGAAACCCCCAACGCGCTCTATTTCGACGGCAGTATATCGAATCTCCGGTGGCTGGCGGGTCGGTGCCGCGACTTCGGGCTTTCGATGGGCCCGATCATGGGCGTCTGAGATGAGCATTTGATGCCTGCCGTCCGCTTCGCCAGGTGTACGGCTCAACAAACGATGGACATCCCATGGTGCACAGGAAAAAGGGTCGCCCGGTTAACGGCTGGGTGATCATGGATAAGCCCGTCGGGCTCACCTCAGCGGCTGTGGTCAATAAGGTTCGCCGGGCGTTTCAGGCGCAAAAGGCAGGCCATGCAGGTACGCTTGACCCGGCAGCCACCGGTGTTCTGGCCGTGGCACTGGGGGAGGCCACGAAGACTATCCAATTCGTCACCGCCGCGCTGAAATGTTACGACTTCACGATTCGCTTCGGGCAGGCTACCGGCACAGACGACGCTGAAGGCACGGTCACGGATACCAGCGACGTGCGTCCGTCGGATGCTGAAATTATCGCTGCACTTTCAACCTTCACTGGCGACATCATGCAGATACCTCCCGCTTTTTCGGCCGTAAAAATCGATGGCCAGCGGGCCTACAGGCTGGCCCGAGACGGCACCGCACCGAAGTGTGCCGCCCGTCCGCTTTACGTAGACGGATTAACCCTGCTCTCCCGCCCGAACGCGGATCACGCACGGCTGGAACTCGTTTGCGGCAAAGGCGGCTATGTCCGCGCCATCGCACGTGATCTGGGCCGGGCACTGGGTACCTGCGCCCACGTTCTCCGCCTGCGCCGCACATGGTCCGGGCCGTTCACGGCAGCAGCGGCGGTGACCTGCGACCGGATCGAGGCCCTGGCGCACACCCCCGAACTCGATACCTTCCTGCACCCGTTGGAGGCAGGACTGACCAGCCTGCCCCGGGTCATCGTATCAGAGGTCGCCGCAGGCCGTATCCGCAACGGCAACCCGGCGGAGGTCGTGATTTCGAATGCCGACTTCGGTGAAACGGTGCTCGCCCTGTGCAAGGGGCGGCCCCTTGCCATTGGTACCTGTCGGGCAGGTCGGCTGGTGCCGTCGCGCGTCTTTACGCTGTAACTGTCATGTGCGCCCGCTGTGGCCAACTGGATGTGTCAAAGATTCCTGTCAACACCCGCCACATCTATCGCCTGTCCGCGCCCCGGGCTGCGGGTTCAGAACGGCTCTGCATTATGCTGAATTCGTCCAAAGTGCCGGTGGCGGGAAACGACTGTGGTCAACGCCGGTTATCCCGGACAGAATGCATGCTCTTCGCGTTTTGCGCCACACACCCCGGCTCGGGCAACGGCGTAACCCTCCTGGTTGCAGCCCGCCGGTCGGTTTGAAAGTATACCGGATCACATCTTGAGTGACGCGCCACATTTGTGACAAATTGATTATCCGGCCATCAGCCATGCCTGAAGCCTTGACCTCTGCGCCTGCTTGTGGCGGCGAAGATGAGGTTGTCCGCCTGCGCGGCTCCCGCGGTATATGCCCGGTTCAGGCCGAACGGACAGATGTGCTGATTCCCTTCTGTGATCGGGGATGATTGATCAGATCGGAACGCTCCCTCAGTCCTCCGCCCGGCGGACGCTTGCCAGGTGTTTTCGGGTTGGGTGCGGTGACATGACCTCTGACCAGATCGCCCGGGCAGAGGTACTGATGCGCCGCACACCAGCCAACCGCAGCAATTGGAGCGTGATCAACAACACGATGGAAACCTTCACCGAATGGGCCGTGGCCACGCCGGGGCCGCGCACATGACCGGTTCCGCACCTCCGACGCCCGCGCAGGGACAGGCGCAAATCAGTTGCCAAACGGGCATAGACGTTCCTGGCGAAGTGCGCATTCAGACCGGCTTGCGCGCATTCAGTGCAGCAGAAATCGTGCCATCATCAAGATAGTCGAGCTCACCGCCAATCGGCACACCCTGGGCCAAAGATGTGACGGAACACGCTGCCCCCTCCAACCGGTCCGCAATGTAATGGGCCGTCGTCTGCCCATCAACTGTTGCGTTCAGCGCAAGGATCACTTCGTTCACCCCTTCATCCGCTACCCGTTGCAACAGCCCGGGTATTTTCAGATCTTCCGACCCTATCCCGTCCAGTGCGGACAGGAACCCGCCCAGAACATGGTAGCGCCCTTTGAACACTGTGGCGCGTTCCATGGCCCAAAGGTCCGCGACATCCTCCACCACACAAATCTGCCCGTTTGCGCGCTCCGACGCGGTGCAGATATCGCAACGGTCAGACAGGCCAATATTCCCGCATATCAGGCATTCCCGTACTCTTTCGGCCACCGCAAAAATGGCATCTGCCAGCGGGTTTAACAACAACGTACGCTTCTTGATCAGGTGTAACGCCGCACGTCTGGCCGACCGGGGGCCAAGCCCAGGCAGTTTCGCCATCAGCGCGATCAGCACCTCAATGTCGCCGGATGCTTTCAATGCCTAAAAGGGCAGTTTCATGCCCTCGGGCAGCCCAAGGCTTTCGGTGATCCTGCCCATCTCTTCCCGGGCTTTTTCCGTCGCCTTCGCCTGGCCGTCTTTAACAGCGGCCACGATCAGGTCTTCCAGAACCTCCCGATCATCCGGGGTGAAGAGCGCGGGATCAATCGATAACCCACACAGGTTACCCCTGGCGGAAACGGTTGCCTGAACCATGCCGGCACCTGCTGCGCCCTCAACGGTGATATCGTCGAGCCGGGCCTGCGCATCGGCCATCCTCGATTGCATTTCCTGGGCCTGTTTCATGATCTTGGCCATATCGCCAAGCCCGCCCAAACCTTTCAGCATGGCTGTCTCCTTTTCCGGGTGCCTGACCTAATCATCCTCAAACGGATTCCAATCCCCGCAGTTTTTGAGCTGAACAGTCCCGTCATCTTCCTGTATCAGCTCTTTGGGTGCGCGAATATCCTGTATCTCTGCCCCGGGAAAGCGGGCGATGACCGCTTGCACAAGCGGGTGATCCAGGGCGCGGTCGTGCAGAACAGTGCGTTTTGCCCTGCGCATCTCGGCGATAGTATCGCCGCCGCCTTCAGATACGACGGATACACCCCAGCGCACCCCGGTCCAGTCCTGCAACCGACCGGTAAGCCGTGCTGCAAGGTCGGGTGGTGCCGTATCTGTCGGTTGAAATTCGATGCGCCCGGGGCTGTAGCTGACAAGCCGAAGGGAGGTCTCCACCTCCACCAGCAGTTTTATATCGCGTCGGGTGCGGATCAGATCGACTACCTGATCGAAGTGCGCAAATCGGGCGAGCGCAACCGCTGAATCAGGCTGCGTACCAGCCCCCGCGCTGCCCCCGGCGTTCATGGCCACGGGGGCGATGCCGGGTCCGGCCGGGGTGGACGCCTGCGGCATCGTGCCCTTGCCGCCGCTATTCGGCGCAGATATGCCAGGCCCGCCGCCGGGCTGTGGTACGCCGGATGTCAGGTGCTTGATCAGGTCGTCTGGTGCAGGCAGTTCCGCCACATGAGTCAGGCGGATTATTGCCATTTGCGCCGCCATCATCGCGTTGGGTGCCGCAGAGACTTCTTCCAGTACTTTCAAGAGCATCTGCCACATTCGCGTCAGCGTACGCATTGGCAGTGACTCTGCAAGGTTCATGCCGCGGGTGCGTTCGTCCGGGCTGACGGTCGGGTCTTCCACCGCCGCCGGGCTGATCTTGATCACGCTGACCCAATGGGTGATTTCCGCCAGATCGCGCAGCACCGCAAGCGGATCCGCCCCTTCGGCATGTAGTGCGCCAAGCTCATTGAGCGCGGCCTGCGCGTCACCTTTCATGACAAGATCAAAGAGGTCAAGCACACGGCCCCGGTCAGCCAGCCCCAACATGGTACGCACCTGATCGGCGGAGGTTACCCCCACCGAATGGGCAATCGCCTGGTCAAGCAAGCTGACTGCATCGCGCACCGATCCCTCGGCGGTACGTGTGATCAGCGCAAGAGCGTCTTCGGTAATCTTCGCCCCTTCAAACCCCGCGATCTTTTGCAAATGTGCGATCATCACCTCCGGCTCGATCCGGCGCAGGTCAAACCGCTGACACCGGCTGAGCACGGTGACGGGGATCTTGCGGATTTCCGTGGTGGCGAAGATGAATTTGACATGGTCCGGCGGTTCTTCCAGCGTCTTGAGAAGCGCATTGAAAGCGTTTGGTGACAGCATGTGGACTTCATCGATTATGAAGACCTTGAAACGGGCCGAAGCCGCACGGTAAGCGACACTGTCTATAATTTCGCGCACATCATTTACGCCTGTGTTTGACGCTGCGTCCATCTCCAAAACATCCACATGCCGTCCTTCGGTAATGGCTGTGCAATGTTCGCAGATCCCGCAGGGGTCCGTCGTTGGCCCGCCTTGCCCGTCCGGGCCGATGCAATTCATGCCCTTGGCAATAATCCGTGCGGTTGTGGTCTTCCCCGTTCCGCGAATGCCGGTCATCACGAAGGCATGGGCGATCCGGTCCGCATCAAAGGCATTTTTCAGGGTGCGCACCATGGCGTCCTGGCCGATCAGGTCGGTAAAACGCGCCGGGCGATACTTGCGTGCCAGCACCTGATAGCCGCCGGATGTATCCTCTGCCATGGTATCCCCGGATTCGATATGCAGGCCAGTTTAGGTGATCCTCGCGGGAAGCGGAATGGCGTAGTTTGGGCTGAAAAATCGCGCCACTGCCTCACGGTCGCCGAATAACCCCTGTTACTGCCGGGATCATGGATCCGTGTGCGGCCACACCGGCGGGGCTTATTGTTCGGCCGCGCCCGCAGTCCTCGATAAGTTCACGATGTAGCCCGAAATTTGGCTTTGCTTGCAACAGAACGCCACAGCCGACACGGGTATGCAGGCTGAAGGTGACTGAATTATCCCGCTGTGGCGGAAATGCCGACATTGCGTATGAAAAAGCCTGCCCTTTTCGTCAACAGGCACGGACGGTTCAAGGTTCAGGAACAAACACCGAATCAGGCTTGCCCGGACCACCTGGTGTTCATTAACGCCTGGCGAAGCACTTTACAGCAGCGCACCGAGCAAAACCGGCAGGGCAAGAACAGCCAGCAGGACACACCAAGTGCGGTTCAGCACCCTGACCGACCGTTCGATATCGTCTGCGCCCAGGATTCTTTTGCCCTTCGCGTTCACAAACGGATCTTCGGTAATGTGTCCGCCGTAGCTGCGCGGGCCGGACAGGGCCACGCCCAGCACACCGGCCATCGCAGCCTCGGACCAACCGGCGTTGGGGGATCGGTGCAGATCTGCATTTTCGAACACAGCGTTGAGCGCGCCACGGTCAAGATGCGCCAGGCAAATCAAAAGTGCGCTGACCCGCGCAGGTATCCAGTTCAACAAATCGTCCAGCTTTGCACTGGCATAGCCGAACTTCGCGTATTCGTCGTTTTTGTATCCGATCATGCTGTCTGCGGTGTTTACGATCCTGTAGATCAGAATACCCGGCAGGCCGAGGATTAAAAACCAGAACGCTGGTGCGACCACCCCGTCCGAGAAATTCTCCGCCGCGCTTTCGATGGCCGCACGGGCAACCGCACTATGGTCCATGGTGCCGGTATCACGGCCCACGATGTGGCTGACCGCAGTGCGCGCCTGCGGCAGCCCGTTGCGCAGGGCGTGGGCCACATCGGCAACGTGATCCACCAGAGATTTGTGGGCCAGTAGAACAGCGACCAGAAGCAGCTCCAGAAAGTCGGGATACGGCAATCGCTGAATGATTAACCCAAGGCCCCCGGCCACGATTACCAGCGCACCGATTGCCAGAAAACCCATCATACGTTTCCGGCCCCCGCAGTTGAGCATCTCATCTGCCGCGTTCACTGCGCGGCCCATGACAGTTACGGGATGGGGGATGTGATCCCAAAGCGGCTCCGGCTCCCCGAAAATCCGGTCGAGCACCAGTGCACCAACAACCATCAGGAACGCTCCCATGCCTCATCCGCTCTTCAAAGCTTTTCCCAGGCGCGTCCGGTCCGCGTCGGTTCCGGGCAAGCCCAAACGCAGGGCACTGCCAGACCACGGAAACACCCGCGTCCAGATTTTGTGCCGGGCGAGCCTGTCGTGCAAGGTTGCCGCGTCTCCCACATCATAAAGCCTGAACAGCGATGTTCCGCATGGTTTGCCCCTTGCGACAGGGGCCATCAACCGGTCAAGCCGATTCGCGTCAGCCTGCAGCCGCGTACGTGTGGTCGCCGCCCAGTCATGGTTCCGCAAGGCCGCCGCCCCGATGTGCTGTGCCGGGCCGGATACGGCCCAGGGTCCTAACATCTCCGCCAGGCGCACCACGGTCTGCGGCCGGGCAAGGGCAAAGCCAAGCCGTATCCCGGCAAGGCCCCAGAACTTGCCGAGCCCTTTCAGCACGACCACACCGGGCCGGTGCGCAAGCGCGACAAGCGACGCCTCCGGGCATACATCACAGAAACTTTCGTCGACGATGGTCAGCACCCGGTGCGCGGCCATCACCTCGTCAGCCGTCCACAGCCTGCCACAGGGATTGTTGGGATTTACCACCACCTGTCCCAGTGTCTGGCCACCCGTGCGGACTGACCAGTAGGCTGCCCTAAAGGCGGCTGCGTGTTCATTGTAGGTAAGCGGCTCAATCCGCACCGTGGCCCGTGCGGCCAAGCGTGGCAGCACTGCGATCAGCACCGACACACCGGGTGCGGGCAGAATGCCTATGCCTGCCGGCACGTCCCAGAAAGACCGTGCCGCATCAATTAAGGCACTTTGCGCAGCACTGTCAGGTAATGCATGCCAGAAGTGTGCGGGGATATCCGGCAGCGGATAGGGCCGCAGGTTGATGCCCGTGGAAAGGTCAAGCCATTCCGCCCGCCGCCCGCCGTATTGGGCCACAGCCGCATCGATATTTCCGCCATGGTCGTGTTCTTGGGACATAGTCCGGCCAAACCTGCTTTCGTTCGCCTTCGCCCGGCGAACAGCAGAAATTGTAAACATGTATGTGGCCACCGCCTGTCAGCCGTTCGTTGTCTGTATCACCATAAAATTTGGGACTTATACGGTAAAATCCCATATTATCCTGGCTGGCGGCTAAACCGTCTGTTCGTGGCGGCAGGCAGGTGGATTAATCAGCGGATGAGACAGTAAAGAACGACAACGTTCATAATCAAGGATATAAGCCCCATTCCGGGACTTTGCCGTATAATCCCCTATATTTTTACAAACAGGCGTACTACGCTCATGGGCTTGGGGCGTTAGGGTCCGATAATTGATTGATTTGGTACTCCCGCAAGTCACTATATTCCCGACCTCGCTGCCGTAGTGGCGGGGCCGTGTGATTGGCTGAAATTCACCACCAGTACGCTGCATGGCTACTGATATAGCCAGTGCGGGCGGGCCCATGGTGGGTTCGGGCAATCCCCCAACCCGGCGGCGGCTGCATTTGACAGGCACTGCAGGAACCATCCGGATGTGCCGACTGCCCGGAAGGCCACCCTGTGAAGCTGCCTGCCACAATCACCGCCTCACAATCCTCCGCACGAAAGGGTCGAAGAGTATCTGGCAATTGGTACGCACCGGGTTCTTGGGATCACGGGTATTGCTCATTCTGCCTGTCGTTCGGTGCCTGCGGACTGTGGCGGGTGCAGAGGTTTGGCCTTTTCATACCGGTCTGAAGGTGTTTGAAACAGATGCTGTTCCGGCAGGGATTTATCCTTGATTTTGCACCCCAGGCCCACGCGGACCAGGCGGAGCGCACCGCTTAAAGCGGCTCAGGTTCACGGCCCCGCCTGAACCCTGACAAAAATCGACGCGGAAGATGGACCCGCGGCATTGGGTCGTCCCGGATATGGTGCCGAAGGAGCGTAAAAAAAATTATGGCATATGAAAAACCCTGCTCTCTGACCTCGATTTTGAAGATGATCTGAGGGTTCCCGCATGATTCGATACGAACGCAACCCGTCCGCGATCTACCGCCAGTCCTTTGCAATTGTTCGGGCGAAAGCCCGGCTTGACCGTTTTCCCGAAACGCTCTTACCCACGGTGATTCGCCTCATTCACGCCTGCGGCATGATGGACATCGCTGATCGGCTGGATTTCTCGCCTGGCGCAGCAGAGGCGGGCAGCGCGGCTCTCGCGGGGGGTGCCCCCGTCCTATGCGATTGTGAGATGTTGGCGAACGGGATCGTCCGCCGCAATCTGCCTGCCGAAAACAAAGTCATCTGTACGCTAAACGACCCGAAAACCCCTGCCATTGCCGCCAGAATCAATAACACTCGCAGTGCCGCAGCGGTGGAACTGTGGGGTGGCCAACTGGACGGGTCTGTCGTTGCCATCGGCAATGCGCCCACCGCGCTTTTCCACCTGCTGGAATTGCTCGATCAGGGCGCACCGAAACCTGCCGTGATCCTTGGCTTTCCGGTCGGTTTTGTCGGCGCAGCGGAAAGCAAGGCCGAACTCGCCCGCCACCCGCACGGCTGCGATTACGTCACCCTGTTTGGGCGGCGTGGCGGTTCCGCAATGGCAAGTGCTGCGGTAAACGCACTGGCCGCAGGATTACCGGAGTACCACCATGACTGACCGTTGGTTGCATATCGTTGGCATCGGCGAAGACGGGCTTGACGGTCTCGCCCCCGCCGCCCGTGCGGTGGTTGAGGCTGCAGAGGTGATCATCGGTGGCACGCGTCACCACACCCTGTCAAAAAAGGTGACCGCTGAACGGCTATCCTGGCCGCACCCGTTTTCCACCCTGATCGACACCCTTCTGGGGCTGAAAGGGTGCCGGGTCGTCGTGCTCGCAACCGGTGACCCGCTCTGGTATTCTGTCGGCGCACGGATCGGGCGCGCAATCCCGCCGGAAGAGATTACATACCATCCCCAGCTATCCGCCTTCCAACTCGCTGCCGCCCGTATGGGCTGGTCGCTTGCGGACATTGAGACGCTAACGGTTCACGGGCGCCCGGTGGAACAGATGATCGCCTTCATCCAGCCGGGCCAGCAATTGCTGATCCTGACGACCGGTGCCGAAACTCCGGATCAGATCGCACGACTCCTGGCGGACCGTGGCTTCGGCCAGTCGCGGATGACCGTATTGGCGGCCATGGGTGGTGAAGGCGAGGTTCGTTTTGATGGGATCGCCGAAAGCTGGAACCATAACGTGCCCGCCTTCAATACACTCGCCATCGAATGCGTCGCTGCACCAGACGCGGCAGTGTTGTCACGTGTGCCGGGCCTGTCGGACGATCTCTTTTGTCACGACGGGACGTTGACAAAGCAAGAGATCCGTGCGGCCACGCTCGCCAAGCTGATGCCTATGCGCGACGCACTTTTGTGGGATGTGGGCTGCGGCTGCGGATCCATCTCCGTCGAATGGATGCGCGCCGCCCGTCACACCCGTGCTATCGGAATCGAGCCGCGCCCCGACAGGCGGATGATGGCGCACGAAAACGCCGCGGCCCTTGGTGCCCCGCGATTGGAGATTGTGGAGGGCCAGGCCCCGGCCGCACTCGATGGGTTGAAGACCCCGGATGCTATTTTTATCGGTGGTGGTCTGAGCGAGGAAACATTCACCGCCTGTTGGGATGCCCTGCGACCGCTTGGGCGGTTCGTCGCCAACGCGGTGACGCTGGAAAGCGAATCTCTGCTCATTGATATGCACCGGCATCACGGCGGCCAGCTGGCGAAGATTCAAATCCACCGGGCAGAGTCGGTGGGGGGCATGACTGGCTGGCGTCCGGCCATGCCAGTGACCCAGTGGAGCCTGGTGAAACGATGATCTGCCTTACGCCCCAAGGGAAGAAGATGCCCTGGATCATTTCCGGGGCTGCGCTGCGGTCATGACGAGTGGCACACTTTATGGCATAGGCCTCGGCCCCGGTGATCCGGATCTGATCACGCTCAAGGCCGCACGGCTGATCGCGGCGGTGCCTGTGGTGGCTTATCCGACCCTGGAAGCCGGTGACAGTTTCGCCCGCTCCATCGCTGCCGGGTTTGTTCCGGCCGGGGCGCAGGAACTGCCAATCCCCATCCCCATGACCACTGACCGCGCCCCGGCCCAGGCCGCTTATGACGCTGGTGCCGCCGCCATCGCCGCACACCTGGATGCCGGGCGCGACGTGGCAGTGCTGTGCGAAGGGGATCCGTTTTTCTACGGCTCTTTCATGTATCTTTTCTCGCGATTATCGGGGGATCACCGGGTTGAGGTCGTGCCCGGTGTCACCTCTGTGACCGCCTGTGCCGCCGTCGTGGGCCAGCCGCTTTCGGCCCGCAATGAGGTGCTGACGATCCTCCCCTGCTCCCTGCACGAGCCGGAGCTGAAGGCACGAATTGAGGCGGCGAGTTCGGTCGCCATCATAAAAGTCGGGCGCCACCTGAATAAAATTCGCCGTGTTCTGGGCGACCTAAGCCTGATTGGTCACGCCGTTTACGTAGAACGCGCAACCTTACCGAATGAGTGTTATGCACCGCTCGCGGAAGCACCGGAGAAAGCACCTTATTTTTCGATGATCCTTGTGTCACGAGGGAAAGATCCTTGGCTATAAATTCCAACGTTGCCGTGCTGTGCCTGTCCGCCTCGGGTCGCGACACCGCCGCCAGGGTTGCGGGCATGCCCGGTGCACAGCTCCACACGCGGGTAGACCGGGTGGTTCCTGGCGATGTGGTCTTCGATAACGCGCTTGATCACGCCCGCGATCTCTTTGCTGCCGGTCGCCCTATCGTTGGTGTCTGCGCGGCGGGTATCCTGATCCGCGCCGTGGCCCCTTTGCTGGTTGACAAAACCACCGAGCCGCCGGTCATCGCAATTCCGGACGATGGCTCCACAGTGATCCCGCTGCTTGGCGGGCATCGCGGCGCAAACCGGTTGGCGGCGGAGGTTGCGGCAACATTGGAAACCCGCGCAGCCGTGACGACCGCCGGCGAAATATCACTCGGCGTCGCATTGGACGCTCCCCCGCCGGGCTGGCGCATCGCCAACGGCTACCTGGCCAGGGATGTCATGGCGCGGCTGCTGTCCGGCGCAAAATTGCACCTGTGCGGGAAGCTTGCGCACCGTGAGACCTTTTTGTCCGGCATGCCCCCGGCCTCACCCGGTGAGGAATCCGTCAACGTCTGGATAGATATGGCTGCCGCCCCGGACAACACGCTCGGCTTTCATCCGCTATACGCCTCGCTCGGAGTAGGTTGTGCGCGGAACTGCCCGCCGGAAGAACTTTCCGTGCTCGTTCAAGAGTGCCTTACGGAGGCAGAACTGGCCCCCGGGGCCATCGCGGCGATTCATACCGTTGACCTGAAAGCGGATGAGCCGGCTGTGCTGGCACTCGCGGATGAGCTCGGGGTGCCTTTGCGGCTCTTTACACCGGCAGAACTTGAGGAACTGACCCCCCGGCTTGCAAACCCGTCAGAGGCCGTATTCACCGAAATCGGTTGCCACGGCGTGGCAGAGGCTGCCGCACTTGCAGGCGCGGGCCCAGGTGCCTCCTTGACATGGCCCAAGGAAAAAACAGCCAGGGCAACATGCGCCATTGCCTTGTCGGATGCACCCATTGAAGTGCCGCGAGGGCAGCCCCGGGGCACGGTTTCGCTGGTTGGGCTCGGTCCCGGCCAGGCGAGTTGGCGTACTCCGGAGGCGTCCCGCTTCGTGGCCGACGCAGACGAGCTTGTGGGCTACGGGCTTTACATTGACCTTCTTGGTCCACTTGCCGCAGGTAAAACGCGCAAGAATTTCCCGCTCGGCGCGGAAGAGGCGCGCTGCCGCTACGCGCTGGAGGAAGCGGGCAAGGGCAGGAATGTCGCGCTGGTCTGCTCCGGCGATTCGGGGATTTATGCCATGGGTGCGTTGATTTTCGAACTTCTTGACCGCGCCGGAGATGACCATGGTGTCAGCGCCGCCGCCCGCCGCGTCGAGGTGCGCTGTACGCCCGGCGTCTCTGCCATGCAAGGGGCGGCTGCACGTGCGGGCGCACCGCTCGGCCATGATTTTTGCGCCATATCGCTATCGGACCTGCTGACCCCGCGTGCGCACATCATCAAACGCCTGCACAGTGCCGCCGAAGGCGACTTCGTGATTGCCTTCTACAACCCGGTCAGCAAACGCCGCCGCACCCTTCTGGGGCTGGCACGCGACATCCTTTTGCAGCACCGCCCGGCGGACACGCCAGTGATGCTTGCCAGGTCGCTCGGGCGGCCGGAAGAGCATATCCGCTACCGCAGGCTTGACAGGCTGGAGGCGGATGAGGTCGATATGCTGACACTGGTTATCGTCGGCTCTTCCCATACCCGGCTTGCGGTGCTCGGCACAGGCCCGCGCATGTATACCCCGCGCGGCTATGCCGGGAAAATCGACACCACATGCGTTTGTATGGATGACCCTTGAGCGGCCAGGGGCAGCGGTGGAAAGAACAGAAACACATGTTGCGCCGATGTGGCAGAACGGGAGAGCGGCATGACAGTCTATTTTATCGGTGCAGGTCCGGGTGATCCGGATTTGATCACGGTCAAGGCCCGGGTGCGGATTGCGACCTGTCCGGTCTGTCTCTACGCCGGTTCCCTGGTGCCCGGGGCGGTTGTGGCCTGTGCGCCTGCGGATGCCCGGGTGATGGATACCGCGGCGATGACACTTGATGAAACCCACGCGGAAATCCTGACGGCCCACAAACAGGGGCAAGACGTAGCCCGGGTGCATTCCGGCGACCCGTCCCTTTACGGCGCGATTGCGGAACAGATCCGGCGGCTTAAGGCGGACGGGATCGATTATGAGATCATTCCCGGCGTACCCGCCTACGCCGCCTGTGCCGCCGCGCTCGGCCAGGAGCTGACAGTCCCGGAAATCGCTCAATCCATTGTGCTGACGCGCATGTCGATGCAGTCGACCGCCATGCCGACAGGCGAAACGCTGGAGACCTTCGCAAAGAGCGGCACAACACTCGCCATCCACCTGGCCGTGCGTAACATGCGCGAGATTGAGCGTCGGCTGACCCCCTACTATGGTGCACTCTGCCCGGCGGTGGTGGGTTACCGGGTCAGTTGGCCGGACCAGATCATCCTGCGGGGCACCCTGTCGGACATTCGCAGGAAGGTGCGTAAAGAAAAGATTACCCGAACCGCACTGATCCTGGTGGGCCCGGCCCTGGCCGAAAATCACACCTTTGCGGACAGTGCACTTTATGATCCGACCAGGCCGCACGTCCTGCGCCCGGTCGAAGGGATAGATCTTGTGGAGCAGCAAAATACCTGAGCACCTGGAAATGCTATCGCGCCACAGGCTGAAAACCCGAAACGTTTGCGGATCAGCTCCGGAACAGAACCCCGCCACACGCTGCCCGGCCAGGACAACGACTTTGTCTTCCCCGGTGCTGACGCCCCGCCTGTGCGGCCTGGTTTCTCTGAATGCCTGATTATCTGCTCTCAGCAGGATGATCCCGAAATCCCATGCGAGGTGTAGCAAAAGCGGCATGCCGACAATGTTCCGGGTTGCGCTGATCACAGACCAGGAACCTGGAAACTACAGTTCCAGGCATCCGGAACCGGCTGCCAGCCATGCGGGCAGGTTTTTGTGCCGCCGTATCCTGAATTCTTGCACCGGGTGCGCAACCAGGATGCGATGTGGCCTCAAGGCACCCTGATGCGCATCCGGATGACGCTGTCGGGGTTGTTCATATCCATACAGCTGCAAAAACAGATTTCGACGACATCTGTCGCGGCCCCCCGAGTATGTGAATCGCCCGGCCTGGTTTTGGCAGGGAAAATAATCCGATTATTGCCCCTGTGTGGCGCGGATGGGCGACGATCCGTGTGTCACCGGGATAGTGGCCATCCGAAACGTCATCGGGGGGCAATGCCACGGGCACAACAGATCCATGCCTCGCCACGGGCTTTGCAGCCTGGGTTCCAGGCTTGGGTGAAATGCCCTACAGCCCAGGGGGGGAGATGGTGGCCGGGCACAAGACCCCGATGTGGCGCGACATCGGTCGCTGGTCGGGCCGCCGCAGATCCTGATTGTTTTCAAGGCAGTTAAACACCTGCGCCATACCTTGAAAATGAATCATAATTTCGGGTTCCGTTTCGTGGATATCATCGCCCCCTGCGTCGTGACGCAAAGGCCCGGCCGACTTGTGGTGCGAAATATCGAACCGCCGGAAAGAAGCACTGACCATCAGGGACCGGATTCGAAGACACTTCAAACCCGGAAATCGCCGCCACACCCCCGGATTCTATGGTGTTCGGCGAATGATTGGCGTCCGGGCACCGCCCATACGTTCTGATAAGAAAGGCCCCGATTTGCGCCTGGGTTTCCCTGTTTCAAAGCGTCAGACAGAGGTCAGGCCGGTTTCTGTTTGTCAGGGCCGAATCCTTCAATCCCCTGATCCTCCCCCATCACGTCGCTGTCAGCCACATCCAGGGCCGACATCCTGTCGTCGTCCCCCGGGATGGTTCCTTCTGCCGGGGCAAGCAGTGCTGCGGCCTCTTCTGCCGCGACACGTTTTTCTTCCAGGATTTTGGCATCGCGATTTTTTGCGACCCGTTTGATCCTGTTGATCGCCCCGCCAGTGCCAGCCGGAATCAGGCGACCAACGATAACGTTTTCCTTTAAACCAATCAGCTTGTCACGCTTGCCCTGGACAGAAGCCTCTGTGAGCACACGCGTGGTTTCCTGGAACGACGCGGCAGAGATGAAGCTGCGAGTCTGCAACGACGCCTTGGTGATGCCAAGCAGGATCGGGCCACCTTTGGCGGGCTCCCGCCCGTCCGCGATGGCCTTTTCGTTAACCCCGTCAAACTCGGCCTTGTCGACATGTTCGCCTTTCAGAAGCGTTGTGCCTCCGGATTCCGTTATCTCCCACTTCTGCAACATCTGGCGCACGATAACCTCAATGTGCTTGTCGTTGATTTTCACGCCCTGCAGGCGATAGACGTCCTGGACTTCATTCACCATGTACTCGGCCAAGGCTTCCACACCCATGATGTTCAGGATGTCATGCGGGGCCGGGTTACCGTCCATGATGTATTCACCCTTTCGGATGAAGTCGCCTTCCTGGACCGTGATATGCTTGCCCTTCGGCACCATGTATTCTACGGGGTCCAGGTTGCCGCTGCCCGGTTCAATCGATATACGCCGCTTGTTCTTGTAGTCGCGGCCGAAGCGGACGTAGCCGTCCAGCTCTGCGAGGATGGCGTGATCCTTCGGACGTCGTGCCTCAAAGAGTTCGGCGACCCGCGGCAAACCACCGGTGATGTCTCTGGTCTTGGTACCTTCGCGCGGGATCCGGGCAACAACGTCACCAGCTATGATTTCCTGCCCATCCTCGATAGACAGGATCGCATTCACGGACATGGCATATCTGACCGGGTTACCCGCGCCGTTAAGAACCGGTTCTCCGTCGGCACCTTCCACGATAATCTCCGGCTTCAGATCTTTGCCTTTCGGTGCGGTGCGCCAGTCAGTCACGATATTCTGGCTGATGCCGGTCGCGTCGTCGGTTTCGTTCCGCACCGAGATGCCGGACATCAGGTCGATGAACTTTGCCTTCCCGTCCGCTTCCGCAATGATCGGCAGGGTGTAGGGATCCCATTCAAAGAGCTTGTTACCCCGGGCCACCCTGGCACCGTCCTTCACGATCAGCCTGGAGCCGTAGGTCAGCTTGTGGCGGGCCCGCTCCACCCCGGTTTCATCTGTCAACACCATTTCGGTATTGCGACCGATAACGATCTGCTCACCGTCGCGGTTCCTCAGGATGTTCGGGTTGGTCAGGCTGATGGTGCCGTCGCTGGAAGCTTCCTGGAATGACTGCCGGCCACCTTGTGCGATACCGCCGATGTGGAACGTCCGCATTGTCAGCTGCGTTCCGGGTTCACCGATGGACTGGGCAGCGATAATACCCACGGCCTCACCCGGGTTTACCAGCGTACCGCGTGCCAGGTCACGACCATAGCACATGGCACAGATTCCGTCCTCGGCTTCACAGGTCAGCGGTGACCGGATTTGAACCGTGGCGACACCGACGTTTTCGATGGTGTCAGCCATGCGCTCATCGATCAGTTCACCACGTGTGACCAACAGGTCACCGGTAGCCGGGTTCAAAATATTTTCATTTACGATCCGGCCAAGGATACGCTCGCCCAAACTCGTCACCACTTCACCGTCGTTGACGGCAGCCGCAGCGGTTATGCCGCGTTCGGTGCCGCAATCATGCATGCGCACGATGCAGTCCTGTGCCACGTCCACCAGGCGACGGGTCAGGTAACCGGAGTTCGCGGTCTTCAGTGCCGTATCGGCCAGACCTTTCCGGGCTCCGTGGGTGGAGTTGAAGTACTCCAGCACCGTCAGGCCTTCCTTGAAGTTGGAGATTATCGGTGTCTCGATGATTTCGCCGCTTGGCTTGGCCATCAGGCCGCGCATCCCGCCCAGCTGTTTCATCTGCGCAGGCGAACCACGGGCACCGGAATGCGCCATCATATAGACGGAGTTTGGCTCCTCCTCAGCACCCGCATCGTTGACTTGCAACGAGGAGATCTCACCCATCATCGCATCCGCAACGGCATCGGAACACTTCGACCAGCTGTCCACGACCTTGTTATATTTCTCGCCCTGGGTAATCAGACCGTCAAGGTACTGCTGCTCAAACTCTTTCACCTGCTCGCGGGTGTCGGTCACTATCGCCCATTTCTTTTCCGGGATGACCATGTCGTCCTTGCCGAAGGAAATGCCAGCCTTGAATGCTTCCTTGAATCCAAGGTTCATGATTTGGTCACAGAAAATGACACTCTCTTTCTGGCCGCAGTAGCGGTAGACGGTATCGATGATTTCACCCACTTCTTTCTTTCGAAGAAGACGGTTGATGATGTCAAACGGTGCCTTGTTGTTGAGCGGCAGAAGCGCACCCATGCGCACCCGGCCTGGTGTGGTTTCAAATCGCTGCCATGCCTCTGCCCCTTCATCATCAATCAGTTTCATGCGGCAGGTGATCCTGGAGTGCAGGTGCACAAGGCCCTGTTCCAGCGCATGCTCCACCTCTTGCGGGGAGGCGAAGGTCATGCCTTCACCCTTCATTCCGGTACGCTCCATTGATGTGTAGTAGAGCCCGAGGATCATGTCTTGGGATGGCACGATGATCGGTTTACCATTGGCAGGCGACAGAACGTTGTTTGTCGACATCATCAGAACACGTGCTTCCAGCTGGGCTTCCAGCGACAGCGGCACGTGGACAGCCATTTGATCCCCGTCAAAATCGGCATTGAAGGCCGAACAGACCAGCGGATGCAGTTGAATCGCTTTGCCTTCTATCAGAACCGGTTCAAATGCCTGGATGCCCAGGCGATGCAGCGTCGGTGCACGATTAAGCAAAACCGGATATTCCCGGATCACCTCGTCCAGGATATCCCACACCTCGGGACGCTCTTTTTCAACGATTTTCTTGGCCTGTTTTACGGTGGAACTGAGTCCCTTCGCCTCCAGCCGCGAATAGATGAACGGCTTGAAGAGTTCGAGTGCCATCTTCTTGGGCAGACCGCACTGGTGCAGTTTCAGTTCCGGCCCGGTCACGATGACCGAACGACCAGAGAAATCAACCCGCTTACCGAGCAGATTCTGGCGGAAACGGCCTTGCTTGCCTTTCAGCATATCGGATAGTGATTTAAGCGGGCGCTTGTTGGGGCCCGTTATCACGCGGCCCCGGCGACCGTTGTCGAACAGCGCGTCGACCGACTCCTGCAACATCCGCTTTTCGTTGCGGACGATGATGTCCGGTGCGCGCAGCTCAACGAGGCGCTTCAGGCGGTTGTTCCGGTTAATCACGCGGCGGTAAAGGTCGTTGAGATCTGACGTCGCGAACCGGCCACCGTCGAGCGGCACCAGCGGGCGCAGATCAGGTGGGATTACCGGGATTACGGTCAGTACCATCCATTCCGGGCGGTTGCCGGATTCGATGAAATTTTCAATAATTTTCAGGCGCTTAATGATTTTTTTCGGTTTCAATTCACCAGTGGCTTCCGCCAGATCGATGCGCAGCTGTTCGGCCTCTGCCTCCAGGTCAATGTTCGACAGCATCTCGCGGATCGCTTCCGCCCCGATACCTGCGTTGAATGCGTCTTCACCGTAGACGTCCTGTGCCTCCATATACTCATCTTCGTTGAGCATTTGGCCATACTGCAGGTCGGTCAGACCAGGTTCAATCACCACATAATGTTCAAAGTAGAGCACACGCTCCAGTTCGCGCAGGGTCATGTCCAGCATCAGGCCGATACGGGATGGCAGCGACTTCAGGAACCAGATGTGCGCGACCGGGGCGGCGAGTTCAATGTGGCCCATACGCTCACGGCGCACCTTTTGCAGCGTGACTTCCACTCCGCATTTCTCGCAGGTCACCCCGCGATATTTCATCCGCTTATACTTTCCGCAGAGGCATTCGTAGTCCTTGATCGGGCCAAAGATACGGGCGCAGAACAGGCCATCACGTTCCGGTTTGAACGTTCGGTAGTTGATGGTTTCCGGCTTCTTGATCTCGCCATAAGACCAGCTCAGTATCCGCTCTGGCGAGGCCAGAGATATCCTGATCTCATCAAAATTACGTGGCGGTTGAACCGGGTTGAACGGGTTATTTGTGATTTCCTGATTCATGTCGAACTCCTAAATTCCGTGTGGTAGCGGCCGGGTGAACCCCGCGCCCCGCATATTGTCGGTGGGGCGGGATTTCTGCCGCCGCTACTCACCACCCTCCGCGTCCAGCAACTGGACGTTCAAACCCAGAGAACGGATTTCCTTCACAAGCACGTTGAAGCTTTCGGGTACGCCGGCTTCGAAACTGTCTTCGCCCTTGACGATGGCCTCATAGACCTTTGTTCGGCCAGCGACGTCATCGGATTTCACCGTCAACATCTCCTGCAATGTGTAGGCAGCACCGTAAGCTTCCAGTGCCCAGACCTCCATCTCACCGAAGCGTTGGCCACCAAATTGTGCCTTACCACCCAGCGGCTGCTGGGTAACGAGGGAGTACGGTCCGGTAGATCGGGCGTGGATTTTATCATCTACCAGGTGGTGCAGCTTTAACAGGTACTTGATGCCGACTGTCACCGGGCGGGCGAATGGTTCCCCGGTGCGGCCATCATAAAGAGTCGACTGGCCAGAGGAATCAAACCCCGCCTTCACCAGCATCTCGTTGATATCGGCCTCTTTCGCACCGTCAAAGACTGGTGTGGCAATCGGAATACCGTTGGTCACGTTGCCAGCAGCCTCCAGCATCTCGTCATTAGACATCTCGGCGAAGGCGGCACCGTAGATATTGTTTCCATAGGCGTACTTCACGGCATCCTTAAGCGGTGCCATGTCCCCCGAGCGGCGATAGTCGGTGAGCGCATCACCGATCATCTTGCCCAGGCCGTGCGCGGCCCATCCCATGTGTGTTTCAAGTATCTGACCTACGTTCATGCGGCTAGGTACGCCCAGCGGGTTGAGGCAGAAATCGACCGGCGTACCGTCACCCAGGAACGGCATATCTTCGACCGGAACCACCCGGCTGATAACACCCTTGTTCCCGTGGCGCCCGGCCATCTTGTCGCCCGGCTGCAACTTGCGCTTCACGGCGATGAAGACCTTGACCATCTTCATCACGCCCGGGGGCAGGTCGTCGCCGCCGCGCACTTTCTCCACCTTGTCTTCGAACCGGGATTCCAGCGTCCGCTTCTGCGCTTCATACTGGCTGTTGAGTGCTTCAACTTCCGCTGCTTCCGAATCGTTGCGGAGCACCAGCTGCCACCACTGACCGCGGCTGAGGCTTTCCAGCAGGTTCGCATTGATGGTGGAACCAGGTTTTACGCCTTTTGGGCCCTTAACAGCCTTTTTGCCTTCAATGAGAGATCGCAAACGGGCGTAGATGTTGCGATTAAGGATTGCCATCTCATCGTCGCGGTCACGGCTAAGGCGTTCCACCTCTTCTCGTTCGATCTGCAGTGCACGTTCGTCCTTGTCGATACCATGGCGATTGAATACGCGAACTTTCACGACTGTGCCGTAGTCCCCCGGCGGCAGGCGCAGGGAAGTATCGCGCACGTCGGATGCTTTCTCACCGAAGATGGCGCGCAGGAGTTTTTCCTCCGGCGTCATCGGGCTTTCGCCTTTCGGCGTGACCTTACCTACGAGGATGTCACCGGGGCCCACTTCAGCCCCGATATAGACGATGCCCGCCTCATCAAGGTTGCGCAGTGCCTCTTCGCCCACGTTCGGGATATCGCGGGTTATTTCCTCCGGCCCCAGTTTGGTGTCGCGGGCGGCCACCTCGAATTCTTCGATGTGGATTGAGGTGAAGACGTCGTCTTTTACAATCCGCTCAGAGATTAGAATCGAATCCTCATAGTTGTAGCCATTCCACGGCATGAAGGCGACGAGCACGTTCTTTCCCAGTGCCAGCTCCCCGAGATCTGTGGACGGGCCGTCAGCGATTACCTCTCCGCCAGATACCCGGTCACCCACCTTCACCAACGGACGCTGGTTGATGCAGGTGTTCTGGTTTGACCGTTGGAATTTGCGAAGACGGTAGATGTCCACACCCGGGGCACCCGGTTCCAGATCTTCGGTCGCGCTGACCACAATTCGCATGGCATCCACCTGGTCAATGATCCCGCTGCGACGGGCGGTGATTGCAGCACCGGAATCGCGGGCCATAATCTCTTCTATACCTGTGCCAACGAAAGGCGCTTCGGATTTTACAAGCGGCACCGCCTGACGCTGCATGTTCGATCCCATTAGGGCGCGGTTCGCGTCGTCATTTTCCAGAAACGGAACGAGAGATGCCGCAACAGACACCAGCTGTTTTGGTGATACGTCAATAAAATCAACGGTTTCGCGCGGGCTCATGATGTACTCACCGGATTTGCGGGTACTCACCAACTCATTCTCGAAATTGCCTTTGCTATCGAGTTGTGCGTTGGCCTGGGCCACCTTGTAGCGCATCTCTTCGGCTGCGGACATGTAACAGACCTCATCGGTCACCTTGCCGTTGACCACCTTTCGGTAAGGCGTCTCTATGAAACCGTACTTGTTGACGCGCGCAAATGACGACAGGGAATTGATCAGTCCAATGTTCGGACCTTCCGGCGTTTCGATCGGGCAAATCCTGCCATAGTGGGTCGGGTGCACGTCGCGCACCTCAAAACCCGCACGTTCGCGTGTCAGGCCACCTGGTCCAAGCGCGGACAGACGACGCTTGTGCGTCACTTCGGAAAGCGGGTTCGTCTGGTCAATGAACTGCGACAATTGGGAAGAGCCGAAGAATTCACGCACCGCCGCCACAGCCGGTTTCGGGTTGACCAGATCCTGGGGCATTATGGTGTCGATTTCTACAGAGCTCATTCGCTCCTTAATCGTGCGTTCCATGCGCAGCAGGCCGACACGGTACTGGTTTTCCATCAGTTCACCGACCGACCGCACCCGGCGATTGCCAAGGTGGTCAATGTCGTCCACCTCACCTTTGCCGTCGCGCAGTTCAATAAGGGCCTTCACAACGCTGATGATGTCTTCCTTGCGCAGGGTGCGCACCGTGTCTTCGACATCAAGTTCCAGGCGCATGTTCATCTTCACCCGACCAACGGCAGACAGGTCGTAACGACCGCTGTCAAAGAACAGACTTTCGAAAAGCCCCGAGGCCGCCTCAACAGTAGGCGGTTCGCCCGGGCGCATCACCCGGTAGATATCCATCAGCGCGGTTTCGCGATTCATATTCTTGTCCACCGCCATGGTGTTGCGAATATAAGGGCCAACGTTGACGTTATCGATGTCCAGCACCGGAATGCTGGTCACGCCGTTGTCGAGCAGCAGCTGGATGGTGCCGCCCGAAATTTCGCCATCTTTGTCGTGTTCGATAGTCAGCTCATCACCGGCTTCTACCCAGATCTCCCCGGTTTTTTCGTTGATGATATCCTGGGCGACAAATTTGCCGGCAAGGCTTTCGTAGGGTAACAGCATTTCGGTGACCTTACCTTCGTCAGCCAACTTTTTAGCTGTGCGCGGGGTCACCTTTTTACCCGCCTCGGCGATGATTTTGCCCGACTTGGCGTCAATGATGTCATGCGCAGGTTTGGTGCCCTGGATGCGCTCCGGGAAGAATTTGGTTGCCCATGCCTTTTTTCTCTTTTTCAGCTTATACTGTACCGTGTCGTAATAGACATCCATTATGTCTTCCTGGTCCAGGCCCAAGGCATAAAGCAGCGTCGTCACCGGCAGTTTGCGGCGACGGTCGATGCGTACATGAACGATGTCTTTGGCGTCGAATTCAAAGTCTAGCCAGGATCCGCGGTAGGGGATAATCCGCGACGCGAACAGAATCTTGCCCGAGCTGTGCGTCTTGCCCTTGTCGTGGTCAAAGAACACGCCGGGGGAACGGTGCATTTGACTGACGATCACCCGTTCCGTGCCGTTCACGATGAACGTGCCGTTGTGCGTCATCAGAGGCATGTCACCCATGAAGACGTCTTGTTCCTTGATGTCCTTGACTGACTTTGCGCCGGTATCTTCATCCACTTCGAACACGATCAGACGGAGCGTCACCTTGAGCGGCGCACTGTAGGTCATATCGCGCTGCTGGCATTCTTCCACGTCGTACTTCGGGCTTTCCAGCTCGTATCTTACAAACTCGAGGAGTGCCGTTTCGTTGAAATCCCTGATGGGGAAGACGGATTGGAACACCCCCTGGATGCCTTCGTCGTCGGTGTGGGTGTCCTGATCGCCGGAGCGCAGAAACAAATCGTAAGATATTTTCTGAACCTCTATCAGGTTCGGCATATCCAGCACTTCGCGGATTTTGCCATAGTGTTTGCGGATCCGTTTGAAACCGGAATAGGTTTGCGCCATCGGGTTGGTCTGCCTGTAGCTTTGACGCCCCGCCCCCCGTTGGGCACCGGGGCGCGAAACTGTTTGGACGGTTGATGTTCCATTCTTGTCCGGGATCCCATCCCCGATACGCCCGAACTTCCGACGCGTCTTTCAAGAGGTCACCGTGGTGGCCCCTGGAAACACGTGCCCGGCTGGGCTCGCTTCTGACAAGCCCAGCCCGCCAAATTGATCTTCGGCCTGGGGCCGAAGGCTAAAATCACCTGAGTTCGACTTCAGCACCTGCTTCTTCGAGCTTCTTCCTGATCTCTTCAGCTTCTGCTTTCGGTGCGCCTTCCTTGACAGCCTTTCCGCCTGCTTCCACCAGCTCTTTGGCTTCTTTCAGGCCCAGGCCAGTGATAGCACGGACTTCTTTGATGACGTTTATCTTCTTGTCGCCCGCGGCTTTCAGGATCACGTCAAATTCGTCTTTCTCCTCGGCCGCCGCGTCCCCGGCGTTGCCACCTGCAGCCGGGTCGGCAATCATCACCGTACCTCCGGTGGCCGGTTCAATTCCGTACTCGTCCTTGAGGATGGTTTTCAGTTCTTGGGCTTCGAGAAGCGTCAGACCAACGATCTTTTTTGCCAGTTTCTTGATATCAGCCATGTTTGGGTTTCCGTCTGATGATATGTGTGTCGTTCCGGGATGATCAAGGTTGCCCCGCGTCCTGGTCCGTCATTTGCGTTTCCGTTATGCCGCTTCCGCCTTTTCTTCGATCGTCGAGATAATCGAAGCCATATTGGAAGCAGGTGCGCCAATTGCGCAGGCGATGTCCGAGGCAGGGGTGCCGATGCAACTCACGACGGATGCAATAAGCTCCTCACGTGATGGCAGGGCGGCCACGGCCTTGACTCCGGCCGGATCCAGCAGATTTTCCCCCATTGATCCGCCAAGGACGACAAGCTTGTCGTTTGATTTGGCAAAGTCTTCGGTAGCTTTCGCCGCCGCGACCGGATCTTCGGAATATGCGAAAACTGTCATGCCGGTCAGCAGACCGGACATGGCTTCGCAGCGGGTGCCTTCCAGGGCGATTTTGGCAAGCCTGTTTTTGGCAACACGGACAACACCACCAGCTTCGCGCATGCGCCTCCGGTAGTCCTGCATTTCCGCAACTGTCAGGCCGGCATAGTGTGATACCACAACCACGCCGGAATCCGTGAAGATATGGCCGAGCTCTTCGACCACTTTTTCTTTCTGGGCTCTATCCACGGTTTTGCTCCAGTTATGGGAAACAGATTGTTCCCGGCTTGTTTGCCGATGCGGATTCACCGACCTTGCGGTCCGTAATACGGGTCTTTCCCAAAATCGCCCGGGGTTGCCCCGGGCGGTTTGTTCTTTTCCCGTCTCAGGCAGGCAATTAAGCGGTTAGACCGCCCCCGCCGTCTTGGACAGATAATCCGATTCGCAGTTACCAACCGGATTGGTTGCCTCCTAGTGGGTTTTGTCAGGCTTGCCAAGCACAGATGACACCTGATTTCCCAATATTTTTCCGTGGCATTCATCAGCGGGGCCACTCTTTGGCATCCTGCCTTGAGGGAACGCTGAAGGTTTACCTGGTTCCCGAAAATGGTGTGATGGAATTCCGGTTTTCCTGAAAAGTAACCTGAAGGCTTCCATCATATTATTGCGGCTGCCCGGAGAATCGCCAACCCGGAGCATGCACCCGTTTTGCACGAGAGTGCCGAACCTTTCCTGCAATGGCCAGACAGCCGTGGCATCAGAGACTTTGGTTCATGGGTGGCACCTTCGTTTCCAGGCAGCCACTGGTTAAAAAGCGGCACTTTTGGAAAAGCAATTCATGGTCGTTGACCTCGCTTTTGTGCCGGGCGTCAACCCGGTGCCCGAAATGACGAAAGTTCTGCATATCCCAACCAGTACAATTCCGGGCCGCAGAGCACGTTCGCATCACTCCGGGCACCGCCTTCGACATTGTTGCGTCCGATTGTGCCGGATTGTATAAATGGTTTTGCCTTTCGGTGGTGCCAGTTCGGGAGTCATGGTCTTGTGGGACATGGATTCTCTCTCGGAACTGCTTACCGGCAGATTTTCACCCGCGTCCATCCCGCAGGAAGCCTGGGCAAAGGAGCCTGGGTTTTCATGCAGGTTGGCACAGGGCAGGCAAGGCGTACCCCGCGCCTTATTCGGCGGTCGCGTCCGCGATATTGACCGAAACGCCCGGTCCCATGGTGGAACTCATCGACACTTTCTTCATGTAGCTGCCCCTGGCCCCGGCGGGTTTCGCCCTTGCCACGGCCTGTACAAAGGCTTTCACGTTGGCTGTCAGCGCGTCTTCGCCGAAGGACGCCTTGCCGATACCTGTGTGCACGATGCCCTGCTTTTCAACCTTGAACTGGACCTCGCCACCTTTGGCTGCCTCGACGGCCGCTTTGACATCCATGGTCACGGTGCCAACCCTGGGGTTCGGCATCAGATTGCGCGGGCCCAGCACCTTGCCCACACGGCCAACGATGGGCATCATGTCCGGGGTTGCGATGCAGCGGTCAAACTCAATGGTGCCGCCCTGGACCATTTCCATCAGATCTTCGGCACCAACTATGTCTGCGCCTGCGGCCCTGGCTTCATCCGCCTTTTCGCCGCGGGCAAAGACTGCCACACGCACGGATTTGCCGGTACCTGACGGCAGCGTGACCGTGCCGCGGACCATTTGGTCCGCATGGCGAGGATCCACCCCCAGGTTCACGGCGATTTCCACCGTTTCATCGAACCTGGCGGAGGCATTGGATTTAATAAGCCTGATCGCATCAACAACCGATACGTCGGACTTCTCGGCGAAAGCGGCCCTGGCAACTTTCGTACGTTTTCCGGGTTTTGCCATGCCCTTACCCTTTCACCCCGATACCCATCGACCGGGCAGTGCCCAAGATGACTTGCATTGCAGAATCAGTGTTGTTGGCGTTCAGGTCTTTCATTTTTGCTTCCGCGATTTCCTTGATCTGAGCTTCGGTCACAGACCCGACAGTCTCACGCCCCGGCAGGTTGGCCCCGGATTTCAACCCGGCTGCCTTGCGAAGATAATAGGATGCAGGCGGTGTCCTGATTTCCATCGCAAAGGATTTATCTGCGTAGTAAGTGATCACGGTCGGGCATGGGGAGCCCGGTTCCATATCCTGGGTCTTGGCGTTGAAGGCCTTGCAGAATTCCATGATGTTGATTCCGCGCTGGCCCAGTGCCGGGCCGACCGGCGGGGACGGGTTGGCCTGACCTGCGGGAACCTGCAGTTTCATAGTGCCAGCGACTTTCTTGGCCATCGGCTTATCCTTTCTTTCGGCAAACATACGCGTACGTCTGCGATATAAAAGCGTGATCCCGCCGCGTCACACGTGGCGCACGTACCCCAATGAAGGGTCGCAATTTCTGCGACATGCTGTGCGTATAGACGGTTTGACACAGGCCGGCAAGGGGCTGTTCGCCGCCGTTGCCGTGCAAATAACCAAATATTTTGCCCAAATATTTTGCATGGTGCATGGGTTATGGCTGTTCCCGGTTAAACACGCAACCCGCTGCGGGTCCGAAAGCATCACCATATCCCGGCATCGGTGGTGGCGCAGACGGGACCGACGGCCCTCTTCACAATATGTTCATCATGGATTGCGAAATGTTCATCATGGATTGCGAACTCTTTGAATATTCCCGGTCGGTAAAATCCGGTTCGGAGTGCAATGTATAAGTCCTGTGATTTCCGGTGAAACTTTGGCACGGATGCAGGGTTCGCCCTGAAGCGGCCCTTGCGCCGCGGTTTGAAACCGGCAACGTGCCGAAGTATTTTTTATCCGGCCAATACGGCTGTAAATTCCGATCCCGGAACCTGCACCGGGGCAAGAACGCGGGCCATCGACCCCGGTGAAACCCACCGGAGATGCGGCCTGCAGGATATTTGGCAAGATGCGCCAATATGAAGGCCCGACGCAATTAATCCGGTATGGGCCGTTAGGGTGGAAACCGGCGGAACCATCGCCCGAACACAAGAACCCGAAGGTTTTTGGCTAAAATTCACTCCGGACCGTTTCGGCCAGAGTTCACAAGATGTTACAGTTCCGAAACCAAAGGCTGCGACAGATTTCGCGGTTTTCGCGACCTGAATGCCTGTTCAGTTTTGCTTTGATACCTGGGTGTATTCCAGTTCTACCGGCGTAGCCCGCCCAAAGATTGACACGGTCACTTTCAGGCGGGCATTTTCTTCGTCCACGTCCTCGACCATGCCGGAGAAGCCTTTGAACGGGCCATCGTTGACGTTGACCTGTTCACCCACATCGAAACTGATGAGTGTGCGCGGACGTTCCGTACCTTCCTCAACCTGGTTTAGGATGGAGGCCATTTCCCGGTCGCGCATTGGTGTCGGCTTGCCGGACTGCCCCAGGAAACCCGTGACGCGGGGGATGCTGTTGATCAGGTGATAACCCTTCTCGCTCATGTCCATGCGCACAAGCACATAGCCCGGCATAAACCGCCGTTCGGTGGTTACCTTCTTGCCACGACGCACCTCAATCACCTTTTCGGTGGGGACCAGAACATCGACAATTTCTTCGCCTAGACCTTTCCGGTCCACTTTTTCCAGGATCTCGTCGCGAACCTTTTTTTCAAAGTTCGATAGAACGCTGACCGAATACCATTTGAGTGCCATAAGTCGGGTTCCTGAATTTCGTGGTGCCAGACAGATTCTGGGGGCTGGTGCGGCTCTCGCTTTAGCCTGATTGTCCGGGATTCGGGCCATGGGGTACCACCCCGCATGTACAGGGTCAAGGGTTCATCGAAAGAATGCCGGTCAAACCCAGCTGCACCAGCTGATCCACGCCGAAAAAGAACAGCGCAAAAAGGAATGCCATCACGAAAACCATCCCGGTGGTGATCAGCGTTTCGCGCCGCGTGGGCCACACCACCCTGGACACTTCCGCACGCACCTGCTGCATAAACTGAAAAGGGTTTGTCCGGGCCACCACATACCTCCTGCGTATTTCATCGTGTCGTCTAACGGCATCGGGGCGCGGGCGCAAGGGGGCATCTGTCGCCCGAAAAACAGGGTTTCCTTGTTATATGCCTTCCGCCTTGCAGAAATTACGCGGGGTGACGGGAACCATCAGGTGGCAAAATCAACCCTTGCCAAGGCCGGTGCAGGATTCCGGGATCTGGCGACGAACCAAAGCGTTCCGGACTGCATCAAGGCCAGTGCGAACCTTGAGGATCGGCATTTTACCAATTGCAGGCTTTTCGCAGCGGCTTAATCGCTTCTCTAAGACCTGTGATATTGAATGTTGTTTCTACAACATTCTCATTGTAGGGTGTAGCCCTAATAAAGAGTTTGTCATGGTCGAACAGGCTTTTCAAAAAACCTATACCTGATCCGCTCCACAGCCCCAGAGACTTATTGTTATTAGACTCTTCGAACTTGCGAGTGCGAGCTTTCTCCTTATCAATACGATAAGTGATATGCCCATGTCTGTGATCAGACATGAAATGTCCATCGAAATGGAAATACATGTGCGTGGAGTTTTCTTGACAGCGTATCTGAAATGTTGGAGTGACCCGGCTAATACTATATCTTCCTCTGATAGAAGTCCCACTCAATGATAAATACTCTGTTCGGCTGTCATCTACGGGTGAAGTTTCATACTGCCTTCTCCAATTTCCCTTAGGAGTGTGATTGGATTTCACCAGAAAAAGAGCGTCATTTTTTATATCTTCTGGACCATAAACTCTGGCCAACCTTTTTGCAAAGTCATCCAGAGCTACGCCTTCTTTCATGCAAGTCTTAACATTTTCCAAGGTTGTATGTCTCCACCACATGGTGTTATGAACATCGCATTCTTGGTTAGCATAGGCTGCAGTTGCAGTTGTTACAGTCAAGGCAGCAACTGTGTTTATCAGGGTTTTCATCGCAGGGTTTCCTTGTGTTAGCGATTGTAGCCATTAGCGATATGGTGTTTCTCTTCAGAACGGTTGCTACCCGTTGACGTGCTAGGAACATGCTTAACCTAGCACGTTTCGATTAAAGACCATTTATTTTGGATCTACCGCATACGTAACTTCCTTTCCCCGAGTGAACAGAACAAATAGACCTAGGATAATACGGAACATACACCGCCCAACACCGCTTCACCTGGCGGCAAAATGGGCCTCGGCCGAAATGGCGGATGCCCTGCTTAAGGCAAAGGCGCACGTCAACGTGCGGGACGGGCGTAATTTTACGCCGCTCTACTACGCAGATAACGAAGGCGCACCGGGAGTGGCGCAGGTTCTGCGGGCCGCAGGCGCGAAGAAACAGGATCACAAGGAAAATAAACCCACACACTCACAGCCGCGCCGGGGCGGGCATCAGGGCAACCGCAGGGTTGTGGTGCGGGCACAGGAAAGGTGCGATTGGGCGGACACAGACCGGTGGGACAATGCACCAGCCGACCGCATTGTGAATTGCATTGACACAGGCGCAAACGTGAATGTGCGGGGGTATCCGGGCCGGACAACCGATTCGCACAGCGGCGGCATTCGGCAAGGCTGTTGACAGAAGCGGGCGCACGGGGACAGGGGAGAGGCCACCCGCCAGGGTGGCGTGTGCGCCCGGCCGTGTCCCTGATTGTCAGCGATATCGAATCAATGCGCCGCAGAACTCCCTGAAAGAATTCAGGTCTGGCTGAACAGCTTTTGATAAAAGCGGGCCGTTTCGGTGGCCGCAGGCCACAGAGCACACCATCGGGCCGTGCCGGTCAGAATCCCGAATTTTCAGCCAAACGGGCCGCTTTCGTATGCATCAGCACCATCAAACCGGTTCGGAAATCTGGCAGGGGCTGAGGGACTCGAACCCACGACCTTCGGTTTTGGAGACCGATGCTCTACCAACTGAGCTAAACCCCTGTGGCCAGATGAGGCCACGATAGGCGCAACGGCACTGTTGCACAAGGGGTTTCCGGGCCATGCCGCAGCCATTGCTTTCAGCATCACCCGGCAAACCTGTGTTTGTCCGCCTCTTCGGCGTTCATCCGGTTCGGTTATGTCTGTCGTACGAGGGGGAGGCCGAACCTTCCCCGGTTCGGGTTTCATCCGCCGCGCCTGGCCCGATCCGGCAGGGTCATCCGTTCAGCCTTTTCCCTGGCCCGTTCCCTCCAGGCAGGGCAGGCGCAGAAAGGGGCCGGAACAAACCCTGTGATGAGAAGGCACAGAACAAACGTGATGATCGCCCATTTATAAAATCCGTGGAATAGAAAATACAAAGGACCAAACAAAAACGCCCAAAGCCACGACAGGCCTGTGCTTTCGTTGAGCTCTTACGCAATCAGATCAATGTCGGCCTGGTCGGCTTTCACGCGGATTCCTGGGTCGTCGGTCACAGATTTCACTCCTGTCCTTGTGATGCGTTACACCCTGCGGGGGTTGAGGGTTCCGGGCAGTGGTATTGGTCCCCTGATTTGAGCACCGGTTCGTTTGGCGGTGTTGGCGATTTCCCGTGTGCCGGCATCCAGCACACGGTAATCGAACGCCTTCAGCCGAATGCGAATGTTTTGGCCTTGCATCTTTTTGCCTTTCACCAGGATGTATGTGTTTGTGGCGCGCCGGGCACTGAACCCGGCCTGAATTGCCGCATGGCTGCGGCGGGTATCCCTTACTGCACGATTCTGGTCACGACGCCGGAACCGACGGTGCGCCCGCCTTCGCGGATGGCGAAGCGCAGGCCCTCTTCCATGGCGATGGGGGCGATCAGCTCCACCGCGAACTTCAGGTTGTCGCCGGGCATCACCATCTCCGTGCCGTCAGGCAGCGCAACCGTGCCGGTCACGTCCGTTGTGCGAAAGTAGAACTGCGGACGATAGTTGGCAAAGAACGGCGTGTGGCGCCCGCCCTCTTCCTTGGTCAGAATATAAACCTCGGCCTCAAACTTCGTATGCGGCGTCACGGACCCCGGCTTGCACAGAACCTGGCCGCGCTCCACCTTCTCCCGGTCAATCCCGCGCAGCAGCGCACCGATGTTGTCGCCCGCCTCGCCACTATCAAGCAGTTTGCGGAACATCTCAACACCCGTGCAGGTCGTCTTCCGGGTATCCCTGATGCCAACGATTTCTATTTCTTCACCCACATTGATCTTGCCCCGCTCCACCCGGCCGGTCACAACCGTGCCCCGACCGGAAATCGAAAACACATCTTCTATAGGCATCAGAAACGGCTGGTCAACCGCACGCTTCGGCTGCGGGATGCGGTCGTCCACGGCGGCCATCAGTGCGGCAATCCTGTCCTTGCCCAAGGCATCATCGCGCCCTTCCAAAGCGGCTAGGGCAGAACCCGAAATAACCGGGATATCATCGCCAGGATAGTCGTATTCCGTCAGAAGTTCACGAACTTCCATCTCCACAAGTTCCAGAAGTTCCGCATCATCAACCTGATCAACCTTGTTGAGAAAAACAACCATCGCGGGAATGCCAACCTGGCGCCCCAAAAGAATATGCTCCCGCGTCTGTGGCATCGGGCCATCGGCAGCACTCACAACCAGAATGGCACCATCCATCTGCGCGGCACCGGTTATCATGTTCTTCACATAATCAGCGTGACCAGGACAATCCACATGCGCGTAGTGACGGCGCACCGTCTCATACTCCACATGCGCGGTCGAAATGGTGATGCCGCGCGCCTTCTCTTCCGGGGCAGCATCAATCTCATCATAGGCCTTGAAATCGCCAAACTGCCTTGTAATCGCAGCCGTCAGAGTTGTCTTGCCATGGTCAACATGACCAATCGTGCCAATGTTGCAGTGCGGCTTCAGTCGCTCAAACCTTGCCTTCGCCATAGAATGACTCCTTATCCGGGGGGGCCGCAAATGTGGCCCGATTCAACTCTGCGCACCCGTTACCGGGGCAAGGGAGGGAAATCAAGTGCCGATTTTGTTTGCCGCGCCTGCCGCCTTGGCAATCCCTGCGCCCGCAGGGCTGAAATGCCCGGTTTCTGTCCCGAAGATGTGCCCGAAAAGCGCGTAATCCTCCGCATAAAACTCCCGTATTTTGGCGATGGCGGATGCGGTGCACGTCAGATAGTTCATATATTTGGGTTGTAGACTTCTTCCTATTGTTCTGTTTCTGTAGTAGGTTATCGCCCCCCCCCCCCCC
>JACONK010000010.1 GCA_014323795.1 Paracoccaceae bacterium | reverse complement strand
ATAGAGGTAATCCAGGGTGTCCCCCTCATCAGGGTTATAGTCGGTGATCGTGTCGTGGCCACCGGGGGTCAGGGCGTGGGACCCAAAGGAGAAGGTATCGGCCCCGGCACCCCCTGTCATTATATCATTCCCTTGGCCACTGATCAGCCGGTCATCCCCGGCACCCCCTTCAAGGGTATCGGCACCCTGGGCAGCATCAATGTAGTCATCCCCGGCACCGCCCCTGATGTGGTTCGCCCCGTTATCACCCACCAGGTGATCATCGTGGGCAGACCCGGCAAGGTTTTCAATCGAGGCAAAGGTATCGCCCAGGGCATCGCCTTCGGCACTGCTGAACTGGAAACCTTTCAGGGAGACGGTAACGCCTGATGCCGCGCCCGCATAACTGGCCCAGTCCGTCCCGTCCCCGCCATCCAGCGTATCGGCACCCGCACCGCCTTCCAGCGTGTCGTTGCCACCTTTCCCGCTAATGTAATCGTCCCCGCCAAGACCATAAAACCTGTTGGCTTCCGAGTTGCCAATGAAGGAATCATCCTTTTGGTTGCCAGTGGCATGCTCTATAGAAGTCAGAGTGTCCGTGTAGTAGTCACTATTAAGGCCATACTTGACTTCTGCAGTGACAAGGTTCAGGTTGATGCCAAAGCTGGCAAGATCCTCCGAAGAGTAATCTGCATGGTCATTCTCGCCAGAGCCTCCATCAATACGATCACTCCCTGTTCCCGGCATGATCGTGTCATCACCGGCACCACCAACAAGATGATCGTTGGCATTACCACCTGCTATGACATCATTGCCAAGCCCCCCCTGTAAAAAGGCCGTGCGATCCTTGTCACTGGTTTCCAGTGTATCGTTCCCGGCCCATCCATAAAGAAGGTTGCCCCGAAGAGTATCATCTCCATTGGTTCCCGGCTGATCACCAAAGACAACAAGAGGATGATCAACCCACTGATCAGGCATACGAGTGCCATCATGCAAGAAATGTCCGTTGTTGTAGGTGAGTGTGGTCATGGCTGGTTTCTCCATCTGGCGTCAGGGACTCAGTGCCCCAACGGCTTTGCACACCGAACATGGGGGCCGGAAACACCGGCGTCAAGTGTAAATTCAAATATGTCAAAACATCCCGCAACCGCCGAAAAAAGGGGGGAGCATATGCCTGGCCAGGGTCAGGACTCATAATCCGGCAGATGACGAGTGCCGCATACTTGCTGACAGGAGGCCCTAAACAATTGGCGGCAGACTGCCTATTGTATGCAAAACAGCAAGAACAGGTCTTCGGGGCAGATGGCCAACACCGGTAAAAAGCACCCCCCCCTTGTGGCACCCAGGCGGCAATTCAGGAAAGCATCGGCCAGAGCGGGTTCGTTGGCGTCGGGACTGGCTTTGCGCCTGCTTCCGGGTCACAAACGCAGGACGAAAGCCAACGCCACACGCGGGAAACCCATCGGCAATATCCTGACGCGCACTGTCAGATACATCCTCGGCGGCACCCTGCGCATGCTCTGGTGGATCAGCCTGCGCACAGCGACCCTGGGGGCACTTGTTGTAGGGGGCTGGACAGCCTACTATTATGCGGGCCTGCCCGACGACGCCCGCACACTGATGGATGGCCGCACCCGCGGCTCGGTTGAAATACGCGACAGAAACGGACAGGTCTTTGCTTGGCGGGGCGATCAGTTCGGCGGGATGGTCAACGTCAACACGGTAGCCCCGCAGTTGAAAAATGCCGTCGTTGCGGCGGAAGACAAGCGCTTCTACCGCCACATCGGGCTCAGCCCGCGCGGCATTGCGGGTGCCATCCGCACAAATATGCGCGAAGGGCGCCATCCGCTCAGGGGGCACGGGGGGTCCACAATCACCCAGCAGGTGGCGAAACGCGTGTTTTTCCCTGACCTCGGCATGATCGAGCGCAAGCTCAGGGAAGTGCCGATGAGTCTGGCACTGGAGCTCAAGTATACGAAAGACGAAATACTCAATATCTACATGAACCGTGCGTACCTCGGCGCGGGCAGCCACGGGTTTGAAGCAGCAGCCCAGCGGTACTTCTCCAAATCGGCATCAGACGTATCAGTGCCGGAGGCCGCGATGCTCGCAGGCCTTTTGAAGGCTCCGTCGGCCACCGCACCCACACGCAACATGGAAGCCGCGCAAAACCGGGCAAACCTGATCATCAGCCTGATGGAGGCGCAGGGCTATCTGACGACTGCCCAGGCTGATACCGCACGGGCCAACCCCGCGCAGCTGTCAGACGCCGCCAAACGCCGGGTCGGCGATTACTTTGCCGACTGGCTGATGGAACATGAAAAAACCTTCGCAGGAGATCTGGCAGCAGACTATACTGTCGGCACCACCTTTGATCCGCGCATCCAGAAGGCAGCGGAGGAGGCACTGGCCCATATCTTTGAAACCAGGGTCAAAAAGGGATCAGAGGCGCAAGCGGCCATCGTGGTGCTGTCAAACGACGGTGCCGTGCGCGCGATTGTGGGGGGGCGCAAAAGCGGGCTCGCGGGCCAGTTCAGCCGCGCCACCCAAGCCAGGCGCCAGACCGGCTCGTCGTTCAAACCGTTCATCTACGCGGCCGCACTAAACGAAGGATGGAACCCGGAAATACGCGTGATGGATGAACCGATCACTCTCAACATCCCGGGCTCCGGCAAATGGTCTCCGCGTAACTACCGTGACGAATACCTTGGCGAGATTTCTGTAACCGAAGCACTCGCACGGTCAGTAAATACGGTGGCTGTCAAAGTGTCAGAAGCAGTCGGCCGCGAACGGGTGAAAGCCGTGGCGACAGGGTTTGGCGTCGCCTCAGAGATTGCCGACGGCCCGGCTATCGCACTCGGCGCGTCAGAGGCATCGCTGCTGGAAATGACAGGTGCCTACGCCGGCATCCTGAACGGCGGGCGTGCCACACCACCCTATGGCGTGATATATTTTGCGATCCGCGGCGACAGCACACGGTTCATGGAGCGCTCATCCTCCGATGGCGGAAATGGCGAACAGATTGTCAGCGAAAAGGCCGCCGGGCAGCTCGTATATATGATGCATCAGGTGGTGATGGCCGGCTCCGGTGCCCGGGCAAGAATCCCGGGCGTGGAGGTGGCCGGTAAAACCGGCACCACAAATGCAGCACGGGATGCTTGGTTCATAGGCTTTACCTCTGACTACGTTGTGGGCGTCTGGATGGGATACGATGACAACCGCAAGCTCACCGGGGTGACCGGGTCCGGTCTGCCTGCGGATATCTGGCGCGAAACCGTTGTGCGCATAATCAACGGTGCTATCCCTGCCCCCCTGCCGATGGTGCGCCCGACCGATGCCTTGCCCGGTATGGCAGAGCACACCGAAACATCGCAGGATGTGGCGGGGAACTTTGCAGGGCAGGCCGGACAAGACCCCGCAGACACGGAGCAGGAGGCGGAAAACGTGATCAACCGCCTGCTCAAAAGCATTTTCCGATAATCCGCGGTTGTGGCTATGCTGCGGATGGACCGGTCAGCCGGCGGTTCTGAGGTGGGCGATCAGCCGGTCAATATCGCCGCCGCGCCGATCAAGCATCCGGGCGATTTCCTCACGCTCCAGACGCAGCATCGAAATCCCCTCGATGATCAGGTCAAACGCCCTGGTACTGCCCGACGCGTCTGACACCTGCCATTCCACCGCGAAAGCCGGACGCCCCGGCATCTTCACGCTGGTGGTAACGAGGTACCCGCGTCTGGTTTTCCGGGATTTCACAACCTTGATTTCGGCCCCTACAAACTCCCGAAACCGCTTGCCGTATTTGTGTGCCAGATATCCCCGGAACGCCTCGGTGTAGTTGCGCACCTGGGAAGAAGAGGCAAACCGCCGCGCCACGCCAAGCGAAGATTGAGCCATGATTGCAATATCAGCGTATTTCATAAAGATACGCTCAAAATCCCGGACGATTGCATTTTCCGATTTACCGGAGTTGATCACCCTTTGAATGTCCCTGCTGACCGAGATGACAAGGTGCTCCGCCTCGCCGGCACTCAGTGCGAACGCACCGGTGCTGAGGCCAGTGCCGAGGACAGACGCACCAGCAGTCGCCACAATCGCCACAAGATGCCTGCGAGTCAGGGTATCAATTGGCATAGGGATCCTCCAGATCACCTAAATTCACATCACTGCCCTGTAACTTAAACCGGCGATTCTGCAGGTAAAGGGAACGGGATGTCACGTAACTGTCCTCGGATTCATACAGGATGCCGGAGATGACCTCATCAAATTCGTTCCGGTCACCAATTTTATCAGCAACAAACAGCGGAACAGTGATCTTGCGGGTATGTGCGGGCACCAGGCTGCCCACCGGATCCAGCAAGAAATTCACAACAAGGCCGTAGGCAGCCCTTTCCGTGCGCGGACCGAAAAATGGCAATTCCACAAACTTTCCCTCCGGGAAGCCATAGACGTAAAGCGTTTCGCCAAAATCAGTTTCGACGTCTTCCTCCATGCCTGCGGCTGTCGCAAAATCAAAAAACCCGCCAAGGCCGAATACAGTATTGGTCAAAAAGCGTATCGTATTCGTGGTCACATCTTTAAAATTCAGCTGGATTGCGGAATTCACGATCTCACCCGGAATCGCCAGATGGCCGGCAAAATTAGAGATCGACCGATCAACGCTGCCGGGCACAACCCGTCCGTATCCTTTCGCGACTGGCGATAACAGTTGCCGGTCTACGGTTTTGTTGAAGCTATGGATGCGCCGATTCGCGGATTCATTCGGATCCCAGACTGTCTGCCCCGCCGGCGGCTGAGAGCACCCGGCCATTAAAAACAGCAGAAGCGGTGCGCAAAGCAGATTCGGGCTACTCATGATACAACAACCAAAGGTTTTCCAACACTTCTGCCTCAGCACCCCAACATAATGTGTTGCCAATGTTCTGTCGATATGAAATATCGGCGTCCGTCCGGGTGCGGTGTTTGCGAAACAGATGACATGATTGCCAAAATGCAATCGCGTTCTATGGACCTAGTCGCCAGGATATACCCCGGACCAGACCTTTGGTGCGGATTGTGGCAGGCACGGGCAGCAGCGGTGCGCCCAATATACAGGGTTTATGTATGAGCGGTCAGAAAACCTTTTATCCCACGGGTTTGGCAGAACTGCGGGAGGTTCGCAAAAAATCCCGGAATCTGTTTGTTTCTGTTGGATTTTTTTCCATTTTCGTAAATCTGCTGATGCTGACAGGACCGATATTCATGCTGCAGATCTACGACCGCGTCCTGGGCTCCCGCTCAGAGGCGACGCTGGTTGCCTTGACCGTACTGGTCGCCTTTCTATACATAATCTACGGGCTGCTGGAATGGGCACGAGGGCGCGTTCTGGCCCGCGCCGGGGCACAATTCCAGACCGACCTGGATGAACGGGTCTTCAATGCAGTTCTCCGCGCGTCGGTGAAACCCGGCACCGGTGATCAGGCCCGGAACGGTCTGCAGGATCTGGAATCGATGCAACGGCTGATGGCCAGCCCCGCGCTGTTCGCCGTCTGCGATATTCCCTGGACACCGATCTTTGCCTTCGCGATTTTCCTCTTCCACCCGATGCTGGGATACCTGGCTGTCGTCGGTGGTGCAATTTTAATCGTTGTGACGCTGATCAATCAGCGGGTCAGCAAGCTCGGCGTGATCAAGGCGCAGGTGAAGTCAAACCAGGCGAACATTTTCGCTGGCCACATCCGCGACGACCGGGAAGTTGTGCAAGGCCTGGGGATGCGCGGGGATGTGATGGCACGCTGGCGCAAGACCCGGGACGAGGGGCTCGAATCCTCCATGCGATCTTCCGATTTGACGGGTGGTTTTTCAAGCTTTACCAAGGCGTTTCGTCTGTTTCTCCAATCCGCCATTCTGGCACTCGGTGCCTATTATGTTTTGCAGAATGAGCTGTCACCCGGTGCAATGATTGCCGGATCCATCCTTATGGGTCGTGCGCTCGCGCCGATCGAAATGGCGATCGGTCAGTGGCCCCTGGTCCAGCGGGCAAGCCAGGCATGGTACGACCTGTCCCGACTCCTTGAAACTGTGCCAGAGGAGGTGGCCAGGACACCCCTGCCCCGCCCCCGGGCGCATCTGAAGGCCGAAAACCTTACAGTTGTCCCGCCGGGCGAATCCACCGCCGCCCTGCGTATTGTCAATTTTGAGATACATCCAGGCACCGCCATGGGGGTCATCGGTCCCTCTGCTGCCGGGAAATCTTCGCTTGCGCGGGTGATCACGGGCATCTGGCACCCGGCTTCGGGCCGTATCAGGCTCGATAACGCATCGCTCGATAACTATGATTCGGATATCCTCGGCCGATATATCGGATACCTGCCCCAGAACGTAACATTGTTTGATGCAACCGTCGCAGAAAACATCGCGCGTATGTCGGAAAACCCGAACCCGGAAATGGTCGTGGCCGCCGCCAAAAAAGCTGGTGCTCACGAAATGATCCTGGAACAACCCAACGGCTATGACACGGTCATAGGCAATTTCGGCGGGCGCCTTTCGGGCGGTCAGCGTCAAAGGCTGGGCCTGGCGCGGGCACTTTACGGGAATCCGATAATCCTTGTTCTGGATGAGCCGAATTCAAATCTTGACAGCGTGGGGTCAAGTGCACTCAACGACGCGATCCGCAGCATGAAAGAGGCTGGAAATTCAGTCATCATCATGGCGCACCGCCCGGCCGGAATTGCCGAATGTGAAACCCTGCTGGTGCTGAAAGGTGGCGTCCGCCAGGCATTCGGCCCCAGGGATGAAGTCCTGAAGGAACGAGTGGAAAACGTAGCTCAAATATCAGATGCCATCATGAAGGAGCGGGCAGGTACGAAATGACCGGAATGACATCAGGACAGATGGGGGGGGCTCTGCCCGCGACTGCACAAGCCCGACCACCAGCTGAACCACGAAAATGGTCCGCACACGGTCCCCTGTTCGTCGGATCACTGGCCGTTTGCCTTCTTTTCGGAGTATTGGGCATATGGGGAAACTTCGCTACGATATCAGGTGCCGTAATCGCCAGCGGCATGATCCAGGTAGAGAGCCTGCGCCAGATCGTTCAGCACCCCCAGGGCGGAGTCGTCGGACAGATTAACGTCAAGGAAGGTGACACGGTTACCGCAGGTGATGTACTGATCCGCTTTGACGATACGCTTGTGCTTGCGGAACTTGGCGCGTTGGAAAAGCAAATGGCGGAGGTTTCCGCCAGCAAGTCACGCTTGCAGGCCGAACGGGACGAAAACGACAAAATTGTTTTTGAAGACGCACTGCTTACAGCCGCTGAAACAGACCCGGATACCGCTGGCCTGATCGAATCCCAGCAGCGTCTGTTTGAAGCGCGACTGGAAACACAGACCAAGCGGATCGAACAGCTAACGGAACGGAAGGAGCAGATCCGCCTGCAAATCAAAGGGACTCAGGCGCAACTGATATCGGCGAACGAACAGGTCGAACTGATTTCGAAGGAGCTTGTCAATCAACAGGATCTGCTGAATAAAGGGCTTGCACAAGCCTCTCGTGTGCTCGCCTTGCAACGGGAGGCGGCCCAACTCAACGGCACCATCGGGCAGTTGGAAAGCTCCGCGGCGCGCGGACGGGCGCAGATCCTGGAAACCGATATCCAGATCTTGTCACTGCAAACACAACGCAGGGAAGAGGCAATCAGTGCCTTGAGAGATATCAGCTACCGCGAGATTGAGATGCGCGAACGCCTGTCCGTTCTCGAGGAAACAATCGCGCGAATGGATGTCCGCGCCCCCATGAGCGGTGTGGTTTACGGGCTGAATATCCACACCCTGCGGTCCGTTGTCCGGCCTGCGGATCCAATTCTTTACGTTGTCCCAAATGACAGCCCGTTTGTCGTGACCTCCAGGATTGATGCCATCCATATCGACCAAGTGAACCTTGGCCAGGTGGCCTCTATGCTTTTCTCAGCCTTCGATCAACGCACCACTCCGGAAATCTCGGGAATCATCCGGAAGATATCAGCGGATGTCTTCGTCGATGAAATGACCGGAATCAGCTATTACTCGGCAGAGATTATACCATTGGAAGGGGAGCTTAAACGGCTCGGCGATGTGGAACTTTTACCCGGCATGCCAGTGGAGGTTTTCATAAAAACGGAAGACCGCACACCCATAAGCTATCTGACAAAGCCGCTGACGGACTATTTCAAGCGCGCACTCCGGGAAAGCTGAGTGGCCGGGAAGGTGGATTCCCACATCAGGTGGCCGTTTCCGGCAGTTTTTCGAGGATATCCCGGAACCAGGGCAGGGCCACATCTTCGGGCATGTCACCCCCGGAGGCGTCGTGTACGCCGCGTTCACCGACCATGGCCGCACCGCTGGCAATGAGCTGCTCCATCAGGGTTTTGGAGCCTTGCGCAAAGGTTTCTGCAAAAACCATGTCGCCGAGCCCGAATATTGCAAAGCGGACAGGGCTGAGGTCGGGCCTGGTTTCTAATGCACCAGAAAAGGCCTGTGCCGTTGCGGGAACATCACCGGACCCATAGGTGGAAACGACAAAGATATATAGTGTATCTTTGACCAGTTCATCGGGCTTAATATCAGCCAAAGAGGAGATCGAGCATTCGAACCCGGCACCCAAGTCAGCCTCCAGGTCTTCGCACAGCATTTCGGAATTTCCGGTTTCCGTCCCGTGTAGAAAGTGGATATTCACGCATCCCTCCAAAAGCACGCGAGTTGCGCACAAAGTCCGCCAAAGGCTTCGGCTATAGGCATCTTGCCGTATTCGAAATCCGCCGACTTCTGTCAATCCCCACTTTACGCGGGATGAGCCGGCCGGCGTATTTTCATGGCCCGTAGCAGGCTTGGTACGGATTTCACCAAAAGCCCCGTTCTTTTCCGTGCCACACGCACACCCCATTCCGGTTCATAGACGGTCTGCCCATCCGGGTGAAATGAATACAAACGAATGCGCCGTTCCAGTGGTGCACTCTCCGCGCTGCCTGCATCTCGGATGCATGTGCGCCACAAGGCCCGCCACAATCAGCCCCGTCAGCAGTGTGGCGAAGCACCGCACCCAGCCCGACAGGCCTGGCACCGGGGGGCAAGATCAAATCATTTTCAGCGGATGGTTCCGGCAGTGCAGCGATTCGTTTGCCACACAGGGGCCGCACCCTCCTGCAACGCGACCTCATATGGGCCAGAACAGTTTCCGGTTCGCCGTCCGGGCCGTTGATGACGATTGTAGCCCTTTGCACGGTCGCACTGCACCATGTGCCCACCAGCCGCCAGTATCTGACAGCACAGCCGACACGGTAATTGAGGCAATACCACGGGGCAAGAACCGTCCTCTGTCAGCATAGTGTGGTGTGTTCCGGTTCATCCCCGCTGTGGCGCGCAGAATTCCCTGATGGCGGCAATATGGGGACTGCCTGCTTTCCGCAACGTTCACGGAAGTACCACAAAGGAGGCAGAGCGCAGCGGCCACGGCGATCTGTGCTGCCAGGCAGCCGGCAATGACTGGCACCAGCGTCATGCTGGCTAGTGTATCATGTCTGGAGTCAATGCGCCATCAATAACATCAATCAGTTTTTTGAGATTTGCCAGACGGGTTACGAGCCTCGTCACTTCCTCTTGAAAAGACTTTTCTGCAGGAACTGATTTTGCAATCTATCCAATCGCACTCCGACAAGCATCGATATGACTCTCCAATAACTCATGAGCATCGGTTTCCATCGTGTTTTACTCCGTTATAACATGCGCAGCCATCCGTTTAGGCTGGAGTCGCGAACCGGAGACCTTTATTCCACGCCGTGGTCTGTAAATCAGGCGTCTCGCCCGACTTCGCAGCACTGCTGCCCGAGGCCGTCAATATGCAATTCCACAACGTCGCCCTCTTTCAGAAATGTCGGCGGACTCATCCCCAAGCCAACGCCGGGCGGTGTGCCAGTGGCGATCACGTCACCCGGGTGCAGGGTAAAGAGGCCGGACAGGTGAGAAATGATTTGCGCCACGCTGAAAATCATGTTCCCGGTGTTCCCGCGCTGGCGCTTTTCGTCATTTATATCGAGTGCCATGTTAAGGTTTTGCGGGTCCGCTATCTCATCCCCTGTCACAAGCCACGGCCCTATCGGCCCGTAAGTATCACAGCTTTTGCCCTTGGTCCACTGGCCCGCCAGATTTTTCTGAAACGTTCGTTCACTGACATCATTGACGATGCAATAGCCTGCGACGTGGCGGTGCGCATCCGCTTCCGACACGTATTTTGCGACCGTGCCGATCACGACACCAAGCTCAATCTCCCAGTCCGTCGTTTCCGACTGTCGGGGCATCATAATCGTGTCGTTCGGACCGACGACGGCAGAGGTTGCCTTCATGAAAAGGACAGGATATTCGGGGATGGCAGCACCCGTCTCTGCCGCGTGGTCGGCGTAATTGAGCCCGATACACATAAACTTGCCAATCCTGCCAACGCATGGCCCTATACGCGGGGTGTCTTCGACCGCTGGCAGGCGAGTCGGATCAATCGTGCGCAGGCGGTCCAATTCTGCAGCGCCCAGCACAGCACCACTGATATCACTTACATGGCCCGACAGATCGCGGATTATCCCATTTACATCCAGAATCGCGGGCTTTTCGGCCCCGGCATCTCCGTACCGCAGCAATTTCATCCTGTTACCTCCTGGTTAGCCGGGCCAGCCGTCGCCTATGACGCAGGCATGGCCAGTCGTGAATACAATTTCGTCTCGTTGCCGGCAGGATACACGACCGGCGCAGAGGCAGGGCCGAAACCTTGTCCCGCCACAATAACAAACGCCTTTTGCCCGATAATCGACTGGCCATGCGCCCCTGTTGATCCGTTCCCATGTTAGGGTCCAGACGTCCGTGATTATCCAGCCCGGCAGCGCGATCACCGCGTGATTTCCCAAGACAGAACGAATTTTGCCTCAACCATGCGATGCGCTATTCTCGGATCATGAAACGGCTTTTCTGCGGCCTTCCGATGATTGTCGCCCTCGCCTGCCCGGTGCTATCGAATGACCTTGCCACGCGCCAGGTCGTGGTCGAATGGCGCGAAAACTGGGTGGAGGTATTCGTTAGCATGCCGACAACAGATCTTATCGCCAACGGTACGGCCATCCGCGCAGGGTTGATCGGGGCAGATGCACAGATCGATTTCGCCACACTGCGCGAAGACCCCTCATACATCCTGGAAGAATTACTGGGTGAATTGCGCATGGCCACCGACGGCCCGGGGTTTGAGCCAATGTCGATGATGGCCCACGGCCAGTTTGAAGCGTTGCCCTTCGGCACACCCTTTGAAGCGGCCATGGCATCCGCCGTCTGCGGGGTGCCGGTGGAAGTGGAACACCTGCCACCGGAACAGACGCAGATATACCTGGGGGCCATAAGAGATATCGCACCGGACAAAACGTCAATCACGCTCAATCTTAGCGCATTTGGCGGGCCGGTTCGCCTGACTGTTTTCGAAGCCGGTGGCCAAATGGTGCGCAGCTTGTTCGTTGATGCGCCAAAAGACACCGTCAAGGTGGAACGCAACGGGGCAACTGAATCGCTTGGCATCATTACAGTCAGCCTTGGCCTGGCCTTCGCGGGTGCCATCTGCCTGTTGGTTCTGGCAGTGCTGCATTTTCGGGCTACCAGGCAGGGGGCCTAGCTCGATCCTGCCGCTTCTGTGGCCAGAATCTCATCCGCACGGGCGAAGATGTCTTCGTAGCGCTTCCTCTCCTTGCCGCGGAAGCGGGATTTCTTGACCTCTTCGTAATTGCCGGACACATCGCCCACCAGCAGCAGGCCAACCATACCGGCAGTCCGGTGTGGTTTGCAATTGTAAAGGTAGGCCCCTTCAACCTTGATCACGTATTCCACGTCGGCATTGATCTTGCCGCGCCAGGCTTCTGCGCCTGCCGGAATACCTTTTTTACTCGATTCGCTGTTGTGTCCCTTATCCACGGTCACAAATTTGATCGTGTCACCCACCTTGGCACGCACGATGTCTGGTACGAACACCTGCCGCTCCCTGGAATTATCAGGGTGCTTGTTGAGCATCTGGACCTCATGGACCACAGCCCCTTCAACTTCAACAGTGTCTCCGGCACTTGCACCCAAGGGCGTCAATATGGCTGACGCTGCACCGCCCAGGAACACAAGATTTTCGCGCCGTGTTTGTTTCATCGTTTACTCCTTTTGATTCTGATACCGACGAAATAACAATTTCATTTGCGGCAGCCCTGCCATGTCGGCGTCGGACAGGCCCGCTTCCCGCATCGATGCTATACATAGATCGCACAGATAAATGGCAAGCCATGTTTCTGTCGCACCTTATGCAACCATGCGGGAAAGTGCGCATTGCGACCAAAGATTATCCAGTGCGCCCACCAACCGGTCAATATCCGCGTCCGTGTGCACGGGCGACGGCGTGATGCGCAGGCGTTCAGTGCCCTTGGGTACAGTGGGATAATTAATCGGCTGCACGTAGATGCCCCAGTTATCCATCAGCATATCTGAAATCATCCGGCACTTAACCGGATCGCCGATCATCACCGGGATGATGTGGCTGGGGTTCGGCATATACGGAATGCCCGCCGCATCAAGCCGTGACCGCAAAATCGAGACCCGGTTACGCTGACGCGCACGTTCGATCTCTGAAACCTTCAGGTGCCGAATCGCGGCGGTTGCCGCCGCCGCCACGGCGGGCGGCAAGGCAGTGGTGAAAATGAATCCGCTGGCAAAGGAACGGACGAAGTCACAAAGTGCTGCAGAGCCGGTGATATAACCGCCAAAGCAGCCGTAAGCCTTACCGAGCGTACCCTCGATCAGGGTGATGCGGTTCATCAGCCCTTCGCGTTCGGCCACCCCGCCGCCGCGAGGGCCGTACATACCGACGGCATGCACTTCGTCGATGTAGCTCATGGCACCGTGCTTTTCGCAGACATCCAAAATCCCGGCTATGGGAGCGATGTCCCCGTCCATGGAATAGACAGATTCGAAAGCCACGATCTTGGGCGTATTCGCAGGTAACAGAGCGAGCTTTGCGTCGAGGTCTTCCACGTCGTTGTGCTTCCAGATCACTTTCTGAGCCCTGGAATGGCGGATGCCTTCAATCATGGAAGCGTGGTTCAGGCTGTCGCTGAGGATGACAGCCCCCGGCAGCCGTGCACCCAGGGTAGACAGCGCCGCCCAGTTGGACACATAGCCCGAGGTGAACAACAGTGCCCCTTCTTTCCCATGCAGTTCTGCCAGTTCCTGTTCCAGGATCAGGTGATGGTGGTTCGTGCCGGAGATGTTGCGTGTACCCCCTGCACCGGTCCCGCAGGTCTGTGCTGTTTCCATCATCGCGCACACGACATCCGGGTGCTGCCCCATGCCCAAGTAGTCATTGGAACACCAGACCGTCACGTCGCGTACGCCGTTTTCCGTATGATTCGCCGCACGTGGAAATGATCCGCATCTGCGTTCCAGATCGGCGAATATCCGATAGTTGCCTTCATCTTTCAGGGTCTTCAGCTGATCCTGAAACAGGGCATCAAAGTTCATCTGTCTTCTCCCTCAGCATATCTTTTGTCCCGGACACAGTGTGTCTCTGGTGTTGGAATCATCCAGCGCCACAGGTATGCGTCTGGCAGAGGTACAACCATCAGCCAGTGTTCCAGCAGTGCCAGCGTGGTGATGGCCGCCAGCAGCGCATAACCCGGCATACCGGTCATAATCCCCAGCGCGATCCAATAGCCGGCCGTAAACGTCAGCGCAGTAATGGAGACAGGAAAGAACCAGCTCGCGGGCCGGATGCGGAAATAGCTCGGTAAATGGGCAAGTGGTTTTGGCAAAAATTCGGTGTTCACACGCGGCACACCGAAAAAGAGGTTCAGCTTGGCGGAGATGCGCGCAAAGAAGAGCGTACCAAAGGTGGCAAGTCCCGTCAGATTTGCCGCCCCGAGGCTCATATCCACGATTAGCAGCAGTGTCACCGCAAGCAGTTTTTCATGCCAGATTAGCGTACCGGACGCACATAAAAAACGCTGCCATCCCCGCAGCCACACCGGGCAACTGTGGCGCACAGGGCCGGCAACCAGCCCTGTCAGAAACGCAAGTTCAATCCATCCCCAGATGGCCAGTGCCCCTACAAAGCCCCGGTAAACCCCCAAGGCCGTGGTGTCGCCAAGCGAACCTTTCAGCAGCCAGACCCCTGCCGGAATCAGCGGCAGGCCCGCCAGCGCGGCCAACCGGTGGCCCGGCATGCCGTATCTGTCGGCAGACTTCACAACCCACAGGATCACCCCGGTGGAAAACCACCAGAGGAAAAGCGCAACCAACGCGGCGGTCCAGGGGCTTGTCAGCATCAGTACACAGGTTCCAGACGCGTACTGACCGGAACCTCATTCGGGATAGACGGGATCAACAGCAGCCGCACAAAGGCAGTTCCTGCCTTGATCGAACCAGCTATTACGCCGAACTTTCCCGCCAGACCGCCCTTTTCCCGCGCCTCTGCAATCCGGGCGTTGGCATTCTGCATCCTGCGCAAGAGTGGCTTCCAGTTGCGGTGATCGATATCCAGCGTGATCGGAAAGATCTGCTTACTGATTTCAGACGTCTTGCGGAAAACCTCCTGCCCGTACCATTCCATGTCCACGTTCAGTGCCTCATGAAACGCCGGGCGCTGGTGGTCGCGCACCCACATGGTGGAATAGACCGCTGTCAGGAAGAACTTGATCCACCAGACATTGAAACCGGAGGTCAGCTTCGGATCTGTCTTCATCAGCAAGGCGAAAGCCTCACCATGTCTGAATTCGTCGTTGCACCATTCCCTGAACCACTTGAAGATCGGGTGGAATCGATACTGCGGATTCGCCTCCAGATGTCGAAATATGGTGATGTAGCGGGCGTAGCCTATCTTTTCCGACAGATAGGTGGCGTAGTATATGAACTTCGGGCGGAAGTAGGTATACTTCTTGGCCTTTGTCAGGAAGCCCAGATTCACCCGCAATCCGGCCTCCCGCAGGGCATCATTGATGAAACCCGCATGCCGTGCCTCATCCCGTGCCATCAGTTGGAAGAGCCGGGTGATGTCCCTGTTGCTCCCGCGCCGTTTCATTTCCTTGTAGAGAACGCAGCCCGAAAACTCGGCCGTGCAGCTGGAGACGAGGAAGTCAATGAACTCCTTCTTCAACCCCGGCTCCATGCCGTCCCAGTCAATGTGGTCCCAATCCTCGTTCTTCTTGAAGTGGCCCTTGTTCGGATCCGATACCATCCGTGCGATCAGAACGTCCCAGTCTTCGCGTACGCTTGAAACATCGATAGCGTCAAGCTCATCGAAATCCGTGGTATAAAACCGCGGGGTCAGCAGCGTGTTCGACATCGCCTTTTCGGTCGCGAAGTCATCGTATTTGGCCTGTTCTTCCTGGATCGCCAGACCTTCTTCGACGCTGGTCGCGTCGGCGGTGTGCTTTCCCTGATAGCCTTTAGGAGTTTGTGCATTCATAGTTTGGTCTCATGAGAGAAGGAAAATTCGCAGAGTTCCATGAATTCAAGATCGCCGGTCAGGCGCGTCCAGAACCGTTCAAGGGCACCCGCACGTTTAATAGTAGCGGTGCGATCCTCGGTCACAACCTCCCCATAGGGTGCCATGATCGGGGGGCCATGCACCAGCACTTCGTCCCCCGGGTGGATAATGGCACCGTTATTGAGCCGCACGTGGGCATGGAGGCTTTCAAATTTGTGACTGACCTCCACCGTGCACGGCGCGGTTTCCACATCCCCTTTGAAAAATCCCATGGGATTCTCCCCCCGGATTACTTGAATACGGGAGCCCAGACCGTCGCCTTGGCATCCCCGAAGTTGGTTAGTTCCACGACCCAGCCAGTGGCGGGATCAGTCAATGTCACACGCCCATTGGCAAGACGGGCAAGCGTAACAGGCGGGTTGCCTGCAACGCCTGAGACCAAGCGCTTGCGGTCGAGCCCTGACCGAACCGCGGTGATAAACCCGCCTTCTTCAAGATCAAGTATCACATGTCCAGCGACAGTCGTCATCAAAATGGCATTGTCTTCGCCGGACAGCAGCACGTCGCGCGATTGCAGAACGGCGGCAGTTTTTGGCTGACCGCCTGGTTCGCGCCCCGTCAGCACCGCGGTGCTGACGATGATCAGGGTGGCGACCACAAGTCCTGTCATGGCATGCAACATGCACTTCGGAACCAGTTCCTTACTTTCGCGGCCGAACTTGTCGCGTTCTTCGGCATTCACGATCATGTGCATCGCGTCTTTCTCCTATTCCGCAGCAACGGTATCACACATACGGGTGAGCACCGGTTGGCTGGCATGTGTTTCGGCAGCCTGGGCCAAAAGGCCGGCTATCCGTGCGGCATCGGGGATGGCACGGATCGCGGGTTCCGGCTTGCGCACGTGCCAGGGGCGGATGTGCGGCCACATGACCATGTAGCTGATCCTCGCAACCGGCGTGACTTGTAGCGCAATTGTTCCGGTTCCGCTGCTGCGCAGGTCAAGCCATACGTTTTCGACCTTGGAAAACGGGATGTTAAATGTCACCGGCAGCGCGGCACCAATCCGCATAACCACTCGGGCAGAAGTGATTGTGTAGACCGTTGCCCGGGCCTGTGCCCAGGCAATCAGCCAAACAATCGCCGTAGCTGCAACGCCCAGCAAGATAAAGGGAACACCAGTCAAAAGTGCTTCTCCCATCGCGAGATCGCCGGAGGACACACCCACCCGCCACAGAACCAGGAGCACGAAGTAACAGCCCACCCAGTAGAGGCCGCACGCCTCCACCGCCAGGTGCCACGTGTCAGGTCGCCCCTGCCACAGTATCTTCTCCCCCTTGGGAAGGGCTTCAGGGAGGCCGGGCACTGGCTCGGTTCTGAAATCCGGATGCTGATTCATGGAGTCTGCCCTGCTCACTCGATCAGGAATAGAGTATACCACCACCGTACCAGGCACTGATCTTCTCTTCATCGAGAAGCGTCACTTGCCCGGCAGTGCCCGGTTGCGGAACCCCGTCAAAATATGACGAATGGAGTGCGTTGATCTCAACCCATTTACGGCTGATACGCGAAAACGCGATCGGCACAAGGCGTGAGCCTGTGCCCCACTCCGGCTCCAGTGCGATTTCCAGATAACGCACCTGCGCTTCCGGCTTATCGATCCACATATCGGCGACATGGCCCACAACCTGATCATCTTTCGATAAAACCGGCATCCCGCGCGGGTCGCGGCCAAAGCTGACTTTGAAATCCGGCACAGACGCCATAGGTGCAATCTTCACTTGGCCATGGCCGTCAAGTTCCGGTATATCGCGGCGCGGTGCCCATGATCCGGGGCCAACACCGTCAACCATCGGATCACCTGTCGGCATCAGCGGGTATCCGCCTGTGGTGCTGGTACGCGCCAGGGCCAGGTCGTCGCGGCAGTGCCGTGCGCAGGACGGCACTGTCACCTCACCCCGGTCGTGGGGCAGGATAAAGGTCTTATCCGCAGGCAGCGGGAACGGCCCCTGGTTTGCGGCCAGGTTCCCGTCTTCATCTTCCAGCGGGTAGCCTTCACGCATATTTTCGGTCTGCAGGTAGTAGATCAGCCATGCAAAGAAAAGCCAGAAGAGCCATATGCTCAAACTCGCAAGGTCAAAATTTCCAAAGAAGTTTACACCAACCATGTTATCCTCCGGTCAGGTGGGGAAATCGGCAAGACCGATCTTGCCGGTTCGGGTTTGCGGGTTAGACGACCGCTTAAACGACAGCCGCACAAGGGGGCCCAACGCAATCAGCGTCGCGAAGAGGAGTCCGATTTCGATGTGGTAAACAACGGAATAGCCCGTCGCGGGGCCTGACAGCGGGTCGCCCAGGACGCCCGATATCGCCAGCACGTTCACGCCGTCGCGGATGGCACCTCCGGCAGCAATCGCAAGGCCGGCAGCCGTGGCCTGTGCCGCACCCCAAGCACCAAGTGCCAGGCCATGTCCCGCGATGCCTCGCAGCGGCAAGGTCATGGCACTGGTCAGTGTAGCCACGGCAAAGATGCCGCCACCAAAGCCGATCAGACCCGCGCCGACAAAGAACAGGAACGGGGGCGATATCAGCGCGGAAAAAATTACGGCAGAGAATGCCGCGATACCGAACAGGACGCCACGGGCAGCAAGCCGCACGGGGTCATACCCCTGCGCGAGCCAGTTCGCGGACAAACCAAAGCCCAGGAGTGCACCACCGGCCCACAATGCTGTCAGCGTCGTTGTCGTGGAAATCGAAAGGCCGAGAATTTCGCCGCCATAGGGTTCCAGCAGCACGTCCTGCATATTAAATGCCAGCGTACCGAGGAAGACCACCGCCAGCAGCCGACCTGCGTGTCCACCGCTTGCCAAATCGGTCCAGGCCTCGCAAAATTTCGGCTTCGGCCTCATGCGTTCTTCCCTGGATGTCGGCAGGACCGGTTCCTGCTTCCAAAGGGCCACCAGGTTGATAAGAAGGCCCGCCAGAGATACGCCCTGAACCACCTGCACCAGCCGTTCGTGGCTGAAATCGCGCAGCAGGACACCGACCACCAGGGCCGAAACACCCATGCCAATCAGAAACATGACGTAGAGCAGTGCAATGACCCGTGGTCGCGTTTCTTCGGTTGCACGGTCAGCTGCCAGCGCAAGCCCGGCCGTCTGGGTCATGTGAAGGCCAAAGCCTGCCATCAGAAAGGACAGAGCGGCCAGAACCTCACCTGCCCAGGCGGGACCAACGGCCTGTTCTCCCGACAAAACCAGCAGCCCAAACGGCATTACGGCAAAACCGCCCATCTGCCACATGGATCCGAACCAGAGATACGGAACCCGGCACCAGCCAAGCGCACTGCGGTAGGTGTCGGATTTGAAGCCCAGCAGCGCACGGAAGGGTGCCAGCAAAACCGGCAAGGCGATCATGAAGGCCACGACCATGGCAGGGACGCCTAGTTCCACAATCATCACGCGATTAAGTGTGCCCAGAAGCATCACCATGCCCATGCCAACAGTGATCTGAAACAGCGACATGCGTAGCAGTTGGCTCAATGATAATGCGTCCGACGCCGCATCGGCAAAAGGCAAGAAGCGCAGCCCCAACTGTTTCACTTGTCCGTGCGTCAGGATCATGGACGATATTCCAGCGCGTGAGAAATGTAAAAACCGCTCGTCACCCGTTCCACATCGTGGAGTCCGGGAAGTGCCTTGGCCAGCGCAGTCACAGAATGCGGTACCATCACCGGTGACTTGTCAGATCGGGGAAAGAATTTACCCATCCGCCACATGGCCATCAGCAATATCGACCTCGGGGCGACTGTGAAGCTGATTGACCCGATCAGGTCACCAAGATTCTGCAGGATACGGACGAGATCGGGTTGGCTGTAGTAGATCAGACTATCCATCGCGACGGCGAAATTGCAGCATCCCAATCCGGGGGCCGTCATATCGCCCACGCGAAAGTCGATTTGCGCGGCAAGGTTCGCAGGGCACCGCTTTACCGCGATATCGATCAGTGCCGGAGATATATCGACAGCCACAACATCGGCACCGCGTGAGGCCAGTGCTACCGCCAGCGCACCCGTGCCGCACCCGGCATCAAGCACCCGGGCCCCGCGCAGGTCCGCGGGCAGTGTGCCCAGCAGCACCTCCCGCATCAGATCACGTCCGGCCCGAACGGTTGCACGGATACCGGACACCGGCGTGTCAGAGGTCAGCCTCTCCCACGTCTTTGTCGCGGTACGATCAAAGTAGCTTTCAACCCGTTCCCGGGCCGCAAGATATGTCTCTGTCTGGCTCAATCGAAACCTAATAGTTCAAAGATATCGCGGTCTGCCAGCGGTGCGGGTGCCAGCGGTTCGGTCCCGGCAAAGAGTACATCGGCAAGCCGGATATACTCCTTGCGTGCCATGACGATGTCTTCCTCGTCTGGCATCTCGAAGAGCGTCTTTTTCTTCAGCCGCGACCGGCGAACGGCATCGATATCGGGCATGTGCGCGATACGCTTGAAGCCGACGACATCACAGAAGCGGTCCACCTCATCGGTGTCGAGCGATCGGTTGGCGATACACCCGGCCAGGCGTACGTTGTAGTTTTTCGATTTCGCCTGAACGGCAGCAATGATCCGATTCATGGCGTAGATCGAATCAAAGTCGTTGGCTGTCACGATCACCGCCCGGTCCGCATGCTGCAGCGGTGCTGCAAAGCCTCCGCAGACCACGTCGCCCAGAACATCAAAAATCACCACATCCGTGTCTTCCAGCATATGGTGCTGTTTCAGAAGTTTCACTGTCTGCCCCACGACGTATCCGCCGCAGCCGGTACCCGCAGGCGGACCGCCCGCCTCCACACACTGCACACCGTTGAAACCTTCGGTCATAAAGTCTTCCGGCCGCAGCTCTTCCGGATGGAAATCCACTTCTTTCAGGATATCTATTACAGTCGGCTGCAGGTGCCCGGTCAGCGTGAAGGTGCTGTCGTGCTTCGGATCACATCCGATCTGCAGAACCCGCTTACCCAGCATGGAAAACGCCGCCGACAGGTTGGACGATGTCGTCGACTTCCCGATGCCGCCCTTGCCGTAGACAGAAAAAACCTTCGCCCCTTCAATTTTCATATCCGGTGCCTGGTGGACCTGGACAGACCCTTCACCATCCTCGCCACGCCTCAGGACCGGCGGGTTTCTATCCAGTGCCATGTGACATCCCTTTCGTCATTCCGCTGCAATCCCTTCCAGCCGATCCTCCAGCTCGTCCGCGGCCCCCTGCAGGGCGGCGAGCATTTCGGCGTCGGGTTGCCAGTAATTTCTGTCGTGTGCCTCGATAAGGCGGTTCGCCATTCGGGCAGATGCCTCCGGGTTCAGCCCGGCAAGCCGTTCACGCATTTTCGCATCGAGTACAAAGGTTTCGCCAATACGCTGATATATCCAGGGTTCCACCTGGCCAGTCGTGGCCGACCAGCCGAGCGTGTTGGTCACTTGGGCCTCGATATGCCGTACGCCTTCGCGTCCGTGCTTCAGGAGGCCTTCGTAAAATTTCGGGTTGATGGATCGGCTGCGCGTCTCCAGTGCGATCTGGTCCTTCAGGGTGCGAATCTTGCCTTCACCGCGCGTTTGGTCAGATATATAGACCGCAGCCTCTTCCCCCCGTGCCCGCTTTACCGCACGGCTGATCCCGCCAAGCGTATCGAAGTAATGATCCACGGTGGTCACGCCGAGTTCGATACTTTCAAGGTTTTGGTAAGCCAGTTCCACATCCGCGAGCGTCTTCTGCAGGAGTGCGGGCTGGGCCGCTGGTTTGCCGTTCAGCCCGTAGGCATAACCTTTGCGCGCCTCAAAGGCGTCTGCAAGTTCGTCTTCGTCGCCGAAGCTCGATGCATCAACCAGCATGTTGACGTTGGATCCATAAGCTCCTTCGGCATTCGAGAAGACACGCAGACTGGCGGTTTCCATATCCACACCCATCGTCTCCGCATAGGCCAGCGCATGGGTGCGGATAAAGTTCTGTTCCAGCGGTTCGTCCGCCGTAGCCGCAAGATAGGCAGCCTCTGCCAACAGACGGGTTTGCAACGGCAAAAGATCGCGAAAGATGCCTGAAAGCGTCATCACCACATCGATACGCGGGCGACCGAGCTCTTTGAGCGGTATAAGCTCCGCCCCGCAGAGGCGACCGAAATTGTCAAACCGGGGCCGGGCACCAATAAGCGACAGTGCTTGCGCAATCGGTCCGCCGTCGGACTTGATCGTGTCGGATCCCCAGAGCACCAGAGCAATAGACTGCGGCAGGGTATCGTGGGTTTCCAGCAGCCGTTGCGCCTGCACCGCGCCGTCCGCCATTGCAAAACCGGTGGGCATGCGGAAGGGATCAAAAGCGTGGATGTTACGGCCTGTCGGCAGGATTTCCGGGTTGCGGATCAGGTCGCCGCCCGGCACCGGGGGCACGAAATGCCCGCCGAGCGCAGACATCAGTGCCGGGATTTCGGTCTCGGCCGCCAGCTTTGCGTCCAACTCAAATCGCGCATCTTCTTCCACGCCCATCAGGTCGAGCATCTCCGTCCGGGCCTCTGCCGTCATCGGCTGGCCCATCACATGCAGGCCATCCGGGATCAGCGCGGATTCTGTGTCGAGCAGTTTCAGCCACAGCCTGTCCGGCGCGTCGCCATCCAGGTCAACCGCCGCTGCCTGCTCCGCAATCAGTGCCTCAATCTCGCCCCGCATCGGATCATCGGGGGCCATTTCGCGCCAGCGGGTCAGGCTGTCTTTGAGATCCATAAAGCCCTTGTAAAGTCCGGCCTGTACCGTTGGTGGTGTCAGGTGCGTGACCGTGATCGCGTTCGAACGCCGCTTGGCAAGCGTCGCCTCGGACGGGTTGTTTGCGGCATAGAGGTAGACGTTAGGCAGATTGCCGATCAGCCGATCAGGCCAGCAGTCCTGCGACACACCGGCCTGTTTGCCTGGCATGAACTCCAAGGCACCGTGCATGCCGAAGTGCAGCAGGGCATCGGCACCGAAATCCTCTTTCAGCCAGCGATAGAAGGTACAGAAGGCATGGGTCGGGGCAAAGCCGCTTTCAAACAGCAGTCGCATCGGATCGCCTTCGTAACCAAAGACCGGCTGGATACCGACAAAGACGTTACCGAAGTGCCGGCCCAGCACATAAACGTCGCGCCCGTCGGTCTGGTGCCGTCCAGGGGCCGGGCCCCACTGGGCTTCCACCTCTTTCAGCCAGGGTGTCCGCGCCACAATCTCGATCGCCGAAACTTTGGCAGCCACATTGGCGGCCTGGCCGTAAATATCCGCGTTACCGCCGAGGATCGCGTCGCGCAAGGCCTCGGTGCTGTCAGGCAGGTCGACGGTGTATCCCTCTGCCTTCATGGCGTTGAGCGTGTTGAAGAGACTTTTGAAAACATCCAGATGAGCCGCCGTCCCGACCGCACCCGCGTTGGGCGGGAAGCCGTAGAGCACCACGGCCACCTTCCGGTCTATCTCCTGCGACTTCCGCAGTTTAGCAAGCCGCACGACCTTGTCCGTCAGTGCTTCGATTCGGTCCGCCGCCAGCGACATCTGCCGGTCGCTGCCCGCCCGGCGTCCTGCAAAAACAGTAGGATTGGTGGCACCATCGATCTCCGGCAAGGCGATCAGCATGGTGGTTTCAACAGGGCCGAGCCCGCCAGTGGACGCCTTCCATTGGTCAATCGTCTGAAACTCCAGCGGATGGGCGGCGACGTAAGGCACGTCAAGCCGCTTGAGCAACCCAACCGCTGCGTCCGTATCGTTATAGGCCGGGCCACCCACGAGCGAAAACCCGGTCAACGACACCAGCGCGTCGATCTTGCCTTCAAAATACTCTTCGACGGCCGGGGCCGCATCCAGCCCTCCCGAAAAGGCCGGTATCACACGCAGACCCGCAGCCTCAAAGCCCTCTATCACAGCATCGTAGTGGGCACTGTCCGCAGCCAGAACGTAAGACCGCAGCATCAGAACGCCGACCGTCGCCCGGGGGTTTTTCACTTTCGGCAACGCGGTCACATTCGTGGTGATCCGGTTCTTGAGGCACGGATGATAGAGCCCGACTTCCGGGTATTCCACCGGTTCCCTGCTGTCCGCACCGCGCCAATCGGTCCGGCTTGAATAGCGGGAAACGAGGAAACGGATCATCTGTTCCACGTTGTCGTCCGACCCGCCCAGCCAGTACTGCATGGTCAGGAACCAGGCCCGCAAATCCTGCGCCTTGCCCGGAATCCAGCGCAGGATATTCGGCAGGCGTCGCAACATTTTCATTTTGTTTCGACCGCTTTCGATCCCGGATTTCTTCCCACGCAACCGCTTAAGGAATGACATGACACCGGAGGACGGACGCCCCATATCAAGGTCACCCATCCTGGTCGTCTTGACAATAGCCTCATCAGCGATGATGCCGATCATGGCATCGCAGTGGTTCCGTCGCGCTTCCAATGCGGGCAGGATCGCCCGAATGTGTTCGTCCAGGAACAGGAGGTTTGAAATCACGATGTCGGCGCGGGCAACATCTTTCCTTGCAGCATCCAGCATCTCCGGATACTCTGCCCAGCCCGCGCTTGCATGCACTGTCACGGTTAACCCGGGAAAGTCCTGCCACAGGCGCACCGCCACACGTTCAGCCGGACCGGCTGCGTGGGCATCGAGCGTCACAATGACAACCCGGTAAGGATTTATGCGGGCATCATCGCGCAAAGTGTGCTTTCGCCTCGTAAAGGGTATCAATGCTGATCTCCGCCAGGCCGCGCTCGGCGGCGAAGATCTCCGTATTGCGTCTGGCTTTGCCGCGTATAAAAAAGGGAATTTTCCTTAATTCCTTCTCCGCATCGGCAAGCCAGATGGCAACTTCAGGCGTTGCCCCCCGAACCTGATGCGGTATATCCTGGGCACCGGTAAATTCCGGAACGGGTGTTTTTGTATAACTGGCAGCGGAACGTGAATGGCCGTGGTGACTCGGCCCCGCTTCGTCGTGAAATTCGAAGTCTTCCCGGAACATGTGCAGCAGGTGCTCTTCCAGCCCCATGACCAGCGGGTGGACCCAATTATCGAAGATCACGTTCGCGCCTTCGAAACCCATTTGCGGGGAGTAACGCGCCGGGAAATCCTGTACGTGTGCCGGAGCAGAAATGACGGCACAGGGGATGCCAAGCCGCTTGCCAATGTGACGCTCCATCTGGGTGCCGAGGATCATCTCCGGCCGGGCCGTCTCGATGGCCGCCTCAACCTCCAGATAGTCGTCGGTGATGAGTGCCTGCAAGCCATAACCGCGGGCGCACTCGCGGATGTTGCGTGCCATTTCACGGTTGTAACAGCCCATGCCGCATACATCGAACCCCATCTCATCCCGTGCGACGCGGGCGGCTGTGGCCACGTGGGAGCCATCACCGAAGATGAAAACACGCTTGCCGGTCAGGTAATTGCTGTCCACGGAGGACGAATACCAGGGCAAGCGCAGACGGCTCTCATCCGGCTGACCCTTGCAGCCGGATATCTCCTGCACTTCTTTGATAAATTCCCTCGTGGCGGACACACCGATGGGCACGATCCTTGTATAGGGCTGGTCAAGGTTTTTCTCGAGCCATCGGGCAGCCGCTTCCCCGGTTTCAGGGTACATCAGCACGTTGAAATGGGCTGCGCCCAGGTTTGTGATATCCTTCGGCGTGGCACCCATCGGGGCACAAACGTTTACGTCAACACCGATTTCGCTCAAGATCCCGCGCAGTTCCTCGATATCATCGCGATGCCGGAAGCCAAGGCCTGTGGCACCCAGAAGATTGCAGGTGACCCGTTCTGTTCGCGGTATTTTGCCTGCGAGTGCGCGGACAACCTGGAAGAAAGTCTCATCCGCGCCGAAGTTTTCCTTGCGCTGGTAGCTCGGCAACTCCAGCGGAATCACGGGGATCGGCAGTCCCATGGCTTCGGCCAGGCCCCCGGGGTCATCCTGAATCAGTTCCGCCGTGCAGCTGGCACCGACAATCATGGCCTGCGGCCTGAAGCGTTCGTAAGCCGCCTGGACCGCGTCCTTGAAAAGACACGCCGTATCCGCGCCAAGGTCGCGGGCCTGAAAAGTCGTATAGGTGACCGGAGGGCGATGATCACGCCGTTCAATCATAGTGAAAAGCAGATCTGCGTAAGTGTCCCCCTGCGGGGCGTGCAGCACGTAGTGCAAACCTTTCATCCCGGTGGCCACGCGCATGGCACCGATGTGGGGCGGGCCCTCATACGTCCAGACGGTCAGCCTCATTCCGCTGCCTCCAGCCGGAGGAGGCCCTTACGGCGCAGCGGACGAGCGAAGAGAGCGGCAAGGTCGCCTGCCTGTTCATAGAAGTGGACCGGAGTGAAAACAAGCTCGATGGCCCATTTTGTCGTGAGGCCACACGCCTCCAGGGGATTGGCAAGACCAAGGCCGCAAACAGTAAGGTCCGGACGCGCCTCAAAGGCGCGGTCGAGTTGTTTTTCGACGTCCTGGCCCTCGGAAAGCCGCGGGCCTGGCGGCAGCAGTTCGATATCCTGTTCGACTACGGAGCGATAGATGTAAGGGGCACCAACCTCCAGGGCTTCCATTCCGCATTCACGGGTCAGGAACCGCGCCAGCGGGATTTCGAGCTGGCTATCGGGAAAGAAGAAGACGCGCTTGTCGCGCAGACCTTCGGAGATGGACATGACCGCACGGCGGGCGCGGGCACGGGGGGCGGCTGTGACTTCCTCAAAGCGCTCAGGGCTGACGCCGAATTCGCGGGCGATGGCAGCGAGCCAAAGAGTCGTGCCTTCCTCCCCGAACGGGAAGGGGGCGGGAATATGCCGCGCACCGCGGCGCACGAAAGCGGCATGCGTATCGCCGAGGAATGGCTGCACAAGAGCGAAGACCGTGTTTCTACCAACCGTCGGTGCCTTATCCGCGGCGCGGGCCGGAAGGACACGGACGGGACCGATACCGAGATTGTCGAGCAAATCCAGCATCTGGTCCTCGACCACGTCCGGCAACGCACCCGCGACGACCAATTCGCGGGTCTCCGTTGCTGACAGTTCCGCCACCATAGCGGCCAGGCAGGCATCCTCCCCCTGGGTAAATGTTGTTTCGATTCCCGAACCCGAATAGTTCATCACCTGCACATGCGGGGCGTATTGAGCGGACAATCGCCGGGCCGCACGGGCCAAATCGAGTTTTATGACCTCTGACGGGCAGGAACCAACCAGGAAAAGCCGCCTTATGTCAGGGCGGCGTGACAGAAGACGTTGCACCTCGGCGTCAAGAGCCTCGTGAGAATCAGTCAGACCAGCCAGATCCTGCTCTTCCAGAATCGCTGTACCGAATCGCGGTTCAGCGAAAATCATGACTCCGGCCGCAGATTGCAAAAGATGCGCACAGGTGCGGCTGCCGACGACTAAAAAGAAGGCATCCTGCATCTTGCGATGGAGCCAGATGATACCGGTAAGCCCGCAGAAAACCTCGTGCTGGCCGCGCTGTTTCAGAACCGGCGCGCCAGAGCAGCCTTTGCCTTTGCGGAAGCGGGGGATTTCGCTCATGCCGGAACCCTCTCGCTGAGCCGGGCAAGGCGTAATTTCCACAGGAACTGACCGGCGTTGATGACATAGGCAAAATAAGCTGCAAGCGCGATCCGCATTTCACCCGCAGGCGTCGTCCAGCCATATGTAATCGCCAAAATATATGCGGTATGCAGCGCAATCACGAGGAAGCTGAAGACGTCTTCCCAGAAAAAGGCGGGAGCAAACAGCCAGCGCCCGAAAACGACCTTTTCCCACATCGACCCGGTGACCATGATTGCGTAGAGGAAACCGGTCTTCAGGATCACGGAAATTGTAGCGACCCAATAGCCGTCGCCAGTTACAAAATACCGCATCACAAGACACAGGGAGACCAGGAACACAAAAAACTGGAGCGGTGCCAGAATAGCCTGGATTGTTGTCCAAACCGTTGCGTCCCGACGGGCCCTTTCCGCGGGAGTGTATAGGCGATAGCCGCTGTGCCGATTCTTTTTGGGTTGGGGCATACGTACGCTCCCTTGCAGGGCCCTTGCCGGGTATCTTGCCCGTAATGCTGCGCAGAAAATCCAAACCTGTCAACCCAAACTTACATTTATTAAGATGCCATTTTTGACCGGTGTAAATTCTGTTTGACATTAAGACTCCCGTAAGCGACACTGCGTGTGAAACGGACGGACCTGATATCCTGGGCACGTCTTCCGAACCTGCCGACGAAAGCCACATCGGCCAGCCTTGGAGATTTGGATTATGGAGGATGGATTTCAGCACAGAGTACGCAGGGCAAACGAAAGCGATGGCCTGGGCAGGCACCCGCTGCAATCACTTGCGACCCAGGCATTGTTACATTTGGCCGCCCGGAAATCTGTGCGCGAGGCCGAACCGGACATCCGTTTCCTGAACGAACTCTGCGAAGCGGTCTGCGACCCGATGCAAAGCCGCAAGACCAGGGTCGTTGAAAAAATGCTGGGCATGGGTATCAGCCGCGACACCATCGTGGAGGTCTACTGCGCCGAAGCCGCGCGGCGCCTGGGCGAAGGCTGGTGCGACGACACGCACGGCTTTGCCGAAGTGTCGATCGGATCCGCCAGGCTGCAGGGGCTCGTCCGCGCAATGGGTGCTGACCTTACCCGCGGTAATTCTGACAAAAAAAACGGTGTTGGTGTTCTTGTGCTGGTCCGCGGGGATGAACAGCATACGCTCGGTGCTTTGATACTGACTTACAAACTGCGCCGCCGGGGCCTGTCCGTGCGCCTGGTCGTGGGGCGCAGTGACGCTGACGTTATGAATGTGCTAAAATACAGTAAATATGACGCTGTTTTATTGAGCGTCTCCAACGTCGAAAAACTTGCAAAATTGCCCGATTTTGTAGGAAATATAAAAAAGGTTGGCGGAAGAGACATTCCCGTAATTGTCGGCGGGACAGTACTTGCGGCCGATGAAAAAGGCCTCGCAGGAAAAACAGGGGCCGATTTCGCAACTAATGACATTGACGCAGTTCTGCGCGTCTGCTCCATCCGGTGACGGAGGCAGCATTGGTTAGTAAACCGCTTTACCGGACGATCCAGCATCGGAAAGGGATAATCCGGTGACAAAACGTGGTGCGCAGTTCTTGTCCAAAGGTGCAATCCCCCTGATCGGCCCTGAGAAGCTGGTCAATATTATGGCACGCGCCTCTGACACGGCGATGGTCGTATCCTCGTCCGGCGTGGTTCTATCGATCATGATTAACCCCGACAACGACGATATGAAGGAGCGGGAGGATTGGCACAACACACACCTTCAGGACACACTGACCTACGAGAGCAGGTCAAAACTCGAAAGCCGCATGAAGGCTTTAACCATCGGTAAGAGTGCGATCGAAGTAGTGGAGTTGAACCACAGGTTCGGTGACGGCGAACTGCCAATGCGGTATTCGATGTTCCCCATCGGCAGCCACGAATCTATCCTCATGCTGGGCACCGACCTGCGCCCGATTGCGGCTATGCAGCAGCGTCTGGTCGAAGCGCAGATGGCACTGGAAAAGGACTACGAGATCCAGCGCGCATACGACACACGTTTGCGCGTACTGATGGATAACTCGGCTGAGTCACTTGTGTTCGTGTCGCTTGCGACGGGTCGGATCAGTTCCCTGAACCAGTGCGCCGCAGACATGCTCGGCGGCAAGCGCGACGCGCTGCGGGGCAGAACATTTTCCGAAGGATTCTGCGATCACCGAGGCGACATGATGGAACGTCTGCTCGCCGCCGCGGGTGGTGGATCAGGCAGCGCATCGGTAGAACTGCAGACCCGGCGGGCAAAGCACCGGGTGACGGTGACGCCAATAGTCTTCCGTGCTGCGGGTGAACGCATGTTGTTGTGCCGTATGACCTGTGCAGACGGGGAAACCGGTACGCCCGATGCACGATCAGACGTGATGAACGCGCTTTTTAATAATGGGGTTGATGCGATCGTGTTCGTGGACCGCACGGGCATAATTACCTTGGCCAACGACGCTTTCCTGATAATGGCGGACGCGACCGAAAAAGCGCAGATCGAAGGCCGTTCGATAGCAGATTTCCTGGACCGGGGCACGGTGGACATGCGGGTGATCATCGATAACTCCCTCCGGTTCGGACATATGCGGCTTTACGCTACCAAACTGACGTCTGAACACGGATCCTCGATCCCGGTAGAAATCTCGGCTACGTATCTTGGCAGCGCGGAACCTGCACTTGTGGCACTCGTTATTCGCGCCGCCACCCGATCAGAGGTTTTGCGCCAACCCGGAGCGGCTGTCAGCGACCTGAGTGGTATGAAACCGGCCATGGAACTCGTTGGCAGTGCCACGCTGAAGGATATCGTCAGCGAAACTACAGACGTAATCGAAAAGATTTGCATCGAAACAGCGGTGGAACTGACCCGCAACAACCGCGTTGCCGCGGCAGAAATGCTGGGGCTGAGCCGTCAGAGTCTCTACGTCAAGCTTCGAAAATATAGCCTGCTGAACAAGGACGGCGAATGAAACCGCAGGGCGGTATCTGCCCGGCCATCGCCAGCCCCCTTGTTTCCCTTGCAGAATTCACTTCTATCGTATGTGGTCGACATATGAGTGTAAATGAAAATTTACATCCACGCAGATTACCGGAGCCGGCAGCCCTGCTCAGGCTCATCAAACCCGTTACCTGGTTCCCGCCTATGTGGGCCTACCTGTGTGGTGCGGTGTCTGCCGGTGCGGTCTTTGGAGATAATTTTGCGCTGGTGAGCCTTGGCATCTTGCTCTCTGGCCCGATCGTCTGCGGGATGAGCCAGGCCGCCAATGACTGGTGCGACCGGCATGTAGACGCGATCAACGAACCGGATCGCCCGATCCCCTCTGGCCGAGTACCAGAACGCTGGGGATTATACGTGGCACTTGCCATGTCTGCCTTGGCACTGTGGGTTGGCGGTTTTCTCGGCACCTGGGGCTTTGGTGCGACGGTCGTCGCCGTGCTCGCGGCATGGGCCTACTCCGCTGAACCAGTGCGCATGAAGCGCTCCGGCTGGTGGGGGCCTGGCCTTGTCGGATTCTGCTACGAAGGCCTGCCATGGTTCACCGGGGCCGTCGTTATTGCCGGTGCGCCGCAGTTTGAAGTGGTGGTTATCGCGTTCATCTACGCGCTCGGTGCCCACGGAATCATGACACTCAACGATTTCAAGGCACTGGAAGGCGATCAGCGGACCGGCATCCGGTCCCTGCCCGTCATGCTCGGCCCGGGCAAGGCGGCAAGGGTCGCGTGCGCGGTCATGGGGCTGGCACAGGCACTGGTGATCGCACTCATACTGTTCTGGGGTGCACCGCTCCACGCCGCAGGCATACTGGCTGTGCTGATTGCCCAGTTCTTCGCCATGCGCAAATTGATGACAAACCCGAAGGGACTGGCACCCTGGTATAACGGCACTGGCGTACTGCTTTACGTGTCCGGCATGATGATCGCAGCCTTTGCCTTAAGGGGGATCACATGAAACTCGGATGGGTAAATCTTGTTCGCCTGTGCCTGGCCAATGCGGCAATCGGTGGCCTGGCCGCGTTACCGGTGAATTTGTTCAATCGGCTGATGACAGTGGAGCTCGACTGGCCCGCAATGCTGCCGGGTTTGCTGGTGGCACTGCACTACGGCGTACAGCTGACGCGGCCTTATTGGGGTCATCGGTCCGACGCGCACGGCGGTCGTACCCGATTTATCCTGGGCGGAATCGCCCTGGTCGGTGCCGGGCTGGTTGCCACAGCCTGGGCGATTGCCCGGGTAGAAAACTCTGCCTTGGCCCTGGCCATTTGGGTCGTCGCCTACACTGCCATCGGGCTCGGCATCGGGGCGGCAGGCACGTCTTTTCTCGCGCTCCTGGCATCTGCCGCGCCTGACCGACAGAAAGGTGCCTTGGCGACGCTTGCCTGGCTGATGCTGATCTTCGGGGCCATCGTTGCCTCCGTCGGCACGGGCATCGCGCTGGATCCCTATACCCCCGACCGTCTGATGGCCGTCGTACCGGCTGTTGCCTTCATCGCCCTGGGGTTCGCCTGCATCGCCACAGTCAACATCGAACGCCGGCTTGGCCCGGTTCCCGCACTGGCAGAACCCGGTCTCGGCCCTGCCCTGAAATCCACCTGGGCGGATCAGGCTGCCCGTAGATTCACCGGTTTCGTTTTCCTGTCGATCCTCGCTTTCTACCTCAGCGAACTGATCCTGGAGCCTTTCGCAGGCCATGTACACGGCCTGCCGCCGGAAGATTCCACCAGACTGGCCGGGGGGAAAGATGGTGCCGCACTCATCGGCATGATCGCCGCAGGTACCTTATCATATTTTTATGTCGGAAGCCTGCGCACCTGGGCAATCATCGGCTGCGGGATATCCGCTGCCGGGTTAGCGGGGCTCGCCACGGGCCTGAACATCTGGTTATTCACCATAGTGCTCGGCCTTGGTAACGGGCTCTTTGTCGTCGGTGCTGTCGGCTCCATGATGCGCCTCGCGGCAAAACGGGAAGGTGCTGTCGGGACACGCATGGGTGTTTTCGGTGCTGCACAGGCCATTGCGGCAGGCATCGCCGGGCTGATCGCCACAGGTATCGTGGATATCGCGAAGCGTACCATGCCGATTGAAGCTGCCTATGGCACGGTCTTCGTGATTGAAGCCCTTCTGTTCATCGTGGCAGCCCTTGTGGCGATGCGACTGCTCCACTCCACCGGGCCGGAACCTGCCCTGCAACCGGGAAAATAAAATGTATGACGTAATAGTTGTGGGCGGTGGCCCGTCCGGTGCCACTGCGGCAGAGGATCTCGCCCGGTCTGGCCACAAAGTAGCCCTGTTGGACCGCGAAGGCCGGATCAAGCCCTGCGGCGGCGCGATTCCGCCACGACTGATGCAGGACTTCGACATCGGGGAAGAGCAGCTGCTGACCAAAGTCACTACAGCGCGCATGATTTCACCTACCGGGCGCAAGGTCGATATTCCCATCGAGAACGGCTTCGTCGGCATGGTAGATCGCAAGGATTTCGACCCCTTCCTGCGCCAACGCGCACAAGAAGCGGGCGCAGCATATCACGTAGGCACCTTCATGCGCGTTAACCGCCACAGCAGCCGCATAGGGGTGATCTTCCGTGAGAAATCCTCGGGCGAGGAAAGGGAACTGCCCACCAGGCTGGTCATCGGTGCGGACGGTGCGAAATCCCGCGTGGGACGGGCAGAAGTAAAAGGGTCAGATAATATCCCGCTCGTCTTTGCCTACCATGAGATCATAGAGGCACCGGAAGGGGTGACTGACAGCTACGATCCGCATCGCTGCGACGTGATCTACGATGGGGCCATCAGCCCTGATTTCTATGGCTGGGTCTTCCCGCACGGGCACACAACAAGCGTCGGTATGGGGTCCGGGAGGTCGCAAGTAAACCTGAAAGAGGCAACAGCCGCCCTGCGGGTCAATTCCGGCCTGGCCGGTTGCGAAACCATCCGTAAAGAAGGTGCACCGATCCCGCTGCGGCCCATGGACCGCTGGGACAACGGCCGTGACGTGGTGCTGGCAGGCGACGCGGCGGGCGTTGTTGCACCAAGTTCCGGCGAAGGGATATACTACGCCATGGTCGGCGGACGTGTGGCAGCAATCGCTGTGGCAGCCTGCCTCGCCAGCGAGCATACAGCGGACCTGCAACTGGCGCGCAAGCTCTTCATGGGCGAACACAAGACAGTTTTTAGTGTGCTGCGGACCATGCAAAACGCCTATTACAAATCGGATGAGCGGCGCGAACGGTTCGTGTCACTCTGCCACGACGCGGATGTGCAGCGGCTAACGTTCGAGGCTTATATGAACAAGCGGCTTGTCCGGTCCCGGCCAATGGCACACCTGAAAATCGGATTGAAGAACATCGCACATCTGCTGCGTCTGGTGCCGGAAACCTACGCTTGAAGCCCCCTGCACTTCAGGCTGCTTGCGGCACGAAACCAAGGGCCGCAGGCCAGCCGTAGTTTGTGACAGCCGGATTCAGATGGCCGACGCAAGGAAAAAAACCAGGGGCGGTGCTCTTTCGCACCGCCCGCGAGGGGGAGCAAAGCCGCAGGCAATATGCGGCCTGGCTCAAGTGAAAGTGCGCAGCACCTCTTGTCCGAGTTCGAGAGATGCGTAGGGGTTCTCGGGCAATATACCCGCGATCATGCGCAAAATGACAATGAACAGGATAATACCGAAGAACAGCATCGCTGCCGCCCCGGCCCCGCGCAGCATGTGGGTCGTGACCCAGCCGCGCAGGCTCATCTTTTCATCGCGCATCCACCAGTCGTTTTTTTCCGACACGTCCTGTCTCCTTTATCCGTCTGGCGGCGCGTAACCGTGTTCCTGCGCCCAGACAAACCAGTTATCCACAACCGTACCGGTCAGCAGGATACCGATACCGCCTGTCAGCGTTGTCAGTATCGCAAACCACCAGGCCCAGCGGTGTATGCCTTCCATGGTTGCGTTAAAACCCATGGTCCAGCGCCAGAACAGACCCGCACGTTCAGCAGCTGTGCCGCGGTCGGCAATCTGTTCCAGCTCCCGATCACCGCCGTAACGGGTGACCGCCAGGATAGTCGCGCCGTGCATCGCAAAGAGCAGGGCAGAACCATAGAGGAACACAATCGAAAGCGCGTGAAACGGATTATAGAACAGGTTACCGTAGGTCAGGCTGAAGAGATTCGTCCAGTCAAGGTGCGGGAAAATACCGTAAGGCACTGCCTCCGCCCAGGATCCCATCAGGAGCGGGCGGAAAAGGCCCAGCACCAGAAACAGCCAGATCGCACTCGCGAAGGCGTAGCAGACGTGCTTGCCCATACCGAGCTGGCTGGCCCGAACCCAGGACCGGATCCACCAGGTCATAACGCTGACCAGCAGAAAGAAACTGGCAATCAGGTATAATCCGCCCTCCCAGAGCGGGGCGAATCCAAGGCCGTATTCTTCCGCCGGGGGTTCCAATGCCATCCAGAACAGATCGCGCACAAAGACGCCCGGCGAAAAGCCCGCCTGCACCCAGAAGCTGATCCCGCACAGGAAAAACCAGACCAACCCGGACATGAGCGAAAGCACACCCCAGGGCCCCAGATAGATGGGCCCGATCTGCGCGTTACCGAGCAGCCCCGCAACAGGCAAGAAGAAGACACCCTTGCCCCGCTCATTCACGTCCACATCTTCGGCCATGCCTGTTTCAGGCGGACCCTGGACCACGACTTGTGTGAAAATGTTCTGATACTCAGCCATTGACGCCTCCTTCAAGATCGACCCACCAAGGCAGGTTCAGCCACCAATCCCACCATATAACCCATTCGTCGAACCACACCGTGCCAGAAATCACGATGCAGACCGCCGACCAGAAGCCCGCGTTCAGGGCAAGCAGCAGGCCCAACCGGTGAATCCCAAGGGGGCCGATTGAGTAACCGATGAAGTCACGGAAATAGGTGTCTTCGTGATCGGGGGTGCGCATCACCTTACCCTCTTCCGGGTTGGCTGCGGACAGGATCAGCGCCCCATGCAATGCCAGTGCCAGGCAGTTGGTGAAGAAGAACGTCACTGCGATCATATGTGCGGGGTTGTAGTGAAAATTGCCGTAGGCGTAGCCCGTGTTCGATACCCAATCAAGATGGGTCCAGATGCCATAGGGAAAGCCATGCCCCCAAGCCCCCATCAGTACCGGACGAATCACCACCAGTGTCGTGTAGGCAAAAATTGCCACACCGAAAGCGGCCGGCACGTGAAAGCCAATGCCCAGTTTGCGACAAATCTCCACCTCCCTGAGTGCCCAGCTGATGAAGGCACCGTGGGCACAGATCGTAATGATTTGCCAAAGGCCCCCCGCCTCCAGCGGGGCGGCGGCAAGGCCCAACTCAATGTCGGGCGGCTCAATCGAGATCAGCCATGGGTTCCACGTGCCTTGCAGGGTAGCCCCGTAGAAGATCAGGATCGTGCCAAGGGCGGCAAAGAAAATCGTCGTGACCCCGAAAAACCCCACATAGAAGGGACCGACCCAAAAGTCAAAGAGGTCACCGCCGACAAGGGTACCACCCGGCACCCGGTATTTTCGCTCGAAACTGAGCACTGCCATACTTCAATCTCCATATTTCAATGGCAAACCCTGTATCGGGACTGTTGCCATAGTCATTTTTTGGATGTTGCGGGCGGGCGTAAACCCGCCCGCAACTATCGCGCCAGGTTTATTCTTCTGCGGCGTATCTCACGGCAGCAGCTTCAAACCAGTTGTACCGATCAGTGCTCAGCAGGACGAGGTGAATCATCGCTGCCAGCAGGAACAGGAAGACACCCTGCGCCACGAAAACGCGGCGCGGATCAAAGATCAGCCAGATCTTGTAGAACTTGCTCATACTTCAGCCATCCTCAGAACCAGGGTTTCCAGATGAACACTGCCAGATGAGCGATCACGGCGATGGATGCGAAGAGCCATAGCCCGCTCATGTAGACAGAGTGCAGTTCCTGCGCCTGCTCGTCGGTAAGACCTGTGAAAGACAGATCAGTTTTATCAGCCATCAACTTTCCTCCGGAATGCTAGACTGACGCCGCGTTCCCCGCGGCCGGGTTCCGGGCGGGCAGAATGCCCTTCCGGTGCTCCACCAGGCGCAAGGCCCGTTGGTATTTCGTGTACCTCGATCAACGAGAGAAAATCATGGTTGTGATTTCGCTGGCCTCTGCCAAGGCTCGCCGGATCATCCCGCCGCTGCGGCGTTCGCTCTTGATGCCGATGGCTGACAGGGCAACCCCTCCGGCAGCAAAGGGCAGCGCGGCCAGGAAAATCAGCGAAAAGTATACTTTGTATTCCACACCCGGCTCCCGCCGGGCGCGCGGCGTCATCTGATCCATATCTGTTACATGGTCGGTCATGACTTTTCCTCCCGTCTTTGCGCTGGCACCATGTCCTGAAGCGCGGCCACAGTATCGGCTGCTACCCGCGTTTTCCCGGCATCAAGCGCGACCTTTTCGGCTGCATCACGCAGCGATTTAGCCGCTGAAATCCGTGTCAGGACAGGATGGTCAGCCATAATTTTATCAAGCATTGCCTGCGCGTCGTAATCCCAGGGCAGGTCTTTCTTCAGCGTCGTTGGTGTCGCCGCCGATGCATCCATTTCGGACCCAAGCGGCAGAATGTGAAACAGCGAATCGAACAGCCCGTTGCACACCTCCTGCAACACGTAGGCCGCACCTGCGTAACCCATGAACGGCGTACCCGTGGCCCGCCGGATGGCGGCCCCCGGAAAGCTCGCCGGAATGAACGCAGGCGATGGCCCGTGACCACCCTTGAGTTCGGCCAGATACATCTTCTCGTTGATCGACCCGAAAACGATCAGCGGACGCTTCCTGGCCATCAGCCTCCGCACCTCATCGTTGTCGGTCTTCTTGCCCGCCGTCCGGGCGACAGAGAACGCGCACGGCAGTCCAAGATCGCTTTCGAGGAAAAACCTCACCCCCCGGGCATAGGTTTCGCTGCCCACAAAGGCAAAACTCGCGGTTGCAAAAAAATCCTGGGTCACTGACCGCCACAAATCCCAGACAGGTTTCAGAGTCGAATGCTTTTCCTGCTGAATGAACGGTTCGGGATCGAGTTGCAGCAATTCCCCCAATTTTTGCAGGAACCTGGTGGTGGATTCCACGCCGATGGGTGCCTGCAGATACGGCTTACCCAGAACCTCTGCCAAGCCTCGGCCGAACTCTCGGTACATCACCACGTTTACGTCCGCGTTCACCAGGTTCCGCATCTCTGCAAGATGGGCACCCATGGGCATGACCATGTTGACCTCTGCCCCGATACCTTCGATCAGGCGTCGCATCTCAGCCAGATCAGACGGCATGTTGAACGTGCCATACATGGGCCCAAGGATATTCACCCGCGGCTTGGTACCCGGCTGCCGTCGTGCTTCCCGCGGCATGCGGCCCTTGGTCATGCCGAATTGGGTGAAAATCCAGGTCATGGCCCGGTCGGCGCATTCCCACTGGTCTTCATCAATCGTGCGCGGCAGGAAACGCTGGATATTTGTGCCCTGCGGGGTCACCCCGCCGCCAATCATTTCGGCAATCGACCCGGTTACCACAACAGCGGGCAGCACCGGGTCAAGCGTCTTCCAGGCCCGCTTCATCGCGCCTTCGGTGCCATCGCGGCCAAGCTCTTCTTCGCCCAGCCCTGTGACCACAATCGGCAGCTCATGCGGCGGCAACGCGTCGGTATAGTGCAGGACAGAGGTCACTGGCAAATTCTCACATCCCACAGGCCCATCGATCACGCACTGTAAGCCTTTCACGGCACAGAACGCATAAATCGCGCCCCAATACCCGCCAGCCCTGTCGTGGTCCTGGATCAGCATCAGATCATCTCCGACGATTTGGTCACACGCTTCTGGCGTTCCATCTTGCGCTGATATGCAGCGCGGAAGTCTTCGCGCACATTCGGCGCACCTTCCCAGATACCTGTCGTATCACCTTCACCGACGCCCTCGAAGAAGGCTTTCATCCTTTCCATCCGACCTTTGCCGGCCATGGCAGCGTTGACGACTTCAGCCAGCGATCCGGCACCCGCTTCGCCCATCAGGGGACGGGCGGAAATCAGGTTGGTGTAGTAAAGTGAGGGGATGCCCAGCTCCTTGACCTTCTGCACCACTGGCGTGGTGCCGACGGCGAGGTCTGGCATGATGCCTTCAGCAGCAGCGCAGTCGTCTTCCAGAGATGCGCGGTACTTTACAGTCACGCCCTTCGATTCAAGCCACTCCGCATCCGGTGCACTCCAGGGCGTCTTCGGACAGGCAGTACCCACGTAAGGCACATCCGCCCCGCTTTCGATCAATAACCGTGCGGTCAAAAGCTCCGATCCTTCATACCCCGAAAGGGTGATCGTGCCTTTGACCGGGGTGGCAGCCAATGCGCCCTGCACACCGGGGAGAGTGGCATTCTGCGCGGCTGCCACCCCGTCTGCCGGAATTCCGTAAGCATCGCCAATATGGGCTAACCATTCGGCGGTGCCGTGGTAGCCTACAGGTGCCGAAGCGATGATCGGGCGTCCAGCAGCCTCGAATTCGCGGACTGCAGCAGTATAAAAAGGGTGGATTGCGGCAACGGCTCCGCAGTCGAGCGCGGCATAAAGTTCACGCCATTCACGGCAGGGGACCGTCGGCCCGACGGCGAGGCCCATCGGGGCTATCATCCGGCCAATCATCATCGGGTCAGCCGGAAACATCTCGCCTAAAAGAGCCAGCGTCGGGCGATCATCGCGGGCAGTGGCAGGGGCAGGCACGGGGCCGGACCTAATCTCTTCGCGGGCATAGGCGAGCATGGCTCCGGCGAGGATGTCTTTTGCCTCTGCGTGGGTCGGAACGCCGAAGCCCGGCACATCAATACCGATTATGCGTACGCCGTCTATCTCATCCGGTAGCAGCCGCAGCGGAACACCGGATGCGGTGGGGACGCAAAGGTTCGTCACCACAATGGCGTCATAACGCGCCGGGTCCGCGAGATCGTGCACCGCGTCGCGGATATCTTCGAAAAGCTTACCTGTCACCAACGTCTCGGAGTTGAAGGGCACATACCCCACGGACCGGCGTGCACCGTAAAAGTGACTGACAAAGGTGAGGCCGTATACACAGCAGGCTGAGCCCGACAACACAGTCGCCACCCGGCGCATCCGCAAGCCAACGCGTAGCGAGCCGAAAGCCGGGCACATGGACTGCGGCTTGTCGTGCGGCCCTTGCGGATAGTCCCTGGCGTATTGATCAAGGATCTCCGACTTGCCCGCCATACGGGCTGCCATCTCCATCTTTTCCTGACCAGCATGGCAACCCGTACCGTCGCCACCCGGCAACTCGGGAAGTTCGGATCGCTCCCGACTTTCGATGATCCCGACATCTTCAGAACTGGCGTATGTGACTTTGCCTCTCACTCAGACCTCGTCATAGACAACTTCAAGAGAAACCGCGGGCTTCGCGTTTTTGCCGCGCATGTCTGCGTCGGTAGCAGGTTCCAGCACGAAGCCGGCCCCGGTTTCCTTCCCGTCAAAAAGCGCGATCAGCCCGTCCTGGGTCAGCGGCTCCGGATGGGTGGGCGGTGCGTCCGCCACATTTTCTGCCAGCATCCCGAACAACGCTCCCCACTCCGTTTCATCCGTGCCAACAATCTCGTAAGCCGCTGATTTACGGCGCAAATCATCGTTTGCGGGGATGGAAGCGAGTATCGGGATATCCACCTTCCGGGCGAACGCCTGAGCCTGGCCGGTGTTATCGTCCTTGTTAACTACCATGCCAGCCACACCAACGTTCCCGCCCAGCTTGCGGAAGTACTGCACAGCGGAGCAAACGTTGTTGGCCACATAAAGTGACTGCAGGTCGTTTGACGCGACCACGATCACCTTCTGCGCCATATCGCGGGCAATCGGCAGGCCGAAGCCGCCGCAAACCACATCGCCCAAGAAGTCCAGAAGGACATAGTCGAAATCCCAATCATGAAAACCGAGTTTTTCCAGCAGCTCAAATCCGTGGATGATTCCACGGCCACCGCAGCCCCGACCAACTTCTGGCCCGCCCAGTTCCATGGCGAAGACGCCGTTGCGCTTGAAGCAGACGTCTCCAATCTTCACCTCTTCTCCCGCCAGTTTCCTGGCCGTAGAAGTTTCAATAATCGTCGGGCAGGCTTTGCCGCCGAACAAGAGTGAGGTCGTATCAGACTTCGGGTCGCAGCCAATCAGCAGTACGCGCTTGCCCTGCTCTGCCATCATGTGGCTAAGGTTGGCGAGCGTGAAGGATTTCCCGATCCCGCCCTTGCCATAGATAGCGATGATCTGCGTCTTCTTCGCGGGATCCGAATGCGGGATGTCCGGCATCGGTACGGAAGCCTCATCCCGCAGGGTGCTGTCATAGGACTTTAGGTTTGGAACGTTGTCAAGGCTCATGCCTGCCCTTTCCAGTCGAGAATCATTTTCAGGCAGGCCGGATCCTCAAAGGCCGTGCCATAGGCCGATGCAACATCCGCCGCTGGCCGGGTGTGAGTAATCAATCCGGAGAGCGACAAGGAACCGCCCTCCACCATTTTCCGCGTTGCGCGAAGGTCTTCCTGGTTCCACTCTGCAGCTATGCGCAGGCGGGCCTCTTTCATGAAAGCAGGCGGGAAATCAAAACTGATCGGTGCCGCATAGAATCCGGCAAGGACAAGCTCACCGCCTTTTGCCAGACGCCTGATCAGCTGATTCAGCAGCCCGGCATCACCGGACGCGTCATAGATCACGTTATAGTCGCAGTGATCATCCTCATCCGGATGGATGACCTGATAGCCGTTGGAATCGGCCGCCCGCGTTGCATCGATTTCCCAGACCGTTGGCGCAGGAGCACCACTTGCCAGGGTGATTCGTGCCAGCAATCGGCCAAGTACGCCGTGGCCCACAATCAGTTCCGGCGTGACCTTGTCGGAGCCGGTCAGCGCGTGCCTTGCCGTTGCCGCCAGCGCGAGCAACACACTTTCCGGCCCAAGGTTCGGATCGATTCGCGTTACGCGGTCCGCGTTTGTTATCAAGCACCCTGCGGCACCGCCAAACAGCCCGCGCACCCCTTCGAAACAATTGGCACCGGGAACAAAAACCCAGTCTCCGGCTGAAAAGCCGGAGCCGGGGGTAGCATCGACCACAACGCCTGCACTCTCATAACCGGGTACCAAAGGATACCCCATCCCCGGGAACGGAGGCATCTTTCCCGTCCACAACAGTTTTTCAGTTCCCGTGGATATGCCGGAATAGCGCACGTCAACCACCAGGTCATTCGAACCCGGCAGCTGCAACGGCAGGACACCAAGAACCAGGTTTTCAGGTCCATTCAGTATGACGGCGGCAGTCTCCACGTGAGTTACTCCGGCTCTTCGATTCAGCACTTGGGAACTCTTCCCCGACAGATTCGATGGTTGTATTTTCCGTCAGTCTAGCATGACATGATATAGTGTCAATTTATTTTGACACATTTTTAGCTATCGGGTTTCCGCGCAGTGATCGCAGTCGTGACAAACGGGCGGCGGGTTTTCGCAACCGTCACGTCACGGAAGCCCGCACCTGCCAGAAAAGCACTGATTTCGGACGCGGATCGTGTGCGGCCCGTCCCCATGGCAAGCGTGTAGACAGCGAAATAGGCGTCTCCGGCGCGGGTACCCAACATCGGTTCCGACACGATCAGTCGGCCGTCGGGCGGCAGGAGTGCAAAAACCTTATCCAGCAGCACCTGCACCGTGTCATCGCCGTGGTCATAGAGAACCCGGATCAGGCTGATCGCATCTGCGCCAGCCGGCAGGGGATCATAGCGAAAATTCGCCGGATGCAATGTGATACGGGCGCCAGCCTTTGCATTATCCGACCGTGTTCTGGCAACCTGCACCACTGGCGGCAAATCGACCAGAGTTAAGTCCAAACCGGGATAACGGGCCGCCACAGCCTCCAGAAACGCACCGGCACCACCGCCGACATCCATCAGGTGACGCACGCCCTTCAACGACACGGCATCCAGAGTTTCCTCTGCCACCAGGGCCTGGCTGTCGGTCATAAGTCGGGAATAACACTCCGCCGTATCAGAATCCTGCACCTTGGCCGCGCCGAAGACGTAGGGCCAGAACTGGCTGAGTCCGGTATCCCCGCCCCTGCGAAAGAACGCCGCCGGATCGGACAAATCGTCATAAAGTACCCGGTGATGCGCAATCAGTGCCGCCAGACCGGGGATGCCCGGCAGCACCGCCCCCCTGCGGGTCAGTTTCCATTTGCCGCTGCGGGTCCGTTTGATAAGATCAATAGCTCCTCCCGCACGCAGCAGCACTGCCATGCGCACCGGGTCAGCCCCCGCGGCCAGTGCCAGCACATCGATTCGGGCCGGGCCGAACTGTAATGTTTCAATGACACGCAACTCCAGCAGGGCTGCCAGTACCTGGCTGTGAATGAACCCCGCGACGAGGTCAAAGAGCACTTCCCCATCCCGGCGGATCATTCCGGATGTCAGCGGAAATCGTGCGGCCCAGCACTGGAACCCGGGCCGCGCCATAAGGCGGGCTGTCCACCCGCCGATGCCTCGCCATACGGGCCGGAGGATGGGTGCGTCACTCACTTGGGACGGTGCGACGGGTCATCTCGACCGGGGTCAGATTCTCTGCCGTCTTGCGCACCATATGGGCCAGAACGGCTTCCCCCGGACATGCGGGGATGGAGGCGATTGCAGCCGCCAGTATGTTCTTTAGCCGCTCAGACGCGCCTTCGACGCCCAATTGCGACACCGCGTTGGGCCGGTCGTGGATTTCGTCCTGCCCGGCCGGTTTGCCAAGTGATTCCGTATCGTAGAGCGTGTCGCGCAAATCATCAGCGATCTGGAATGCTTCACCGATACGGGCACCGAGATCTTCCCATTGCTCCGGATCCTGTCCGCTCGCCACTGCACCCATCTGGGTTGCCGCAATGAAAAGTGCACCTGTTTTGGCCTTGTGATATGCGAACAGGTCGATGTGCTGTTCGCTTTCCCACCCTTGGCCGGCACAGATGCCATTGGGCATGCCGGACCGGATCGACAGGATCTTCGTCAGACTGATTGCCGTTGCGGGATCGGGAATGCGGGCCAGTATCTCAAATGCCTTGATGATCAGACTGTCACCCGCCAGAATCGCAAGTGGTTCCGAAAACGCCTTGTGAACCGATGGCTTGCCGCGCCGAATGTCCGCATCGTCGAAAGCAGGCAGATCATCATGGACAAGACTTGCGCAGTGAATCAACTCCAGTGCCGCGGCGGCGGTATCCGCAGCTTTGGGGTTAATGTCACCGCAGGCCAGCGCAACGCTCATCAGGATGGTTGGACGGATACGGGCACCGCCCGGTTTGCATGCGTATGTCAGTGCCGCTGTCAGTTTAGCGGGTGCTATGCCGCACCCGGCATCGACCAGCGCACGGTCAATCCGCGCTTCGATCCGGTTTGAAAGGTCCATAAGGGTCTCCCTCGAGTGTCATTTTTATCTGACACATGATTTGTAAATACATGTAGACAATCGCAGTTGTCGAGTCAACAATTGCCTCAATGACGCAATTTGAACGGACTGTCGCAGTGATAGGTGCAGGGGTAGGCGGATTGTCCGCCGCCCTGTCCCTGCTGGCCTGTGGTGCGCACGTGACGGTGGTTGAAGCCGCGGATGCCCCGGGCGGCAAAATGCGCCAGGTACCCGGCAGAGCCGGACCAGTAGATGCCGGACCGACGGTCATGACCATGCCCGATGTCTTTGAGCAGCTCTTTCAGAACCTCGGTGCAAACCTGTCAGACCATGTGACGCTGGAACCGGAAACCGTGCTGGCCCGCCACTACTGGCCCGACGGCATCTCTCTTGATCTGTCGCCGGATCCGGAGATCAGCGCAGCAAACATCGCCGCACGGTTCGGCCCCCGTGATGCCGCCGCCTTCCGCCGCTTCCGCGCCCGGGCGCAGCGGCTGTTTGATGGATTTCGGGGGCCGATGCTGGAAAGCAGGCAACCGAGCCGGCTTGACGCAACTTTGGCTGTGGTGCGCAATCCGCAGCTGGTGATCGACATGGCACCGTGGGCCACACTTGCGCAGAGCCTTGAGCGCACATTCAGGGACGTGCGCCTGCGCCAGCTCTTTGGCCGCTATGCAACCTATGTCGGGGGCAATCCGAACCTGGCACCCGCACTTCTGTCGCTAATCTGGCGGTCGGAGGAGGCAGGCGTCTTCCGAATCCGCGGCGGGATGCACCGGTTAGCCGGCGCGATGGCCACCCTGGCCCGCCACATGGGGGCAGACTTGCGCTTCGGCACCCGCGTTGCGGAGATCAGCAGATACTGCGGCCGGGCAAACGGCATCCGTTTTGAAGATGGCACCTTTATGCCCGCCAGCGCAGTTGTCTTCAACGGAGATCCGCGGGCACTGGTGAAGGGATATCTCGGCACAGCCACCCTTGATGCCGTCGATCCGGCCCCGCTGGAGAACCGCAGCCTATCGGCCAACGTGCTCAGCTTTGCTGCCCGGGTCAGCGGCCCGGCACTTGCCCATCACACGGTCTTCTTCACCCGGGATCCGCAGATGGAGTTCGGCCCCCTGGCCGACGGGCACCCGCCTGCGGCAGCGTCGCTTTATATCTGTGCGCAGGACCGGGACAGCGGAAAACCGCCCGCACCTGGCGCACTGGAACGCTTTGAAATCATTGAAAACGCACCCCCCTTCCATAACGCACTGGCGGAGGATCCCGCGACATGTCTGACACGTATCCTGAACACGCTAAAATCCCGGAACCTGAGATTTTTCCCTCCGCCCGACGTGACAGCACTTGCAACGCCGGCGACATTTGCGGCGATGTTCCCGGGCAGCCAGGGCTGCCTCTACGGGCAGAGCCCGCATGGGCTGACAGCAGCGTTTCAGCGCCCAACGGCACGCACGAAAATACCGGGGCTTTATCTCGCCGGGGGCGGGGCGCATCCGGGGGCGGGGGTGCCGATGGCTGCGCTCTCCGGCAGGCACGCGGGCGCGGCGATCGCCAGGGACCTCGGTTTGACCTCGCCGTCCCGCCAAACGGGTATGCGTGGTGGTACGTCGACGGAATTTCCGATTGCGGATCTTGCGCCATCTCGGTCATCGCCTTCATAGGATCAGTCTTTTCACCATGGTATCGCTGGTCGGGTCGCCGAGACCCGGACAATAACGTGTGCATCAACGTAGCCACATACGGCCGCGGCGGACGGTTCACGATGACAGACCGGGGCCGCACGGCCCTGCGGCAGACCAGAAGTAATTTCACGGTGGGGCCAAGTGCGCTGAACTGGGACGGCAACCGGCTGGTGATCGAGGTGGATGAATGGGCCTCTGCCCCGATACCCGGCACGGTAAAGGGAACGCTTACGATCAGCCCCGGCGCGGTGACGGACGTCGACCTGCCGCTAACGCCTGAGGGCACGCATATCTGGCGCCCCTTCGCACCGACGGCACGAATCTGCGTGAACCTGAACCGCGGCTGGCAGTGGCGGGGCCACGGCTATTTTGACGCCAACTTCGGCACCCGTGCGCTGGAGCAGGATTTCCGGTTCTGGACCTGGGGCCGGTTTCCGTCAAAACAGGGGACACTCGCCTTCTATGATGTGGAACGGATAGACGGCAGCATCCTGAGTGCTGCCTTCCGCTTCGGCGCAGACGGCTCAGCGGAAGAGATCGAGGCACCGCCACTCACCCGTTTCCGCCGCTCAATGTGGCTCGTGCGCCGGGACACGCGGGCCGACACGGGCACACGTCCAAGGCAGGTGAAGGCATTGCTGGATGCGCCGTTCTATTCCCGCAGCCTGGTGGAGACCATAATCGAAGGGGAGGCCGTGCGCGGGGTGCATGAAGCACTGGATTTGCGCCGGTTTGCCTCGCCGCTGTTGCAACCGATGCTGGCGATCAGGGTGCCGAGACGCTCTCGCTGGAAATTCAGGCCACCGCCAGCCGAAAAATAAATCAGGGCACGGAAGCAAAACCGCTGGCCACCGCGCCATCGCCGCGGCCTGACACTCAATCCGCGCCTGCGTCCGGGTTCCGTTTCATCACCGAATAGTTCAACGCCGCCGCAGTGCTGACCCAGGCAACGTAAGGCAAAAACAATATCCCCGCCAGAAAATCCACCTGGAAAAACGCAACTGTCGTGGCCACTACGGACAGCCACAGAAACCCGATCACATAAAGCGCGGCACGCATGCGGCGCAAGCCAAAAAAGATCGGCGTCCACAGCGTGTTAAGCGCAATCTGCAGGGCCCAGAGTGCCAGTGCCCGGGCCGTGCCCTCGACCATACCGACCCGCATCGCCGCATAGCTCATAAACAGGTAGAGTGTTGTCCATGCGACCGGGAACAGCCACTTGGGCGGGGTCCAGCAGGGCTTGTTCAGGCTTTCGTACCATTTGCCGGGTTCAAACATGGCTCCGGTCGCGGCGGCAGCACAACAGGCGGCAAGGAAAATAAGAAAGAGGATCCAGTCCATCACGGCACCGCCTTGGCACGGGCTGCCTGATCCTGCGCCTCCAACTGCGCGAGCATTGCCATCAGCACCCCGGCGCGACCAGTGCCCCAGGAACCCGATACGCTGCCCTTGGTCGCCGCATCCACCAGAAACGCTGTCTCCGGCAAGGGTTGCGCGTGTAAGACGGCAGATTGCGGCAGTATCGATGTCAGCCCGGCGCGGATGGCGGACAACACCAGCCATCCGAACTTCTGCGTCCCGGATGTCACCGCACGGCGGGTCACACTGTCGTGGCCAAGACGCACGAGCTCTGCACCGATGCCGGCATAGGCGTGGCGGGCCGCAAATATCGCGGGACGCGCCCGTACCGGCAGGGCAGAAACACCCGCCTCTGATCTGTCGTACAGCCGTTCCGCCGCACACATCAGCCTGCGTACGAGGTCACGGAGTGCCGCGCAAGGCTGTGGATCAGCCATGAACGAAGTCACATCCACGCCGGCCTCCGCCAACCAGGCCGTCGGCAGATAAAGCCGCCCGGCACGGGCATCCTCCCCCACATCGCGGGAAATGTTTGTCAACTGCATCGCAATGCCCAGATCAGCGGCCCGCGCCAGCGTATCCGCATCGCGCACCCGCATCAGGACGCACACCATCACGCCAACGGCGGACGCCACGCGGGCGGAGTAGCTATAAAGTTCTTCCAGCGTTTCGTAGTGCCGTCCAACCGCATCCCAGGCGAGCCCTTCGAGCAGCGCGTCCGGCAGGGCTTTCGGCATATCGAACTCTTCAACCACCGCAGCAAAGGCCCGGTCCGCAGGGGCATCCTTTGGCATGCCCGCATAGATAAGATCCAGCCGGTCGCGCAGGCGCAGCACAGCGGCGGATTTTTCGTCATGTTCGTCAACCGCGTCGTCTGCTAACCGGCAGAACGCATAAAGCGCAAGCGCAGGATCGCGGACCGACGCCGGCAACAACCGCGACGCTGCATGGAACGACCGCGAGCCATGACGAATCGCCTCGCGGCAATGCTCCACATCGCGGGGATCAATCATTCGGCGGCTTTCATCATTGGCACATCCACCATGGCCGAAACCGGCCCCGGGATCAACTGATCGAGCACTTCAGCCCCCGCAACCACCCCCGGCAACCCGGCACCGGGGTGGGTGCCCGCACCCGCGAGAAACAGGCCCGGCAGCTCTTCGGAGATATTATGCGGGCGGAACCAGGCAGACTGGAAGATCCGCGGCTCCATAGAAAACCCGGTACCCAGGGGCGACAAGTAACGGTCGCGGAAAGTCTCCGGCGTGAAAACCTCTGACGCGGCCAGATGGTTGCCGAGGCCCGGCAGCAACTGTTGTTCCAGCATCTCCTGCATCTTCTGCCGATATGGTTCCGCCTGCGTGGACCAATCGACCGGGTTTTCCCAGCCAAGATGCGGTACGGGAGAAAGCGCATAAAAGGTGTCATCCCCCGCTGGTGCCACGGTCGGGTCGGTGATTGACGGACGATGGACATAAAGGCTCATGTCGTCCGCCAGTTTCCCCTTCAGGAAGATATCGTCGACAAGACCCTTATAGCGCGGCCCGTTCAGGATCGTGTGGTGTCCCACATCCGCCCACATCCCCCTGGTGCCCCTGGTGCCGAAGTGCCACACAAAGAGCCCCATGGACCACCGGCGTGACTTCAGATGACGCGTCGTCCACCGCTTGCGCCACTGATTGCGAAGAAGACGGTCATAGGTCTGCCACGGGTCAGCGTTAGACACGACGATATCCGCCTGCAGCACCCGTCCATCGGTGAGCTTCACACCGCTCGCACGGCCTGCGGTGACTTTGATTTCATCCGCCTCCACACTGAAAATGACCTCACCGCCCCGGGAACGCACGATCTCAACCATGGCCCTGGCCATCGCGGCGACCCCGCCAATGGCATAGTGAACGCCGTATTTTTTTTCCAGATAGCTGACGAGCGTGTACATTGACGTGACATGAAACGGATCCCCCCCGATGAACAGCGGATGGAAGCTCAGTGCCATGCGCAAGCGGTCGTCTTTTACCCGCAGGGCCGCGTGGCGGTAGACAGAGCGATCCGCACGCAGAATGCCGAATCGGGGCAGGATTCTGATCAGATCCCATAATTTATGCAGCGGCCGACGCCCCAGATCTTCAAACCCGAAGGTGTAGCGTTTCTCCGCGTCCCGCAGGAATTGCATCACGCCGTGGACGTCGCCCGGCGACAGGCGTTCCACCTCCGCCCGTATCTGGTCGGTGTGCTGGTGAGCGATATAGTTTGACCCGTCCGGCCAGCGAATCTCATAAAAGGGGTGTATCGCCTTCAGGGTTACATCCGCATCAAAATCCCGCCCACAAGCGGCCCAGAGATCCCGGAAAATCCCAGGAACGGTGATTATGGTGGGGCCGAGATCGAACCGATGGCCATCCCGGTGGATTGCGGTTCCACGGCCACCTGCGCTGTCCAGTCGATCAACCACCGTCACGTGGTAACCCCGTACACCAAGCCGCATGGCCGCCGCCAATCCGCCGATTCCCGCGCCGATAACGACAGCGCGGCTTTCCGGCCCCGGAATTGTCCCATCTTTCATAAGGGCAGAATACCGCTGTCTGCCTTGGTTTACAACCAGACTGTCAACTGTAATTACTACGCTGAAATCAGACTGTCCGTCGGAGGATGTCATCGACACTGTGAGCCTTAGCATTTTTCGCTTTCCGGCACTTGCGCAACGCCTGTGGGTGCTTGGGCAAATGGGGGTGGCCCGGCTCGACTTCATGCGCATGAAGGACGTGCGGTTCTGGAAGCTCTGCGGGTCGGGCAGCGGCGAAGGATTCACACCGAAGCCGAACACTGCCGTTTGGGCGATCCTTGCAACATGGCCGGATGCAGACACCGCACGGGAAAAGGTCGGGACAGCCGCCGTTTATCAGCGCTGGAGACATCACGCGGCGGAGGACTGGACGGTGTTTCTGTCAACTGCCTCCGCCAGGGGTAAATGGGCCGGGCAGCAGCCGTTTGCACCCTCTGGCGATACCCCGGATGGCCCTCTCGCCGCATTGACGCGTGCCACAATCCGCCCGCAGAAACTGCTGAAATTCTGGGGACGGGAATCCGATATATCGTGTGCCATTGCACAGGATCCGAACGTGATCTTCAAAATTGGTATCGGAGAGGTTCCATGGCTGCACCAGGTTACCTTCTCCATCTGGCCGAACGCCCGGGCGATGGCCAATTTCGCCCGTCACGATGGCCCGCATGCCCGTGCAATCCGTGCTGTCCGTGACGGCGGATGGTTTCGCGAAGAACTTTACGCCCGATTCGCCTTGTTGGGTGACTACGGTACATGGGGCGGGGAGAGCCCGCTCAAAGACCTGAAGAGACCCGTTTTATGACCCAGGCTTTCCCGTTTTCCGCAATTGTCGGACAGCATGAGATGAAGCAGGCAATGGTGCTGACGGCAATTGATCCCATGATCGGCGGTGTGCTGGTGTTTGGCGACCGCGGCACCGGGAAATCCACCGCCGTTCGCGCACTGGCCGGGCTTTTGCCACAGATCGAGACTGTCGAGGGCTGCCCGATCAACGCCGCCGTGCCCGAAGAATGTCCGCATTGGGCGGATGTGAGCCCGACCAGGCTCGTGAAACGCCCGACGCCGGTCGTAGATCTGCCGCTTGGTGCCACAGAAGATCGCGTTATCGGCGCACTTGATATCGAGCGGGCACTGACGCGGGGGGAAAAGGCGTTTGAGCCAGGTCTGCTGGCGCGGGCGAACCGGGGATACCTTTACATAGACGAGGTGAACCTCCTGGAAGATCACATCGTGGACTTGCTGCTTGATGTGGCACAGTCCGGCGAGAACGTGGTGGAGCGGGAAGGTCTCTCGATCCGCCATGCGGCGAGGTTTGTGCTCGTCGGCTCCGGAAATCCGGAGGAAGGCGAGCTGCGCCCCCAGCTGCTCGACCGATTTGGTCTGTCGGTGGAGGTCACCTCGCCTGCCGATATCAAGGATCGGGTTGAAGTCATCAAACGCCGCGACGCCTACGAGCGGAACACCAGCACCTTCATGAAACGCTGGCGTGCGGCGGATACGCGGTTGCGCAACAGGATACTGAAGGCGCGGGAGGCATTGACTTCGGTTCAGACGTCCGACGAGGTGCTGGCGGCCTGCGCAACGCTCTGCGCTACGGTTGGCGCAGACGGTTTGCGAGGGGAGTTAACTCTGCTGAAGGCCGCCCGTGCCCAGGCTGCCTTCGAAGGTGAGCCGGAAATCGGCGTGAGCCACCTGAAGGCCGTCGGTGGCCTGGCCCTGCGTCATCGCCTGCGACGCGACCCGCTGGATGAGGCCGGATCGACGGTTCGCATCGAACGCACGATGGAAGAGGTTCTGTGACCCCCCCCGCCACCCCATGGGACCGCGCCGCCCTGGCCCTGCGCCTGCTGGCGATAGACCCTTACGGGCTCGGCGGTTTATGGCTCCGCGCCCGCCACGGGCCAGTACGTGCAGCCTTTGCCGGGGCACTCGGTCACCTGCCCCACCCGGTGCACAAGATACACCCGGGCCTGAGCGATGAAGCCCTTTTCGGCGGCACTGATCTGGCGGCGACGCTGGCGGCAGGCAAACTGGTAAAAGCGACCGGGATTGCGAATAAGCCGGGCATACTGCAGCTGACCATGGCCGAACGTGCCACGCCCGGCTTCGCGGCCAGGCTGAACAGGCTGTTGGATGCCGGCACCCATGCGATCCTGGTGCTCGATGAGGGTGCGGAGCCAGACGAAGTGCCGCCGCCCGCGCTGACCGAGAGGTTGGCAATGTTTGCGACCCTCGACGGTGTGCCTGTGAGCGCGATTGCCCGGATAAAGATTCCCGATGTGGTGCCGGGTGCGGTCTGTTTGCCCGGAGAAGCACTCGACCGGCTGATAATCGCCGCAGCATCGCTCGGCATTGACAGCCTGCGCGCACCGCGATTCGCAACCCGCGCCGCCTGTGCGCTTGCAGCACTGGACGGGCGAGAGGAGGTAACGGACGAAGATTTGCAAACCGCCGCCGCGATGGTCTACGCCCACCGCGCCATCCGCTTCCCGCAGGAGGCGGAGGAGCAACAGGAACAGACAGCAGAGCCAAGGCAGGCGGAAGATCAACCGCCCGCCCGGCAAGGCGATGCGATCCCGGAGGATGTGTTGGTCGAGGTTGTCCAGGCCGCGCTTCCGCCAGACGTGCTGGCGAATCTGGCGCATGCGAGGACCAGCCGTGCCGCGAAAGGGTCCGGAGGCAGGGGGCAGGTACGCAAGGGAAATCGGCGCGGGCGCCCCCTGCCTTCCCGCCCCGGGCGGATTTCCTCTGACAATCGACCCGACCTTGTTGCGACCATGCGCACTGCAGTGCCCTGGCAGGGTCTGCGGCCAAAGCCCGACCACGTACGTCTGGCGATTCGCACCTCAGACATCCGGCTGAAGCGTTACGAGGATAAATCTGACCGTTTGTTGATTTTTGCCGTTGATGCCTCCGGCTCTGCCGCGATGGCACGGATGGCAGAGGCAAAGGGGGCTGTCGAAATCCTGTTGGCGGAAGCCTATGCGCGGCGCGACCATGTAGCACTTGTGGCGTTTCGGGGTAAAATGGCAGAGCTTCTGCTACCCCCAACGCGCTCACTGGTGCAAACCAGGAAAAGGCTGGCTGCGCTTCCCGGTGGCGGGGGAACCCCGCTTGCCGCGGGTCTGCAAGCCGCACTGGAATTGGTGCTCAGTGCCGAAAAACGCGGTCTTAGCCCGACACTTGTACTGCTGACAGACGGGCGTGCGAACATCGCGCTTGACGGGTCGGCAAACCGCGCCGCGGCCGCTGCGGATGCCACGCGGATGGCGCAGGCATTCGCGACCCGCGCCCTGCCAGTGCTTGTGCTGGATACCGGAACGCGAAAGTCGGCGGTACTGGCCAAGCTCTCAATCGCATTGGCCGGTCGCTACCTTCCACTGCCCCGCCCCGGTGCCAAAGCGATGTCGGAGGCCGTCGCATCCGCCCTGGAAAACTGACGCCATGGATTGGGATACCGACCTGCCTGCCTGGCCGCTGCACGAACATTCCCGACGACTGAAGGTCAATCCCCACCGCTGGCATGTGCAATGCCTGGGCAACGGCGATGATACGCTGCTGATCCACGGTGCCGGCGGCACGACGCAAAGCTGGCATCGGCTGATCCCCTTTCTGACCCCCGCCCATCGCATCATTGCGCCCGATCTTCCGGGCCAGGGATTTACCACTGCAGGTACTCCCGGGCGCTATGGCCTGGCGGAAACGGCGGCCGACCTGTGGGCGCTAATGGACAGCGGCGGCTGGCGACCCAGGTTGATCGTAGGCCACTCCGCAGGTGCTGCCATCGCGCTGGAAATGGTGCGCATCCGCCCCGGTGCTGCGGTGGTGGGCATCAACGCGGCACTCGGGCGGTTCAACGGGGTGGCCGGATGGCTCTACCCCGCCCTTGCCAGACTGCTGGCCCGCCTGCCCTTTGTGGCAGACATCTTTTCGCGCATATCCGGGCGGGAAAACGCGGTGCGCCAACTGCTGGCTTCAACCGGATCCGCCATTGATGATGAAATGCTTGCGCTTTACACTCGTCTTGTGCGCGACCGGTCCCACGTGGACGGCAGTCTGCAGATGATGGCCGCCTGGGATCTGGGCGATCTCCTCGATAATCTGCCCGGGCTCGACAGCCATGTTCTTTTGCTGGCCGCGCAAGGCGACAGGACTGTCCCGCCGGGAATCAGTGAATGGGCGGCGGCAAAGATGCCGAATGCCCGGCTGGAGCTGATGAACACGGTTGGCCATCTTGCACACGAAGAACAGCCTGGCCTGATTGCAGCACACATATCCGCCTTCTGTATAACGCTGAACGGCATGCGACTGACCACCTGACACTTGCCGTGCAAGTGAAGGCTGATCTTTCAATGGATCAAACCCGCACCAGAATCAGACGCGCCACCTCCGGCGGGCAGAATGAGCCGTATAACGTGATCGCCGGCATGGTTGTGGCACTGCTGATCTGTCCGAATCAATTGAAGATGGTTCTGTTCGGCAAAATCAACCGGCTGGCAGCATTTGAAGAATACGCCCGATGAAGGGCACCTGTCGGGATGAGCCAGCGGGAAACGACGCATGATCATGACCCGCACAGAGCGAAGCTGCAAACCGGGCCGGTCTGGCTGTGGCAAACATCACGACGCCGCTTTCCCAGGGCAGCACAACGTCCAGGGTCCCCGGGGCGCACAGCCGTTCGGGCATCTGTCCCGCTGTGCCAGTGATGGCCATACCCGCCGTGGGAATGACCGGCCGGAACCACATTGGCTCCGGTCGCACCATTGTGGGAAGTTCACCGCATCGGCTAAATGGTTGCCCGGCGTATGTGGCGCGGTAAGGGCACCCCCGGTCACCGCCTGGTTCCCCGTGCACCAGAACACACCTTCCAGATTGCCGCCCACAGCCCACAGTGGTGTACCGCTTGCAACCCGGACCGGCAAACGAATCGCGGCTGGTATCCGACCGGGTTTTCAGGCCAGAATCGGCGGACATCCCGGAGGCATGTCATGAAGCTCAGCGGCCCGTTCCTGTTCATCCTTGCGGTCCTGCTGATTGACGCGATCGGCATCGGGGTCGTGTTCCCGATCATGCCCGATCTGATGGATAGGGTGGGTGCCGGAACCACCGCTGAAGGCGCACTTTGGAGCGGGATCCTGATGGCCGCCTACGCGGCGGCGATGTTCCTGTTCGGCCCCGTTATCGGCGGGCTGTCGGATGCCTGCGGGCGGCGTCTGATCCTGATCCTGGCCCTGGTCACGCTGACAATCGACTATGTCATCATGGCACTCGCGCAGACCTACTGGGTGCTGCTGGTCGGCCGCATCGTGGCGGGGGTGGCAGGTGCCACCTACATCACCGCGACGGCCTATATTTCCGACATCTCAAGGCCGGAGGAACGCGGAGCGGCCTTCGGCATGATTGGTGCCGCCTTCGGCATCGGTTTTGTGCTTGGCCCGGCACTGGGCGGGCTTGCCTCCGGCCTCTCGATCACTGCCCCGTTCTGGATAGCGGCCGCCCTGTCGGCGATGAATGTCCTCTTCGGGCTGCTGATCCTGCCCGAATCCCTGCCATCGGAAAAACGGCGTACGTTCTCCCGGCGCGACATTAACCCCTTTGCCACCATCATCGGTGCTTTCGCGATCCCGGGCCTCGCGGTTCCGTTGGTCTGTATCCTGATCTTCGAGTTCGCGAACATGGTTTACGTCACGCTCTGGGCCTTCTGGGGGCGGGAGGTATTCGGCTGGAACGGGGTTACCATCGGCCTGTCCCTGTCCGCCTACGGCATCCTGGCTGCAGCCGTACAGGCGGGTATGTTGCCGTTTATGACCCGCAGGCTCGGGGATTTCCGCACACTGGTCATCGCCATAATCGCGGGCATCATCGGGATGGCGGGGTTTGGCATTGCCACTGCCGTGTGGATGGTGGTCATCTTCCTGCCCATCGCCGCCCTGTCGGACATGGCCCCGCCCCTGATAACTGCCTTTGCCGCGAATCGGGTCGGCGACGATCAGCAGGGGCTGGTGCAAGGGGTCATTGCGGCCCTTTCGTCCATGGCCACCGTGGTCGCGCCTCTGGCTCTGACCGGCGTGTTCGAATATTCTGTCAGCAAGAGCTGGCTCTACCTGCCCGGGGCACCGTTTCTGGTAGGGGCAATTTTAACCCTGGCGATTCTGCCACTGGTGTGGCGCCTGCGGGACTGACCCGATCATGCCCTTTCCCGACAAGGCGCCTGGCACATGCAGGGTACCCCGATACCGGGTATGGACATCGATATGTCATGGTCACAGACCCCAAATCCTGGCGGGCCGGGCGGATGTGACGCAATCTGGCACTGGCGAAAGCCTGTCGTGGCCTGCGGGGGTCGCTTTCGGTACCTGCGCTGACGGCTACAGCATCCATACGGAGCAACTTTACCCGATCTCCGATCATCTATTGAACCGGCATCGCACTCCGCCTGCCGGGCATTGAGAAATCCGGGCAAGTGTGGCGTTTGCAACGCACGATCAAGCCGTGCCCGGGCAAGCCGTGCCCGGGCAAGCCGTGCCCGGGCCGACATCCGCAGGGCATATCTTCATGCACATCACCCCTCCGCAAACCATCTGCGCCACAACCCCGGCTTGACTCCGCCAGCCTCAGCCCGCAAGGGCCGTTCAAACAGAAAAATGACGGAGCGAACCTTGGGACTGAACGCCTGCCACAACTTCAGGGATTTCCGCGATCTGGCAAAACGCCGCCTGCCCGGGCCGATCTTCCACTACATTGACGGTGCCGCAGACGATGAGATCACATACCGCCGCAATACCACAGCTTTCGATGACGTAGACCTCGTCCCCAACGTGCTCGGCGGCGTGGCGGAAGTGGATATGAGCGTGGAGCTCATGGGCCAGAATCTTGACATGCCGATCTATTGCGCCCCCACCGCCCTGCAGCGGCTTTTCCACCACGAAGGTGAACGGGCCGTGGGAAAGGCAGCAACGAAATACGGCACGATGTTCGGGGTGTCCTCACTCGCGACCGTGACGGTAGAGGAGATTGAAAAGCTCGCCCCGGGCCCAAAGATGTTCCAATTCTATTTCCACAAGGACCGCGGGCTGAACGACGCGCTGCTGGAACGCGCCCGTGCGGCGAACTTCCAGGTCATGGCACTGACCGTGGATACGATTACCGGCGGCAATCGGGAACGTGACCTGCGCACCGGCTTCACCTCTCCGCCGAAACTCACGCCCGGGGTGCTCCTCAGCTTCGCGCTTCACCCGATGTGGACCTGGAATTTCCTGACTAAAGAGAAATTCGATATGCCGCACCTCAGCGGTCATATCAGCGCGGGCACCAACCTCGCCGTCAGCGTTGGGGAATATTTCTCCACCATGCTCGACCAGAATATGAACTGGAAAGACGCGGAAGAGCTCTGCAGAAAATGGGACGGGCAGTTTGCGCTCAAGGGTATCATGAGCCCGGATGACGCCAAGCGCGCCGTCGATATCGGCTGTACCGGCATCATGGTGTCAAACCACGGCGGGCGACAGCTCGACGGGGCGCGGGCACCCTTCGATCAGTTGGCTGAGATCTGTGACGCGGTGGGCGACAGGATCGACGTGATCTGCGAAGGCGGCATCCGGCGCGGCACTCATGTGCTGAAGGCACTAAGCGTCGGCGCAAAGGCGTGTTCGGGTGGTCGGCTATACCTCTATGCACTTGCGGCCGCGGGGCAGGCCGGGGTAGAACGGGCACTCGGCAACATGCGACTGGAAATCGAACGCGACATGAAGCTGATGGGCATCAACGGCCTTGACCAGCTAAGCCAGGACAATCTACGCTGGCGGTGATGCCGAAAACCCCTTTGATAGATAGCCTGCGCCAAATCGTTGGTCGCCGCTACGTGATAACCAACCCCCGCTCGATAGAACGGTTCCGCAAGGGCTTCCGTTCTGGCGAAGGGGAGGCCGTGGCCGTTGTGCGCCCCGGATCCCTGGTAGAACAGTGGCGTGTCCTAAAAGCCTGCGTGGCGGCGGATACAATTGTGATTATGCAGGCGGCGAACACTGGTCTGACGGAAGGATCAACCCCCAACGGTACATACGACCGCGACGTGGTTATCCTGTCCACCTGCCGGATGGCAGACATCCATGTGCTCGCCGGTGGCAGGCAAATCGTCGGATTCCCGGGTTCCACGCTCTTCGCACTGGAAAAACTGCTTGATCCGCTCGGGCGACAGCCGCATTCGGTAATCGGGTCATCCTGCATCGGAGCCTCGATCATCGGCGGGGTGTGCAACAACTCCGGCGGGGCCCTAATCGAGCGCGGACCGTCCTATACGGAGCTTTCGCTGCATGCGCGTATCGGCGCGGACGGGCAGCCGGAGCTGGTCAACCACCTCGGCATCGCCCTGGGTGACGACCCGGAGACCGTTCTGACCCGATTGCAGGCGGGCGACTACACGGACGCCAATGTGGAAGAGACGAACGCCAAGGCATCCGATACCGAATATCGTACCCGTGTGCGCCAGGTGGATGAGCCGACCCCGGCCCGCTTCAACGCTGACACGCGACGACTTTACGAGGCGGCAGGCTGTGCGGGCAAGCTGGCGATCTTTGCCGTCCGTCTTGACACCTACCCCAAAAACGAACGGGAGCAGGTTTTCTATATTGCAACCAACGACACGCTCGTGCTGACCCGGTTACGCCGCGATATTTTGCAAAACTTTAAATCCCTGCCCGTGTCAGGTGAATACATGCATTCAGAATGTTATGATATTTCAAAGCGTTACGGCAAAGACACGCTGGTTATGATAGATAAAATGGGCACCAACCGCCTGCCTGTGTTCTTTGCGATGAAAGGCTGGCTTGACGCCCGCCTCAACAAGCTGCCATTGATACCGAAGCACCTGACCGACCGGATCCTGCAAGGGCTGTCGTATCTTTGGCCCAACCCCCTGCCAAAGCGGATGGAAGATTTCCGCAGCCGGTTTGAGCACCATCTGATCCTCAAGATGCACGACGACGGGGTGGATGAGGCGCAAAACTACCTGAGCCGGGCCTTCGACGGCCAGACTGCAGACTGGTTCGCCTGCACCCCGCGAGAGGGCAGGATCGCCGGGCTCCACCGTTTCGCCGCTGCCGGTGCGGCTGTGCGGTTCATGCACGTGAACCCGGGCAAGGTGGCGGAGATCCTCGCGCTTGACATCGCGCTGCGCCGCAACGATGCCGACTGGTTCGAGGTGCTGCCGCCGGAGATCGACAGGGCCATCAGCTGCAAACTCTACTACGGGCATTTTTTCTGCCACGTGCTGCACCAGGACTATGTGGTGAAGGTCGGGCATGATCCGAAGGTTATCAAGGACCGGATGCTCGAACTGCTGGATCAGCGCGGGGCGAAATACCCGGCCGAACACAACGTGGGCCACCTATACGCGGCAGGTGAAGGCCAAGCGGCGTTCTATCGGGACTGCGACCCGACCAACAGCCTGAACCCCGGCATCGGCAAGATGTCAAAAAACAAGTACTATGCCTGATGGTCTGGCCGGATGCGCCCCGCCAGTCCTTATCGGCGCATACCCCTGTTCGCACGGATCATGGCACGGGGGGCGGCACCCGAAACCCCTCGCCCTCATCTTGCCGCCGCGTCGGGGCCCGGACTTCGCTCGATAACCGGCGAAGAACGCATCCCGGTTTGCACTGCCCGCCCGATCATCCCCCAAAGGCCGGGTGAAAATGTCACTCATCCATCCGCGAAAATCGCTCGCACTCCTCCGCCCCTCCCCCAAAAATCCGGCAGCAGTGTTCCGCAGATTTTAAGACTCCGGGTGCGCAGAACGGCATGATTACGCCCGGTATGTGCCCTTTTTGTCGTCTGGCCAGGCGCGGCATGGCGTGTTCGAATTCTCCCCGCCACATTGGTAACAGACGGACTGATAAAAGATTAACGTCCGGATACATCATCGGAGCTGCGAAGGTCATCTGCACACGAAGATCGAAAAAGTGTTTAGGGGAATGGTAATTGCCGTCATGCGTTGTTTTCGCCGGGAGCAGATATGTTACGGAATCGGTGAAGGCGGGATAAGAATGTTCCATAGCCCTGAGCAAAGAACTTTGTGGATTAACGAATTGCCCGAATTCCGCAGGGGTTTGTAATCCTCTTTCATGCCTGGGCCCGGGTTGTGCCGAATCTCCGGTGCTTGCCAATGGTCCGGCTGCCGGGCTACTGGTTGGCCGATTAAAATGGCGCACAGGAAAGAAGACAATGTTGGATTTATTGCGGTCCCTCGGGGAGGATATGACCGCAGGAATTTTCCGGGGTTCTTCAGTCCTGACAGAGGACTATGCGCCGGGCCTGGTCTCCATCGGCATTCTCATTTTTCTGCTCGTATCCTGGGCACTGGTGTGGTTCAGTGCGCGTGGCAAGATCAAAGCCTTGAAATGGCTCGAGAACCAGGTCCGGACCGCCAAGGATAAGGAAGCATTCGCCAAACAGGTAAACCGGATCAGCCAGAACATCAGGACCGGAAGGCGTATATTCGCATTGCCGTTCACCTTCGCCCCCCGTTCTCGGCTTGCAGACGCCTGGACCGAGTTCTACGCAACCCTCATCGAGGATAAATCAGAAGCAAAGCCAATCCTGCGCAACAGCGTACGCCCCTCCGGCTTCTTCAACCTGGATGATCTGCATTACGGGCCAGGATTTTCCCGCTATATGCCGGGGCTGTTCGTCACGGTGGGGCTGTTCCTGACCTTTCTTGGTCTGATCGCCGCGCTCCGGCAGATCACCGGGTTAAGCGATGCCTCGCCGGAGGCCATGCGCGCCTCTCTCGAAGGACTGCTTGGCGCGGCCTCTGCGAAATTTATCATGTCCCTGACCGGATTAGGTGCGTCTATCCTGTTCACGATCTGGCTGCGCTATTACGCAGGGAAAGTGGAAAAACGGCTCCACACACTCTGCGCGACCCTTGAGGAAAGGCTGAGTTTTATCAGCCTGGAGGAGGCCGCGATGGAGCAGCTCAGGATTGCCCGCAGCCAGAAGGACGATTTCCAGAAGATCGGCACAGAGATGGTGGCGGAACTGTCCCGCCCCCTTCGGGAGGAGGTTCCCCAAGTCATCTCTGGCGCAATCAGCACCGCCATGGCCCCGCTTCTCAACAAGGTCGGAAAAGCGGGGACAGACGGGGTGGGACAGATGGTAACCGACCTCTCATCCCGTTTCTCCGAGGATGTGGGCCGGGCACTTTCCGATGCCAGTGCGCAACTGTCCGCGGCCGGGGATAAAATTGCAAACCTGTCCGACCGAATGGATCAGAGCACGGGGCAGATGGGTCAGGAGATGGAGGCGTCTGTTGGCAAACTCGCCCAGGCCGCCGAGGATCTGTCCCTTCGTCTTGCGAGAGCGGCGGAGCAGACGGATGGTACCCTGAATGCGGGGGCGGAAAAGCTGCTGGGAGTCATGAACGAAACGCTGGAAGGCATCCGGCGCAGCACGGCCGAAGGGGCAAACGCGAGCAAGGCGGCGGCAGCGGATATGCGCGCTTCCGCGGGTTCTTTCCGCGAAGAGCTGGATGCGGCGGCTGCCAGCGGGTCCGATGCGGTCCGTTCCCGGATGCAGGCGGTCAGCATCGAGGCAGAGGGAACGATCTCAGAGGCGGGGCGCGGCATGGCAGACGCAATCACCCGCAGCGGGCAGGATCTCCTGTCCGCGTCCGGGGCGTTCCGGGAGAAAATCCATGCAAACCTTGTGGACCCGATCAGCGAGGTTGTGGAACAATTCGACAAGATAGCACACCGACTGAAGGACGGAAGCGATGAGATATCAACCGCGGCCGGGCACATCAAATCCGGGGGTGATACAACCCGGTCTGCGGCTGAAATCCTGATAAATGCTTCACGGAATCTGCAGGTGGCGACCGGGCCGGTTCAAACCAGCGTGGAGCGGATAGAGGTCGCCATAACCGGGCTCGCCAAAAGCACGGCCGAGGCAGCCGAAACCGTTGTCAAATCCTCCAGGGAAACGGCGGCGAACGCGGCGCGGGTTCTGGAAACGGCGACGGCAACCCTGGGGGCGGAACGGGAGCTGATCGAAACGTCCCTGACGAAGATGAGAGAAGCACTGGACCATATCGAGCGGCAGCGGAAACAGATAGACGATATGGACGACAAGCTCGGTGACGCATTCAATAAGTTCGCCACCAATGTTCGGACTAATCTCGATACCTTTGACGAACATGTTAAGAAGATGAACAGTGAGCTAACCCCCGCACTGGACACGATGCGGGAAATCGTTGACCAGGCGGAAAAGTTCCTCCCTGAACAGAGGCACTGAGCATGCGGCGTCTGGAACGTAATCGGGCGCGGGCGGAAGAGGAGGAGTCTGTGTTCGTCACGATGACGGACATGACCATCAGCTTCCTGCTTATCATAATGATCCTGCTCGCCTTCTTCGCGACGCTACTCAGCGATGACGAAACAGTTCCCCTGTCCGCATATGAGAGCATCCGGCAGGAGCGCGACGACCTTTGGATGGAATTAGCCCGGCTACGCGATAAGAACAAGGCGTTGAGGGGCCGGCTATCCACACTGGAAGAAGAAAACGTCCTGCTTCGTGCACGGATCGATCAGCTGACCGCCGAGATTGAACGCCTGCGCGAAGAAATTGCGCAGCTCCAGGTGATCAACCCGCTTGAAGCCTACCTGTCCCAGGCGATTGACCAGCGCAGGGAGATCCTTGTTGATCTTCGTGATCGCCTCCTGATCGAGTTTCCCGAGCTTCAGGTTGTGATCAGCCCGGAACAGGATGCGCTCCGGTTCCAGGGAGAGGGGCTGTTCCGGAGCGGTTCAAGCCGGCTGGAGCCCCGCCAGCGTCAGATCGCGGAGGCGATGGGGCGTATGTTGGACGAAATCCTGACCTGCTTCACCCTTGGAAAGCGGGCAGAACGGGGGTCGGACTGTGACAGTGGCAACGCCCTGATCGAGGCGGTTCAGATCGAGGGTCACACGGACAGCGACGGGCATGACCTGAACAACCTGCGCCTCTCAACAGATCGGGCGAACGCAACCCTGCTGGTGATGCTTGATGAGGATCGGACAATACTGGCACACGAGAACCTGCGGGGTCAGCCTGTCATGTCCGTTTCCGGTTACGGGGAGATGCGACCAATCGAGACGAACGAGACGGCGGAAGGAAAGGCAGCAAACCGGCGGATCGATCTTCGGATTATCATGTACGCCCCCAGCACCGTCGAGGAAGTGGAGGAAGTCGGGCGCAGGCTTGATGCACTGCGGACCGCGGGAGGATCGGAATGAGATTGTCCGAAGCGATCAGAAAAGCCGGGCCACCCAGGCCCCTTGCGGTTCCGAACCTCGGGGATTTGATCAAATCGGCCGACCGGGTGCGGCAACGGTGGCCCGACATCCATGTAACCGGAACCGCACAGGAGCGGGAGGCCCTGGCCCAAAAGCTCAAGAACCGGGTGGAACGGGATGACTGGGACAACGCCCGCCTCTCCTTCGTGGTCGCCGCAACCGCGGCCGTGTTCGATCAGGAACGCCGGGATCGCCCTGATCTTGACCGGACCCGCGAATTCCTCTACGCGGAGGCCAGTGCCTCAACTTCAGCGACCTTCCTGTCCGGCCTTCTGCGGACATTTCTTGACAGTTACGTCCCGAACGGGGCCCACACCGCCGCCCTTGCAACCGCGCTTCACGAGGCAGCCCCGCAGATGAGTGCCGCCGCACGCAGCCTGCTGAAAGAGGTTCCGGAAATCCTGGATTCCATAAACGGTCCAGGTCGGCTTGCCGCCCGGATGCTGCAGATGCCAGACCCGTATAAGGAATTGTCCCGCCTCGGGGTTCGGAATCCGCATGGGCCCGGGTTCATGAACCATACCCATCTGTCCCTGACGGAACGCATCCGGCCGAACCTGTCAGAACGTGAGCGGATCGACTGGTACATCAGGTGGCTGCGGGGCAAGGAAGATGCCCTAATCATCGGGGCTGACCGGGCGATTGAAGCCCTTATTCACCCTTGGCTCCACACGCATCCGGGGGATGCACTCAGAACACACCTCGTGGAAACCCTGATCGAGCTTTACGGGGATCCGCGGATCAGGTCCGGCGGGGCCTGGGCCGGGGTTGATAAACGCCACATGGCCATCATCCACCGCTGGCTTACCCGAGAGGATATGCGCTTCTTCACCGGGGTGGTGGACGCGAACCAGGATAGTCATATGTGGGAACCCCGCCGGGATTTCTGGCTGGAACTTTATGACGAAGATCAGATTGATGCGGCCTGGGTTGCCCTGTCGCCCCAGGCGTTTGCATTCGCGCGCCAGAACCTGATGCGGCAGGATGCGAAGAACGCCGACACCAGGTTCGGGTTTCAGAGGGCGCGTCAAAACACCTCTCTCCTGATCATGCAGATCGGGAACAAGATTATGGTGGACGGGTGCCACAGCTACCGAACGCATGTGTTCGACCAGGATGACCCGATGGCACCGAAACTCTTCCAGGAAGGCTATGACTGCGATGAAATCAGGCGTGCGTCGTATGATCGGCCTTCGGGTGCCTCCAAGCCCCACAACAGCATACCATACTGGAGCCGATGGGTGCGGGATATGATCAATGCGGACGTTCCCAGATCCCGGTCAACCAAGCCCTACACCAGGGTTTCCCGGCCGCATTCACCCCGGTCCCCCTCTCACGCTGAAACCCGATTTCCCACTCTGACAGACCGTATGATTGCCTGCGGACCCGGTGCCGCTGTGGCGGTTCTGGCCTACCTGGAAGATCCCGCTGAAGGCAAAACGCGCCCGCTGCTGTCGCCGAAATCAAAAGAGGGTCTTGCGTGGGTGCGCGAGGGACAGGGCGAACTGCCCCCTCGTCTTCGAAACGCGCTGGAACATCTTCTGATCAACCTGAAAAAGAGCGGAGTTGATTTGAACGACCTATTCAGAAATCCCTCAACTGCCAAGCCGAAGACCAGGAACGAAGTGAAGTTCGTCCTCTGGGAACCTGTTGAACCGAAAAAACTACCAGTCATCGACGCGTGTTCTTTGACGCCTTAAAGCAAGCGCAGAAAGAAACGCCGGAGGGTTTCACCAGGGAGATGGTGGAAAATCTCCTTGCCGACAAGCCGCTTCCCAGGAACGGATGGCGAGAGTTCTGGACTTGGGCCAAGAAGAACGATGTCCGTTGGATTAGGGAAGCCTAACGGTTTGCCCTGTCGCCTGAGGAACAAACCATCCTCCGGCCTTTTACCCCTTGATATGGCGTTTCTTTTGTGTAGCACAGGCGTTTCCGAGCGAGGTTATACCCTCGTCGTCCTGGTCTCCCTGGGTTGGGAATCAGTCTGCTTCTTCCTCACTCTCAACGGCTGTCGGGAGAGCGACCCGCATTCTTTCATTCTCCGGTTGGTGGGTGGGATTTTTCTTCATTTCCCCCTCCGCCGCTACCCCGGGGACTCTTCCGAAAATATCAGTGCGGACCCAACGCCGTATATGAACCTGAACAGGCTATCCGTCACCGGGGCATTCCCGCGCCACAATGGGCAACCCGAAAATCCTGCGCAGGCATGTCAGTGCGCTCGAGGATTGCGCAATCTGACAAAGCTTTGCGATCATAATATGAATGTTGACAGGGCGTAGACCGAATTTGTATCCGGCCGGGGTCGGCACCCTGCAGCGGATAGGGATAGGCGCACATGATCCGGTGTTCCTATGATCAGGACGGACTCACGCTTGAGTTCAAGTCGCGCCAGTCCCTTCTGGGTCGTCTTCTTTCCCGTCAGCCTGATCGAAACCTTGATCACGACACGCAGCTGGGTTTCGCGCTTGCGGATTTGCGGGCCACCGCAGAGGAGGCGGGCGAGGAGGTGGAGATTGGTGCGAGTCGTATCCGACTAAAGCATCGGACCTTGGGCGAGGTTGACAAGGAGGCGGCAGACGCGCTCGGGTTCCCCCCGCTGGTGGATCTCACGCTTCGGACGGATGTCCTAGGACAGATCGGAAGCCCGAATTTTCAGCTCACATATGAGTGGCTTCGGGCCGGAAAGCCGGAGATCGTTACCCGAACCGGTGCGATACTGGATACCCCAAACGGGCCCAGGCGACTGCCCCGATGGATTCTGGACGCGCTGGAGGTGGCGGATCAGTTCCAGGCCGGACCGGCGGACCTGGACGCGCACTGGGAGGCACTGGCACACTTCCGGCGTGCGCTTGAACCTGGGATACGGCTGGACCGGACGGACACGGAGGCCCGGCTCAGAATGACGGAATTTCTTTCCGGGCTTGAGGTTACTCTGACGGACCGGTTCGCGATCAGCCCGCAAGGGGAGGACCAGTTCGCGATTATCCCGTTCCTTGGCGAAACAGTCGAGGCGATTGAGCGCGACGGGAGGCAGATTAATGAGGCGGGGGCCGAACTGCAGGAGGGCCGGCTGCGGGCCTTCCAGGATAAGGCTTTCGCCCGTGGTGCCCGCCCTGCCTATAAGATCGGCAATCAAAGCTACCTGGTCGTAGACCCGGACGCCGCCCCCGTCCTCAGGGTGATGACAGAGATGCAACGCGCCGACAAGGCCACCCGGGCCGCTTTCGTCAAGAACCCCCGGCAGCGGATCACAGAGGCAGTAACAGAACATCTGCGCACGAAAGGCGAACTGGACGGCCTGTCCCCCGCCCAGGAGGAGGAGATTATCGAGCAGACGGCTGAGCCTGCCTTTGTCGAGACCCTGGAATACTCGGAACGTGTGATCGGGCTGACCCGTTACGTGAAGCCTGGGCCGGAGTTCCTTGCATCCGGCACCACTTGGCTGCCGGAAGTGTTCACCGGGGCCGCAGCCGAGAAGATCGGGGCGATGCCCCCGGATAAGGTTGAGGAGCTCATCCAGCGGGTGGATGCCGCAATCGCGGAGGGGGATCAGACGGTAGCCGTTGATGGGGTGGAAATCCCCGCAACCCCGGCCAGCCGCACCGTCCTTGTGCAGCGGCTTAAGGAAACCGGAACCCCCGAAGAACCGAAAAAGAACCTTGTGATTGAGGACGAGATGGACGCCACGGGCGGGCCTGTCATCCTCGATACACGGAACAACATTGCCGATCTGCAATGGTACAAGGAGCTCAATCCCCGAACCCGGCTTGCCCCTGATACGCTCCCCAAGGTGGTGAAGTCAGCCATCAAGGAACACCAGATTGAGAGTTTTCACTGGAAGCTGGAGGCGTGGACAGCCGGGCTGCCCGGGATTCTGAATGCGGATGAACAGGGCCTTGGCAAAACACTGCAGGCGATCACCTTCCTTGCCTGGATGAAGGAGAATATGTCCCGCTCTGAATCCGGCCGGACCGCGCCAGTCCTTGTGGTCGCCCCCACCTCCCTCCTTGTGAACTGGGAAGAGGAGGTAGACAAGCACCTGAACGCACCGGGGCTCGGAAATGTGATCCGGCTTTACGGTTCCTGTCTTGGGAACAGAAAAAGGCCCGGACAGAAGGGGAAGGATACGGACAGAGGCATCACGCTTCTAAATCTGTCGGACGTGGAAGACGCGATCAAGGAAGGGCGCGGGCATCGATACTGGATTCTGACCACGTATACGACCTTGGCGAATTATCAGCATTCACTTGCAAGGATTCCCTTCTCGACCGCTGTGTTTGATGAAATCCAGGCGGTGAAAAATCCGGGGAGTCTGCGCGCCAAGGCGGCACTCACCGTCAACGCGGATTTCCGGATCGGGCTGACCGGAACCCCGATCAAGAACAGCACAACCGACCTCTGGGCGATCATGGATCAGTTGATACCGGGCCGGTTCGGTTCGCTCAAGGAGTTCCGGGAGATGTTCGGGAACCCCGAACAGGGAAACATGCGCGAACTCTACATGCAAATGTTTGAATGGCATGACGGGCACCCGCCGGTTGGCCTGCGCCGTCTGAAAGAGAATGTCGCCCGCGACCTTCCTGGAAAGTCGCGCTGCCTGCACCCGCGGCTGATGCCGGAATCGCAGGCGGCGACCTACGAAGAAGCCCACGGCAAGCTTGCTGCCGGCATCCGCGGTGCTGCCCTGAAGATGCTTCAGCATATTCGATCTGTATCCGTGCATCCGAACGCATCCTCGCCTGCCGAGGATAAAACCTTTATCGGGATGTCCGCCCGGCTCTTCACCGCGATGGACATCATCCGCAAGATCAGGGACCGGGGTGAACGGGTTCTGGTCTTCATCGAAAACGTGCAGATTCAGCACCGGTTCATCGGGCTTTTGAAGCAGGAGTTCGGATTGCCGCAGGTTAATCTGATAAACGGAAGCACCCCGATTCCGCGGCGGCAGGAGATCGTGAACCAGTTTCAGCGACACCTGAAATGCGATGAAGGGTTCGAAGTACTTGTGCTTGGCCCCAGGGCGGCCGGCACTGGCCTGACCCTGACGGCGGCAACAAATGTGATCCACCTGTCACGCTGGTGGAACCCGGCGGTGGAGGAGCAGTGCAATGATCGGGTCCACCGGATCGGGCAGACCCGGGACGTCACCGTTCACATCCCGATGGCGATCCATCCGGGGTATCAGCACAACTCGTTTGACTGTCTGCTCCATAGTCTCATGACCCGAAAGCGGCGGCTCGCCAGTTCCGCCCTCTGGCCGATGGGGGACACAGAGGAAGACGTGAACCGGCTGCAGCAGATGCTCTTGGAGGGTAGCCTGACACAGGCTAAAGATCCCGTCAACGCCGCAATGGTCATGATGTTCAAACGAGACGGAATTCCAATGGAACCCCCAAACCCGGACGGGTCAATCCCGTATCTCTAGCGAACTGCAAAAGAAGCCAGTCCCTTGTAGACTTGCGTCTTTATATGGATGCTGCTCTGTCTGGGCATTTCTGCAGCGGATGCGGAAACTTGGATTTATCCCATCCTGGTATAAGATATGATCAAGAATACCCGGGCAGAAGGAAACCGGGGGCATAGTTCGATAAGATGGCACACAGACTGCGGGACGGAAGTGGTGAAATCGCAACCGCACCACAGTCACATCAAATACGGGGGTGATAACAACCCGAACCGCGGCTGAAATTCTGACGAATGCCTCACGGGGTTTGCATGCGGCGGGCAGGCCGAAATATCCCTGATTTCGGCGGAGACGGTTGGCGAACCTCTATTTGCGATCCCGTTATGGCGGGAATTCCGCTTGAAATGAGACCGTGGTTTTGTTTACGCCTATATCAGGGAAATTCTCAGGCAAGGTGCAAGACAGTCAAACTTGCCGGATCGCAGTTGTGATTGGCCCATGCTGTATACACCCGCCGGATATGCGGAGTGAACGATGGTGGCGAAGGGAAGAATTGGTTATAAGGTGTGGGATACGTGAAAGGTAATCCTGGCCTTCCCGACGCGACAGTGGTACCCGTGGATGATCTGGCCGGGGCAGTCGTCAGGATCGGGACATACGTGAATGTTGGGACAGGAAACTGATTTTGACCGTACCTGATTTACCTGATTTCAGAACGCTGTTTTGCAGCCTTACGGGTTACGACCCTTATCCTTGGCAGGCCCGGCTTTACGAACGCATGTGCTCCGGCCACCTGCCGGGTGCCCTTGATATTCCGACGGGTCTGGGAAAAACGTCTGTTATTGCTATCTGGCTGCTTGCCCGTGCGTCCGGTGCAGCAGTGCCGCGCCGGTTGGTATATGTTGTTGACAGAAGGACTGTCGTTGATCAGACAACCAAAGAAGCGCACGTATTGCGGGCTGCGCTGGAGCGTGAGGGGTGCAGGCATATTCGGGACAGGCTGGGCCTGAAGGAGCCCTTGCCGATATCGACACTCCGGGGGCAGTTTGCGGACAATCGGTAATGGCTTTCGGATATTGCGGCCCCTGCAATCGTGGTCGGCACCGTCGATATGGTCGGGTCGCGCATTCTGTTCCAGGGCTATGGTGTATCGGCCCGCATGCGCCCCATGCATGCCGCACTGCTCGCGACAGACAGCCTGCTGATTCTTGACGAGGCCCATCTGTCCCAGCCTTTCGCCCGGCTGATTGAGCAGGTCGCCGACCGAACCGGGCCAAACGGCCCGCGCATGATGGCATTGAGCGCGACGCAGGATGCACAGGGCAACACGCTCCGCCTGACGGAGGAGGATCGCCGTGCGGATCCGGTGCGCCAACGCCTTGAGGCCAGGAAAGACCTGACTATTGAAGACAAGTCTGAAGACAAGGCAGATGCCAAGCCTGAGTGTTTCTCCGCCGCTGCCCTTGCCCTGCTTGACGCCCATCCCGGCGCACGCATTCTGGTCTATCGGGAAAATTTTGATGATGCGCTGAAGATTAGTAAAGAACTGCGAGAAAAGACAAGGGAATTAGATGTCCATGTAAGGCTTCTGACAGGGCAACGCCGCGGGCTGGAACGGGATGCGTTGGTGAACCAGCTTGAGGAAGACGGGTTTATCGGCGACCGGCGCGGGGATAAGGCGGGCGGTGCAATCCTCGTGGCGACCTCCGCCGGGGAGGTGGGGATTGACCTGGATGCCGATCATATGCTCTGCGATCTCGTATCTTATGAACGAATGGTGCAGCACCTGGGCCGCGTAAACCGCCGTGGGGAAGGATCCGCAACCGTGACGGTATGGGATCTTGGCGAGGATGCGGCACATAATGCCGCGGAACGGGACCGGCGCACGGCGACACGCGCCCTTTTGATGCGCCTGCCCGGGGATGGGCCGCGCCAGGCCGGGCCCGGTGCGCTTGCCGGGATCAACGATCTGCCCGAGGTGCGGGCTGCAGCAACACCCGCACCACTGTATCCTGCCCTGACAGATCCGCTGATTGATGCCTGGGCCATGACATCCCTGGAGGAACATGCGGGTCGCCCCGAGGTGGGGCCGTGGCTGCGCGGCTGGGAAGAAGATGAAAAACCGCACACCACCATTGTCTGGCGCGAATATCTGCCTGTCCGCCAAGGCCATGAGGGAAAGGTTACCGTGGATGCCGATGATGTCAAACGCTGGCTTGACGCAACCCCTATCCGTCCGTCGGAACGGCTTCAGGCCCGCAGTGACCGGGTGATCAAATGGCTGAAAGGCCGCGGAAAGAGTCTGGCAAAGCAACGTAATAAGGACGCAGAATCCCTTAAGGAAAAGGCGGACGACATTGCCGCGCTGATACTCGGATCTGACGGAACACTTTCCAGGGAACGACTGACCTTTGATTTCCTGGAAAGAAAAGAGCAGAAATGGACGCAGGCTGAAAATGATATGCGCTGGGGCACCCTGATTGTGCGCCAGTGCGTCGCCGGTCTTGATTGCGACCGTGAAGAGAAAAAGCCAATCACCGGCACGGGCGTTCTGGACGCGAAACAGGGTGCTTTCCCCCCAACTGCAGACACAGATCCTGACCGTTTCAAGGACACTGGCTGGCGAATCGCGGAACTGACACAACAGGGCGGGGCATTGGCGGCCCCGGAAGGATCGGAGAACGGACCGCAGGTTGCGCGGTTTATCACGCGGTTTGGCCCCGATGACCAGGAACAGGCAGGGTTCGCTGTTCTGCGCCGCAGCCTCGCCGGGGTTGAAAGCGAAACCGCACGGGCAGTGGCCAAACGCCCGCAGACCCTTGCCGATCACACAAACGCGGTTGTGCGTTGCGTCGCCGACTTTGCCGAACGCCTTGGGCTTGATGACGAAATGAGGGAGGTTCTGAATACAGCCGCACAGCATCACGACAAGGGCAAGGCAGCCAGGGTCTGGCAGGACGCCGCAGGTGCAGCCGCGAGGGAAGGGGGCCCCTGGGCCAAGATTGACGGGCGCAACACGCGATGGAACCGCCTGCATGGCTACAGGCATGAGTTCGGATCTCTGGTTCAGCTGGAAAAGCGCGATGATTTGCCGGAGCCCACCCGCGACCTGATCCTGCACCTTGTTGCCGCCCATCACGGACACGCCCGCCCGGTTATACGGCACCTGGGGTGTGATGATGCCGACCTTCCGCCGTCAAAGGTGGCACAGATTGCGGGCAAGGTCGCCCTGCGCTTCGCACGGCTTCAAAAGTTCCATGGCCCCTGGGGGCTGGCCTGGCTGGAGACAGTGCTGCGCGCCGCCGATCAGAAGGCCAGCAGTGAGTTTGAGGAGGGTACCCATGGCTGAGGTGCGCATCCCCGTTGACCTTTTCAACCCCGGCCAGGTCTTTGCCTGCCTCGGGTTTGTGGAAGCCGCCGACATCCTGCTGGGCGATGCGACGGGCCGTTTTGCCTGGGACGGCGACGATGCCACCTTTACCCTGTCGGCGAGGGGAGCGGAAAACCCGGCAGGCACGGTGCTGCACTTTCTGGAGACGGCGCAAGTCAGCAGTCTTGCACCAGAGGGTTCAAACAACGACACGGAAAATAAGTGGGATGTCCCTACAATCAACATCGGGCCAAGGGCACCATTTCCCTATCCTGATCCGGATACTCCTGCAACTTTACCTGCTCAGATCAAAGGTGCGGAACATCTGATTGTGCTTGACCATTGGGGCGACAAGACCAAGCGTGACAACATAAAGTTTTGGGCCGGGGCGGGCGGATATCCGGGGGCTGCTCTGCTACGCGATGCCTGCAATCTGCTGAAAGGTATCAGCAAAAAAGAAGCGGTGATTGAGGATCCGTTTGCATTTTCCGCGCAGCAGTCAAGCAGCTTTCGCTTCGACTGGCGGCGCGACTACATTCCGCTTGATGCAGGTTTTTCGCCAAATGAGCATGGCAGTATCACAATGATCGGATTCCCCATAGTTGAAATCCTTGCCGCGCTTGGCTTAAACCACGCACGGCCCAAGCGGCGCACCAAACTGCTTTACATTTACGGGGTTTTGTTTACAGAGGTGGCGGTTCCCCCCCTTTTGATGAGGGCCGCGCTGACCGGAAGCGCAACATCGATCCCCGGTGCTTCATTTCGCCGATTTCAGATGAGCCTCGGCTGGCCGGGGCAAGAGGGGCAGGCCCGCTGCATCACAGACGTTCAGGAATTGCCACAGAAGGAGGATCGGATATGAACGGCCAAACCGACAATAATACTTTCGCCGCATGGGCCACGAACCCGCAGGGGCCGGTGGCACTGGTGCTGTGCCAGCACCTGCTGCCTGTTGAAGGGACGGGCGGCGTCATCTTCCCGCCGACCTACGCGCCGCCAAAAGAGGGTGGTGATAGAAAATACCCTTACGACATCTCTGAAACGCCCGAAGGCGAACTGGTCGCCATGATCGACAGCGTGGGGTCGCAAGCCAACCGGATTGAACCGATTTTCAGGGCCGGTCCCGACGCTACTGAGCCACGCATCCCGGAACTGGTGCCGCAAATCGATATCACTATCCCTTATCCAAAGAAAAAGGACAGTAACGAGGGCAGTAACGAGAACCGGTCGGTCTCAATCTTTGATGTCGGCCATAGGCTCGGGGATGCCATCATACGCTGCACGAAACTGCGCGAGCAAGCGCATAACGCCTTCGAGCTGCTGCGCGTCCGGGGGGATGCCACCGGGATCGCCCGGCTGGCCCCCACCTCGCTGGTCTTCGGGGCCTGGGACAGCCGCGATACCGGGGCCAAACTGCCGCGCCTGCTGCAATCCGTCATCCGGGCCAGGGACGTCGCCCCCCTGAAAAGGTCGGCACAATACACTCCGGCCATTGACTATGCCGAAACGGAGGCATTTTCTGAAGAAGAGGTAGAGGAAGCTGAAAAGAACACGGGTGACAACCTGGCGCAGCGCGGCTACGTCCACGTTCCCGCAACTGGAACCCATGGCGGCGTCATCGCCCGCGGCCCCATCACGCGCACGGTCACGGTGAACCTGATCGCACTGCGCAGGCTCCAGGGTGACGACACCGATCTGCTGCGCCGCTATGTGCTGGGCCTGACCCTGGTGGCCGCGACCGAAGAACCGGACGGATTCCTGCGGGCGGGATGCCTTCTGGTGCCCGATACCGACAACCCCGCGCAGTGGCAGACGGTGGCCCGCAACGGCACCCGCACCCCGGTAGAATTGACACGGGACGCAGTGCTTGAATTTGCCGAAAGCCAGGCAAAGGATTTCGGCGTGGCCGAACCCCGCGAAGTCGAATTCAATAAGCAATGGGCCAAAGAAGATTCGAAGAAGAAAAAGAAAGGCTAGGCGAATGTCTAGGGGCCTTGCCATCACGGTGCATTTCCTTGCAGGCCGCTACCACGGTGCCGGGGCGTGGCCACCGACCCCGGCACGCCTGTTTCAGGCCCTTGCCGCTGGCGCGGCGCGGGGCAAATCCCTGCCGGATGCGGCACGGCAAGCCCTGGAATGGCTTGAAGAGCAGGCCGCACCGGTGGTAGCGGCCCCTGCCGCCCGCCGGGCGCAAGCCGTGACACGGTTTGTGCCCAATAATGACTTTGACGGAACAAAATCAACGGGCAAGCTCAAGAACGAGGGCTATGCCGATGCCGTGGCTGCCACACGGGTAGCCAGGAAAGACCAGCCATGGCTTTTCGACGCCGCGGTGCCGCTGGTGTATCTGTGGAAAGTTGAAAGCACCCCGCCGGAGGGACTTTTGGCAATGGTAGATGATCTCTACCGGCTTGGCTGCGGAACCGATCCGGCCTTCGCATCTGCGGAGTTATTGGAACCGGATGCCTGCACCGCACGGCTCGATGCCCATCCCGGCGTGTTGTTCCGCCCCGGACCGGGTTCGGACAGTGCCGTTCCCCGCCGCGGGACACTCTCCAGCCTCGAAAAACGGCATGCGGCCTTTGGCAGTCGGTTCAAAACAGAAGGAAGAATACGGACCTTCCGCCAGCCGCCGAAACCGCGGGTGGCCTCTCTGTCCTACGCCCCTGCCCCGCGGCGGTTTCTATACCGGATTCGTTCCCTGAATCCCGAAGACGGCGGCAGCTTTCGGCCTATCCCCCTGATACGTGCGGCAACGCTTGCGGATCAGATGATTAAGCAGACGGCAGACCGGCTTGAAGGGGCGTTGCCCGAACACGCGGCCATGGTAAACCACCTGCTGCGCGGCAAGGGCAAGGTACGCCCCGACCCGCACAAGCGTATCCGCGTAATCCCGCTGCCCTCTTCCGGACACCCGGAGGTTGATCTGTCAATCCGGCGGCTTCTTGTGGACATCCCGCCAGACTGCCCGATTGACATCGGCGACCTCGATTGGGCCTTTATCACGCTGCGGCCCATCGATCCGCTGACGGGTGCGGTATCCGACTGGTGTCTGGAGCGCGTCGGCAACCCCGATTCGGATTCAATCCTCAGGCACTTGAAAGGCAGTTCGATGGTTTGGCGCACACTCACACCCGTGGTGGGGCCCGTGCATCGGCACGGCCGGACGGGCACCGAACGCCGCAACGCCGCCGAGGCGTTCGCCCAAGGGGTACGCCAGGCCCTGCGCCACGCGGGGGTGCGTGAAAAACCGACCGAAATCCGCATCCAGACCGAACCGTTCCAGCGCCGCGGATCGCGTGCGGATCAATTCGAGGTGCCAGTGCGCCCGGGCGGTAAGCCGATTTCGATCCGGCGCATGGCCCATGTGGAACTCCGGTTTCACAAGCCGGTCAAGGGGCTGGTGCTGATTGGGGACGGGCGTTTCCGCGGTTTGGGCCTGATGGAACCCGTGCGGGAACATCAGAATGTCTGGCTGTTTTCCGTGTCAGGGTCAGCACCCGTTATGCCGGAGGTGCTTGCGCGGGCCACACGGCGGGCGGTCATGGCCCGTGTTGCGTCCGAACTGGGCCGGGATAAACTCCCCGCGTTCTTCACTGGCCATGAGGCCGATGGTGCGCCGGTCCGGCGCGGCGGGCGCAGCCATATCGGGTTTCTGGTCGATCCGGCTGCACGTCACCTGTTGATCGCCGCGCCGCAGGCCCTGAATCACACCGACCCGGACAACGAACAGGCCAGACATACCCGTACCCTCAGCCGCGCTTTATCCGGGCTGCAACGGGTCGTTGCCGGCGCACACGGGGCCTTCGATCTGTGCGCCCTGGCCGTTGACGCCTCCCCCCTGCTGCACACGGGCAGGGTCTGGGAAAGCGTCACGGACTGGCAGCCGGACCGTCATGGCAAGGGTGATCCTGTTAGCTGGATTCCCGATGATGTGCGCCGGGCCTGCTCTGCCCGGGGGCTGCCTCTGCCCGCCGGGATCAATATCCTCATGGTTGCCAAGGGTCGCCGTGGCGGCATCCGGGCGCGCCTGCGCCTTTCTTTTGCCGGGCAAATGAATGGGCCGCTTGCCCTTGGCCGTACAGCCATGTGCGGCGGCGGCAGTTTCAGGGCGGTAAACTGAAGCGGAGGCAGCAAACGCACGGCGCAGGAAGGGTACCCGTGCAAAATCGGGGCAATGCGCCTTTCCGGGTGTTTTCGTTCCGTCCGGGGCTCATATGCTTCCGGGTTTCATACACGCTACTGCGGGGATGTCATCATGAGCCGACAGCCCGAACTTCCCCTGAACGCCCCTGTGGCGGCGGCTGACACCCCGCTCGTACCGGTTCGTATGGTCAACGAACATGTCTATTGCCCTCGGCTCGCTTACCTGATGTGGGTTGACAAGGAATGGGCAGAGACTGCCGATACTGCGGACGGCAAACGGGTACATGCCCGGGCGGACACGCCTTCCGGGGGGCTGCCGGATGAAGATGACGCGGCCTTTCGCACAACTGCACTGACCCTTTCATCGGTGCGCATGGGGATAATCGGCAAGCTCGACGTCGTCGAAGGGGCAGGCCGGGTTGCCACCCCCATCGACTACAAACGCGGCAAGCGCCCCCATGTCGCCCGTGGCGTGTACCAACCCGAACGTGTGCAGCTGGCCCTGCAGGCCATGCTGCTTGAAGAGCACGGATTCACAGTACCCGACGCCGCGATCTGGTATGCAGGAAGCCGGGAGCGGGTTACGGTCGACCTTGATGATGAACTGCGCCAGGATGCCCTGCGCGCCATCTCGGAACTGCGCCTGTCCGCAGCGGCTCACAAACCTCCTCCGCCATTGATCGACAGTCCCAAATGCCCGAGGTGCGCCCTGGCGGGGATTTGCCTGCCGGACGAAATCAACCTGATCAGGAAGGGTGTTATACCCCGCCCCCTGAACCCCGCCGACGATCCGGCCCTGCCGCTGCACGTGCAGATTCCCGGAGCGCGGGTTCGCAAGGCGGGAGATACTCTTGTAGTGGAAACCGACGAGAATCGCACAGAAATACCGATGATCCATGTGTCCGACCTTGTTCTGCACGGTCCCGTTTCGGTGACGACACCGGCTGTTGGTGCGCTTCTGTCCGCAGGCGTTCCTGTTGCGTGGATGACCACCGGCGGCTGGTTTCTCGGCCATGCCCGACCGTTGGATCTCGGCAGTTTCGATACGCGACTGAACCAGTACCGCGTCGCCGATAACGTCTTGCGCAGACGACAGGTCGCGTCCGGTCTCATAGCCGCCAAGATCCGAAATCAGCGCACGATTCTGCGTCGAAACTGGAAAGCCGGCCAGATAAAGGACCGGGACCGGGCCATGACCCGCCTCAGGCACCTCGCCGAAACTGCCCTGCATGCGCCCGACACAACCCGCCTGTTGGGAATCGAGGGAGAAGCCGCCTCGATCTACTTTCGGCATTTTTCTTCCATGCTGACAGACACGGCCTTGCCCGGTTTCCGCTTCGAACGCCGTAACCGTCGCCCGCCCGCCGACCCCATCAACGCACTTCTGTCCTATGCGTATGCGCTGGCCACACGCAGTTTCTCGGCTGCCCTCGCACGTACGGGCTTTGATCCCACACGCGGAGTTTTCCACAAACCGCGGCACGGCCGGCTGGCACTGGCCCTCGACATGATGGAACCGTTCCGGCCCATTCTGTCCGACAGTACCGTGCTGACACTTGTCAATAACCGCGAGGTTGCCGCGACCGACTTCGTATACAGCGGTGCCTCCTGCGCCATGAAACCAGCCGCACGCAAGGCCATCATTTCTGCCTGGGAACGCCGCCTGGAACAGGAGGCCGTGCATCCCGTCTTCGGCTACCGCATCAGCATGCGCCGAATTATTGACGTCCAGTGCAGATTGCTGGCGCGTCACCTGTCCGGCGAACTCGAAACCCTGCCCCAATACACCCCGAGATAACCATGCCACAGGAACGTCTTTACATCGTCGCCTATGATATTGCCGACCCCAAACGCTGGAAGCGTGTATTCAGGATAATGAAGGGCCATGGAACATGGCTGCAACTGTCCCTGTTTCAGTGCCGCCTGAGTGCCCGTCGTCGAATTGGGCTGTTCGCGAGGCTCGAAGCCGCCATCCACCACGCTGAGGATCACGTCCTGATACTCGACCTCGGACCAGCAGAAAAAGCAGGTCCGGGGGTCATATCGATCGGAAAATCCTATGAAGCTCCCGCACGACATGCTATCGTGATCTGACGGATAAAACAGTGCGAGCGGCCCGGTGTGCCCGAAAACCTTGTCAGCGCTCGCGTATCCTAACGGAATGAAACAAAAAGCTATTTGACATGTCTGGCCTGATTTTGCACCCTCGGTTTAAGGGAATCATGCGACCTCTCGAAAACACAGGTTTTAAACCTTCCGAAAACAGGTGCTTACGGGTGTTGCTCCTCCGAGGCCCACAAAGCCTCGGCCTCATTGAAGCCGCACCGCCTTGTCGAGGTCTGCCCGATCCGGACCGACCTCCGAGGCCCACAAAGCCTCGGCCTCATTGAAGCTCCTTTTTCGGGAGCTTTGCCGTTTTGGGGGTTTTCCCCTCCGAGGCCCACAAAGCCTCGGCCTCATTGAAGCTTTTGGGCCGCGGGGGCCGGGGCACCCCCCGGCTGGCCTCCGAGGCCCACAAAGCCTCGGCCTCATTGAAGCGATCTCGGCACGTACCTCCTGCACGGTGCACTCGAGCCCTCCGAGGCCCACAAAGCCTCGGCCTCATTGAAGCAGGCCCTCGGCCAGACAATGAATGTCGGGGCTGGTCAGCCTCCGAGGCCCACAAAGCCTCGGCCTCATTGAAGCGCAGCGTGTCCTGTGTCTGTTCCCAGATAGCGAACGATCCTCCGAGGCCCACAAAGCCTCGGCCTCATTGAAGCATCGCCGTTCCAGCGGTGAAGGCCGAAAACGGGAACGATCCTCCGAGGCCCACAAAGCCTCGGCCTCATTGAAGCAAAAAGCTCCGCTACCCTTTCCGCCTTGGGAGATATTCCTCCGAGGCCCACAAAGCCTCGGCCTCATTGAAGCGGGCGGCTCAAAAAGGGCGCCGAGCCAGCCGAAAAATCCTCCGAGGCCCACAAAGCCTCGGCCTCATTGAAGCACTTCCTGTTCGGCCGAATAGCCGGATGTTGTTACCTCCGAGGCCCACAAAGCCTCGGCCTCATTGAAGCAGGAAAATCAGTTTAGTGCAGCTGCAGCGGGGGAAGAACCTCGCCCGCTCAATTCACCTCAACAACCTTTCCCGGGTTCATAATGCCTTCCGGATCCAGTGCCCTCTTCACCGCGGCCATGACAGATACCGCCTCCCCGTGCTCGGCAGCCATGTATTCCATCTTCCCAATTCCAATTCCATGCTCCCCTGTTACGGTTCCGTCCAGTGCCAGTGCCCGCTCGTTCATCCTATGGGTCAGTTTCATGGCCAGGGTGCGGTCCTTTTCATTCTTCGGGTCGAAAAGAAACAGTGTGTGATAGTTGCCGTCGCCCACGTGTCCTACGATGGGGGCAGTCCAGCCGTGAGCCTCAACATCTGCAATCGTATCCTCAATAGCCCGTGCGAGGCTGGAGATCGGCACACAGACGTCCGTGGAAATGCCCACGCTGCCGGGTTTCATGGATTTCATCGCAAAGTAGGCGTTGTGGCGGGCGTGCCAGAGTCTTGTGCGATCTTCGGCCTTTGTAGCCCATTTGAACCCGTTGCCGCCGTTGTCAGCGACGATCTCTGCCATGCGTTCCGCATCTTCCGCAACGCCGGCTTCCGAACCGTGAAATTCCATGAACAGGTGCGGAACCTCAGCCATGGACAGGTCCGAACAGGAATTGATCGCCTTGATCGATACCGCGTCCACCAGTTCCATCCGTGCCGCGGGCAGGCCCATCTGTACGGCGCGTATTACCGAATTCACCACGCTTCTGACATCGGGGAAGGGGCAGACCGCTGCCGAGATTGCCTCCGGCTGCCCCTGCAATCTCAAGGTAATCTCGGTGATGATGCCAAGCGTCCCTTCGGACCCCACCAAAAGCCGCGTCAGATCATAACCCGACGAAGACTTTTTTGCCCGCGTCCCGGTGCGGATGATCCGTCCGTCAGCCAGCACGACCTGCACACCCATCACATTGTCTTTCATCGTGCCGTAGCGTACGGCCATCGTTCCGGAGGCATTGGTCGCCGTCATCCCCCCAATCGTGGCATTCGCCCCAGGATCAATCGGGAAAAACAGGCCGGTGGTGCGCAGCTCCGTATTCAGTTCTTCCCGCGTGATGCCAGGCTGGACGGCACAGCAGAGATCCTCCCCCCACAGATGCACCACCTGCCTCATCAGCGACGTATCCACTGTCACCCCGCCGCGGATCGGCAGCGCATGCCCTTCCAACGAGGTTCCCGCCCCCCATGGCACCACCGGGCAGCCGTGGCGGGCGCAGATATTCACAACGTCTGACACCTCCTCAACCGTTTTCGGGAAAGCGACGGCATCGGGCGGCGTATCAGGGTAATGGGCTTCATCCCGTGCGTGCAGGGTGATGGCGGAAGGCGATGTGCTCAAACGATCACCCAAAAGTGCTTTCATCCCGGCGATGGCTGCGGCATGCTTTCCCATGTGCATTTTCCCTGGCACCCCTGATCGTGCAAAATGATACCCTAGGGAAGCACCAGGAAAAAGTGGAAAGCTGGACGTCGGACCATGCCGACAGGCCGCAGACCCGCCTGGTATCCCGGAATACGTGCGCCCCGCCACAACCAGTGGGCTGCCGGGAACCCTGGCCATCTGGTTCCCTCATATCATCGGCATGGGCTACGAGACGACCTCAAGCCCTGACCGGCAGCCTCGCATTTTGGGGTGCGGTGGGCGTCAATGTGGCAGCCGTCCCGTTCACTGTTGCAGGTCGCTGTGGCGGCGTGTTCTCCCCTGCCCTGATGCCGGGTACGATGACCGGGTTCGCGGTCATGGTCGCCGTGGATGTATCCACGACTGTGGCAGGCAGTTTCTTCCCGGAACAGCCGGAGTGCCGCGACGTACATCCGGCCACCGGACCACAGACCTGCCTTTTGGCAAGCCTGACCGTCCGCAAGAGGATGGGGGATATAGCGCACTGCACAGAGCGGAGTGCCGAAGGGGTCACGGTTGGCCGCAGCGCGTCGCCGGAAATCGCGCCGACGCTCTTTGACGGGCTTACACATCAGTATATCCCGGCAACCGAACCGGATGAGGAAAGCGTTCAGAAGGAACCGGGATGTTGTAACGAAGACAGCCCCCTATGCACCGGGACGCCAGCGGGCTTTCCAACAAATGCCCGCAGATCCGGACGACTGACCGCGTTATCGGGAACATACCCCTTTACCTGAACATAGACGACATCCGGACCAAGCCGGAAAAAGCAGTGGTATCTCCTCTACATTCAACTTTTTAGAATATTTCGGGTCTATAAAATAACGTGCCTTCGGGAATTATATCCCAGGAACTACGATAGACTTCGTAACGCCTGCATTCATCCATGCCAAGTATATCTTTTCCGGAAACAATGCATTCTGCCTGTATACGTTCGCCGCTGTTGAAGCGAAATCCAATATCAGCAAGAGGGTCGTCTATCTGATATTGTGCCGTACCAAAGTAGTTTTGCCCATCAAATATTACCAGGTCGTCAAGGTTGTCGCCACCAGGATAGAAAAGTAATGTTATCTCTTGACCAGATGGGGTTCTTCCGGTTATGTCGGCGGGAAAGCACCCCGTGACAAATGTTGCTGCTCCAATAGCAAAGATAACTTTCACAGTAGCGTACAGACGCATTTCAACCTCCGGGTTGGGGTGGTGCACTTTTGAAGGGAATTTCAATTTTGTGTACACCAGCCGATGGCGCGATACAATCCGAAAATCAACCCGGGCGCACTTTGCAGAGAATTGCAAATCCCTATACGCTGGTTTGGTTTTGGTACTCGCCTCCATACGGTCCTGCGGACACAACCCCAGGGATTATAATTTGCCCTGTTATCGTCTGTGCTGATGCCGCCGGTTTGGCGACAAGATATTCCATGCCCCGATCACGTTTGACAGAATTGCAATGCCCGCACAGCAGTTGCAGATTTTCAATGTGGTCTGTCCCGCCGCCGCCGGATTGCGGGATGATGTGAATCAACAGGTTCAGGGCTCATATCCAACAGATGACGAGTGCTGCGCCACAGCCTGCCGACAGGAAGACCTTGGGGCAGCTGTCATATCCGGTGGCACCGCACCGCGAATCCACGGCGCAAGACGTGCCATCTGCGCATTTGTCAGCCAGAACGGATCCCTCGTATTTTCCAAACCACGAAATACGCTGAAAAGAAAAATCAATGGGGCCTGACCCTAATGAGGAAGCCCCGCCGGGTATGGGCGGGGCTTTGGCTATCCTTTTGAAGAATGTGTGCCGGATTACATGCGGCTGGCGACATTTTCCCAGTTCACCAGGTTATCCAGGAAGTTCGCCAGATAGGCCGGACGCCGGTTGCGGAAATCAATGTAGTAGCTATGTTCCCACACATCGCAGCCCAAAAGCACGGTCTGACCGAAGCAGAGCGGGTTCACGCCGTTCTCGGTCCTGGTGACTTTCAGCCCGCCGTCGGCCTCTTTCACCAGCCAGCACCAGCCGGAGCCGAACTGGCCCATGCCTGCGGCGGTGAACTGTTCCCTGAACGCTTCAACGGAGCCGAAACTGCCGCTAATCGCGGCCTCAAGTTCCGGCGGCATGGCAGATTTGCCCGGGCCCATCATTTCCCAGAACTGGTTATGGTTCCAAAGCTGGCTGATATTATTGAAAATGCCGTTCTGCGCCACTGCGGAACTGTCGTAGGTGCCCACGACGATATCTTCTATTGATTTGTCAGCCCATTCGGTACCTGCGATCAGCCTGTTGCCGTTATCAACATAGGCCTTGTGGTGCAGGTCGTGGTGGTATTCCAGCGTCTCTTTCGACATGCCGGCATCAGCCAGCGCGTCATGTGCATAGGGAAGTGCAGGAAGTTCAAATGCCATTGGTCAGCCCCTTCGTCGGTGGATTGAATGGCCTTTTGGCAGACTTCTGCCTGGCAGGCCACTTTAATGCCAACATAGCAGGTGATTTGGAAAGGGAAAGGGCAAAGTGCCGGACGGATGCGTTTGGCGGGCCCAAAGCCATCCCAAATCGGCAGGGCCGGCAGGGCGGACCAGGAAAACAGAAGCCCACACGCGACAACGCCGGGGGCCCGGGCACCACACCGGCGGCGGGATGCCTGGTTTCCCGACGCGGGCAGGAACCGCGACCGGGGCCCTTTCAAAAATCTGTCGGGGCCAGCGCGGCCCCGAACCGGGCGCATGAAATCATGCGTCTGTGTCAGCGAATTGGCTGCCTTCGGTTGCGCCGGGCCTGGACCAGTCCCGCTTCACGCCAAGGCGCAGCAGAATGTTCGATGCCACGAAAACCGACGAATAGGTGCCAACCAGAACACCCCAGATCATCGCAAAGACGAACCCGCGGATCACGTCGCCGCCAAGGATGAAGAGCGAGAACAGCGCGATCAGCGTGGTAACAGAGGTCATCACCGTCCGGCTGAGTGTTTCGTTAATCGATAGGTTCAGCACCTCTTGCAGCGGGCGGATTTTGTATTTGCGCAGGTTCTCCCGCACCCGGTCAAAAACCACCACGGTGTCGTTCAGCGAATAGCCTACGATGGTCAGCAGTGCCGCGATGATGGCCAGGTCAAATCTGATCTGCAGCAGGGAAAATATCCCGATCGTCAGCACAATGTCGTGAACAAGTGCTGCCACGGCCCCAACCGAAAACTGCCATTCGAACCGCAGCCAGATATAGAAAAGCACCGTCAGGATGGCCAGAATAACAGCGATCATGGCACTTTTTATCAGCTCCCCGGACACTTTGGGACCGACGCTGTCAACCTGCGGGAAGCGCATGTTTTCGTAAAGGATTTCAGCACCCTGCCCCGTGCCAATGTCGGCCAGGATCCGGCTGCGCGCCGTTTCCAGCTCTTCCAGGGGCGTCGTGACCGGAAATGCCAGGCGAAAGCCGCCGGCGAAAGCCTGTGCCCCTTCGGGAATGTCCGCACCGGCGTTGACCGCACGCACACTGATATAAGCCGCCCCGCCGGTTGTGCCCGCGAGCGCGTGTTTGACAGCCAGGATCACATCGTTGGTGATGGCCTCTTCCCCCTCCTGGGCCTGGATGCGCACCTGGGCAACGTTTTGGCCGGGCCTGGCCGGATCCGTGACCCTGGAAATCGCGATATCGCCGAGTTCCAATTCTTCCAGTGCTGATCGGTAGGCACCTATATCGACGCCGGTTGTACTATCGGTGCGGAGCGTGGTGCCGCCACGGAAATCAATACCGAAGTTCAGCCCGACCACAAAAAACAGAACGGCGGAGGCAATCATCGCCAGAACAGACGCGCCAAAGGTTGCACGGGACCGGATGAAAAAATCTATACCGGTTGCAGGGGGGACGAGCTTGAGACGCATCTTACACCTCTATCGTCCTGGGGCGGCGGTACTCCACCCATATGGAGATGATCATCCGCGTCACATAGATCGCCGTGAAAACAGAGGTGATGATGCCAAGGCCCAGCGTAATCGAGAACCCGCGCACCGGGCCGGAACCAATGACAAACAGGATGATGGCCGCGATCAGTGTGGTAATGCTGGCGTCAATGATGGCGGAAAACGCACGTTCGTAACCGACCTCAATGGCCCGAACCGGGCCGCGGCCCAATTTCAACTCTTCGCGGATCCGCTCAAAAACCAGCACATTGGCATCAACTGCCATGCCGATGGTCAGCACGATCCCCGCGATCCCGGGCAGGGTCAACGTGGCACCAATAGAACCGAGAAGGCCAAACATCAGGCCGACGTTCAGAATAAGCGCGATATTGGCAAAAATCCCGAAGGTGCCGTAGCTTAGGAACATGAAAATCAGCACCGCCAGAAAAGCCACGATGCAGGCGATACGGCCCGCATCGATGCTGTCCTGGCCCAGCTCCGGGCCGATAGTACGCTCTTCAAGGTATTCCACCCCTGCAGGCAACGCACCCGCACGCAGCTGGATCGCCAGACGCCGGGTTTCTTCCAGCGTGAACTGGCCGGTGATTTGTCCGTTGGAGGTGATGTGCCCCTGGATGGTGGGCGCAGACACCACCACCCCATCGAGCACGATGGCCATCGGGTTGCCAATGTTGCCAGCCGTGTGCTCCCCCATAATTCGCCCGCAAGATCCGTTGAAAGTGAAACTGACTGCAGGGCGATTGTTCTGGTCAAAAATCGCTTGTGCATTTGCCAGACACTCGCCGGTCACAATAGGTGTTTTTTCCAGTATATAAAACACTCCGGCCTGGTCCTGGGACGGCAAAAGCAATTGCCGCGACCGCAGGCTCGCCCCGGCATCGCCTGTACTGCCGATCACGTGGTGGAAGGTCAGTTTCGCCGTTGTGCCGATCAGGTCTTTCAACTCTTCCGCCGACCCGATGCCCGGTACCTGGATCAGGATACGGTCCGCCCCCTGGCGCTGGATTGTCGGTTCCCGCGTACCGGCCTCATCCACCCGGCGGCGGATAATTTCAAGCGATTGCTGCATCGTGCGCCGGTCGGTCGCGGCACGCTCCTCCTCGCTTAGCGTAATGATGACCATATCGCCGGAACCGGTAACATCAATATCCGTGGCACGAACGCCTGTCAGCGTAGCCACTGGCCGGGCCAGCCGACGCACAACGGCAACCGCGGCGGCGATATTCCCGGGCTGAGAGATGCGTATCCGCAGTTCATTTTCCGGTCCGTCGTGACGGCGAATGGTGCCGATGGTCGCCCGCTCTTCGCGCAGGGCGTCGCGTATACCCGCCCACATCCCGTCAATGCGTGCGGCGTGGACCTCTTCCAGTTTCACTTCCGCCAGCAGATGCGCCCCGCCACGCAGGTCAAGCCCGAGATTGACCAGCGTCGACGGCATCCAGCCCGGCCATTGCCCGGCCTGGGCCCGCAATTCGTCAGGGACTGGTGCACCGGTCTGCGCCGCGGCAAGGATGGCGGCCTGCGCGTCTTTATACTGTTCTACCTGCGCATACCTCAGGTTCGGCACGGCAAACACCAGGCCCGCGCAGCAGACAAGAATGATGCACAGTTTCTTCCACAGGGGGAACCGGAGCATGGTGTATCCCTTACCCGGCAGGTTCCGTTTTGTTCAGCACGGCCTGGATGGTATTCTGTACAACGCGCACCCGAACGCCGTCTGCCAGATCAACCTCAATTTCATTGTCTTCCTTGACCCTGGCAACCTTGCCGATCAGACCGCCCTGGGTGACCACCTGATCGCCTTTGCGCAGCGCACCAACCATGGCTTTGTGTTCCCTGATTTTTTTCTGCTGAGGTCGGATCATCAAAAAATACATGATCACAAAAATCAGGATCAGGGGAATCAGGCTTTCTATCCCGGACATCTGGCCTCCCGGCGCGAAACGGATTGTTTTTGTCTAGTGTGATTTCATCCCGGTTCAGAATCGCATGAACCTGGACGTGCGTTTGAGGCATCGCAAGACGAAAGGCAAGATCAAAAGAGCCGCGAATCATAGCCATCATCCGCACGAAGATGTCCCTGACACTCCACCGGCTCCAACGATTGTGCGGCGTCTTGTGTGGGCCACAGGCAGCCGGGACTTCTCGCCACCATAAGCCATTCATTGCGCATGAATCACGCTCTCAAGCGGAAATCAATGGGTTCTGACCCTAAGGCGCGTAATCTTCGCTATCGGCCATCAACCCGATGATCTTGTGGGCATAGGCAAGCGTCGGGCCTTCCCAATGCGGCGACAGGCGTCCGCCATCGTAGCCGAAGCACCGGCGGCCCTGTTGAAGGCCTGCCAGAACGGAAATATCCTCCCTGTTCAGATCATCCCACATGTTGATCAGGTCTTCGCGCGGGCCGGCGTATTTTTCGCCGGTTGCCGCTTCCTCTCCAACCACAAAAACATGCAGCTCCTCCCGGCAGCGGTCAGGTGCCTCGGGATAGGCGACCAATACCGTAAACTGGTCCGGATACACTTCGACCGCGAAATGCGGCATGGTCAGAAACCATTGCCCTTTCATCCGGTTTTCTTCAGACAAATCAGGGAAATGGGGCAAACCTTCCCCGCGTCCTTCCTCGAGTTTGGGGAAATGGTAGTTGTTCACAAAAGTTGAGCCGCGCCATTCGCCTGACCAGCGCACATCCATGGGCGCAAAACGAAGCAGCCGGGGATGAAGCGAGAAGACGTGATAGCCTTCCATGTAGTTCTCGTAGACCAGCTTCCAGTTGGCCTTCACTTCAAAGTCCCGCTTGCCGGCCCAGCGAATACTGGAAAGATCGTATCCCTCGAGTTGATCCAGCACCGGGGCCATCCAGTCAGCGAGCGGTTCTGCCGTACCCGAGACGTTCGCAAAAAGGCAGCCGAAGAACTCTTCAACCCGGACAGGAATCAGGTCGAGCCTCTCGCCTCCGCCGTCCCTGAATGTGCCTGTCTGGTTCGGACCATCGAAATGTGGCCGTGTGCGCAGCTTGCCGTCAATGCCGTAGGCCCATTTGTGATAAGGGCAGGTCAAGGTCGCCTTTTTGCACGGTTCGGCCACAAGCTGCATTCCACGGTGACGACAAACGTTTTGGAAACCGCGTATAACTCCGTCGCGGCCATGTACCAGAATGACAGGTGTTCCTGCGACGTCGATCGGTTTCATGCAGCCTGGTTCAGGGAGTTCCCCCCGTGCGCCCGCAAAGACCCAGGATCGCCGAAAAACAAGCTCCTGTTCCATCCGGAACCATTCCTGATTCCAGTAGGCTTCGTTAGGAAGACCAGCCGCATCGTCTATAGACCGAAAGAGCCGGGCATAGCCGTCTTTTCCCAGAATGCGCCGCATCCGGTCTTTGTTTGACTCCCTTTCAACGGTGCCGTTCATGATAACCTCCGAATCATGGCTTGCGCCAAAATATACTTCCGGAAAAAATTATGGGTAAAGAATTTTGTAAATAAAGTGTGTGCCAGGGAATCACGGAGAGAGCCAGGATGGAGTCAGCAAGAGCTGTTGTGATCGGCGGCGGAAACATGGGGGCCAGCGTTCTCTACCATCTCGCCAGGGAAGGCTGGACCGACATCGTTTTGGTTGAGAAAGCCGAACTGACCTCGGGTGCCACCTGGCATGCGGCGGGGCTGGTCAGCCGGATGACAGCGGGCCACGCCCTGGGCATATGCCACGACTATGCGGTGGATCTCTACAAAACCATAGGGGACGAGACCGAACAGGGGGTTAGCTGGCACGGTTGCGGTTCGCTGCGTGTGGCGGCAACCGGGGATCACCGTGCCTGGCTGATGCACACGCGCGATGCGGTTCTGGCGCGGGGGCAGGATTGCCGATGGGTCACGCCTGCAGAGATCGCCGGGCTGAACCCGCTCTATGACACGTCCCATATCATCGGTGGCCTTTATACGCCCGATGACGGGCATGTGGACCCGTCGGGCACCTGTCAGGCCATGGCGAGGGGCGCACGGATGCTGGGGGCCAGGGTCATGCGCCGCAATCGCGTGACCGATGTGCGACAGCTGCCCTCGGGCGAGTGGAAGGTTATCACCGGGCAGGGCGACATCATCTGCGAACACGTCGTTAATGCAGGCGGCTATCACGCCCGCCAGATCGGGGCCTTCAGCGGGCTGGACCTGCCGATTGTGCCGATGCAGCACCATTATGTCGTGACCGACGCCGTGCCGGAATTCGAGGCGATGGACCATGAGATCCCCGTCACCCGTGACGATTACTTCACCGGCTATCTGCGCCGCGAACAGGGCGGGGTGCTGATCGGGCTTTACGATACCCATGATGCCCTGGCCAAATGGCGTGATGGCTGCCCCTGGGACAGTGAGAACGAGCTGTTTGAGCCGGACTATGACCGCATCATGCCCTGGCTGGAAAAATGCTTTGAACGCTATCCGGGCCTGATAGAGCGCGGGATCAGGCGTATCGTCAACGGTGCGATAACCTATACCCCCGATGGCCATCCGCTGGTGGGGCCCGCACCGGGATTGCGCAACTACTGGCTGGCCTGCGGGGCGACAGTGGGTATTGCCCAGGGGCCAGGTCTGGGTCGGGCACTGGCGCAATGGATGGTGCATGGCACGGCGGATATCTCGATGCGCGGTTTTGATCCGCGCCGGTTCCACGCCCGTGTGGATGAAGACTACACCTATCAGCGCTGCCGCGAGAATTACATGACACGCCTGTCCCTGCCCTTTCCGCAGCTGCAATACGAAACCTGCCGCGAGATCCGCAATTCCGGGGTCCATGCGCGGACCAGGGCACTGCATGCGGTGTTTGAAGAGGCGGGCGGCTGGGAGCGTCCCCGCGTTTACGGCAAACCTGAATGGGCGGGAAAGGAGCCGGAGTGCTGGAAGCGCGGCCCGTCATGGGAGGCGGCACTGGCCGAGGCGCGCGCGGTGCATGAGAACGTCGGGATCGGTGACTTCAGTGCCTTTTCCAAGTTCGTGATCACCGGGCCCGGGGCCGAAGCCTGGCTGAATCGCCTGTGCGCCAACCGGATTCCCGGGAAGGCGGGTGGCACGTGTCTGACGCTGCTGCTGAACGAACAGGGCACGATTGAGGGCGAGGCGACGATTGCGCGGCTGGCCGGGGATCGGTTCTGGTTCGTCACCGGCAGCCCCTCTGAGCACCGCGTCTGGGACTGGATCACCGTGCATCAGCGCGGGACAGAGGATGTGACGGTAAAGAATCTCTCGGACGACCGGGGTATCCTGACCGTCGCAGGCCCCAAGGCGCGCGAAGTCCTCGCGCCGCTGTCGGATCGCTCGCTGGAGAATGCCGACTTTGGCTGGCTCAAGGCGTACGAGATGAGCGTTGCAGGGGTCAGCCTGATCGCGTTGCGCCTGTCCTTCTCGGGCGAGTTGGCCTGGGAACTGCACACACCCATGGATCAGCTGGGTACGCTTTGGGATGCGCTGTGGGAGGCAGGCCAGCCGCACGGCATGGTGCCTTTCGGATCGAAAGCACTGGAAATGATGCGCATGGAAAAAGCCTATCGCGGCGGGCATGAGCTGGCCAACGACGCCAGCCCCGTTCACACTGGCCAGATGCGGTTTGTAAATTTTGACAAAGACTTCGTGGGCAAGGAGGCACTTGCAAAACTGGCCGAAACCGGCAGTTCATCGGTCATTGCCTATCTCGATATCGAGATGGAGGGGGCGGATGTTCTGGGTGGCGAGGCGGTGTATCTGGAAGGTGCCAGGGTCGGCTCGATCTCGTCGGGCGGGTTTGGTCCGGTGACGGGCCGCAACCTGGGTTTTGCCTATGTCAAACCTGAGGCGGCTGCGCCGGGAACCGCACTGGAGGTGATCGTTTTTGGCAAGATGCACAAGGCGACGGTGTTGGCCGACGCGGTGCTGGACCCGCAAAACCTGCGACTGCGCGATGTGGCAGCAAACTGAAAGGCAGCGAAATAACGGAACATGAACCATTTGCCGGGTTTACCAGGGCTGTCCTGCCTGCCCCGGAGATTGACTGGACCAGGCTAAACAACTGCCGCATGGGGCGCATCCGCCAGGACAGGACAGAAAGGGATGTCGAGCCGGCGGTCATCACCAACCCGCTGACCATGCGCTATGCGGTGAATTATCACGAATACATGCAGTGCCAGGTGCGCATCCCGCTGACGATACTGATGATTTTTGCCGATGGTCCGGTGGTCTTCAGCGGCGCGTTCATCAAGAACCCGAGCCACGTCACAGCTTCCGCCACCCCGGGGAATTCCACGCGCACCGTTACCCTTGCATCATGCACGGTGTCGGCATGTGCGACGAGTATCCCTGTATCCCCTATCCGCAGGACCGGGACGATATCGGCTATGACGGGATTATCGAGGAAAACATGATGATTTGTGTCGAGGGTTATGTGGGGTCCGAGCGCGGCGGCAGCGGTGTGAAGATAGAGCATCAGTATCTGGTCACAGCCAATGGTCTCGAGCAGCTGGACGACTATCCCTATGACGAAAACCTGCTGAACCAGGCGCGGGCGTTGGACCAGAGGCAAAGGAGATTAGGGATGAGCGGCGTTCCGGAAACGATGCGGGCGGTTGTGCCGGGCGGCCATGGCGGGCCGGACATACCGGAATATCACGACGATTGGCCCACCCCAAACCCGAAGCCTGGCGAAGTGCTGATCAGGGTCGGGGTCTGCGGCCTGAACAGCACCGGCATCAACACGTGCGCGGCCTGGTATTCCAGGACCGGCACCGATGGCATCGCCGAAGATGGTGGCAAAGGCGGTTTCGATAGTGCCGATGAGGATTCCGGGAGCCGGGCCGGCACGCCCCTGACCTTCCCCCGGATTCAGGGGGCGGATGTCGCGGGCCACATCGCAGCCGTGGGCACGGGCGTTGACCCGGGGCGTATCGGTCAGCGGGTCTTGATTGATCCCTGGCTGCATGGGCATGGCGATTGGCATCTGTCTGAAAATACCTGGTATTTTGGCCTGGAATTCGATGGCGACTTTGCCGTTCACATCAGGGTTCGGGCCGGGAATGCCATTCCGGTGACGCGCGATCTGTCGGACGCCAGGTTGGCCACATTCCCCGCCACACTGACCACGGCCAAACATCCGGTTTGGCGCACGGCCCCGCAACCGGGGGAGCGGGCGGTAATTTCGGGCCCATCAGGCGGTGCCGTCACTACGGCAATCCAGGCTGGTGCCGGCGGCATCCTGCCCGCTGCGGGGTCTGGCGCAAGCGCAAGAGGCGTTCATCACCATGACGCATACCGGCAATTTCGCCGTGACGATGGATTAATCCATGCGCATCACCCGCGTTGACACCATCGACTTTACTCCACGTTTCAAGGGCAAAGGGTATGCCATGTCCTTTGGGCGCCAAACCCGGCTGGAGCATCGGCTGATCCGGTTGAGGGCGGAAAACGGTACGACCGGACTGGGCGAGATGGTCCGCCCCCCGGTGCTGCCGCTGTCCGGGATAATCGCGCTTGAAGAAGCGCATTTGCCGGAGATGGAGGGCATCGCCGTGTCCGATCTGCCCGCGCTACTGGCAAAGTGGCGCGGGGGCGGCAAGCTGATGCAGGGGTTTGTCTTTGGGGTCGAGCTGGCGATGCTTGACCTGATGGGGAAGGCTCTGAATGTGCCGGTCTCCACCTTTCTGGGGGGTGTGCAATCCGGCGATGTGCGCGAATACCTGTCGCTTTCGGCAGAAGAGCCTGAGATCATGGCCGACATCACACGCCGCAAGGGCAACCGGTTTGGTATAATTCAGGCCAAGCTGGGCGAGGACGATCCCGGCCTTGATCTGAACCGGGTGCATGCGGTTCTGGCCGAAATGCGCAGTGATCAGATCCTGCTGGCCGACTTCAATGGCGGGCTCAGCCGGGACGACGCCTTGTGCGCGCTCAAGGGCTTCAACGATCCTCGCGTGATCTGGGAAGAGCCCTGCAACGACTATGAAGACGGGGCCGCTGTTGCCCGGGGTTTGTCAGCGCCAGTCATGCTGGACCAGTGCCTGACTGATTTACCGACCTGTGTGCGCGCCATTCAGGACAATGTAGCGGCTGCCATGGTGATCAAGTCCGACTCAATAGGAGGTCTCAGTGTGGGACGCACGGTGCGCGATATGTGTGTCGCCGCCGGGATACGTGTGCGTATCGACGGGTGGTGGGCCGGCCCGATTGCCGGGTGCGGTGCGTTGCATCTGGCCGTGGGTGTGCCGGGCGACATCATGATGGGATCGATTGATCTGACCGCTCCCATTGATACACCCAATGTTCTGATTGCCAGACCCGCCCCGGGCCGTATCCGGCCGGTTGCGGGGGCTGGACTGGGGCTATCGCCCGATATCCCCTTTTGGTAAACGCTTGAGTGAAGAAAGAAAGCCGCGGGATTCATAGCCAGACTGATAGCTTTGGCACAGGCAAGGGCAATAAATTTGTGTCCCTTCGTGCTGCATGGTTTGGCCGGGGATCTTTCGGCCCTGCCAGGAAAGCCGTGACAATACCAGGGAAGATTTTGATGAATAAGATCGTGCTGTTTTGGTCAACGCCACGGACCGCGTAGACGGTGCTTGAATGGATGATGCGGATGCGCGGTGACCAGGCGTGTTTCCATGAACCCTTTGGAGAGGCATGGCACAAAGGCGACCATGCCGCGTGACCACGCCTGTGTGGCGGCGAACCGGTGCCCGGCCTGACAATGCACAGCACACGAGACCGGATGCTCAAGGCGGCGTAGACCAAACCGGTTTTTCCAGGGATATATCGCACTTTCCGGCACCGGATGTCAGCGACGAGTTTCCTGGCCCAACGATCCACGGCTTTCTGATACGTGATCATGCCAGGTCCATTCCCTCTATATTCAGGCCCGGGCCGGATTGGGTCGTCGCCGAATATGGGGTTGAGGAACACCGCAGACTTTTTGATCGAATTGCCGGGCGCGACGGCAAGGTGCCGCCTGTGGCCGACAGTGACGATCTTCTGGAAAATCCCGAAGGGGTTGTGTCGGCCTGGCGTAAGGCGGCGGGCATCACTTTCATCCCGGATGCCTTATCCTGAAATCCCGGCACAAGACATGAAGTCGGCTGGTACGATAACGGTTCCCGGCATGACAGTCCGGGCACCTCTAAAGCAGCGCGCCTTTAACCGAACGTTGCGGATGTATGCCGCGCAGGCTTCCCCATTCATTAACCCTCTGATAACCCGCGGCGCGATGGGGCTGTGGTGCGTCAGTGTGGCATAAAGGTCCGCGTTCTCCATGCATCACAACGGCGCACTCATTTTCAATCGTTCCCCCCGCGAGGGCAGCGACCTCGCAACCGGGTCAGGCTGGTTTTGACGGAGGTCTCGTCCATGAACACAAGCCTTGCGGGCGGTGTGCGCCACAGGAATTCGGTGTTTGAACCATTGTGGCGGAGCCACACACGTGTGCAGAGCCTTTCGGCTGCCACCGACGATTTTTTTTTACATGTACCCCGGTTTGCGCAGAAAGCGTCCGATGGAATCCGCGTGCGCGACAATGCCAGTTACCGTCACAAGCGCACCTGCAAACTCTGGCAACGTGATGTCACCAGCCTGGGCCACCACCTCTTCAAGGCAGGCTCGATGGGGTGCACGTTTGCCTTGTCCTCCGGGATGGCTGTGGTGCGCAGGTTCAATTGCGCCGGTCTCCCGCAGCTTGCGTTTCCACCGGACCCCGGTCGCAGCAGACAGTTTCAGCTGAGTTGCGAGTCAAATCTGAAATACCTTTCGGCAAGGTTAAAATCTTTCAAGGAAAGTGCCGCATTGAAGGAGAAATTTGCGCATCTGATAGAGGCACTGATGGTCTTCCATGTGCTGGCAGCGTGGATTGGGACAGCCCTCGGCAGGGATAGCCCGGGCGCAATTGCCCCTGGTACGCTGTTCGGGGGGCCTGCATATCTGAATGGCTACGCCGCGGCCCCCTTGATAGGCGGGCTGATTGAACAGGGCATGGGCCAGGATGCGATGTCTTTCATGCCGGCCGGATCCGTCAGCTCCATCCCCGCTGCGATTGCGGTCCGGGCACTGGTGAAGTGGCGGGTGTTCTCCGTCTGCCCGGGGCCCGGCTTCCTGGCGTCCCTGGGGCCGGGCTGATCCGGGCGGCGGTGGCCTAATATCCCTGTGGTCCGGGAAGATACGCCTGAAACCACACCTGTACGGGGCATTAACCGGCGCGGATTATGGCCGGCAACCCGGTGCAGCATCTTTACCCGCCGCAGCCGGCCCGGCGGCACTGGCTGTGGCGTACGCGGAGCCCATGCGTCCCAGGCCGTTTTCACACTTTCAGAGACCTCAGCCGGCACAGGTTCCCCGGTCACATCGCCCTCTTGGTGCAACCGGTATGCCGGGCAACCGGCCCGACACATCCGTGGCGCAAAGCCGTGCACAGCCAGTGGCACACCATCTGCCACGTATGTACTACCGGCCACACCTGCGATGATCAGGCCCCGCCACAGCCCCGCTTACCGACCGCGGCACCTGCCCCCTTGTGGCATCGGCAGGGCCGCATGGGCCGCCGCAACCCTGCCACACCGGTCGCTCATCCAGTCCGGCGGCGGCACATTGCGGCGCGTCTCCAGGCTTATGTGCAGCAGCATATGCTCTCCGGTAGCCAGCAGATGCCCGTTATCCCGGTGTTTGAGGTAGTGGAAGAGGCGCATGTTTTTGCCCGCCCCCTGCAGCACCTGGGTATCCATGATGATCGGCTCACCGGAGGGCACTGCATCAAGGTGCCGGATGTGCGTTTCCGCCGTAACGTAGCCGTAGCCCGTCGCGATGTAATCCGCATCACAGCCGATCAGTTCCAGGAACCGATCTGTCGCGTCCCCGAATGCCTGCAAATACCGGGCCCGGTTGGTATGGCCGCCGCAATCCGCCCAATCAAGCGGGATTGTCCGATCAGCCGTGCGCACAAGCCCCGTCATATCCGGCAGACCTGCCGCAGCCTTGCGCGCCGCATCCGCCGCGTTCAGCACAGTGCCCGCGCCCCAATTGCCGGCTTTCAGTGCCCGCATAATGCCCACAAGGTTTGCGTCGCGGATGCGCTCCAGCTCGCGGATCGAACGGTGGCCTGACTGGGCGTCCGATTGCGCCGCCACCCGTGCGATCAGGGCCTCGTTCAGGTCAGGCACGTCTGACATATGGCAAAGCGGCCAGTCCATCGTCGGCCCGAACTGGCCGATAAAATGCGGCATCCCGGCCTCGCCCCCCGCGATCCGATAGGTTTCAAACAACCCCATCTGTGCCCAGCGCAGGCCGAAACCGTATCTGATGGCATCATCAAGCGTCCCGGTATCACAAATCCCGTCGTTGACAAGCCACAGGCCTTCGCGCCAGACCGCCTCCAGCAGCCGGTCCGCGATATGGCCGAGGATCTCCTTATGGATGCGCAGGGGCTTCATGCCGATCCGTGTCAGGATATCCATGCAGGCGGTGATCGCGTCCTCATCCGTTTCCGGGCTGCCTACGACCTCCACCAACGGCAAAAGATAGACCGGGTTGAACGGATGGCAGACCATGATCCGCCCCCTGGCCGATTGCCCTGCCGTCAGCATAGACGGGGTGAAAGATGACGTGGACGACCCGATCACGGCATCCGGGGCACAGGCTGCGGTAATCTTTGCCAGGGTTGCGTGTTTCACATCCCGCCGTTCCGGCACACTTTCCTGGATGTAGGTGGCCCCGGTGACAGCCTCTGCGATTGTATTGTGGAAGCTCAGTGCGCCTTCCTCCGGCATAGGCAGATCAGTCAAAGAGCGCAGGGCCGGGCGGGCATTGGCGAGCACTTGCCCGATCTTGCGGCCCGCCTCCGGGTCCGGGTCGAACATGCGCACGGCCCAGCCATTCAAAAGAAACCGTGCGGCCCAGGCCCCGCCGATCACGCCGCCACCGATGATTGCGGCCACTTGTGTCATCCGTCTACCACCCGGTCCAACAGTGCAGACGCAATTCTGCAGGTCTGAAAGCCCGGCAGCCAGCCTGATCAGGCAAGGCCGAAAACCATCGCGTCATGTCCCCTGCTCCACCCGGACAAGCGCGTCGGTGATATAGCCGTTATCTTCCAAAGCAGTCCTGGCCCGGTTGATCAACGCCTGATCAGGATTCGGTTCACGGGCCAGGATCCAGCCGAAATCAAACCCGGGCGAAACGACTACGGCCATCCGGTATTCGGGATCAAGCCAGATCACCCGGTAACGGCCCGGGACAACCCCGTCAAGAAAACTCATCCCCCCGGGCAGAAAACTGACCGCCAACCGGCCTTCACCCACGATACGCGCCCGGCCTTCCGCCACTTTCATCGGACCGTTGAGCGTCCCTTGGCGGCAGGTATTTTTCACGCTGATCCGCCGCCGGGAAATCCGCTTATATTCAGCGGTCACGGCGACGCAGCCGCGCTCAAACCAGTTGGGATACCGTGCGATTTCGTACCAAAGCCCCATATAACGGTCGATATCCACAGGCACTGCGGGCAGCGGTGCCCCGGTCGTGCGGATCGACCCGGTGTGATTCATACATGATGCGACCAGAAAGGCCGCTGCAAGGGCCAGTCGCTTCATGGATTGTGCGCAACCGGCAGGCTACCGGGTATATGGCCCAGGCAGAGGTCATAGCACGGTTTGCCCGCCCCGAATATTTCATGCGCACTCCGTTCGCAATGCCGGACATCAGGCCGTTGATAATCAGGCAACGGTTTCCAGGGCGGACAGGCCACCATAGCCAGCAGCACGGCAGGATCAGCACAGGACGCGTCGGGAAGCTTTTGGACAGGTCGTTCCAACCGACATAAAGGCGTGGCCGGAATTATCATCTGTCACCCCGGATCACGCCTGACCAGGCCCAGCCGTTCGCGCACGGCATCCGGGCCGATGACCCGGGCCCCCATCCGTTCGATGATTTCCCTGGCCCGTGCAACCAGTTGTTCATTGGTGGCCGGCACACCCCGGGCAAGCATCAGGTTATCCTCAAGCCCCACCCGCACGTTGCCGCCTGCCAGGACGGCGGCAGCCACATAGGGCATCTGATTGCGCCCGAGCGAGAAGGCAGACCACGTCCAGCCGCCTGGCACATTGTTGACCATGGCCATGAAAGTATTGAGGTCGTCCGGTGCCCCCCAGGGCACCCCCATACACAATTGGACGAATGCCGGGCTTTCCAAAACGCCTTCTTTGACCAGTTCCCTGGCGCACCACAGGTGGCCTGTATCGAAGACCTCGATCTCCGGCTTCACGCCCGCATCTGTCATCATCCGCCCCAGTGCCCGCAGCATACCCGGCGTATTGGTCATGACGTAGCCAGATTCGGCAAAGTTCATCGTGCCGCAGTCGAGCGTGCAGATCTCCGGGCGGCAGTCACGCACGTGGGCCATCCGCTCCGTCGCGCCCGCCATGTCCGTCCGCTCCGTATTAAGGTCAAGCGGGTTTTCCGCATCCCCCAGGAAAAGGTCGCCGCCCATGCCCGCAGTCAGGTTCAGCACCACATCCACATCGGCTGTCCGAATACGCTCCGTCACCTCCCGGTAGAGATGCACATCGCGCCGCGGGGCACCGGTCCCCGGGTCGCGCACGTGGCAATGAACCACTGCGGCACCTGCCCTGGCCGCCGCAATCGCGCTGTCGGCAATCTGCCGGGGCGAACGCGGCACGTGCGGGCTGCGATCCTGCGTACCACCGCCCCCGGTGACGGCGCAGGTGATGAAAACCTCCCGGTTCATGGCAAGTGGCATGGCATCCTCCTTCGATTCAGGCCGGAACCGGACGGCCGGGCCGGGGGCGGTTGTGCCCGTTCAAAAGCGACATGGCAAGGCCAGCATGTCGCTTCGGCAGGTATGCCCCGAACCGGAACGAAGCGATTTTTAAAAAAACCAAATCTGCGCGGGCGGAAAGACAGACCGGAAGCAGAATCGGGCCCCGCCCCTGGCGGCGGACATCACACAGGAAGGACGGACACTGACGCCCGCGCAGCATGAGGGTTTCATGATCAACATCCGGGCTTGAAGATTTGGGTCGCACATGCCACAATAATCTTTCAGAAAAGGGGGGAGGGATAAGGTGGCAAAAAGCCCGCGCCAAACCGTGTTTGACGGTATGGAGATTCTGCCAAAGGGCCTGCAGCCCTTCGTGCTGCGGCAGCTCCAGGCAGCCCTTGGCCGTGGCCAGGGCCTGGGGGCGAAAGTGCACACACGTTTCCCCCACTGGCGGCGAGAGTGGGCGCAAAGGGGCAACGTAACGCTTGACACGCAGAAACTTCTGCACCTTATAAACGGGTTCTGGGATGAGGCCTTCCGCAAGGCCCTGGACCGGACGCATCGGTCAATCGTCAATGAACTGATTGACGTGCGCAACCGGCTGGCCCATGATGGCCTGTTTTCCCATGACGATGCCGAACGGGCACTGGATTCCATGCGCCGCCTGCTGCGGGCGGCGGGTGCGAATGCACTGGCAGAGGAAATCGATAAAATGCGTGATTCGGTTCTGCGCGAGAAATACAGCGAATCGCCCCCGCCAGAGGGTCGCAAGGGCACCCCCGGAAGCAGTCCCTGCCCCGCAAGCGGACACACACGCGGGTGCCACGATGGCAAATCCCCTGCCCCTCAAGCCCGCGCAAGCGGAACCATTTATGAACGCATTCTTGCGTATGTCAGGGAACATCCCGGGAGCAGGCAAATCGAAATTGCCAAGGGTATCTTCGGTCGCACTGCCACCCAACAGCGGGTGAACCAGGACATCAGGCTGGCGGTCAATCGCGGTGACCTGATACAGGGTGGCTTCGGAGGCCCAGGCGACCCTTATCGCTACTCCCTCCCGAAGGGGCACAGTCCCGACCCGGCACCAAAAGGGGGGGGGGGGACTCCAGCCGGGGCAAATACGGCCCGTTGACAGATTACCTTAAAGGATTGAAACAAACGTCTGTTCGGCTAAGCTTCCGGGAGATTGAGGGTATTCTGGGGTTTCATTTGCCGGACAGTGCGCACAAGTACCCGGCCTGGTGGGCCAACGGATCACACGCGCAGTCAAAGGCGTGGCTCTCAATAGGCTGGATGACATCGGACCTGGACCCTGGACACAAGAAAATCACGTTCCGGCGGTCGAACCATACGGGCCAGCCGTCCTGAACCCGGCGGACAGCCCGTGCAGGTGCGCGAATGCTGATGGAGCGCGGGCGGGGTTGCGTGAACGACAATCGCGCCGGGTCACACCTCATCAGACGGATTTGGAATTCACCCGGAACCTTATTATATCTGACCCCATGAAACACTTCATCGCCACAGCCGCCGCCACGTTCATGCTCGCCCTCCCCGCACAGGCCGGGGAAAACTCCGTGGATGACTTCCTCAAACGCTTCGAAGACTTCTCAAACGATGCGCAGACGCTGATGGAAAGCTGGGCGGAAGAGCTTGCCCCCAAACTGGAAGACCTGATGGCCAAAATGGGCGACCTCAGCGCGTATCACCCGCCGGAGGTTCTGCCGAACGGTGACATCATCCTTCGTCGCAAAAGACCGGAAGAGCACAACCAGACACCTGACGCCCCGGCACCGGGCGAAACTACCGATCTCTGACCCGTTTCCTTTCACGGGATGTCTTTTGTCCCCGGCCTTAGCCCCGAACGCCAAGGATTCCTTATGCACCCCCTGCCCGCCTTCAACCTGCCCCGTGATGCCCGCGACCCGTCTGCGGGCAAGGATCTCGGTGATCTCCCGGAATGGAACCTCGATGACCTTTACACGGGCGAAGACAGCCGGCGGCTGGCAGCCGATCTTGATTGGCTGGAACAGGAAAGCGCAGCCTTTGCGGCGGAGTATGAGGGCAGCCTGGACACGCTCGATTCGGACGGGCTGCTGCTGTGCATCAAACGCTATGAGCGTATCAAGTCCGTGGGCGGGCGGATCATGTCCTACGCCGGGCTGCGCTACTATCAGATGACAACCGACCCGGGGCGGGCCAAATTCCTGTCGGATATGCAGGGCAGGATCACCGATCTGTCAACGCCGATGGTATTCTTCAGCCTGGAAATGAACAGGCTTGACAACGCCCGCCTTGATAGCATGCTGGCGGAGAATCTGAACCTTGCCCGCTATGCCCCTGTGCTGCGGCGGATGCGGGCCATGCGGCCGCACCAATTGTCTGATGAGCTGGAGAAATTCCTTCACGATCAATCGGTTGTCGGCAGCACCGCCTGGAATCGGCTGTTTGATGAGACAACCGCGAGCCTCAGTTTCGCAGTCGATGGGAAAAACCTGAATCTTGAGGCATGCGCAAACCTGCTGTCAGACCCGGACCGGGAGACGCGCCGGAAGGCGGCAGAAGCGTTTGCGGCAACGCTGGGCGATAACATCCGGCTCTTCGCGCGCATCACCAACACGCTCGCCAAGGAAAAGGAGATCGAGGATCGCTGGCGCAAACTGCCGACGCCACAATCCGGACGCCACCTGTCGAATGACGTGGAACCGGAGGTGGTGGAAGCTCTGCGCAACGCCGTGGTCGCCGCCTACCCCCGGCTGTCCCACCGCTATTACGCGCTGAAAGCAAAGTGGATGAACCTCGATAAACTGCAAATCTGGGACCGCAACGCGCCCCTGCCGGACGCGGACGGGAAGACGATTCCCTGGTCAGAGGCATGCCGGATTGTCAACGGTGCCTACGCCGCATTCGACCCGAGGATGGCAGAAATCGCCGCCCCGTTTTTCACTGACGGCTGGATTGACGCCGCAGTGAAACCCGGAAAGGCACCCGGCGCGTTTGCTCATCCGACAGTTGTGGACGCGCACCCCTACGTGATGCTGAACTACCTCGGCAAACAGCGGGACGTCATGACGCTTGCCCATGAGCTCGGGCACGGCGTGCACCAGGTGCTGGCTGCGGGGCAAGGTGAGCTGCTTAGCTCCACACCGCTGACCCTGGCGGAGACCGCGTCCGTTTTTGGCGAGATGCTGACCTTCCGCAAACTGCTTGGTACCGCCCCGGACAAGAAGGCCCGCAAGCAGCTTCTCGCGGGTAAAGTGGAAGACATGATCAACACGGTCATCCGCCAGATCGCGTTCTACGATTTTGAATGCAAACTGCATGAGACCCGTGCGGGCGGCGAACTGACCCCCGACCGGATTAACGAGATATGGATGGGCGTACAGGTCGAAAGCCTGGGCCCCGCATTCGAATTCATGAAAGGGTACGAAACCTTCTGGTCCTACATTCCGCATTTTATTCATTCGCCCTTCTACGTTTACGCCTACGCCTTCGGAGACGGGCTCGTGAACGCGCTGTATGCTGTCTATGAAGAAGGTGACCCGGGATTTCAGGAAAAATACTTCGACATGCTTTCTGCCGGGGGGGCGAAGCATCACACGGAATTGCTGGTGCCCTTCGGGCTTGATGCGTCCGACCCCGGATTCTGGGACAAGGGGCTGAACCTGATTGCCATGATGATCGACGAGCTGGAGGCAATGGAATGATCCGCGCGCAGGCAGCCCCGGCCCTGTTAGCGTATCCTGTGCCGACAACTGAAGTGCAGGTCTCCCGGGGCATCCTGCAACCGCTGCGCACTGCATTCGATTTTGGGTCGCGGGATCAGGGCAGAGCACCGTTTGAATGAATCTGCCCCGACGGGGGAAACGCCTGGGCCCTGGCTGGTGCACGGGCGATTAGAACGCGGTTTTGATCATACCCTTTTCGGTCGCCAGTTCACGCATCTTGCCCTGCAATTTATCAAACGCACGCACCTCAATCTGGCGAATGCGTTCACGGCTGATGCCGTAGACCGCCGACAGATCTTCCAGCGTCGCAGGGCTGTCTTTCAGCCGCCGCTGGGTGAGTATATCCTTCTCCCGGTCGTTCAGGATGCTCATCGCTCCTGCCATGAGTGCACGGCGCATCCGCAGTTCATCGGATTCTTCATACGCTGCGGCCTGGTCGGCCTCTTCGTCCGCCAGCCAATCCTGCCATTCGGATCCGTATTCGCCATCCTCTCCGCCCACCCGGGCGTTGAGCGAGGCATCCCCCCCCGACATGCGCCGGTTCATGGATATTACCTCCGCCTCCGTCACATTCAGGTCGTTGGCGATACGCTTGACATTTTCGGGCCGCAGGTCGCCTTCTTCCAGGGCACCAATACGGTTCTTCGCCTTGCGCAGGTTGAAAAAAAGCTTCTTCTGCGCGCCCGTCGTGCCCATTTTCACAAGGCTCCAGGATCGCAGGATGTATTCCTGGATCGACGCACGAATCCACCACATGGCATAGGTTGCCAAGCGAAAGCCCTTATCCGGATCAAACCGTTTGACCGCCTGCATCAGGCCGACGTTAGCCTCCGAAATCACTTCGGCCTGGGGCAACCCGTAGCCGCGATACCCCATAGCGATTTTCGCCGCAAGCCGCAGATGCGACGTCACCAGCCTGTGGGCCGCCTCGGTATCTTGATGGTCCTGCCATGCCCTGCCCAGCATATATTCCTCATCCGGTTCCAGAACGGGGAACTTGCGGATTTCCGACATATACCTTGACAGGCCATGTTCCGGGCTTGGTGCGGGAAGGCTGGAATAGCTCATTGTGTCCTGGTTGTTTGCTCTTTCTCCGGATCACTTGGGAACTGAACACCGGAATTACAAGATTTCGGGGCACCTGGATTATTTTGCAAGATGGCACCTCACAGGGATGTGTTCAGCGAAGCCCATACGATATTCCAGGGCATATAAAGTTGACGCTGCGTTCCATTCATTGGATTTTCCTTACGCCCTGGAAATTTTCCATCCATTCGTAAGAGATAGTTTCAATAGCTGTCGCTTGCCTGCGTATGACATCAGCAACCTTATCATCTCCTGACCCGAGAGATAACCTGAAGGCGTTGTTGGCATGCGAGAAGAGCGAAAAAGGCTTCATTAGCATCCCTGATATGACGCTTGGCACTGGCTAAAGTGTCCGTCGGCAGATCCCCTTTCTGTTTGCGATTAACGCGGGCGTCAATTTCCCAGCACCGATTCCAGCTCCTTCAAATCATGCGGCAGATCCGCTTCAAACGCTTGGGTTTCCCCGGTCACCGGGTGCACAAACCCGAGCCGTGCGGCATGCAGGGCCTGTCGATCAAGGCTGCGGACCAGCTCAACCGCCGCCGCGGGTAACCCCGTGGTTCCGACCCGGCGGGCACCCCCGTAAGCCGGATCTCCGACCAGCCCGTGGCCGACATAAGCCATATGGACGCGGATCTGATGAGTACGGCCCGTCTCCAGCCGACATTCGATTTTGGCCAATCGTCCCCAGGGGCGCAATACGCGTATCCGTGTGATCGCGGACCGCCCGCCGGATTTCACGACTGCCTGGCGTTTGCGGTCCGTCCTGTGGCGGGCGATATTGGCGGCGATTCGAATGATACCGCCCGGTTCGGCCTTCACCCCCGGTACTCCCAGCAGCCGCGGATCGCCGGTATCGGGTACACCGGCACAATAGGCCAGGTAACACCGATCAATGCTGTGGCTGGCAAACTGCCAGGCCAGCCCCTGGTGGGCCACATCACTTTTGGCCACCGCCAGCAGGCCGGATGTATCCTTGTCGATCCGGTGCACAATTCCCGGACGCCCGACGCCACCGATGCCCGACAGCCGGTCGCCGCAGTGGTGCAGAATCGCGTTCACAAGCGTACCCGATGGCGTACCGGGGGCAGGATGAACAACCATGCCCGCAGGTTTATTGATAACCAGAAGGTGAGTATCCTCAAACACGATATCCAGCGGGATATCCTCTGCCACCGCCTCAGGCGGCACCGCGGCCGGCAGTTTAACGGTGAAAACCTCGCCCGCACGTGCGGCCTGTTTCGCACTGGCAACAACCGTTCCGTCACACCGGGTCACGGCACCCTGTGCAATCAGCCGTCCGATCCCTGACCGGCTGAGCCCCGCGTCCTCTGGCGCTGCATCTGCCAAAGCCCTATCAAGGCGGACGGGTGGATCAGCACCCAGCTCAAGCCGAACCGTTTGCCCGGTGTCTGCCATGTCAGAAGAACCCGCCAACCTGCGCCTCCTGCGCCGTCTGGTGACAACCCTGATGGTCGTTATGATCCTTGGGCTGTTAACCATCGTTGCGCTTTTTGTCATCCGCTTTGCGGATTCTGTGCCACCGCAGGCAGATTTCCCGAACGCACTGGCCCTGCCGCAGGGTGAAACCGCCGCGGCGTTTACCAAAGGGGACGGATGGTACGCTGTCGTCACCCGAAGCGGGCAGATTCTGATTTACAACGGCGGCGGGGAATTGACCCGGACCATCGCCGCCCCGCAGGCAGATGACTGATAGTAACCGTCCGGTGCGGATTTGCCCGCCCTGGCACCGGTGATTCGCACCCGGTGCCGGCATCAGCTATTTAACTGTTGCCCCCCCCCGAAAATCTGATAGAATGAGGCTCATGCACAACACTCGAACGTGATTCGGGACACCTTGAACGGCACCTTTTGGGGCGGAGTTACAGCAACGGCATATGCGCTCAACCTGGGTCTGTTCAATCAACGGAGGTTACTTTCATGCCCGCTTTAAAATACGATACCCCCGGCCTGAATGGAAAGGCCGTAGCCGACTATACGGATTCGGAACATCGTGTTTCGGCTGATCTTGGCAAGAACCTTGCCAGGGTATATGACCCTCTTTCCGGTGCCCATGTAGCCGATCATCATTTCTGGAATGTCAAACATGTCAGGGGAAGCGTTTTCAACGACACACTCATCGGGGATGACAATGCGAATCATCTTTGGGGAGGTGGCGGGGATGATCACCTTGACGGAGGTGCCGGCAACGACACCCTTGACGGAGGTGCCGGCAACGACACCCTTGACGGAGGTTCCGGGAATGACCGGGTGAGTTACTCCTTTTCCTCCATTGGCGTCCATATCAACCTGACAAAGGGCGAGGCCGTTTAGGGACCTGTCGGAGGGAAGCACTACAAGGACACGCTCAGGAACATTGAGGATGTCACCGGCTCTGACCACGCTGATCATCTGCATGGTGATTCCGGGGCCAACCTTCTGAATGGTGCTGGCGGGAATGACTATCTGGATGGCGGTGCCGGGAATGATCGCCTGATTGGCGGTTCTGGATTGAACACCTTGATCGGGGGTTCCGGCGCAGATACCTTCGTTGTGGGTAACGGACAGGATGTCGTGAATGACTTTGACCCCACCGAGGGTGATACAGTCCAGTTCCTCTTTAACCTCCAAAGCACCAACACAAAAGTTGAGAGTTTTGGAAACTACTATACGACAATCTCTAATGGCCCCGACTCTGTTAAGTTCTGGGGTGACTTCGATGGATACAACTGGGTCACTGGTGAGTGGTCACGTCCTGAGACCTTTCACGGAGGTGCCGGGAATGACCGCCTCTACGGAGGTGCCGGGAATGACCGCCTCTACGGAGGTGCCGGGAATGACCGCCTCTACGGAGGTGCCGGGAATGACCGCCTCTACGGAGGTGCCGGGAATGACCGCCTCTACGGAGGTGCCGGGAATGACCGCCTCTACGGAGGTACCGGGAATGATCTCCTTGAAGGCGGTGCCGGGGATGATCAGCTCCATGGTAATTCCGGGGATGATTTACTCTATGGTGATTCCGGGGATGATCACCTCTATGGTGGTTCCGGGGATGATACCCTTGAAGGAGATATCGGGGCTGATCTGCTCTCTGGAGGTGTCGGACGTAATATTTTATATGGAGGTGCCGGAAGAGATCACTTTCTCTTGGGCGGAGGCGGAGCCAAAGGCGAAGTAGTAACGGACATCGTGAAGGATTTTGACCCCACCGAGGGTGATACAGTCAGGTTCCGCTTTAAACTTTCTGAGGCGCATATTGATGCGAGAAGCGACTATACGAAAATCACGAATGGTTCCAAAAGTGTCAAGTTCGAAGGCGACTTTCGTGGATACAACTGGGCTACTCGTGAGTGGTCACGCCCTGAACCCGCCCCGACACCTGCACCAGAGCCTGTTGTTGAAGTTCCTGTAGAGCCTGCTCCAGAGCCGGAAGTAGAAACCCCTGCGGAACCCACAGTGGAGCCGGAGGCTAAGGAACCCACAGAGGCTAAACCACGGGTTCCCACAAAGGAAACCCCGGACTCCACTGACGGGTTCAATGTCATAGACGGGAGGAATCCTGCGGAAGGTGCTGCACAGGAACTCTCTGGCACCAATGGCAGGGACTGGCTCCGTGGTTCCGATGGCAAGGATGCCCTGCGCGGCAATTCTGGCCGGGATTACCTTGAAGGTAATAACGGGAATGATTTCCTGTCCGGTGGTAACGCAAGGGACTGGCTTGTTGGGGGTCGTGGAGGCGACCGGCTGCAGGGCGGAAAACAGGGTGATATTCTGACAGGCGGAACCGGTAAAGATACCTTTGTGTTCAAGGCCAAGCATGGTGCGGATATTGTTACCGACTTCTCGGTCGGGAAGGATACGCTTGAACTGCACGGCGTGGAGTTCTCTGATCTCACGATTAAAAAATGGGCCAAGGGAACCGGTGCGCGGGTGGAATGGGATGAGGGAGTGATCTTCCTTGAGGGTGTCCAAAGGGACAGCCTGACAGAGGATGACTTCCTGTTCTGACGCATAGCCGAATATCCTGGCCGCATGCGGCCCGGGCAAGACCCGGGCCCGGAAAATCAAGGCGGTGCAGCCGCCTGCAACAGGTGGCGCGAAAAGGGCCGCATCGGGCGCAAGAGCGACTTCGCCGAGGCAAAATTTCAATCGGAAGGCCAACATGTGCCCTGTTCCAAATCCTGACACAGGGTACGGGCGGGTATCGGGCTTGACCTGAAAACCATGATCGGCCAGCTGCACAGGCAAATCCCGAAATGCGGAATAATTTACGTGCCCGCCACCAGAACCGGAATTTTAATCATCCTTTCGTCGCCCTCGGGTGCCGGTAAATCCACGCTGGCGAACCGCCTGATGGCCTGGGATAACAGCATCCGGTTTTCCGTCAGTGCCACGACCCGCCCTGCCCGGGATGGGGAAGTAGACGGACAGCATTACGCATTTCGTACACGGGCGGAGTTCGGGGCACTGGTGGCAAGGGGAGAGATGCTGGAACATGCGGAAGTCTTCGGAAATCTCTACGGTACTCCCCGTGCACCTGCGGTCGCCGCGGTGGAGGCCGGGTGCGATATACTCTTTGACGTGGACTGGCAGGGCGGGCAACAGATCGGGGAATCGGACCTGAAGAACCACGTGGTGTCTGTCTTCATCCTTCCCCCCTCGATTGCCGCCCTGCACGAAAGGATAAAAACCCGCGGCACGGATAGTGCGGAGGTTGTCGCAACCCGAATGGCCCGGGCCCGGGACGAAATCAGCCAGTTCAAGGGATACGACTATGTTCTGATAAATAATGACCTCGACACCTGCGCTGCGCGGCTGAAAACCATCGTCGCCGCTGAGCGCCTGCGCCGGGTGCGGCAGATGTCACTGGCGGATACGGTCCGCACCCTGAACGCGGAATTTGAGGATATACGAGATGCTTTTTGAACTCGACGGCATTGCGCCAAACACCCCTGACAGTGACGACTGGTGGGTGGCCCATAATGCCAGCGTCATCGGCAAGGTAACACTGGAAAAGGCCGTGGGCATATGGTTTTGCGCAACCCTGCGCGGCGATACGGAGCCGATCGTTGTAGGTTCCGGCAGCAACATTCAGGAAAACTGCGTACTTCACACGGACTTCGGCTTTCCGCTGATCATCGGGTGCAATTGCACAATCGGACACAAGGCGATGCTGCACGGCTGCACCATCGGCGACAATTCCCTGATCGGGATGGGGGCCACAGTGCTGAACGGTGCCAGAATCGGCCGGAACTGCCTGATCGGTGCAGGGGCACTGATCACCGAAGGCAAGGAAATCCCCGACAACAGCCTTGTCATGGGCACCCCGGGCAAAGTCGTGCGTACGCTTGATGCGCAGGCAACCAAAATGCTGGAAGCGAGTGCCCTGCACTATCAGAAGAACATGCGGCGTTTCAAATCAGGAATGAAGCCGGCAGATTGACCGGATCGTATCCCGGGGCGGTTGTGCCAGGGTCCGGCAATACCGGAGCGGATTAAACTGTCGGCACAATTCTTTTATCGGACAGGTCGCGCCCGCTTCGTGCGGGTTGTTAGGCCAGTCTGTGCGCCACACTGCGGTTTTGCATCATCGTGATATCCTCTTGTGGCGTATGACAATCTGTCTGACCTTTCCTGCCTGTTTGTTTCAATTTGTACGCTTTGGGTTTAGAAGGCGTCAACACCGCCGGAGAAGAGTGGCAGATGCTTCATCTGACAGACGATTATGAGCTGAAATTGGCAGAAACGCCGGAAGAACTGGCAGCGGCAGAAAGGCTGCGCTGGCAGATATTTGTGGAAGAAATGGGTGCCCGGCCGAAATTTGCCACACCCGGGCGGGAACGCGACAGGTTTGATGCCCACGCGGACCATCTGATTCTCAAGGATCGCCATAACCCGCACGAAGGCCACAATGTGGTCGGCGTTTACCGCCTGTTGCGCGGGAACGTGGCCCGGGATCATGGCGGGTTCTATTCGGCATCCGAATACGATCTGACACCACTCCTTGCGACCGGGCGTCCGATGCTGGAGCTTGGCCGAACCTGCATTGCCAAAGGCCACCGGGGCGGCAAGGCACTGCGCATGCTCTGGCTCGGGCTGTCGGTGTATGTGGCGACCCACCGGGTGCAATTGCTTTTTGGTGTGGCGTCCTTTCCGGGCACCGACCCGAAACCTCATACCCAGGCGATGGCGCATCTGGGCAGGGCCCACCAGGCCGACAGGGCCCTGCGGGCCGTGGTGCACGGCGCGGACGCGATCCCGCTGGACCGGCTGGGGGCACAGGCCTTTGACCCGGTAGCCGCGGTCAAAGCGATACCGCCGCTTCTGAAAAGCTACCTGCGTATCGGCGGCAAAGTTGGCGACGGTGCCTGCATCGACCACGAATTCAACACCATAGACGTGTTTCTGGTGCTGGAAACCACAGCTATGGCTGCGATGCGTTCCGTCGCGGCCCCGATCCGGCGCGCCGCTTGAACACGCCTGCCTGGGACAACGGCAGCCGACCGGACCAGCCACCGATCACCGTTGCCGGATGGGCCCGGGCGGTTTTGCGCGGGCTGCCGATAATATTCGTGATTTTCGGCCTGCTGCCTTTCGTAATTCTGCTGCGGGCCACCGGACATAGCGACCATGCCCGGCGCATCGTTTGTTTTGCCAGCCGTATAACGCTGCGGATCATGGGGTTGCGGCTGCGGCTGTCAGGCACTGTCGCGCCGAACACCCGGGTTTTTGTGGCCAACCATTCCAGCTGGCTGGATATTTTCGTGCTGACCGCCGCGCAACCGATGAACTTTGTCTCCAAGGCAGAAGTTGCAGGCTGGCCCGGCATCGGTCTTGTCGCCCGGAGTACGGGCACCGTATTTATTGCGCGCCGCAGGGTGGAGGCGATCGTCCACCGTGATCAGCTGGCTGCCCGGCTTGCCTCCGGCGACAGGCTGATGATCTTTCCCGAAGGCACATCGACCGACGGCCGGCGCGTACTGCCGTTTCGCCCGACGCTTTTTGCGGCACTGCAGGGAAAAGCCTTCGAGGGGTATCAGGTGCAGCCGGTCAGTGTGCGCTACGCGGCCACAGCGGGGCGGGATTCCCGGCTTTACGGATGGTGGGGTGATATGGATTTTGCGCCGCATTTTCTGGCTATACTCGCCCTGGAAGGTCACGGTTCAGTGCAAGTGCGCTTTGGCACACCGCTCAGCCCGGCGGATTTTGCTGATCGCAAGGCCCTGGCCGCCGCGGCAGAGGCCGCCGTGCGCGGGGGATTTGACGCGCTGGCCCTGGGTGAGACGTTCCGGAACTGTCCGTAATGCCGCGTCCGGCCCGGTGCCGCAGAACCAGAATTCCGCATCCAAAAATATCCCTTCCGGACGAGCTGCAGGGTTTTGGGCCCAAATCTGTCCGCGGCGGCGAAATCAACCGCCACAACCCGCCCCGCCACCGGTTCCGATGTCAATTCGTCTTTTGCACACCCCGGCAGGCGGGTGCTGCCCTGCGGGATATTCCTGAACCGAAAAAGGGCAGAAGCCTAAACCCGCGCCACACAGGCCATAGCAAGAGCAGCACGGATTTTGGGCGCGTCAAATGTATCCCCCAAACCGATAGCAACGAGCCCCAGGGAGGCGTCCGGGGCAGCGGGCATCACGCTTGCGCGGCGGGCAACGCACTGGATAGCATGGCATCGGCCGGCAGCGTCCTGCACAAATCCTTTGGCGCGCAGGATGCCGAGATCGGCACTGGCCAGCACGGCCGCTGTGGCCCGGGGGTCCATCGGCGTGTCGGCGGGGATGGAGAGTGTGCGGTAAACGGAAACCACATGGGCCGGTCCGGTCAGTGTCGGGTTCGGGAAGGCCCGCAGCAGCACCGCAGAAGGAACCTCGCCTCCGGTAGCCGGCACGATGGGGGCTGAGGTGTGGCCCTGCACAAATCCCGTCACGGCGGCCGGGTCCGCCACAAGGTCAGTTTTGTTCAGCACAACAAGGTCCGCCTGTGCCAATTGCCGCGTGACCGTGTCGCCCATATATTTGTGGGCTGCGTTACCCTGCACCGTTTCAGCATCCACCAGCACCACGATCCCGTCCACGCTGAAGCCTTGCAGAAGCGACACTGTACCCGCGACAGAGGCAGGCAGTGCCACGCCGGAAGCTTCGATCACCACGTGATCGGGGCGCGGAGCAAGCCTGCGCAAGTCCATCATCGCAGCCGCCATATCGTCGCCATAGGCACAGCAGACGCAGCCCCCGACGACAGAGACCATGCGGCCATCCCGCGCTTCAATGAGATGTTCGTCAATGGGCAGCGTTCCGAACTCGTTGACCAGAACGGCAAGCCGCAAGCCACCGGCGTTGCGCAGCAGGTAATTGACCAGCGTCGTTTTCCCGGCACCCAGGTAACCGCCGATGATGGTAACCGGCAGGTTCACAGGTCGGCCGCCGCGAAGATGCGTCCGCCTTGCACGGTACCCCAGACGCCCACATCCTTGATAAGCTCCGGCGCAACCTCCCGCGGGTCTTCTTCCAGAACGGCGAAGTCGGCTTTTTTGCCCGCCTCAATGGAGCCGATCTCCGCGTCCAGATGCAGGGTATAGGCCGCGCCGAGCGTGATCGCATAAAGGGCCTCTGCCACCGTGATCTTTTCGTATGTGCCCTGGGTGCGCCCGCTCGCCGTGATCCGGTTGACCGCGCACCAGGCGGTGAAGAGCGGCCCGAGCGGCGTGACCGGCGCATCGGAATGGATCGCCATCGGCACCCCGGTATCGAGTGCCGTGCGGCAGGCGTTCATCCGTTCCGCCCGTTCCGGCCCGACAGTCAGGCGAAAATGCTCGTCCCCCCAGTAGAAGTGGTGGTTGGCAAAGAGATTCACGCACATCCCGAGTTTCGCCATCCGCCGGAACTGCGCCGCGTCGGCCAACTGACAGTGCTGCAGCGTGAAGCGGTGATCATAACCCGGGTGCTTGCGCAGGGCTGTTTCCATGGTATCGAGTGCCAGGTCGGTTGCCTGATCGCCGTTGGTATGCGTGTGGACGTGGATACCTTTGGCGAGCGCACGTTCGTAGATTTCCGCCATATGGTCCGGCGTGATATACCAAAGCCCGTTCTCCGCGCCGTTATAGTAGCCAGGCGGGCGCAGGCGGGCGGAAAACCCCTGAATGGACCCATCAGCGATCACCTTGATCTTTCCCATCCTCAGTCGGTCGGTGGATTTTCCGGCCAGCTCCTCGACATGGGCAATCAGCTGCTCCGGCGTGACGCCAAGGGAAAAGCGTAATGGAACCACGCGGGCAGGATAGGTCGCGGCACCGGTAACACGAAGCATCATTGGTACGGCATCGTCTGTCAGCCGGGCGGCGAGATCGGTGACCGTAGTGGTTCCGGTCCGCACACAGAGTTTGCCAAAGGCACACAGGCCACTTTCATCCACCGCGAGCGCATCGCGGGAAAAGCCGGTGTAAGGTGCCACGGGCAGGTAAGCATCCGGCCCGCGCAGTTCCCCCGTGGGCAGGCCGTCGGTGCCGAGCGGAATCCCCGGATGGCTGATACCGGGTTTCAGCAGGCCCGCCAGGGCCAACGCCCTGGAGTTGAAGTTCATGATATGACCCGAGGCGTGCATCACACCGATGGGCCGCGCCACAGACACGCGGTCGAGCTGCCGGCGCGTGACCTTGGTGTTGCCCATGTAGATCGGGTCGAAATGCCATCCCGGCAGCGGAGCCTCCGGGTCGGTGAGCTGTGCGCCCGCCTGCCTGAGCCGTTCCAGGACGCCGTCGATCGTTTTTACCCCCGGCCAGACCCTGCCGTTCGGGTCGGTGCGGGCAAACCAGCCGCAATAGGTGTGGGACCAAAGTGAGCCTTCCATCGTATGGGCATGGCCTTCCACGAAGCCGGGCATAAGCACCTTGTCATCAAAGCGGTCATCAAGCGTGTAGTCGCCGAAACCCGCAAGCTCTTCCGGACTTCCGGCCCCCAGGATGATGCCGTCGCGCACGGCGACATGGGTGACATTCGGCCGTACCGGATTCATGGTAATTACCTTGCGGGCAGAATAGATGGTGATGGTCATTTCAGGCTTTCCGGCAGATTCGCATCAGCCTGGGTCGCCGCAGGCGGATTTTACAAGCGGAGATATCACCATGACACCGCCGGTTCGGGAAAATCTTTTGACATTATCCACAAACGCACACACTAAAACCGAAATCCCGATTCGGTAATCATAGCCGCGTAACCGGGAAGAGGAACCTTCATGGCAGAGAATTGGCATTGGATATACCGGGTAATCGGAGCCCTTGCCCTGTGCCGTATCGGCGTCTTCGGGTGGGCCCTGACCCTTCCCAAAGACGCGAGTGCACACCGAACGAGGGTCATTAATGATCTTGCGCAAGCCTTTGCGAAGACAAACTGAAGGTGCACATCATGGCAAGGACAACGTGGGCCGAGAAACTGGAAGGCGGCAAGCCACCCCATGTTGCAGAGCTGGAAAAGAGGTTTGCAGGATTCGGGCCCGGGCAAAGACTCTTTATCGCAAGCCCGCGTCTGCTTAAGGAGAAAATAAACGAAATTCCTCCCGGAACGGTGCTGGATATCGTTGAGTTGCGCAAATCGCTCGCAGAAGAAAACGGGGCCGACGGGACTTGCCCGGTCTCTACATCCATATTCTTGCGCATCGTTGCGGAAGCGGCCCTTGACGAGATGCAAGCCGGCAAACCCGCTGCGAACATCACACCATTCTGGCGGGTGGTTGACCCCAAATCGCCGCTTGCGAAAAAACTCTCAAGCGGCCCGGAATTCATTGAAGTCCGGCGCGGTCTGGAAGCGGCAGGTTGATGGAACAGGGCGGAGTCAGGCAGATATGTTGTATTGATACAATATATCCCCTGGCCGGATGGTGGCCTTGTCGATACAGGGGATACTGCGCAATACAGGCACTGGCAAGCTCTGCCACAACGGCGACCTGCGGATGTCAGCCATAACGCGCCCTATATGCACTTTTCCAACAAAGAGGTGCTGCTGAACGCCGGGGCCGATGAAAAGCTTGTGCGCATGGGCGCAGATATCACAGCCGCACCAACAGATGTCAAAGACAGCGGGCGGGCACAACTCAGTGCCGGGTGGATCGCATCCCGCCGATTTGTGCGCGCCAGCCCGGCGCGGATGTGCGTGATGTTCCGCCACGGCTACCGGGATATCCTCACCCATCCGGAAGGCGGGCCGCCGTGCAACATGGCCGTGCAACATGACTGTGCCGCTTGAAGACCGGATAAAATCCTTCATCGATCCAGGCATCGATGACATCCCGCTGCGCAATACGCACCGTGAGTGATCACCCGATGCACGGCCTGCCTGTTTTTACCGCACAAGGCGACCTGCCAATATCTGGCGGCAACAGGGAAATTCCATTTGACCGGGCCGGGGCGATGGTTAAGGTGTTATCCGTGGGAAAATTTCTCGTATGAACAGGGAGATATTAATGAGATTCTTTTTCAAGGGTCTGGCCATCGGGGCCGTGCTTGCCGCCACTGCGGCAACCGGTGTGCGGGCGGAAGAGCCCAGGAAGGGTGGAACGCTGGTGTCCGTGTTGAACACCAACGTGCGCAACCTCAATTCCGCGGTGCAATCGGGCATTGTGACGGGCTACCCCGGTGCCCAGATTTTTGCCTCGCCGCTGCGTTATGATGAAAACTGGGAGCCGCAACCTTACTTGGCCGAGAGCTGGGAAGTCAGTGAAGACGGGCTGAGCGTCACGCTGAACCTGCGCAAGACCGCGAAGTTTCACGACGGGCAACCGATTACGTCTGAAGACGTGGCGTTTTCGGTTGATGTGATCAAGGCGAACCACCCGTTCAAATCCATGTTTGCCCCGGTCGAATCCGTGAAAACACCGGACGCACACACTGCTGTGCTGAAGCTGAGCCGACCGCACCCGGCACTGATGCTGGCGATGTCCGGGCAGCTGATGTCGATTATCCCGAAACACATCTACGGCGAAGGTGAGATCACAAATGTCAAAACCCACCCGCGCAACAACAAAAACGTTGTCGGCTCGGGCCCGTTCAAACTTGTCGAGTTCAAGAACGGCGAACACGTGATCCTGGAGCGTTTCGACGATTTTTTCATGGATGGTCGCCCGTATCTTGACCGGATCGTGCTGCGTATCATCACCGACCCGGCCGCCCGTGCGATCGCCTATGAAAACGGGGAATTGCACCTGGGTGCATTCGAATCCCTGCCCCGGATCATTAATCGCCTGAAGAAAGTCGACGGCCTGACGGTGACTGATGAGGGCTATGGCGGCATCGGGCCGCTTGACTGGCTGGCGATGAACACCACCAAAGGCCCGCTCGCCGATGTGCGCGTACGCAAGGCGATTGCCTATGCGGTGGACAAGAACTTCATCCACAAGGCACTGATGCAGGGCACAGCGGCGAATTCCACTACCGGTATCCATCCGGACAGCCCGTTTTATGCTGAACAATACGACTATGCACTCGACCTTGAAAAGGCAGCCGAACTGCTTGATGAGGCCGGCTATCCGATGAACGGCGACAAGCGTTTTAACCTGACGATTGACTTCGGCTGGCCGGACGTGAAGCCGCAGGTGGAATACGTGAAAGCCGCGCTCGGGAAAGTGGGTATCGAGGCAGAAATCCGCACCTCTGCCGATTTCCCGACCTGGGCCAGAAAGATGGCTACCATGGACTTTGACCTGTCCTGGGACACGGTCTTTAATTGGGGTGACCCGGTGATCGGCGTACACCGGACCTACGACAGTTCCAACATCGCAAAAGGTGTGTGGTCGAACACCCAAGGGTACTCAAACGCCCGCGTGGATGCGCTGGCGTCGATGGCCGCCGTTGAATTGAACCCGGAAAAGCGCAAGGTGCTTTATGCGGAATACCAGCAGATTATCGCGGATGAGCTGCCGGTCTACCACATCAACACCCTGCCCTATCACACGGTTTATTCTGACAGGGTCGGCAACCCGCCCCTGGGTATCTGGGCGACGTCTTCGCCACTCGACCTCGTCTACCTGAGAGAGTGATTCGGGCAGCTTAAGGCCGTGTGCGGCAGGATTTCGTACCGTGCGTATCTAAACCGGGGGGCCTGTGGTGGCATTTCCAGGTGTTTTCATAGTCCGCGTATTTTATGCAGCCATCCTGCTGCTGGCCGTCGTCGTGCTGAACTTTTCGATGATGCACCTGGCACCCGGCGACGTGGCCGATACGATTGCGCAAGCCAACGGTGGTGCGGATGCCGAAATATTGGACCGGATTCGCCATGACTACGGGCTTGACCAGCCCTTTCCGGTGCAACTTGGCCGCTATATCGGCAACATAGCGCAGGGCGACCTCGGCTACTCTTTCTTCTACAACATGCCGGTAACTGATCTGATCCTGCAGCGCCTGCCCGCGACGCTGCTGCTGGTGTTCACGGCGCAAATCCTGGCGCTGGTTGCGGGGGTGGTTCTGGGGGTGATATCGGCGCAAAAGCCCAACGGTGTGGCGTCCCTGTCGGTCACCTTCCTTGCCCTTTTCGGATATTCTGCCCCGGTATTCTGGACAGGTATCCTGCTGTTGATTGCATTTTCCCTGCACATCCAGATTTTCCCGGTTGCGGGTATGCGCGACGTCACGGTGACAGGCGGTTTCATTGTTCAGGTGCTCGACATACTCAGGCACCTGGTGCTGCCGATGGTGACGCTGGCGAGTGTCTTCCTCGCGCTCTACTCCCGCCTCACGCGGGCCACGATGCTGGAACAACTGCGCACTGACTATGTGCGAACAGCCTATGCCAAGGGTTTGCCGGAAAACACGGTTGTCTATCGCCACGCGTTGAAAAACGCCTTGTCCCCGGTGGTTACGCTGGCAGGTCTGCAGTTCTCTGCCGTGATGTCCGGGGCTGTGCTGGTGGAAGCGGTCTTTAGCTGGCCCGGGCTCGGCACGCTAGCCTTTCAGTCAATCATCGCACGGGACACGCCGACAATCCTGGGCATCCTTTTCTGTTCCGCCCTTGTAGTAATCATCGGCAACCTGGTGACAGACATGGCCCTGCGCATCATCGACCCGCGCCTGAGGAAATCAGCATGAGCAATCCGGATCGGGCCACAGTCGCTGCGCAATCACCGCTGGCCGAAAGCCTCGGCCGCTTCTGCCGTAACTCCGCGGCGATGATCGCGCTGGTTATACTTTCCCTGATCGTGCTCGCCGCGATATTCGGGCCATTTCTCTACCCCACCGACCCGTTCGAGATGGTCTGGGCACCGTTTTCCCCGCCCGGTGCGGACGGGTTCACGCTCGGCACCGACTATCTGGGCCGGGATATGCTGGCGCAGATCATCGGAGGGGCGCGGGTATCGATCATGATCGGGTTCTCCGCCGCTTTCATATCCGCAGGGATTGGCGTCGGCATTGGTGCGCTCGCCGGTTTCTACCGCGGCTGGGTGGAAGATGTGCTGATGCGCATGACAGAATTCTTCCAGGTCTTGCCGACGCTCCTGTTCTCTATGGTTATCGTGGCACTTTTCGGTGCATCACTCCCGATCATCACTTTCGCCATCGGAATTGTCAGCTGGACCGCCGTAGCGCGAATAACACGGGCCGAATTCATGCGGATACGGGAACTTGAATTCGTTATGGCCGCCCGTGCCACCGGCACCCCGCCGCACCGTATCATGTTTTCCGTCATTCTGCCAAATGCCCTGCCGCCGATTATCGTGCAGGCAGCCCTTATGGTTGGCAGTGCGATACTGTTCGAAGCGGGGCTGAGTTTTCTCGGCCTTACCGACCCGAACGTGGTGAGCTGGGGCCAAATCATCGGATCAAACCGGCAGTATATCCTGGACGCGGGCTACACGGTGACACTTCCCGGGCTTTGTATCTTTGTCACGGTGCTCTGTATTTCGCTGGTGGGCGATGGGCTGAATGATGCCCTGAACCCGAAGCTCAGGATACGGTAAACCTTCCGGTGCGGGTTCATAAGGGTCACAGGCCCGCCAGGCCATCGCCAACCCGGCGGGCAGCCGAAGTATTCAGGACTTCCCATTCCCCTGATCCCTGACTATATGACGGGGTGAATTTCCCAAAGCGGGATGCCGGGCACCGCGAGGGATAAGGCTTATTCAGAGGACACGCACATGGCACTTCCCATTATGGCAAAGGCCACCGCCGTTTGGCTGGTCGATAACACCACGCTGACGTTCAGGCAGATATCGGATTTCTGCGGTTTACACGAGCTGGAGGTGACGGGCATCGCCGACGGTGAGGTTGGCCAGGGAATCAAGGGGTTTGACCCGATCACAAACAACCAGCTGACCGCGGAAGAGATTAGGAAAGGTGAAGACGACCCCAAACACAAACTGCAACTGAAATACAACCCGGCGGCTGAAGGGGAACAGAAGCGGCGCGGCCCGCGCTATACGCCGCTGTCGAAACGTCAGGACCGGCCTGCGGCTATTCTTTGGCTGGCCAAATTCCAGCCGGAACTATCGGACAGCCAGATATCCAGGCTCGTGGGCACCACGAAGCCGACAATCCGGTCAATACGCGAACGCACCCATTGGAACATCGCCAACATCCAGCCCATCGACCCGGTGGCACTGGGGCTGTGCAGGCAGACGGAACTTGACGCGGCTGTCGCCAAGGCCACCACAAAGGCGGAACGGGAGGGCAAGATGATATCCGATGAAGAGCGGATGAAGCTCGTTTCCACTGAACAGTCCCTGTCGATGGAGCCCGAAGCACGCCTGCCGTCCAGCATTTCGGGGCTGGAAAACTTCACGCTTACGGAATCGGATACGCCGGAAGAGAATAACAAGAAAAATCTGCTGGCGGATGCAGACAGTTTCTTCAACCTGCCCAAAAGCGGCGGGGACGACAAGGACAAGCAGCCATAAGCTGGCCGGTCACGGGCATCGGCCCGGCCATGGTCACGCTCTTTGCCAGTGCCGCCCGCATGCGCCTGATGACCATGGGTCTGATCCTGCTGCTGGCGTTGCGGTTCAGCCCGCGGGGGCTGATTCCGGAACGGACCGGTGCGGGGCGATGATTCGCACCCGGTGTCGGCACCGGCCTGCCCGCGGCGGGGCGCCACACCGGGATAAAATCCTGTGAAACAGGCTGGTGGAAGGAAAATGTTCCCGATAACAGACCAAAACAGGGAAGAAATCCCCTAAAACAGCCGAAAACAGGAAACATTTCCCAAAATCAG
>JACONK010000009.1 GCA_014323795.1 Paracoccaceae bacterium | reverse complement strand
CATGTGCTTAAGGCTATCCTTAAGCCTCCTTGGTAAAGCCAAGGTGTCCGGTCGAAATGGGGGCCAGTTCAGAGGTCCAGATCAACACGGTCAAGACCGTCCCCACCGTCGATGGTGTCCAGCAAATCGACATCCAAGAAGACATCGTTGTCGCCACCGCCGTTCATGAGGTCGGCACCGGTGCCGCCGGTGATCGTGTCATCACCGTCGCCGCCGTTCAGCGTATCATCGCCTGACAGACCTCGCAGAGTGTCGTCTCCATCTTCGCCGTTCAGGACATCGTTCCCTGTCGACCCGGTGAAAAAGTCATCACCAGCGCTTCCGGTGATGTGGAACTCGTCGAAATTCGACAATTGGTAGACAAAGTATTCGCCGGTAGAAAACCGTGTGGAAGAGTTGACGTTGTTGCCATTGATCCAAGCGAACTCAACGGTGCGGCCAAGATACGTCCCGGAAAAGTCAAAATTGCCAACGTCGTGCCCAAGCCCAGCGTCAAGGTCCATATGCTGGTGACGGGTGGTCAGGGTATTCTCGCCGGATCCAAAGACGCCCGTGATCCATTGAAACACGTTAAACGAAAAATCGGCGTCGTCGCCCGTGACGGTGTTGGTGTTGCCCGACGTATTCGCCAGATCGACCACCAAGGTGTCGATGCCCGTGCCGCCGATGGCAGTCTCACCGAAATTGTCGATGTAGAGGGTATCGTCGCCAGCGCCGCCGTCCATGTAGTCGACGCCAGTGCCACCATCCAGACTGTCGTTCCCATCGTCGCCATACAGATCATCCTGTCCGGCCCCGCCCTTGAGTGTGTCGTCATCGTCACCACCATGGATGATATCGCGGCCACCTTCGCCCGTTAGGAAGTCGTTGCCGACATCCCCAAACAGACTGTCGTCATCGGCGCCGCCTGCGATGCTGTCATGTCCGTCACCCCCGTACAGGGTGTCGCCTCCAGCACCTCCATTGAGGTTATCTGCGCCGCCGCCGCCATAGAAAATGTCTGCATTGCTGCTGCCGCCAAACTCGTCGCTGTTGACGGTCCCGGTGATCTCAAACCGGTCCCAACCGGTTAGGTTAATGACCACAGTTTGTTGGTTGCCCGAGCCGTCTACGTAGACGACCGTTCCTTTGCCGGTTGTGCCCAAATTCGCGAACAGGAGTTGCAATCCAAGTTCGTCGTTCGGTCCTTTGCCGCTGTAATCCAGTATGAGGGTGTATCCGGGGCCGGGTGCAGCGGCATCATTCAGCAAGAAACCGAGGTTCGTGGAACTGCTGAGAGGAGACGGCTTTACCGGGGCGCTGGGCGCCGATACGGCTGTTCCAAATGGGGCGTTGAAAAGGTCACTTGGCCAGTCGGCAGAACGCATCACGAAAGACATTTGAAACCCTGAAATTGAAACACTTGAATGCCCTGAACGTCCCACGAGGCGTTATTTGTGTCAAATCTGGGTATCCTGACCCCCCGAACCTCGATTGCCGACCGTCTTGGGTCGCGAGCAGGGAATATGCCGTTAGCGCCGCTGGACGCTGCATTCCCAACCGGGTAAGCCGTCTGGCATGTCAGGTCAGACTTCATCGAAAAACGGGGCCAGCAAAGCCCAAGAGACGCGGGAAGACCGTTTGAAAAAGGCGCTGAAGGCGAATATGGCCCGCCGCAAGGCGCAGGCTCGCGCACGGGCGCAAAACGACAAAACAGAGACGAGCAGCAAAGAGGACGAGTGATGGATTCGATTGTCGTCAAAGGCGGGGGCGCGCTGTCGGGTGCCATTCCGATTTCCGGGGCCAAGAACGCATGTCTGACCCTGATGCCAGCGACTTTGCTGAGCGAAGAGCCTCTGACGCTGACGAACGCGCCGCGCCTGAGTGACATCGGCACTATGACGGCACTGTTGCAGTCTCTGGGGGCAGAGGTGGCGTCGATGCAGGACGGGCAGGTTCTGGCGATGTCTTCGCACAATCTGGATAACCTGACCGCCGAATATGACATCGTGCGCAAAATGCGCGCGTCGATCCTTGTTCTTGGACCAATGCTGGCGCGGGAAGGGCACGCTGTTGTCTCGTTGCCCGGCGGGTGTGCGATTGGCGCGCGGCCGGTGGATTTGCACCTCAAGGCGTTGGAAGCCATGGGTGCGACGCTCGACTTGCGTGAAGGTTACGTTCATGCGGAGGCAAAGAATGGCCTGAAAGGCGGCACGGTTGAGTTCCCGTTCGTGTCGGTTGGCGCCACAGAAAACGCCCTCATGGCGGCGACACTGGCCAAAGGTACGACCGTGTTGAAAAACGCCGCCCGGGAACCCGAAATTGTTGATCTGGCTGAGTGCCTGATGCGCATGGGCGCGCAGATTGACGGCGCGGGAACCTCTACCATCACCATTCAGGGCGTGGATCGTTTGGGCGGCGCGACCCATCCCGTCGTGACGGACCGTATTGAACTGGGCACATATATGCTCGCCCCAGCGATTGCGGGCGGCTCTGTTGAGCTTTTGGGCGGTCGGCGAGACCTATTGACGGCGTTTGTCGAAAAGCTGGAGGAAACCGGTGTCACGGTTGAGGACACCGCAAACGGTTTGCGCGTGACGTCAAATGGCCGTGCCAATGCAGTTGATGTGACGACCGAACCCTTCCCCGGGTTCCCGACCGATTTGCAGGCGCAGATGATGGCGCTGATGTGCACGGCGAACGGCAAGAGCGTGTTGGAGGAGACGATCTTTGAAAACCGTTTCATGCATGCGCCTGAACTGGGCCGTATGGGCGCGCAAATTGACGTGCAGGGCGGGACCGCGACAGTTACGGGCGTCGAACGTTTGAAGGGCGCACCTGTGATGGCGACCGACCTTCGCGCTTCTGTCTCGCTGATCCTTGCCGGGCTGGCTGCAGAAGGTGAGACTGTCGTGAACCGCGTGTATCATCTAGACCGTGGCTATGAACGTCTGGAAGCAAAGCTGTCGGCCTGCGGCGCCAGCATTGAACGGGTCAGCACGCAATGACCGACGCAAGTTTCGAAGATGGCGCGGAAAAGCCTCTGAGACTGGTTGCCTTTGCTGAGGATGACCTTGAGGTTTTGTCGTCGTTGGCGCAGGACGCCATTTTCCCGGCGACTGAGATGGCCTGGAAGCGCAAGGATCGCAGGTTTGCGATCCTGATCAACCGGTTCCGCTGGGAAGACGCCGACGCCGCGTCGCGCCGTTCCCGGTCGTTCGAACGGGTTCAGTCTGTGTTGACCGTCGAGCAGGTTGAAGGTGTCAGATCACAGGGTGTCGAACGGGATGCAAATACGGTTCTGTCTCTGCTGTCTGTGTCTTTTGAGGCGCGTGGTGACGCGGCTGGTACCGTCATTCTGACCTTCGCTGGCGACGGTGCCATCGCAGTGGATGTTGAGGCGTTGGAGGTCACCCTGCGTGACGTGACCCGCCCTTATGTTGCACCCTCGAAGTCTAAGCCCGGCCACGACGTGTGAGTTTTCGCTACCGACTTTTGACGGCTGATGATCAACCGGCTTTCCGGGCGCTTAGGCTGCTGGGCCTTCAACTCTATCCAGAGAATTTCCTGTCCTCCTACGATGATGAGGTCGGTACACCGGCGGAAGAGGATCGGGAACGGCTGTCCAGAGGTGTTTCGCGCGGATTGTTTGACCCGCAGGATCGGCTCGTTGCGATGACAGCCTTTATCCCGGAAACAGCCAAACGTGCCTCTCATCGCGCCTATATCGGCGGTTTTATCGTTCACCCGGATGCGCAAGGAACAGGCGCTGCGCAGGCGCTGATGCGTAACCTGATCGCAGAGGCCCGTGATAGCGGTGTTTGGCAGCTGGAACTGCATGTGAATGAGACCAATACCCGTGCTCGCAAATTCTATGCGAAACATGGGTTTCGTGAGGCGGGAACACTGCCGAACTCGATCATTTCTGACAAAGGGCCAGAAACAGACCTGTTTCTTGTCTGCGATTTGCGGGGCTAGATCACAGCTTGCGCGCTGCCTCGGACGTTTGCTCGGGGAGGAAATGCGCGTCGCCCTTTCGCTTTGCGGGAATGCGGGCTAAGTGCGCGTTATGCAATTTCTGAACACACAAGACGCTGGTTTTGAAGCCGCCTTTACCGCGCTTCTGGGGGCGAAACGCGAGGATAGCCCGGACGTTGATGCCGTCGTCGCGGATATCATCGCCGATGTCCGAGAGCGCGGCGATCAGGCTGTCATTGACCTGACATCCCGTTTTGATCGGCTGGATCTGCGCCCGGAAACGCTGGCGTTTTCTGCGGATGAAATCACTTCTTACGTCGCCGATGTCTCAGAGGCCGAGCGCAAAGCGCTGGAACTCGCTGCAGAGCGCATCCGGGCCTATCACCAGAGGCAACTGCCGGAAGACGCGATGTGGACCGATGACATCGGCGCACGGCTGGGCTGGCGCTGGACGCCGGTTAGCGCTGCGGGACTGTACGTGCCCGGTGGGTTAGCCAGCTATCCTTCGTCTGTGCTGATGAATGCCATCCCGGCGAAGGTTGCCGGGGTTGAGCGACTGGCGATCACCGTGCCGACACCAGATGGTGTCGTGAACCCGCTGGTCCTGTTGGCCGCGCAACTGGCGGGCGTGGATGAGATTTACCGCATCGGCGGTGCGCAGGCGGTGGCCGCGCTGGCCTATGGCACAGATACCATTGCGCCGGTGGACAAGATTACCGGTCCCGGCAATGCCTTTGTGGCGGCAGCGAAACGGCGGGTCTTTGGTAGAGTCGGCATCGATATGATTGCGGGGCCGTCGGAAATCCTTGTGATTGCTGACGCTGATAATGATCCGGCATGGATTGCGACCGACCTGCTAAGCCAGGCCGAGCATGACGAAAGCGCGCAATCGATCCTGATCACCACAGATGCTGCCTTTGGTCGGGCTGTGGCCGCTGAGGTCGACAAACAGCTTCAAACGCTGGAACGTGCATTGATTGCAGGCCCGTCGTGGCGGGACTACGGGGCGATTATCACGGTCCGCGATCTCGAAGAGGCGGTCGCGCTGAGCGATCGCATCGCACCGGAGCACCTCGAACTGTGCGTTGCCGAACCCGAAGCACTGGCAGAGGCGATAACCCATGCCGGCGCGATCTTTATCGGAGCTTGGACGCCTGAAGCAATTGGCGACTACATTGGTGGACCAAACCACGTGCTACCGACCGCTCGTTCCGCGCGTTTTTCGTCTGGCTTGTCGGTCCTCGATTTCATGAAGCGGACAACTCTGGCGCAGATGACGCCAGAAGCGTTGAAAGCCATTGGGCCAGCTGCAGAAACCCTTGCAACGTCCGAAAGCCTGCAGGCGCATGGGCTGAGTGTAAGGGCGCGTCTGGACAGGCTAAACGAATGATAGCGGCGCTGGGCCGGGCGGTTTGTGCTGCGCTGGCCATGCTGTGCCTTCTTAAGCCCGTCCATGCCGAAGCACCCACGGAATTGGCCCACGTTTCGGCTTTGCAGGCACCATTTGATCGCGCAGCTCTTGTTGGGGTGATTGTCGTTCGCGACCCC
>JACONK010000008.1:7737-99687 GCA_014323795.1 Paracoccaceae bacterium | reverse complement strand
TTCTGTGGTGGGTTTTCGCCCCCCCCCCCCCCCGGGACTGCAACCATTCCCCCAGTTCAGGCAGGGCACTGAAGTCAAAGATCGCGTCAAAAAATAACGGATCGCTGCCCAGCCAATAGGACAGGGAACGCGAATGACTTTCGATTTTCGCCGAGATACCCCGGTACTCCTCAAGATGTTCCACAAAAGTTTCAAAATCCGGATATTCCGGCAAATTACAGGATTTGAGTTTCTTTTCCTCACCATCATGATACCTAAGATAATGCGTACGACCGTCAGGATTATTTTCAAAATTAATATACCTTCTTAAAATCTTTTCTCTATAGCAGGATTTTAAACGCGCAACCGGGTCGCGCACCACAGCCATCCTTTCATATCCTTCAAGCTCCTGCAAATTGGTTCCCGCAAAAGACTGCATCTTTATATATATCTTCTTAAGAAGATTTTGCTTTTTCGCGACCAAACCTGTATTGGCCTCGTAGAAGCAATATTTCAACGAGGTGGATGCGCATTTTGGAACGGGAAAATAGGCAATCCCAAGATTATCGTAAAGTATAGCCATCGGACCTGATCATGCGTATTGTGATTGAATCTCTTCCGAGATATTTCGCGGTACCGGATCGTAGTGATCAAACTGCATAGTGAAATTCGCACGACCCGAACTCATGGACCGCAGGGTGTTGATGTAGCCGAACATGTTGGCCAGCGGCACAAAGGCGTTGATCACAATCGCGTTGCCGCGGGTTTCCTGGCCCTGCACCTGCCCGCGCCGGGATGTCAGGTCGCCGATGATACCACCAGTATATTCGTCCGGGGTAACAACCTCAACCTTCATGACCGGTTCAAGCAGTTTGGCACCCGCGTCTTTCATACCCTTACGCATAGCCATCCGTCCGGCGATTTCGAACGCCATCACAGATGAATCCACGTCGTGATACGCACCGTCTATCAGCTCAACCGCCAGATCGATAACCGGAAAACCAGCCAGCGGGCCACTATCAAGCACACTTTCGATGCCCTTCTCAACGCCAGGGATATATTCCTTCGGGATCGCGCCCCCGACGATCCTCGATTCAAACCCGTAACCCTCACCCGGCTGCTGCGGCTTCAGAATCATCTTTACGCGAGCAAATTGACCGGAACCGCCGGACTGTTTTTTGTGCGTATAATCGACCTCGGCCACCTTCGAGATAGTCTCGCGGTAGGCAACCTGGGGTGCACCGATGTTGGCTTCCACTTTGAACTCGCGTTTCAGACGGTCTACCAGGATATCCAGATGAAGTTCGCCCATGCCCTTCATGATGGTCTGGCCGGACTCAAGGTCTGTTTCAACACGGAAGGACGGATCTTCGGCGGCGAGACGGGCCAGACCCTGGGACATCTTTTCCTGATCAGCCTTGGTTTTGGGCTCAACTGCAATCTCGATCACCGGTTCCGGGAAAGACATTGTTTCCAGAACCACGGGGTCATTTACAGCACACAGCGTATCACCGGTTGTGGTGTCCTTCAGGCCGGCAAGCGCGATTATATCGCCGGCAAAGGCTTCCTCGATTTCTTCGCGGTTGTTGGAATGCATCATCATCATACGACCGACGCGCTCTTTCCTGCCTTTGGTGGAATTCAGGATCGTTTCACCCCTGGCCATTGTGCCGGAGTAGACGCGGGTGAAGGTGAGTGAGCCAACAAACGGATCATTCATGATTTTGAACGCCAAACCGGCAAGTGCCATGTTATCGTCCGCACGGCGGGCGATGTCGCGGGTTTCAGTCCCGTCGCCGGGCTTGAATCCCATGTAATCAACGACGTCAAGCGGGCTCGGCAGATAGTCGATCACGGCGTTCAAAAGCGGCTGCACACCCTTGTTCTTGAACGCGGAACCGCCAAGCACCGGCACAAAATCAAGTGCAAGAGTACCCTTGCGCAGCAGTTTGCGCAGGGTTGCAATGTCCGGTTCAGTTCCTTCGAGATATGCTTCCATGGCGTCGTCGTCCTGCTCGACGGCAGTTTCGATCATCTTTTCGCGCCAGTCGGCGGCGATGTCGGCCAGGCTGTCGCGGATCGAGGCTTTGACCCAGGACGCGCCCAGGTCTTCGCCCTGCCATAGCCACTCTTCCATGGTGATGAGGTCAATCAGGCCTTCCAGCCCGCTTTCCGCTCCGATGGGCAAGCCAACCGGTACCGGGTGTGCGCCAGTGCGCTCTTCGATCATCTTCACGCAGTTAAAGAAGTCTGCACCGATTTTATCCATCTTGTTGACGAACACCATGCGCGGCACCTTGTAGCGGTCAGCCTGGCGCCACACGGTTTCCGTCTGTGGCTCCACACCAGCGTTTGCGTCAAGCACACAAACCGCGCCGTCGAGCACTGCGAGTGAACGTTCAACTTCAATCGTGAAGTCCACATGGCCCGGGGTATCGATGATGTTGAGGCGATGCTTTTCGGTGTCGGCGGTTTTGCCGTCCTCGGTGCGTTCCCAGAATGTGGTCGTCGCAGCAGAGGTGATAGTAATGCCTCGCTCCTGCTCCTGCTCCATCCAGTCCATCGTCGCAGCACCATCATGCACTTCGCCGATATTGTGCGATTTGCCGGTATAGTAAAGAATACGTTCCGAGCAGGTGGTTTTACCTGCATCAATGTGAGCCATGATCCCGAAGTTACGGTACCGGTCGAGCGGATATTCGCGTTTCATCTTTTCTCCGGGGTTTCGCCCCGCCCCTGGTTCTGATGTCCAAGTCCGTTGTAGCCTGCGCCGATTTACCAGCGGTAGTGGCTGAACGCCTTGTTGGCGTCCGCCATTTTGTGGGTGTCTTCGCGTTTCTTGACCGCTGCCCCGCGGCCGTTTCTGGCATCCATCAGCTCAGATGCCAGCCGCTCTTCCATGGTGTTTTCGTTGCGGGTGCGGCTGGCCTTGATCAGCCAGCGGATCGCCAGGGCCGCACGGCGTTCCGGGCGTACTTCCACGGGCACCTGATACGTCGCACCACCCACCCGGCGGGATCGAACCTCCACAGCCGGTTTGATGTTGTCGAGTGCTTCGTGGAACACTTCTATTGGTGCCCGCCTCATCTTTTCCTCGATGCGGTCGAGCGCACCGTAGACGATGCTTTCCGCGACAGATTTTTTACCGTCCAGCATCAGGTTGTTCATGAACTTGGTCAGCACTGTGTCGCCAAACTTGGCGTCAGGCAGAACCTCACGTTTTTCAGCGCGGTGGCGTCGGGACAATGGAAATCTCCTGGTTTTATCTGTTTTCAGGCGGATGGAATCCGCGCCCTTACATTTGATGTTGCCGGAACAACTGCGTTAACCCTTCCGAAACCGGACTGCGCATACTAAGCCAATACCGTAATATGCGCAATCCCCCAAGGCAAAGGCCTTCGCGTTAGCGCGGCCGGAAGAATGTCACGGACCGACAAGCGAATTACGGCAGATGGCACCATAATGCGCAGATGCGGGCACGACAATCATCAGGGCTGTGCCAGGTTCCGCAAGCTGTTTCATTTTTGTTATTTCGGCTTTTTCGCGCCATATTTCGAACGACGCTGTTTACGATCTTTCACGCCTTGGGTATCCATCACGCCGCGCAGGATATGGTAGCGCACACCCGGAAGGTCCTTAACCCGGCCACCACGGATAAGAACAACCGAATGCTCTTGCAAATTATGGCTTTCACCGGGGATGTAACTGATCACCTCGTATCCGTTGGTCAGGCGCACTTTGGCCACCTTCCGCATGGCGGAGTTCGGTTTCTTTGGCGTCGTTGTGTAAACACGTGTGCATACGCCGCGCTTTTGCGGGCACTGCTCCAGGTGCACGGACTTGGAACGTTTACGTTTCGGTTGGCGCGGTTTTCGAATCAGCTGTTGTATCGTCGGCATATGGGATTTTCCCGTGTTGACCTTTTCAAATCGAACAGGTGCTTGATCGTTTGTATCAATCACCCAAAACCACAGGATCCGCCGTATCAGGATGGACGCTGCGGGCTGTACCCAGAGGATTCGGGGGTATTTACCCGGATCATGACCACTGCATTATGGCTAAGCGGGGCGGGATATACGGACCGCCCGTTTCAGTGTGTGTGCCCCTTAAAGGGAATCAGACGGGTTGTCAACAGGGCCGGCTGTAGCAGCCGCGCCACACTGTTTATTTCACATGCAGGATTAACTTGTGTGGCCCCGGCATTAACTTGTGTGGCCCCGGCCGGACCAGGAAAAGATGTCTGTCATGCTTGAAATGCCTGTGGCGATTCTGCCAAGCTTACGCTTCCTGACAGGCAACGTTGCAGAACTGCAGCAGATGCCGGTCGCGCCTCGGGATAAATACGCGGGCCGCAACGGCAGGAAGATATCCTCCGCTTCGGTTATTTGACGGAAGACGGCCTTATCCTGTAAAGAAAAATGCCTGCCATCCGAAAGCCCCGGACGCGGGCAGGTGCCCTTAATGCACCGGTACGTCTTTCGGCTTTTGTGTCGAACCGCCAACGCCATTTATCACGAGGCCCGTATCATCCGCACTGACCGCCACAGTAGATCCGTCCGGCACCTTGCCTCCAAGCAGCAATTCGGCCAGTGGGTCTTGAAGGGCCTTCTGAATGACCCTTTTGAGGGGTCTCGCACCGTAAACCGGGTCATAACCCTGATCGGCGAGCCACATGACTGCCGCATCGTCCAGCACCAATCCAACCTTGTGTGCCTCCAGCCGCCTTAGGAGCCGGGAGATCTGGATCTTGACGATCTCATCCATATTGTCCCGCGACAGGCGATCAAAGAGCACAATTTCATCCAGCCGATTAAGGAACTCGGGCCGGAAATGGGCGCGCACGGCATTCATCACGTCATCCCGTGCCTTTTCCGCATCCGCGCCCTGCGGCAGTTGGCTCAGTGCCTGGGAGCCGAGGTTTGACGTCAGGATAATCAGTGTCTGCTTGAAATCCACTGTTCGACCATGACCGTCGGTCAGCAGCCCGTCGTCGAGCACTTGCAGAAGTATGTTGAAGACATCCGGGTGGGCTTTTTCGACCTCGTCAAACAGGATAACCTGATACGGGCGGCGGCGCACGGCCTCTGTCAATACCCCGCCCTCGTCGTAGCCGACATAGCCCGGCGGCGCGCCGATCAGGCGGGCAACGGCGTGTTTTTCCATGAACTCCGACATGTCGATCCGTACCATTGCGGAATCCTGGTCAAACAGGAATTCGGCAAGCGCCTTCGTCAGTTCGGTCTTGCCGACCCCTGTCGGCCCGAGAAACAGGAAAGACCCCTGCGGGCGGCTTTCGTCCGCCAACCCGGCACGGGACCGGCGCACGGCACTGGAGACAGCGCGGACGGCCTGTTGCTGGCCGATTACCCGCTTGCCGAGATCGTCTTCCATACGCAGAAGCTTTTCGCGCGTACTTTCGAGCATTTTATCGACCGGGATACCCGTCCAACGCTCTACCACATTGGCGATTTGTTCCGGACGCACGGCTTCCTCAACCATCAGGTCACCTTCGGTACCCTCAGTCGCCGCCAGTTTCTTTTCAAGTTCGGGAATCACGCCGTAAGACAACTCACCGGCCCTGGCGAGGTTCCCTTCACGCTTGGCGATGTCAAGTTCCGCCCTTGCGCGATCAAGCTGTTCTTTCATGTCACGTGCCGCGCCAAGCCTGTCCCGCTCAGCCTGCCATTGGGCCGACAGGGCAGAAGCCTTCTGCTGCAGTTCGGACAGTTCCTTTTCCAGCTTTTCCAACCGGTCCCCGGACGCCGCGTCGTCTTCTTTCTTCAGGGCCGCGGCCTCAATCTGCATCTGAAGGATCTGCCGGTCAAGCGCATCCAGCTCTTCCGGTTTCGAATCTACTTCCATACGCAGACGACTCGCCGCCTCATCCATTAGGTCAATGGCTTTATCCGGGAGGAAACGGTCAGTGATGTAGCGATTTGACAGTGTCGCGGCGGACACGAGCGCAGAGTCGGAAATCCGCACACCATGGTGCAGTTCATACTTTTCCTTTAGGCCGCGCAGGATAGAAATCGTGTCGGCCACGGTCGGTTCCGCCACAATCAACGGCTGAAAGCGACGGGCAAGTGCCGCATCCTTTTCCACATGCTTGCGGTATTCGTCAAGGGTGGTTGCCCCCACACAATGCAACTCACCACGGGCAAGCGCAGGCTTTATCAGATTCGCCGCATCCATCGCACCTTCTGATTTCCCGGCCCCGACAAGCGTGTGCATTTCATCGATGAAAAGGATTACCTCTCCGGCGGCTTCCGTCACCTCCGTCAGGATTGCCTTGAGCCGTTCCTCGAATTCGCCCCGGTATTTTGCGCCGGCGATCAGTGCGCCCATGTCGAGTGCCATCAGGCGTTTATTCCGGAGGCTCTCAGGCACGTCACCATCAACGATGCGCAGCGCGAGTCCCTCGGCAATCGCCGTCTTGCCGACCCCCGGTTCGCCGATCAGCACCGGGTTATTTTTGGTCCGTCGGCTCAGCACTTGCATCGTGCGGCGTATTTCTTCGTCGCGGCCGATGATCGGGTCTATTTTGCCTTCCCGAACCGCTTCGGTCAGGTCGCGGGCGTATTTCTTCAGCGCGTCGTAACTGTCTTCAGCCGACGCACTGTCCGCGGTACGCCCCTTGCGCATGTCATTGATGACCGCGTTCATGGCCCTGGCGGTCACGCCACTGTCATTCAGGATTGTCGCGGCACCGGATTTCACAATGGCAAGTGCGGTCAGCAGGTGCTCGACGGGCACAAAACTGTCGCCTGCCCTGCTTGAGATCTTCTCGGCCTCGGTCAGCACTTTCGCGGTCACGGTATCCAACATGATTTGCGCACCCTGCACTTTCGGCTGGCGCGCCACGGCGGTTTCCACATCCTGACGCACACGGGCCGCATCACCACCGGCGGCAGAAATCAGATTGGCAGCCAGGCCCTGGTCATCATCGATGAGGGCCTTGAGCAAGTGCTCAGGCATGACGCGCTGGTTATCTTCACGAACGGCAATCGTTTGGGCGGCTTGCAGCATGCCGCGCGACCGTTCTGTAAACTTTTCCAAATTCATGGGTTTTCCCCTTACAAGCACCTTCGGCAGGAAACAGAGTGCCCTCATATAAAGCGCACAACAGTGCACACCTTTTACGGATAAATAGGCACTCTACCCGTGCGGCTCAAGAACAGGAAACATTTTGCAAGCGGCGTGAAACGATCATTTTACCGGGGCCACAGGCTGGTGTCGGGCTCATGCCATGATCATCGATCCGGCACCGCAGGTCGTGAACAGTTCCAACAAACAGGCGTTTTCGCGGTGGCCGTTCATGATGACGACCGCCTTGACACCGCATTTGACGGCCTGCATGGCCGTTTCGGTCTTGGGTATCATACCGCCCGTAATCACGCCCTGTTCGGTCAACTCGAGTACACGGGCGATGGTCAGTTGTGTCACCACGTCGCCATGGGAATCTTTCACGCCGTCCACATCGGTCAGCAGCAGCAGACGATCAGCACTCAATCCCGCTGCGATTGCGCCCGCAGTCGTGTCACCATTAACATTGTAGATTTCGCCCCCCGCACCCGCACCCAGCGGGGCGATCACCGGTATAAATCCGCCCGCGACCAGGGCGCGAATAATGTGCGGTTCCACCTTCGACGGGACGCCCACCAGCCCCAGGTCGCCGTCCGCCCGGGTGCAGTGCAGCAGGTTTCCGTCGCGGCCGGAAATACCAACAGCCTGCCCACCCTCGGCATTGATCGCGGCGACGATCTGTTTATTGACCTTGCCGGACAGCACCATTTCCACCACTTCGACGGTCGCCTTGTCGCTGACACGCTTGCCGCCAACAAACCTGCTTTTAATACCGAGCTTGTCGAGCATCTCGTTGATCATCGGCCCGCCGCCGTGAACGATAACCGGTTTCACACCCACCTGGCGCATCAAAACCACGTCGCGGGCAAAACGCGCCATGCCTTCGTCAGAAGACATGGCATGACCGCCAAGCTTGATGACAACAACAGAACCATCGTGGCGCTGCATATGAGGCAGCGCGTCTGACAGAATCTTTGCGGTGGCAATGCTGTTGTGTTCCATGGCCCTGGATTTCCTCATCTCGGCACTTTTGACCAGATATTGGTAACAGGTTTTAAGAATTTTAAAAGGGTCAGGCACATAAAACCCGTTCAATCAGGCACCCCGTTCAATCAGGCACGTTGTCAATGCCGGACCCGCCCCAGGGGTGGCAACGCCCGATGCGGCGTACCGTGAGCCAACTGCCTTTTATACCACCGTGTCGCTGCAAGGCTTCCAGAGCATACGCTGAACACGTCGGATGATACCGGCACCCAAGACCCGCCCAGGGCGACAGGGTCAGGCGATAGCCTTTGACAAGCAGCACCAGAAGACGGGTGAGCGGGCTCATGACAGACTGGACATAACATAACGGCCCAGGCGTATCAATTCAACGCACCCGGTACGCATGGGAAAGCCAACTTACACCCGCGAGTAAAAACCAGGCCTGGCCGATTGAAACACCACCGTGATCAGGAAACCCGGCAATTTTTCCAACCCGATGCCGGTGTATTCAGGCGGAACACCCTTCGGTGCCGTGGCGGACCGGAAATATTTGCGCACTCGTTGACCGGCACCTTCGGTTTTTCCTTGTAAGTGGAATGGTTGCCCATGACTGCTCCCCCAAGGCCTGTCGCAAATTATTTTGCACATCATGTCTTAACCCGGGGGAAGACAAGGCAAAATCTGCCGCTCACATCCGGCACCCGGCAGCCACAACGATAGTTCTTGGCAAATCCTGCTATCGCCGCTAGGCAGTACCCCCATGTCGATCTGGGACTACGCAAATCCCCGCCGTTTTATGGTGTTCAGCGGGCGGGTTCTGCCAGGGCTGGCGGTGTTGAGTGTAGCCTGCCTGATCGTGGGGCTGACATGGGGTTTTTTCTTTACGCCCGACGATTACAAACAGGGAGCCACGGTCAAGATCATCTTCCTGCACGTGCCTGCCGCCATGATGGCGATCAATGCCTGGGGGATGATGCTGGTGGCCTCCGTTATATGGCTGGTCCGGCACCATCATGTCTCTGCCCTGGCTGCTCGTGCGGCAGCACCCGTGGGCATCACCATGACGCTGGTCGCGCTCGCCACTGGTGCCATCTGGGGCAAGCCCATGTGGGGCACGTACTGGGCATGGGATCCGCGGCTGACCAGTTTTATGATCCTCCTCGTCTTTTACATCGGCTATGTCGCCCTGTGGGAGGCCATAGAAGATCCGGACCTGGCCGCCGATCTTACCTCGGTGCTGTGCATGGTCGGTTCCGTCTTCGCGCTGCTCAGCCGTTACGCCGTGAACCTGTGGAACCAGGGCCTGCACCAGGGCGCGACCCTGTCGCTTGATCCGGAAACCAACATATCCAATACGTTCTGGTTTCCGCTTCTGGTGTGTATCGTTGCTTTTGTATTGCTTTTCATTACGCTCGTCCTGCTGCGCACACGCACCCATGTGCGGCTGCGCAAGGCCGATGCCCTGATGGCCCGGAGGATGCGGGTATGATGCCGGACCTTGGCAAATATGCCGTCGATGTGCTGATAGCCTACGCCTTTGGCGGTGCCCTTTTGGCGGGCATCGTGGCCATATCCCTGTGGCAGGCGCGACGGGCCAGACAGACGTTGGAAGAAGCGGAAAAAGAGTGATATATCCTTCCCGGCCCCGCAGAATATCCTTTTGGGTTGCCCTGGTCCCCGGGGCTGCTGTCGCGGTGTTTCTTACATTCGCCGCTTCCCTGGATCGCGGGCAGGACGATAGTTTGCCATCTGCGCTGCAGGGCAAACCGGCCCCGCGATTTGCAGCCTCCGCCCTGCCCGGGCTACCGCTGCCGTCAGATGATCTGTTGACGGACGGACGGCCGATGCTGGTTAATTTTTGGGCCAGCTGGTGCGCCCCTTGCCGGGTGGAGCATCCGTATCTGATGAAACTGGCCGCCGGCGGTTTGCCGATTGTCGGCCTGAACTACCGGGATGATCCAGGGGATGCGACAGGCTTTCTTGCACAACTCGGCAATCCGTATATCGGTGTGGCGGCTGTTGACGGGCGCACGTCGGTGGACTGGGGTGTATACGGTGTGCCGGAAACCTATCTGATCGACGGGGATGGTAAAATTCGCCTGCGCATCGTGGGCCCTGTGACGAAACAGGTGCTGGAACGGCAGCTTCGCCCGGCTCTCTCGGCACTGACCGGGGGATAGTGCCCGCCCGGCTGTCAGGGGATATCTGCGGATTCCCCAATCTCTGCGCTTCGGGTGCCGGCCCGGTTCGTGGTCACCAAATTCAGTGTCTTCAGCTTGCGATGCAGGGCAGAACGCTCCATGCCCACAAAATCTGCCGTACGGCTGATATTGCCGCCGAACCGGTTGAGCTGGGCTATCATGTATTCCCGCTCAAACATCTCTCGTGCTTCACGCAATGGCATGGTCGCGCAGGTGTTTGACAGTCCGGTGCCGCCGCCCTCCCCACGGGGGGCGTTGTCCGGGATCTCCGACGCCTCAATCTTCCCTTCGCGGGGGCCGAGGATCAGCACACGCTCAATCACGTTGCGCAATTGGCGCACGTTGCCGGGCCAGTTCATGGTTTGTAAAAGGGCCTCTGTCTCTTCGGACAGGGGCCGGACCGGAAGGCCCTGGGCCGCATTCATCCCGGCCATGAAATGCCGGGCAAGCAGACCGATATCCTCTCGCCGGGCCTCAAGGCCCGGCACGATAACCGGTACGACGCTCAGCCGATGATACAGTTCTTCCCGAAACCGCCCGGCGGTGATTTCCTTTTGCAAATCCCTGTTAGTGGACGACAATACCCGCACATCCACACGCACCTTGTCTGCCCCGCCCACGCGCGTGAACTGCTGTTCCACAAGCACCCGCAGCAGTTTTGATTGCGTACCGATGGGCATGTCCGACACTTCATCGAAAAAAAGTATACCGCCGTGGGCCTGTTCCATCAGACCAGGTTCAAAGCCCCGTGTGGTTCCTTCCCTGCCAAAGAGCACCTCTTCCATCTGATTCGGTTCAATCGTCGCGCAGTTGACTGATACAAACGGTGCTTTTGCGCGGTCGGAATGGGCGTGAATATACCGCGCCGCGGCATCTTTGCCTGCACCGACAGGCCCTGTCAGCATGACGCGGCCATTGGTACGGGCGACCTTGCCGAGCTGGGCAACCAGGGTTCGGAACCGTGCCGATTCGCCCACCATGACGCCTGACGTCGCATCCTTGACCTTTAGCGCGGCATTTTCGCGGCGCAGGCGGCTGGTTTCCATGGCACGGGCGATCACCAGCATCAGCTGGTTAATGTTGAAGGGTTTTTCGATGAAGTCGTAGGCACCCTGCTTTACTGCCGCGACAGCAATTTCAATGTTCCCGTGGCCCGATATGATCACCACGGGGATAGCCGGATTGTTGCGCTGCACGGTCTTCAGGATATCAATCCCGTCAAGATTTGAGTCCTTCAACCATATGTCGAGGATGATCATATCCGGAGGATCAGCATTGATCGCCGCGAAGGCCTGGTCAGAATCAGCCGCTTTCCGGGTCGAATAGCCTTCGTCCACCAGAATATCCGACACCAATTCCCGAATGTCGCGTTCATCATCAACAACAAGAATGTCGCTCATCTGCTCACCTGCCCTGCATGGGGACGGATTTCACGCCACTTCCGCATTTTTCCCGATCCCTGTGGTATCAGCCCCGAAAGGCAAAACGATAACTGCCATGGCACCGGCGTGGCTCGCCCCGTCAAACGGCGGTGCATCGGTCAATTCCAGTGTGCCGCCATGTTCTTCGATGATCTTCTTTACAATTGGCAGGCCCAGCCCCGTGCCGCTGCTGCGGTGGGTCACATAAGGCTCAAACAGCCGGGACCGGTTCCCTGCGGGCAGGCCCATACCATTGTCCTGGATTTCTATGCGCGTACTCGCGTCTGCTGCTGTGATTACAATCCTGATCCGGGGCGTATGACCGTCCGGTCTTTGCTGCATCCCCTCAATGGCTTCGCAGGCGTTCTTAATAAGATTCGTCAATGCCTGATTGATCATTGTTGCATCGAAATCGCCTGTAATTACAGTGTTCGGCAGATTGAGCGAAATTTCCGCAGGTGCCGCTGCCTGCTGCAAATGCACCACATCCCGTACCAGCCGGATCAGGTCGCCGGTGGTCCGCTTCGGTTCCGGCATACGGGCGAATTTGGAAAACTCATCAACGATGCGGCGCAAATCGTTTGTCTGCCGGATGATGATGTCTGAATACTGATTTAAATCTTCAACACTGTTGGCTACCAGGGGCCCGAACTTGCGTTTCAGCCGCTCTGCCGATAACTGGATAGGCGTCAACGGATTTTTGATCTCGTGCGCGATGCGCCGGGCCACGTCGCCCCAGGCAGCCATACGCTGGGCACTCACAAGCGATGTCACATCGTCAAAAGTTACAACGTAACCTTCCAGGTATCCTTCCGCACTTGTGCGCACAGCCATCCGCACAAGCAGGATCTCCGGGCTGTCTGTCCGGGTCAGGCGGATTTCTTCCCGGGCGACGGTCAGATGCTTGTCCTGCAGCTTTTGCAAGAGCGGGGAAAATTCAGGAACGGCCTGCGTGATCTGTTTCATTCCGTCCCGCTCCGGATCAAGGCCAAGGAACTGCCCGGCTGCCTCATTCATCAGCGTGATTTGCCCGTCGGCATTCAACCCGATCACGCCTGCCGTGACACCGGACAGAACCGAATCAAACATGCGGCGGCGGCGTTCGGTCCGCTCTGCCGCTTCCACCAGGTCGTCACGCTGGCGTTTCACCTGCCGGGTCATATGATTGAAGATACGCCCCAGCATGGCGATTTCATCGTCGCCGTCCTCTTCCCGCACCCGTACACCGAGATCCCCTGCCCCAACGCGCCAGGCAGCCCCGGCCAGCCGTCCGATCGGCCGGGCCAGCCGTTCAGCGAACCAAAGACCCAACCAGATCGCCGCCAGAATAACGATCAGGGCAAAGCCAAGGTAGATCAGGCCGAGATCGAACAGCAGTTGGCCGCGCTCTCTTTCCATCCGATTGTAGATCATCACGGTTTCCCGGGTTTCATCGAGCAGGTTCAGAATGTCACCGTCCACCGTGCGCGAGATATAGAGGTACCGGTCCGGATAGGCCATAAGCCGCACCAGGGCACGAAACTCATTATTATCCCAATCCTGGATAACAACTGTCTGGCCTTCTGCTGCCCGGGTCACCTGATTGGCAGAAGGCGGTTCATAATCAAACCGGTAACTGCGGTTCCCGCGTGCAATCAGCCGTGCGGCACCGTCGATCACAAAGGCCTCTTTCACCCCACGCTGGATTTGTTGCTGACCGTGCGCCAGGCTGCTCCGCAACCGGCTTTCTGCCGCCAGTCCCAGGACGCGCCGCTGCTGATCCAGGAATCGTGCGATGCGCAAAGCATCCTGCATCAGATCCTCACGATGTTCCGCCTCATAGGCATGGGCAGCCGCGAGGCTGTTGCCGACCACATTTTGCACCCGGCTGGAAAACCAGTTTTCAAAGCCGAAGTTGATCAGGATTGCGGAAATGACAGCTACAAGGATTGTCGGCACCAATGCAACAAACGTGAAAACCCCGGACAGCCGCATGTGAAGCCGTGACCCGGCGGTCTTGCGGGATCGGGCGGCGATCATTCTGAAAACCCGATTGGCCACAAGCGCGGCCACCACCAGCATGTAGATGAGGTCCGCCAGAAGGACGAGCCGGATCATATCGTTCGATACCGACCCGTTCATGGGCCTTAAGACGACGTAGGTCACAGCCACGAGGAGCGGTGCCAGCAGGACGAGAATAATGGCAAACGCTGTCTGAATCCGGCGCTTCTTGCGCCAGGTATTCAATCGCCGCCAATACTGCCACAGCCCCATATCCTGCGCCCCCCGGATTGGTTTTGCGCAACAAGCCTGTGGCTGTTTTACATCATTTTCCTGCTGCGTGTCACCTGAATATCCAGTTCCCGGATCTTTTTTCTGAGCGTATTGCGATTGATGCCCAAAAGCTCTGCCGTGCGGATCTGGTTGCCGCGGGTGGCTGACAGCGACAGCGCGATCAGCGGTTTTTCCACCTCCCGCAGGATGCGGTTGTACAGGCCCGGCGGCGGCAGTTGATCCCCGTGCAGATCAAGATAGCACCTGATATGTGCCCCGACAGAAGCTGACAGGCTGTCAGATACTATCGGCGATGTCGGGCTTTCTGTCTCGACAATCTGTTTCAGCTCTTTCGCCACAAACGACCCGCCGATTTCATCTTCGGGGCAGAGCACGGCCACGCGCTGAACGAAATTACTCAACCCCCGCAGGTTTCCCGGCCAGGGGGCCAACCGCATCTGTTCAAGCGCGGCGCAGGCAAAGGTCTTTTGCGGGAGTCCGTCCCGTTCAGCCCTGACCAGGAAGTGCCGGGCGAGATCCGGGATATCATCGGGCCGATCACGCAACGGCGGCAGAGCAATCGGTATCACGTTCAGGCGATGGAACAGATCCTTGCGAAAACCCGCTTCGTTAACCAGATGTGCCAAGGATTGCGATGTACTGGAAACAAGGCGCGGGGGCTTATGCCGGGCTTCGGGCCGTTCCGTCAGGCCCAGAAGGTGCAGCTGGACTGCCACAGACATATCCCCCAACTCATCGAGGTAGATTGTGGCATCTGACGCATCCGGGCTTTCGAGGATATCTGACAGGTCATGGGTGCCGATGGTACCGCAGGGGATGCGCAGAAAGGCCGCCCGGGAGCGCCGGCCGAAATCGTGCAGAATTCGGGCCAGCAAATCCTTGCCTGTTCCGCTTTCGCCATGCACCAGCACATTGAGGTCGGTGTGCAACACCCGTGCCATAACCCGGTAGACCTGCTGCATGGCCGGGCTACCACCGATCAGCGGCAAGGCACTGGCTGGTGCAGGGGGCGCAGCGGCGAGGGATACAGGTTGCATATTTTGGGTCAGGGCGCGGCTGACCTTGCCAAGCAACTCGCGCAGATCAAAGGGTTTGGGCACATAATCGAACGCACCGGCTTCTGACGCATGGACTGCGGTGACAAAGGTATTCCGGGCGGAAATCACAACAACCGGAAGGTTCGGGCGCCGCTTGCGGATGGCAGGCAACAGGTCAAGCCCGTTGCCATCAGGCATCATCACATCGCTGACCACCGCATCGCCTTCGCCTTCTTCCACCCAACGCCAAAGCGTTGCCGTGTTACCCGTGGCGCGCACCCGGCATCCGGCGCGGGTCAGGGCCTGGGTCAACACCGTGCGGATCGTGCGATCATCATCCGCAACCAATACCGTGCCGTCCATTGTGCCTGCCTTTCAGTTTTGCCAGACTGGCAGGCGCACGGTGAATACCGTTCGCCCATCTTCGCTGTCGCATTCCACAAGACCACCGTGCCCGGCAATAATCTTCGATACGAGAGGAAGCCCCAGCCCGGTGCCATTGGATTTCGATGTGACAAAGGGGGCAAAAATATCGCCGATCATCCCTTCCGGGATTCCACGGCCGTTGTCGATAATTTCAATCTGCAGGGGCAGCCTCTCTGCATCTTGCCCGGCAACGCAAACCTTCACACCCGAATTATAGGATGTGCGTATCCGGATGCACCCGCGCCCGGGTGTCACCGCTTCCGCGGCATTTTTCAACAGGTTCTGGAACACCTGCATCAACTGATCCGCATCCCCCGCCGCCACCGGCAGAGAGGGGTCATACTCCCCGTGAAATGCAATCCCCTGCCCGAAGCCGACCTGTGCAGATCGAACCGCACGTTCGAGCACGTCGTGAATGTTGATCGCACCGCGCACCAGCGGGCGATCATCGGCGAAGTGTTCAACCCGGTCAATCAGGGTGCCGATGCGTCTGATCTCTTCCTCAATCAGCTCCGTCAGTTCGCGGTCCTGTCCGGAGACGTTCAGTGCCAGCAACTGGGCGGCCCCCGATATCCCGGCCAGCGGGTTGCGCAATTCATGCGCCAGCATGGCCGCCATCGCCCTGACGGACCTGGCAGCACCAACGTGCGTCAAGGACTGGCGCATCTTCTGCACCACTCCGGCGGGTTGGATCAGCAGCAAAAGCCCGGTCTCCGCCGCCCTGATCGGACCAACGTGCAGATTACAGACCAGCGGCGGTGCCGGCGGCAGGGACACCTCGGCATTATATTGCATCAGAGACCCGCATTTTTGGCGCGCCTGAAGGATTGTATCCGCCACCGGCGATCCCTCCCCGAATATCCGGTCCGCCCTGCGGCCCTGCAGCTGACGCGACGAGCTGCCGATCAGCGATTCGGCTGCCGGGTTTGTGCTGACCACGCGGTCATCTTCGCCAAGCACGAGGGCCGGGAACGGCAGGTTTGCCCAGATGCTTTCAAAATCCACGACCATCAGACAAGCTCCGGCAGGGCATCAGGCCAACTGGCGATCATCGCGGCGCAATGCCAGGCAACCCTATCCTATGCGGCCCCGGGCGACCGGCCGGGCAAGGTGGCGCACAGGGCCGTTTGTCGGGATTCCGTCCGGGCGGATGGCCGTTGGCGCATGTTCCCCGGTCTGCCACCCTTTCGGACAAGGCTGCCCCCTGCCCGCAGTACCGCACCGGGTTCCGGAACGGCGAATTTGCATGAGATATCTCCTGGTTTCCAAGGGGATTCACTTGCCCTGTGCAGCGTCAGAATGCACTTTATGGTCACGTTAGACACACGTCTCCAACACCAAAAATATCGGGGCACGGGAGGGCAGGGCAACCCCGCACAGGGATGGCCTGATGTTCGCATTACTCCGGCCCGCAATCGTGAACAAGGATTCGCGTGGTTTTCGGGTTACCAACCGGAACGGAAAGCTACAAGGATATGAATCCATGTGAATCCCTGATTTTGATGTTCGTCCCGGATTCAGCCAAGTGTGGAATCGCGGTGTGAATGCCATTCCAGGCGGCCATATGCATAGCGGCGATGTTCATCACCCCCTTTGCATTGGGGGTGCCCTGCATCGGGGTAGAACCTGCGCCACATTCAAGGATTCCGTTACAAGAATCGGGATGTGGGAGTTGGTAACTCCTCCCGTAATATCTGACGCATTCACAGCAATCCCATGGACGATACACCCCGAAATTTTTCGAATATCGCCGAGGCCCGAAAGAGATCGGCCCGGACAGGACAGCCAGTCTTAGCCCCAACCGAGATCGTTGAGAACCTTGTAACCGCGATTGTGCATACAACGGTCAATGACCCTGCGGGGGCCATACTTTACGCGTTCCCTTGTATACTCATCCAACGAGTCCAGCCCGGCGGCAGCCCCTCCCACGGCACCCGCACGGGTCCACTCCCCCTGGTAGCGGCCACCATCCCCCACCGCAGACCCTATCGCCGCCCCGACAGCCGCCCCGATAAGCATATTGCCAAGAGCCGCATTGGCTTCTTGCCTCGCACGCTCATTATAGCGCGACTCAACCTGAAGGCCAATGTTGTTACATGCCTGTAAATCAGCCTGATACTTAACAGGATTCACCCCCTGCATATCCACAACAGGCTGGTAGTTTGTAAGAGGCTCCTGAACACCACATGCGGCAAGAGCTGTTGCTGTGACCACAACAGCGATTTTTGTTTTCAGTTTCATTTCCGGTTCCCTTATTTCCGGTTGTCAATTATTGCAGGGGCCTATGAACGGGACACCCCCTGTCAGTGTTCCCGGTCGGGTGAAAATTGCCTTGTCTGCAATCGTCATATCCGACTTTGATGTGCTTGTCGTGCAGTCCGGGTGGAAATGCAAGGGGGAAAAGACCCGATTGCAGGTTTGCGCCGGCACGTCACCCGTCGTAAGGGTGGCGGTGATACGCGCCGGCGAACCCCGGTGCCCATGGCCGGGAACCCTGCGATGCTGCCCCACCTTCTTGCAACGTTTTTTGGTGTGGGCCATCTGCGTCCGGCCCCGGGTACCTGGGGTTCGCTGGCTGCGCTGCCGGTGGCCTATGGCGTTGCGACCGTCTGCGGCCCCATGGCCTTTGCCGCTGCAACGGTTGCGGTCTTTGCGGCAGGGATATGGGCCACGGCAGAAACCACGCGGGCAATGGCGGAAAAAGATCCGCCGATTGTGGTGATTGATGAGGTCGCGGGCCAATGGCTGACGCTCTGGCCAGTGGTTTTCCAGGCCGCATCCTCCGGTGTAGCCCTGTATAAACTATGGCCGGGCTGGGTCGCTGCATTCTTCCTGTTCCGTTTTTTTGATATCATGAAACCCTGGCCCGCGAGCTACTTTGACCGCCTGAAAACCCCCTTTGGCGTCATGGCTGATGACATCGTTGCAGGCTTTTACAGCGCTTTTTGCGTTGTCGTTTTGACTGGTCTTGCCCATGGACTATGATCTGGATGCCTTGGCCGGCGAAACCCTGGCTGCCTGCCGTGCCCGGGGCGACAGGCTTGCCACCGCAGAAAGCTGCACCGGCGGGCTGATTGCCACCGCCCTGACTGAAATCGCCGGGGCGTCAGACGTGGTGATTTGCGGCTACGTTACCTATTCCAACGCGGCCAAGAGCCGTATGCTCGGCGTAGACGGGGCCACCCTGAAAACCCGGGGGGCCGTGTCTGAAACCGTTGCCCGGCAAATGGCAGACGGTGCCCTTGCGCGATCAGGTGCTGAAATTGCCGTATCCGTTACCGGCATAGCGGGCCCCGGCCGCTCCTGGAAAAAGCCGGAAGGCAGGGTGTGCTTTGGCCTGGCCCGGGCGGGACATCCGACCACAACCATGCTGGTGGCTTTCGGTGCGGCAGGACGATCAAACGTGCGCCTGGAAACCGCGAAAACCGCTTTGGTGGCCCTGCGTGACGGGGTGCTCCCGTCATCCCGGTGACGCCCTTTTAAGTGCCATACTCCATGATTTCAGCCTATTTTTTATGCAAAATCCAATTTTTACACGGGATCTGTGCACAAATTAATCTTTCCTTATTCACCCCGGCAAACGGTTCGGGTTTGAACGTCCCGTTCGCAGACAGATTGGAAAGGCGAAGGAAACCAAAATGAACGGAGCAGATACCGCCTGGATCATCGTCGCAACCGCGCTGGTCCTGTTCATGACGCTGCCAGGCCTGGCACTTTTCTATGGGGGCCTGGTACGCGCCCGCAACGTGCTTAGCGTATTGATGCAGTGCTTTGCCATCACCTGCCTGATGAGTGTGCTGTGGCTGGCGGCAGGATATTCCATAGCTTTCGGGAACGGCACCGCGCTGTGGGGAGGCATCGGCAAGATGTTTCTTGCAGGTGTGACCATTGACAGTCTTACCGGGACGATTCCCGAGTTCCTCTTCTTCGCGTTTCAGATGACCTTTGCCATCATCACCCCGGCCCTGATCGTGGGTGCATATGTGGAACGCATCAGCTTCGGTTTTGTGCTGATGTTTTCCGGCCTGTGGATGCTTCTGGTGTATGCGCCAGTGGTGCATTGGATCTGGGGCGGCGGTCTGCTGGCAGGCGGGACGGGGGCACTGTTTGACGAACCTGTCAAAGACTTCGCCGGCGGCATCGTCGTGCATGAAACCGCAGGTCTGGCGGCCCTGGTGATCGCTGTCATGCTGGGCAGCCGCCAAAACAGGTCCAAACCGCCACACAACCCGGGCTACGTCATGGTTGGTGCCTGTATGTTGTGGGTTGGGTGGTTCGGCTTCAACGGCGGCTCCCAACTGGCAGCCGACGGCGGTGCGGCCCTGGCACTGACGGTCACGCATATTTCTGCCGCGACCGCATCGCTGACCTGGGCCCTGTGGGAACGGATCAAATACGGCAAAGCCTCTCTGGTGGGCATGGTTACCGGTACGATCGCAGGTCTTGCCGCCATCACGCCGGCCTCCGGCTTTGTCGGTCCGGTTGCGGCGCTCATCATCGGCGGCGTGGCAGGCATCCTTTGCCAGGAGTGCTGCGGCCTGGTCAAAGGTGCGTTAAAGATTGATGACACGCTTGACGTCTTCGCCGTCCACGGCATTGGCGGCATGTTCGGTGCCGTCATGATTGCCGTCTTTGGCCAGGGCGACTGGGGTGCCCAACTGGGTGGTATCATGGTAGTCGGCGTCTACACCATCGTGCTGACGGCACTCATCGTCTTTGGGATTAAGGCTCTGTTTCCAATCCGCGTAACAGACGAGGCGGAAACGACCGGGCTTGACCTCAGTGCCCACGGCGAACGGGCCTATGACCACACGTCGTAGGCACCGGGGTATTCCGCACCCACCAAACCAGAGAAAAGGGGATTATGCGCGAAGGAGCCTTATGAAGACTTTGCTCTTCTCCTTAAGACCCGGCAGAGCTGAAGCACCAGCATCTGAAACGGGGACCGCCACAACCGCCTGCAGATAAAACAGTCTGCTGTGCGGCCTGATGCGGAAACCATGCATTCGATTAAATACAGCCACGGGGGATCGGAACCCCCGCTGACCTGCACCAGCCACAATGATGGCCTGGGTCGGCCGCGCAGGTGCCATGGGGACTCGTATGTCCTGATTCATCCTCCCTGGCCCGGCCGTTGGCCCAGGATATTTACGTCTGCGCCGAGGGGCCTGGTGTACGGGATATGTTTTCATTCCCTGATTTGGTTAGTCGTCACCCATACATTTCGGGGTTATTCCGATTGCCGGAACCGGGCAACCGCCGTTGCGCCCGGCCACAAGCCTGTAAAGCAGTTTCTCCATCCAGGTGGTTGAGGCACCAAACTTCTTGTACACGTCTTCTTTGCCTTCGGTCCCATCCTTGTTCAAAACCTTTCCGAGAGTTCGAAAGAACGCAGTGTCAAGCGATGACCCGCGGGTGAGTATGATCCCGACATCAATAGCACCCGCGTCATAGAAAGCCGAAAACGCGTACAAATCCCTGTCATAGGTTTGATCCTTGCTGTTCCATTCCAGGTCGAGTGCGACCTTCCCGGAAACGAAATCAATCCTGTGACCATCCAGAAACCCTTTCCGCAGGTACTCGGTATCGGTGTGGCCGCCGTGTTCCAACCGAACCAAAAGATCGGCTGAAATGCGCGTTTCAACCCATTCGGGAAACAGCGTATCCACATAACGGGCGATTTCACCCTTGCTGCCGCCGGGGCGACGGATCATGCCCGTTGTGATCCTGAAATCTTCCAGGGCGGCTGCAACCTGTGCACATTGGTCAGGAAAAGAGCCAGCCAGAACAGACGCCGCGTTCCGGTAACTGTATATCTCGAATTTCTGCCTGATGTTTTCGGAAAACAGCTCTGATTCACGCATTCGGCCGTGCCGCGGAATTGTATTTGTAGGTATGCCATGTCGGCTTGTAATCATCGGAGGCCTGATTGCCCCAGACAGTCCAGTTATCCCGCCGGCCGCGCCCGAACAGCTCAAGATACGGCCCCCGACTGCAGCTCTCTATAATATCATACTGTTCATCCGGCTTGCGGGAATGTTCGCGTTTGCGGGTTCCGAACAGGTTGACCTGCCGCCGCCCGGGTTGCAGCGTCCTTGCATTTTTACCGCGTATTCCGAACAAAATCACTTCGGTCACGTTGCGGAAATAGAAACCGACGCCGCGCCCGTCCGAACCGCCATCCTTGCGGATCTTGTGCCAGATGATGTTTGACTTGTAGCTAAAACCCCATGCGGCCATAACCCGCAGCCCTTCGGGCAGAAGGGCATTCGGAACCCAGAGATAGCAGTGCGCCCGGTCCTCCATGAAATCAGACACCGGCAAGGCGCAAATGTCTTCCAGCGTCATTGTCGGGTATCTGGCAAGACGCTTGTGTTCCGGGGCCACCTTCCCGGTTCGGTTGGCAAACCGCCACGGCGGATCAGCCAGGACAGTTGCAAACCTTTGTGATCCGAGAAACCCGGAAAGATCCGTTGCAGGTTTCAAACCGCCCACAACCGGACCGCACGGTTATCAGGGGAAACCCTGATTAATATGGTGCAAGAAATGCCTTTGCGGTGCGATTTGTCGGGGTGTATCACTGGTTTCCTCCTGCGTGGTGTTGAAGTAATGGTATTTCGGCATAATAACACGAAACAGTTCCCGCCGCAAACAGCGGGTAAAGCCGTAATCTGAAGGCATGTCCTGCTGCGGCCTGGTCTTCGACAGATTTATGCGTTCCAATCCCGGATGGTGTCCCATGCCCCTTGTTATCGGGGAAAGGCATCCCCCGTATGGGTGAGGATCCCGGATCAGGCTTTCGGGTAACCCAGGTGCCTGAGTGCCTCCGTAATCTCATCCAGAATCACAGGGTCATCGATTGTCGCAGGCATCCTGTAGGCTGCGCCATCGGCAATTTTGGCCATAGTGCCGCGCAGGATCTTGCCCGACCGGGTCTTTGGCAGACGTTCCACCACGCAGGCAAGCCTGAAAGCTGCCACGGGACCGATCTTTTCACGTATCAGGGCCACACATTCCGCGACGATGTCCGCCTCCTCCCGGTCCACGCCTTTCGACAGGCAGAGAAACCCCATGGGCAGCTGGCCCTTCAGGTGATCCGCAACCCCGATCACAGCGCATTCGGCGACGTCCGGGTGGCTGGCCAGTACTTCTTCCATCGCACCCGTAGACAGGCGGTGCCCGGCCACGTTGATGACATCATCCGTGCGTGCCATGATATAGAGGTATCCGTCTTCATCCTTTATACCCGCATCCCCGGTTTCGTAATAGCCGGGAAAAGCCTCAAGATAGCTTGATATGAACCGGTCTTCGGCGTTCCAAAGCGTTGGCAGACAGCCCGGGGGCATGGGTAGCCTGGCCACGATGGAGCCGAACTGACCCGCGGGCAATTCCTGCCCTTCGGCGTTCAGGATGCGGATATCCCAGCCCGGCATTGCCACGGTGGGAGAGCCTGGTTTGACCGGCAGATGTTCGATGCCCACCGGGTTACACGCGATGGCAAAGCCCGTCTCCGTCTGCCACCAGTGGTCAATGACTGGCACACCCAACTGGTCTTTGGCCCAATTGATCGTGTCAGGGTCCGACCTCTCACCTGCCAAAAACAGGGTGCGCAGGTGGCTGAGGTCATACTTCCTGACGAACTCGCCAGTCGGGTCTTCCCGCCTGATCGCACGGAAGGCGGTGGGGGCCGTGAAAAAAGCTGCAACCTTGTGCTCCTCAATAACCCGCCAGAAGGTGCCTGCGTCCGGTGTGCCAACCGGTTTACCCTCGAAAACGATGGTTGTATTCCCCGCGATAAGCGGCGCATAGCAGATATAGCTGTGGCCTACAACCCAGCCGACGTCGGAAGCAGCCCAGAAGACTTCTCCCGGTTCTACGCCGTAGATGTTCTTCATCGTCCAATTGAGCACTACAAGATGCCCGCCAGTCGGACGCACGACACCCTTGGGCCGGCCCGTGGTGCCCGAAGTGTAAAGGATGTAAACCGGATCGCTGCCTTTCAACGGTACGCAGTCCGCCAGTGTCGCATCTTTCTGCACCGCATCCCAGTCAAGATCACGCCCATCCACCATCGTGGCCGGTGCCTGTTCACGCTGAAAGATGATGCAGTGGTCCGGTTTATGCGCAGAAATCTCAATCGCCTCATCAAGCAGCGGCTTATATTTTACAACCCGGCCCGGTTCGATCCCGCAGCTCGAGGCGATGACCATCCTGGGTGTGGCATCATCGATTCGCGTAGCAAGCTCATTGGCTGCAAACCCCCCGAAGACAACCGAATGAATGGCCCCAACCCGTGCACAGGCGAGCATGGCGATCAATGCCTCCGCCGTCATGGCCATGTAAATGATCACCCGATCACCTTTGGATACCCCTTTCCCGGTAATCGCACCAGCCAGCCGGGCTACCCGGTTTTGCAGCCGGGCATAGGTAATCGTTTCTTTAGCCCCGGTGATCGGGCTGTCGTAGATGATCGCCACCTGATCGCCGCGGCCCGCCGCCACATGCCTGTCTACGGCATTGTAACAGGTGTTTACCAAGCCGTCCGCAAACCACTCGTAAAGCGGTGCATTGTCGTCTTTAAGCGCACACGTGGGTTTCTCCACCCAGTCGATGGCCTCAGCGGCCTGCATCCAGAACGCTTCCGGGTCAGCCATCCAGCCTTCGTAAACATCTTTGTAGGTCATAGATATTTCCCTTCTGTCTCTCCCTTTGCCCCTTTTGTGGGTCGGGAATACCCTGGGATGCCGCACCCGCCCCGTGCTATGTGCGTTCCGCACGTATCAGGTCGAGAATATTTTTCGCCGCTTCCGGAATATTGGTGCCCGGTCCGAAGATTGCCTTCACACCTGCACGGGTCAGAAAGTCATAGTCCTGTGCCGGGATTACCCCGCCGCAGACCACAATGATATCCCCTGCATCGCTGTTCCTGAGTGCCTGCACCATCTGTGGTGCCAGTGTCTTGTGCCCCGCCGCCTGGCTGGAGATACCGACCACGTGCACATCGTTATCGATGGCATCCTGTGCCGCCTCTGCGGGAGTCTGAAAAAGCGGGCCCACATCCACGTCAAAACCGATATCCGCAAATGCCGTCGCGATAACCCTGGCACCGCGGTCGTGCCCGTCCTGCCCCATTTTCACGACAAGTATGCGTGGGCGGCGCCCCTCTTCTTCGGCGAATTCCTCGACTTCCTTCTGGATCTGCCGGAAGCCTTCGTCGTCTTCATAAGCCGAGCCGTAGACGCCTGCCAAAGTCTTTACCTCTGCCCGATGGCGCCCGAAAACCTTTTCCATTGTGCTGGAAATTTCGCCAACTGTCGCACGTGCCCGGGCAGCCTCTACCGCTGTGGCGAGAAGATTGCCCTTGCCCGAGCGGGCGACCTCCTCAAGCCCGTCCAGGGCCCTCTTACAGGCCACCGCATCACGTGTGCTGCGGACGTGCCGAAGCCGCGCCAGCTGAGATTCCCGCACGGCTGTGTTATCAATGTCGCGGATGCTTATTTCCGGCTCTTCGTCCAGACGGAACTTATTCACCCCGACGATAACCTCGGCACCCCGGTCCACGGCGGCCTGTCGACGGGCTGCAGCCTCTTCAATGCGCAGTTTGGGCATGCCGGAAGCAACGGCCCTGGTCATGCCGCCCATCTCATCAACCTCTGCGATGATCTTACGCGCCTCATCCGCGAGCCGCGCCGTGAGGTTTTCAATATAATAAGAGCCCGCCAGAGGATCGATAACTTTGGTTACGCCAGTCTCGTTTTGCAGGATCAGCTGTGTGTTCCGGGCGAGCCGCGCAGATTCTTCTGTCGGGAGCGCAATCGCTTCATCAAAAGAGTTCGTGTGAAGCGACTGGGTGCCACCGAGCACCGCACTCATCGCCTCATAGGCCGTGCGCACCACGTTATTGTAGGGATCCTGCTCCTGCAATGACACGCCGGAGGTTTGGCAGTGGGTCCGCAGCATGGACGACGAGGGTTTTTGTGGATTGAACTCCGCCATGATCTCTGCCCAGAGGAGCCGCGCTGCCCGCAACTTGGCGATTTCCATGAAAAAATTCATGCCAATGGCAAAAAAGAAACTCAACCGCCCGGCAAAGACGTCCACGTCCATGTTGCGTGCGATGGCTGTCTTCACGTACTCCTTGCCGTCAGCCAGCGTGAAGGCCAGCTCTTGCACCAGGTTCGCGCCCGCCTCTTGCATATGGTAGCCGGAGATGGAAATCGAGTTGAAGCGCGGCATCTGATGCGCAGTGTATTCAATAATATCCGCCACAATACGCATACTGGGTTCCGGCGGGTAAATATAAGTATTGCGAACCATGAACTCTTTCAGAATGTCATTCTGAATGGTGCCTGACAACCGGGACCGGTCTACGCCCTGCTCCTCAGCGGCTACGATAAAATTCGCCAGAACCGGGATAACCGCGCCGTTCATAGTCATAGACACGGAGATCCGGTCAAGCGGGATACCGTCAAAGAGGATTTTCATGTCCTCGACGCTATCAATCGCCACGCCAGCCTTGCCCACGTCGCCCACTACCCGGTCATGATCGCTGTCATAGCCCCGGTGGGTTGCAAGATCAAAAGCCACCGACACCCCCTGCTGCCCGGCAGCCAGGCCCTGACGGTAGAAGGTGTTTGATTCCTCAGCCGTCGAAAACCCGGCGTACTGACGAATTGTCCAGGGCCGTCCCGTATACATCGTCGCCCGCGGCCCGCGGGTGTAGGGATAAATCCCTGGCATAGTGTCCAGATGCGTGAGACCAATGAGGTCTTCTGCCGTATAAAGCGGCCGCAGTGCGATGCCTTCAGGCGTATCCCAAGTGAGGCTTTCCAAAGATTTTCCCCGCATCTCTCGTTCCGCGAGCGTTTCCCAGGTCTTGCGATCTGTCATTGCGACACCTCCAGCACCTTCAGTTCTTTATTTGTCGGCGGCGTACTTCGGAAAGCCACAATGGCTGATGTCAACCGCGCCGCGGCATCCGCACAGGTATTATATAATTTTTTAAAATGGTGGTGCCAAGGAGGTCCGCAGGTATTGGCCGCCCGCCACACAGGCACATATATCTGATCGGGTTCACGCTTCGTGCCGCCGCCAAATTTATCTGCCCACAGCAGGTTCCGGCCGGTTCTGCGTATGCGCAGAATGCCTGCACTGGCAGGCCGTCAAAGGGCGCAACCAGATAATGCCTCTTGTTGAAAGACACGTGGCCCTGATCGTTCAGCCTCACCATGGGTTAATGTGGATGTCCCGGTTTGGATTAATCTCGGAACAGTCGGTACCGGTGTGCCGTGCCATTCATGGCTGTCGTGTCAGCTTTTGTGACATTTGCATCCGGCAAACCCTCTCGCAATCCTTTGCCAGGTGATTATGTAGTGCCAAAAGGAATCAGCCTCATGCGCCAACTTGCGCCCCTCTTTGCCCTTGCCGTGGCGGTGCTGCCCGCCGCGGCCGGTGACGGGTTGTCCCGGTATCTGTGGGAAAAGCGTCCGATCATCATCTTCGCCGATAGTTCGGAAGATCAGCTGTTTCGGCGCCAGATGGAACTTCTGGCAGAAGAAACCGAAGAACTGGAAGAACGTGACGTGGTTGTGTTGGTTGACACTGACCCGGGCATCAGCAGTGCGCTGCGCAAGGAACTGCGGCCGCGGGGATTTCAACTGGTGCTGGTTGGCAAGGATGGCGCGGTCAAACTGCGAAAGTCACGCCCCTGGACTGTGCGCGAATTAAGTCGTGTGATCGATAAGATGCCAACGCGACAACAGGAAATCCGGCAGCGGTGGGGGCGGTGATGCCTGTACGCCCCGGCGTTATTGAAATCACACGTCGGAACAGCTGTCCGTTGTGGCATGGAAAGGGGATTATTACAGGGCTGAAAAACATAAATATCCGAGTCCTGTCAAAGATCAAAATGCAGGTGCCGGAACCACTGACATTAGGTGCCGGAACCACTGACATTAATTGGGCCGGCTTTGCAACGACGTCCGCCCCTTGATTGTCATGATGGCCGAATATCCATGCGCAGTGGGGTACACATCCCCTACTCAAATTCCATAATCACCTCATCAACGGCGAGGCTGTCGCCCGGGCCGACGTTGATTTTGGATACGGTACCGGCTTTTTCTGCCCGCAGGATATTTTCCATTTTCATGGCTTCCACAGTGCAGAGCACCTGGCCTTCCTGAACATTATCGCCTTCGGCGACTTCAATGGAAACAATCAGACCCGGCATCGGGCAAAGGAGCATTCTGGAGGTGTCCGGGGGCATTTTTTCAAGCATGTGAACTGCAAGTTCGGCGTTGCGTGGGCTGCGAACACGAACTGCCAGATCTGCGCCGCGATAGCGAATTGCAAAGCCGGCACTGATCTTGCCGACCTTTAGAACCATGAGCTCCCCGTTCACATTCATGGAAGCGAGAGGTTGGCCGGGCAACCAGTCGCTTTCCACCCGGTGCGAGGTGCCGTCGGCAAATATAACGTCCGAACCATCTTTATCAGCATCAATTGTAACGGGGAAGGTTTCACCTTGCAGTGATACAACCCATTCAGAGCCCACCTTGCGTTCGTGGTTGCCCATGCGGCCGGACACCCGGGTGCGCCGGATTTCGGCAACCCGGTACATGGCGGCAGCGGCAGCAGCGATATTTCGGACTGTCACGGCAGGCAGCTCCACGCCATTGAATCCGTCCGGGAATTCTTCCGCAATGAACGCGGTGGTCATATCGCCGGAAATGAACTTCGGGTGGTCCATCAGTGCCGACAGCAACGGCAGGTTATGACCAATGCCTTCCAGCTCAAACGAATCGAGCGCGTACCGCATGACCCTGATCGCCTCATGCCGGGTGGGTGCCCATGTACAGAGCTTCGCGATCATCGGGTCATAGTACATCGAAATCTCGCCGCCTTCGCAGACGCCGGTGTCGTTGCGCACGGCGTGGCTATCTTCTGCCACCTCTGCCGGGGGGCGATAGCGGGTCAGACGGCCGGTGGACGGCATGAAATTGCGATACGGATCTTCAGCATAAAGACGGTTCTCGATAGCCCAGCCGTTGATGCCAATGTCGTCCTGGGTCAGTTCCAGCTTTTCGTTGTTGGCGATCCTGATCATCTGTTCGACAAGGTCCACGCCTGTGATCAGCTCAGTCACCGGATGTTCCACCTGCAGACGGGTATTCATTTCCAGGAAGTAGAAGTTCCTATCGCTGTCAACGATGAATTCCACCGTACCAGCGGAGCAGTAATCCACCGCCTTGGCGAGCGCGACAGCCTGGGCACCCATCGCTTTTCGGGTTTCCGGGTCAAGGAATGGCGACGGTGCCTCTTCCACTACTTTCTGGTTTCGCCGCTGGATTGAGCATTCCCGTTCGTTGAGGTAAATCGTGTTACCGTGTTTGTCGCCTAACACCTGGATTTCGATGTGCCGTGGTTGAGTCACGAATTTCTCGATGAATATCCGGTCATCACCGAAACTGCCCGCTGCCTCGTTCTTGGACGACCGGAAGCCCTCGTATGCTTCATGATCGTTTGTGGCAATCCGCATACCTTTACCGCCACCTCCGGCGGAGGCCTTGATCATCACGGGGTAACCGATTTTGTTGGAAATTTTAACCGCCGCGTCCGCATCTTCAATAAGACCTGTATGACCCGGCACGGTGCTGACACCGGCCTCACCGGCAAGTATCTTTGAAGTGATCTTGTCACCCATAGCCTCTATGGCGGCGGCGGGCGGTCCGATAAAGGCCACACCCTCTTTTTCCAACGCCTCGGCAAACAGTTTGTTTTCCGATAAAAATCCGTAGCCCGGGTGCACGGCCTCTGCGCTCGTTTGCCGGATCGCGTCCACAACCTTATCGATCACAATGTAAGATTGGCTGGCCGGCGGCGGGCCGATGAGTATCGCCTCATCCGCCATTTTCACATGCAGCGCATCCCGATCCGCATCCGAATATATGGCCACCGTCCCGATACCCATCTTGCGGGCGGACTTGATGATACGGCAGGCGATCTCCCCCCGGTTTGCAATCAGGATCTTTTTAAACATACAGGTTTCCTCTGACAGCAGTATAAACCGCTTACGCATCAGAATTTACGATCTTTCACCGATTACGCAACAGAAAACGGCCCTCACCACCCCAGGCGGACGCATGAAAAATCCCCGCAGCTCAATACTACAGGGACAATCCGAAAGGGAAATAAAAGAGTTTAACCGCTTCCGTGCGGCGGCTGTCCCCGAAAGTACCGGTCTTTAAAAATATGACATCACCCGCAAGGATATCGATACGATATTAATGTTGACCGGGTCGTTGTCCGGGATAACCGGGCCGATTGCGGTGCGGTTCCCCGCCTTTCTGTTTTCACGTCAGATTGTAAACCGGATATCCGTTCCAGGCACAGGCGCAGGGAACGCTCTTGGTATTGTGTACGCCACCCCCTGTTACAGGGCGGCAACCGGGGGCACAATTAAGGCCGCACCCCCGGAAGTCGATCCTAGAACCGGAAGTCGATCCTAGAATTTGCCAGTCGGCTCTTCTTCTACGATCATGACCTCAGCCGGTTCTTCCTGTTGTGCACAAGCAGAAACAGCCACAGCTGCCATGACCAGCGCAATTTTCAGCTTATCAGACATTGTTGCCCTTTCCATATTTAGGCATGGTTTAAAACATACATGTACGTAGCGACATTCTACAACAATGCAAAGGCTTTTTGAAGTGGCAAACCCAATTATACGAAATTTGTCCGTTAGATTCCTGCCATCTTCAAAGTGGAATGTTATCGTGCCTTTTCCACGGATTTGACAGTCTCTTACTGCGCAGGGACGCAAACGCCCTGCAAATGCGCTTACGGGTATTGCGGGGCATGATTACGTCATCTATGAAGCCCTTTTCTGCCGCCACGAACGGATTGGCAAAACGGTCTTCATAGTCGCTGAGGCGACCCGCAATCCTTTCAGGATCACCGAGTTCTGATCGATAGAGGATTTCCACCGCACCCCTGGCCCCCATCACGGCAATCTCTGCCGTTGGCCAGGCATAGTTGTAGTCGCCCCGCAAATGCTTGGATGCCATCACCACGTAAGCACCGCCATAGGCCTTGCGCGTAATTAATGATACTTTCGGCACCGTTGCTTCCCCATAGGCATAAAGCAGCTTGGCACCGTGTTTAATGATTCCCGCGTATTCCTGGCTGACCCCCGGAAGGAATCCCGGAACGTCTATCAGCGTCAGAATCGGGATAGCGAAAGCGTCGCAGAAGCGTACAAACCTTGCGGCTTTCCTTGCACTATCGATGTCGAGACAACCTGCCAGCACCATCGGCTGGTTTGCCACCACACCCACGGTCCGCCCTTCCAGGCGGATAAAACCGGTCAGGATATTCTTCGCGAAATTTTCCTGGATTTCGTAGAAATCAGCCTCATCAGCGAGCTTCAGGATCAGCTCTTTCATATCATAGGGCTTGTTGGGGGTGTCCGGTACAAGGCTGTCGAGGCTGCGCTCTTCCCGCGTTATGTCGTCAAAGAACGGGCGTACGGGCGGTTTTTCGCGGTTGTTGAGCGGCAGGAAATCTATCAGACGGCGCACCTCCATCAGGGCTTCCATGTCGTTCTCGAAGGCCGCATCGGCGACCGAGGATTTGGACGTATGGGTTTTTGCCCCGCCGAGTTCTTCTGCTGTCACCACCTCGTTAGTGACCGTCTTCACCACATCGGGGCCCGTCACGAACATGTAGGAACTGTCTTTGACCATGAAGATGAAATCAGTCATCGCGGGCGAATAGACCGCACCACCGGCACAAGGTCCCATGATCACGCTGATCTGCGGCACCACGCCGGAGGCTAGGATATTATTTTGGAACACATCAGCATAGCCCGCAAGGCTGGCCACCCCTTCCTGGATGCGCGCACCGCCTGAATCGTTTATGCCGATGATCGGTGCACCATTGCGGATCGCCATTTCCTGGATCTTGCAAATCTTTTCCGCGTGGGTTTCTGAAAGCGACCCGCCAAAGACCGTGAAATCCTGGCTGAACACATAAACTATGCGCCCGTTTATCGTGCCCCAGCCGGTAATCACACCGTCACCCGGGTATTTGGTTTTTTCCATTCCGAACTCGGTGCAGCGATGGGATTTGAACATGTCAAATTCTTCGAAACTGCCTTCGTCTATCAGTACCTCCACCCGCTCCCGTGCTGTCAGTGTGCCTTTGGCATGCTGTGCGTCGATGCGTTTCCGGCCACCACCGCGCCGGGCCTGATTTCGCCGCGCTTCCAGTTCTTCGAGAATGTCCTGCATAGGATATCTCCTGATACGTTTCACGCTGTTTACGCGTCTGTGCGACCATGGGAAAGGGAAATCGGCAGGAATATCCCATAATGACCTTACGCGGCATCCGGGCATGAGGGCCCATGCCTGCCCGGGCATTCCCAATCTGTAATTGCCATGGACAGATCCGGCGCATGCGCCTATCAAGGCGTAATGGCCGATCTTCCAAAGCCACGGTTTCTGGATCCCTCAACCCCGCCAACCCTGACCACGCTGGTGACCCTGGCTGCTATCGGCGCGGTATCCATGAACGTCATTCTGCCGTCCCTGCCCTACATACAGGAACACTTCGGAACAAACCTGTTTACCGTCCAGTTCCTGCTGTCGGGCTATCTGCTTGTCACGGGATTTCTGCAACTGATCATCGGCCCCCTGAGCGATTATTTCGGCCGTCGACCCATTGCCTTGATTTGCATGGGGGTTTTCGTGCTGGCCTCCTGTGCGTCTGCCGTTGCGCCAAACACCACCGTGCTGATAGCAACCCGCATCATCCAGGCACTTGTGGTTGCCTCTTTTGTCATTTCCCGCGCCGCTGTGCGCGACATGTTGCCCGCCAATCAGGCGGCAGCGATGCTGGGCTATGTGGCCATGGGCATGAGCCTGGCACCGATGATGGCACCGGCCATCGGGGGAATCCTGCAGGAGGCCTACGACTGGCCTGCCGCCTTTTGGGCGCAAGCCGTGGGCGGGCTGATGGTTTTCCTGCTGGTCTGGCACGACATGGGCGAAACCAACATCACCCGTTCCGACAGCCTGACAGCGCAGTTCCGGCAATACCCAGACCTGATCCGGTCGCGGCGGTTCTGGGGCTACGCCTCTGCCACAGCCCTGGCATCAGGCAGTTTCTTTGTCTTTCTCGGTGGCATGCCTTTTATCGGCGTGGGGGTGTACGAACTGTCGCCCGGGGCACTCGGGCTTTATTTCATTTTCACGCCATTGGGATATTTTTTTGGCAATTTTTTAACCGGACGGATGAGCACTCGATTCGGGTTGCTTGCCCTGATGATGGTTGGCGGGTTTGTAATGCTGGCGGGGATGGTTGTGGCACTGGTGCTGGTCAGCGCGGGGGTGGCCCATCCGCTGGCGTTTTTTGCACCCACAATCTGCATCGGTATCGGCAATGGTCTGGTGATTCCAAACGGCAGCGCGGGCATGATGAACATCAATTCACGCCTGGCGGGTTCCGCTGCCGGGTTCGGCGGATCGCTGATGACCATCGGTGGTGCCGCACTGAGTGCCGCGGTTGTGCCGTTTCTGGTGGATGCTGTCTCTGCGGCACCGCTAATTCTGTTTATTCTTGCAACCGGTGTGCTGTCCCTGCTCGCGGTTACCTATACGAACGCGATTGAACGGCAGTTGCGCGAGGCTGTCCCGGATACTCAAAACAGTTGAGACGTCCGTTGAGGTGAATCGCAACGCACCGTTTGGTGCAGTCTCTATTTTTGATTTTGCCGATTACCGGTGCCCCGTTCCCCTGACATACGCACCGCATGGGGGCCATCGGAACCTGGTTTCATCAGTTCCGGTGTGGCGGCAGGCTTTCCATTCGTGACCGCAGTCCCTGTGTGGCGGTTTTAGATGTCATGCAGAAATGCCGGTGCGTTATATCATGCCCTGCTGCTGCCGGGGATTTCCTGCCCCAGGCGCAAATCATCCAGATTCCTGATGTGGACGTCGCGCTGGGCAAATGGAATTTCGATGCCTTCTTCACGGAAACGCCTGGTGATTTCGTAGTTCATATCGGACCTCGCGCTCATCATCCAGTTCACGTCCCGCAGGATAGCACGGATTTCAAAATCGAGACTATCGGCCCCAAAGCGCATGAACATCACTGCCGGTGCCGGATTCAGAAGTACCATCGGGTGGCTTTCCGCCACCTCACGCAGGACACGTTCCACATGGCGCGGATCGCTGCCATAGCCGACGCCAACCGGCACGATCACCCGGCCTGCCATACTGGAATGGGTCCAGTTGGTCACAGAACCGGCGATCAGATCCGCATTGGGGATGATCACATTGGCGCGATCAAAAGTCTCAATCTCCGTCGAGCGAACGGAGATGTTGCGCACGTATCCGGAATAGCCGCCGACATCAATCCAGTCGCCCTCTTTGATGGGGCGTTCGATCAGCAGAATGATGCCGGAAACAAAGTTCGATACGATGGTCTGAAGACCGAAACCGATACCAACGGACAAGGCACCTGCAACGATCGCGAGGTTTGACAGATCAAGTCCCGTCGTCCCGATTGCCGCAAGGGCTGCCACGAATATACCGACATAACCGGTTCCGGTGACAATCGCGTTCTGCCCCCCGATATCGAGCCGCGTATTAGGCATTACTGTGGTGCGCAGGGCCGATTGCAGCAGGCGCGTGATCATGTAACCGATGGAAAATACCAGCACAAATGTCAGGGAATCGATCAACGAAATGCGCGTCTCCCCAATGGGAATACCGTCGCGCAGCCAGAGCCACACCTCGAGAATCTGCGATTGCCGCGCACCCCAGATCAATGCAAGCAGCGGGACCGAGGCACAGATGAAAAAGAAACCCAACGAAACCTGGAAAAGAGCACCGTAGCGCCGGCGATCTTCTTCCGCCCGGGCAGGAACCTGCGTGGCAAGGGAGCCGCCCATCATGCCGATCAGGCGAAACAGGATGTAGAAACCGGCGATCAAAAGCAGGCTAAGCGCGGTGGAAAAGACAAGCACCGAGCCTGCCTCGGCATAACCCACGGCACTGGCTATAGGACCGAGCAAACCTGCAACGATGCAGAAAAGACCCATCAGGGCACTTATGCGCGCAAGGAACGGGTTACCACCCTGCGCGTCCGCTGTGCCAAGAGCCAGGCGGCGCAGGGTGTACCCGATCCGAAATATCGCGATTCCGCCAAGGATCACAACCGGGAACATCAGCGTATTGGTCGCTTCCCAAAGGCGGGGTTCCGTGCCAACGGTACCGGCAATGGCCATAAGCATTTGCCGGGCGGCAAAAACGACACCCAAAAGCAGAAATGCATTGCGCAGCATACGCCGGTCATTGTTATCAACTTCGATCAGGGTTGGCATGTGGCGGCGCGGCACGAACAAAATCCGCGACACCCAAGTGGCAAAGTAGAGCGAGAAACCCGCCATCCCAAGAGCGCGGACAAGGAAGTAGCCGCGCTCCGCAAATATATCGAGGATGATAATCGCCTGAATGAGAACCGCCAGGCCGAGCGCGGGCAATACGAGCTGCAAGAGTGCGCCGATCAGGCCCAACCCCGCGGCCCATCGGGCGCAAACGCCGTCGCTCAGTGCCTCCTGTGCCAGGCGGGACCAGCGCCGTGCGCGGAACAGCAGCAACAGCGCAATCCCTGTGAGGATCAGGACGATGGGAGCGTTCGATATGCGTGCCGCGCGGCGGGCATCACTGACCCATACGGAATTAAATTCTACAGCCACGCTGCGGAAATATTCGCGAATCTCGCCCAGGGCAGACCACCAGCGCACCGGGTTCATCGGTGAAGGCCCCCGTTCCAAAAGGGCATCCGTGGCACGGCTCCGGATCAGCGCATCAATGCGTTCAATCTGATTATCCGCCCTTTGAGAAGCGTCTTCGGCGGCGATGACCGGCGTACGCAGACGTTCAACCTCTTTGGTCAATTCGGTACGCAGACTGGCCAAATCCTGCGGCTCCGTTTCGCCCTCGGGCGGGGCATTCCCCAATGCGATCAACCTTTCCTGCACCGGACGCACTTTTGCAGCGGACAACTGCTTTTGGTTGGTCGCCTGTGACCGGAACATGGTCAGCTGGCTGCGCAGCTGCTCCAGTGCCTCATTGCTTGCCTCACCCCGGTCAAGTACCTCTTCGGCCCGGATGATCAGCAGGTCAAATGCCTCTTTGTCAAAAACGACCGTCGTCTCCAATTCCTGCCGGCTGGACGGGGTGGTCGCGATTTGACCGACCGCGAGCATTGGCAGAACCGCAACAATAACGGCAAGCAGAACACTACGCATGGGGGTTACTCAAAGACTTCCGGGATGTCGGTCCGGCTGTTGTCCAGCCACTGCGGAACGGGCAGGCCCTTGTCACGCAGAAAGTCGGGGTTGAAAATCCTGGTCTGGTAGCGGGAGCCATAGTCACACAGGATTGTCACGATTGTATGGCCCGGCCCCATTTCTTTTGCCATCCGTATGGCACCCGCCACGTTGATCCCGGTCGACAGCCCCATGCAAAGGCCCTCATATTCCAACAGGTCATAGACGACCGGCAATGCTTCCGCGTCAGGGATGTTGTAGGCCATATCAATCTCCAACCCTTCCAGGTTGGCGGTGATTCGCCCCTGCCCGATCCCTTCGGAAACAGAATGTCCTTTGGATTCCAGCGTACCTCTTGTGTAGTATGCGTAAAGTGCGGCACCGTCCGGATCAGCCAAACCGATTTTTACGTCCCTGGATTTCGTACGCAGGCCCAGGGCCACGCCCGCCAGCGTCCCGCCGGAACCACAGGCGCAGATGAAACCGTCCACCTTGCCGCCCGTCTGTTCCCAGATTTCCGGGGCGGTGGTGTCAATGTGAGCCTGGCGATTGGCAACGTTATCGAACTGGTTGGCCCAGATCGCGCCATTGGATTCCGTCCCTGCCAGTCTGGTGGCAAGCCGGGCAGAATATTTCACGTAATTATTGAGGTCTTTGTAAGGCACTGCAGGCACCTGGACGAGTGCTGCACCCGCAAGCCGGATCATGTCTTTTTTCTCCTGGCTCTGCGTTTCCGGGATAACGATCACGATCCGGTAGCCGAGTGCGCGCCCGACGAGTGCAAGCCCGATTCCGGTATTGCCCGCTGTGCCTTCCACAATCGTGCCGCCCGGTTTCAGGGTGCCATCCAGCTCAGCCTGGCGGATGATCGACAGCGCGGCACGATCCTTTACCGACTGTCCGGGGTTCAGAAACTCCGCTTTACCATACAGGTTGCAGCCCGTTTCTTCAGAGGCTTTGGCAAGACGGATCAACGGGGTTTTGCCAACGGCATCGGGCAGGTTCCTGTAAACATTCATGCATCGGGCGTCCTTTTCGCAGGTTGGCCAGCCCGGGTTTACGCGCCGGTGACCGGGGATTCAAGAGTTCTCGCATCCTGGTCACAGATCCCCGCAACAGCCCGGGCCGCTTCTGCCCGCAAACGGGTATGGTAAAAAGACCAAGCCGGACAAATAACAAAACAAGCAGGCTTTTGCCCATCTCTTCGGCGGTGATCAACCCCGGCTTCTCCGGAAAAGACCAGAATACGGGTGCGCATATCCCCTGCCTCCATCAGTGCTTTATGCAAACTCTCTGCGGGCCGGACAGGTTGCAAAAATCAATGCAGAAGGGCAAATACCCGGTGATTGCAGCGGGTGACAGGGATCAGGCAGCGATCTTTTCGATATCTGTCAGGGTAAGGTCTCCCTGTACCTCACCCGGTGCGCCCGCTTCCGGAAGGCATGTCCGGGTCCGTGACAACCCGTGGCAGGTTTGGCTGCCACGGGCATCAGCGGGACCGTTGAATGGTTACTTGTCTCACGCCGCAATTATCATAGTGAAACGCCGACGCGCAGGAAGTCAGGTAAAAGTCCCACATCCGCTTGAAACGTTCATCAAATTGCTTGTGCATCGGTTGAATTTTAGGCCACGCGTCGTTGAAGCGTTCATACCAACGGCGCAGGGTAATCGAATAGCTTTCGCCGAATTCTTTCGACTTCAGGTAGATCAGGCCCGCCTTTTCGATCTCTTCGCGCAAGGCGTTGGGGCTTGGCAGCATCCCGCCCGGGAAGATGTGTTTCTGGATAAAATCTACGGTCTTGCGGTATTTCGGGAAAATCTCGTTCCGGATGGTGATGATCTGGAAAGTGCCCCGGGCACCAGGCTTCAGGCGATCACGGACCGCGTTGAAATACGCCGGCCAGTACTTCTCGCCAACCGCTTCGAACATTTCGATTGATGCTATGCCGTCGTAGGTACCGGTCTCATCCCGGTAGTCGCGCATGACGATCTCTACCTGGCTGCCCAGACCCTGGCGTTCCATCCGGGCCTTGGCGAAATCGTGCTGTTCCCGGCTGATCGTCAGGCAGGTCAGCCGGGCGCGGCGTTCCCTAGCGGCATATTCGGCAAAACCGCCCCAGCCGCAGCCGATTTCCAGGATATGGTTACCGGGCTTCAGGCCCATCTCATCACACATGGAGGCGTATTTGGCAGTCTGCGCCGCCTCCATGCTTTCTTGTCCGGTTTCGAATATCGCTGATGAATAGGTCATCGTGTCGTCAAGCCAGGCAGAATAGAAATCATTGCCCAGGTCGTAGTGGTAGCTGATGTTCTTTTTTGCCTGTTCCCTTGAATTGGACTTCATCCAATGGCGGAAACGTTCAAACAGCATCACGATCATGGCACCGGGAAACCCGTGGTTGACCTCCTTGTTGTTGGCCAGAACCGCGTCAAAGAAAGCCTGCAGATCGGGTGAGCTCCAGGCACCTTCCAGATAGGCGTCGGAAAATCCCAGGTCGCCTTCGCGGGCAAGTCGGGCAAAGATATCCGGGCTGTGGATATCGATGCGCGCATTAGGGCCGGGCTTCTGCCCCTGCGCCCGAAACACGCGTCCGTCGGGCAATGCCAGGTCAATCGCGCCGTTTTTCAGCTTGCAAAGTTGACGGAAGGCCGCTGTAAAATACCTTGGCAGGTTTTTTTCGCCGCTTGTGGATGTCAGCACTGGCATGCGGCCCTCCCTAGCTTTCTTGCGTCAGATTAGTGCGGTTTTTTTATCATGCCAAGCCTTTTACAACCGGTTCATTTTCAGTTCCGGGCCGTGCTGTATACCGCCAATGCCCGGGCGCGGCCTTCCTTTAAATCAACCAGGGGGGTCGGTCGCGCATCCTGGGCCGACATGTTCCATGAACGGGGAATCGCTTCATAGAAGTCGGTTGCCGGTGTGCGGCCAAGGTCATCTTCACCGCACCGCAGGTAGAGGTCGCGGTAGATTGCCTCACCATCGAACTTTTCGGCCTGTGTGTCCGGATTGAAGATACGGAAGTAAGGGGACGCATCCGGCCCGCATCCGGCAATCCATTGCCAGCCCATGGCATTCGCTGCCGGATCCCAATCGATCAGCGTATCGGCAAACCAGTTCAACCCGATACGCCAGTGGCTCAGCAGGTGTTTGGTCAGGTAGCTGCCCACAAGCATCCGGCAGCGGTTGTGCATGGTACCTGTCACGTAAAGTTCCCGCATTGCGGCATCAACGATATCGCACCCCGTCATCCCCCTGCGCCAGGCATCTGCATCCGCATTATCGCTGCGCCAGGGAAAGTTCGCCCATTCCTGGCGAAAAGGTTCGCTGGCGAGCCCGGGCTGGTGGTACATCAGGTGGTAGGCGAATTCGCGCCACACGATCTGTTTGATGAAAGTCTCTGTCCCTGGCAGCCCCTGTTCCGCGGCCCTTTTACCGCCATGCCACAGGCGCCGGGAAGAGATTTCACCGTAGGTCAGATTTTCCGACAGGCGGGAGCCCGCCCCAACGCCCGGATAATCCCGCTTATTCTGATATCTGCCGATATTTTCCTCCAGAAAGCGGTCGAGCCGGTCAAGGGCCGCGTCTTCCCCCACACAGGTATAGGGTTCCACCACCCCTGCACCGCGGCGCATGGCAGCACCGAGTGCCCAATCGTCGAATAGCTCGCTTTCCGGCCACACTTCCGGGCTGCGCAGCCCGGGCACGGAGCACGGCACAGGCACATCCCTATACTGCACCGTACGCCACATGGGGGTGTAGACCTTATAAAAACCGCCGGTTTTAGTCGGAACAGTCCAGGGTTCAAACAGGATATGGCCCGCGTGGCTTTCCGCAATGCACCCATCGTCCTTAAGCCCCGCCTTTACCGCAACGTCGCGCGTGATCGAATCCGGGTCATAGAGCCGATGCCAGTGGACCGCATCCGCGCCGGTTGTGGCAATCAGGTTACGCAGAACACTCAGCGGCTCGCCTGACCGCAGGATCAGACGGCTGCCCCGTGCCCGTAGTGTCTGTTCAAACGCTTGCAACCCCAATCCCCAACGCCACTTTGGTGCCGCACCGGTTACATCCACTATCCCGTCACGGATGAAAACGGGGATAACCGGGTGTCCCGTCTCGGCCGCCCTGGTCAGGATATCATTGTCGCGCAGGCGCATGTCGCGGCGTACCCACCACAGGATTGGCCTGGTCACAGGAACCACAAGCTTCTGTTCACAGCACCTGGTCCAGGGCGTCTGTCAGTTTGGCTACCTCTCCTTCGGTCGTGTAATGCACAAAACCCGGTCGCAGGACGCCGTGGGCCGGATCTACACCCTGTGCCTCCAGACAGCGGACCGCGCAGAAATCCTCGCCGCCGGTCATAATTCCGAACGGTGCGATATCCCGTGCAAGAACTTCCCCCGGTTTTTCGATACCAGGGCGACGGCAGGCGTCTTTTTTCTGCCTCTGTCGGGCCCGGCAGGCGGATAGAAGTCTTGTCGCGCAGGTAATCGGGCAGCGGTTGCAGCAGTTTGCTTTCATGGGCGCGCATCAGGTCATGCACGGCTGCACCCCGTGTGGTTGCGTTTGCCGCAGCACCAGCGTGATGGTCATAGAGCGTATCAATATAGGCCGCGATGCCCGCGCAGGCGGCAACCTGGGCATGACCCGGCCCCGCAGGCGCAAACCGCCTTGTTAAATCCCCCGCGTTGAAAAAATGACCCTGGTTCGGCAGTTCCCAGGCCAGGTCGCGCCGCATAACCATCACTCCTTGGTGCGGACCATAGGTTTTATACGTTGAAAACAGGTAAATATCGCAACCGGGCCTGCCGGCATTCGGCAAGCCATGCGGTGCATAAGACACACCATCGACGCATGTCCGCACCCCTGCTGTGCGGGCTGTGGCATAGATATCGGTCACCGGGTTAATTTCGCCAACGATGCTGGAGCAATGCGGAAAGCGGGGGAGCTTCGCGCCATCAGGCAGGTTTGGCAGGTCCGCCAGGTTGAGGTGACCTGTGTCCGGTTCCGCCTGCCATTCGCGAATCCCGATGCCCGGGTCAGCCAACCGCCACCAAGGGCCGATGTTTGCCTCGTGATCCTGATTTGTGATCACGATGACATCGCCTGGCTTCAAATACTGCGCATAAACCTTTGAAAGAACGTAGGTATTCCGGGTTGTGGAATGGCCGAAGCCAGGCTCGTCTTCATCGACACCCGGAATTGCGGCCAGCCGTATGCGCGCTTCACCCATTTCCTTCCCGCCCAGGGTTGAGGCTGCATATGGCGCGTAAGGCTGCACCTTTGGTTCGCGGCAGCAGCGCATCAGTCGGCTGATAACGGGGCACAGGCATAGCTGCCTCCGGCGTTCTCAAAGAACGCCCGACCTTGCAGGGAGGGCTCGGCAAAGGCCGGAAACCGGCTGCGGACAAAGGCACTCTCAAGGGGTATCATCGGCGCGATTCTTTTGCGGCGGATGGACCGTGGTGCCCGCCCTTGGGGAGGTCAAGCGAAAGATGCCGTGCGGCGGCTTTGGCCAGGCCCGGGAACTACCTGATGAATTGCCAGACAGTAAACGCCTGACACATCATATTTGCGAGGCCGGCATCCTGCAAAAGGTGGCTTCTGTGCGGCAGAACAGATCACATCCGTGCGCAAGGAAAAGGGCCCGGGAAAATTTCCTCCGGGCCCTTCCTGTTGCGATTTTGCTTAAGTATCTGCTGCGCTCTTCGCTACGGGATACTTGCACGTTGCCGTTGACCATCGCGGAAGATGGCCTTGATCATAGACAGCCCCATCAACACCATCACGACCGAGAACGGCAACGCACCGATAACCATTGCCGTTTGGATCGCAGCGAGACCACCCGCGATAATCAGACCTCCGACAACCAGGGCCAGGGCCACACCCCAAAACAGGATGTGCGGGCGGGCTTTCGGCCCTTCGTCGCCTGCGGCATTGATGGTGTTGATAATCAGCACAGCCGAATCAACGGACGTCACCAGATAGGTCAGCAGCAGGATCACCACGATAACGGACATGATGAAAGCCTGCCAATCGCTGAGCATCACGGCCAGCGTCGCGAACAACTGATCGGATTGACCAGCCCCGGAGATTGCGCCCTCGGCCCTGCCGCTCAATTCCAGATCAATGGCGGTGCCGCCGACCAGGGCGAACCAGACAAAGCACATGATTGCCGGGATAATCATTGCGCCAAGTACGTATTCGCGGATCGTGCGCCCCCTGGAAATACGCGCCAGGAACACGCCAACGAACGGTGCGAAGGCAATCCACCAGGCCCAGTAGAATATCGTCCATGCACCCTGCCAGCCGGACAGCCGGCCTTCCTCTGCGGCGGCATAGGCTGCCGAGATCGTTTCTTGCGGCAGGGCTGCTGCGGCCTCCGGCAGACCTTCGGTGAAGCTGCCAAGTGTGCCCCAGGGGCTCGTCGCACTGGTGTGAACGGCGGCGAGATCCTCTGCTGAAAGGGCTTTGACAGCCTCGGGCGCGGCTGCCGTGAAAGCCTCCAGCGATACCGGCTGGAACACGGCGAATATATTGAACGGGATTGACAGCAGATAGTCCCACATGCCGATGAACAGCGCATTCAGACCAAAGGAAGTTGACCCGAAGATCAGGAAGAACGCCAGAAGAAAAAAGCTGAGCCCCATGTTGAGGTTGGACAGCCATTTGATGCCTTTACCGACACCGGATAGTGCTGAAACGGTTGAAGCACCCATGATGATGACAAGGGCCATAATGATGCCCGCAGTCGAGGATGTGACAGAACCATCCGCAGCGGTCACCTGCAGCCAGTCCCCCACCCCGATGCGCACCAGACCGGACACAAACTGTTCCACGCCATACCCAAGGGTCTGCGAAACGCCGAGGACAGTCGCAACAACGGCAACAATATCCACGATGTGGCCGACCGGGCCGGACAGGCTCTTGCCGAAAATCGGCGCGAGGGAGGACCGGATCGTCAGCGGCAGGCCCCGACGGTAACTGAAAAAGGCCAGGGCCAAACCCACAATCGCGTAAGACGCCCAGGCAGCTACGCCCCAGTGCGTGAAGGACCAGATATAGGCATCGCGCACATTTCCGGCGGTACTGCCCTCTGTTTCGCCCGTAATCGTCGCCGGGTTTGTCCCGAAGTGATACATGGGCTCCGCGGTTGCGAAGGTCAGCATCCCGATGCCGATACCGGCCCCGAACATCATCGAGAACCAAGAGAAATTGGAAAACTCAGGCTCATCACTGTCGAGCCCCAGCTTCAGTCGACCGGCGGACGGCCAAAGTGCCATCCCCAGACAAAGGATGACAAAAAACGCCATCACATAGACATACCAAAAGCTGAATGTTGCCAGGATCACGCTGTTAAGTGCGCCGAGCACTTCACCCGCCTAGCCCGGAAAGGCCACAGCCCAGATGATCAGACCGCCCACAAGGAGCTTGGCCGTGATGGTCACATCCTTCGTGAAACCCTTGTAAAACCCATGATCTGCCGTTCGGATCGGCAAATCTGTTAGCGGTGGTTGGATAGACATACTGTGTTCCCTGTTGTGGTTGATGCTTGTTACCGGACCTTGACCCGTGCACGACCTCGCATACGCCAGTGCGCGACGGATAGCATCTGATGATCGACAGTTTACCCGGTTTTCACACAATTTCAAGCAAAAATCCCGGCGGATTCAGATTACGCTTCGGTTTTCGCGATTTTATTGACAGGTCAACGGATTTGTTGGCCAGCCAGGCCGCGTCGGATCAGCCGTTCACGTCGACAACAACGCGGCCTTTGACATGACCTTTCAGGATGTCCTTCCCAAGCCCCGGAAGGTCGCCGAGCGTTGCCGGATGTACCATGGCGTCCAGCTTATCCATCGGCAGGTCGCTTGCGATCCGCTGCCAGGCGCAAACGCGGTTGTCATAAGGCTGCATCACGCTGTCGATGCCCAGCAGGTTTACCCCCCGCAAAAGGAAGGGGATGACAGTCGCAGGCAGCCCCGCCCCCCCGGCAAGCCCGACAGCCGCCACAGAGGCCCCGTATTTCATCTGGCCGAGCACACGGGCCAGCATGTCGCCGCCAACCGCGTCCACACAGCCCGCCCAGGTTTCGGGCTCCAGCGGGCGCCCGGTTGTCTTATTCAGTTCTTCGCGCGGCACAATGCGGACCGCGCCCAGGCTGTTCAGATACTCGCCAGTCTCCGGCCTGCCGGTTACACTGGCTACCTGATAGCCCAGGTTCGCCAGAAGTGCCGTTGCAACAGAGCCTACACCGCCGGCAGCACCGGTCACCAGAACTTCACCCTGATCCGGTGCCATGCCGTGCTGCTCCAGCGTCATCACAGCGAGCATGGACGTGAGCCCGGCGGTTCCCACCGCCATCGCTTGGCGCGTATCAATCCCGTCTGGCAACGGTACCAGCCAGTCAGCCTTCACCCGCGCCTTCTGCGCGTAGCCGCCCCAATGTACCTCGCCCACCCGCCAGCCGGTCAACACCACCTTGTCGCCGGGCCCGTAGCGGTTATCACTGCTCATTTCGACCGTGCCCGCAAAATCGATACCCGGTACATGCGGGTAATTCCGCACCAGCCCGCCGCCCGAACCAATGCACAGGCCATCCTTGTAGTTTACGGTCGAATATTCAACGGCTACGGTCACGTCACCTTCCGGCAGCTGATCTTCCGTGATCTGCTGAACGGCGGCGGATGTTTTGCCTTCGCTGTCTTTTTCAACGACCAGCGCATTAAATTTCATGGGGGATCCTCACTTTCAGGATTAAATAAAGAGACGCACGGCGGGGGCTCACCATTATGGGGGCCATCATTTGCACCCGTTCTGATTATTATAACACCCCCCACAGAATGAGGTATGCCATTTTGCGCTTATGGCCCGGACCACTCAATCGGGCAAATTTCGGCACTTTTGCCGTCAAAATCCCAGACACGACCATGGTCGCGCAGCCGCGAGCGCTTACCTCTGGCAACAATCACATGCGGTCCCATCCAGTATTTGGTATTGGAGACAGCCACCGCCTGATCAGGATTGAGCCCGCCCAGGGTCTCAATTTCGCCGTTGATCCTGCGCCCGATGTTGAGACGGCGAAGACGCCCGTCGGTTTCGATATCCACCCTGGTACGTTCGGCGTGGATGATGGTCGACACCAGCAGGGTGAACAGCCCCGTCGTACCGCCGGCCTGTCCGGAGAAAATCCTCAGGATGCCGTCATAGGCCCTCTGCGTCGCCCGTTCATCGACGTAGACAGCCACCTTCCAGTTGCCGTCGGCCATGCGGCCCGGTATATCGACCAGCAGGCCGATGTTCAGGCCACCGATATTCTCGCCCTCGAAATGGCCCTCGTCGATTCTAACAGCCATCCAGGCGTGGCAGTAGCCCAGCGTCGGCGGGTGTTTTCCCAAAGAGATCACGCAGGGGCAGAACATCTCGCAAGAGCAGTTGAGAAACAGTTCACCCGTCAGTTTCCAATCTGTCGGCTCCCGGCGGCGGCGCGTGGGGATCATCCGGTTATCGATCTTTTGCATCGTCTCGATGCGATCAGCGGCTGCCTTTGTTTTGTTCGCCATAGGGTCTCCCGTTATACGAATCCTGTCGCCCGCACGGCAATTGCCAATCCTGTCACAATCAGCACAACGCCGACCGGTTTGCTCACATAGTGCGCGACTGGGGGCAGCTTTTCCAGCACCATGATCACCGTTGCAAGCCCCATCCACAAAAGGTTCATCACCCCGCCCGCGAATCCGAGCACCATATAACCCCAGCAACACCCGACACAGAAAGTGCCCAGTCCCATTCCCATCCGGAACCCGCCTGAACCGCCGGGTCGCCAATGGCCCAGAAAGTAGTTAATCGGTGCCTGGCAGACCCCCTGGCAAACCTCTTTCACCCTGGTGAACTGGAAACTGCCAACGATAATCAGCAGCGCGACTGTGACCCAGAGCGTGGTTGAGACCCCGAACATGTCGAGCCACCCGACCCGCATCAACCAGGCCTGTGCCAGCGCAATCACGACGGCAAACCCTGCCCAGACAGCAAAAAAACCAAGCACCAGGCCGACCCATCCGCCACAGGTGCCATTGGCGGATTTCATCAGTGCCTCATAGGTGGAAGCCGTATGCACAAAGGTCGGCCCCATCATGGCAATCATCATGACAGCCCACATTGGTACAAGCATCGCAGGACTACCCATGGCGGGCATGCCCGCCATGTTCATCATACCTGCCTGTTTGCCCAAAACGCTGATCCCCATACGGACAGCCATCCAATACATCGCCAGCCAGGACAGGATGACTGCCGCGAAAAAGGCGAGCCAGAAGGCACTGCGTATCACGGGATTCATGTCAGCCTTGAAGCGCGGTATCTCTGCCAATGCAAGCATGAATTCCATATTGCCGGGCACGGCACCTTAATCTATCAGGGAGGTTCACGCATGCACCCGTAGCTCAGCCGGATAGAGCGCTGCCCTCCGAAGGCAGAGGCCGGAGGTTCGAATCCTCCCGGGTGCGCCAGTTATCCCAGGTCAGCGGTTTTTGGAAAAATCCCGGCCATTTCAGGCGATTCTTTCCTTTTTCAGGCGGATCCGATTTTTCCTGAAAGCCCTCGTGGGCTGCCACCTTGCGATGAAATCAGCCAAAAGCGTCAGGCTCGGATGCCTTGCGTTCTGCCATATAGGCTTGCAACGCTTCATCAACCGCAGGGTCGATGGCCGGTGGTACGTATTCGGCGATCATCCGGTCTGCCTTTTCCGCAGCAATCTGTACCGTATCCTTTGCACCATCCTCTTTCCAGGTCTCGAACGGACGATAGTCAAGTACATCGGATTTCCAGAAAGCGTTCCGGAAGTTGGCCTGCGTGTGTTCGCAACCGAGATAATGGCCCCCCGGCCCAACTTCGCGTATCGCACCCATGGCGAGGCTGTTTTCTGTCATATCCACGCCTTCGGCTATGGAATGCAGGATACCGAGCTGATCGGCATCCATAACAAACTTCTCGAAGCTCGTGACAAGCCCGCCTTCGAGCCAGCCGGCCGCGTGCAGGCAGAAGTTCACGCCGCCCAGAAGTGCCGCATTCAGCGTGTTTGCCGTTTCATAGGCTGCCTGCGCATCCGGCAATTTGGAGCCACACAGTGCCCCGCCGGAGCGAAATGGCAGGTTTAGCCGCCTCGCGAGCTGACCGGCACCCCAAAGGATTTTAGAGGCTTCGGGCGTACCAAACGTCGGGGCACCGGAGTTCATATCGATCGAGGTCACAAACGCCCCGAAGATCACCGGTGCACCCGGTTTACAGAGCTGGCTATAGGCAATACCCGCCATCGCTTCAGCCAGCACCTGGGTCAGCGTTCCCGCGACCGAGACAGGTGCCATAGCCCCGCCGACAATAAAGGGTGACACGATGCAGGCCTGGTTGTTCTGTGCATAGACTTCCAGCGCACCCGTCATGATGTCGTCAAATGTGAGCGGAGAGTTGATGTTGATGAGCGAGGTCATCACGGTCTTGTCCGCCACAGATTCTCCAAAGAGGATCTCGGACATCCTCACACTGTCAACGGCCCGTGCGGGGGCCGTGACCGACCCCATGTAGGGTTTGTCGCCAAGCGTCATGTGTGCGTAGAGCATATCAAGGTGACGCTTGTTCACCGCGACGTCCGTCGGCTCACAGACCGTGCCGCCGGAATGGTGCACCCATTTCGACATGTGGATGAGCTTCACCATCTTCCGGAAATCCGCGATGGTGGCGTAACGGCGACCGCCGACAATATCGCGTACAAACGGCGGGCCATAGACAGGTGCCAGCACCATCGAGTTTCCACCCACCTTCACGCTGCGTTCCGGGTTGCGGGCGTGCTGGATATACTCGGGCGGTGCCGTCGCGATCAGCTTGCGTGCGAGGCCTTTGGGCAGGCGCACCCGCTCACCATCCACATCCGCACCAGCCTCTTTCCAGCGGGCGCGGGCGGTGGGGTTTTCGGGAAAGTTCACACCGATCTCTTCAAGCACGGTTTCAGCGTTGGCCTCGATCACCTCTATGGCCTCTTCGGTCAGTACTTCAAAACCGGGCAGGTTACGCTCAATATATCTGGCTGCTTCCAGCTTCACGGCCGTGCGTTCGGCACGGCGGGCGGCGGCTCCGCCGCGGGCCCGACGGCGGCAGGCTGCTACATCGGACATCTACACCTCCCTGAAACGGCCGATTTTATTTCTAATATGGAATTTATCCTGCGAAACCCTTCAGATATCCCCCAAACTGCCGGCCGACAGGTAAATGCGACATTTCCTGTTGCTTAAGGCACACACCCCGGCAAGTGGGTGACGCAAAGATATCCTCCCGGGGTATTGCGGAATCTTGTGCCGGTGTCCCGCGCATCCCCGGCCCCTGCGCACTATCGGATAGCTTGCGGACCGCCCTGATCGTGTGCCGACCCTTGCACATGGTAATCGGCCAGTCTAGGCACAGCGGCATGACCGCAGCCCACGAACACCTGTTGATCATTGACTTCGGCAGCCAGGTTACCCGGCTGATCGCGCGCCGGCTGCGGGAGCTGAACGTCTATTGTGAAATCCACCCATGCCAGAATGTCACGGATGCCTTTCTGGCGGAATTTGCACCCAGGGCCGTGATCTTTTCCGGCGGTCCGGACTGCGTGACCCGTGAGGGGGCACCGCGGCCTCCGGCTTCCGTATACGACCTTGGCGTACCAATCCTCGGTATCTGTTACGGCCAGCAGGTGATGATGCAGGATCTCGGCGGGCGCGTCGAAGGCGGCAGAATCTCCGGCGGCGGCATGGCGGAATTCGGGCGGGCGTTTGTGAAACCGGAGGGGACGCTTGACCTGCTCAAGGGATGGTTCAGGGATGGGCACGAACAGGTATGGATGAGCCACAGAGACCACGTGACAGCCCTCGCCCCGGGGTTTAAGGTCTATGGTACCTCGTCCAACGCACCTTACGCGATTACGGCCGATACGACGCGCCATTTCTATGCCGTGCAGTTCCACCCGGAGGTACACCATACCCCCCACGGCGCGCTTCTTTACAGGAATTTCGTGAATCTCGCGGGGTTTTCGGGGGACTGGACCATGGGTGCCTACCGCGACCGGGCCATTGCCGCAATCCGCAAACAGGTTGGCGATGCCAGGGTGATTTGCGGCCTGTCGGGCGGGATTGACAGTTCGGTCACAGCCCTGCTGCTTCATGCGGCCATCGGTGATCGGCTGACCTGCGTTTTCGTGGACCACGGCCTCTTGCGCCAGGGGGAGGCGGAAGAGGTCGTGACCATGTTCCGCGAAACTTATAGTATGCCGCTGGTTCACGCTGATGAAAGTGCGCTTTTCCTGGCTGCCCTTGACGGCCAGTCAGACCCGGAAACCAAACGCAAGATCATCGGCAAACTCTTCATTGATGTCTTCCGAAAACACGCGGCAGAGGCGGGCGATGCGGAGTTTCTGGCCCAGGGCACACTCTACCCCGATGTTGTCGAAAGCGTCAGTTTTTCCGGCGGGCCTTCTGTGACGATCAAGTCCCACCACAACGTGGGCGGTCTGCCGGAAAAGATGGGTCTTAAGCTGGTCGAGCCGCTGCGCGGGCTTTTCAAGGATGAGGTTCGCGTTTTGGGCCGGAAACTCGGCCTGCCGCAGGGTTTTATCGGCCGCCACCCCTTCCCCGGGCCGGGCCTGGCGATCCGCTGCGTAGGGAAGATCACCCGACCAAAACTGGAGATCCTCCGCACGGCGGATGCGATCTACATTGACCAGATTCGCAGGCATGGTCTCTATGATGAGATCTGGCAGGCCTTTGCCGCGATCCTGCCGGTGCGCGCGGTCGGCGTGATGGGCGACGGGCGCACCTATGATTACATCTGTACCCTGCGCGCGGTGACGAGCACCGATGGAATGACGGCGGATTACTATCCGTTCAGCCATGCATTCATATCAGAGACCGCGACGCGGATCATAAATGAGGTACCGGGAATTAATCGGGTGACGTATGATATCACATCGAAACCGCCGGGAACAATCGAATACGAATAAGGGCCCGGAGGAAACACCCGGGGCCCGAAAAGGCTCAGGGTTCAAGAGCTTCCGTCAGAACGTCCCTTACAACATGCAGATCGATACCGGAGGCAACAAAAGCCTCCCCTATCCCGCGGACCATGATGAAATTGATCGTGCCGTCGCGAACCTTCTTGTCCTGTTGCATCAGCGCAACCAGCGTATCTGCGGCAGGCAGATCGCCGGGGATATCCGCAATATCCCCGCGCATCCCAAGCCGTGCGAAGTGTGCGCGCACACGGCGCGGCGCTTCCTGGCTGCACAGGCCCAGCCGGGCGGAAATATCGAAGGCCAGTGCACAACCTATAGACACCCCTTCGCCGTGGAGCAAACGGTTTGAATAGCCTGTGGCCGCCTCCAGCGCGTGCCCGAAGGTGTGACCCAGATTCAAAAGTGCGCGATTACCGTGTTCGCGTTCGTCCTGTGCCACGATTTCTGCTTTCATCTGACAGGACCGGCGCACCGCCTCGATGCGTTTTTCCACGTCGCCCCTGGCCGCTGCTGCCGCATTCTGTTCGAGCCAGGTAAAAAAACCGGCATCACCCAGCAGCCCGTATTTCACTACTTCCGCGTAGCCTGCCAGGTAATCGCGGCGGCCGAGCGTATCCAGAACGGACACATCCGCCAGCACTTTTGACGGTTGAGCAAAAGCTCCCACCAGGTTCTTGCCCTGAGGCGAGTTGATTCCGGTCTTGCCGCCGACAGAACTGTCAACCTGCGCCAGCAGCGTGGTCGGGATTTGCACAAACCGTACGCCGCGCCGCAGGATAGCCGCGGCAAAGCCCGCCAGATCGCCGATCACTCCGCCGCCAAAGGCCAGCACAAGGTCATCCCGTTCCACCTTCCGCACCAACAGCCATTCCACCACGTCTTGCAGATGGATCCAGTTTTTGGTTGCCTCCCCCGGCGGAAGCTCCATGAATGCCGCGTGGATACCGGCGGTGGCCAAACCGGACTCCAGCGTTGATCCGTGATTGTGCGCAACTGTCCTGTCAGTGATAACAAAAACCCTGGGCCGTTTAAGCAGGCTCTCCACCTCCGCCCCGGCATGCCCCAGCAGGCCAGGCGCGATGACGATATCGTAAGATCGCCCGGCCAGATCGACCCTGACAGTAGTGCGCATGGTTCAGACCGTTTTCAGGCCGGAACCCGGGGCGTCCGCCAAGGTTTTTATTACCCTTTCGGCCATCCGGTCGATGCTCAATTCCGCCTTCGCTTCGGTCACAAACTCAGCCTGCGCGTAACAGGGATCCCGCGCATAAAGAAGCTTTGACAGGGTCAGGCAGGGGTCGGCGGTGCGCAGAAGCGGGCGCGTTGTCTTGTGTTTAATCCGCGACCACAGAAGCGGCAGATCAGCCTTCAGCCACAGGGCGACCCCGGTTTCGGAAATGATCGCCCTGTTGCTGTCGCGCAGATAGGCCCCGCCCCCGGTGCCAAGGATTACCGACGGGCCAGACATCAGGCGCCGCAGCACCTGTTCTTCCTTTTCGCGAAAGAAGGCCTCCCCGTCGCGTTCGAAAATTTCGCTTATGGTCATGGAGGCGGCACGCTCAATCTCCTGATCGGTGTCAAGAAACGGCACCCCGAGCCTGCCCGCCACCGCAGTACCCACAGCCGTCTTGCCAGCCCCCATCAACCCCACCAGGGCAATTGTCTTTGTCAGTTGCCAGGCCAAATGTGCGCCCCTCGCGTGTTTCGTGCTGCGGTTCGGCGATTTCCTGCCTGTTTCCCGTCACACCGGTTTTGAATTCTGGAGGATACCATTGGCATTATGTACTGCAACCCCATGTTGTTGAGACAAAAGGCAAATGATAAGGTACCCAGGCATGGGCAGATTACTTTTATATACGTTCCTTCTGGTGATTTCCGTCGTAATCGGTCTGGTCGGCTATTCGTTTTTCGGTGATATAAGCCCGAGGCAGGGTGTGCTCACCGTGCCTGTGGAAACCGGTGCGTACCAGGCTGAAGCCTTGCGCTCTGTGTCGGCGTGGTTCCCTGCTTTGGCGATGAAAATCGCAGTGCCGGATCAGCCGACCCGGTTGTCGGGGATGCCTGCACCCGGCCTCTGCCCCGTGTGACCCTCTAAACCACAGCCCGGCGGATTGACGACAGAGTTGTTCTACATCACGAAGGCACTTTTGCAGGGGACGACCCTGCAGGATCTCGCCGGGCGCAAGGCATGGACAGGCCGTGAAGCAGCGGTTATTGCCCGTCTGGTATTAGCCAGTCCGGGCAAATCCGGGCAGCACGGCATATTAATTCGGGCTGTGAAAGATAATCGTCGGGGAAAAGTGCCCCTTGAATCCCTGACCACGCTCACACAGCCGTCACGCGGTCCGGGCGGCGTTGGAAATTGCGTGGGCGGCATTACGTCGCGCCGTTCTGCATGACGCAGCACGGCACGTCGCACGTCATGCATTGCCGGGCGCAGAGGGGCGTATATGAACGACTGGATATCCCCGTTCCTGGAAGCGATCTACGCCGAACGGGACGCGTCCGAAAATACGCTTCTGGGCTATCGGCGCGATCTGGAAGGTCTTGCGGCGGTGTTGGCAGCGCATGGTACAACATTTGCCAGGGCCAGCCGGAAAGACATCGAGGAATGGCTCATCGATCTGGAAGCCCGCGGCCTGGCCGAGGCCACGCGGGCCCGGCACTTGTCAGCGGCCAGACAGCTGTTTCGATTCGCGCTTGAAGAGGGCTGGCGTGATCAGAACCCTGCGGCACAGATCAAGGGCCCGAAGATTAAGAGACGCCTGCCCGGGACGCTGGGCGAAGAAGAGGTGGATCGCCTGCTGGACGCAGCGGCACGCAGCGGACGGACCCAGGCCGCCCGGCTGCGCAACACCTGCCTGATGCAGTTGCTTTATGCAACGGGCATGCGGGCAAGCGAACTGGTGACGCTGCCCGTGGCCGCCGTGCGCGGTAACCCGGATATGCTCCTGATCCGGGGCAAGGGCGACAGGGAACGGCTGGTGCCTCTCTCTCCCGGTGCCAAAATGGCTGTGGCCGCCTGGCTGAACGCCCGCGACAGCGCAGAAGAACGGGGTCGTGTGCAGGGCAAGCCGCCATCACGTTTTCTGTTCCCGTCGCCGGGCAGGGCCGGCCACCTGACCCGGGTGCGCTTTCACGGGCTGATAAAAGATATCGCCGTGCTGGCAGGCGTAAACCCCGCCAGCGTGACGCCGCACACCATGCGCCACGCCTTTGCCACCCACCTGCTGGCCGGTGGTGCGGACCTGCGCGTGATCCAGATGCTCCTGGGACATGCAGATGTGGCAACGACCGAAATATATACCCATGTGCTCGATGACGCGCTCAAGGAGCTGGTGCTGACAAGGCATCCGTTAGCCCGGGGATGAAAGCGGAATTTGCAGTATAGTTACGGCACCACGTACTGTCCCGAACACTATATCAGCCTGCCGGGCATATTTGGCAGGCGGGGTGGTCGCCGCAACTGCGGCATAGCGGAACCTTTTAAAACAGACCATGCCAAAGAACCGGATATCCCCCGAAATCCGCCCCGAATCGACAACCTTCATTCTGCGCTCTCTTGAAGTGGCGCGTCGGGGGCCCCATAACGGGGCATGTGACCTTAACCACTGGAAACGTTTGAACAATGGAATCCGCGCCGCTTCTTGACGCAAGTGCCTGGCTTACAATCTGTGCCGTGCTTGGTCTCCTGTGCATGTCCGCTTTCTTTTCCGGATCCGAAACCGCGCTGACCGCCGCCTCCCGCGGGCGGCTTCACGCGCTGGCGGACAAGGGAAGCTATGGTGCCCGCCTGGCACTACGGCTGACCGACAATTCCGAACGCCTGATCGGGGCGGTTCTTTTGGGCAATAATCTGGTAAACATCCTGGCAGCTGCGCTGGCGACCTCGCTCTTTCTGCAGCTCTTCGGGGAGGCAGGTGTGCCCGTCGCCACCCTCGTGATGACGCTTCTTGTGCTCGTCTTTGCAGAAGTGTTACCCAAGACCTACGCGATCCTGCGCTCGGAACAGGCCGCGACGCTTGTCAGTCGCCCGATTTCTGTCGTGGTCACCGTCTTTGCCCCGCTTGTCGCCGCCGTGCAGGTTGTGGTACGCGGTATTCTTTATTTTGCCGGTCTGCGGGACGCTGATGATGCGCAAAGTGCCGCCAGGGCCCAGGCCGAGATCGCGGGCATCGTGGCACTCGGCCATTCGGAAGGCAATGTGGATCGCGACGACCGGGATCGCCTGCTCGGCGCGCTTGAACTCAAGGAACTGGAGGTGGAGGAAATCATGCTTCACCGATCAGATATGGAGATGCTGGATCTGGCCCTGCCGCCGGACAAAATCATAAACCAGTGCCTGAACTCTCCATACACGCGCCTCCCCGTCTATCGCGACGATCCGGAGAACATCATCGGCGTGATACATGCAAAGGATCTTCTGCGCGCCGTCAACCGGTTGATGCGCAGCGCAGACGGGGTCGCAAAGATCGCCGAATTTGACGTCATGTCAATCGCCATGAAACCCTATTTTGTTCCGGAGAAGACAACGCTCAACCATCAGTTACGCGAATTCCTGCGCCGCAAAACCCACTTCGCGCTGGTGATTGACGAATACGGGGCACTGCAGGGCCTTGTGACGCTGGAAGATATTATAGAGGAGGTGATAGGAGAAATCGCCGATGAACATGACGTGGATGACCAGCCCATGCCGGAAATGGACGAAACCGGCTCCTATGTTATTGACGGCGCCATAACAATCCGCAACCTCAACCGCACCATGGATTGGTCGCTCCCCGATGAGGAGGCGAACACGATCGCGGGCCTGGTGATTCACGAGGCGCAGATGATTCCCGACATCGGCCAGGTATTCATCTTTCACAATCACCGGTTTGAAATTTCAGGCCGGGCCGGAAACAAGGTGACGCAGCTGAAGATACGGCAGTTATGACGATCAGCCCGAGGTGGTCTGGCACACCCGTGGCGGACACATCCGAAGCCCGGCGATCATTGTGGCTGGCGGGCCTTGACGTTCGCGCTATGGCCGTTGACAAACCTGTTGCAGGCTTCCTGGATTATTTTTGTCACTGGCGGCCCGACCTCAGCCGGTTTGTCGGCGATACCCGCCACCGGGGCGGCCGAGCACCGGGCGTCGGAAAGGCCCCGCCTCCATTCCCCGCATCACCATCAGGCGACAGCGCACATCCACGCCACACCCGTTCGCCGCGGTTCCGCCTGCCACTGCCCCCCGATTTCTTGCCGCATCATGCCGATACAGGGGCCCGCCGTCCTGCAACTGTCAAAGAACCGGTCCATATGCCATCCTTAAAACGGATACTGAAGACAGCCGCATCCTGATGTCCCGGTTGCAGGCGCATTCTTCATCGGCATGGCTGACCGTGGCCTACCAGTCGCCGGTGTTTTTCATGCCGGCCCAGGGTTCCTGCACGGGCAGGGCGGCACCGTCCTGAATAAGCTCGACAGAGATATTGTCCGGCGATTTCACAAATGCCATGCGCCCGTCACGGGGCGGGCGGTTAAGGGCCACACCCTTGTCCATCAACCCCTGGCAGACCGCGTAAATATCATCGACCCGGTAGGCCAGGTGCCCCCAGGCCCGGCCCGTTGTGTAGATTTCATCCGAATCCCAGTTGTAGGTCAGCTCCAGTTCCGGCGTACGATTGGTCCGCGCCCCCGGTACATCCTGTGGCGGGGCCAGGAAGATCAGCGTGAACCTGCCCTCGGGCACCTCGTTCCGGCGCACTTCCTCAAAACCCATTTTGTTTACCCAGAAATCAAGGCTTTCATCGATGTTCGTGATACGGACCATGGTGTGGGCATAACGCATGGAAATCTCCTTTGGATGATCACAAGATACAGGCTAACCCAAACCCGCCGGGGGTAAACAGCAATCTTGCGCCGGATACAGCATGCCGGCGTCGAGCCGGACCTGCCGGTCCATCCGGGTGGCCAGGGCCAGGTTATGGGTCGCAATCACCGCCGACATGCCGGACGACCGCACGAGGGTCATCAGCGCGTCAAAAACAGTGTCAGAGGTGCCCGGATCAAGATTGCCGGTCGGCTCATCCGCCAGCAGCAGCCGCGGGCTATTGGCAAGTGCCCGGCAAAACGCCACCCGCTGCTGTTCGCCGCCAGAGAGCTCTGCCGGGCGATGATCGCCGCGTTTCGAGAGCCCCACCATGGCCAGAAGATCCGCTGCACGGTCCCGCGCCGCCCGGTTCGCCACGCCGTTTGCAAGCTGCGGCAGGGCAATATTCTCAACCGCGGTGAATTCCGCCAGCAGGTGGTGGAACTGGTAGACGAAGCCAACCTCCTGCCTGCGGATGCGCGTCCGTTCCCGATCCCCCTGCCCGACCGATTTGCCGCCGATTTCCACGGTGCCGCTGTCGGGTGTATCCAGAAGTCCGGCGATATGCAGAAGTGTCGACTTGCCGGCACCGGAAGGTGCCACGAGCGCCACAACCTCGCCTTCATTGACAGACAGTTCCACCCCCGCCAGCACCCGGATTTGCCCCGGTGTGCCCCGGTTGTAACTCTTTTCAATACCGGCAAGCGTCACCGCGCTATTCATAGCGGAGCGCCTCCACCGGGTTCATCCGCGCGGCCCGGCGGGCCGGGAAAAGGGTTACAACGAAACTCAGAAACAGTGACAGAAACACCGCGAAGAACACGTCGCCCGGTTCCAGTTTCGCGGGTAATTCCGACAACAGCCGATATTGCGGATCCCAGATACCACCGCCCGCCAAATAGTTCACGAGCCGAAAGATCGGGTCGATGTAAATCGCAAATAGACAACCAAATACCACGCCGGCCGCGGTGCCGGCCACGCCAATGGATGCCCCGCACAGGAAAAATATCCGCAGGACCGCCCCTTCTGAAAAGCCTATGGTGCGCAGGATACCTATGTCGCGCCCCTTGTTCCTGACAAGCATGATCAGGCCGGAAACGATATTCAGCGAGGCGATCATGACAAGGATGGAAAGAATGATGAACATGATATTGTCCTCCATCTCCAATGCCCTCAGAAATCCGCCGGATGCGTTCTTCCAGGTCCAGACCAGCGCGTCAGGCCCGCCGGCGCGGGCAAGTGCCGCCGTTAGCCTTTCCACAGTTTCCGGATCGGTCACCTGCACTTCAAATTCATCGACCACGCCTGCCCTGTTGAAGTAGGCCTGCGCCTCTTCCCGCGGCATGTAGATGCGCGTCTGGTCAATATCATAGCGGCCCACGCCAAAGATATAAACGACCTCATAGGCAGACACCCGTGGCGAGGTGCCGAAAGCGGTCTGGAAGCCATCAGGGGAAATCAGCGTGATCCTGTCGCCGGGGGCCAACCCCAATTTTCGCGCAACACCGGTGCCGATGGCAACGCCTTTCCTGTAGTTTTCAATCGCGCCGCGCCTGATCTGCGGGTTTACAATACGCGGGATAGTCAGCAGATCTTCGTAGGTTTCGCCGAAAACCTCCACGCCCGTGTTGCGGTTATTCGCACTTGCCATCACCTGGCCTTTGACAATGGCCGCCGCCCGGGTCACGCCGTCTATGGCGCGCATGGCTTCCGCCTTCGCCTCGTAGTTGTCAAAAGTATTCACGGTCTGCCCGGCCTCGTTGACGTAGGGCGATGCATAGACGGTGGCATGGGCGTTGGAGCCCAGAATCGTGCTGACAAATTCCACCCGAAAGCCCGTGCGTACGGCAAGCGTGGCGATCAGCGCAAAAACGGCGAGTGCCACACCCACCAGCGAAATCCAGGTCATCACGCTGACCCCGCCCTCACGGCGTTTGGCACGCAGGTAGCGCCAGGCGATCATCATTTCGAACCGGGAAAAAGGAAGCGTGTTCATTGACCTGTCACTGCGTGAAAATGTCTTTTCCCGGCCGGATGCATCGCCGGATGGCGTTCCTGAAGAATCTTGCAGAAATTTCAGCGACAAGGGCTTGCACGGCAAAGGCCGGAGGGATGGCGTCCCCGATATCATCCCGGATGCACGATGCAATCCGGATATTGTCACAGCAACCGACGGCGACCGGCTGGTCACGGGCAGAAGCGTTAAGGCGCATCGCAGTGCTCCGTCAGCCGGTCAAATCGTTCGAACATATCAGACATATTTGCAAGCCGTCGGGCCAGAAATCACAACCTGTCATGGGCGCGCATGCCTTTTCAAGAGCCATGCCTTTCACTTCTGTGCCGGTATCAAATTATGTGACGATACGGCCCATTTCATCACGGCCCCGTCCAGCACCTGAACTCGCCTTGAGGAATACACTCGGGCACGTGCACGGCACACCGCACAAAGGCCGACGACATTACCCATAGCCTGCCCCGATTCCCGGGGCAGTCAAACCGCGGCACCCGCTGGTGCCCCGTTCCAGGATGGGCATTGCGGCTGATCTGTAACCGTTTGCAAATGGGCAGGAAAATCAATTTGCATTACTTTTCCATACCCTGCGGCGCATAAATTTCAGCCACCCGGGCAACAGCATCAGCGGACGTCAGCTCCACGCATACCCCACTGCGGCGCGAAGTCAGTTCCACCACACCGTTTTTCAGCCCGCGGGGGCCGACAGTGATGCGCCAGGGCAGGCCTATCAGGTCCATCGTTGCAAACTTTGCCCCGGCCTGTTCATTTGTGTCATCGTAGAGCGGATCCAGCCCGTGGCCGGTCAATTGCCTGTAAAGTGCCTCACAGGTTGCATCCGCCGCCCCATTGCCTTGTTTCAGGTTCACGATGCCGACGTGGAACGGCGTTACGCCTTCGGGCCAGATGATGCCCTTGTCGTCGTGGTTCGCCTCAATGATCGCGCCGACGAGGCGGGAAACACCGATACCGTGGCTGCCCATATGCACGGCCGCCTGGCTGCCATCCGACGTCTGCACCTTTGCGCTCAATGCGTCGGAGTATTGTGTGCCGAAGTAGAAAATTTGACCGACTTCGATGCCGCGGGCTGTCCGGCGGCGCTCTTCCGGGATTGCGTTGAAGAGTGCTTCGTCGTGGGTTTCGTCCGTACGGGCGTAAAGGGAGGTGAACTGCTCCATCACCCTGCGACATTGCCCGGTGCTGGAATAGTTGATGTCCCGGTCGCCCAGGGTCAGATCGGTAATTGCGCTGTCATAGAAGACTTCCGATTCGCCGGTGTCGGCCAGCACGAGAAACTCGTGCGTATCATCGCCACCGATAGGGCCGCTGTCGGCCCGCATGGGAATTGCCTGCAGACCCATCCGTTCATAGGTTCGAAGGTAACTGACGAGATGGCGGTTGTAGGCGTGCAATGCGTCTTCCCTCGTCAGGTCAAAACTGTAACCGTCTTTCATGTAGAATTCGCGCCCCCGCATGACACCGAAACGCGGACGCATCTCGTCGCGGAATTTCCACTGGATCTGGTATACCGTTAGCGGCAGGTCGCGATAGCTGGTCACATGGGAACGGAAGATGTCCGTGATCAGCTCCTCTGCTGTGGGAGTGTATATCATGTCCCGGTCGTGGCGATCCCTGATGCGCAGCATCTCTGCCCCATAGGCATCATAACGTCCGCTTTCGCGCCACAGGTCGGCAGACTGGATCGTAGGCATCAGCATAGGGTGGTGCCCCGCACGGATCTGCTCCGCATGGATGATATCCTCGATCTTTCTCAGAACCTTGAAACCTGTGGGCAACCAGGAGTAGATGCCCGCGGATGCCTGTTTGATCAAGCCGGCCCGCAGCATCAAGCGGTGCGAGATGATCTGTGCCTCGGCAGGGGTTTCCTTAAGGATCGGCAGAAAATACCGCGACAGGCGCATGGACGGGCTCTTTGATTAAAACGTCCCAGTTCACTAGGCCATCACGCGGGTGCGCACAACGGGAATTGCCGTATTGTCGGTACGCCCGCAACTTCTGGTGCCGCGGCCAGGGCGTCGGGCCTGTGCACGACCGATTCCCCGCCGAAGAGTCCCGGCGAGCTTGCCGCGGCAGGCAATACTGCACGGGCCGCATACCAGACCCGCGCCACAACCAGAGAACCGGCGTCAGCGACGTATCGGGAATGAATGGAAACGACGGGTGCGCCGGATCGATAACCAGGGGCCCGACAACCGGCATGCCGTGTGGCGCGGGTGTGGTTTTATCGTTACGCCAAATCTCTTCTCAGGCCGACTGTGGCGCGGACCGTGCAGAATTCGTCGGGGACAGGGACTGACAGCAACCGCTCGGTCAGGGGGCACAGGCTTCCGGTTCAAAATCGCGCCTGCGTTGAAGATAAAGGTTATCCGGCCGCTTCCCCACACAGGAATCGGGATGTAAAAATGTGCCCGCGGTGTAGTGTCATCAGGGGTCAGGGGGCTGTCTGTCCGTCTTCCTGTCGCATCTCTTTGAACACATCCGACACCAGCTTCCGGGTGACCCCGGACTTTTTGGCCAGGGCGAATTTATCTAGCCTGTTCACAAGCTCCATTACAAAGGCGAAACTGCGCTCTGAATGCAGAAGCATCTGGCGTAAAACATGCGGGGCCACCTGCAGCTGCCGGTCATCAAAGAGCTTGACGAAAAGCGCACCGAGCAGATTTTCGTCCGGTGCGCCAACCCGCACCTCCAGTGCCGCGGCGATGCGGGAGGCAAGATCGGGCAGTGCGCCGGCCCAGGCGGCAGAGTTTCCGCGCCCTGTCATCAACAGCAGGCGTGCGTCCTGGCCGCATAGGTTGTGCAAATGAAACAGTGCCCGCTGCGCCTCTGGCCCCGCTTCATGCACATCCTCAACGGCAACCCCGGCCCAGGTTCCTGCCAGGGCTGTCAGATCCGCACCCGGCAGTTCCGTAGCCGGAATGGCCGTGGCCCCCGCCGCCTCTGTCCAAATACGTGCCAGATGGGATTTGCCGGATCCCGCCGGGCCGCTTAGAACCAGCTTGTTTTGCGGCCAGTTCCTCCATGCCTCTATCCGTGCGACGGCCGCAGAATTCGCTTCGGACACAAGGAAATCATCCCGGCCAAACGCAGTGTCCGGCGGCAGGTCAAAAACCATCTGTTCAATCATCCGTTGAAGGCTCTTTACCGGCATGTCCGGTGTAAAGTCGCCCCGTCAGATACTGGCCCACGCCGAAACGGAAGAAAACGCCGAGACAAGCCGCCACCGGCACTGCAACCAGCAGGCCTGTAAAGCCGAGGAGTGTGCCAAAGGTCGATAGCGCAAACATCAGCCATACCGGATGCAACCCGACGGAGCCGCCGACAAGCTTCGGAGTCAGAAAATTGCCTTCAAGCATCTGGCCGGCCACGAAAATGATGGCGACCACCCCCACCCACTGCGGGGTATCCCAGAATTGGAACAACGCCAGCCCAATCGACAACACGCCACCGATAACAGAACCCACGTAGGGAATGAATGTCAGCAGCCCCGCGACCATACCCACAACCAGGCCGAACTGCAAACCCGTGATCATCAGGGCGATCGCATAAAAGGTGCCCAGAATCATGCAGACGGTCATCTGGCCACGCACGAAACCTGCCAGCACAATGTCTACCTCCCGGGCCAGTTGGCGCACGATTTTCAGGTGATCGCGCGGGATCCAGCTGTCGACCTTTGCAATCATCCTGCCCCAGTCGAGCAGCATATAAAAGGCCACCACCGGGGCCACGACGATGAAGATGACAAAATCCACAAGCGAGAGTGCCGATTGCAGAAGAGCCTGCGCCAGTTGCGCAGTGCGCGACTGGATGAAATCCGTCACGAACGCCAGCCCCTGACGGATGGCGGAATCCTCATCAGCCAATTCCGGAAACTGCGCCGAAATCGCGGCCTGTGTCCGGGACACATAGCCCGGTGCTGCAGCCACCAGTGCCTCAATTTGGCGTCCCAGAAGCGGGATGAGGAAAAACAGCATCAAAAGCAAGGCGAAGAGCGCACAAACCGTGATAATTGTGGTCGCAATCACACGGCTGAAACCGACCCTTTCCAAATGATCAGCAATTGGGTTAAGGAAGTAGGCGATCGCCATACCCGTCACAAAGGGCAGCAGCACATCGCCCAGAAACCAGAGCGTAAACAGGACGGCCACCGCCCAGATGCCCCAGTATCGGATCTGTTCCTGTGATGTCACTGCCAAAAGCGGCCTCCTTTATAATTTCCGTCCATTTTACCCATGTTTAGGCAGAAGCGCAATATACACAGTTTGCGCCCGGTGCCTCAATATCCGCGCCCGCGTCAATGCAGGCTGCCACGCGCCCGGCCAGGTATTGCTGTCTTCAGAAGCTCTCCTCCACCCGGTTGCACTCATTTGTCCAGGTCGATGTTGCAGGCAGGATTGCTGCCGGCGCGGCGGCGATTGTCTGTTTCATCCGGTTTTCCCTGTCGGTTGCACCTGCCCTTGCACCGGTTATCGCGGAAGGCAGGGGCCCGCTGTGCCCTGTCGTTATCCCTTGTCAGGGGCTGCGCACCGCTTTCCGGGGGGCGGGGAGGTGCCCGGCGGCAAAACCGGCCATCATCCGCACGAAGATGTCCCTGGCGCACCACCGGGCAAAAATCCGCTTTCCCCCGGGCCGCGTTCATCCTACATACGATATGATTCCCGGGCGCATGGTCGCCCGCAGACCGTATCGGATATGCCGGGTTTGCCGAACCGGCACGGCACAACAGGAAGGAAAGACCATGCCGGATTCAGCGTTTTTCACCCAAAACCTCGCTTCCCAAGACCCGGAAATTTATGCCGCCATAGGCAAGGAACTCTCCCGCCAGCGGGATGAGATTGAGTTGATCGCCTCGGAAAACATTGTTTCCAAAGCGGTTCTGGAGGCGCAGGGCTCGGTCATGACCAACAAATACGCCGAAGGCTATTCGGGCCGCCGCTACTATGGGGGATGCGCATTTGTTGACATTGCCGAAACACTGGCGATCAGGCGGGCATGCAAACTGTTCAAATGTGATTTCGCCAATGTGCAGCCGCACTCCGGCAGCCAGGCGAACCAGGGCGTTTTTCAGGCACTCCTGCAGCCGGGTGACACGATCCTCGGAATGAGCCTTGATGCCGGCGGCCACCTGACCCACGGGGCAAAGCCGAATCAATCCGGCAAATGGTTTAACGCAATCCAGTACGGTGTGCGCCGCCATGACAACATGATTGATTACGACCAGATGGCCGATCTGGCCGCCGAACATAAGCCCAGGATGATAATCGCCGGGGGTTCTGCCATTCCGCGGATGATTGACTTTATCCGCGTCCGGGAAATCGCCGATACCGTTGATGCCTATGTGCTGGCCGACGTGGCCCACTTCGCCGGGCTAATCGCAACAGGCCTTTATCCGTCGCCCTTCCCGCACTGTCATGCGGTCACGACAACCACGCACAAAACCCTGCGTGGCCCGCGCGGCGGCATGATACTGACGAATGACGAAGACATCGCCAAAAAGGTAGATTCGGCCATTTTCCCGGGCATCCAGGGTGGCCCGCTGATGCATGTGATCGCAGCCAAGGCCGTGGCTTTCGGCGAAGCACTGGAGCCGGGCTTTATCGACTATCAAAAACAGGTGATCACCAATGCACAGGCCCTGGCCGACCAGCTAATTTGCGGCGGGCTTGATATCGTGACGGGGGGCACGGACACTCACGTGATGCTCGTTGACCTGCGCCCCAAAGGCGTGAAAGGCAACGCCACCGAAAAGGCGCTCAATCGTGCGCATATCACCACCAACAAAAACGGCATCCCGTTTGACCCGGAAAAACCCGCAATCACCTCCGGCATCCGTCTGGGTACACCCGCCGGAACCACCCGCGGATTTGGTGAGGAACAATTTCGCCAGATCGCTGATATGATCGTGGAAATCGTCGATGGGCTGGCGGTCCACGGGGAAGACAGCAACAACGCCACCGAAGAGGCCGTCAAGGCAAAGGCAGGGGCACTTTGCGCCCGCTTCCCGGTTTATGAAGGGATGTAGTCCCGGACACCGGATCAGCGAAATAACCGATCCGTTCTGAATCCAGGTTTCTGTTTTCAAAATACGCAATCGGTGCGATTTGGGCAAGAGTTCAGGCGGCAAGCCGCGCCAAATCCCGCACGATGATGTAGGCCCCCTTGATCTTTTGGGTGTCCTTGTCCCAGTTTCTGCGCACGACGACCTTGTTGTCTTTCAGTCGCGCCGTGCCGTTGGAAGCCTGAAAATACTCCACCAGGCCAGCCGGGTTGGAAAATTTGTCGTTCCGGAACCGGATGACCGCCCCTTTGGGGCCACCGTCAAGTTGGGCAATCCCGGCACGGTAACACATGGCCTTGATGCGTACAACACGGAGCAGGGTTTCAACCTCGTCGGGCAGATTGCCGAAGCGGTCAATGAGTTCTGCTGCGAAACCTTCGAGCTCCACCCTGGTTGAAAGTTCTGACAGCCGGCGGTAGAGGCCGAGGCGGACGTCCAGATCCCCGACATAATCCGCGGGAATCAGGACCGGAACGCCCAGGTTGATCTGCGGTGACCATCCGTCGGCAGCGTCAGGGAAATCCTCCGGCCCGCCGGTTTTCATTCTGGTGATCGCCTCCTCCAGCATTTCCTGGTAGAGTTCAAATCCTACCTCGCGGATGTGGCCGGATTGTGCGTCTCCCAGAAGGTTCCCGGCCCCGCGGATATCGAGATCCTGGCTTGCCAGCGCAAAACCTGCCCCGAGGCTGTCAAGCGATCCCAGCATACGCAGGCGTTTCTCTGCATTGGGCGTCAGCGGAACCCCTGGCTTTGTCGTCAGATACGCATAAGCCCTCGTTTTTGAACGCCCTACCCGCCCCCGGATCTGGTAGAGCTGCGCCAGCCCGAACATATCTGCCCGGTGCACAATCATCGTGTTCGCAGTGGGTATATCAAGGCCTGATTCCACGATGGTCGTGGCCAGCAGCACGTCGTATTTACCGTCGTAGAAGGCGTTCATCCGCTCGTCGAGCGCACCCGGCAGCATCTTGCCGTTGGCAACGACGTAGGTGACCTCCGGCACCTCGGACCTGAGGAACTCTTCAATGTCCGGCTGATCGGCGATGCGCGGGACGACGAAGAAGGACTGCCCGCCACGGTAATGTTCACGCAGCAGTGCTTCGCGCAGGGTGACTGTATCAAATTCGCTGACATAGGTGCGGATGGCGAGCCGATCAACCGGTGGCGTACCGATGATCGACAGATCACGCACACCGGAAAGTGACATCTGCAATGTGCGCGGGATCGGTGTGGCTGTAAGTGTGAGGACGTGGATGTCGGACCGAAGCTCCTTTAGCCGTTCCTTGTGAGCCACGCCGAAGTGTTGTTCTTCGTCGATCACCAGGAGGCCGAGGCGGGCAAAATTGACCCCCCTGGCCAAAAGTGCATGGGTGCCCACGACGATCTCAACCCTGCCGTCGCATATCTCATTCCGCGTGACGGCAGCCTCTTTGGCAGAGACAAACCGCGACAGGTGGCGAATCCGGATGCCTGTGCCACGGAAGCGTTCTGAAAAACTCTTGTAATGCTGCCGGGCCAGCAGGGTCGTCGGTGCAATCACGGCAACCTGCACCCCGGCATGCGCCGCAAGAAAAGCCGCACGCAGGGCAACCTCCGTCTTGCCGAAGCCCACGTCGCCGCACACCAGCCTGTCCATCGGCGTTCCGGAGGCCAGGTCTTCGACCACGTCCCCGATAGCATTCAGCTGATCGTCCGTCTCTGCATAGGGAAACCGTGCACAGAAGGTGTCCCAGGTATCCGCGGGGGGAACCATCACCGCCGCCTTGCGCAACGCACGTTCAGCAGCAACGCGAATGAGCTTATCCGCCATCTCCCGGATACGCTTCTTCAAACTGGCCTTCCTGGCCTGCCAGGCACTGCCGCCCAGCCGGTCAAGCATTCCTTCCTTGTGGCCGTACCGGCTAAGAAGTTCGATATTTTCCACTGGCAGGTACAGGCGATCACCCTTGGCATATTCCAAAAGCAGGCAATCGTGCGGCGCACCGGCGACAGTGACTGTCTCCAGCCCCTTATAGCACCCGATACCGTGGTCGATGTGCACAACCAGGTCACCGGTGCCGAGGTTCGTCGTCTCCGTCAGAAAATTTTCCGCCCGCCGCTTCCTGCGCGGGGCGCGAATCAGCCGGTCGCCGAGCACGTCCTGTTCGGAAATCACTGTCAGGCCCGGTGCCTCGAACCCTTCGTCCAACGGCCAGACGGCGAGGCATACGGTACCCTTTTGGGGGTTTTCAGGCAGGCGATCAATTGTGTTCAGGCCGATCACACCCTGGTCGGCGAGAAGGCCCGAAAGCCGTTCCCGTGCACCATCGGACCAGCTGGCGATGATCACCTGGCTTTCCGTGCGGTGTGCCTTCACATGGTTTGCTAAAGCACTGAAAAGGATTACTTTTTCTGATTTTCGCTCTGGTGCAAAATTACGCCCGATGCGCCCGCCGGCGTCAATCACGCCAGCACCTGTGGATTGGGGTAATACGCTCAGATGCTTCTTTGCGTGGCCCGCCGTTATTGCTGTAAAAGCATCCTTATCGAGGTACAAAAGTCCTGGCGGGCAGGGCTTATAAATACTGTCGATCCGCGATTTGGACCGCAAGGCTTCAACCCGTGCGCTGTATTGATCGACTATCGTCTGCCACCGCGCTTCCCGCGCAGCCTCAACCCGGTCGTCAAGGAACAGCGTTGCACCGGGGACATAATCAAAGAGTGTCTCCAGCCGCTCATGAAAGAAGGGCAGCCAATGCTCTGCCCCTGCGTGTTTCTGGCCGACACTGACCGCCTCATAAAGCGGGTCATCGGTGCCCGTGGTGCCGAATTCTGTTCGGTAATTCCGGCGGAACCGCCGGATCGATGGCTCATCCAGGATCACTTCGCTGACAGGGGCAAGCTCCAGCCGTTCCAGATTCTCTGTCGTGCGCTGGTTTACCGGATCGAACCGCCGGGCATTGTCCAGCACATCTCCGAACATATCAAGCCGAACCGGCCCTGTCTCGCCCGGTGGATAGACGTCTATCAAACCACCGCGAATGGCAAAATTTCCGGGTTCGGTCACTGTCGCCGCCTGGGTGAACCCCATGCGTGCGAAGTAGTTGCGCAAACCCGCCACATCAAGCTGTCGGCCCACTGTCGCGGTAAAACTTGCCTCCGCTACCAGTGTGCGTACAGGTATCCGCTGGGCGACGGCACTGATCGTGGTCAGCAGTACAAATGGCCGGTCAAACCCGCCCGCGAGCATTGCGAGCAACCCCATGCGGGCGGCGGAGATCTCCGGGTTCGGCGACATGCGGTCATAAGGCAGACAGTCCCATGCCGGAAAAGAGAAGACCGGCAGACCAGGTGCCACAAAGCCGAGTGCCATGCGCATTGCGCGGTGCCGGGCATCATCCCTGGCCACATGCAACACCTGTCTGTCCGCTGCCGCCCGTGCGATCAGGGTTGCGTCAAACCCTTCCGGTGCGCCCGAAATCGTGACGCTGCCCATATCCTGCCCGTCTGCCATAGCCGCGGCACTTAGCGTCCGGCCCATGGATAATCAAGCACGGGATGCAAGAAGAGGTGCGCTGACGCCCCGGAAGGCTGACAAGAGGATAGTGCTGCGGCCCATCACCCGGTTGACGGGCCGGTCCCGGGGGCCAATCTCAGGGATAAACAGCACAACGCGCCTGGGCGAAGGCGACTCAGGAGCGCACCCTGTCTGACGAGGCAGCACCGATTCGCTTTCGGAAAAAGGAAGCGCAACGAGAATTCAATACCGCACCCTGTCTGCCCCGCAGCAATTCCTGCTGCCTCATCAGACGGACTTCTATACCGCGACCTGCCCGGCACAGGGACCGAACAGGTTTCGTCTCAATTCACACAACGATAGGTGTAAACCCTCCAAGTAGCGATTTTACCATCCGGATAGCTCCCGCGCCGTACAGCCCTTGTCCACAGTTTGGGTTCGTGCACCTGGGTAATAGTGTTCCCTTTACCATGGTGGCCACAAAGCCGCCTTGCGATATCAATAGCCTTCTCTTCCTCACCAAGCAGGACAGAATCCCGAGGCCATCCCATCACACGCTGGGATATTTTCACTTTATCACCATGCAGCGGAACCCTGCTAACGACAAGGGTGCCCATGACGCTCGCCCTGCCATTCGTTCCTACAGGATCATAAACAGCCCCTGTATCGTCATGGACATTTCCCCAAGGGCCAAGCAGGGAATATGTCTGCGCATTCACAGACGTTGTTGAGGCTGCGAGAGAGAGAGAGAGAGAGAGAGAGAGAGAGAGAGAGAGAGAGCAGCCACCAGAGTGGCGGGCACGGTTTTGATGTTCATTTACAGACTTTCTTTTGTTCACCGATAGCGAAGCGGATTATCTTATCAGACGGGTTGCTATCCCTGCACCGCACCTTGCCATGGAGCAGACCCGGCGTCCAGTGCGCGGCCCGGAGGCACAACAGCACACGGACGATCCCATACGAGGATGTCAGCAGGGCTTGCCACATGCGTCTGCCAGGCGATAGGTATTGATCCGAAGGAGCCGGATTATGCCTGTTACCCCTGCCCCGTTTCCCGCCCACAGACCGCGCCGTTTGCGGCGTACATCCTGGATGCGCGACCTGACCCGTGAACACGGGCTGAGCCGGAAAGATCTTATCTGGCCCATATTCGTGCGCGACGGCGACGGGGTGGAAGAACCGGTTGAAAGCATGCCCGGCGTCCTGCGCCGCTCTGTCGACAGGGTTGTGGAGGCTGCCCGGCGCGCCACGGACGCAGGCATCCCGATAATCGCGCTGTTTCCCTACACCGCCGACAGGCACAAGACGCCAACGTGTGAGGAGGCCTGGAACCCCGACAACCTCATCAATCGGGCGACCCGCGCGATCAGGGCCCGGGTGCCGGATATCGGCATCATGCTTGATGTAGCACTCGACCCTTACAGCTCCGACGGGCATGACGGGCTTGTCCGCGACGGCAGGGTGGTTAACGACGAAACACTTCTGGCACTGGAAAAACAGGCACTTGCGCAGGCAGAGGCGGGCGCGGATATCCTGGGTCCCTCCGATATGATGGACGGGCGCATCGGCGTGATACGCCGCGCGCTGGAAGCAAATGATTTTCCTGATGTGGCGATCATGAGCTACGCGGCCAAATACGCGTCGGCCTTCTACGGGCCGTTCCGGGATGCAGTGGGCGCATCCCGGTCACTGAAGGGTGACAAGAAGACCTACCAGATGGATCCGGGCAATACGGATGAGGCCCTGCGCCTCGTCTTGCGTGACCTTGAGGAAGGGGCCGACATGGTGATGGTCAAACCCGGCATGCCCTATCTTGACATCTGTCGGCGCATATCGGAGCTCGGTGTGCCCACCTGCGCCTATCAGGTTTCCGGCGAATACGCGATGATCGCGGCGGCGGGCGAACGGGGCTGGATTGACCGGGACAAGGTGGTGATGGAAAGCCTGTGCGGCTTCAAACGTGCGGGCTGTACGGGTATCCTGACCTACTTTGCCCTGGAGGTGGCCGAGGCGATGGCCTGACCCGCCAGCCGGAAAGAGGGCAGGAACGCCGTGGATTTGGCAGCCGGCGGCAAGGTCGGCGGGCCTGCTATGGCAAGGAAATGGCCCGGGCAATACCCGATCTGTCAATAACCCTTGCCAGCGCAAATCGCCAGGCTAGGGTTGCGCCCATGCACAGCCCCCTGAACCCATGCCTGATCGGCACGGTCGCACCTCCGATCATGGAAGCCTGCGGCTGGGTCAACGCGGCGGATCTGCCGGCGGACAAGCCGCTGCTCAACATCAGCCAGGCCGCGCCCGCCGACCCGCCGCCCCTCGGTCTGCGCCAGGCCATGGCCCAGGCAGTGATGGAAGATCCGACAACCCATGTTTATGGCCCGGCCAAGGGCCTGCCCGCCCTGCGGGAACAGGTCGCCGCCGATTGGTCGGTGGCCTATGGTGGCCGGATTGGGGCAGAAAACGTGGCGATCACGGCGGGGTGTAACCAGGCATTCTGTGCAGCCATCGCGACCCTTGCCGCACCGGGGGACAGCGTAATCCTGTCTGCGCCCTGGTATTTCAATCACAAGATGTGGCTCGATATGGCCGCAGTAGAAACCCGTGTACACACCTGCGGTGCGGACCTGCTGCCAGACCCCGGGGCGGTAGCAGCGTTGATCAACAGTTCCACCCGTGCGATCATACTTGTATCTCCCAACAATCCCACAGGGGCCGAATACCCGGTGGAACTGGTACGCGCCTTTTATGAACTGGCGCACAGCCGCGGGCTCGCCCTGATCATCGATGAAACCTACCGGGATTTTCACAGCGAAACCAGCGCACCCCACGATCTTTTCACCGATCCGGATTGGGATCAGACACTGATTCAGCTCTACAGTTTTTCCAAGGCCTACAGGTTAACCGGCCACCGGGTCGGCACACTGATCACCAGCCAGGACCGCCTGACTCAGGCAGAGAAATTCCTGGATACCATGACGATCTGTCCCGGCCAGCTGGGCCAGCGTGCCGCACTCTGGGGTATGAAAAACCTCGGCGTCTGGCTGGCACGGGAACGGGAAGAGATCCTGCGCCGCCGGGCAGCTGTGGTGAAGGGATTCAAATCCTTGCCCGGCTGGACGATAAAAGGCTGTGGTGCCTATTTCGCTTACGCTGCCCACCCGTTTGATCTGCCCAGTGATGCGGTCGCCCGGCGGATTGTGGAAGAGGCGGCTGTGCTTTTACTGCCCGGAACGATGTTTGGCCCCGCACGGGCTGAAGGCGGCACCGGTATGGCAGAGGCGCATGTGCGTATCGCGTTTGCCAATGTGGATACCGCTAACCTTGCCCGCGTTGTTGAGCGGCTTTCCTGCCTTGACATATAGCCGGGCGCGGGCTGCCTGACCCATTCTTGCGCGTATCCTGCTTGCAACCCGCAAATTGGCCCCCTAAAACGTCCCGGAAGCCATAAACAGGGCGGCGAAATGCTTAAATCCATGCGCGGAAGCGGCAATTCCAGGGTCATGTGGGTCGTGATCGGCCTTCTGATGGTTGGCCTGGCCGGCTTTGGTATCGGCGGGCTGACCGGCGGCACTCTTCGCACCATCGGATCAGTCGGAGATGAACCCATCGAAATCACACCCTATGCCACTGGCCTGCGGAACGCGATCCGGCGGATGAGCATGTCCCGGGACCGTGTGCTGTCCCCGTCAGAGATTTTGGAAAGCGGCATTCAGGCCCAGGTGCTCGACGCCATTGTCGGCATTGCTGCGCTCAACAACGAAGTTTCGGCCAAAGGCCTGTCTGTCGGCGATGAGGCGGTGCGCAATGCGCTTGTTTCAAACCCGCAGTTCGCGGGGATCAATGGCAGTTTTGATCGGGAGGGGTATGAATTCTATCTTACCCACCGGCTTGGCATTTCTGCGGCAGAGTACGAATCCCTGCTGCGTAAGGAAATCGCGCGCGGCATTCTGGAAGCTGCCCTGATCGGCGGTGTAGACGGAACCGGTATCGGTGCCCGTGTGCTGATGAACTTTGCCCGGGAGGAGAGATTTGCCGAATGGGCGGAGCTGACAGCAGAAGCATTGCAGGAAGAAATACCGGCTTCAACGGATGCGCAGTTGGAGGCGTATTACAAGGAAAACATTGAACAATACCGCTCTCCGCTAACCCGGCAGATCACTTATGCCTGGCTTGATCCGGCGGCCCTGACAGACAAGGTAAACATTCCCGAAGAGGATGTGCGCGGTGCTTATGATGATCAGTTTGACCGGTTCAACCAGCCGGAACGCCGGGTGGTTGATCGGCTTGTCTTCCCGGATACGGCAACAGCACAGGAGGCACGTACGCGTCTTGATACGGGCGAGGCGTCCTTCACCCGCCTCATCAGCGAACGCGGCCTGGCGGAAGCGGACATTTCCCTGGGTGCCGTTGAACGCGGCAGCCTGGCCCCGGCAGCGGCTGACATCGTTTTTACTGCCGAAAGCCCCGGCGTTGTCGGCCCGGTTGAAAGCGGGCTTGGCCCCGCACTTTTCCGCATCAATGCTGTGCTCGCCGCCGACAGCACCAGTTTTGAGGATGCCTTGCCTGAACTGCGCGATGAGCTCGCCGGTGAAGCGGCCCGGTACCTTATCAATGAGCTGGTGGAAGAAATTGATGACCTGCTTGCCGCCGGTGCCACGATAGAAGAACTGGGCTCGGAGACGAAAATGGTCGTCTCCACCATCAATTACAGCGTTGAATCGACTGATCCGATCACGGGCTATGAGGCCTTCCGCACTGCTGCGGAATCGGCGCACAAGGACGATTTTCCAGAGATTATCGATTTAGCCGACGGCGGGGTGCTCTCTCTCCGGCTTGACGGGATTGTGGAGCCCGCGGATATCCCGCTTGCCGACATTCGTGATCGTGTCAGGTCAGACTGGCAAACGGATCAAACGGTCGCGGCACTGCAGAAAATGGCCCGGGGATTTGTTGCAGAGATTGCCGCTGGCACGGAACCGGATGAACTGATCTGGAACGTCGAAGAAACATTGACCAGGACGAGCTTTGTAGACGATCTGCCCCCCGCCACGGTGCCTGAGATATTCAGCCTGGAATCCGAAGGTGATATCGCGATCATTGAGGATGCGGGCCGGGTCATTCTTGCCCGCGTGACCGACATCATCCCGTTTGACCCAGAACAGGAAGGCGCGGAGGCAACACTGCTCACGATCCAGGCCCGGCGCGATGCAGGCGTGGCAGTGGATATGCTGAACCTCTTCTCACGTGCGCTGCAGAATCGCAGCCGCGTCCGGCTTAACCATGCTGCCATCAACCGGATCAACAACCGGATCATGGGTCTGGACGCGGGCCTTTGACTAAACTGGAACCGGAATTCGCCGCCTTCAGACACATCCATGCGCAGGGGCGCAACCAGGTGGTCTTTGCCCGCCTGACGGCAGACCTCGACACCCCCGTCAGCCTTATGCTGAAACTCGCGCAGGCGCAGGCTGACAGCTTTCTTCTTGAAAGTGTGACGGGCGGCGAAATCCGGGGGCGATTTTCCTGTATAGGCATGAAGCCCGACGTTGTTTGGGAATGCAGCAACAGGTCCGTTCGGATTAACCGGCACGCCCGCTACGACAACACGGCCTTTGAGCATGCGGGCCACGACCCCCTGGGCAGCCTTCGGGCACTTCTGGCGGAAAGCCGGATTGACCTGCCTGATGGTCTTCCCCCGATCTCTGCCGGGCTTTTTGGCTTTCTTGGCTATGACATGATCCGTCTGGCGGAACACCTGCCGGATGTGAATCCGGACCCTTTGAACCTGCCGGACGCACGCATGGTGCGCCCTTCGGTCGTGGTTGCTGTAGACGGGGTAAAGGATGAAATCATCGTGGTTTCTCCGGTCTGGGCCGCCTCCGGCCTCAGTGCCCGCACGGCCTATGCGCAGGCGGCGGAACGGGTGATGGACGCCATTCGTGATTTGGAACGCCCTGCCCCGCAGGCGCGGATCGTAACGTCAGGGGAACCGGTAGGGGAACCGGTGTCAAACACCACCAGGGACGAGTACCTCGCCATGGTCGAAAAGGCAAAGGATTACATTCGCGCAGGTGATATCTTTCAGGTGGTTCCCTCCCAACGCTGGGCCATGCCTTTCAGACTGCCGCCCTTTGCGCTCTATCGTGCACTGCGTCGTACCAACCCGTCACCGTTCATGTTTTTTTTCAACTTCGGCGACTTTCATGTTGTGGGCGCGAGCCCCGAAATCCTCGTCCGTGTGCGCGAAGGGGAGGTCACAATCCGCCCCATCGCAGGCACCCGCCCACGCGGCAAAACCCGGTCCGAGGATGAAGCACTTGAGGCGGACCTGCTCACCGACCCCAAAGAGCTTGCCGAACACCTGATGCTGCTTGATCTTGGCCGCAATGACGTGGGCCGGGTGGCCAGGACCGGTACGGTGGAACCGACAGAACAATTCATCATCGAACGCTACAGCCACGTGATGCATATCGTCTCAAACGTTATTGGTCAGTTGCGCGACGACCACGATGCGCTCTCCGCCCTTCTGGCAGGCCTGCCCGCAGGCACCGTCAGCGGGGCACCGAAGGTTCGTGCGATGCAGATCATAGACGAACTCGAAAAAGAAAAGCGCGGGATCTATGGTGGCGGTGTCGGATATTTTTCCTGCACCGGTGAAATGGACATCTGTATCGCGCTGCGCACCGGTGTGGTGCAGGATGAGACGCTCTACATCCAGGCCGGTGGCGGCATCGTTTACGATAGCGACCCGGGCACCGAATTCCAGGAAACCGTAGACAAGGCAGGGGCCCTCCGCAAGGCAGCAGACGAAGCGGTGGAATTCGTAAGTTTGCGCGGAAATTTATAGTGCGGCTGTCTTGCGCCTGGTTTTCGCTGCCAACCGCTATTTACCGGAGCACTGCAACAGGTGACGCCGATGACGGACTTGTCAGATACGCTGAAGCCTCTCATACGCCTTCAGTGATGAACCTGTGCTGAAAGAACCGGGGTTTGCAGAACTGACGGCAAAAAATACCGGCTGGTACCGGGCAGGATCATGGGTAGCCTGGTCGCCTCGATTGCCCCCGTGATCTTTCAGTATCCGGAAACACTGATGGGGCCCTGCACCATGGGTTCGGCGCGACCATGGCTGGTTGTAGCGGGGGCGGGTTGTAGCGGGGGGGTTGTGCCGCGGGGGCGGAACCGACCAATGAAGGGTTAGGATCAGGTCCGCCATTGCCGGGTAATTCGCCCGTATACGTCCGCCCGGGTGCGCGAACATTCTTCGGTGTGCTTTCGATCTTGCCCGCACATTGCGGCTTTTTCTATATTGCCCGTCGGGCACGGGGCATCCGAAAGGTACAAGGGCTTACACACGGGCTGGCATGTCTTTGGGAAACAGGGTCAAAATGCTGCTTCTGATTGATAACTACGACAGTTTCACCTACAATCTGGTGCACTATCTGGGGGAGCTGGGTGCGTCTGTTGTCGTGCGCCGCAACGACGAGGTGACAGTGCAGGATGCCATGGGCATGCACCCCGACATGATCGTGCTAAGCCCGGGCCCCTGCGGCCCGGATCAGGCAGGCATCTGCCTGGCCCTGACGGCAGCAGCAACGCGGACCGGGATACCGCTTCTGGGTGTGTGCCTGGGCCACCAGACCATCGGGCAGGCTTTCGGCGGCAAAATCATACGCTGCCGGGAAATCGTACACGGCAAGACGGGCACGGTGCACCACAGGGGCGCAGGTATTTGCAACGGCTTGCCGACACCCTTTGCAGCAACCCGCTATCATTCTCTGGTAGTGGAACGGGACACCCTGCCGGATAGCCTGGAAATCACCGCCTGGCTGGAAGACGGCACGATTATGGGCCTTGCCCATAAGGAACTGCCAATCCACGGTGTCCAGTTTCACCCCGAAAGCATCGCGTCCGAACACGGCCACAGGATGCTGAAGACCTTCCTTGATCTGGCACCGGTGCCCGCATGAGCGACACACTGAAGACGCTTATCGCAAAGGCCATTGACGGACCGCTCAGCCGAACGGAGGCGGAGACCGCCTTCACCACGATCATGGAAGGCGACGCTACGCCCGAACAAATCGGCGGATTTTTAATGACGCTGCGCACAAGGGGCGAAAGCGTGGACGAATATGCGGCGGCAGCAACCGTGATGCGGGCCAAATGCAACGCAGTGGATACGTATGAGGGCGCACTGGATATCGTGGGTACCGGAGGCGACGGAAAAGCCACACTGAACATTTCCACCGCGACGGCACTGGTGGTTGCAGGTGCGGGCGTCATTATCGCCAAACATGGCAACCGCAACCTAAGCTCCAAATCCGGAACGGCGGATGTGCTCGGGGAGCTCGGTGTCAGGGTCATGGTCGGGCCGGATGTGGTGAACGCAGCGATTGCGCAGGCGGGCATCGGCTTCATGATGGCACCGATACACCACCCCGCCACGCGATTCGTTATGCCGGCACGCCAGGCCCTGGGGACGCGAACGATATTTAATATCCTCGGTCCGCTGACAAACCCCGCGGGCGTAAAACGCCAACTGACCGGTGCCTTCTCGCGGCAGATGATCCGCCCTATGGCAGAGGTTTTGCATGAACTCGGGTCAGAGAAGGCCTGGCTCGTACACGGTGCTGATGGCACCGATGAGATATCCATCGCCGGGGTCACCTGGGTATCAAGGATTGAAGACGGCACCGTCACAGACAGTGCATTGCATCCGGAAGACGCAGGCCTGCCCGTTCACCCGTTCGAGGCCATCGTCGGCGGTACACCGGCAGAAAACGCTGCCGCTCTTAATGCGCTTCTTGGCGGTAAAACAGGGGCATACCGTGATGCGGTTCTCCTGAACAGTGCCGCAGCACTCATCATTGCCGACAAGACGTCTGACCTGACCGAAGGTGTTGCAATAGCGGCAGAGAGCATCGACAGCGGCAAGGCGATGCAAAAACTCGCCGCACTCGCCCGGATCACCACAGAACCGGCCGACGACTAGGCACCGACATGTTTGATACCGCGCGACTGGGCGCCTGGGCTGACCTGCCTTTCTTTTCAAGCGGTGAACCGGATAAAATCGCCGACCGAATCGCCCGGAAGCCCGAGCCGGACATCCTGCCACCGCCTCATCAGGTCTTCACGGCACTGGAACGCACCCAACCGGACGCCACCCGTGCGGTGATCCTGGGCCAGGATCCCTATCCGACCCCGGGCCACGCCCACGGGCTCGCCTTTTCGGTCACGGCTGAAACCGCACTTCCCGCCACCTTGCGTAACATCTTTAGGGAGCTGAAGGCCGACATCGGCCGGCACCCTGCCACCGGAGATCTGACCGCCTGGGCGGACCAGGGTGTTCTGCTTCTGAATACAACGCTCACGGTGCCGCCCAGGGCCAGGTGTGGTACCCATGCCGGTCTTGGCTGGACAGAGCTGATAACGCAAATCCTTGATCGCCTCTCCACCGCCCCGTGCGCATACCTTCTCTGGGGCAGGCACGCCCAAAAAGCGGCACGTTCTGTTGATCGCGCAAAAAATTTCGTCATCGAAACAACGCACCCTTCCCCGCTATCAGCAAGCCGCAAATCTTCCGGATCCAGGCCATTTTGCGGCTCCAGACCATTTTCCCGCGTAAACAAATGGTTTAGAGAGCGAGGCGAGGAAGAGATCGACTGGATTGGCCAATGACGCAAACAGTGCTTGACAAGATCAAGGCGTACAAATTCGGGGAGATCGCTGCCGCCAAAGAGAGGGTATCGCTTGCCACGCTGGAGGCGCAGGTGAAAGACCAGCCCGCCCCCCGCGGATTTACCGAAGTTCTGCGCCGTGCGTCCGGTGCAGGCGGGTATGGCCTGATAGCAGAGATCAAGAAAGCAAGCCCGTCCAAAGGCCTGATACGGGAGGATTTTGATCCGCCGACACTGGCGAAAGCCTATGCCGAGGGCGGCGCGACCTGTCTTAGTGTGCTGACCGACACGCCGAGTTTTCAGGGCGCGCCGGAATTTCTGACTGCCGTGCGGGAGGCCGTCACCCTGCCCGTCCTGCGCAAGGATTTTATGTATGATACCTACCAGGTCGCCGAAGCCCGCGCCTGGGGTGCGGACTGCATCCTGATCATCATGACGGGCGTGACCGACGCACAGGCCGGGGAACTGGAGGCGGCAGCTTTCTCCTACGGAATGGACGTGCTGGTAGAAATCCATGACCACGCAGAACTTGACCGCGCCACCCGCCTGCGCTCTCCGCTTTTGGGGATCAACAACCGCAATCTAAAAACGTTCGAGATAGTGCCGGACATCACCAAAACCCTTGCCCGCTATGCCCCGGCTGAAAAACTGCTGGTGGGTGAAAGCGGCCTTGCAACCGCCCGGGATCTGGCAGAGCTTGCCCAATTCGGCGTACGCAATTTCCTGGTTGGCGAAAGCCTGATGCGCCGCAACAATGTCACCCTGGCCACAAGGGAACTGTTAGCCGACCCGTGGGCCCCGCAGGCCCTGTGATGGCAGGCAGGCTGACCCATTTTGATGCGGATGGCGCGGCACGGATGGTGGACATCTCTGACAAGGATGTCACCCGCCGCATCGCCGTCGCACGCGGAAGCGTGACGATGGCTGCAAACACCCGCACCCTGATTGCACAGGCACGCACGACGAAAGGCGACGTGCTGGCGGTCGCACGCCTTGCCGGGATCATGGGTGCCAAGAAATGCGCGGATCTGATCCCGCTCTGCCACCCGCTGCCCATCACGAGGGTCAGCGTTGATTTGCAAATGTCCGACAACGGGGTAGAGATTGAATCTACCGTGAAGACCACTGGCCGGACCGGAGCGGAGATGGAGGCACTGACTGCCGTCACCAGTGCCGCACTCACGGTCTACGACATGGTCAAGGCAGTCGACAAAAATATAATTATCAGCAACGTGCAGCTGGTTTTTAAAGACGGCGGCAAATCCGGGCGGTTTGAGGTGTGACCCCGGTTGCTGAAGCTCTTGACACTGTACTCGACCTGTTTGAACCTCTCGACCCGGAGACCGTACCACTGACGCAGGCAGCCGGGCGCGTCCTCGCCGCAGATGCTGTTGCCCGGCTCAATCAGCCCCCTTTCGCCTCCTCCGTTATGGATGGGTACGCCGTGCGCAGCGCGGACATCATACCAGGTGCCCAACTGACAGTGATCGGGGAAAGTATTGCGGGGGCGCGGGCGTCAGTCCCGGTCAGCTCCGGTCAGGCCGTCCGCATATTCACCGGAGCTCCCGTGCCCGAAGGCGCGGACCGCGTCGTGGCGCAAGAGGATTGCAATCGCGACGGCACTGTAATCACGTTGGGCGATGACCTTGACAGCACACCATATGTCCGCCCCGCGGGCAGCGATTTTCGTGCAGGGGACAGGCTATCGGCCCCGCGCCGCCTCAACCCGGCAGAAATTTCGCTGCTTGCCGCCATGAATGTGGCACAGGTCAGCGTACGCCGCCGCCCGGTAGTCGCCCTGATTACCACAGGAGATGAGCTTGTCATGCCCGGCGAATATCCGGCACCCGACCAGATCATCAGTTCCAACAACCTTGGGCTGGCCGCACTGATTCGCGCCCATGGCGGCACACCACGGATGCTGCCAATCGCACCCGACACGGAACCGGCACTGACCCAGGCCTTCGCCTTCGGGGCGCAATCCGACGCGATCATCACGCTTGGCGGGGCGTCGGTTGGCGACCGCGACCTTGTGCGCCAGGCTGCAGGGAAAGCGGGTCTGCGACAGTCCCTTTACAAGGTTGCCATGCGCCCCGGAAAACCGCTGATGGCCGGCACGCTCCACGGCACACCCGTCATCGGCCTGCCCGGTAACCCCGTCAGCGCAATGGTCTGCGGCCATGTCTTTGTGCTGCCCGCGCTGCGCACGATGCTGGGTTTACCGGCGGAGCCGAACGCCTTCCGAACCGCGGAACTTGCCATCAATATCGGTGCCAACGGCCCGCGGATGCACTACATGCGCGCACGGATTGACGGCGGGCGTGTCACGCCTTTTGCCCGACAGGACAGCTCTCTTTTATCGGTGCTGGCAGATGCAAACTGCCTTATGGTACGTGCACCAAACGCAGAGCCGCAGAAAGCGGGGGCGCGGGTGAACATCCTGCCGCTCTAGATCAGCACACCGGTGTCAGCACTTGTTTCCATGTGCGCGATTCCAAAAATTTCTTTTGACAGCGACTCAGACCACACTTGGAACAAGGGAGAACGCTCGCAAAACAGGCATGTTATGCCGCCTGCGCATTAAAACAGGGGTAGGGCAGATGCTGACATGTAAACATGTGAATTTGCTGAAATTTATCCATATACACCTGCAGAAAGACGGGATTCCACCGTCGTTTGAAGGGATGAAGAAGCCCCTGGGCCTTCGATCCAGGCCCGGTATTCACCGTTTGATCACAGCCCTTGAAGATCGCGGCTTCATCCGCCGCCTCGCCCATAAGGCCCGCGCCATCGAAATCATGCGCCTGCCGAAGATAATTGAGCCAGGCCCCGCACCCCGCGTAATCAAGGCGGACAGGTCGGCCCCGGGGGCACCGCCGGATCGGTCCTGGTCATGGGTCGTATCACTGCCGGCATAGTGATCGAGGCGATACGGCACGTCTCCGGCAACGTTTCCGTGCCGGATAACATATTGCCTGGCGTTTAGTTCCTGGCGTTCCACAACCGCTCGCCTGTCACATCGCGCACGTGGGTCACAGTCAGTTTACCGTCCGGCCCTGCATCAATCGCCGCAGGCCCGCGGTTGCGCAGGATCCTGCGGGTCAGCACCAGGCATCCATCCGGCCCTTCATCCACGTTTGGCAAAATAACAAGTGACATCTGCCGGCAGAGCGCCTTCAATTGCGACGGCTCCGGCTCTTTTTCCGCATTGAAAGCAACGGTATAATTCTCTGCCTGAAACGTCCAGCTGCGCCGGTCAAAAGCATGGCGTGCCGCCGCCTCCGGCTGGCTTAGCGCATCCCCGTCGTTTTCCAGCCAGACCGCCGCAGCAAACCTGTTGCCGCGCGGTTTGCTCAGCACCCGACCGTCTTTGGTCGCGATACCTACCAGGTGCCCGTTATCCGTTACCAGAATATCCGGCCTTTCGGCCCATGCCCAAAGCAGAATACCAGGCAATACCCCTGCAAACCCTGCAAGGCGTACGGGCCCGCGCCAGATAACAACCCACAGCAGGCCCATCATAATAAGGCTCAGCACAGCCACTGGCGCAGCAGGAATGCGGATAACAGATCCGGGAAAACCTGCCACCCAGGTTGCGACATTCAAAATCCAGCCAATCCCAAGGCTCATCAGCCAAAGTGCCGGGGTTTCCAGGCCCAGGGGTGCCAGCACGGCTGCGGTCACCCCGGCAGGCATGACAACAAGGCTCATCACCGGGACGGAGGCCATGTTGGCAATCAGCCCGTATTGCGCCATGGTATTGAAGTGGTAGGCAGAAATCGGTGCCGTCGCCGCAGCAGCGACAAATGACGCCACAAAGAGCGACAGTGCCGGGGCAACCTGCTTTCCCCGACCATATCGCATACGGTGCCAGACCTGTGTCCGGTTCAACCATTCAAAGGTTGCCACCAGGGCCGTGGTCGCCGCAAAAGACATCTGAAAACCGGGCTCTGTCAGGGATTCCGGGCGTAACACAATCAGAATTGTGGCCGCAGTTGCCACCGCCCGCAGGGTGATTGCAGCCCGATCTATCAGAACGGCGACAAGCATCACCGCGACCATCACAAAGGCGCGCTGCGTGGCGATGCTCGCCCCGCTTAGTGCCAGATACCCCGCGCCCGCCAGCAGCGCGACCACGGCGGCGATTTTCTTGCCCGGCAGGCGCAAGGCCACGGCCGGGACAGTTGCCAGCACAAATCGTACCACGGCAAAGACAAACCCGGTCATCAATCCCATATGCAGCCCGGAAATCGCCAGCAGATGGGCAAGGTTTGACTGACGCAGATCCTCCAGCCGTTCCGGATCAATTTCCGACCGGTCGCCTGCCAGAATCGCCGCCGCAAATGCACCGTTCTGGCCGGGGATGCCAGCGCGCAGCCAGTCAGCAATCCCCATGCGCCAGGCAAAGATACGATCCGCCCAGGATACATCCTGTGGCGGCACCGCCAACACAGGCGGTGCCCGGGTATACCCCACAGCACCGAGCGACGCATACCAGGCCTTGCGCTGAAAATCAAAACCGCCCGGTTCCACCGGCCCGCCGGGTGGGGACAGGTGCCCGGTCAGCATAATCCGTGCGCCAGGCGTCAGTTTAGTACCTTCCACTTTCGAATGTAAGGCTACGCGCACACGGTACGGCGTATGCTCCGGCGAAAATTTCTCCATGATCGGATCCGCGAGGGTAACACGAATCATGTTATTTGCAGACCGGTCCAGATGCACAACCCGCCCCTCTATCGCACCGTAATAATGCCAGCCGAGTTTCGGTGCCGATACCGAGTGACTGCGCCAGGCCGTCAAGCCAAAACCGATGCTGAACAAAAGTGGACACCAGGCCAGCACCCGCAGGAGATCTCCACCCCGCAGAACCAGCGAAAGAGCTGCCAAAGTCACCGCGGCACACCATGCAAAACTGCCGATACCCGGTTCAAAGCGCAAAGAGAAATAGGCCGCTGCCCCGGCTCCCAGCCAGACAGGCACCCACAGGAAAAACCGGGGGGCCTGAGCGTAGAGCCCATCCACCATAACCAAGTAGGCAGCCTGTCTTGTCAGCTTCACCGCTGTTGCCTAATGAAGGTCTTTCCAATCGTCGTGCGAAACTTACGCAAACAAGGTTACCAAGAGGTTAATCAGAACGATGTCCGATACGCCCGTTGTCACCCGCTTTGCCCCATCTCCCACCGGTTTTCTGCACATCGGCGGGGCGCGCACGGCGTTTTTCAATTGGCTTTATGCCCGCGGGCGCGGCGGCAGGTTCATGTTGCGCATAGAAGATACAGACCGTGCACGTTCGACACCGGAAGCGACAGATGCGATCCTGGACGGCCTGGCCTGGCTGGGGCTCGATTGGGACGGCGAACCAATCAGCCAGTTTGAGCGCGCCAGCCGCCATGCGGAGGTCGCAAAAACAATGCTGGAGAACGGTACCGCATACCGCTGCTATTCCACGCCCGAAGAAATCGAAACCTTCCGCGAAACCGCACGGAGGGAAGGACAGGCGGCACTTTTCCAATCCCCCTGGCGCGATGCGAACCCGGCTACTGCACCTGATGCGCCCTGTGTCGTGCGCCTGAAAGCCCCGCAGACCGGTGTCATACGGGTCAACGACAAAATACGGAAGAAGGTCGAATGGCGGGCAGGAACGCTTGATGATCTGGTATTGCTACGCTCCGACGGTACGCCGACCTATATGCTCGCCGCGGTGGTGGATGACCACGATATGGGCGTGAGCCATGTAATCCGCGGCGACGATCATCTGATCAACGCCGGACGGCAGAGCCTGATCTACCGCGCCATGGATTGGGCTCTGCCGGTCTTTGCCCATATCCCGCTCATTCACGGGGAGGACGGCAAGAAACTGTCAAAACGGCATGGTGCGCTCGGGATCATGGATTATCTCGCCATGGGTTACACCGCCGCGACCATGCGCAACTATCTGGCGCGACTGGGGTGGAGCCACGGCAATGATGAGCTCTTCACCACCGAACAGGCAAAAGACTGGTTTGACTTTCCCGGTATCGGCAAGGCCCCGGCCCGGCTCGATTTCAAAAAGCTCGATAACGTCGGGCTTTTCCACATCGCACGCAGCGATGACGCGGAATTGATGGAGGAAATCGCAGCCTACCTTGTGCAAATCAAGGAACCCGCCCTGGACGCGGAAACAGCCGCCAAACTGCAGGCTGCCCTGCCAATTGCCAAAAATGGGGCCAGAAAATTGCCTGATATCCTGGAAAAGGCATATTTTGCGACCGGAACCCGGCCTTTTGAAGCGGATGAGAAAGCTGCGGAAAAACTCAATTCTGTTTCTGTCCGTGTACTGAACGAGTTGACTGCTGCATTGCAGCATGCAAATTTCAACAAGGAAGACCTGGAAGCCGTGGTCGCTGATTTCGCGGCACAAAAGGGTATCAAACTCGGGCAGATCGCCCAGCCCCTGCGGGCTGTCCTCAGCGGGCGTAGTGTTGCGCCATCGGTGTTCGACATGATGGCACATCTGGGGCAGGAAGAATCCATTGCCCGATTGAATGACGCGGTGACCCGTGGTCGCTGAAAGGCCGCGCCGAGGCACCAGGGAAGGAGAAAAGCATGGCTGAAACTCAACGCACTGCGCGGCTCGAAATTGACGGAAAAACCCTCGATCTGCCGATTTACTCACCCACTGCCGGACCGGATGTGATTGATATCCGCAATCTCTATTCCGAAGGCAATGTCTTTACCTACGACCCTGGCTTCACCTCTACGGCCGCCTGCGACAGTTCCATCACCTTTATTGACGGTGCCAGAGGCGAATTGCTGCACCGCGGCTATCCGATTGATCAGCTGGCAGAAAAATCCCACTACCTGGAGGTATGCTACCTGCTGCTTTACGGGAAACTGCCGAATGCGGATCAGATTGAGGATTTTGAAAACCGGGTAACAACGCACACCATGCTGCATGAACAGATGGTGAATTTTTTCCGTGGTTTCCGCCGCGACGCGCATCCGATGGCAATTATGGTGGGGGTGGTCGGTGCCATGTCCGCCTTCTACCACGATTCGACGGATATAAATGACCCCTGGCAGCGGGAGGTCGCCTCAATCCGGCTGATAGCCAAGATGCCGACGATTGCCGCCTGGGCCTACAAGTATTCCACCGGGCAGCCGTTCGTATATCCGCGCAACGACCTCGACTACGCGTCAAACTTCCTGCGCATGTGTTTTTCGGTTCCGACAGAGGACTATCAGGTGAACCCGATCCTGAGCCGTGCGATGGACCGCATATTTATTCTGCACGCCGACCATGAACAAAACGCATCGACCTCCACGGTCCGGCTGGCGTCATCCTCGGGGGCAAACCCGCTCGCCTGCATCGCTGCCGGCATCGCCTGCCTTTGGGGTCCGTCCCATGGCGGTGCCAACCAGGCCTGCCTTGAAATGCTGGAAGAAATCGGCGAAGTTGACCGCATCCCCGCATTCATCACCCGTGCGAAGGACAGGAACGACCCTTTCCGCCTTATGGGCTTTGGCCACCGGGTTTACAAAAACCTTGATCCCCGTGCGAAGGTGATGAAACAGTCCGCGGATGAGGTGTTGGGCCTTCTGGGTGTAGAAAAAAACAAGAAGTTGCAGGTCGCCAAGGAGCTGGAGCGCATCGCGCTGGAAGATGATTACTTCGCCGAAAAAAAGCTCTTCCCCAACGTGGATTTCTATTCCGGCGTCATACTGGAGGCGATGGGGTTCAACACCTCTATGTTCACCCCGATCTTCGCGCTCAGCCGCACTGTCGGCTGGATTTCCCAGTGGAAAGAGATGATCGAGGATCCGGCCATGAAAATCGGGCGCCCCCGTCAGCTCTACAGCGGGAACACGCGGCGCGATTACGTGGACGTGGAAGACCGATAGAAAGAAAGCACGTGATATCCTTTTGGGCCGGAAACCCGCACCACCCTGTGGAATTTCCAAACCGATACGGAAGGCCCGGCCTGCCGCGCATCCGCCGCCGCCCCGCAGGCAGCCCGCCGGAGGGGCGCAGGGGATCAGGCCATTCACCGTCCGATGGTGCAGGCCCCTGTGCGCCGACCCTCAGCCTGCCCCTGCGGCCATGCGGCCTTACCTTTGAAAAACCTGTGTCCCTGGTTAACTTGCCAGGCTTGATTAGCCGGGTACGGCGGGCGGTTAACGCCCTTCAAACTGCGCCTTGCGCTTTTCCAAAAAGGCCAGAACCCCTTCGCGAAAGTCAAATGTTCTGCCAGCCTTGCCTTGCAGCTGTGCTTCGGTTTCCAGTTGCTGATCCAGGGTCTGATCCACACTTGACCGCAGTGCCTTTTTGATAAGGCGATAGCCTTCCGTCGGCCCGCATGCCAGGTGCTGTGCGCGGGTGCGCACGACAGCGGCAAAACTCCCGTCTGGTACTGCCTCCCAGATCATACCCCATTCCGCGGCTTTTGTGGCGGGCACCGGTTCGGCAAAAAGGGCGGCACCCATGGCCCGGGCAAAGCCGATCTGGCGTGGCAGCCAATAGGTGCCACCTGCGTCCGGGATCAGCCCGATGCGGGAAAAGACCTGCATGAAACTGGCACTTTCGGCCGCAATCACCACATCCGCCGACAGGGCCAGGTTGGCCCCGGCACCCGCCGCGACCCCGTTTACGGCGGCAATCGTCGGGATTCGGCTGTCATAGATGGCACGAATCATTGGTTCGTACTCATCGCGCAGTGTACTTTCAAGATCGATCTCATCAACATTGCGCGCATCGCCCAGATCCTGGCCGGAACAGAAGCCGCGGCCCATGCCGGTGATCACCAGCACCCGTGCCTCATCCTGGGACTGTTTTACGGCATACAGGATTTCGGCCCGCATCCGGCTTGTCAGCCCGTTCATCGCATCGGGCCGGTTCAGGGTCATCGTCGCGATGTTGTCTGACAGGTCATAAAGGATCGTTTCGTAATCCATGGGCTACCTCCGGGTGTTTGTTCGGCGACACGATAGACAGATGGCCGGGAATATGAAGCAAAAAATTGCGACAGAAGGGCGGATCAGTCGTCCCGGGTCAACTCTGCCAGACGGGTGGCTTCATCCCTGCTCAACGGTTGGCCACCGGTGCGCCTGCGGCTGCTGCATACAAGGCTTGTAACAAGGAAAAGCCCGGCCCCAAGTGCCAACGGGCCTGTCAGCCACAGAATCGCGTTGCCGCGGGACCAGGTCGGGCGCAGCAGCACGAACTCCCCATACCGCGCAACGATGTGGTCGAGCACCTGCTGATCCGTGTCCCCGGCCATGAGCCGTTCACGTACCAGCATCCTAAGGTCTGCGGCCACCTGTGCGTCGGAACTGTCGATGTTTTCATTTCTGCAGACAAGGCAGCGCAGATTCTTTGATAACGCACGGGCGCGGGCCTCCAGCACCGGGTTGTCCAGTATCTCGCCCGGCTGCACCGCAGCCACAGGGGACGCCAGCAGAAAGAGGGGCAGAATAATCCGCTTCATTCGGCAGGTCGCACCCCTGCCCTGGGTGCCCCGGCCCCGACGCGGTAACGCCTGTCGGTGAGGCTGAGCACACCGCCCAGGGACATCACAATCGCCCCGATCCAAATCCAGTTGGCGAAAGGTTTGATGTAGGTCCGCATGGTCCATACACCGTCGGACCGATCACCGCCGATCACCACATAGAGGTCGCGGGTTAACCCCATGTCAATCGCCGCCTCGGTCGTGGGCATGCGCTGAACCGGGTAAAACCGCCGTTCAGGTCGCAGGATGGCGATCTCCTTGTCATTACGATAGGCACCGATTGTTGCAATTTCCGCCACATAGTTGGGGCCTTTCACGTCGTTGACAGTGCGCAATTCAAATTCGTAGCCACCTGCCGAAAACCGGTCGCCAATGCGGGCAACACGGATATCTTCCGTTTCCCACGCGGTGATGGAAGCGATGCCGAATACCACCAGGCCAAGCCCCGCATGGGCCACAGCCTTGCCCCAGTCGCTGCGCGGCAATTTCTGCAGGCGCCGCCATGCAGCACTAGGCGGGACATCCCCGATGCGCGCCCGCAGGAGCAAATCCCAAAAGGCACCCATAACCAGCCAGGCGGCCAGCATCAGCCCGACAGGTGCCAGCATGCGCCCCCCCGTTTGCACTGACCAGACAAAAATGCCAAGCGCGACAGATAACGCCGCAACCCCGCGCAGGTTGCGCACCGTAACCCGGGCCTTGCCCCGCTTCCAGGGCAGCATCGCACCAAATGGCAGCACCACGATCAGCGCAACCATGAAAGGCGTAAAGGCTGCGTTGAAAAAGGGAGGGCCGACAGATACTTTACGCCCCGTCACAATCTCTGCCGCCAGCGGCCATAGAGTACCGACAAAAACCACCACCGTTGCCACGATCAAAAGCAGGTTATTGATCACCAGTCCGCTTTCGCGACTGACAAAACCGAAGGCAGGGCCCGATTGCAGCCGGTGTGCCCGCAGGGCGTAAAGCGTCAGCGCACCGCCGGTAACAATGCAGAGAATCCACAGGATGAACCGGCCACGCTCCGGATCATTCGCAAAGGCATGGACCGATGTGATCACACCGGAACGCACGATGAATGTGCCGATAAGTGAAAATGAAAAACCCAGCAATGCCAATAGAATAGTCCAGCTTTTTAAAGTATCCCGCTTTTCCACCACGATGGCGGAATGCAAGAGCGCGGCAGCAATAAGCCAGGGCATAAAGGATGCGTTTTCGACCGGATCCCAGAACCACCAGCCACCCCAGCCAAGTTCATAATAGGCCCACCAGGACCCCAGCGTTATGCCAATGGTCAGCGTGACCCAGGCGAGCAGGGCCCAGGGCCGCACCCACCGTGCCCAGGCCGCATCCACACGCCCTTCGATCAGGGCTGCGACAGCGAAAGAGAAGCTCATCGAAAGCCCGACATAGCCAAGATACAGGAACGGCGGGTGGAAAGCGAGCCCCGGATCCTGCAACAGCGGGTTCAGATCGCGCCCTTCGAGCGGTGGCGGCACCTGGCGCGTAAACGGGTTCGACGTGAAGATCAGGAACGCCAGAAAGGCAACGGCGATCATGGACTGCACGGCCAGAACGCGGGCCTTCAGCCGGGCGGGCAAACCCTGCCCGAACCAGGCCACCAAGGCACCGTAAAGCGTAAGGATCATGATCCACAAGAGCATGGAACCTTCGTGATTGCCCCAAACGCCCGTGACCTTGTAAAGCATCGGCTTCGCCGAATGGCTGTTGGCCGCCACCAGGCTGAGCGAAAAATCAGAAACGACAAATGCGTTGATCAGAATGCCGAAGCCGAGCGCGACCAGAAAGAACTGTACGCTGGCAGCCGCGGCACCGAAGGCCATCCAGCCGGCCCAGTTCCGCTGCGCCCCGACAAGCGGCACAAAGGCCTGCGCAATCGCAACGGCGAAGGCAAGTATTACCGCGAAATGACCAATTTCGTTCAGCATGCCTTGCAGTATACGGGCATACTTTCGGTTTAACAAATCAAAATGACAGACATGTTCGGGCGCGTACGGTGGCATGCGCCGTTAGTTTATTGGGTCGGCCGGTAAAAACCCTGCTCTTTCAATGCGTCGGCTATCTCTTTGGGCATGTATTTTTCGTCATGCTTGGCGAGCACTTCCCGGGCCACAAAGATTTCACCCTGCATCCGGCCCGTGGCAATTGCCCCCTGGCCCTCAACAATCAGGTCCGGCAGCACACCAGTGTAAACGACTTTGACAGAATGCCCGCCATCTGTAACCACAAAAGACGCGTCTCGCGTACTTTTGTTGAGCGTGCCTTCCCTGATCAGCCCGCCGAGGCGGAAAAGACGGCCCGCTTCCGGCGGGTTTTCAGCGACCTGGCTGGGGGAATAGAAGAACTGAACCGCATCGCCGAGTGCCACATAGATAATCCCGAACGCTACAGCGATCACACAAAAGCCCAGCCCTGTCAGCCGGATACGCCGCCGTTTTTTCAGACCTGTCACCTGATTGCCTGCCTGTCTGATAGCTGCGTTGAGTGCCGCACCGGATATAATGGATTGCGGCGCATAATTACATAAAACAGGGTTATTATCACAACTCCCGCCAAAGTGCCATCAATCAGGTCATGGGGGGCCTGTGGCTGCCCTCCGCCACCCCGGTCAGGGGTGATTACGGGGTTTCCGCGAGACAGGCATGCGTGAATGCAAACAGCCTGGCCCCCGGCGCTTCCGAACGGGCCTGACCGATGAAAATACCGGTTCAGCGCAACGGGAAGATTGTCGGCAGGGGGCATATGGATCATCTGCCTGTCATCCCGCCGGTTGAATCCGTGAAGGTGTTTCGGAAAATGGTTCGGGGCCGGATCAGGGGAACAGCGGTGCAAGGTTCAACCCCATCGCCTCTGGCAGGCCCAGCATCAGGTTGGCGTTCTGGATGGCCTGCCCGCTCGCTCCCTTGGTCAGGTTGTCGAGCGCGGAAAAGACCATTACCCGGCCCGGGTGCCTGTCAGCGACCACCCCGAGGTGGCAGAAGTTGGACCCGCGCACGTGTTGCGTGGCCGGTGCCTGCCCCAGGGGCAGGACGATCACGAAAGGTTCATCGTCATATTTTGCCCGCAGGGTAGCGTGGATCGCCTCCGCCCCCCCCTTGACATAGCAGGTGGCCAGGATGCCGCGGTTTTGCGGCAGCAGGTGCGGCACAAATGTAACCTTCACCGCCCTTCCCGCAATCGCGCTCATTTCCTGGTCAAACTCCGCCAGGTGCCGGTGGGCCGCGACGTTATAGGCGCGATAGCCTTCGGAAACCTCAGCGTGCAGCATGCCCTGTTTTGCTGTGCGCCCTGCGCCGGAAACGCCGGTGGCCAGATCGATCACGATGTCATCCGTTTCGATCACGCCTGCCTGCAAAAGCGGCAAGAGCGGCATCAGGCCAGCCATGGCATTGCAGCCGGTACCCGCAACCAGCCGTGCGCCGGCGATGGCGGTGCGATAGTATTCTGTAAGGCCATAGACGGCCTCCCCCTGCATCTCCACGGCGGAATGTACGCGGCCGTACCACCGGGCATAGACCTTCGGGTCGCGTAAACGGAAATCAGCAGACAGGTCCACGATTTTGAGCGTGGTCGGCAGTTTGGGGATGATGTCCTGGCTGGTTGCGTGTGGCAGTGCGCAAAAGCAGAGATCTATGCCGGCAAAATTCACCTCTTCAATCGTTATCATATTCGGCAAGTCGAGGTGCCGCAGGTGCGGGAAAACATCCGCATAGGCCATACCGGCCCTGGAATTGGCGCAAAGGGCCCGGATGCACAGCCCCGGATGTGTTGCAATCAGGCGTACAAGCTCCGCGCCAGTGTAGCCGGAAGCCCCGAGAATTGCGATATTTTTCAGCTCTAGCATGGTTTTGGTTCCTGGCCTGGCGGGCGTTCATGCCGAAAACGGCCAAGGGGCTGTTCCGACATTCGCACGGGGTGCGTTTCAAACAGCACCGGGCCCCGGACATTCCTGCCGGCAGGGGGCACTCTTTCCGGTCCAGGGCATCCTGCAGGCCGGTGCACTGCGAAATCTGAAAACAAGGCCCAAGGACAGGCCCCGGGCTTCCCGCACCTGTTCAGGGCATACTCCAGCAAATACTGTCTTTACATATTAAAAACTACCACATTTGACCTAGTTATAAGACTGATTATATGCACTGGGCTTAAGCATTCTATTGGTTTCCAGATTATACACGCAAGTATAACCAGAGTACCTCGTATCCCGGCTATTTTCTTTCCCCCATACTTTAAATACAAGATCGCTTCCCCGCTGTCTTTTGAATTCACCATACGCGTCATACTTAACGTCTTCATATTCTTCGGAAATCCAATCCACACAAGCCCGCTGTGCCCTGGCAATCTCTGCGCCAGAAGCCGATTCTTCTTCGATAGCAAATTTCCTAGCGCTTGGAGAACTGGAAGCTGCGGCGCGCCTTGCGCTTGCCGTATTTCTTCCGTTCCACAACGCGGGCGTCGCGGGTCAGGAAGCCGGCAGCCTTCAGCGGTGCATGCATGGACGGTTCATAAAGGTGCAGTGCCTTGGAAATGCCGTGTTTGACAGCACCGGCCTGACCGGACAGGCCCCCGCCCCTGACAGTTGCCATCACATCGAATTCCCCTTTTACGCCTGCCACTTCAAACGGCTGGCACAACAGCATCCGCAGCACCGGTCGGGCGAAATACCTGTCTATTCCCTTACCGTTCACGGTAACCTTGCCGGAACCTGGCTTGATCCAGACACGGGCGACCGCATCCTTGCGTTTGCCGGTTGCGTAAGACCGGCCAAGCGCATCGCGCCGGGGTTGGCGGGCCGGCACAGGTGCGGCAGCTTCTGCTGCATCCATGGTATCGGTTGTGCCAACAGCTGCGGCGAGAACGTCCAAAGATTTGATTTCGTCAGCCATTTGCTAGCTCCGCGTATTTTTCTTGTTCATGGATTTCACGTTCAGGATTTCCGGTTGCTGTGCCTCGTGCGGGTGCCCTGTGCCGGCGTAGACGCGCAGATTGGTCATCTGTCGGCGGCTAAGCCGGTTGCCGGGCAGCATACGCCTGACCGCCTGCATCACCACGCGTTCCGGGTGTTTGCCTGCCAGTATCTGGCCGGTAGTGCGGGATTTAATCCCGCCGGGATAGCCCGTATGCCAGTAATTGGGTTTGTCACGCTTCCGGCCCGTCACCTGTACCTTTTCAGCGTTGATGACGATCACGTTGTCGCCCATGTTCATGGAAGGCGTGAAGGTGGCCTTATGCTTGCCCCGCAGGCGCATGGCAATGATTGAGGCGAGCCGGCCCAGCACGAGGCCTTCCGCATCTATCAGTATCCACTTCCTGTCGATATCTGCCAGGGTGGCGGAGAAGGTTTTCATCGGTTTGGTTCCGTTTGGGGTGGCGGATGGGGGCTTTTAGCGGGGGGCGGGCATCCGGTCAACCGCGTTGGGCAACTTTTTTAGCGGGACTATGCGGGACTATGTGAGACGGGCGGGCAAGGGGTTTTCCCGTTCCGCGCAATCTGGGTGCATTCGGGGCGGGCATGGCATGGCCTGCTGTTTTGGGGGGCTGCGTTAATCTTTCAGGATAC
>JACONK010000008.1:0-7717 GCA_014323795.1 Paracoccaceae bacterium | reverse complement strand
GGGGTGCGGGCGGGGGCTGTGTGCCGCCCGGGGCGGGTGCCTGCCTTGCCGGAAGCCGCCCCCTTGTGGCATATGGGTGCGGTGGTGCGGGTGTGCAGGCGGGTCTTTCCCTGATCTTCCATGTTACCAGTGTGTGCGGATACAATTTTCCACTTGTGCCTTAAATCTGCTATTTTCATCCTTATCATAATGGGCAAGAGCTTCGTTTTTAGACATTCCATGGGCTCGCGCTTCTGTCAGATCCTGGTTAAATTCTTTCACCATCTCCATACGCAGCCGGGCGTAATAATTTAAGGAGGGGGTCATAAAAGCCTGGGGGGCATAAGTATCTGCTATTTTGTCCAGACAGGTCTTTAGAGGGGAATCCCCGCTATCAAACAAGGGTCTTGTAAAGCCAGGTAACGGGGGCAATTCCTGCGCATAAACCGGGTTTGTCAGTGCTGCTGCCATGGCGGCAGCTTTCCAAAGGGTTTTCATCGCTGTTCCTCCGGGTTGCGTGGTTCCGTGCGTACCGGTCCGGGTGCGGGTCGTCAAGTTCCCGTGCCGGGGGTGATCTTTGGGTCTCCGCTTTCCCGGTGTCCCTGATCTGCTCTTTCCGCAGGTCTGCATCCGTCTTGCGGACAGATCTCTTATCTCTGCCTCCTGATTTTTATTCCCTTAGGGGTATTACCGGTGAGGGATCGATATGACTTTCGGGTCCGGTTCTGCCTTCTTCGCGCCATAAGCCCCGATGATACCCCGCTGTTCAAACACCCCGGCGGTTTCCCCATGGCCTGTGCCATAGAATCCGCCCTGAATTCGGTTTGAACCGTATCCCTTGAAAGGGACGGCTTGCGCCGTCCCTGTTGCGCTGTGGTTATTGCTTCACGGCCCCGAAGGTGCCTTTCCACCTTGTTCCTGGAACGGTAAGGATTTCTCTAGATGCTACGGGTAGTGAACCAGCAGTTATTGTGGTGCTTGATACTCTTACCTGTACATCGGGTTCCTTGAGGGCGAAACTCCCAGTGACCGCTGCCTGGTCTTTCCCATAGAAATCGCCTTCCAAAGAGCCTGAAGCATACTCGTCGGGATACTCACTACCGGACGAAAAGCTGCCAGAACTATCAACTGCAGATTCCCAGTTTTCGAAAAGATCTTCTGCGGTTGCCGTTATAGTGTCTGTGCCGGAGTCATATCTCAAAGTCATATCACCCACTTTCCAGCTACTATCGGTGTCTTCTGTAATAATGTTGATTTCTTCGCGTTTAGCTCGGTAGAGACCTTCATAGGAAGCAGAAACTGTCGGTCGTGATCCGGTTGCGTCCAGAGATTCCAATTCTCTTATTGCGTTCCGAAAGTTATTGCCTGTTACCATCATTTCGGAGTCTGCCCAGTAAGCAAACCTGGCGGTTTCCGCGGCTTCTTCCTGTGCCTTTCTGGCGGCTTCCGCGGCTTCTTCCTGTGCCTTTCTGGCGGCTTCCGCGGCTTCTTCCCGTTCCTTTCTGGCGGTTTCCGCGGCTTCTTCCCGTTCCTTTCTGGCGGTTTCCGCGGCTTCTTCCCGTTCCTTTCTGGCGGTTTCCTTCTTCATTTCAGCTGCCTTCATATCAGCCGGTGTAGACTGGGGTGGTTTCTCACCCCCCCCCGACAGAGGAGGATGCCTCACCGGAGGAGGATCCCCCGCATCCGGCTGTTGATACGGCAAGCGCACATAGGCTTGTGGTTATTTTCAAAAGGTTGTTCATCGCGTTTTCTCCATTCTGCGCGTTTTCAGGTCAAGACAAGAGTCTGTCACCCCGCCTTACATACTAAAAAGTTACGGGTGACAACCCCGATTTTTGCACCTGCCTGTGGCGCGGCCAAATGGGTGCCGCCGCAAGACCGATGCTGGTTTGCCCGGCGTGTTGTTTCTGTCCGTCAAAAGTGGGGGCTGACCATAGACCGGCGGGAAGCGGATGCGCTGGACAGGATTTTGACAGACTGCGAATGATACGGTTTACGGCAATACCGCTAACCGAAGGCGGGCAGAACACAATACGCTTAGCCTTTGGCGCGGAGTTTTTGCGCCCGCGCTGTTACGCCCCGGCGTGGCGGCGTTTGCGGATGAACAGGCGTTTGAAGACACGCCTGCCGCCTGCCATCGCCTGCGCGATTCCGCTTGTCGGGTCATAAAGGTCGCCCGCAAAGCCGCGGCCCTCGCTTTCTGTTGCGCCCAAAATCTCAAACTGGTCCGGGTTATACTTGTCGAGGAAGGTGATTGGCACCCCCATCACCCCGTCATAATCGGCGGGGATATTGGCCACCTTGCTGACCTCGATCGCGTCATAGTTGTCGTAGGTCGGGTAATCCTGCGGGGTGTAGGGCCTGTAGAGGATTAACTTTTCCTTTCTGCGGTGATGCGGCAGGTTGGTAAACCAGCAGGTGTTGCCCATTTTCTTAATATCCCCGTCAGGGCATTTGTACGCCTTTGCCGTGATACCGGTATATCCCAGCCATACCCGGTTCTCCCGGATCAGCGGAAACACTTCCCTGTAGGTGATGGCGTTCACGTTCCCGATGATCAGGAATTGCTTTTTGTGTTCCACCAGCTGGGCAACATATTCCCTGAAAAGACTGAAGGGCGGGTTTGTCACCACGATGTCGGCCTGTTGCAACAGCGCGATACATTCGTCACTGCGAAAGTCGCCGTCACCGTGCAGGGTTTTGATGCCGATGTCTTCCGGGCGCGGGGTGGTTTCCCCGGTGCGGAAGCCGTCATAATCCAGCATAATCGCCTGTTCCGTGTCATGGCGGGAAAACAGGTTCGGGTTTTGGTTTTTGTAACAGGTGGCGAGCAGCCGTTTCAGCCCCAGGTGGTGAAACTGGTGGCTGAAGTAGTGCCAAAACGCACTCACCCGCGGGTCATCGCAGTTGCAATAGACGGTTTTGCCCCGGAAGGCATTCGGGTAATGCCGCAGTTCCGCCTCAATATCGGGCAGCTGCGTGTAGAACTCATCGTTCCTGGCACGGGCGGCGGCGTTCAGGGCGGTGTTGTTTGCCGCGGATGGCGGGGCGGAGGGTGTGTTCATTTGTCTGATTTTCGGCGGTTTTCTTCCCTGCTGATCATCCGGCAGTTGTCCAATTCCGTCCTGCCGCCTTTTGACCATGGTATGATGTGGTCCGCCTCCATTGCGTTAAACGGAAGTTCCACACCGGTTAGCGCACATATGCCTTTCTGTCGTTCGTAAACCGTACGTTTCATCGTGTCGGTGAAAGCGCGGATGTTCAGGTGTTTTTCAGCGCCGGTCAGGACGTATTCCCACACGCCCTTTTTGTTGGTCACATCATCATCGGCAAGCAGGCGGCGGATGTCCTGTTCCAGTGCTTTCGGGTCAAGATCACGACGTTTATGGTGGGCAGCATACAGGGAACCCCACTTCAGGCCCCTCATTTCCCTTCGGTATTCGGGGAAGGTGGCCTGCACCCAATTGATCACCGCCTGAAAATGGTTCCACAGGGCAACGGCGGATTTGTCATGCTGACGGGCGGCCATATAGCCTTCGACATCGCCGTTATTTATCCACTTGATGGCGGTTTCCAGGTATTTCTGACGGATGGCAGAGCCTTTCAGGTAAGCACTGCCCATATTCCAGGCGGGACAGTTCCGGTGGCTGAAATATCGCTTGGCGTCTGCGGTCCAGGGGCCGTGATACACGGCGTTGCGCAATTCCTGGTCTGTCAGGGTTTCACCGGCGATATTGATGGTGCGGAACCAGTCCAGCCGCGCGCTGTCGGTGCCGGAACACAGGAACACCATAAGGGGGTAGTCAAGAATTGCGGCCTGTTGATCGGCCTGCAGATTGTGGAAAAACAGCCCGTCAAAGGAAAATGTGCCCGTCACATACTGGCAGAGCGATATCGTGCGCTGCTGGCCATCGATGATTTCAAACCTGTCATTGCCGACATCCGCCCAGTACATGACGTTGAGCGGCAGCCCGGCGCGCAGGGTTTTGATGACGGCAGCACGCTGTTCATCCCTATAAACAAATTCGCGCTGATAGGGCGGGCGAATATCCAGCCGGCCCCCATGGCCTGTCACGCCGGCTTCCCCGTTATCCTGATAGCCCATGGCAAGGTCACGGACGGTGATTTTCTCTTTCCTGATTTCCATTGCGATTTTCCCGGGCAACCTGCGCCCCGTGATGTATCGGTTCTGTTGGGCATGTCAAATTACGGGGGGTGCAGACCCGGCCCTGCATCTTTCCCGCTTGGGGTGTGCGCACACGGCACAGCTGCCCCCCGGCCTGTGCCCCGGTGTATTCGGGGCCCGGCGGTGCGGGTGCCGGCATCCTGGGCGGGGGCCAGGGCAGCGACCGGCTGTTCTGGCGGGGGGCTCCGGGCTACAGCCGCCCCCCGGCCTGTGCCCTGGTGTGTCCGGGGGCGGATACGGGCGGATAAACGCCGTGCGGTGCGGGCGTTTACACAGGCTTTGAACGCCGTTTAAACGGGGTTCAAACGCCCCTTTACCGGGCTTTAAGGGCCGCCCGGCCGGCCTTTCACGGCACAGGGGCCGGCAAGGGGTTCAGGGCGCAAGGCCCTGCCCGCCCCTGCAACACATCCAAAGGCAGCATCCGCACACGTTCGGGGTGCGCGCGGTGCGGGGAAACAAAGGGAAGGGATATATTAATCCCCGTGGTGTTTGATGCCGGTTTTCCGTTCCGGCGGGATGGAGTAGGTAAGGGATGCGCGGGCCACCGGGCGGCTGTCGGTGCCGGAAAAGAGCAGGACATCGCCGACGGCGAGAACCTGGCCGAGTTTGAGCATCCGTGCCTGCGCAAACAGGGGGGCGGGCCGTGGTTTGCGCATGAAATCGATGGAACAGCCGGTTGTTACCGCCAGGGCCTGCCGCCCGACCCGGGCAAGGAGCAGCACATAAAACGCGCAATCGGCCAGGGCAAACATGGCCGGCCCGCTGACGGTGCCGCCCGGGCGCAGGTGGCTTTCATTCACATTCAGCCGAAGGCGCAGGCTGTCCGGCCCCAGTTCCATCAGCGTGAATTCCCCTTTCACCCGGGGGAAGACCTCTTCCAGGAAGGTCATCAGCTCTTCCGCGTTCATTTTCAGTGCCATGACCCTGCCCTTTTCCGCCCCGAAGCCGGCCCGCTGGGAAAGAGCATACGGGATATGATGATGCAACGCCGAAATCGGCTTCCGACACGGAAGGGCAGAAAACATGGGCCCCTGTTGCGCCGGTATTTTTCGCACCAGCCGGTTTCGCCTTGTTTTCGGGACGCAATTTTTGTAGCCTGCGACAACGGAACAGCTTTCCGAAAGACAAGGGGGCGCACGCCATGACACACCCGATCCTGATCCGTGCGGACGAAGGCGCGATTGCAACGCTGACGCTGAACAGGCCCGAATCGCTGAACGCGCTGAGTGCGGCGATGATCGGCGCGCTGACCGGCCAATTTGAGGCGCTGATGCAGGATACAGCCACCCGCGTGGTGATCCTGAAGGCCGCGGGTGCGGCGTTTTGCGCCGGCCACGACCTGAAAGAGATGACCGCCGGACGCCAGGCAGAGGATGGCGGGCATGCCTGTTTCAGGGATCTCTTTGCCCGCTGTGCGGCGATGATGGAGATGATCCCGCAGCTGCCGCAACCTGTCATCGCCCAGGTTCATGGCCTGGCAACGGCCGCCGGCTGCCAGCTGGTGGCGACCTGCGACATGGCGGTGGCGGACCGTGACACGAAATTCGGCGTGAACGGCATCAACATCGGGCTGTTCTGTTCCACGCCCATGGTGGCGCTGAGCCGCAATATCCCGCGTAAACACGGGTTTGAAATGCTGACGACGGGCCGATTTATGCCTGCCGAAGAAGCCCGCACCGCGGGGCTGATCAACCGGGTAACGGCCCCGGGCGCGCTTTCTGCGGAAACGCGGGCCCTGGCGGAACTGATCGCCCGCAAACCGGGCAGTGCGGTAAAAATCGGCAAACGCGCCTACTATGAACAAATGACCATGCCCCTTGATCGGGCCTATGCCTACACCGGGGCGGTGATGGCGGAAAACATGATGCATCGGGACACGAAAGAAGGCATTGCCGCATTCCTGGAAAAGCGGGATCCGGACTGGCAGCAGTAAGCCCTGGCACCGTGTGCCGGCGGACGGGCGGTTTCAGGGTGCAGGCGGGGGGGCGTTTATGGCCCCTGGCTGCCTGTGCTTTCGTGGCGGGGCAAGGGTGCCGCACGCACCCCCCGGCCGGTGCAGCCCCCCGGGGGGATGTGCGGCGCGGGCCGGTTCAGGCGAAGATGAAGTCTTCTTCCTGCACGCGCTGTGGGGGCAGGTCATCCAGAAAGATGCTGTTTGTGCCATCGCCCCAGGTGATCAGTGTGCCGGGCGTCGTGTCCGAATCACGCGCCTTCTTTTTGGTCAGGGTCAGGTCATCAAAACTGTCCGGTGCTGCCTCCCCCCGGAACACGATTTTATCGCCTTCCTCCTCTCTCGGATAGGTCCACTTGAGGCGTTTTATGACCAGTTTCTGGTTGAAATCCTCAATTTTATCATGGCCGGAGTTGGCCTGGCTGAACACAAAGGTATCGGCACCGGAACCGCCCCACAGATAGTCATCCCCGCGCCCGCCGTTCAGCGTGTCGTCGCCGGAATAGCCCAGCAGCCGGTCATCCCCGGCACCGCCGTGCAGAAAGTCGTCGCCGGCTTCGCCACTCAGCCGGTCATCCCCGCGCTGGCCGCGCAGAACGTCGTTGCCGGAACCGCCATCCAGCCAGTCAGCCGCCCGGCCACCATACAGGTGGTCATCGCCCTCCCCGCCTTCCAGCCGGTCACGATTCCGGCCACCATACAGGTGGTCATCGCCATCATGGCCATCCAGCCAGTCTTTCCCGCGGCCCCCTTTCAGCACGTCGTCGCCGGAATAGCCATACATGTTGTCATTCCCGTCCCCGCCGTGCAGCGTGTCGTGGCCCTCCTCGCCATACATCGTGTCGTCTCCGGCATAGCCGAACAGAATGTCGTTGAAAAGGCTGCCCATAAGGTCGTCTATGCCGTCGGTGCCGTGGGCCTCGCCAAAGCGCAGGCCGTTTTTGTAATCGGCCACCGCCTGCCTGTAGGCAGCCGTATCCTTGAACTCGTCATACCGCGCTTCGGGAAAACCGGGAAGTTCAACGAAAAAGTAGTTTACCATGGGATTTCTCCTGTTTCAGGCCGGCTTGCGGGCCAGCGATTGTTTTTCATATTCGTGTTCCGTCACGCGGGGGTCAAGCGATGGGGCCGGGGTCGGACACTACGAAATCAAAGAGGTCTTCCGCGCCCTCTTGCGGTCTTGCGATGGCATTTTCCAGTGCCTGAAGGGTAACACCTTCCAGGGTGATGCTGTTCATTGTCTCGCCGCCCGTGATGACGTTGACGCTGGCCCAGGAGATTTTCGTGTCTGTATCCCCGGCTGCTTCCTTGGTAATGTCATCGATTCCATCTGTGCCATGTATGCGGATCGTGTCTGTGCCAATCATGAGATCCCGTATGGTATCGTTATCGGGATGGCTGGTCTTGCGGAAGACAAACACATCTTTCCCCGCACCGCCTTCCAGCGTGTCGGTGCCGATGCCGCCTATCAGCGTGTCGTCGCCCGCACCGCCATACAATGTGTCGTCAGCGCGGTATCCCTCCAGCGTGTCATCGTCGGCACCACCATACAGGATATCCCCGTTTTCGCCGCCTTCCAGCACGTCATCGCCATCCCCGCC
>JACONK010000007.1:7767-100830 GCA_014323795.1 Paracoccaceae bacterium | reverse complement strand
CCGCCTACACACCGGTGGCCCGGGTGCCGGAGAGCACCGGCGGGTTTCATCGCATTCAGGCGGACAGCTCCAAAAGGGACTGGAGCGGGGACACCAATCGCGAGAACCTGAAGGATTATATGACTGCTGACTCTGGCGGGTCTGTTCTGCGCGGTAAAAATGGCCGGGATTATCTGGAAGGTAATAGCGGGAATGATTTCCTTTCCGGTGGCGACGCCCGGGACTGGCTTGTCGGTGGCCGTGGCGGCGACCGGCTGCAAGGGGGTGCCCAAGATGATATTCTGACCGGGAATCAGGGCCGGGATACTTTTGTATTCCGCTCAGATAACGGGACGGACATCATCACTGATTTTGCTGTCGGGAAGGATACGCTTGAGCTGCATGGCGTGGAGTTCTCTGATTTGACCATTAAGAAATGGGCCAAGGGAACCGGCGCAAGAATTGAGTGGGATGAGGGCGTGATCCTCCTTGAGGGCGTCCAAAAGGATGACCTGACAGGGGATTCTTTCGCGTTCGTTGCGTCTGCCCCGGAAGTGGAAGAAGGGGAACCTGCTGAAACCCCGGAAGAAACCCCTGCGAACCCCGTTGCGCAACCCGCGGAGGAACCCCCTGCGGAACAACCGGCACCCGCCTACACACCGGTGGCACGGGCACCGGAGAGCACTGACGGGTTTCATCGCATTCAGGCGGACAGCTCCAAAAGGGACTGGAGCGGGGACACCAATCGCGAGAACCTGAAGGATTATATGACTGCTGACTCTGGCGGGTCTGTTCTGCGCGGCAAGAAAGGCCGGGATTATCTGGAAGGCTCTGGCGGGAATGATTTCCTGTCCGGCGGCAACGCCCGGGACTGGCTTGTCGGTGGCCGTGGAGGCGACCGGCTGCAAGGGGGTGCCCAGGATGATATTCTGACCGGGAATCAGGGCCGGGATACCTTTTTGTTCCGCGAAAAGCATGGCCGGGATATTGTCACCGATTTCTCTGTCGGGAAGGACACGCTTGCGCTGGAGGGTGTGGAGTTTTCTGACCTGACGATAAGGAAATGGGCCAAGGGAACCGGTGCCAGAGTGGAATGGGATGAGGGCACCATTTACCTGGAAGGCGTTCAGAGGAATGCCCTGACAGAGGATTCTTTCGAGTTCGTGTAAGGCAGGAAACCCGCACCCCCTGGCAGGGCCCTTTCAAAGGCCCCGCCGGGGGGCATGCCAAAACATGCCCGCCTGCGCCTGGCACCCGCCGCACCGAACGCGGTATCGGCGGGCCGGGCGTTTTTATATCCGCCTATCCAACAAAACGCCCCAAAGCCCGCTGTCAGCCTAAACGACATTTGCCAACCGAAAAACATGAAAGCGGCACAAGTCAGAATCGCAGCGATCGTGATAATTGCCACAATGGTCGTTTGGATGGGGGCAAGTTTTGCAGGTGGGCAACTGGGGTTCGATATCCGCTATGCCTTTCTGATTGACCTTGCTGCCCTTGCTGCGTTTTTTTGGGCTTTGATCGTACTCTTTTTAACCTGGTGGCCGGTGACAAGCGACAAGGATTAGGGCCCTGCCCCCTTCGTGATCGAATTCGGCGGTAATTTGCGCAGCGTGATCGGATTTTTGGTATGTTTCAGCCCTGCGACAGTGAAACAGTGCGGTACTTTATATCAACGTAACAAAGGTGATTTTCCGGGGCAGAGTGTTGCCCAAGGGAGATCATGCGGAGCTTTCGACATGCGCAAACCCCTCGCGTTTATCCTTGTTCTGGCACTTGCTGTCCCTGCGGCTGCAAAGATACCGTTGCGGGATAATATCCAGATCAACAATCAGCTGCTGATTGTCGGGATTGCCAATGAGATCCGTAAACGCTGTGCCGGCATTTCCGGACGTCTGGTCAAAGGTGCCCGCATCCTGCATGCCATTCACCGACAGGCGTTTGATCAGGGTTATACGAAAACGGAAATTGAAACCTACGTGGCCAGTGCTGCCGAAAAGGCCCGCATGAAAGAACGCGGCCGCGCCTGGCTGGAAAAACGTGGCGCGAGCCCGGAAAAACCCGATACAATGTGCCGGGTGGGCTGGGAAGAGATTGCCAAAAACTCTTCCATCGGGGTGCTTCTTTACGAAAACTGATCGGCAGGGCCCGTCATACCCGTACGTTGGTTGCATGCGGTTCTCCGCATGATACTGTCCGCGGATTTTCCGGCTTGCACCCCGGAAGAAGAGTTGTGCCGTGGCCGGATCCGGACCGACAAAGAGATGTATACGCTTTGCGACATGCACCCCCGACGGAACCTTCACAACAGATGCAGATATCGCTGCTGTTCCCGTGGTATTCCGCCTGTATGAAAGTTTCATGCCGTTTTTGGATTACAGGCACACATAATTTTCGCACTGTGTCCGGCAACAGTCATGGAACGAGGAACCGTGCCACACTGATTTCACCAGGATGTCTGAAAATCCTGTAAAGCAAGGCCAGGACATGGCAAATCAGACGGGTGCCGAAATTTCCAGGGTTCAGAACGCCCGGAGCGACCATATGAAGGATTACCTGCCCGAAGGGGGCATAGGGGCAGCCGGACAATTCGATAGGGGCGGGTCGATAGGGGCGGGCATTCGTGCAAGGACGTGTGCGTTGCTGACCATTGCAGGGGTTACCGCCAAGGGTGCCAGATGATCCGGCGGTGCTGACAACGGCGACCAGGGCGGCACTGGCTGCCGGTGCCTCCGGCCGGGAAGTGACCGGGACGATCATGCAGATGGCAACGGTCGGTGCTGCCGGTGTTGGCAAAGCCATGCCCGTGGTTGTGGGCGTTCTGGTGACAGCAGCGGCACACTGACCCGTTGCGTTCCGCGTTTGATTTGTTTTGCAGCCAGGGGTGCGGGTGTGGCGGATCTTCCCGGCCCAGGATGAAAGCATCATCTGTCCTTGTGACAGGCCTCACGCTGTGCCCACTGGCGTTTGACATTTCGCGATGCGATCAGGTTACCCGTATTGGCAGAGGGCGCAGGATGGAACAGGCAGATTGCGGCATGTGGCAAAATCAGCCGGGGCTGTGTGTGGCACCTGCAGGGTGCCTTTACAACAAGGGGCATATCCTGTCATACGCACCTATAGGACTTGCCTCGGGCCGCTGCATGCCCGACAAAACCAGGCCGTTACAGACCGGATCGGATAGACACCCGGATATGCTGGCCGTGGGTGCGGGTGGGCTGGCTGGCGGCTTTGCAGACGAATTTTTTTTATGTATGCCATCCTGCCCCCCGCTCCCCGGAATTGCGCACCCGAAAACATGTAAGGTCGGCGAATGATCATAACCGGAACGGTGATGCACGGTTCTGCAGGCGGGCAAAGGCCGCTTTTACCCTGCCATGCAAAGGCTGGAAACAGATGATGGAGATTATCTTGCTCTTTGCCCCTGCGGTGGGGGCGGTTCTGTGCGGCTTTGGCCGACACCTGATAGGGGAGGTTGCTGTCCTTTGGGCCGCCACTTTGGCCCTGCTTGTGGCAGCGGCTGCTGCCTGGGGGGTCTTTCTTGGGAACGACTCGTCAGAAGGCCATGTGATTGTGGCACTGGCGCAATGGTTTGAAAGCGGGACACTTGGTGCGGATTGGGCACTGCGGGTGGATGCACCGGCTGCTGTCACAGCCGTCTTTGCCGGCTCTCTTCTGGCTCCCGGTGCGGTTCTGGGCGTGTTCGGCCATATGCGCGGTGCCTGTACGAACCTTCCGGCAGGGGCGTACGCACGGGCCTATGCATCTGTCTGCGTGATGGTTTTTGTTCTGCTGGTTATGGCACTGGCAGATAACCTGCTGCAGCTGATTTTCGGCTGGGCCGGGGTTACTTTCGCAACCTGCCTGGCTGTCGGTGCGGTACACCAGACCGATGCTGCGAACCGCGCTGCGACCCGGGTTGCAGCCTACAACGGAATCGCCGACACAGGGCTTCTGATCGCTGCCTGCCTTATGTTTATCTGCGCTGACAGCCTGAACTTTGAACAGTTGCTGGATCAGTCTTTGGCCGCAGAACTTGCCGGCCGGATTATCACGATTCCGGGGGGGGGGGATCTGCCGGTTTCCACGCTGATCGGTCTTTTACTCGTGCTAAGCGCACTGGCCCGTGCCGGGCAGTTTGTTTTTGTGCCCTGGGTGGATCAGGCACTTGGATTCGCCCTGCCCATGGTTGCGATTGCGATTATGGCCGTTCCGCTCGCGTCCGGAATATTCCTTCTGGTCCGGTTCGCACCGTTTCTGGCAGAGGTACCTGTGGCCAGTGTCGTGCTGATGCTTGTGGGGAGCGTCACGGCGGCTTTCGCAGCCTCGGTGGCCTGCGTCCACCGCACCCTGCGCCGCGGACTCGGCTTTTCCGTGATCAGCCAGTTCGGCATGGTTATTTTTGTTATGGGTGCAGGCCTGCAGCCAGTGGCACTCTTCTTCATGATGTCGGCCAGTGTCGTTGCCTGTCTTCTTCTGATGAGCCTTGATATTGCGGGTGAGCCGTCGGCAGATAACCTGTCGCGCCTGCGGGCCAGGGTTCCACTGGCCGCATGGGCTTTTGTGTCGGGGGCTGTGAGCCTCGGCATCGGGGTGCTTGCACTTGCCGGATACATCCTGCCCCTTGCGTTTCAGGGTACCCCGCTTTTACAGGTCTGTGCAGTGCTGACCATCCTGGCGGTCACTGGTTTGGTTTTCACGGCCACCCGTTGGGTCGGGTGGGTCATGGTTGCGTCAGAAGAGCCGTTGGCGGAAGAAAATCCGTCGCGCCCCTCTTGGCCGGCACTGCTGTTATTCGGGCTGGTGATAGTGGTCTCGGCCGGGTTGACGGTCATCTGGGCCGCCGGGCTCCGGGCAGCGGAAAACCCCGTGAACACGTGGTATTGGGCGGCTTTCGCGATCAGTTCCGCAGGTCAGGCACCCCTCAATGGCACGGTTATTCCGGTGCTGGCGGCGGTTCTTGTCGTTGGTGCAGGGTCTGCTGTTCGATCTCTGCGCCGGGCAAGATCTGGCGTACGCACCTCTGTCCAGGACGTAACCGGCTGGCGCAGGGCCGCGGCGCAGGCATGGCATCTGGAACAAGTGCCCCATCGGGTAATCGTGCTGCCGCTGACGGGGTTGGCGGGGCTGGCAAGCCGCTGGTTTGATGATATGCTGATCGACGGTTCTTTCCGTGCCGCAGCGGGCCGTCTGGCACGGCTGCTATACAACGAAAGCGGGCAGGGTGGCCTGCTCTTGCGTATTGTGGTTGTGGCCTTGCCCTACGCCCTTGTCATCGCGGCAGCAGTCGGCATCGGGCGGGCAGGCTGATGGACAGTCTTCTGTCGGTGATCACCTTCCTGCCTGCACTTGCGGCGATTATCCTGCTGGTCTTCCTGCGCGGCCGGGATGAGCCTGCCAACGGCAACGCCCGCATTCTGGCTTTTGTCGCCACGATGGCAACCGCGCTGGTCTCCATCGCGATCTTCACAGAATTTGAGCGTACCGGCACCGGTTTTCAGATGGTTGAAGAATACGCCTGGTTCGCAGGCTGGACCTACCGTGTGGGCGTGGATGGCATATCGATTTTCCTGGTGCTGCTGACGACCCTTGTGATGCCCGTCGCCGTAGGGGCCAGCTGGTCAATCACCACGCGGGTCAAACAGTATATGATACTCTTTCTAATGGTGGAAACCTGGGTCTTGCTGGCACTGACCGCCATGGACCTGATCCTGTTTTTCGTTGCATCGGAAGCTGCTCTTTTTACGCTGCTGTTGTTAGCGGGCAGTTGGGGCAGCAAAGGCAGCACATCCGAGGCCACCAAGGGATACCTTTACGCTGTGCCCGGCTCGTTTCTTCTGGCTATGGCGTTTGCAGCGATGGCGAACCTTGCGGGAACCACCGACATCGTTGCGCTTGGGAACCATGACTTCGGGGTAAAGCCCGTCATTATCGCAGGTCTGACGTTCGCAACCGGTATGCAGGGTGTGCTTTTTGCCGCACTCCTGATCGGGTTTGCCTTTCGCATGCCGACCTGGCCGATGCATCCCTGGTTCAACGGTGTTCTGGCCGTCGCGCCGGTGGGCGTGGCTGTTTTGATGGCGGCACTCCTGACAAAACTTGCGGCCTATGGGCTGGTCCGTTTCAATATCATGATGCTGCCGCAGGCAAGCGAGGCCTGGGCCGGTTTTGTTGTCAGTCTCGGTGCGCTGATGGTGGTTTATGCAGGGATGCTGGCGATTAAGGCAGATAACCTGCGCTGCATTCTGTCGAATTTGGTGATCGCAGGCATGGGGCTTGCGCTGGTCGGGCTTTTCAGCCTGACCCGTCAGGCCCTGGACGGTGCGCTTTTGCATCTGGTCAGCCACGGGCTGATTTTTGCTGCGCTCTTTGCCGGGGCGGGTGTGCTGATCGACCGGGTCAAATCGACGGATATGGACGCCTTCGGCGGGCTGATTGCACGTATGCCGGTTTTTTGCGCGGTTCTGATGATCTTCGCCTTCGCCGCCCTGGGGGTGCCGGGCACCTCCGGCTTTGTTGCCACAGTTCTGATCATGGCCGGCACTGTTCCGAATGGCCTGGTCGCCCCCTTCGTTGCCCTTTGTGGCGGGGTCATCTGTGCCGTGGCGATCCTGCGCGCCTATCGCCGCATCACCTTTGGCGATTTGCTGAAGCAAAGCCTGCGGTCCGTGCCTGACCTCTCATTGCGCGAATGCCTGATGTTCACACCGCTTGTGGTGCTGGTTCTGGGCCTCGGATTTTTCCCGATGCTGATTCTCGATGCCGTCGCCATGGCGGTGGCTTCCCTGCAGGATACTTATGCGGACCGCCTGAAGCCGGCGCAACCCCTGATCCTTACGGATCCGAACATCCCGGACGAGCGTTGACGGTGCATAATTTCCCCGCTGTCACCTATTTTCCGGAGATTGACAGCACCAACACAGAGGCCCGGCGCCGATGGGCTGCGCGGGATGTATCCCTTCCGCATTGGTTTCTGGCTGACCGGCAGACCCGGGGCACTGGTCGCCGCGGACGGGTGTGGGACAGTCCGGCAGGCAATTTCTCCGGCTCGATTCTGTTTCAGCCTGTAACACGGGCCTCCGAATGGCAGAAATTTGCCTTTGTGGCGGCTCTTGCACTTTATGACGCGCTGCTGGCCGTTGTGGGCGATGGGGAGGCAGTGTCGCTGAAGTGGCCCAACGATGTGCTTTTGAACGGACGCAAGGTTGCGGGCATTTTGCTTGAAACCATAGGCCGGCCCGCACCGGAAGCCCTGATCGCGGGTATTGGCGTCAACCTTGCCCAGGCACCCGCCGCGGCCCTGCTGGATCAAACCGCCCTGCCGCCGACTTCGCTGGCCGAAACCTTCGGCACGGCACCGGGCCTGCAGGAATTTTTCCCGCATTTGCGGGACGCCTTTGACACCCGCCATGCCCAACTGGCCGACACCGGGTGGTGCGTTCTGCGGGACGCGTGGCTCGCACAGTGCAAGGCCATCGGCAAAACCGCAAGCGTAACCCGGACCGGCAGGGGCGGTTTCACCGGCACAATTGCCGGGCTTGATGACGATGGGGCATTGCTTATCCGAACCTCAGGTGGGATACAGCGGGTTCTGGCCGGGGATGTCAGGGTCAGGGAGGTGTGATCAGTGTTATTGGCCATTGACGTGGGCAACACGAACACGGTCTTTTCGATCCACGATGGCCGGTCTTTTGTGGCCGAATGGCGTTGTGCAACGGAACATGCGCGAACGGCCGACGAATATTACGGCTGGTTGCGCAACCTGATGCACTACCAGGGGGTGGAGGTGAAGGTTGACCGGGTCATCGTCTCTTCCGTCGTGCCGCAGGCGGGGCTGAATATGCGTATCCTGTCAGATAAATATTTCAACACCAGACCCGTGGTTGTGGGGGGGCCGGACTGTGACCCGGGGGTTGAGGTGCGCGTCGATGAAGGTACGCTGGTGGGGGCAGACCGGCTGGTGAACACCGTGGGTGCCCATGACCGCTATGGCGGTAATCTGATCGTTGTCGATTTCGGCACCGCGACCACCTTTGACTGCGTGGACCAGGACGGGGCCTACATCGGCGGCGTCATTGCCCCCGGCGTTAATCTGTCTGTCAGGGCCCTGCATGAGGCGGCGGCGGCATTGCCCCATATCGATGTGGCCCGGCCCCCAAGGGTAATCGGCACCAACACGCTCGTCTGTATGCAGTCGGGCGTCTTCTGGGGCTACATCGGCATGATCGAGGGGGTTTGCCGAAAAATCATGGAAGAACACGGTCGCCCGATGAAGGTGATTGGCACCGGCGGCCTGTCCGGGTTGTTCATGCGGGGAACAGAGGTGTTTGATCATCTCGACGGGAACCTGACGATGCATGGGCTCTGGCTTATCTCGGAACGGAACAAGGGCACATAAATGGCGGACGGACGGCTCATCTATTGCCCCCTCGGCGGTGCGGGCGAAATCGGGATGAACTGTTACCTCTACGGCTGGGGGAAACCCGGGGCGGAGCGGTTTATCATCGTCGACCTTGGCGTGACTTTTCCGGCGATGGACAGCACGCCCGGGGTGAGCCTGATCCTTCCGGCCATTGACGTGCTGCGCGACCGGATCGACCGGATCGAGGCGATCTTCATCACCCATGGACACGAGGATCACGCGGGTGCCCTTGGCCATCTTTATCACATGCTCGGTGCCCCACGGGTTGTCACCCGTGCGTTTACAGGTGCCGTGGTGCGCGGCAAGCTTGCGGACCACGGGGTGGATGCGGATACGGTGGAGGTGATAAAATCCTATCCGGCCATGACAAACGCCGGGCCATTCACCGTGGGCTTCATGCCCGTGCCACATTCGATACCGGAGGCCTCCGGCCTGGTCATCGATACGCCCGCGGGGCGGGTGGTGCATACCGGTGACTTCAAGATTGATCCGGATCCGGTGGTGGGGGAGCCCTTTGACCGCGCCGCCTGGGCGGACGTGGCAGGCACGGGTATCCATGCCCTGGTCTGTGACAGCACAAACGTTTTTTGTCCTGCACTGGGGCGCAGCGAGGCCGGACTGACCGCCCCTGTCACCCGGCTGATCGAAGGGGCCGGGGGGCTGGTGGTGGCGACCACCTTTGCCTCCAACGTCGCCCGGTTGAAGACACTGGCACAGGCCGGCGTGGATGCGGGCCGGTCTGTTTGCATACCTGGCCGGGCCATGCAGCGGATTCTGGGCTATGCGCGTTCGTCCGGCCTGGTGGATGATTTCCCGCCGACGGTGGAACCGGAAGACGCCCGGAACATGCCGCACGACACCCTGATGCTGATCGTGACCGGTAGCCAAGGGGAACGCCGGTCCGGATCAGACCGGCTGGCGGGCGGTAATTACCTTGGCTTTCAGATGCGTGAAGGGGACATGTTTCTGTTTTCCTCGAAGACGATTCCGGGCAACGAGATCTCCGTCGGACGCATCGTGAATGCCCTGTCGGAACAGGGGGTTACGGTGATTGACGACAGCACGGGTGCCTATCACGTCTCCGGCCATGCCAACCGCCCGGATCTGGAGGCAACGCATGAGATATTCAACCCGGCCATGGTCATCCCGATGCACGGGGAACACCGCCATCTGAGCACCCACGCGAGCCTGGCCCGCGCTAACGGCCGCAGGGCAGGGATTGTGCCGAACGGTTCGGTGGCGGAACTGACCGCTTCCGGACCGCGGATCGTGGAACATATTGAGACCGGGCGGACCTACCTTGACGGGTCACGCCTGATCGGCGCGTTTGACGGGGTGGTGCTGGAACGCCTTCGCATGGCAACCCGCGGTGTGGTGGTCGTGGTGCTCTTGCTGAAAGACAATGCCCTGCCGGGTAATCCTTTGGCGGCATGTATGGGCCTGCCTGACACACCCGCCAACCAGGCATCGCTGCAAGAGGTGCTGGAAGGTGAAATCAAAGGTGTCCTGGCCGGTATCGGCCGCGACCTGCCTGGCGATGACGATGCGATTGGGCAGCTGGTAAACCGCACGGTCGGGAAGGTCTGCAAAAACCTGATCGGCAGGAAGCCGGTTGTGAAGGTACTGATCAACCGGTTGGCGGCATAGACAATCGCCACAACCTGAAAGCAGCCTTTGTGCGGTGCTGATCCCGTGACCGGGTGCCGGTGAACCGCGTCAGTCCTGGTCCGGGTTTTCCGCCACATCCGCATCCTGCGCCTTCTTCTTCGGCACTTCCAATGTGCGTGTCAGAAATGCAGGTATATGATCGCCCAGCCCAACGTGTGTTTGTTTGTCTGAACGGCGGTTATCATCCCTGTGGTGTGCCCTTTCGCGTCCTGGTGCCGGGTCTTGTGCAGTAGCTTCTTTTCCTGACTGTTTATCGGATTTTTCATCCGATTGCGCACCGTCCCCTCCGCGTCCGCGGCGTTTGCCTTCGGTTCCGGGTTTCGGCGGTATCAGCCGATCAATCTTTTTCCCTACCAGCTCCTCGATCTTGTTGAGGTACTTTTCTTCGGACGGCAGGCAGAGCGTGATCGCCCTGCCGTTGCGCCCGGCACGGCCTGTCCGACCGATGCGGTGCACGTAGTCCTCAGCATGGATCGGCACGTCAAAGTTGAAGACATGGCTCACATTCGGGATGTCGAGCCCGCGTGCCGCCACATCGGAAGCGCAGAGAAATGTTACCGATCCGTCGCGGAAACCGTCGAGCGTCGCCATCCGCACCTTCTGGTCCAGATCCCCGTGAATCGCTGCGGCATTAAACCCGTGTTTTTTCAGGGATTTCTGAACGATATCCACATCCGTCTTGCGGTTGCAGAAGATTATACCATTGGTCAGTGTCTGCCCTTCCGCCTTGATTAGGGCACGCAGCATGGCGCGTTTTTCCCTGGCCTCCCGCGTTCGGTGGCTTGCTTCAAAGACGCACACCTTCTGATCGATTGTCTCGGATGTGGTGGCCTGGCGGGCGACCTCCACCCGTTCGGGATTTTGCAGAAATTCCCGCGTGATCCGTGTGATCTCCGGTGCCATGGTGGCTGAAAAAAACAGGGTCTGGCGGGTGAAGGGTGTCAATTTGAAGATGCGTTCGATGTCCGGGATGAACCCCATGTCGAGCATCCGATCGGCTTCATCCACCACCATGATCTGCACGCCGGTCAGCAAAAGCCTGCCGCGTTCAAAGTGGTCGAGAAGCCGCCCCGGCGTGGCAATCAGTACGTCCACGCCCTTGTCAATCAGCACATCCTGGTTCTTGAAGCTGACGCCGCCGATCAGAAGCGCCTTGTTCAGTTTCACGTGCCTGGCGTAGGTATCGAAGGTTTCGGCCACCTGGGCGGCAAGCTCCCGCGTGGGGGCCAAAACCAGCGACCGGGGCATGCGCGCCCGGGCGCGCCCGCGGGCCAGCCGGGTAATCATCGGCAGGGTGAAACTCGCCGTTTTCCCGGTGCCGGTTTGGGCGATGCCCAATACGTCACGGCCTTCCAGCGCGAACGGGATGGCCTTTTCCTGAATCGGTGTTGGCGTTTCATAGCCCGTATCAAGAATGGCTCTCTGGACCCCGGGGTCCAGGGCGAGATCGGTAAATTTCGTCATACGCGGTCCGGCAGGCCGGGACAGTTCCGGCAGAAAAGAATAGGGCGCATGTCCGGCGCACCCTGCGAAAGGGATCAACCCGCTTGAACCCTGATCGGTGGCATAGAGCATCCGGGAGGGAAAGTCAATTTGACAGGAGTACGGGCCGGTGAACGCGCTCGGGGCGCGATGATTTCACCGACCGGCGGCACACGGTTTTGCGAGGCCATGGGCAGATATCCAGGCCGGGGCACTTTATTCATTCAATTTTATCCGGGCGATTCCGTGGTTTATCAATTTTTCTCAAATCCTCCGGTTCTTTTTTAAAATCGCTGCAAAAATCAGAAGAACCAAATCGATACCGCTCTGCGTCAGATACAGGATCATCATGCGTACCACCAAATCAACGGCCACAGGGGTTGAAGTTAGTGAAAAGCAGGGTGCCGCTACACCATCACTTCCTTCGTCGCGTTCAGCGTCACGTCCGGGTAATCGCGCACTGCCCTGTCAATATCCCATTGCATGCGCGCCAGATAGACCGGGGCACCGTCGTGATCGCTTGCCATATGCCCCTTGTTGGCCTGCGCGAATTCGTCCAGCCTGTCTTTTGGTCCGGTCAGCCATCGGGCGGAGGTGAAACGCGTTGGCTCAAATCGCACGGGGATGCCGTATTCGAGCCTGATTCGGCTGGCGAGCACCTCAAATTGCAGCACACCGACCACGCCGACGATCCGGCCCGCCCCGATCATCGGTTTGAAAATCTTCGCTGCACCTTCTTCGGCAAATTGTGTCAATGCCTTGTCCAGGTGTTTGGCCTTCATCGGGTCCGTCGTGCGCACAAATTGCAAAATTTCCGGTGCGAACGATGGGATGCCGGTGAAATGCAACGGCTCCCCTTCGGTCAGTGCATCGCCGATGCGCATCTGTCCGTGGTTGGGGATGCCGATGATATCCCCCGCCCAGGCCTCCTGCGCCAATTCCCGGTCAGAGGCGAGAAACAGCATGGGTGATGCAATCGTCATGGGTTTTTTCGTGCGCACATGGATCAGTTTCATGCCGCGGCTGAAGTGGCCGGAGCAAAGCCGGACAAAGGCGATCCGGTCCCGGTGCTTCGGATCCATGTTGGCCTGTACCTTGAAGACAAATCCTGTGACCTTTTTCTCATTCGGGCTGACCTGGCGTTCCTGTGCCGTCCGCATCCGGGGGGGCGGGCCATAGTCGCCAATTCCTGCCATCAGCTCCCTTACCCCGAAGGAGTGTATCGCAGAACCGAACCAGATTGGCGTCAGCGTCCCGTCGAGCATCGACTGCCGGTTGAACGGCAACAGCAGCCCCTTCGCCATCTCAACCTCTTCCAGGAAGGCACCGAGCAATTCCGGGGGGACGTGTTCCGCCAGTTTCGGGTCGTCGAATCCTTCAATCCTGACTGATTCCGCCAATTTGTTGCGGTCGGCGCGATCCATCAGTTCCAGCCGGTCGCGCAGCAAATCATAGCAGCCGATGAAGTCGCGGCCCTGGCCGACAGGCCAACTGGCAGGGGTGACGTCAAGGGCGAGTGTTTCCTGGATTTCGTCGATGATTTCGAAGGGATCCCGGCTTTCGCGGTCCATCTTGTTGCAGAACGTCAGAATCGGCATGTCGCGCAGGCGGCAGACCTCAAACAGTTTACGGGTCTGGCTTTCCACCCCCCTGGCACTGTCGATCACCATCACGGCCGCGTCCACGGCTGTCAGCGTCCGATAGGTATCTTCGGAAAAGTCAGAATGGCCCGGTGTATCAACAAGGTTGAACCAGTATTTCCCGAACTCAAAACTCATGGCGGAGGCGGATACCGAAATGCCCCGGTCCTTTTCCATCTGCATGAAATCTGATCGGGTCCGCCGGGCCTCACCCTTTGCACGTACCTGCCCGGCCATCCGGATTGCACCGCCATAAAGCAGAAACTTCTCCGTCAGCGTGGTCTTGCCCGCATCGGGATGAGATATAATTGCAAACGTGCGCCGCCGGGCAATTTCAGGGACCATTTAGCCTGCCCCTGCTTTTGAAAAGCACGAATAAAAAGCAAAATAAGCCAAAGATTACTCCTGCCAGCGCAATTGCAGTGCCTGAAGCGCGTCAATTCGGTCTTGCGCCTTCGGATGGCTGGCAAGCCAGGCCAGCGGCGGCCCACCCGCCCCCGTCAGCCGTTCAAGCTTGGTGAAAAGGCTGATTTGCGGCGCAATTCCGATACCGGATTTGGTTAAAAGGGCGGCGGCGTAGGCATCCGCCTCATACTCATCGCCGCGTGACAGGCGGGCTGCCACAAGCCGCGTCAGCATCTCTGCAATATACCAGCCAAGGAAAGGAATGAAGCGGCCGAGAATCATCCCGAGTGTCATGCGCAGGGCGTTCTGGCCGGAAAAATCCACCATCCGGCGGCGCGAATGGCCGAGCGCCACGTGCCCAAGTTCATGGGCGATGACGCTCGTCAGTTCCTCTGCCGTGACCTGGCCTGCTCGGTATTTGCGAAAGAAGCCGCGCGTAATAAAAACCCGCCCGCCGGTGTCTGCCAGGCCGTTTACCGGCTCAATTTCGTAGATGTAAACCGGTATACGCCCAACGCCCAAAGCCCGGGCCATGGTCTTGAGGTGCACATCCAGGATCGGGTCAGCAAGTTCCGTTGATTTATCGTCAAGCTCCCGCTGTGTGCGCCGTATTGAGAAGCGATGGGCCAACAGCCCGTAGGCCAGGGCAAGAAGAATCGGGGCCAGTTTCAGCATGTTTCGGATATGATACGCTTTTCGCGGTTTCCAAGGGGTTGCCAAGCCATTTCCTGGCCGTATCGGGCAAAAATTTACCGCTGTTCCCTGGCCCAGGGTCGTATGGCAGAGTGCCATCGGCGATGCTGGCCAGGATGGTGACGGGATAGCAAACTGTCGGTTCCACAGCCCGGCATACTTTCGCGTCCCCGGCATAATTCCACGTCAGCGGGCATGGCCGTGCGCGGTTCCGGCTTCATTCAGCGGTTTTTACGAAACTATGCTCCCGCGCGCGGTTCCCCAGCCGGCTTGCCGGATGTGCCGCCCGGTTCGTCAGTGGATCGAACGTTACCCCTGTTCCCTCCACGATCCGGTTCATCATGTGAAACAGTGCGGCAACCTGCACCGCCTCGAACACCGCCGCTTCGGGCCATCCGGCGTCCAGCACCGCGTCCAGGTCGGTCTGCTTATACCGGGCCGGCGGGTGCTGTAAACGCGCGACATATCCCAGCAGTGTTTTCATTCGTGGTGCGAGCGGGGCAGATTCCAAATCCGCCACCAGGGCCTCGATCAGCCCCTTCTCTATCCCGAACGCCTCCGCATAAATCACGTGGGAGCCATAGCAGAACGTGCAGGCGTTCCCGGCGGATACGTAGGCCGCAATCAGTTCCCGTTCCGCAATATCAAGTGTGCCCGGTGCCCGCATCACTGCCTCAATATATCCCGTCAGTGCCGGGATCGTGGCCGGGAAAGCGGCAAAAACTGCGGATAAGGGCGCGGTGTCCGGCAAACTGGGAAAGCGCATAAAAACCTCCTTTTGGTATATGATGTGCCAATCCATCGGTTTTGTCAACCGACTGTCCGGCCCCCACGGTCGCGTCAGGGCCTGTGTGGCGGCAATGCAGCCCTGCACCACGCGGCCGGAGAAGATACAGCCCCCCGGAAATGTACCTTGAAGCGCATTGTACCAATGGGATTCCCCGTCGCCGAAACCCGTGACCCTGCCCGCCGCGAAACACCTGCCAATCCGGGCACCGGAGGTATCCGGAAGCCTGCCTGCTTCATCCGTGCCTCGAATGCCCGGCTGTCCCTTATCCCCATGCGCCGCTGTTCCGGCGTGTTGACCATGAAAAGCCCGCCCAAGGGTCAGAACGCCTGCCCGCCGATAGACTGTTCCCCCTCCCAATCCATCAGGATCACGGATTTTCCGTGTGCCGCGGCTTCGGATGCGGTGGCCAGGCCGTGGCCGATGACAAGGACACCCGCATTCATGATGTCAGGCATGATATTTCTTCCCGACCTGGTTTGGCCAACAGTTTGCCCGTCGGCTGCAAGGCAAACCACATCTGACCGATGCATTTGCCTTCGTGCCGGGGATGAAACCCTAGATTGTGCGTTCCACCATCATTTTCTTGATCTCCGCGATTGCCCTGGCCGGGTTCAGCCCTTTCGGACAGGTCTGTGCACAGTTCATTATGGTGTGGCAGCGGTAGAGCCTGAAGGGATCCTGCAGCTCATCCAGCCGTTCGCCCGTCGCCTCGTCACGGCTGTCGATCAGCCAACGATAGGCGTGCAGCAGTGCCGCCGGGCCAAGGTATCTGTCGCCGTTCCACCAGTAGCTCGGGCAGGATGTTGAACAACACGCACACATCACGCATTCGTAAAGTCCGTCAAGCTTCCTGCGATCCTCAATTGACTGGTGCCACTCCTTTTGGGGGCGATTCGTCCTTGTCTCAAGCCACGGCATGACGGATGCGTGCTGGGCATAGAAGTGGGTCAGGTCCGGAACCAGATCTTTCACCACCGGCATGTGCGGCAGGGGATAGATCTTCACGGCACCCTTGATTTGATCCATGCCCCAGGTGCAGGCGAGCGTATTGATCCCATCGATATTCATTGCACAAGAGCCGCAGATGCCTTCGCGGCAGGATCTTCGGAATGTCAGCGTCGGGTCGATTTCGTTTTTGATCTTTATCAGCGCGTCGAGCACCATCGGGCCACAGGCATCCATATCAACGGAATACGTATCAAGCCGCGGGTTTTCACCCGTGTCCGGGTTCCATCGGTAGATCCTGAACATCCGGATGTTTGTGGCCCCCTGCGGCCCGGGCCAGGTTTTGCCGGTGCAGATGCGGGAATTCTTCGGAAGTGTCAGTTCAACCATGTCAATTGGCCCCGGTTACGGCCCGTTCCACCGCGGGCATAGGGTCATTGTTTTCCTCAATACGCAGCATTCTGATATCCCTTACCGCAGGTTTGAACCAGGGAAAACGGGAAGACAGGGTTTGAACGGCAAGCACACACTGCACGGCATCTGCGCCTTCATCCCCGAAATACACGCTGCCCTGTTGCCACTGGAATCCAGGCCCCTCCAGTGCCCCGCGGATATCAGAATAGGCATTGTTCCGGGATTCGTTGTGATACGACTCTTGAAGCGTGGTTGCAGCAAGATCAAGGGCGATGGCATACATTGTCATTTCCTTAGTAAACCCTGGCCTTCGGCCTGATCTTTTCGGGATCAATTCCGCCTTCGTTGTGGCCTGTCAGCGGGTCGGTACGCACGGCGCGGTAGCTCAGGCTGACTGTGCTGTCCTGCACCCGGGCAAGCGTATGCATCCGCCAGTCGGTATCGTTGCGGTCCGGCCAGTCTTCGTGCGCGTGGGCCCCGCGGCTTTCCTTGCGGGCTTCCGCGCTGAAAATGGTTGCCAGCGCGTTGGGCATCAGGTTGGTCAGCTCCAGCGTTTCCATCAGGTCAGAATTCCAGATCAGCGACCGGTCCGTGACGCACAGGTCTTTTATCTTGTCGGCGATCATGGTCATTTTTTCGCAGCCGTTAGCCAGGGTTTCATCGGTGCGGAACACGGCCGCATCCGCCTGCATGGCCTTTTGCATTTCAAGCCGCAGGCCAGCCGTTGGTACGGCACCCCGGGCATGGCGCAGGTGATCAAGGCGGTCCATTGCCTGGTCCAGGCTGTGCCTGTTCAGTTCCCGGTTTTTTTCATTGGGATCGATAACTTCCGCCGCCCTGATTGCGGCGGCACGGCCGAAAACGACAAGGTCGATCAGGCTGTTTGATCCAAGACGGTTGGCCCCGTGAACGCTGGCACAACCGGCTTCGCCCACGGCCATCAGGCCCGGGAAGATGCGGTTGTGATCGTCTGCCGCGGGATCAAGCACCTCACCCCAGTAATTTGTCGGCACCCCGCCCATGTTGTAGTGCACCGTGGGAAGTACCGGGATCGGGTCTTTGGTCACATCGACGCCCGCGAAAATCCTTGCGGATTCGGATATACCGGGCAGCCGTTCCGCCAAGGCCTCCGGCGGCAGGTGGTTGAGGTGCAGGTGGATATGGTCGCCTTCGGCACCCACGCCGCGGCCTGCGCGAATTTCCATTGTCATGCAGCGGCTGACCACATCGCGGGAGGCGAGATCCTTGTAGGTCGGCGCGTAGCGTTCCATAAACCGCTCACCTTCGGAGTTGGTCAGGTAACCGCCCTCCCCGCGGGCACCTTCGGTTATCAGGCAGCCCGCACCGTAGATGCCGGTCGGGTGAAACTGCACAAATTCCATGTCCTGCAGCGGCAATCCCTGGCGTGCGACCATCCCGCCGCCGTCGCCGGTACAGGTGTGGGCACTTGTGGCACTGAAGTAGGCCCGACCGTATCCGCCAGTGGCGAGCACAACCATCCTGGCGTTGAAGCGGTGGATTGTCCCGTCGTCCAGTTTCCAGGCGATCACCCCCTGGCATTGCCCGTCATCGGTCATGATCAGGTCGATGGCGAAATATTCGATAAAGAATTCCGCATTGTTCCTGACCGACTGACCGTAGAGCGTGTGCAGGATTGCGTGCCCCGTCCGGTCAGCGGCGGCACAGGTGCGCTGCACCGGGGGGCCTTCGCCGAATTCGGTCGTGTGCCCGCCGAAGGGGCGCTGATAGATCTTGCCTTCTTCCGTGCGCGAAAATGGTACTCCGTAATGTTCCAGCTCATAGACGGCGGCAGGGGCCTCCCGTGCGAGGTATTCCATCGCGTCCATGTCGCCCAGCCAGTCAGAACCCTTCACGGTGTCATAGAGGTGCCACTGCCAATGGTCCGGCCCCATGTTTTGCAAACTGGCCGCAATGCCCCCCTGGGCTGCCACGGTGTGGCTGCGGGTCGGGAAAACCTTGGTGATGCAGGCTGTTTTCAGCCCCTTTTCCGCCATGCCGAGCGTGGCACGCAGCCCCGCGCCCCCGGCACCCACCACAACAACGTCATAGACGTGATCCGCGTATTCGTATGAAGCCATGTCTGTGCCCCGTTCAGCCGATAAACGCGATTTTCGCGACAGAAAAAGCACCTGCGGCCCCCAGGAAATAGCACCCGAGCCGGGTGCCCGCCAGCAGAATTATCAGCAGGCCCCTGGAATGAACATAATCTATTATTACCTCGTGCAGGCCATCCGCGAGATGCCTGAAAGCGACGAGGATGCAGAGGATTGTCACCAGGGCAGTGAACGGGTTGGCAAAGCCTGCCACAACCGTATCATAATCCTGTCCGATCAGCGGTGCGACAAGGCAGAGGAACAGCAGCATCAACGGCACGAGCGCGACGGACAGGACACGGCCCGAAAACCAGTCCTTCGCCCCGGTTTTGGCAGAACCGGGCCCGATCACGCGCCCGAGGCCGGTTTTGTACGACATGCCCTGACCCCCTAAACCAACAGCAGCCAAACAGTCAGCAGCATCAGCATAAACGACCCTGCCACGACGACCCAGCCTGTTGTATTGGCCGTTGGCAGGTCATAGCCAAGGCCGAAATCCATCCAGATGTGCCGCAACCCGCCCAAGAAGTGAAACCAAAGTGCCCAGATCGACCCGACCCAGATAATGATAGCGATCCAATGCGTCATGATCCGGTTGGCACATTCAAGGGTTTCCGGCCCCATGGCGGCGGCAGTCAGCCAGGCCACGACCATGATCGCCGGCACCGCCAGCCCGACCCCGGTGATACGGTTTACGATCGATACAAACATGGTAATCACCATGCGATAGATCGAAAGGTGCGGGGAAAGGGGACGCCTGCCCCTGTTCACATCTGCCATGGTGCCCTCTGACAGCTGTTTCGGCTCTTTTCCGGACGGTTTGTAGCAGGGATTTTTCATGGACGCGAGGGCCATGAAAAAGATTTTTGGCGTGTTTCCGCAGGCGATACCGTGAAATCCATGTGAACGGCCGGCGGGTGAATCCGCAGTTCAGCCGCGCCACATGCGTAACTCACGCGGAGCCCGGCCACACAGCAGCCTGCGTATGGTGTGGCGCGGCAGCAGGGTGAAAATTCCGGTGCCCGGCAGCCCGCCGATGCAAGGCCGCATCACTGCCCGGCGGTGCCGCGGGCCGGGCATCCCGTTTAAATTCACCGAAGAAGCCCCTGGCCTGATGCAGGTGTGCCTGTGGCGGGATGCTGCCCGCGGGTATGAACATACCCGGCCTGCGGCATCGCCAGGGGTGCAGGCCGGTGTGCCCGGATGCGGCCAGGCACACCGTTCTGCCACAGGATAATCCCGTGCCCGGGAAAGCCGCGTCTGCTGTGCTGAACGGCAGGGAAGGGTGCAGGCCTTGCCGGTTTTAACGGCTGGCCACCTTACCACCGGGGTGAACTGAGCACGTTGTCGGCATTGAAGTTTTTCCTGGTGGCGTCCGCGATGAACCGCACATCCTCAATCAGCCGGTTGTTCAGCAATGTCGGTTTGAAGCCCAGGGATTGCAGGCCCGCGTTTTCAACCTCCAGCTCGTTTTCAGGCAATTCCTTGCGCGGGTTTGTGACATACCGGATGCCGGCCCCCCATTGGTCCGCCAGCATGTCAGCCAGGTTGCGCACGGACCGAACCTCTGACACCTGGTTGAAGATGCGCGGGCGTTCGCCCGGTTCCGGCGGGTTTTCCACGGCCAGCTGCAGGCAGCGGGCACTGTCGGCGATGTGGATGAAAGCGCGGGACTGGCCACCGGTGCCATAGACCGTCAGCGGTACATCATTGACTGCCTGAGAGATGAAGCGGTTTAGCACGGTACCGAAAACACCGTCATAGTCAAACCGGTTGATCAGCCGCGGATCAAGCCGGGTTTCATCGGTTTCCACACCCCAGACAATGCCCTGGTGCAGGTCAGTGACCCGCAGGCCCCAGTTTTTATTGTAAAACTGGAAGAGCAGCTGATCGAGGCATTTGGTCATGTGATAGATCGAGCCGGGGTTTGCCGGGTAAAGGATTTGTGTGTCCTGCCGGGTCGATTTGATCTCGATATCCAGGTAGCCCTCGGGAATTTTGCCGAATTCCCTGGAATACCCGTAAACGCCCATGGTGCCCAGGTGCACCAGATGGGTGTCCGGCTTTATGTCTACTAGGGCGGAACACAGGTTGTGGGTTCCGGTGATGTTGTTGTCAACCGTGTAGCGGCGTTCGCTGTCGCCGATCATTGAATAGGGGGCGGCGCGCTGTTCGGCGAATTGGATAACCGCATCGGGCATCACCCCCGCGATCAGATCGCGCAGGGCCGCGTGATCTTTCGCGATGTCCGTATTTTCGTGGCACACATCACCCACGTGCTGCCGCGCTGCGGCTATCCGATCATGAACGGATGCAATTTCTGTCAGGCTGCCTGACGACAGTGCCAGATCAATGCCGCGCCGGGACAGATTATCCACGATGGTCACCTGATGGCCCGCCCCGGCCAGTTTAAGGCTGGTTGGCCAGCCACAGAACCCATCACCCCCCAATACGATTATTTTCATAGTGTCTCCGCAGTCATTTCAGGGAATCGGCAAATTGCAGTCGCTGCCATCTATACCTTTTGCCGCCGTATGGGAAGGGCCGCCCCCCCCCCGAAACCTGCAATTTATACATTACCTGGTTGTTGCCGCTGTTGTGCCGGAAGGGGTCGTCACATTTATAACAGTGGAAACCAAAGTGGTGGATACGGGGGGTGTTGTACCAGGGGTAATACCTCCCACAACAGACGGGGGCGTTACCGTTCCGGTTGTAACGGCAGGTGTTGTTGCCTCATCGGACGGAGGTTCCGAAGTCCCGGGCAGGGCCACAACGATTGCGGTTGCCGCAATAACCGCAATCACTGGTATGCCTGCGGGTGCCGCCGCGGCACCTGCCGTTGTTGTGGCCACTGTGGCGGTTTCTGTCTGGGCAGCGGGGGCGGTGGCCAGGGCGGCAATCACGCCGGCCAGGGCGGCGTGATTGCCGCCCCTGGCCTTGGTCTGCCCATGTGCCCATGCCTGACACCTCGTGCCGCACACGGCCTTTCAAGGGCAGGCCCGGTTCCGGGCCGCGTGCCGGCCCGCAAAACCCTGCCGCACACCGGCTGTGCGGCAGGAGAGTGAAATGCGGCAACAGGCCCTCCGCGTCAGATTTACTGTGTCGCGGCCGCACTGGAGGAATCACCCGAATCGCCATCATCACCGCCGGAAGGTACGACATCAGTGGCCGGATCACCAGATTCTCCATCAACTCCAACTCCGTTGGAACCGCCGCTCATCGCAGTTACGCCAACAGCGGCGACCGCTGCCGCACCAATAATGGCGGTGCCGGCGGTAATACCGCCCGCAACACCTGCCGTGGTTGCGGCAGTAGAAGCCGCCGCGGTATTTGCCGTTGTCGTGGCCACTGTGGCGGTTTCTGTCTGGGCGTCGGGGGCGGTGGCCAGGGCGGCAATTGCGCAGGCCAGGGCGGCGGATTTCATTGGCTTGGTCATGGGGTGAGCTCCGTTGTTTGCAAGGGTCTGACATGAGTGTCGGGAATCAGTCTAGGCCCCCCGTATCTGAATGTCAACCGCCCCTGGTGCGGGGCCGGCCTGGCGGGCCTGTTGCACCTGCGAAACCTTTATACCGCAAACAGCCGGTCAGGGAATCTGCCTGGTCAGGGTTTCAATGTCCGCCCGGCCAAATTTTGGCGCGATAAACTGTTGCGATTTTATAACAAGTGCGGTTCCGGGCAGCACCCAATAGCGGTTTTCAAACGCCAGGGCGCGGTCCCCCTCACAGCGTTGAAAAACCGCCTCCGTCTGAAAACTGCGGCCCAGAATCGTCAGGCGGCGCGGGCCTTCGATGCGGGTGTGGCAGGCGACATGCAGCGTGACCAGAAGCTCATCCCCGTCCAGGTAGCGATAGCGGCGCCGGCTGTGGCCATCGGCGATTTCCCTGGCCAGGGGGGGGGCTGCCATGGTCATCAAATCCTGGCCCAGGCCGCGGCTGCCAAAAAGCACACCGTTGCGAAAATAAAGCACACCCCCGTCCGGCCCGGCCCAGGCTGAACCGTTATCTTTCACGTCAATGACGGTCATCGTTGACACCGCACCGGTGCCTTCCAGACGCACGCGGATAAGGGATACGGCGGCGGCATCCACAACAGCCCGGGTAATTGATAAAACCGCTTTCCGGCCTTCCGCCTCGGCGCGTTTTTTTGCCGGCCTTTGCACCAGCTCCCGCAGGGCTTTTGTCACCTCTGTCTCCGTGCTGTTGGAACCGCACCCGGCCAGGACAAGTGCCGACAGGCAAAGACCGATAAAACGGGGTATCATCGCCAAACCCTTCCCCAGGTGCGGGTGATGGCGCGGCTGTCCGCCTCCCGGATTGCCGGATACAGCCGGTTTTTCACCGCAACCCGCGCCCCCCCGTCCCGGGTCAGGGGGCGGAGCACTGTGGTATAGCCGGTCCTGGATGCGGTGCCGATGCCCCAGCTCAGCGGGAGTGTCAGGGTGATGCCCTTGTCAAAACTGCCTTCGCCAAAATCTTCGGCCCGCATATCTGTCAGGGTAAAAAACGCACCGACCTTCCAGCCGTTGCGGAACCGGCGGTTCAGCGTGAAGGTGGCACCCGCATCGCCTGCCAGGTAACGGCCAACATCAACCTGCCCGGCAAAGCCGTTGTCCCAATCCCAATAGCCCGACACATGACCGGTCAACACCCTGTAGTCGCGAAAGCCAAAGCGTTGCTCAAAATCACGCTGCTGCACGTAATTCAGTTCTGCCCCCAGCGCAAACCCGGTGTTGGCGGGGTTCCACAGGATTTCCGCCGAAACACCGCCGTATTGGGTCTCAAAAAGGCCCCCGCTGACACGCCCATAGATATCCGGGCGCAGTTTGAACAGGTAATCGCCCGTCAGCCGTTCCAGGATCGGTCCCTGTTCGGCGAAATAGCGCGCCGACAGCGAACGCACCTGTGGCACCCCCGGGCTCGTATTCGCCCCGCGCGTGATATTATCAAGATTGCCTGCCAGCGGTTTCAGGATTGATCCGGATACCGACAGGCCCGGGGCAATATGATATGCGGCCCCGGCCCGGATACCCAGCTCCACCCGGACCGGTGCGTCCGGATCAAAGTAACTGGTGCGCAGGCTGGAAGTGACGAACCAGCGCAACCGCGGAAACCGGCCATCCGCATATTCCAGCCCGTCCGGGGGGCGGGCCGGGGCATCGGTGATCCGGGCGCGCGCCAACAGGTTTTCCGCCCCGTCCGGATCATATTCCAGGGATTCCAGATCAGATCGGCGGATCGTGACGCTTGTTACCGGCAGCCCCCGGGCCGTGAGGATGATGCGGAAAAAATTGACCGATGCCGGGGTTGCCCGGCTCAGGGCCCGGGCAGCACGACCGACGGCCTGTGCCGGAATCCGGTAGGTGGGGTTGCGCAGATAAACCGTGGCCGTATCTTCGGTGATTTTGAGTGCGGTAATCTGCAGTTTCATGGGCTTCAGATGATCTTGGATATCCTTGCGTACCATGGCGTTGATCCCGGGCCGGTTTTTCCAGCCGGTGTCAAACCGCCAGCCGGGCTGCAGCCGGGGGCGGGCAAAAACCGGTGTCGGGGCCTTTTCCAGCCCCGAGGGCGCGGGTGCCCGGCGCGGATTGAACGACAGGGAGGCGCGAAACACCAGGGATGAGCCGTGCAAGTGGTAAAGCCCGTAAGTGACAGCCCCGCCCCGGTTCCATTCCAGCCCGGTATTGATGGGGGAACGGTGCCGGAACCCGCCGCGCTCCCGCTCAACGGCAAAGGTATCGGACGAATATTCCGCCTTGAAGGACAGCCCGCTGATCGGGGTAATCCATTCCAGCCCGCCAAAGGGCCGGACCGCCCCGCGAAACCAGTGCCCGGCCCTGGGCACGCCGCCGCGCCCGATGTCGCGCCGGTTCCTGGCGGCCCCGCTGTCGCCTGCCAGCCGCCCCCATCCCAGCCCGGCTGTCAGATTCAGTTCCGGGGTTATCTTTTTGGTGGCCACAATATATTCCCCGGCAAATATCCCGGTGCCCGCAAAATCCTGCAGCCCTACGGTGATTGCGGGCAGCCGGTGCCCTTCATCCAGCACCCGGTAGCGCAGGTCAAAACTGCGGTCAAACCGGGTGAGGGTGCTGTTGCCGGGCAGGTTGTAGTTATCGATGGATGAGTAGCGAAACGAACCGGAGAGCCGATCGGTTATCTGAAAGGTTACCGTGGTCCGCACCGTGGTGGCGGGCCCCCCCATATAGGAAACCGTGGTGTTGATTGTGTCCGGTTCCTGGTGTTCGGCCGTGGGCATATCGATCAGCCCGGTCGCCCCGTAGAGGTTCAGCGCGGGCCCCGGCGGATTTTCATACAGCGGTGCCGCCTGGCCCTGTGCCAGGGATGGAACGACCCATAGCATCGTGGTGGCGGCCCATGCCCATATTGCTGCTGTCAGTGTGCGCATACTGTGGCCACCCCGGGTCTGGCCCCTGTTCCGATTAAACCGTTCCGAAGCATGTTATTCCCTGATTTCCCATGGCCATAATTCAAATACGGTTCAGCTTCAAGTGTTGGCAATTGCCCGGCAGGATATCGGGCTGCAACCCGGATGACAGGCCAGGCGGGAAGCGGCTGATAAAATAAAAAAAAGCCGGTTGACTGGCCAGGGCAACTGCCTATTGTCTGCCGGGCTGCGAAAAAAGACGTTTCGAGGGGTTGAATGTGTCTGCCTGTAAATTATAACGCATCGCGTTTTGCGACGGTTGTTGCCTTTGGCCTTGGCGTTGTGTTTCTTTTGGGGTCTTGCACGGCTATCCCTCGCGGTGCGGCGCTGAAGTCCGAAATTCTTGCGCAAAACCGCGCCACACCCGATGATTTTTCTGTCTATCCGGTGACCCGCGACGAGCTGCCGCGTATTGCGGCCTGGAACAGGCAGATGTTCGTTCCCCGCCCCTGGATCAGCCATACCGGGACCGAAGCACAAACCATCCAGCCGGGGGACCAGGTGAATCTGGTGATATGGGACAGTGAGGCCAATTCACTGTTGACGGCCCCCGAACAGAAGAGCACCGCACTGCAAAACATGGTTGTCGGTCGTGATGGCCATATATTCATTCCCTATGTCGGCAGGGTCGATATCGGCGGCAAGACCCCGGAACAGGCGCGCCTGCATATCCAAAGCCGGATGGAAGATATTGCGCCTTCTGCCCAGGTGCAGCTGGCCATGGTACCGGGTGCCCGCCAAAAGGTGGATATGGTTGGCGGGGTCTCAAGCCCGGGTTCATACCCGCTTGAGGATCCGGACGGGCAAAATTCCGTTCTGGGGCTGATTGCGCAGGCCGGGGGGGTGAGCAGTACCATGAACCCACAGGTCAGCCTGATACGATCCGGGCAGGTCTACAGAACATCGCTTGCCTCGCTTTATGACAACCCCCGGCTTGACGCGGTTGTCCGGGGGCGTGACAAACTGTTTGTGGAAGATGATGATCGGTACTTCCGCGCCCTTGGAGCTTCCGGCCAGGAAGCGATCATCCCTTTTGACCAGGAGGTGGTTTCGGCCCTGGATGCAATGGCAATGATGTCAGGGCTGTCCGACGCCCGCGCCAACCCCGGGAACATTCTGATCCTTCGCGAATATGATACACCGTTGGCAGGGGAAGGGGAGCCACAACACCGGCGCACGATCTTCACGGTTGATCTTACGCGGGCGGATGGCCTGTTTTCGGCGGGCAAATTCCACATCATGCCCAGGGATACGGTGCTCGTAACAGAAGCTGCCACCGTATCGGCAAGCACGATCATAGGCATATTCTCGGATGCCCTTCGGATCAGCAATTCGGTGCAATAGTGCGCCACAGCCATGTGCCGCGGGGCAATCGTCCTGACATGGCAGGGCAAGTCACGAATCGGCCCTGCGCACTATCGATCCCGCCACATCCTTTTCCGGTTGCGGGCTCGATTCGGGTTGCCACGGATGGCGCAACCGGTGCCCGGTCAGGGGCTGCGGCAGGATGGGGGCCAGACTTCTGTCGCGGGTGTGGCGCGGATTCCGGTTGCCGTTTCCCGATGCCCGGACTGAAAATAAGGTTTTACCCCCGCACGTGTGCCCCGCGAATCCATGTCCGGTTTTACCGATATTTCTGTGAACCCGGGAAATCGCGGGCCCGGGAAATCGCGGGCCCGGGAAATCGCGGGCCCGGGAAATGGCGGGATTGTCTGACCGGGCTTCGCGCCTAGCGCGCATTGCGGCCCAGGGGGATGCGGGTGGTAATTGTGCGGGCCAGGCGGCGAAAGACCAAGGCTGCCGTACGCGCAATGATGTAGCATTCCGTCCCGACGCCAAGCCGTGACATATAAATCAGGTCCCAGCGCAGTTTGTGTGCCGCCCCGGCAATGGTGTCGGTATAGCCCAGCTTCACCTGCGCCAGGCCGCTGATACCCGGTTTGACCGAGAGGCGCAGTTCAAAGCCGGGAATATGATCGATATATTGACGGGTGAACTCCGGTTGTTCCGGGCGCGGTCCGATGACCGACATCTGCCCCAGAAGCACATTCAGGATCTGGGGCAGTTCGTCAATCCGGGTCCGGCGCATGAAGGCCCCTAGGCGGCTTACCCGGACAATGTCGTCTTTTTCAAACATATGGCCCTGCCAGATGCCGGTCATGGTGCGAAACTTGAACATGCGGAATATCCGGCCATCGCGTCCCATACGATCCTGGGAAAAGATCATCGGACCCGGATTCCAAAAGGGGTTACAGACCAGCAGGAACACCATGCACACAAGCAGTATTGGTAAAAGCGCCAGGGATACAGTGAGATCCATGGCATATTTGGTTGCCCAAAAGAGCGGCGAGACCTGCGCCAGATGCCCATGCAGTTCTTCCCCGGCATGTCTGCGGCAGCGAAAAATCCTGTGTGCCAATGGTTCTGACTTCCACCTGGAACATTGTGCGGTGCCTGTTAGCCGAAAATCCGCACGTCTGCCACCTTTTCGAAACCGGGTATTTCCGGGTTTGCATGGGTTGCGGGACCGCTGCCGCTGATTTGGTCAGTTTCAGCGAAAATCCACGCCGGGCCCGTCTCCCCGTTTATCAGCTGCAGAAGCGGCGCAGATGGCGTGACCCTGTTTTTTGCTGGCAAGATTTTTCACCTCATCAAACATCACCTTGCCGAGCGCGTTGCGGGGCAGGGCATCGGTGAAAACAACGTCCCTGGGCAGTTTGAAGTGTGCGACCCTGCCGATGCAGGCCTTCAGCAGGGTGTCCCTGTCGGGGCCGTCCGGGCCTGCCACCGCGACGATGACCGGGATTTCTCCCCAGCGGTTATCCTGCCGCCCGACGACAGCAAGCTCTGTCACGCCGGGCAGGGGGGAAAGGATGCGTTCCAGCTCCGCCGGATAGATATTTTCCCCGCCCGAGATGATCACGTGCTTTAGCCGGCCGACAAACCACAGCAGCCCGTACGCATCGCGTCGTGCCACGTCGCCCGTGCAAAACCAGCCGTCCGCGATGGCTGCATCCGTGGCTTCGGTATTTTGCCAGTAATGCGAAAAGGTGCCGGGAGATTTGACCCGGATCTCGCCCGGTTCATCCATCGCACAATCGCGCCCGGTTTCGTCAACGATGCGGATGGCCACATGCAGCCCGGCACGCCCGACGGACCCGGCTGTGGCCCGTGCCTCCGCTGCGCGCTGGTAGCTGGTCACCGGGCCGGTTTCCGTGGCACCGTAGATCTGGATCATGGGAATGTTGCGGGCGTGTACGGCCTCAATAATATCCACGGGCACATCGGTGGATCCGATCGCCAGCAGGCGTACATGCGGCAGTTTGGCGGCCTCCCAATCCGGGTGATCAAAGAGCGCACGCATGATGGTCGGCACCACCAGTGCCACCGTGATACCGCCTGTTTCGAACGCCGAAAGCGCGACAGACGGGTCAAAGGCGGGCATCAGGGTTACAGTTCCGCCAACATAAAAGCAGGGCATCATCTGGATGTTGATGCCGCCCGCGTGGAAAAGCGGCAGCATGTTCAGGATGTGATCCTTCGGTGAAAAATCATGGGCATGGCGGCTGGTGAGCGCGTTCCAGAAAACCGCCTCCTGCGTCAGCACCGCCCCTTTGGGATGGCCCGTGGTGCCTGACGTGTAGATGATCAGGAACGGGTCGCCCGGTGCTGCGGCGGGCAGGTCGGCGGACGGGTCTGCCGCCAGTTCCGGTGCGCTGATATCTGTTGCCCTGGTGCCGGCACCGGCTGCAAGATTCACCGCCATCCCGGCCATTTCCGGGCCGTGCAGCAGTGCGCTGATCCCTGCGTTGTGAATTATATGGCCGAGCTCCCCGGCCGCGAGCCGCCAGTTGAGCGGCACCACGATGGCACCGAGCCGGGCGGCGGCAAAAAACAAGGCTATCTCTTCCGCACTGTTGTGGCCCAGGAACGCGATTCGATCCCCGCGGCCGATGCCAAGGCTGAGCGCAAGACCTGCCGCCATGCGGTTCACCCACCGGTTCAGCTCCCCATAGGTCCAGCGGTTGCAGCCCACAATCAGTGCCGGGTGATCCGGCTGGTGTGCCGCATGTGTCGCCAGCCAGTGGTCAATAGTCTGGCCCATCAGTCGTCCGTCTCGCCGGGCCTGTAAAGTGTGCCGCGCCCCAGCATGTCCAGGCACAGTTCCGCCGTCCAGGGCAGCATCAGTGATCCGCAGCGCGAGTCGCGGTAAATGCGTTCGAGGTGGAGCGAGCGCAGCATCGATTGCCCGCCGCAGGTGCGGATGGCCGTCCGGGCCAGTTCGTTGGCGTTTTCCATCACCGTGTATTGCGCGGCCCAGGCGCGCAGCAGGCTGTCTTGTGACGGGTTTGGGCGTGCCTCCGATATGGCCTGAAACCAGAGTGCCATGGTCTGTTCAAGCATAACCCTCATCTGCGCCACCGCGATCTGTTTGGTCGCATACATGCGGCGTTTGACTGGCGGTGTGCCCGGCATTTCTCCGCGCAGGTATCTTACCGTGAAGTCGTAGGCCGCCTGCGCCAGGCCGACATAGGCGGGAGTTAGCGTCATAAACATATGCGGCCAGCGTCTGGCTGCCTGAAAGTAGATCCCGCGCGGCATAAGCTGTGCGCTGTCTGGCACGAAGACGTCCCTGAAGATCAGTGTGCGGGAAACCGTGCCCCGCATGCCAAGCGGATCCCACGCGCCCTCCACATCTACGCCATCGGCATCCGCCGGGATGGCAAGATACATGGTGTTCGCCCGGTGCATTCGCGCATCCGGCGCGTCGAGTTCTGTACACAGGGCACCGTAGAAATCGGCGTGGCCCGACAGCGAGGCGAATATCTTCCTGCCATTCACCACCCAGCCGCCACCGGTGCGGAGCGCGGTGGTGGCGAAAGCTTTTTTCCCTGCCGCCGCAGCACCCCCTTCCGAAAAGGGTTGTGCGTAGATCTTGCCGTGTTCAAGAATTCGGGCGTAATGCACTGCCCGTTTCCGGGCGTGTTCCTGCTTCTGCCCCGTATCATAGTCAAGCGTGTCCAGCAGAACCCCGGACCAAAGGCATGAACAGACGTGCATATTAAAGGCCAGCGCAGTGGCCCCGCAGTAACGCCCGATCTCTGCCGCCGTCAGCATGTAGGTTTTAAAATCAGCTCCCAGGCCGCCGTATTCCCTGGGGATCGCGATCCCGAGCAGGCCGTTTTGGGCGAAGTCCCTGAAATTTTCGGTCGGGAAGGTCGCGTCACGGTCATATTTTTCCGCCCGGATGTGCATCTTGTCCTGCCCCATGTCGCGGGCGATGGTGGCCAGTGCCACCTGCCGGCCAGTCAGGTTCCAGGTGTCCGGGTCAAATATGGGTGCATCGCGGTCCGTGGCGATGTGATCCTGTTTCATGGCAATACCCCGTAGAATGTTTGCAGGATTGCGTTGGTCTCCGCCCCTTTTTCGAGGGTGATCAGATGCCCCGCCCCCGCAACCAGGTGGTATTCGGCATTTGGCATCCTGTCAGCCATGCGGGCCATGGTTTTGGCAGGGGCATTGGTATCGTGCGTACCTGCGATCAGGCATGCGGGCATGGTGAGCGTTGCGATGTCATCGCGGCGGTTGAAGGTGACGAGGCAGCGGATGATGGCGCGATACGTCGCCTCCGGCACTGCGGCCATGGAGGCGACGGCACTGTCGTACGCTGCGTCGGATATATCCGGCCCGGCGATCCCGGACACGAACTTCGGTGCCAGCGTGGCGAGTGTTTCGCCCGCGTCGAGCGGTTTCAGGCGTGCGGCCAGGAAGGCATCCTTAAATCTGTGATCCCGCCCGCCGAAGGCATCGGTGGTTCCGATGAGCACGAGCGAGGCAACGCGATCCGGGGTAACGCACGCGGTTTCCATGGCGATCATCCCGCCGATGGACTGGCCGCAGAGGTGGGCGGCTTGCAGCCCACACGCATCAAGAAAATCCACGATCCTTGCGGCGAGTTTCGGAAATGTCGGGTCGTCCATCAGATCAGAATTACCGTAGCCGGGCAGGTTGACCGCGATCAGGCGGTACCCGGGCAGGCCGCCAAACTGCGGGCCGAAAGAAGACGTGTTGCCGCCGATCCCGTGCAGGCAGATGATCGGCGTTCCGGCACCTGACTCCTCATATTCGAGGCCCGCGGCCCGCTTCATCAAAGCAGGAACCCCTGCTCCACCACCGCGATGCCGTCCACCGCTATGGTGCAGCCCATCATCGGCAGGTCAAAATGACCCCGGGTAAAGCGGCCCGCGAATTCGTTCGCGCCGGTGGAATACAGGCAATTGCCCGCCACAGCACGCAGTTCCGTGCAGTTGGTATCGCGGGCACTGTACATCGTCAGGGCTTCGTAGCGGGCCGCCCTGTTGAGCCCCCAGCCGACATGCGAGGTCGCGTAGGCCTCCTTGTCGCCGAAAGCCGAAAGATAGTCGCGCATCAGGCGGGCGTCCGCGCCTTTGCCTTCCACTGCTGTCACGTAATCGTCTTTCACCGTGAAGCTCACCTCGGTATCGAAGTAGCGTTTGAAGGTCAGGTTCATGTCACCCGGCTGAAATACCAGCCGACCGTTCACCGATCCGGCAGCCGGGAAGCTGACGACAATCCCGCCGGGCCAGTGTGCCAGTGTGCCGGGCCTGTCGGTCCACCCCCAGACACCGACGGAGGTGTTTCCTGCCATATTCACGGTCAGGTCGGTGCCCGCACCACTGGTCACGGTCATCACCTGCGCCTGGCGGCACGTGCGCACGGCATCCAGCGTACGGGCCTTCAGGCTGTCATCCGGGCGCATGCGTTCAAGAGCGTCCGGATGTTCGTTGGATACGTTCAGGATCCGCGCCCCGCCCCGGAGTATCCGCCGCGTCTCGCGCGTGTGCATCAGCCCTTCCAGCGTCATGTCGACAACGAAATCCGCCGCCGCCAATGCTGCCACTGCCTTGTCCTGTCCGGTCAGGCAAAGGGCTGTACCGGTAGACCGCAGGATTGCAGGTGCGGTGCTGCGGGGCGTCGGTACCCGCAGGTGATAGAAGGTCACCCCCATTCGGGCCAGGGCGAGCTCTGCCAGATGCACGTTCAGGTCACGGCTTTGGCTTTCGCTCAGGATCACCGCCGTCTCGTCGCGGCCTGCCTTGCATGCCTGAAATATCTCTTCAAACGCGGTGATCCATTTGGCCTCAATCCGATCTGAAATCATATGACTGTCCCCGGTGCGGTTCTGGTGCGGGTTCGATCCCTCTTTGTGCCCAGGATGAACGAAAATAGAAAATATGCAAAATAATATATTCCGTATCATGGGCCGTTTCAGACAGCACTTCGGCGCGCTGTTCCCCCGATGAAGCACCGGGCGTGACGGCCTTGTGCCGGACAGGGAACAGGGTTAGTGACAGGCGATTCCGGAATTCCTGTTGACGAAAGTGTGCATGATGCCCGTAAAAGTTCAGGTTAATGACGCAACATTCGCGGATATCGGCATACTCAGGCACTGGTTCGGAACCGGGTCGCCAGGTGAAACGATTGGCCACATTACCCGATTCGTGATGGATGAGCTAGGTCTGGAACGTGACAATGACGTGACGGACACATCCGGGCCGTCAGGCGATGATGTCCTGACATTTGAAACCGCACCGAACCTTGCCCATACGAAGCCGGTTGCAGCATGGATCGATGGAAAACCGATCCGGAATCCGAAATGGATATACGTCATGGTCGGTATGATTGCGGCAGTGAAGAACTCCACAGGATTGGAAGGTGAACAACTGGTCCGGGCATTGGAGGTCGGGGCCAGGGCTTTCAGGTATGAGGAAAAAGGGTACCGGTATTTTCCTGAAATCGGGATTTCAATCCAGAGTTTTGCCGCTACTGCCGCCTGGAAAGAAATTGCCCGGCTTGCCGATAAACACCGAATCCCCGTGCAGGTCAGGTTTGTCTGGCGCAACAAGCCCAATGCCCGGTATCCGGGCAGAACAGGCATGCTCACCGCTGGTTCCGCACAGGGGCGGGACAAGGAAATCGTGCCAGCGTTCCCTTGAAATCGTGGAAAAGCCGGAACAATCGGGCGTACCCGCCTTGTTCAATACAATTGGATTTATTCTGGATTTATTCGTTCGACATATATCCCTTCAGGCATCTTCTTCGGCAGGAAGATGACCAGCAAAAGGCCTGTATTCAACCAGGGCGGACCGCCCCCAAATATCGACAATTGTAACTGACATTTCCACCCCATGAGCGTCTGTAAGCCGTATTGGCTTACCCGGAAAAAACGTTACCGGTTGCTGTTTTCCTTCATCAATTGCGATATTATCGGCGTACAGATACGTTCGGTCAGATGTATCACGTATCGGGTTAAGCCGACCCTTCAGGCCTGGCAGATGCCCCGTGTCACTTTCAAAAATTACGGAACCTCCGGCACCAAGCGTTTTGAGTTCCAGCATCAGCCCGCCCTGGCCCGGCACCCATTCACGCACCAGACCGGCTGCGTAACCGTGCCCGGCCGCATAGACCGTCATCGGCAGATTTGCTGTGTAAAGGTTCGGTTTCGCGCTGCCGGTTTCATCGGTTACGGCCCGCACCCATGTCTTGTTGGGAAAGAGCGCGAGCACTTCAATACCGGCAAGGGCATCGCCTTCGGAATGCACGGTAACTGTTGCATCCGCAGGAACGACCTCAAGCCTGGCGGCAGGAATGCGCAATACCAGCACCGATTCATCGACCAGTTCGTAATCGGGTAATTGACCTGCTGTTTCCCAGGTTTTAGCCCGGATAATCGATACCCCATCCCCCCCTGCGTTCCATCAGATACCTGCGATGGTCAGAACCTGCCGCATCAGCAACAGGGATACGACCGAATACGGAGGTGATAACTTCGTTCCGCGTGGCCTGGCCTGATTCCATACCCTCGATGGTCATGCCGTTTGGAAGAGTGCCAGGCGACTCGATTTCCAGGCGATCCTTAAACATGGACAAACGGATGTTTCGGGATGACATGGCATAATCCCGATGTGCGACCGCATTAACGACCGCTTCAAATACGGCATTTTTGCTATACTGGACAAGATTTTCCCGTGCGGGCACCTTGCGGGCGGAAACGCGCATGTTGCGAACAACAAACTGAACGGCCTCCGAAATCTGTTGGGCAAGCGGCCCCGCAATTTCCCGGGCATCCAGCTGCCCGGAAGCGCGATCAGAACCCCGATAATGCGTCGCGATGATTGTGGCATGCGACAACCAGTTTTGCGGTGTCTGTGCGCAAAGCAGTATTCCGGCGTTCGTTGCACGAACAATGCCGAACTCATCTGGTGCAAGAAGCCGGAGATTCTGCAATCCGCGCTGTGGATCGGCAGCCCCTGCGACACTTAACAACGGTTCCCAAAGTTGCCTGTCAAGGGTTGCGAACCCTGTTTCGGCTACAGTCTGCTTGTCAAACCCGCGATACCGGTGCTGAGCACGATTGTTCGCCAGCCGCAGCTTTTCATCTTCACCCAGTTTGCGTTTGCTTGCGCCAACGCGGCGAAACGCCTGCCCACCCCGCGTGTTCAGTGCTTCGCCCCGTGGAATTTCAACGACTATGAAGGCCGTGTCATCAATCTCTCTGTGGTAAATTGCGGGGCGCAACGGCGGGTCAATGCTGTCATTACAGACTTCCGCCAGAAGACTATCCAGTTTTTCCAACTGTTCACGTGACATGCCTTGAATGTCTCCGGCATCCGTCACCCCGCAAAGCAGAATTCCGCCATCCGCATTGGCGAAGGCACCAAGTTCATCCGCCAGATCTTCTCTTCTCGGGCTAACCGGTTTGTTGCCCCTGAATTCAATCTGCTTGAATTCCCACAGGCCATCCTCCCCCAAACGGAGGTGCCTGCGGATTTCGTCATCGGTAATCATCCGGCCATCTCTGTCTGTTTCAACGCAGTGCGGGGCTGTATCACACAATCCGGATTCCGGATGCAATTTTCCTTCTTCGGGAACATATGAAGTTCTGTGACGGGTATGCCAGGTGCGATATAGCGGTTGAGAAAGGTGGCAAATTTCTCCTGGATTATCTCCCGTTACCGGAGTTTCCGCCGACATCCCGAACCGCGCCGTTGCGATGAAATACGTGAAGACGGATCGGGTGTGAAGGATCACCGCGGACCGGGGCTGTGCCCGGGCCCGCATGTTTGCCGAGAATCGCACCGCCGGAACGGCCGGATGGTCATCTTTCAGCCCCGATCACCGCACGCATCAGGTTTATTGCCTCCGGCGTGAACCATTCCGCAGCTCCGCGCAGGCGGGCAATTTCCTGACCGTCACGGTTCAGGATAACTGTCATCGGCAGGCCGAAAACAGCCATGCCACGGGCAAGGGCCTGTTTCGGGTCGCGGTATTTCGGCAACGCATTGATGCTTTCTTTCGCAAAGAAGCGGGCGATGGCGGGGGGCGGATTGCGGCCCGTTGCGATGGTCACCACCTGGAACGCATCACTGCCGATTTCCTGCTGCAGCGCATTCAGCGCCGGCATTTCATGCCGACAGGGGGCACACCAGGTGGCCCAAAAATTCAAAAGCACGACTTTGCCCTTATATCTGTCCAGCGTTATATCCTGGCCGGATTCATCCCAAAAGGGCACGTCTGGTACGGCTTGCGGATTTTCGTGAAATACCAGCTTGCGCATGTCGCCTGCCCGCAGCGCAATGTCCCTGGCCATCGCCGTCCCGGGGGTGGCGGACAGAATCACGACCGTATAAAGAACCGCGCAAAGAAGCGTTTTCAAAAAGGTCATTCCGGGCCTTTCCGGCGGGGGCAATTCCATGGGCGATAAAACCTCAAATACCATGTGGGGCGGGCGTTTTGCGGACGGACCGGATGCCATTATGGAGGCGATTAACGCCTCGATCAGCTTTGACCGGCGCCTTGCCCGGCATGACATCGAAGGCTCCCGCGTACATGCCGCAATGCTTGCCCGGCAGGGCATAATTGAAGATAGCGATGCCGCTGCCATCCGGGAAGGCTTGCTCACGATCTTGTCAGAAATAGAAGGCGGAACGTTTCGGTTTTCTGCCGCGCTTGAAGACATCCATATGAACGTGGAGGCACGCCTAAAGGAACTGATTGGTGACCCTGCCGGGCGGCTGCATACCGGGCGTTCGCGCAACGACCAGGTGGCACTTGATGTTCGGATGTGGGTGCGTGACCAGGCGGATGCGGCGATCACCGGGCTGACAGCATTGATTGATGCGCTGCTTGCGCAGGCGGAAGCGGGTGCTGACTGGGTGATGCCCGGCTTTACCCACATGCAGGTGGCCCAGCCGGTGACCTGGGGTCATCATATGATGGCCTATGTGGAAATGTTTGCCCGCGATCGATCACGGTTTACGGATGCCCGCGCCCGAATGAATGAATGCCCGCTGGGTGCCGCCGCGCTGGCGGGCACAGGCTTTCCGATTGACCGGGATATGACAGCCGCGGCACTTGGCTTTGATCGGCCGACGGCCAACAGCCTGGACAGTGTGGCTGACCGTGACTTCGCGCTTGAGTTCCTGGCGTCAGCGGCAATCTGTGCCACGCACCTGAGCCGATTTGCAGAGGAGCTGGTGATCTGGTCGTCCGCCCAGTTCCGGTTCGTGACCCTAAGTGATCGGTTTTCCACCGGATCCTCAATCATGCCCCAGAAAAAAAACCCGGATGCGGCGGAGCTTGTGCGCGCAAAGGTCGGGCGCATCACGGGTGCCACTGTGGCGGTGCTCACCGTGATGAAAGGGCTGCCGCTGACCTATTCAAAGGACATGCAGGAGGATAAGGAACAGGTCTTTGATGCCGCTGACGCCCTTATGCTGGCACTGGCGGCGATGGAGGGCATGGTGCGCGACATGACTGCCAACCGGGACGGGCTGCGCACCGCCGCTGCGTGCGGTTTTTCCACCGCGACAGACCTGGCAGACTGGCTGGTGCGGGAACTCGGCCTGCCGTTCCGCGACGCCCACCATGTGACCGGTGCGCTGGTAAAAATGGCAGAGGACAGGGGCTGCGACCTGTCGGCCCTGGGGCTGGCGGATATGCAGACCGTCCATGGCGGCATCACCGGCGATGTTTATGACGTACTGACAGTTGAGGCCTCCGTCGCAAGCCGCAGAAGTTTCGGCGGTACGGCACCCGAAAATGTACGGGCGGCGATCACCCGCTGGCGTACCCGCGAGATGGCCGCAGACGTGTGAAAATCGTGCGGGCGCGGGTAAACCGGTGCCTGTCACGAACAAGAGGAATGTTCCATGAAAAAAACCGCATCCCGTGCCCGCACCTGCCCTGTCGGTCTGCGAGGCTTTCGGTCTGACCCTGTTTTGATATGTCTCACCCGGGCTTTGGTTCTGGTACTGCTTGCCGGGTGCGGGGTCAAGAATGCCCCGATCCCGATCATGATACCGGACGCGCCCGAATTCCGGGAAGCGGGTGAACCCGCGTGATGGGCATTTCAGTGTTGCGCTGGCTCTATCTGGTGCTGGCCGTGGCAGGGATCATCCTGCCCATGCGCTATTTCATCGCCTGGTTTCAGGAAAATGGCTTTGACATCGGTGGGATGCTTGATGCCTGGAATGTGAATGCCGCGACCTCGGGCCTTGTTTGGGATCTGACGGTCGCCGCGGCCACCCTGGTGGTCTGGATGGTGGCAGAGGCATTTCAGCGCAAGGATTACAGGGTGCTGCTGGTCTGCATACCGGCCACGTTCTGCATCGGGGTGAGTTGCGGTTTCCCGCTCTACCTCTTCCTGCGTAGCCGCCCTTTGGCCTAAAGGATATCTCCCAGGGCTATTGGTTGTCCTGGTCCGGCAGGGGCTTTGCCACACCGTTGTTCCGTTTTTAGGCACCGAGCAATTCCTTTGCCTTCTCTACTGTCACCGCACCGGACAATGCCAGCCCTTTGGCCACACGGTCAACATCTGCGCCGTGTGCCCCGGCGAGTATCGCGATGTTGCGGGCGTGAAGTGCCATGTGGCCCTTCTGGATACCCTCTGACGCAAGCGCACGGAGCGCGGCAAGGTTTTGGGCAAGGCCCACGGCGGCGGCCACTTTGGCCAGGTCCGCGGCAGAGGATATGCCCATGAGTTTGAGCGCAGCCTGCGCCTGCGGGTGGGTTCCTGTCGCCCCGCCAACGAGGCCGAGTGCCATGGGAAGTTCAATCTGCCCGGTCAGAACGCCGTCTTCGCCCGCTTCCCAGGTGGTGAGCCCCACATATCGGCCTGATCGCGCCGCATAGGCGTGGGCACCCGATTCTATCGCACGCCAGTCGTTGCCGGTGGCGATCACGAGGGGGTCTATCCCGTTCATGATGCCCTTGTTATGGGTTGCCGCCCGGTAGGGGTCGACGATGGCAAGGGCGCAGGCCTCCGCGATGGCCCGGGTCACGCCGGGATCGAAAGCATCGCCAGGAAGGATGACAGAAGCCCGCGCAAGTCGCAGATCCGCAAGGTTTGACAGGATACGCAGGCGGACCGTGCCGCCGGTCAGTGCCTCAAACCGCGGGGCCAGCCTTTCGGCCATCGTGTTCACCGTGTTGGCCCCCATGGCGTCGCGAACGTCAACGATGAGATGGGCGACGACCATAGGTCCTGCGGGAGAAACCTGAAACAGGTGAACTTCCACATCCCGGCAGCCGCCGCCGAGGCTGACCAGCACCGGGTCGCAGGCGTTGGCTGCGGCGATCAGTTCTTCCCTTGCGGCCATGATGACATCACGGGCGGCACCGGGCGCGGTCAGCCCCAAAATCTGCACTTGCGCACGCATCAGCGGATCTGTCGTTTCCGCCCTGAACCCGCCGTGGGCGCGGGCGATTTTTCCCATATGCGCCGCTGCGGCGACAACGGAGGGTTCCTCCACCGCCATGGGCACATTGTAGGTTTTTCCGTTCACCGGAAAGTCCGGCACAACGCCGAGCGGCAGCTCAAACGTGCCGATGACATTCTCGATCATCCCGTCTGCCACAGGTTCCGGCAAGGCAGGGGTGAAGCCCAGAATGTCATCAGCCTGCAAGGCGGTGCGGCGATCTTGCGGGGAGTGGTGGCGCAGGCTCATCGGGCGGGTTCCCCTGCTGATCATGTAAAAGATACTGGCGCGAAAGGGGTGAAAACAGAAAACCTAGCCACCCGTCACCCACTGCACACCATAAAGCACCGTAAATCCGCAGATGACAGCCACCGCCACGTTGCGGGTTGCCATGGCAAGGCCAAGAACCACCGCCGCGGCTGCAAGACGGGAGGCATCCGGCACCCCGCCTGTGGCCGGAGGCCAGAACACAAAAGGCGCGATAAGGCCGGGCAGAACCGCGACGGCAGTGTAGCGCAGATGGCGCAACACCCAGGCCGGCAATACCCGCCCGCCGAGTAAACCGAGGCCGGACCAGCGAAAGAAGAATGTTCCGATCGCCAGGGCCAGGATGATAAACCAGAGTTCCGGGTATGAGCTCACGATTGCCCCTCCAGCCACCTCTCCGCCCAGGCACCGGTCACCATGGCGAGCATCGCCGCGACAATCAGGCCCAGCGACCAGGGCATCCAGGCCAGCCACAGGGCACCACCGACAGACACACCGGCGGCGATCACATGGGGCAGGCTGCGCAGCGACGGGCCGATGATTGCCAGAAAGCAAATCGGCAGCGCGAAATCAAGCGACGCCCAGGCGGGGATGGCGTTCCCCGCCACCGCGCCGACACAGGAAAACAGCACCCATGGGGGTAAAATCGCCAGGGATGCCCCGCAGAAATAGCTGGTCCGGTCAGCAAGCGTCCATGCAGGTTCATGTTCGTAGCGCAGGCTGGACAGGGCGAAGGACTGATCTACGGTGAAGTAGGCCAAAAGCAGTTTCATCCCCGGCCGGTTTTTCCCCAGCCAGGGGGCGAGCGCGGCGGAATACATCGCCATGCGCAGGTTCACCGCCAGTGCCGTGATGATCACCACCAGCGTCGGTGCCTGTTCCTGCATCAGAACCAGTGCGGTAAACTGGGCCGCGCCTGCGATGACCAAAACAGTCATCGCCATCGTTTCCGGCAGGTTTAGCCCGGTCTCCGTCGCCGCCACCCCAAAGAGCGTACCAAAAGGGGCAGCCACAAGGATGAACGGGGCACCGTCTTTCAGTCCTGTCAGGAAACGCCGGTTGACCATGGCAAGCTTTCGGGTCAGATATCGGGGCGGACGCTAGGCCCAAAGCGCATGGAATGCAAATGTCAGAACCGGTGGATGCATCAGCTTATGTTATTGCGCCTTCCACGGGCGGTGACGGGCTGACCCGTAGTGTGAGCGGGCGGGACCACACCGGGGCGAAGGTCGCGCTCAACGTGGTCGAGGAACGCCCGCTGACGATCTATCTAAACCGCCAGGAAATCATCACTGCGATGACCATCGGCGACTACCCGGAGTATCTGGCAACAGGTTTTCTGAAAAACCAGGGTATGCTGCAAGAACCGGTGCAGGCGGTGGATTACGACGAAGAGCTCGGTGTTGTTGTTGTGCGCACAGCCCGCGCAACTGTTTATGAAGCAAAAGTGCAGAAGAAGACCCGCACCAGCGGCTGTGCGCTGGGGACTGTTTTTGGCGACATGATGGAGGGCCTTGAAGGGCTTATACTGCCGGATGCGGAAATCCGAACGAGCTGGCTTTATGCGCTCGCGGCGCGGATAAATCAGACGCCGAGCCTTTACCTGAACGCGGGGGCGATCCATGGCAGCGTACTTTGCGAAGCGGATCGCCCGCTTGTCTATATGGAAGACGTGGGGCGCCACAACGCCGTCGACAAGATTGCCGGATGGATGCTGGCGGAAGGTGTCGATGGTGCGGATAAAATACTATACACCACCGGGCGACTGACGTCCGAGATGGTGATCAAATGTGCGATAATGGGCATTCCGGTGCTTGCCAGCCGATCCGGGTTCACCGCCTGGGGGGTGCAGATCGCACAACAGGTCAACCTGACGCTGATCGGACGTCTGCGGGGCAGGCGATTCGTGTGTCTGGCAGGTGAGGCGCGGCTTGCCCGGGATGCGAACCCCGAGGCAGTGGCCGATGACCCGAAGACCGCACGGCGGAAGGGGGCGGCATGAAACCCGCAGGGGTAATCCTTGCCGGTGGTCAGGCAACCCGGATGGGCGGCGGTGACAAGGGGATGCTCAAACTCGGCGGGCGGACGCTTCTGGCCCGGGTGATTGAACGGATTGAACCGCAGGTCAGCGGGCTGGTGCTCAACGCCAATGGGGATGCGGCCCGGTTTGCGGATTTCAGGTTGCCGGTGATTGCGGACAGTATCGCCGGCTGGCCGGGGCCCCTGGCGGGGGTGCTTGCCGGGCTTGACTGGGCCCTTTCCAATGGGGCGAGTCATATCGTGACAGTGGCGGCGGATTCGCCGTTTTTTCCGCTCGATCTGGCAGACCGGCTGATCTGTGCGGCGACAAGGGCCGGTACGCCTATCGCGCTGGCACAGACGCAAGAGTGCGGGCACCCCACGCGACACCCGACATTCGGGTTCTGGCCCGTGAGCCTGCGCAACGATCTGCGCAGCGCGTTGGGCTACGGACTGCGCAAGGTGGTGCTGTGGACAGACAGCCACGGCGCGGCCTCCGCCACCTTCGACGACAACGTATTTTTTAACATCAACACGCCGGAAGATCTTGCCGCGGCGGAGGCGATGCTGTGAAGATCTTCGGCGTGGTCGGCTGGAAGAATTCCGGCAAGACTGGTTTAATCGAACGGCTGGTGTCGGTGTTCGCGGTGCGCGGTCTGAGCGTATCTACCATGAAGCACGCGCACCATTCCCTTGATGTGGATCATCCCGGCCGCGACAGCCACAGGCACCGGGCGGCGGGGGCGCACCAGGTTCTGGTATCAGGCGGTCAGCGTTGGGTGCTGATGTCCGAGCTGCATGGTGCGCCGGAGGCACCACTTGATGCGCTCCTGACGCAGCTGTCGCCGGTTGACCTGGTGCTGATCGAAGGCTGGAAAGCGGCAGAACATCCGAAGGTGGAATGTTTTCGGGCAGAGGCCGGGCATGATCTGATCGCACCGCATACCCCCACTATCCGCGTGATCGCGGCAGACTGTGACGTGGTTGCGGATGTGCCGGTTTTGGCACTGGATGACACCTGCGTCATTGCCGATTTCATCACGGCAAAGGTGGGGCTGTGAGGCCACCGCCCCTGAAAGACGACTGCTTTGCCATGCCGCCAGGCGTGGATTGGACGCCGGTGGATGTGGCACTTACCCGGCTGCGGGATGGTTTGCACACGGTTGTGGGGTCAGAGGTGTGCACCCTGTCGGAGGTTGCGGGACGTATTCTGGCAGCGGATGTGATTGCTCCGCGCAGCCATCCGCCCTTTTCCAACAGTGCGGTGGACGGCTACTGTTTTGCCTGTGCCGACCTGCCTGATACGGGAATCATCGAACTTCCTCTTGCCCGGGGCCGTGCCTCGGCAGGAGTGGCGTTTGACGGCAGGGTGCCCGCGGGCCATGCCCTGCGCATCCTGACCGGTGCGCGCCTGCCTGGCGGCGTGGATACAATTGTGCTGGAGGAGGATTGCACAATCACCCCGGATCGTATTGCCTTTCGCCGCGGCTTAAAGCCTGGCGCGAACATGCGGCCTGTAGGGGAGGACATCACCGCAGGCGATGTGATCATGACAGCGGGTATGCGCCTGCGTGCGCAGGCGGCGGCGGCCCTGGCATCCACCGGTGTGGCGCAGGTTAGCGTGTATAAAAGGCTGCGCGTGGGTGTGCTTTCCACCGGGGATGAGGTGGTGACGGGCGGGGTTGCCGACAGCTCCCGAATCTATGACGCGAACCGGCCCATGCTGTTGGCGCAGGTGGCTGCCTGGGGCTGTGAATCCGTGGATTTGGGCCATGTGCGCGATGACAGGGCGGCGGTGCGGCAAAAACTGGACGCGGCGGTGCGACAGGCAGACCTGATCCTGACAAGCGGCGGGGCCTCCGCCGGGGATGAGGATCATATTTCCGCTGTTCTGGCAGAGAGCGGCGGGTTGCAAACCTGGCGCATCGCGGTCAAGCCCGGGCGCCCGCTTGCCTTGGCCCTGTGGGCCGGAGTACCTGTGTTTGGCCTGCCTGGCAACCCGGTTGCCGCGATGGTCTGCACGATGATCTTTGCCCGCCCGGCCATGGGTATTCTCGGCGGTGAAGGCTGGCGTCTGCCCGAAACCTACCAGGTGCCCGCCGGCTTTTCCAAACGCAAAAAGCCGGGGCGGCGCGAATATCTGCGTGCACGGCTGCGGAGCGGCATGGCCGAAATTTTTGCTTCTGAAGGTTCCGGGCGTGTGTCGGGGCTCGCCTGGGCAGAAGGATTGGTGGAATTGCCGGATGGGGCGGTGCAGGTCGCGCCCGGAGATATGGTCACCTATCTGCCGTTCTCGGGGATGTGACCCCGGTCATGGGCCATGTCCGGGGCGCGATATCTTCGTCTTTGGCACGTATGCCACACACATGTTGCCGGAAACAGGGGCTACCGACCGGATTCACCCGCCATAGAAAGCAACGGTGCCGGCAAAATACCGAATCCATGCGACGAACATCCCGGGTGCGCCCGGATCATGGCCGTGGGTGCTTTCCTGGCGGATCAGATGAATTTCACATTAAGCACTTCGTAATAGCGGGTACCGCCGGGGGTGGGAACCTCAACACTGTCGCCTTCCTCCTTGCCGATTAGGGCGCGGGCAAGGGGCGATCTGATGTTGATGAGGTTCTTTTCGATGTCCGCCTCGGGCTCCCCCACGATCTGATAAGTCTGTTCTTCTTCGGTGTCTTCGTCCACCAGTTTGACCGTGGCACCGAATTTGATGGAGCCTGACAGTTTGGACACATCAATTACATCGGCGAGCGATATGACCCCTTCCAGCTCTTTAATGCGGCCCTCGATATGGCTCTGCTGTTCGCGTGCAGCGTGGTATTCGGCGTTTTCCGTCAGGTCGCCGTGTTCGCGTGCCTCTGCGATGGCCTGGATCACGGCAGGGCGGTTCACGGACTTCAGCCGCTTCAATTCTGCTTCCGCATTTTTGAACCCCTGCGGGGTCATCGGGATCTTTTCCATAGTTCTGCCCGCATGCGCTGATTTGCAGGCTTTGGGCATAAAAGTGCCGGAATGGATACGCAAGGGTGTTGAGAGTTGGAAAATACGTTAAAACAGATACACGCACACTTGTGACGCGGTGTTCCTGTGGTTCAGGATTGCGTAACCAATGACGTTGGCACTGGAAAATGCTAAAACCAGGTTTGGCTGCGGGGCAGGAAACCGCACTTAACCAGTAACGGAGAGGTCCATGTCCGGGTTTGAGCGCGAATCAATACGATATGATGTGGTGATTGTCGGGGCAGGTCCATCTGGCCTGAGTGCCGCTATCCGGCTCAAGCAATTGGATGAAAGCCTGGATGTCGTTGTGCTGGAAAAGGGTTCTGAAGTGGGTGCCCACATCATGTCGGGTGCAGTGCTGGACCCGTGCGGACTTGACGCGCTGATACCGGGTTGGAAAGAAACGGGTGCTCCGATCAACATACCGGTGAAAGAGGATAATTTTTACCTTCTGGGCCCTGCGGGCCAGATCCGCCTGCCGAACGCCATCATGCCGCCGCTGATGAACAACCACGGCAATTACATCGTATCCATGGGCAACGTCTGCCGCTGGATGGCTGAACGGGCAGAAGAGATGGGCGTGGAAATCTTTCCCGGCATGGCATGTTCCGCGCTGATCCATGATGATGAAGGTGCGGTCAAAGGGGTGGTCGCGGGCGAGTTCGGCAAGAACCCTGACGGCACCCCCGGCCCGGCCTATGAGCCGGGGATGGAGCTGCACGGTAAATATGTTTTCATTTCCGAAGGGGTGCGCGGGTCACTTGCCAAGGAGCTGATCACGAAGTTCAGTCTTGACGCTGATTGTGACGTGCCGAAGTTTGGTCTCGGCATGAAAGAGATATGGGAAGTGAGGCCCCGGAACCACAACGAAGGTGAGGTTACCCACACCATGGGCTGGCCCCTGGGATTTGGAAATGGCGGCGGATCGTTCATGTATCACATGGATAAAAATCAGGTCTGTGTGGGCTACATTGTTGATCTGAATTACAGGAATCCGCACCTGTTTCCCTACATGGAGTTCCAGCGGTGGAAGCACCATCCCCGCATCGCCAGGGTGCTGGAGGGCGGTGAGCGCGTGGCCTATGGTGCCCGTGCTGTGACCAAAGGCGGATTTCAGTCCATACCGAAAGCGGTATTCCCTGGCGGTGTGCTTTTGGGCTGTTCGGCAGGGCTTGTGAACTTGCCGCGGATCAAGGGCAACCATAACGCCATGCTATCGGGTAAAGCGGCAGCGGAGGCGGCCTGTGCCGCGATCCGTGAGGGTCGTGAAGGCGATGAACTGGGTGCCTACAACGAAGAACTTCGCACCGGCCCGATAGGTAAAGACCTCAGGATCGTCCGCAACGTCGCACCGCTCAACGGCAGGCTCGGTCCCTTGGGTGGCATGTCCCTTGGCGGGATGGATATGTGGTTCCAGACGATCTTCAAATTCTCGCCGTTCGGTACTCTCAGACACGGCAAGACGGACGCGCAATCGACCGGGAAGGCTGGCGACTATCCGGAAATTGCCTATCCCAAACCGGACGGTAAACTGAGCTTCGACCGCCTGACGAACGTGTCATTTTCTGCCACCAACCACGCAGAAGGACAGCCCTGCCATTTGCAACTGCGTGATGCGTCAATCCCTGTCGCCGTCAACCTGCCGCAGTTCGCAGAACCCGCTCAGCGGTATTGCCCTGCCGGCGTTTACGAGGTACTGCGCGACGATAACGGGAGCAACCCGACATTCCGCATCAACGGTCAGAACTGCGTACATTGCAAGACCTGTGACATCAAGGATCCGAGCCAGAACATCACCTGGGTTACCCCGCAGGGCGGCGAAGGGCCGAATTATCCCAACATGTGATACTTTCGAAGGTCGCTCACGGTTTTGTTTCATTGATTCCTGACCAACGGCCTGTTATGCCTGAAACGGACGATAAAATACTGGCAGGCGGCAGGGATTTACCATGAAATTTGGCTGCTTTTTCCCGGGTGCGATTTGTGCGGCGGTTCTGGCGTTGCCTGAAGTACTGCCCGCCGCCGCCGCGCAGGGCTTGGCCGGGGCGTATCTGGCGGGTAACCAGGCGCATCGCGACAATAACTATCAGGTTGCTGCTCATTACTACGGCCAGGCTTTGGCCCGCGATCCATCAGACCCGTATCTGCTGAACAATGCCCTTCTGGCGTTTGTGGGCAAGGGCGATGTTGATCGGGCTGTCGCGCTTGCGTACAAGGTGGCTTCCGGGCCGGTTCCGTCGCGTCTGGCGGAAATGGTGCTTTTGTCTGAAGCCATCAGGAAGGAGGATTTTGACCGGGCCGACGCGGCCCTGAACGGGGCGGATGACCGGTTCAGCCCGCTTCTGTTCGGTCTTCTTTCCGCGTGGGTCGCCCTTGGCCAGGGGCAGATGAGCACAGCAGGCGACCGGTTTGACAGCATGCAAAACCCTGCGGCCCTGCGGCTCTTCGGCCAGTACCACAAGGCACTGGCACTGGCGTCGGTTGGTGATTTTGAAACCGCTGACAGGATTTTGACCGGGGACGAAAACGGCTCCCTGCGGCTGAACCGGGGCAGCCTGATCGCCCATGCCCAGATCATGACCCATGTAGGTAAAGAGGCGGACGCACTGAACCTTTTGAACGAAGCCCTGCGCGGAACCTCTGATCAGGGTTTAGCCGCCCTGCGCGATCAGATCGAAGCGGGGGGGGAGGTCGATTTTACCTACATCCGGTCTGCCAGGGACGGCACCGCGGAGGTATTTCTGACACTTGCCGGGGTGCTGGGCCGGGAAGAAAATGAACGCTACGCCATCGTCTATGCACGGTTGGCTGAATACCTGAATCCAACGTCAGAGGCAATCCTGTTGACAGCCGAAGTGCTGCGGGAGCAGGGCCAATACGACCTTGCCGCCCGCGCCTATGCACGGGTGGCACAGGACGATCCGATGTTTTTGGATGCGGAACTTGGCCGCGCCGACGCCCTGGTTGAGGCTGATAAGCGCGACGCGGCGATCGAGGTTTTGCGCGGCCTGACCCGCAGCCACGGCGACGTGCCGCGGGTGCATATGTCGCTCGGTGATGCCCTGCGCGGTGCGGAACGCTACGCCGAAGCGACGGAAGCCTACGATAGGGCCGTGGATATGATCCCGAACCCGGCACCGAACCATTGGTTTCTCTTCTACGCCCGCGGTATCACGAACGAACGGGAAAACCGGTGGGACAATGCAGAAGCTGATTTCCGCCGTGCGCTGGAACTGAATCCGGATCAGCCCCTGGTGCTCAACTACCTCGGCTATTCGCTGGTCGAATTCGGCATCAAGCTGGAAGAGGCACAGGCGATGATCGAAAAGGCGGTCGCGCAGCGCCCGAACGACGGCTACATTACCGATAGTCTCGGCTGGGTGCTCTACAGGGTCGGCAAGTTCCAGGAGGCGGTTGCCCCGATGGAGCGGGCCGTGTCGCTGGTGCCGGATGACCCGATCATCAATGATCACCTGGGCGATGTCTACTGGATGGTTGGACGCCAACGGGAGGCCCGTTTCCAATGGCGCCGTGCACTGAGTTTTGATCCGGAAGAAAAAGAGGAGATCCGCATCCGGCGCAAACTGGAGGTCGGGCTTGACGCTGTTTTGGCGGAAGAAAAAAATCTCGAAACCGCGTCCGGCGACGACTGACGGCCGGTCAGCCGATTCGGCTGACAGCGAAATCCGACAGGTCGGACAGCAGTTTTTTCAGGTCGCTGTCCGGCACGGTTTCCAGTGCCTCGCGTGATTTCGCGGCCCATGACCGGGCCGCCTGATGCGTTTCCTCCAGTGTGTTGTGCCGGGCCATCAGTGACAGGGCCTGGTCAAGGTCGCCCTCGTGCTGCTGGCCGCTTCCCATTACCCTGGCCCAGAACGTGCGCTCTTGTGTATCTGCCCGCGCCACGGCTTTGATCACCGGCAGCGTCAGCTTTTGATCCCGAAAATCGTCGCCGATGTTCTTGCCGAGTGCGGCGGATACGCCGCCGTAATCAAGCAGGTCGTCAACGATCTGAAAAGCAATTCCCAGTGCGTTACCGTAATCGAAGAGTGCTTTCGTTATCGCCTTATCCGCGCCTGCGATCACCCCACCGACTTCTGCCGCGGCAGAGAAAAGCGCGGCTGTCTTGCTGCGAATGATATGCATGTAAATGTTTTCGTTTGTCGCCAGATTGCCGGCCGCAGACAATTGCAACACTTCACCTTCCGCAATGGTGGCAGAGGTTTTGGCGAGGATGCCAAGCACACGCATGGATCCGGTTTCGACCATCAACTGAAAACTGCGGGAAAACAGGTAGTCACCCACCAGCACGGAAGATCGGTTGCCCCACAGGAGATTTGCCGTGGGTCGCCCCCGGCGTTGCCGGCTTTCATCGACCACGTCGTCGTGCAGCAGTGTGGCGGTGTGGATAAATTCCACCGTCGCCGCCAAGTGGATGTGGTAGGGGCCGTCGTAGCCGCAGAGCCGTGCGGTGGCGAGCGTCAGCATCGGGCGCAGGCGCTTGCCACCAGCCTCCACCAGATGCGCTGTGACTTCCGGGATGCGCGGCGCGTACTCGGATGCCATCCGCTCCCGCACAAGGGTGTTTACCTGCGCGATTTCAGGTGCAAGCAGTGCCGCCAACCGGTCCTGCGGCTGAATCTGATCCGGGATGTTCACCCTGGCTTTATTCCTTGTGGCTCGACAATTCCCGGGGGCGTCTTTAATCCGGAACCATGAAAGAGATTTTGCGCACCAATGACCCGACAATTGTTGCCTTCGCATCGGCACTCCTCCGGGCTGAAGATATAGAGTGCTTTGATCTGGACGTCTATATGAGCCTTTTGGAAGGGGCTATCGGCGTGATGCCGCGCCGCGTAATGGTAGCGGACCGGCACTATTTTCGTGCCCGCGCTATCTTGCGCGACAATGCCATCGACTTGCCCCCGGAAACCCGATGAAAACAACGCATGACGGGTTTCTGGGGGGCAGGCTGGTTCTGGAACAGCCTGCCACCGGATACCGTGCAGCCACGGAACCGGTGTTTCTGGCGGCAGCCTGTCCGGCAACCACGGGCGACAACGTTCTGGACCTTGGCTGCGGTGTGGGCGTTGCCGCGCTTTGCCTCGCCCAACGGGTGCCAGGCGTGACGGTCACCGGGGTGGAGGTACAGCCCGCCTATGCCGAACTGGCACGTCTGAATGCGGCGGCAAATGGCCTGTCTCTGGAGGTCGCTGTCGCAGACATCGCCCGCCTGCCGCCGGGGCTTGCGGCTCAGAATTTCGACCATGTGATCCTCAACCCCCCCTTTTTTGAGGGTGGCCGGGTCATCTGCCCGCACGATACCGGGTGCGCAACGGCCCGGGTAGAAACCTTGTCCCTCATCGATTGGTGCGATTTTGCCCTGCGCAGGCTGAAGCCCAAAGGGACGATCACAATCATCCAGCGGGTGGAGCGTTTTGGGGATATCGTGGCGGGACTTGGTGACCGGGCGGGGGGCATCAGGATTCTGCCGATTGCGGCGCGCGGGGGGCGGTCTGCCGGGCGCGTTTTGGTGCAGGCAAAAAAAACTTCGCGCACACCATTGGTGCTTTTGCCACCCTTTCACGTTCACGACGGCCCGGTTCATGTCACTGACGGGGATGATTTTTCTGCCGCCGCCCGTGCAATTTTGCGCGATGGTTCAGCCTTGCCTTTGGGCTGATCCGGGGAATAATTCATTTACACCGAATCGATGGCTCAGTAGCCAAATCCGTGCTTTATTGAGCCTGCTTGTTAAAAATGGAGGTCTGCATGAGTGTGAGCACTCACATTTCTAAACTCAGAAAGAAGCATCAGCAACTTTCCCGGAAGGTTGAACAGGTCCAACGATCACCGGGATCAAATGATCAGGAGATCGTAATGCTTAAGAAACAAAAGCTCCGTATTAAGGAAGAAATCCTGCGCTTGTCATCCTGACAGGCAAAGTTCAGCCAGCCTGGAAAAGAAAAGGCTGCGGGGGCGTGGTATCCCGAAACATGAGATTACATGATCAGACGAAATACTGCCCTCCGTTTGCGGTGATGGTGGAGCCGTTCACGAATTGCGCCTCATCAGAGACCAGGAAAGACACGCAGCGCGCAATTTCTTCCGGCTTACCCAGACGGCCCGCCGGGATTTGGGCGATGATGGAATCACGTACTGCTTCCGGCACGGCCATGACCATATCGGTTGCGATGTAGCCAGGGCAGATGGCGTTGGCGGTGATGTTGTTGCGTGCGCCTTCCTGTGCGAGCGATTTCACGATGCCGAGGTCACCGGCTTTGGTCGCCGCGTAATTAACCTGGGCGAACTGTCCCTTTTGACCGTTGATTGATGAAATCACGACGATACGGCCGAACCTGCGTTCGCGCATACCGGGCCAGACCGGGTGCACTGTATTGAAGACTCCGGTCAGATTGGTGTCGATAACTTCGCGCCATTGTTCCGGAGTCATTTTATGGAAAGGCGCGTCCCGGGTGATACCCGCGTTGGCGACCACGATGTCAATCGGGCCAAGATCAGCTTCCACATGTGCAAGGCCAACCCTGGATGATTCGTAATCAGCCACGTCCCACTTGTGGGTTCTGATACCGGTCTCTGCCGTGAAGGCGGCGGCTTTTTCGTCATTGCCGGCGTAGGTGGCGGCGACCGCGTAGCCCTGGGCCTTCAGCTCTTTCGAAATTGCTGCGCCGATACCGCGGCTGCCGCCGGTGACGAGTGCTGTTCTTGTCATTTCAATCTCCATTCGGATTTGCTAAGGCTGCGGGTTGTTACAAACAGGAAAATTGCTGCATAAATATTATTACGCAGCAATTTCGCACGATAGCCGGTTATTGGCGCTCGAGGCACATGGCAACACCCATGCCGCCCCCGATGCACAGCGTGGCGAGGCCTTTTTTGGCGTCACGGCACTGCATCTCGTAGAGCAGCGTTGTCAGGATGCGACAGCCGGATGCACCGATCGGGTGGCCGATGGCAATTGCGCCGCCGTTCACGTTCACAATCCCCGAGTCCCAGCCCATTTCCTGGTTTACGGCACAGGCCTGGGCGGCGAAAGCTTCATTCGCTTCAACGAGGTCGAGCTCGGACACCGACCAGCCCGCCCTGTCGAGTGCTTTACGCGAAGCGTAGATCGGACCGACGCCCATGATTGAAGGGTCAAGCCCTGCGGTCGCGTAGGATGCGATCCGTGCCAGCGGCGTGATGCCGCGCTTTTCGGCTTCTTTCGCGCTCATCAGCACGGCTGCTGCCGCGCCGTCATTCAGGCCGGAGGCGTTGGCGGCGGTGACGGAGCCGGCTTTGGTGAAGGCCGGGCGCAATTTCCGAAGGGCTTCCATGCCGACCCCGTGGCGGATGTATTCATCTGTATCGACTACGATATCGCCTTTGCGGGTTTTCACCGTGCAGGGCGCAATTTCGGCGATGAATTTGCCAGCCTTCTGGGCAGCTTCTGCCTTGTTCTGGCTGGCAACGGCGAATTCATCCTGCTGATCGCGGCTGATCTGCCACTGCTCCGCCACGTTTTCGGCGGTCTGGCCCATGTGGTAGCCGTTGAAGGCGTCCCACAGGCCATCTTTGATCATTGTATCGGTACAGGACATGTCGCCCATTTTCCGACCCTGACGCAGGGCGGCGGCATGAGGGGCCATGGACATGTTTTCCTGCCCGCCGGCCACAACGACACCCGCATCGCCAAGCTGAATGTGCTGTGCGCCGATGGCCACGGCCCGCAGGCCAGAACCGCAAACCTGATTGATCCCCCAAGCTGCCGATTCAGCCGGAAGGCCCGCGTTTATATGTGCCTGACGTGCCGGGTTCTGGCCTTGTGCAGCAGTCAGTACCTGGCCCAGGATTGTCTCGGACACGTCCGCGGCAGGGACGTCTGCCCGCTTGAGCGCAGCCTTGATTGCCTCCGCGCCCAGGTCATGGGCCGGGGTGTCTGCGAAACTGCCGAGAAAAGATCCAACGGGTGTCCGTGCGGCTGAGGCGATAACAACATTGGTCATTTATGGTGTGCTTTCGATTGGCGTCCGGGTTCCGCGCGGCAACCTTGTCTTCCCAGCGCGACCGCCGAAACGGAATTGTGAACTTGTGACCTCCTATACCCGTCAGGTTTTCGGGTGCAAGGGGAATCGTGTCGTAACCGGGATACAGCCGGTCTTTTGCTGATACCAAAAGGTGACCCGCGAAAGAAAATATCAAGTTCTGCAGGAAGTATCCGGTTCACGCGGTTCTACTCAGAATCCCGATGTCTGACAACGGTATGAAGCCGGTGGATATGATACGGTTTTAAATTCATATTTTGTCTTATTTAAAAAAGATTAAACTTGAGTCTTGAAAGGGTCGGATAACCATGAGATGCGGGTGGTGCGGCGCACTCAAAATATACGTGGACTACCATGACACGGAATGGGGCGTCCCGGAATTCGACAGCCGTGCGCTGTGGGAAAAGCTTGTCCTGGACGGGTTTCAGGCAGGTCTCAGCTGGCTGACAATCCTGAAAAAGCGGGATGCTTTTCGGCAGGCGTTTCACGGATTTGACCCGGTGCGGGTGGCGCGGATGACTGCGGCGGAAGTGGATCAGCTTTTAGCTGATCCGGGTATCATCCGGCACCGCGGCAAGATCGAATCCGCTGTGAAGGGGGCGCAAATCTGGCTGGAACTGGAAGAAACGGGGCCGGGATTTGCCCCGCTGATCTGGGATTACGTAGACGGTACGCCATTACAGAATCACTATACTTCCCAGGCAGATGTCCCGACGCAGAACGTGTTAAGTACGCGCATCAGCAAAGATCTGCGGGCCCGCGGCTTCACTTTTGCCGGGCCTGTAATTGTCTACGCCTGGATGGAGGCATGCGGGCTCATGAACAACCATCTGGCCGGGTGCTTTCGCCATGCGGAAGTGATGAAGATAAATCGGGGCTGATATTTCCGACTGAATAATCGGCTTGAGCCATGACCTGCATGTGTGATGTGATCCGCTCCGGTATTGCCGGTTGCACGGTCGCCAAATCGGATTTCTTTCTGCGAAAGAGCACTTGCTGCTGTCCATCCGGCACCAGCCATCTGCCGCTACACATGACCTGACATTTGACCACACTGATCGGCAATGGTGTGTCCGTTCTCATCCGTCCAGGCGATCAGGTCTGTATCATGCGAATCACACGTGCCGGAAATCTGATCCTGACAAATGAAACAGGGCTGTGCGGAAGCGGGCCACAAACCGCACGGCCACATGCGCGGCGCGGTCCTGCCATATCCTGTTCCGTTTCAACGATGCACCAAGGGATGATCCCGCCCTGGTTGTTCGACCATTGTACGCAAACATGTGCATACTGGCACAAAAGCCCGCCACGCAGGAATAGCAGATCTCCTGCGACACCAGCGCAACCGCATAGCCGTTATGTTGGCACACCGGATTCTTCGCCATCATGGGGCGGCACAGGAGAGGCATGTCAGACAGGACAGAATCTGCACAGAACCACGATGCCTGTTCCGGCAGGCCGTATCCGGGCACTGTTTTTGATCTCAGCGGTTGGCACCCGGAACCCACAGCACATCTTTGCCGCCATTGCTGTTGGCGACCCGGCCTGCCACAAAGAACCAGTCGCTGAGGCGGTTGAGGTATTTGACCGCCACCTCGTTGATACTTTCCCGTGCACCCAGCTTCACCGCGAGGCGTTCGGCCCGGCGGCAGACCGTGCGGCAGAGGTGCAGCTGCGCGGCGAGCGCAGATCCACCCGGCAGGATGAAGCTGCGCAGGGGGGCGAGGTTGGCGTTCATGATGTCAATCTCGGATTCCAGCCGTTCCAATTGGGCGTCGGTCAGGCGCAGCGGCGGGTATTGTGCTTCGGCATCCTTTTCCATATCCGGCCGGCACATGTCCGCGCCAAGATCGAAAAGGTCATTCTGGATGCGTGACAGGGCGGTATCCATGTCACCGTCTGAATGCTGGCGGGCCAGCCCGACGGTGGCGTTGCATTCGTCGACAGTGCCGTAGGCATCTACCCGTGCACAATACTTCGCAACCCGAACCCCGTTCCCGAGCGCGGTGTCGCCCCGGTCGCCGGTGCGCGTGTAGATCTTGCTCAGCACCACCATGGATCAGCTCCCCGTTGTACCGCGCAAGGCGACAAGGATAAGTATAAGTATGACCGCCACCCCCTGCAGAATAACGCGCCAGCGCATCAGCCTGTTGCCATATTTCCGGTTGAACTCTCCGCCGCCCATAAATCCGCCGAGCCCGATCATCAATACGATAAGGACCGCCAGGATTGTGATCACAACCAGGATATATAACGTGTTCACTGGTATGCCCCTTTTCTCCGGCCTGCGACAAGGACCGCCAAGATTGCGATAGCCTGCGACATAGCACGTATACTCCAGAAAACCATGTTTGGTTTGCACATGGTGGAACAGTGCTTCAGGGGTGCGGGCGGGCAACTGTCGCCGCAGGATGCCTTCCGCTCCGATCCGCCCGGTTTTTGCAGGTGTCGGCCCTGGGCAGCATGGCGTTGTTTCGAGAATCAATGCGGATCGGGCCCGGTTGTATCAGGCTGAAATGAATGCCGCGCAGCCCTGCCTTTAAAGGTGTCGGAGCAACTTTCGAAGCATGTACCCGGTGACATTGGCGGGCATGAAAGCCGGGTACGCAAGACAAATGCCTCTGCAATGGTCTGCACCCCTTCGTTTTCGCCTGTGGTTTTCGCCTGTGGCCGGCTGGTCCGGGGCCAGCATATTATCGCCGAAAGCATGAACGAATCGCAACCCCTGCCGGTGCCGCCGCCATACTGGCCCGCTCATCCGTATCTGTGCATCCCGGTCCGGGATTGCAGGCCAGTATCCCGAACCAATGTCTGATTGGGTTTACGACCAGCTTCGGACGGGGTATTCCCCCTTCTTATGGCAGAGCAGTCGGATGACCTCAATACCCCGGATTCGGAGGGCGAAGACGAAGGAGATATCCCAACATCGGAAACCTTGCGCAGGGCAATCAGCGACCGCTATCTGACCTATGCGCTATCCACGATCATGCATCGGGCCTTGCCTGATGCCCGGGACGGGTTGAAGCCGGTGCATCGGCGAATTCTTTATGCGATGAGGGAACTGCGTCTGACCCCTGACGGACGGTTCCGCAAATCGTCAAAGATTTCGGGCGATGTGATGGGGAACTATCACCCTCATGGGGATGGCGCGATCTATGACGCGATGGCCCGGCTCGCCCAGGATTTCAATGTGCGCTATCCGCTGGTTGACGGGCAGGGTAATTTTGGCAACGTAGACGGTGATAATCCGGCGGCGAGCCGTTATACGGAAGCACGCCTGACGATGGCGGCGGAGGCCCTGATGGAGGGGCTGAACGAAGACGCGGTTGATTTCCGGGATAACTACGATGGCACCCTGACAGAACCGGAGGTACTGCCTGCGGCCTTCCCGAACCTTCTGGCAAACGGTGCCGCCGGAATCGCCGTCGGCATGGCCACCAACATCCCGCCGCACAATATTAGTGAGCTTTGCATGGCGGCAATTCGACTGATCAGGAAGCCGGGAACGCCGGACAGAAAATTGCTTGACTTCGTGTCTGGCCCTGATTTTCCAACGGGTGGTGTCCTGGTGGAACCGCATGACAGCATTGCAGATGCCTATCGCACCGGGCGCGGATCTTTCCGCTTGCGTGCGAAATGGAAGAAAGAGAACCTGGGCCGGGGACAGTGGCAGGTCGTGATCACCGAGATCCCCTACCAGGTTCAGAAATCAAGGTTGATCGAAAAAATCGCAGATTTGATCAACGCCCGGAAAATCCCGATTCTGGCTGATATCCGCGATGAAAGTGCCGAAGATATCCGCCTGGTTCTGGTGCCGCGCACCAGGATGGTGGATGAGACGGTGCTGATGGAAACACTGTTCCGCCAGTCCGATCTTGAAACACGGTTCAGCCTGAATCTGAACGTGCTAATCGACGGTCGGACACCAAAGGTTTGCTCCCTGAAAGAAGTGCTGCAGGCGTTCCTTTGTCACAGGCGCGAAGTACTTGTGCGGCGGAGCCGCTTCCGTCTGGGAAAAATAGCCCGGCGGCTGGAGGTTTTGGAAGGTTACATCGTTGCGTTTCTGAATCTTGACCGTGTGATCGATATCATCCGCTATGATGCGATGCCGCATGATGCACTGCTGGCTGAACACTGGGGCGTGAAGCACCGCCGGGCACGGGAGGAAAATGACTACATAAGCCCGCTGTCCGGCGGCGGGGCACCGTCCGGGGAACTCAGCGGGGTTCAGGTTGACGCGATTCTGAACATGCGACTGAAAAGCCTGCGCCGGCTCGAAGAAACAGAGCTGCGCAAGGAGCGCGACGACCTGCTGGAGGAACGATCCGGCCTGCATGCGGTTTTGACAAGTGAGGAACTGCAGTCGGATCGGATCAGGGAGCAGCTGGAACAACTGCGCAAGACCTTTGGCAGGGAGTTTGACGGTGACGCCCGGCGGACGTTGATCAAACCTGCACCAGAGATCGGGAAAGTGCCACCAGCGGCCATGATCGAGCCGGAGCCGATCACGGTCATCTGCTCTGCCATGGGTTGGATCCGGGTAATGAAGGGGCACATCGCTCTCGACCAGGGGCTGAGGTTCAGGGATGGCGACGGCCCACGCTTCATCTTTCATGCGCAGGTCACCGACAGGCTTTTGCTGTTCGGTTCGAACGGGCGGTTTTATACGCTGTCAGCAAGTCTGTTGCCTGGCGGGCGTGGCATGGGAGAACCGCTGCGCCTGATGGTTGACCTGCCGAATGAGGCAAAGATGGTCGCGCTTTTCCCCCATCGGTCGCCCCGGAAACTGTTGATCGCATCAAGCACGGGGAACGGTTTTGCGGTGGATGAGGCGGAAGCCATCGCCCGAACCCGCGCCGGCAAGCAGGTTTTGAACGTTCACGGCGACGTGCATGCCTCCGTCTGTCGGCCGATACAGGGGGATCATGTTGCCGTAGCGGGGGAAAATCGCAAGGTGTTGGTCTTTCCGCTGTCCGAACTGCCGCAGATGGCCCGCGGCAAGGGTGTGCGGCTGCAAAAGTACAAAGACGGCGGGTTGAGTGATGTAACGACCTTTGTATTGGCGCAAGGGCTGCGCTGGTTGGATCCGGCAGGGAGAACCCGAACACAGGCTGATGTGGCGGAATGGATGGGCAAGCGTGCGGGCGCAGGGCGCATGGCACCGCGGGGATTTCCAAAGGACAACAGGTTTACGGGTTGATTCCGTCACCGGTCAGTGATGTACCAAAGCACCTGAAACGTATCGGGGCGTCTTATGCCTGGACAACATCGGTTGAGCAAAACGCTTACCCAATTCATTGAACGGCAGCCGCTTTTTTTCGTCGCAACCGCGGCGCGGACGGGCCGTGTTAACCTGTCCCCGAAAGGCGGGGATACCTTACGCGTCCTGTCGCCAAACCGCATTCTGTGGCTCAGCCTTTCGGGGTCGGGCAACGAAACTGCCGGTCACATTCATGCGCAGAATCGGATTACGCTGATGTGGTGCGCCTTCCGGGGCAACGCCTTGATCGTGCGCGCCTATGGCTCTGCACAGGTCCGCCATCCGCGCGATCCGGAGTGGGATGACATGATCGGCCATTTCCCGACGCTCGCGGGTAGTCGACAGATTTACGACGTTTCGATTGACGGGGTGCAAACTTCTTGCGGGTCCGGTGTGCCGGAGATGACTGTCATCCGCGACCGCATCCCGGAAGAGATGGAGCCCTTCTATGCAGAGATGGGCCCCGAGGGTTTGAAAGACTATTGGAAAACCAAAAATACCAGGACAATCGACGGGTTGCCAACCCATATCCTGAAAGAGCCGTCGTGAATGAGCCGGCAAGCCAAAAGGCTGGATCCGGAACTCTGGCACCCGGTCGGCAGCCCGGAATCCGAATCCTGCCACAATGGTGCAAACCGCATCCCTGATACCGTGATGAACGATCCCCCCTGTACTATGGCCGTTGTCGGCTGTGGTGCGAATGTGTCGGGCCCGGGACGGTTATCGGCCTGAACCCGGAGCACGGACTGGGCCGATCCCGGGGCGGCGGTGACTTACCCGATGGCCGGGCTTAATTGTGGCGGGGCAGGTGATGTAACCACGCCGGATGCATTAATCGGTGGCCACCCCTATGATCAACCGGCGGTGCGGTTTGCCAGAAAATTAAGGCCCTTTAGCCTTCCCCGCAAATCGTCTGAAGGGAAATCCAGTCCGCATCATCGATACCCGGGCGGTATCCTGCCGTCCCGGGATCAAGTGCCAACAATCCGGCCACACTTGTGCCGTTCGGATCCAGTGTGCTGGCAAACGGGGCGATGATTAGTCCGGTGCGCGCAAATTCTGCTGCAAGCACTGCATCCTCCGGCTGGTTCGGCGAGGCTGTCAGCCGGGTGCGGGCATAGGCAGCCACAGCGTTTGGGCTGAGCTGTCCGTTCGCCAGAAAGCGCAGCGTATCACCGGTGCCTGAATGGCGAAACAACCCGTGCATCGGGTCCGCTTCAGCCATGCGAACACGTTCCAGCAGCACGAATCCTGCCGCGACTTCCGGGCCCGGGAATTCCTCAACCAGAATGCGGTTCAGAATTACCTGATTGTTGGGCAAATGAGCCGAATACCGGGCACCGAGGTCAATGATATGGATATGCCCGCCTTCCGGCATCAGCCAGCGTTCGAACCTGTGCAAGGCGTCCGTGGCGTTTGGCGCGGCACAAGGTTGCCCGGTCAGGCGGGCCACCTGGGTCAGGGTTTCTTCGCCGATTTCTTCTGCTTTGGCTGTCGGCATGATACGGGTTGCGTAATCTGCTGACACCCCCGGCAGCCAAAAGACCACGAGCCCGACGATGAGGGTGACCAGGGCGACTGCTGTCACCAGGCGGAGGCACCCCGGGTGCGGGCCCCTGCGGCGGATTATCGCACGGACGTACGCGATTGCATCTACCATGGTTTCGTCTTCAATTTCAAGGATTTCACCCGATCCCCAATCCGGGGAATACAGGGTTGGCATATGCCCCGCGTTTCGGGTGCGTACAGCCGCAAAGGACCAGTGGGCCAGCGGTTTGCCGTTTATATCCGACAAAACCAGCGACGCGGCACCAAAAGACACGATAACCTCGCGCCGCTGGGCATCTGCCGATTCTTTCCACAGCCCGATAGATTCAAGCCGTTCGAACTGATCAAGTGCGGTGACTGCCATGCCTTATATATTCCGGTCTTTTTGCCGGTGTTGGCGAAAGGGTAGTCGCAAATCCGGCCTTTGGGTAGGGTTTCCTTATTCCGGTTTTACGATCCGGACAGATCGGGCAGCGCAGTTGAGGGAGTTTTGATCGAAAGACGCCCCACAGTCAAAAATTAGTCCGGTCATTGAACGGGCGCGGCCCCGATGCTTTAAATCCGTATCGTGAGCGGTAGTTTTTTGAAGCCGCCCGATGGATGCTTTAAAAAATCCCGCGTACCCCTGGTTTGCCGGCCTGTGTCATGCCCGGCGTGAAAGTAATGTGGCCGTTCGGGCGGAAACAGGCGTTATCACGGTGGTTTGTTCAGATTGGCCGGACCTGTGCGATCCATCACAGGGCCTTTGCTGTCTTGCGCAACTCGAATTTCTGAATCTTGCCGGTAGAGGTTTTGGGGAGCTCCTGAAACACCACATGCCTGGGCGTTTTGAATCCGGCTAGCCGCTGGCGGACAAAGGCGATAACTTCCGCTTTTTCCGCCGTGGCACCCTCTTTCAGTTCCAGAAACGCGCAGGGGACTTCACCCCATTTGGGGTCCGGCCTGGCGACAACGGCGCAGAGGCTGACCGCCGGGTGGGCCATCAGCACATTTTCAATCTCGACCGAACTTATATTCTCGCCGCCTGAGATGATAATATCCTTCATTCGGTCGGTGATACGGATGTAGCCATCCGGTTCCCGCACGGCGATGTCGCCCGACCGGAGGTAACCGCTGCTGAAGGCCTTATTTGAGGCGGATTCATCCTTATAGTAGCCTTTCATGACGCAGTTGCCCCTGATGATCACCTCTCCCATCGTCTGGCCATCGTGCGGTACGGGTTGGCGGGTGTCGGTGCAGACCACTTCAATGTCTTCCATCATCGGGTAACGTACGCCGATGCGGGCCATCAGGTTGTAGCGTTCTTCCGCATCGAGCGATTTCCAATGCTCCGGCTCGTAGGCCGCGGTCACATGGCCATAGGTCTCTGTCAGGCCGTAGACCTGCATGAAGCGGAAGCCGAGTGCCTCCGCCCCTTTAATGGTCGCCGGGCTGGGCGCGGCACCTGCCGTAAGGCCATAGACCTGGTGGTTAAATTCACGCCGGTCTTCGGATTTTGCGTTGATAAGGGTGTTATATACAATCGGCGCACCGCCCATGTGGGTGATCTTTTCATCCGCGATAGCGTTGAAGACTGCCCTGGCCGTGATGTCCCGACAGCAGGTGATCTGCCCGCCCAGAAGCGGCATCATCCAAGTGTGGCACCAGCCGTTGCAGTGGAAAAGCGGCACGATTGTCAGGAACTTCGGGCGCGTCCCGATTTCCCAGCTGATAGCGGTGCCGAGTGTCATCAGATAGGCACCGCGGTGGTGGCAGACCACGCCCTTGGGTCGCCCGGTGGTGCCGGAGGTGTAGTTGAGTGCCAGGCTATCCCATTCGTCGTCGGGCATGATCCATTCGAACGCGGGATCACCGTGTGCTACCAGATCTTCATAGGTCTGAAATTCGCCGCTGGCCGGGAAGCCTGCGTCCGGATCCTCCGCCTCTATAATCGTCGGGCCAGTGCCGTCCATCATCGTGATCGCTTCCCGGACAACCGGCAGGAACTGGGTATCTGCGATAGCGACCTTCGCTTCACCGTGGACCAGGATGTAGGCGAGTGTGTCCGGGTCGAGCCTTGTATTGATTGTGTTCAGGACGGCCCCGCAGGCCGGAACGCCGAAGTGCGCCTCGGCAATCGCGGGTATGTTGGGGCAAACGGTTGAAACCACGTCGCCCGGACGCACCCCGAGGCCAGCGAGCCCGCCTGCCAGTCGTGTGGTGCGGTTATGCAGTTCCCGATAGGTACGCCGGGTTGGCCCATAGACCAGCGCGTCGAGGTTGCCGAAGATGTCGCGCGCACGGTTGAGGTGGCTCAACGGAGTCAGTGGCACATAGTTTGCGGCACGCTTGCCCAACCCGGTTTCATCGGCCATGGATGCCATGACGGTTCCCTCCCAGATCTGTATATTACTGAATAATTCAGGCTGCGGAACATGGCAAACAGGATTCGCATGTCAAAGGTCGTGACGGCAGGCAGGATAAACAGTTCGCTTCAGGGTGCGGCCTTTATGGTGTGCGGCATGGCGATACTTGGGCTGACCGACAACTTTATCGTGTATATCGCACACGAGGCCGGGCTGTGGCAGTTCCTGCTGATGCGGTCCCTGATGGCCTGCGGACTGATGGCCCTCGGTGCCCTGATCCTTGGATGGTGCCTCCGGCCCCGGCGTTGGCCTGGGGTGATTATCCGTTCGCTCTGCGCGGCGTTTTCCATGGTGATCTATTTCGGTGCACTCGCCTATGTTCCGATTGCCCAGGCGGCTGCCGGGATGTTTACCGCGCCGATTTTCGTCTTGATTTTTTCAGTATTGCTCTTTGGCCGAAACATCAGCCTGATCCGCATCCTCGCCGCAATCTGCGGTTTTGCGGGCGTTTTGATGGTACTGCAACCCAACCCGGGTGCCCTGCAAGTGTTCGCGATCCTGCCGGTGTTTGCCGGGCTCACCTGGGGTTTTGTGGCACTGGCGACCCGCTACCTGTGCGAAGGGGAAGATACGGTAACGCTGCTTTTTGCTTTTTTCGCAACCTTGGGGATATTGGGGGCTGTTGGTTTGCTGGTGACGGGGTTCGGGTTCGGGGGGAGCCGCGGCTTTTTCGGGCGTGGCTGGGTCACGCCGGGCTACGATCTATGGTTTTGGATAACGGTACATACCCTGGGGGCACTGGTGGGGCTGTGGTGCATTACCCGGGCCTACCGGGCAGGCGATCCGTCGTATGTCGCCCCGTTTGAATATTCCTTTCCGATCTTCGCGACCTGCTGGGCCTGGATTATGTTCGGCGATTTGCCAGGACCGTTGGGTTGGGCAGGCTTTGCACTGATTATACTTGGCGGGATGACCATTGCCCTGTGCCGCCGGGATGATGTTTAATTACCCTGTTTCGGGGCGATCTTAAATCTTCCCTGCATATTCCGGGGATTGGGGCATGCGTCAGCGGCCTTGAACCTGAATTTCGCTGCCATGCCGCATGAAAACCGGGCGCGGCGTGAACCAGCCGCAGGCATTACACGGACGCGGGTGCATGGCCGCTCATGTGGTTCTTTGCGAAAGGCATTGAACGGTTCGGTCATGTGTTTCGAAAGGCCGGACAGATAATATGCTGTGGCAGTATCCGCTCCACCGGATTAAACGTGTGCCGCGAGACAGGTGCGGAGATTTTTGATGAGCGATGGCTTTGAAGAACGCAAGGTGCGGGCGTCTGCGTGGTTTCGCCACCTGCGCGATAATATCGTGGCGGTCTTTGAAGGGCTGGAAGAAAGCCATGCGGATACGCATGCCCCCGCAGGCCGGTTCGAGGTGCGTGAAACGGAACGTGATGGCGGTGCCGGCGGCGGCGGCCTGATGAGCGTAATGCGCGGTGGCCGGGTATTTGAGAAGGTCGGCGTGAACGTCTCCACCGTACATGGTGAGCTTGGCGAGCGTGCACAACAGGCCATGGCGGCGCACAAAGGGCTGCCCGGCATGAAAGGGAACCGGCGTTTCTGGGCGTCCGGCATTTCTTTAGTCGCGCATATGCGGAATCCCCATGTGCCATCGGTGCACATGAACACGCGCATGTTCTGGACACCGCACAGCTGGTGGTTCGGCGGGGGTTCGGACTTAAACCCCTGCCTGGAATACGCAGAGGATACGGCCTTTTTCCACGACGCGCTGAAGGCGCGGTGTATGCCGCATGATGCGGGTTACTATGACAGGTTTAAATCCTGGGCAGATGAATATTTCTATATTCCCCATCGCAGGCGGGCCCGGGGGGTGGGCGGCATCTTTTTTGATGATCTGAACACCGGCGATTGGGATGCGGATTTTGCTTTTACCCAAGATATGGGCCGCGCATTTCTGGAGGCTTTTGTCCCGCTTGTGAAGCGGCGCCGGACCACGGTCTGGACAGAAGCGGACAAGGATACCCAGTTGCAGCACCGCGGGCTCTATGCGGAATACAATCTGGTTTATGACCGGGGTACAAAATTCGGGCTTGAGACGGGCCACGACCCGGACGCCGTGCTGATGAGCCTGCCTCCGCTTGCCAAATGGCGTTGAATCGGGTGCCGCACTGTTCCTGTGCATTTCTGTCTTGGGATTTGCGGTGCTGGCGCGCCAGATCACACCAGCGTCCGCTCAACCTCTTCGCATTTCTGTCTTGGGATTTGCGGTGCTGGCGCGCCAGATCACACCAGCGTCCGCTCAACCTCTTCGCATTTCTGTCTTGGGATTTGCGGTGCTGGCGCGCCTGATATTGCGCACGGCATTCTGTTCGGATGGCGGCGCGGGCTTTTGGCGAGAGTATTTGCGCGCCGAAGGAGGCAGTCTGCTGTTCTGCGGTCGTTCCTGAAAATGTTGTGGGTCAATAAGAGAAACCCTGCCGCGCCACAGTGCTCCCTGGTTTTTCGCGACAGGCCAGTCCTGTTTTTTCAAAAGGCTTTATTCCGGTGAGCGGTGCATTATATCAGGGGACATGAGACATCTGGTCCCCGGGATAAAGAGATCCCCGCTTGTAAACGTGGTACGGCTGTCGGGGGTTATCGCCCCCGGCAGGCGGCTGGGCAGCGCGACGCTGAATGATGCATCGATCGCACCGGTCCTGGAGCGGGCCTTTTCAAAGGGCAGGCCCGCGGCGGTTGCCCTGGCGGTGAATTCGCCCGGCGGCTCTCCCGTGCAGTCTGCCATGATCGGGGCACGGATTCGCCGGTTGTCACTGGAAAAAAGCGTGAAGGTTTACGCATTCTGTGAAGATGTGGCGGCTTCGGGTGGCTATTGGGTCGCGTCAAGCGCGGATGAGATATACGTTGATGCGTCCTCTGTCGTGGGGTCAATCGGCGTGATTTCTGCCTCCTTTGGTTTCCATGGCCTGATGGAGCGATACGGAGTGGAACGTCGCGTGCATACGGCGGGTGACGATAAGTCGATGCTTGATCCCTTCCGGCCGGAGCGGGCCGGGGATGTTGAGCGGCTCAAGAAAATTCAAGCCCGGATTCACGCTGCCTTCATTGAACATGTGAAGGCGCGCCGGGGCGTACGGTTGACGGATGAAAACCTGTTCACCGGGGAAATCTGGGTTGGCGACAGGGCGGTGGAGGTTGGTCTTGCCGACAAGATTGGTCACCTGGTGCCGGTTATGAAAGAAGAATACGGCGATAAGGCACGGTTCAATGTCATGGGGCAGCACCAGTCACTGCTGGCCCGCTTCGGGCCCGGGGCGGTGGCGGATGTGTTCGGTATGGCAGAAGATCGGGCACTCTGGGCGCGATACGGGGTGTAACCGATGCTCAGGGCGGTCACGTTTTTCCTTATCTTTATCGTGATTCTGGCGATATTCGGGCGGCTGCGGCTACCCGGCCTGCCGAAACTGAAACGGCGCGCAAAAATCAGTACGGTGGCCAAATGCCCGAGGTGCGGGCGGTATCCGGTCGCCGGGGAGCCTTGTATTTGCGGAGATCCCGGCTGACGTACAAAGCGGCATTGATAACCGGCGGTGCTGTCAGGCTCGGTCGTGCGATGGCCCTGGGGCTGGCGGCCCGCGGCACGTCGGTCGCGGTTCATTACGCCGGCAGCATAGACGCGGCCGAGGCCACGGTGGGCGAACTGAAAACTGCAGGGGTTCAGGCGGTTGCCCTACAGGCGGATCTGCTGGACGAAGCGCAGATGGCCGATGTTGTGGACCGGGCGGTTGACGGGCTGGGCCAACCGCTTGATGTGCTGATTAATAACGCGTCGATCTTTGAACACGACGATATCCGGACGGCCACGAAAGAAAGCTGGGACCGGCACATCAATTCCAACCTGCGTGCGCCGTTTGTATTAACCCAGGCGTTTGCGTGCCAGGTGCCCGAAGTGCTGACGGATGCCGCCGGGGAGCTGCTGGCCCCGGCTGCCATCATTAATATGGTTGACCAGCGCGTTCGCAAGCCGACGCCGGAATTCATGACCTACACGATCGCCAAAATGGGTCTTTGGGCGTTCACGCGGACTTCGGCCCGCGCCCTTGCGCCCCAAGTGCGGGTTAATGCCATCGGTCCGGGCCCGACCCTGCAGGGTCATCGGCAGAGTGCGGAACACTTCGCAGGCCAACGGCAGGCCACGGTTTTGCAACGAGGTGCTGATCCTGCGGGCATCGTTGCGGCGATGAATTATCTTCTGGATGCACCGGCCGTTACCGGACAACTGATTTGTGTGGACGGGGGGCAGCATCTGGCCTGGGAAACGCCGGACGTGTTGTGTGTGGAGTAAGCCATCGCACGGGTTGGCAACGCCGCTTTTCCACAAGATGAGTTGTGACAGATACTTTTTAGCAATTTTCCCGGTTATATCAACCCATTGCAGGAATTACATTTTTTTATCAATAAAAACAATAGCCCGAATTACTGCCTGGAAAATAAGCAAAATGAACAAGCTGACCGAAACAAAGGAAAATTTCCCGGTATGCCAAACTTATCCGTAAGATTATCCACAGATCTCGTGAACATCATTTACCTTGTGCATCCCGGTTTTTCGGTACAGCACCGGTGCGAGTCGTGATGGGTTCAGCCGATGAACAAACCGGGATTCCAAAATACTGAAAAGGGCTGTGCCGAAACACTGGCCCCGAGGCCCACGGGCCATCGGGTGATTCGGGGGTATCTTAAGACGCTGGATAATGTGCCAGGGGTGTATCGCATGCTCGATGTACGCGGTGATGTCCTTTACGTCGGCAAGGCCAGGGCACTCAGGAAACGGGTTTCGAACTATGCCAGGCTGACCGGGCACACGGCGCGGATCGGGCGGATGATTTCAGCAACTGCTTCCATGAAATTTCTGACCACGAACACGGAAACCGAGGCACTGCTGTTGGAACAGAATCTGATCAAGCAGCTGAAACCCAAGTATAACGTGCTGCTGCGGGACGATAAGTCGTTTCCGTATATCTTCATATCGACGGAGCATGAATTTCCCCGGATTGAAAAGCACCGCGGTGCGAAGACGCGCAAGGGCCGCTATTACGGTCCGTTTGCCAGTGCTGCCGCGGTGAACAGGACGCTGAACACGCTGCAAAAGGTATTTCTGCTGCGCAGCTGTACGGACCGGGAGGTGGAAGCGGGCGACCGCCCTTGTCTCCATTACCACCTGAAGCGCTGTGCCGGGCCGTGCGGTGGCAGGATCAGTGTGGCGGATTATGCCCGGCTTGTGAAGCAGGCGAACAATTTTCTGTGTGGCCGCACGACGGCGGTGCAGGCCCGGCTCGCCAGCGAAATGCAGGAGGCGGCGGAGGCGATGGAATTCGAACGTGCCGCCGGTTTGCGCGACCGGATCAAGGCACTGACAGCGGTGCAATCGACCCAGGGCATCAACCCGCAGGGAGTGCGGGAGGCAGATGTGTTCGCGCTGCATATGGAAAGCGGCCAGGCCTGCGTACAAGTCTTCTTTATCCGTGCGAACCAGAACTGGGGTAACCGGGAGTACTATCCGCGGCTTGGCGGGGTCGAAAACGCGGCGGAGGTGCTGCGCGCTTTTGTCGGACAATTCTACGCTGGCAGGGAACCGCCGCGGATGCTTATCCTTTCCACCGAATTGGGGGAGCGAAATCTGATGTCGGAGGCGTTGTCGGTGAAGGCTGGGCGCAAGGTGCGGATCCTTGTCCCGCAGCGCGGTGAAAAGGCGGAGCTGGTGGCGGGTGCGCTCCGGAACGCACACGAAAGCCTCGCCCGTAAGATGGCGGAAAGTGCCACGCAGGCGAAGCTGCTGAAGGGCCTGGCGGCGGCTTTCTCGCTTCCCGCGCCGCCTGACCGAATCGAGGTCTATGACAACAGCCATATCCAGGGTGCCCACGCGGTGGGCGTGATGATTGTGTCGGGGCCGGAGGGGTATCTGAAATCGAGCTATCGCAAATTCAACATCAGGAATGAGGAGCTCGCCCCCGGGGACGATTTCGGCATGATGAAAGAGATGCTGAAGCGCCGCTTTTCCCGCCTGTTGAAGGAAGATCCGGGTCGGACGGGGGATGCCTGGCCGGGGCTTGTTCTGATCGACGGCGGGGCCGGACAGGTGAGCGCGGCGGCGGAAACCATGGAGGATCTCGGTGTGTCCGATGTGCCCGTGATTGGCGTTGCAAAAGGTACGGACCGGCATGCGGGGAAAGAGGAATTCTATCGTCCGGGTAGCCTCCGGCCTTTTGCGCTGCGGTTCAACGATCCGGTGCTGTATTTCGTGCAGTGCCTGCGGGATGAGGCACACCGGTTTGCCATCGGCACCCACCGTGCAAAGCGGGCGAAGGCACAGTTTGCCAATCCGCTTGACGAGGTGCCGGGGGTAGGGGCTGTGCGCAAGCGTGCCTTGCTGCTGCATTTCGGATCTGCCAAGGCAGTCAGCCGGGCCGCACTGGATGACCTGACCTCGGTCAATGGCGTATCGGCAGCACTTGCCAGAAAGATCTACAACCACTTTCATGAAAAGGGCTGAGGCGACCCGGAAAGCAGTGCGGTGCGCTTTCCAATGCCCTGATCCCGGGCTAAATACCGGCCATGCGGTGGACCATCCCTAACATATTGACAGTCCTGCGTCTTGCGGCTGCCCCGGGGGTGGCGATCCTGTTTTTGTATTTAACGCGGCCCTGGGCGGACTGGTTTGCCCTGGTGCTTTTTATCACTGCTGCAATAACTGATTTTTTTGACGGCTATCTCGCACGCCTGTGGAAGCAGGAAAGCCGCTTAGGGGCGATGCTTGATCCCGTTGCCGATAAGGCGATGGTGGTCATCGCACTGGCGATTATCGTTGGCCTGTCCGCTGCCGAGCGGCAGGTGATGGACCCCTGGATACTGCTGCCTGCCACAGTGATCCTGTTCCGCGAGGTTTTTGTCAGCGGATTGCGTGAATACATTGGTTCTACCGCGTCAGAGCTGAAAGTTACGACACTTACCAAATACAAAACCACCGCTCAGATGATCGCTATTGCGGTGCTGTTTGCGAAAGGTGTTTTTGAACACTGGTATCTCAATATGGTGCAGGGCATGGACCATGATATATCCTTTGGTGTTTTGTCGGGGGAGGGCAGGGATACGAACGGCCTGGGCCAGATCGCCGGCATGATGAACACAACATGGACTGTGGGTGTGGTACTTTTGTGGATCGCGGCAGCCCTGACGGCGGTGACCGGCTGGAATTACCTGCGCGGGTCACTGCCTTACCTGCGGGAACCTGGCACATGAGGCTCAGGATACTCTATTTCGCGTGGTTTCGGGAACGCGTCGGTGTGCCGGGTGAAGAGGTGGAGACAGAGGCCGAAACCGTGTCTGCCCTGATCGGCCAATTGCGGGCCAGCAGCGAACGGCATGGCCAGGCGTTTTCCCATATGGCCGGGATCAGGGTTGCCGTGGATCAGAAAGTGTGCCCCCTTGATGCATCCTTGGAAGGCGCATCTGAGGTGGCCTTTTTCCCTCCTATGACCGGCGGCTGATGCCGGTTCGCGTTCAAACCGAAGAATTCGATGTGGCGGCGGAGCTGCGCACCCTGAAGAACGGCACCACAGGTGCCGGGGCTGCGGTGACGTTCAGCGGGTTTGTGCGCGATGATGGCGGGCTGGCTGCGCTGGAACTGGAACACTACCCTGGCATGGCCGAACAGGCACTGGAAACTATCTGCACCGCCGCGTTAGGTCGGTGGCCGCTCAGCAGTGCGCTTATCATCCATCGGGTCGGGCGGCTGATGCCCGGAGATACCATCATGATGGTGGCAACGCTTGCCCCGCATCGGGCTGTGGCTTTTAATGCGGCGGAATTCCTGATGGATTACCTGAAATCCCATGCGCCGTTCTGGAAAAAAGAGCATTTCAGGAACGGCGAAAGCCGCTGGGTCAATGCGCGTGTGTCTGATGAGCTGGCCTTGGCGCGCTGGGGTGACGCACCGTGCCCATCAAGACGTACCTTACGCTGGCCGGGGCGACGACCGGTATAGTTACGAAGTACATTGCTATTGCGGATTATTTTGATCCCGGTCTGCTGATCGCCTGCGGTGACGGGTCAAACAGCATCCTGTCACGCCCGTCGGATATTTCCGAAGGGAACTTCATCTTTGGCGCGATCAGGCGTACGGGTCTGTTTGCAAAAGAAGCGATCCAACCCTTGGGCGGATTATGACAAACGCAACCGAAGATGGACGTGAATGTTTTACAGTGCCTCAAAAATTTTTCCTCGCATCTTTTCGGAAACGTCCTGATTACGGGATTGCGGCACCGGATTTGATTTGTCCGGGCAGGTTCGGGGGAGGGCAAGGGCAGGGAATGTTCACAAGGATACGATTTTTTATAGTTTCCTTTGTGGAAATTTTTTTATGTTCTTCTCATAAATTAGCATCTGATTTTCTCTAATTCTGAACCCGATAATTGGGCTAAACGCACGATTGTGCACCCGAATACGCTGAACATGAGAAACTGAAATGGCTGATATAGACAGAACTGATCGGAAAGACAGGCTCTACGGCACCAGGCAGAATGATTGCCTGTATGGCTGGGCCGGGAATGACTTTCCGAGGGGCGGTGACGGGGCCGATACACTGGATGGCGGTTCCGGCAACGACTGGGCCGACTATATTACAGGTGCCGATGCAGGTGTGACTGTCAGCCTGGTTGCCGGTGCATCGAACACCGGTGGCCACGCCGAAGAAGATGTGTTGCGCAATATCGAAAGCCTCTGGGGGTCTGACCATAACGACACGCTGATCGGGGATGCGGGGAATGGCCGCATCAACGGGGGGCCGGGAACGATCACCTTGCAGGCGGTTCCGGTGCTGACCTCATCACAGGTGCCCGATACTATGACCGGGGGAAGCGGCAAGGATACGTCTATCTTCCGGGCAGGCCACGGCAACGATGTTATTACGGATTTCTCTGTCGAGACAGACAAACTGGCTTTCTTTTCTGCGGGCAGCTCCGTGGAGTTCTCTGACCTCACCATCGGGGAATGGGCACAGGGAACCGGCACGAGCGTGGCATGGTCCGGCGGGGCGGTCTACCTGGAGGGCGTTGAGAGTGCCAGCCCGACAGAAAGTGACTTTTTGTTGTCCGACAGAAAATTTTCTGAAGGGGAACATTGGTATAAACTCACTGGCCGTGTTTTGGGCCATTTCGAAGGCACTGGTGATAGTGACGTGATATTATGCGCCGTCATCGGCTGCAGAGGCCCTGTATGACAGAACTTTTGAGTATGGAGGCAGTTATGTTCGTGGCTACGATGGTGACGACACAGTGTTCGGTAGCCGGGGCAACGACAGGCCGGACGGCGGGTATGGCAACGACGGGCTGAATGGCGGCCGGGGCGACAACATGATGTTCGGTGACTATGGGGCTGATACCTTTGTGTTTGGCATCGCCGATTCCGGTCATGATCGCATCCTGGATTTCAACCTGGCATGGGGACAGAATTCTGGAGAGGGGGACAATATCCTGTTCGCAGGTTCTGCCCAACCGGACAATTTCGATGATCTGACCTTTGAGGTACGGGAGAATGTTGTATGGGGTTTTTCACCACCTATTCTGACCCTGATGACAAGACATATCATTATCTGTATTATGATGATCCCAGCCTGCTGGTCAGTTGGTGTGACGGCTCAAACATTATCCTGCCGGCGGAAGCGGCCCGGTCGGATATCTCTTAAGAAGGTTCCGCCTTTGCCTGAAATCTATGGTGCCCACGCGCATCAGGAACAAGGCCCTGCTTGCAAAACGACTTAAACCTGCCTCCGGGGAGGGAAGCATGACAGGGACTGCTGGTTTGCAAGATATGGAACAGGATATAAAAAGGGCGGGTGTTCGAATCTGGCTGAACGCAGACCCCATTTACGCGAAAGCCAAAACCAGGAATGGCAAGATTGTTCCGCCGAAAGACCTGAGTGATCAAGTCTCGGACGACACTGTGATTCTGACAGGTTCGGAAGGGAACGACAGCCTGCGCGGCAATAACCTGGACAACCGTCCGGAAGGCCGTGGCCGGGATGACCGGCCCGGCGGCGGTGGCGGACATGATACGCTGAAGGGCGGTGCTGGCAACGACACGCCGGACGGCGGCAAGGGCAGGGATACAGGTGTGTTCTGGACCGGCGACAGAGGCGATGACACCGTCGCCAGCGTCCATAATGAGGACAATAAAAAAGATCAGGATACAGATTAATAATGAGGAGGGTTTCGCCTTCGAAATAAAAAACAACAAGCGAAAACGGGGACGCGATCCTGAGCCGGAAACAGGATCTCAATATCTCCCCGAAAGATATGGAATTGCAGGATGCCGGTATCACTATGACAGATGTGGGACTGACTGACCTGCAATCCGGCCACTTTGAATTTATCCTGGTCTGACAGGCCCGGGCCGATACAGGCAAACGCACGGGCCTCTTGGTCGGTCCGTATCATCGGCGGCGGCGGTTCAGATGGCAGAACCGGCTGGCACCAGGGCGGGCCACCAGCCATAGATAAGGCGAAGGTTCCGGCAGCACAGGCTGGCGCGGAAACCGGGACAAACACGATGAGGCGGTGCCGGGGCGGATCTCCGACAAACGGAAAACCGACAGACCCGCCGGGCCACCAGCCACATCGCACCGTGTTTACGCCACCGGAAGTATGAATTTCATAACGCATTCGGATATTGAGCCGGGCACACAGGAAAAGGATGTACCGATGCAGGATGATGTTTTGAGCCTTGAGGATGTCGCCTGCGCACGCGGCCTTCATCTGGTGCTTGCTAACGTCACTTTTTCAGTGCGTGCCGGGGAATGTGTTGTCCTGCGCGGTCCGAACGGTGCCGGCAAAACGACTCTTCTGCGCACAATCGCAGGCCTGCGGCAACCGGAATCCGGCACCATCACCGTCGCCGGGGATGATCTGATCTATGCGTCCCACGCAGACGGGGTCAAACTGGCCATGACAGTCGCCGAAAATCTGGAATTCTGGTCAAAAATCCATGGCGGACCACCGATAGATGACGCGCTTGCACGGATGGAATTGACACCCCTTGTGCACCGGGTTGCGCAAAATCTGTCTGCGGGCCAAAGGCGACACCTGGGTCTTGCCCGGCTGCTGGTGGCAGGCTGCCGCCTTTGGATAATGGATGAACCGACTGTTTGGCTTGATCAGGCCGCTGTCGCGGTGTTTTCCCGGATTGTCGCGGCGCATCTGGCCCGGGGCGGGTCAGCCCTTGCCGCCACACATATCGGGTTCGCGCCTGATCAGCGCACCATTAATGTGTTGCAATTCGCCGCAACCGGAACCCTGCGCACCGGCTTTGAAGAGCCTCTGCCGTGAGGCAGGTTTTCCTGCGCGATCTCAGGCTTTCCATTCGGGCTGGCGGCGGCTTTGGCCTGGCACTGGTTTTTTTTCTGATCGTCATCTTCCTGATTCCGCTTGGCATTGGTCCGGATGGGAATTTGCTGGCTCGGGTCAGCCCGGGGGTGCTTTGGGTGACTGCGCTGCTGTCGTGCCTTCTGTCGCTCGACCGGGTCTTTGCAACCGATTGGGAAGACGGATCTCTTGAACTGCTTGTCAGTTCCCCAATCCCGCCGGAAGGCATTGTCGCCGCCAAGGCCGCCGCCCATTGGTGCACGACGGGCCTGCCCCTGTGCGTGGCCGGTCCGGCCCTGTCTTTTATCGTCAACATGCCGCCATCGGGCCTGGCCTGGTTGGGCCTGTCCATGCTGGCGGGCACACCTGCGCTGTCGGTGATCGGGACGTTTGGCGCGGCCTTGACGCTGGGTATCAAACGGGGGGGGATGTTGCTGTCCCTTCTGGTGCTTCCGATGTATATTCCGACGCTGATCCTTGGTGCCGAGGCGACGCGGCGCGGAATTCTTGATCAATCCCCGCAAATCCCGTTCCTGCTGATGCTGGCGGTCACGCTCTTGGCCGTGGGGCTGCTGCCATTTGCAGGGGGCACCGTGCTGCGTTTGTCGCTGCGGTAGAAAGGGCAGGCCGGAACCGCGGCAAAAATCCGTGCTCTTGCCTTGACGTGCGCCGCACTCTGGCCAGTCTTTACACTGACAATTATGGAGAGACCGGAAGTGGGGGGCGGGGCCTGCCGAATTTTCAAAGCCGGATTGCAGTTACTGTACGCATCGCCACCGGGCGATCCGCGCCAGTTGCGAATCGCAAGAACCGGATCAGCTCAACGCGATCAAAACCTACAGGCGGTACGCACCCGGGGAAACAATCGCCTGCAGGAACCATGATACGGATTTTGTGGCGTCTGTCATAGTCGGCGTGGCGACAATCAACAGAAAGAAAAGCAGGTAACGTATGTACAGCAACATTCTTGTTCCGGTGTCTTTCGAACAGGGATGAGACGTGAAAAATGCGTTGAACTGGCCCGGAAAGTTGCCTCGGGCGGTGCGCGTATAACATTCCTGCACGTGCTGGAAAACATACCTGCCTGTGCGCTGGAATATCTGCCGCATGAAGCAGGGACGCAGTAGCAGAAGAACGCTGACAGGATGATGTCTGGCTTGGCGGACGGTATTGACGGGGCAAAAATCAAGGTTGCCCAGGGCCCGGCAGGCAAAAAAATCACAACCATGGCCCGCGACAGGGGCATGGACTTGATCATCATCGCTTTCCGCAGCCGCAGATGTCTGATATTTTCCCTGGCTCCACCGCTGCCTGGGTTGTCCGCCATGCGGATTGCCCGGTCCGCGTCATGCGCTGGCCGCAGTATGGGCCTGTCCGGGATCTGGTCGGAATTCCCGGGTTGCCCGCACCGACGCAGCCGGAAAGAAGCAGGGGCATCGCCGAAAAACCGAACGGAGAAAGCCATTGCGGGGAAGCAACAGTGCACCGTAAGGTGGCAGTGCGCCACACGCACAAACAGGAAGGATACCGCCATGACGGACACCACCGCACTGTCCCCGATCCCCACGGTAAGGGGAATCGGGACAGTTGACACCTATCAGGCCCTTCGGGCGGGCCTGTCCGATTTCCAGCGGGCACCGCTCTTTGGGCTTTTCTTTGGTGCCCTGTTCTCTGTGTTCGGTATCCTGATCGCCTGGGGGCTTGTCCAGGGGGAGGCCAGCTATTGGATACTGCCCGCGGCAGCCGGTTTCCCGCTGGTCGGGCCGTTTGCCGCTGTCGGGCTGTATGAGGTGTCGCGCCGGCTTGAGCGCGGGGAACCGCTGCAATGGTGGCCGGTGCTGACGTCCGGGTTTACGGCGCGCGGCGGGCAATTGCCGTTTTTCGCTGTCCTGGCGATTTTCGTCTTCCTGGTGTGGATCGTCTTGGCGCGGGTTATTTTTGCCGTGTCATTCGGGACTGCATCGATGACCAATATCATGACTTCTTTCGAGGTTTTTTTCACCTTTCAGGGTATCCTGATGCTGGCCATTGGCAGCACGGTTGGCGCGGCCCTGGCGACCCTGCTGTTTTCAATCTCTGTCGTCGGCGTACCGCTGCTTGTGGACCGGGATATTGATGTGGTCACGGCGATGATCACCAGCTTCAAGGCCACGGTTGAAAACCGGTCTGCCATGTTTTTGTGGGGATGCATTGTGGCGGTCACCAGCATCTTTGCGATGCTGCCCCTGTTCCTGGGGATGATCCTGGTGTTTCCGATGCTGGGTCACAGCGCGTGGCACCTGTTTCGCATGGTGATTGAGCCGGAAGGATAATCGCGCCGCCGCCCGGTGCAGGCCACCGGGCCGCCGCATAAATCAGGGCCGGTTCCCTCTGCTTTTCGTTACGGATTGCACCAGGAGGTCAGGCATGCATGGTGTGCAAGGGCCGGTTCCGCTCTTCCTGGCTGGTGGGTTATGATCTCCATACCCTTGCGGGTGTGTGTGGCGGGCGTTTCCGTCCCCTGGTTTTCTCATTTACCGATTCGCGGTCAAACCAGCATGTCCCGGATATGTTTTTCGAAGTGGTCGGTCACGGGGTTATGGTCGCGCACATCCTCCCATAACAGCATGTTGCCTGCAATCCCGCGGAACCAAAAGGTGATCGCCTGCCTGTAGTTCGGGTCTTTGGCGATCCCGTTTGTGAATATCCACCACATGGGCAGGATGTTGGATGGCTGATTCCCAACCTCCTGCATCGCTTTCACAATGCCGGGCATCATGTATTTGCACGCCCGTTCATGGGCATTGCCCTCATCCTTTTGCCTTTTGATCTCGATAAAAACCGTACGCCCGTTGGAAGGGTTTCGAATCATGAAATCGGGTTCGATCCCATGTGCGCGTCCCGTTGTCCGAACACCGTAGACAGATTTCAGGTCTTCCGGCTTGCCGCGGGCCCTGTTCGATATCAACATGGTCCGAACACCGTAGACAGATTTCAGGTCTTCCGGCTTGGGAACAAGTTTAAAGCCTGACTGTTTCAGGTACTTTTCCATTATGCCGTTAAACATATCCTCGACACTTTGCCCTCGGACATTCGCCTCTCCCTGCCATTCACCGCGCTGTTCCAGATGCTCACATGCCATTTGCCTCCAGCCCCCATGCGCACCACCCGGGTGCCTTGTCCCTGGCGAACAGTTCAATCCTTGACTGTTTGGGAAACATCTGCTCAATGCGCTTGCGCACCTCATCCGGTTTTGCGGAATGCTGCCCGCGCGCAACCTCAATATACTGGCGGATGTTTCGTGCCCCGCGCGGCTGCGGAATCTTGCCCCGCTTGAATACCAGACACAGTTCACATTGGGAAAGCGTATAGAATCCGGGGTTTGTTTTCATCTTGTTCCAAACGAACGCGACGGTGGCCCATGCAAACCCCCACGCTTTCCCAAGCCGGATAGCCTGATCAAGGTGCGGGCTGCTGGACCACAAAAACAGCAGCGCGTTATCGGCCGCGATCCCCTGAACATCAAGGCTTTCCAGCGCGGTAAGGGTTACGGTGGCGTAATGCGCGTTTGCCCCGCCGGTATCAATACCGCCTGGACCGTTGTGCTGACGCTGGCCCTTATAATCCCACGGCGGGTCAGCGTAGATCACACCGAACCGCGCATCGGGTAAAGGCGGAAACACGATTGCCCCCTTTCCGGGCATCCGGATCGTTGACCAAAGGCGGGATCATGGCCTTGTTCATATCCATACCTTCTGCCCGTATGGCTTTAGAATCAGACGGACCAAAGAGTGTCAACAAGGTAAATATCTTCGGCAACTTCACCATATCAGAATGCTGTTTTCATTCAATAAATTTCCGACATGGGTCGAAAACCGGCTTTCCGGTGGCTTTTCGGCACAGAAATCTGAAAATTTGATGCAGATCAGGGCAAACCGGTTGCGCAGCGCATATACATGGTTCATTGTGCCGCAAAACAAGCCAAATGGTTCATAACGCGGAAGATCGGGATGTGGGACGCTATCAAACTGACGACTCTGGGCCTGTGTGCCTTTTTAGCCTTTATTTTATCTGATTGGGGCCATGACTTTGCATTCCGGTTTCATGCCTTCCTGTGCATGGTGGCACTCGTTGCCGTGTTCATTGCGCAGCTGCGCCGGGTGGGTGACGAACCGGTGCCTGCCGGCCAGTCAGGGTACTCTGGTTACATGGACGATGTGGTGCGTGCGGGTGTTATTGCGACAGCCTTCTGGGGGGTTGTCGGGTTTCTGGCGGGCGTGTTCATCGCCTTCCAGCTGGCCTTTCCGGCACTCAATTTCGACTGGGGGCAGCCCTACACCAACTTCGGGCGTCTGCGGCCGCTGCACACCAGTGCGGTGATCTTTGCCTTCGGGGGCAACGCGCTGATCATGTCATCGTTTTACATCGTGCAACGCACCTGCGGGGCGCGTTTGTGGGGCGGTAACCTCGCCTGGTTTGTGTTTTGGGGCTACAACTTCTTCATCGTGCTTGCGGCCACCGGCTATCTGCTGGGGGCCACTCAATCCAAGGAATATGCAGAACCGGAATGGTACGCAGATCTGTGGCTGACGATTGTCTGGGTCGCCTTCCTGCTGGTGTTCCTGGGTACGATAATCAAGCGGAAAGAACGGCACATCTATGTTGCCAACTGGTTTCTTCTGGCATTCATCCTGACGGTCGCCCTGCTGCACATCGTCAACAATATATCGATCCCGGTATCTTTCATGGGCTCAAAATCCGTGCAGGTATTCGCAGGTGTCCAGGACGCGATGGTGCAATGGTGGTATGGCCACAACGCCGTTGGTTTTTTCCTGACAGCCGGGTTCCTGGGCATGATGTACTATTTCGTACCCAAGCAGGCGAACCGGCCCGTCTACAGTTACAAACTGTCCATAATTCACTTCTGGGCACTGATTTTCCTCTACATCTGGGCGGGGCCGCACCACCTGCATTACACGGCCCTGCCTGACTGGGCGTCTACCTTGGGGATGGTCTTTTCGATCATCTTGTGGATGCCCAGCTGGGGTGGCATGATCAACGGGCTGATGACCCTGCAGGGTGCCTGGGACAAGCTGCGCACGGACCCGATAATCCGCATGATGGTTATCAGCCTTGCCTTCTACGGCATGTCAACCTTCGAAGGGCCGATGATGTCGATCCGGGCAGTCAACAGTTTGAGCCACTACACCGACTGGACCATTGGCCACGTACATTCCGGTGCCCTGGGCTGGAACGGCATGATCACCTTTGCCGCGCTCTATTTTTTGACGCCAAGACTGTGGGGCCGGAAGAAGATGCACTCCATGGCTGCGATCAACTGGCACTTTTGGCTGGCGACTATTGGCATCGTTCTCTACGCTGCGTCTATGTGGGTCACCGGGATCATGGAAGGATTGATGTGGCGCGAGGTTGACGGGCAGGGCTTCCTGGTCAACAGTTTCGCAGATACGGTGGCAGCCAAGTTCCCGATGTACGTCGTGCGCGGTCTTGGCGGAGTCATGTATCTGGCCGGTGCGCTGATCATGGCCTGGAATATGTGGATGACGATCAGGGGGGGAGCCCGAATCCATGCGGCCGTCCCGGCCAGGGTGTAGGATAATGGCACAAAAAACTTTCCTGCAACGCCACGCCATTGTGGAAAGAAGCCCGACAGTGCTGCTTGGTTTATCCTTGGCTGTCGTGTCTGTTGGCGGTATAGTGGAGATTGCGCCGCTGTTCTATCTGGAAAATACTATTGAGGATGTGGAAGGTGTCCGTCCCTATTCACCGCTGGAACTCGCGGGCAGGGATATCTATGTGCGCGAAGGCTGTTATGTCTGTCACAGTCAGATGATCCGCCCCATGCGGGATGAGGTGGAACGCTACGGCCACTATTCCCTGGCGGCGGAATCGAAATACGATCATCCGTTTCAATGGGGGTCAAAGCGCACCGGGCCGGATCTCGCCCGGGTCGGCGGTCGTTATTCCGATGCCTGGCATGTGGACCACTTCACCGACCCGCAGGCCGTGGTGCCCGAAAGCGTGATGCCAAAGTATGGATTTCTGCTCGATACACCTCTCGACGCCGAGCGGATTGCGGACGTGCTCGAAACGCATCGGTTTGTGGGGGTTCCCTACACCGACGAAATGATCGAGGCAGCTGCCGTTGACGTGCGTGTGCAGGCCGAGCCGGACGGAGATTGGGAACAAATGCTGGAGCGTTACCCCGGGGCTGTCGTGTCGAATTTCGATGGCCGGGCAGAACTTACCGAAATGGATGCGCTGATTGCCTATATGCAGGTGCTTGGCACACTTATCGATTTTTCAACATTCACGCCGGATGACAGCCGGTAAGCGGGAGAAAGGCTATGGAAACCTACACTTTCCTGCGTGAATTTGCCGACAGTTGGGTACTGCTGGCACTGATACTTTTTTATATCGGCACGATTGCCTGGGCCTTTCGGCCTGGGGCGCGGGCAACCCATGAAGAAATTTCCCGGATACCGCTGCGTGATGACGGCTTCCCCGAAGACGGCCCCTGCCAGTCGGAAAACACGGATACACGGCGATGAGCAATCCGGCTGAACACGATCCGGTCACGGGGACTGACACGACCGGCCACGACTGGGACGGTATCAGGGAGCTGAACACACCCCTGCCGCGCTGGTGGCTGTGGACCTTTTATCTGACCATCTTCTGGGGCATTGGCTATACCTTTGCCTATCCGGCCTGGCCCCTGTTGCAAGGGGCCACCCCCGGGCTGCTGGGGTATTCCACACGCGGCGAGGTCGCGGCAGAAATTGCAGCGGTTGATGCCCGAAACGCAGAGCTGGCCGGACGTCTTGCATCGGCGGATCTGGCCACGCTGGCCCGCGATGATCCGGCCTATCACTTTGGGGTGGCCGGGGGTGCCGCCGTGTTTCGCGCCAATTGTTCCCAATGTCATGGTGCCGGGGCTGCCGGGGCACCCGGATATCCAAACCTGCTGGATGATGCATGGCTGTGGGGCGGTACGCCGGAGGCCATTGAATATACGGTGCGCCACGGTATAAGGAATGAAACGGATGAAGATGCCCGCTGGTCAGAGATGCCGGCCTTCAAGGACATTCTGGAAAAAACCGATATCACGGCAGTGGTTGAATATGTGCTTTCGATTTCGCAGCAGGATAACGACGCCGCCCTGGCTGCCATTGGCCAGGATATTTTTGCGGATAATTGCAGTTCCTGCCATGGCGCAGCCGGCCGTGGCGACCAGCAGCAAGGGGCCCCTGACCTGACCGATGCCATCTGGCTTTATGGCGGGGATCGGGATGCCCTTACGCACACGGTCCGTTACGCCCGATTCGGAGTCATGCCCCCCTGGGGGGGGCGCCTGTCGGAAGACGAAATCAAAGCTGTAACCCTTTACGTTCATCAACTGGGTGGCGGTGAATGACGACAGGCTGTTCAGACGGGCGCAGGTGATGGAGGGCGCGGGGGGCACAGGCCTCTATGCCGCACGGGAACCGATCTTCCCGCGCCGTGTTTCCGGTACATTTCGCCGACTGAAGTGGTGGCTCATGGGAGGCACCCTGGCCATTTACTACCTGACACCGTGGATCAGGTGGGATCGCGGGGCAAACCTGCCGGATCAGGCTGTTCTGGTGGATATGGCCCACCGCCGTTTTTACTTTTTCCGGATCGAAATATGGCCCCATGAATTCTATTTTGTGGCCGGGCTTCTGATTATGGCGGGGCTGGGGCTTTTCCTTTTTACCTCTGCCTTTGGCCGGGTCTGGTGCGGGTATGCCTGCCCGCAGACGGTCTGGACAGACCTCTTCCTGCTGGTAGAACGCCGGATCGAAGGGGACAGGAACGCGCAGATCAGACTTTGGAATGCGCCCTGGAATTTTCGAAAATGCTGCCTGCGTTTCAGTAAATGGGTTGTCTGGCTGGTGATTTCCCTGGTGACTGGCGGGGCTTGGGTCTTTTACTTTGCTGATGCGCCGACCCTGATGCGGGATCTCGTGCTGTTTCAGGCAGCCCCGGTGGCCTATACGACCATTGCCATCCTGATGCTGACAACGTTCATTCTGGGCGGTTTCCTGCGGGAACAGGTCTGCATCTACATGTGCCCCTGGCCTCGCATTCAGGCCGCAATGATGGACGAAGACACCCTGACTGTTGCCTATCGCGACTGGCGGGGGGAACCCCGGGGCAAGGGCAGGCGGCGTACGCCTGAAGCGCAGGCCGCGGCGGCGGCGGCGCGGGCCGGGGGGCCGCAGATGGGGGGCCGGTCGCCCTTTGTGGCCATGCCCGGCCGAACAAAAGAACGGCCTGCCCCGGCCGTTGCCGCACCAGAGCCCGGCGACTGTGTGGATTGCAACGCTTGCGTTAACGTTTGCCCGATGGGGATTGATATCCGCGACGGACAGCAAATGGCCTGCATCACCTGTGCGCTGTGCATCGATGCCTGCGACGATGTGATGGAAAGATTAGGTAAACCCCGGGGTCTGATCGATTATATCGCGCTCAGCGACGAAGCCCGCGAACGGGCCGGCAAAAAGGCGGAAAGCCCGTGGCGGCATATCTTTCGTCCCCGCACGATTATCTACGCCTCTCTCTGGTCGTTTCTTGGCCTCGCCCTTGTCTATGGGCTGCTCATCCGTCCGGTGATTGACATCACGGTTGCCCCGGTGCGCAACCCGCAGTTTGTGACTCTTTCGGACGGTTCCTTGCGCAATTCCTACGACCTGCGGTTGCGCAACAAACACGGGGAAGCGCGCCGCTTTACCATTCACGTCTCTGGCCCCGCGGCATTTGTGACACGCCTGGAAGGCCGGGATGGCAACGAAATGCCTGTTCCGCCGGACGCGACCGCCCTGCAACGGGTCCATGTAATTGCCCCGCGGAATTCCACCGCGTCCGTCACGGCGCGGACAGACATTCGTTTCCGGGTGGAGGATGTCATCTCTGGCGAGCAGGTGTATAAGGACAGCCACTTCAACGGAAGAGGAGTGCGATGAAAGATGGCAGGCTGACGGGTCGCCACGTGGCCCTGATTTTTGCATCCGGCTTTACGGTCATTGTGGCCGTTAACCTGACGCTGGCGTATTCTGCCGTGCGCAGCTTTCCCGGGCTGGAGGTCGAAAACTCTTACATTGCCAGCCAGGTTTTTGACGTGAACCGCAAGGCACAGGATGCCTTGGGCTGGGATGTTTCGGCGGTCATCGAAGGGAAAATGCTGCGCCTGTCCCTGGAGGATGCGAACGGACCAGTACGCCCGGACATTACGCGGGCCACCCTGGGTCGTGCAACCCATATCCGCGAAGATCGGGATCTTGTCTTTCGCCTTGATGGTCGTGCCCATGTGGCACAGGTGGGGGATCTGGGCACAGGGAACTGGAACTTGCGGCTTAAGGCAATTGCCGAAGATGGCACCCTGTTCCAGCGCCGTATTGTCCTGTGGGTGCGCCAATGACAGCTACCGTGAACCGCGCCCCCCTGACGGACGCGCCGACCCATCACCTTGTTTTGCCGGGTATCAGATGCGCAGGCTGTATCAGAACTGTCGAAAATACGCTACAGGCCCGTGCGGATGTGATTGCCGCACGTGTGAATCTTAGCCGGAAACGCGCCAGCATCACCGCACAGCCGGGATCTGATCCGGGGCCGTGGATTGCCGATCTTCGGCGTGCGGGGATCGAGGCCCATGAAACCCGGGAACCCGGCGCGACCGGGGGGGCAGATTATGTGATGCACCTTGGCGTGGCCGGGTTTGCGATGATGAATGTCATGCTGCTGTCGGTAGCGATCTGGTCCGGTGCCGCTGATACCACACGCGATTTCATGCATTGGGTCAGCGCAGCCATTGCCCTGCCTGCAACGGTTTTTTCTGCCCGTCCCTTTTTCAGCCATGCCTGGTCAGCCTTGCGCGCAGGGCGGTTGAATATGGATGTGCCGATCTCGCTTGCGATCCTTTTGGCCTGCGGCATGTCTCTTTACGAGGTGATCCAGGGCGGAGAGCACGCTTGGTTCGATGCGGCCCTTGCCCTGACGTTTTTCCTGCTGATCGGGCGGGTTCTGGACCAGCGCCTGCGCCGCCGTGCCCGATCAGCTGCGGATGATCTGGCCGCGCTGGAACCAAGCCGGGTTCTGCGCATCGAAGGCAGGGAACCTGTCCGTCGCCCCATTGCAGATATTCGTGTGGGTGACAGCCTGTGGCTGACAGCCGGGGCGCGGGTGCCGGTTGATGCCCGGCTGGAGTCCGGCCGCGGCATGGTGGACCGCAGCTTTATAACAGGGGAAAGCGGCCCGGTTGCACGGGTGGTCGGGGATGTTCTTCTGGCCGGGGAAATCATGCTGACCGGCCCTGCCACGGTGCGTGTGACCGCTGTTGGGGAAGATACGACCCTGCGCCGTGTCGCGCAGCTGGTTGCCATGTCGGAAGGGGCCAGGGGCCGTTTCCGATCACTTGCCGACCGCGCCGCGGAAATCTACACGCCTGCGGTTCACATTCTGGCCATCGCAGCCTTTGCCGGGTGGTTTCTGGCTACTGGTGAGCTGCGTACGGCCATCAATGTGGCAATTGCGACGCTTGTCATCACCTGCCCCTGTGCCCTTGGCCTGGCCGTGCCTGCGGTTGCGGTTGCGGCCACATCGCGGCTTTACATGTCAGGTTTGCTGCTGACCTCTGATACCGTTCTGGAACGGCTCGCGCAGGTCGATACAGTGGTGTTCGATAAGACCGGCACCTTGACGAAGCGTGTGCCGGGGGTGCCGGAAGGGCTTTCACCTGATGAACGCTCTGTTCTGAAGGCGCTCGCCGATGCGTCCGGCCATCCGATCTGTCAGGAGCTTTCCGGAACCCTGGCCGACATAAATCCGGCAGACTTGGCTGATGTGCGGGAATTGGCGGGTGATCAGGTAACCGGGGCGTGGCGGGGTATCCCGGTACGCATCGGTCGCAGGACGGCGACGGACCCGACGACCATGTTCAGCATCGGTGATACGGTGTATTCCCTGAACGCGAAGGAAACGCCGCTGCCATCCGCCGGTTCCGCTGTGCAGCGGCTAAAGGCCCTCGGGCTGGCCACAATTATGATGACTGGCGATACCGACCAGCACGCCGATGCGGTTGCGGCAGAACTTGGCATTGATACAGTATGGTCCGGCATCGATGCACAGGGGAAAGTTGCCCGGGTGCAGACGCTGCGCACTGCGGGCAGGTGTGTGCTGATGGTCGGCGACGGATTGAATGATACCGCCGCATTGGCCACCGCCGATGTCTCTATCGCCCCCGGCACGGCACTCGACGCCACAAGAAATGCCGCAGACGTTATCATCCTGTCAGGCGATCTGTCACAAATTGCCCCTGCCCTGAAGATCAGTCGTGCGGCCTGCCGAAGGATGAAACAGAACTTTGGCATCGCCGCCGGATACAACGCAATTGCGGTGCCTGTTGCCCTGCTCGGATTTGCCACTCCCCTTGCGGCGGCAGTGGCCATGTCCGGCAGCTCAATCACAGTGGTGGCCAATGCGCTCAGGGCGTTCAGAGCATGAATATCCTGATAATTCTTGTACCTTGTTCATTGCTGCTCGGCCTTGGAGCCCTGGCAGGGTTCATCTGGACCCTGCGCAACAACCAGTATGAAGATCCGGACGGGGATGCCGCACGTGTTCTGCTGGAGGATGATTGACCATTTCGAACCGGACCTGTTCCACCCCGGCTTTGTCAGCGCGGTGGAACAGGCAGGCCAAAACCCGCTTCCGTGCGGTCTTGCGCAGGCCCGGTGCATCATGTGATGATCCCGCGCAAATTTGCCAACCCAACAGGATGTTCCCATGCCGGCTGATACCACAAACCTTGCCTCTTTGCTGAATGACCCGTCGCTTTTGTGCGACAAGGCCTATGTGGCGGGTGAATGGGCCAGTGCAGAAGACGGCGCGATATTTGATGTGACAAACCCCGCCCGGGGTGACGTGCTGGTGGCACTGCCTGATCTTGGGATGGCGGAAATCAGGCGCGCCATAGACGCGGCGCAAGTGGTGCAAAAGGATTGGGCCAGCCGCACGGGGAAAGACCGTGCGGCGGTCCTGCGCAAGTGGTTCGATCTGATGGTCGAAAACGCCGATGACTTGGGCCGCATCCTGACGGCCGAAATGGGTAAACCCTTTGCGGAGGCGAAAGGCGAAATCCTATATGGCGCGTCTTTCGTGGAATGGTTTGCGGAAGAAGCAAAACGCATCTATGGCGAAACGATCCCGGGGCACCAGCCGGACAAGCGGATCACGGTGATCAGGCAACCCGTAGGCGTTGTCGCCTCCGTCACGCCATGGAATTTCCCCAATGCCATGATCGCCCGCAAGGTGGCCCCGGCCCTGGCTGTCGGCTGCGCGATGGTCGCACGACCCGCCAGGCAAACACCGCTTTCCGCACTTGCGATGGCCCTGCTGGCGGAGCGTGCCGGGGTGCCGGGCGGGGTATTCTCGGTTGTGACCAATACCAGTGCAAGTGCGGTCGGCAAGGAATTCTGCGAAAATCCGGCGATCCGCAAACTGACCTTCACTGGTTCCACGGAGGTCGGCCGCATCCTGATGGCCCGGGGTGCCAATCAGATCATGAAAATGTCGATGGAACTCGGCGGTAACGCGCCCTTCATCGTCTTCGATGATGCAAATCTCGATAAGGCGGTCGAGGGGGCGATGATCTCCAAGTATCGTAATAACGGCCAGACCTGCGTCTGTGCCAACCGCATCTATGTGCAGGCAGGCGTTTACGACGCATTTGCGGAAAAACTGGTTGCCGCAGTCAAGGCCATGCAGGTCGGTGACGGCCTTTACGACGGGGTGACTGTCGGCCCGCTGATCGACAGTGCAGCGGTGGAAAAGGTCGAAGACCATATCGCCGACGCTACCGCTAAAGGGGCGCAGGTTGTCGCTGGCGGCAAGCGTCACACCCTGGGCGGCACGTTCTTTGAACCGACGATACTGACGGGCGTGACCGCCGACATGATAATCACCAACGATGAAACCTTCGGTCCTGTCGCCCCGCTGTTCAAATTCGATACAGAAGAAGAGGTTGTGGCCGCCGCCAACAACACGATCTTCGGGCTTGCGTCTTACTTCTATTCCGGCGACCTGTCCCGCGTGACCCGTGTGCAGGAGGCCCTCGAATACGGCATGGTCGGCGTAAACACCGGGCTGATATCGACTGAGGTTGCCCCTTTTGGCGGCGTCAAACAATCCGGCATCGGCCGCGAAGGGTCACGCCACGGCGTGGATGATTATCTGGAAATGAAGTATATCTGTACCTCTGTGGACATCTGATTAGCCCCCTGTCTGCGAAAAAAGGCACTGCCTTTTCCGGTGTGGCGCACTTGCGGGCATGTCTGGCCACAACCGCTACCGCCCCATCAGGGCGTCGTCAAAGGGGTAGGATGTCAGATTTTCGTATCCGTCTGTGGTAATCAGCACCTGATCTTCCAGTTTGATGGAGAAATCACCGCCAACGGCCCCCACACAGGCCTCCACGCAAAGGACCATGCCCGGTTCCAGAACGTAATCGTGGGATCCCTCCACATACTGGTCCGGATAGGCAATCAACGGCCATTCGTCACACAGGCCGACCCCGTGCATCAGGCAGCCGTATTTCTGTTCCTGGAACTGTTCGTCGAGCACATGGGCCCCGAAGGTCAGGTCGCGCATAGGGACGCCGGGGGCGAGCATGTCCATGTTCGTCAGGATGTGCTCATGGGCGTGTCGCATGGCGTAGATCATATCCGGGCGCGGCGGCATGTCACCAATCCACCAGCTGCGCGAGATGTCAATGCACATGCCGTAGCATCCGATAAGATCCGTATCGAAAGAGATGATCTCGTTTTGCCGGGTGATCCGCGGCCCGCATTCCTGGAACCACGGGTTGGTGCGGGGCCCTGACGCCAGCAGGCGGGTTTCAATCCATTCGCCGCCCCGGCGAATATTTTCGCCGTGCAGGATGGCCCAAATGTCATCTTCGGATGTCTTGCCGTCGCCCGCATTGGCACGGGCGAAGCCTTCCATCGCACGTACAGCGGTTTCACAGGCGTGGCTGGCGCAGCGCATGGCCCTGATTTCATCCGCGCCTTTGATCGCGCGGGTTTTTTCGGTCAATTCCTCCCCATCGAAGATATTGAATCCCTGCGCCTCCAGGGTGTACAGCCCGTGCAGCATGATCTTGTCGACACCGATGCGCATGTTGCCGCCGCCGTGTTCCCTGATCAGATCCCGGATTTCAGCAGCCAGTTTGACAGCCGCCCCGTCGATCCTGTCACCGCGGCTAAAGTAGAACAGATCCGCACCGGAACGCTGTTCCCGCACGAGCGGGTTGAACGTGCTCAGGAAGGGGGAATTCTTGTAATCCCAGATCACCATGTAGCCGTCGGCGCAGAGAAGTACCGCCCGGAACGGGTTGTGCGCGTTCCAAATCTGCATGTTCGTTGAATCAGTGGCATAGCGAATATTCAGCGGATCGAACATCAGCAAACCGCCGTAATCCCGGTCGACAATTGCCCGGGTCAGCCGTTTCCACCTGAACGTACGCATGGCCCGCAGGTTCGGCAACTCCAGCCCCGCGGCCTCCCATTCGGCAAAGGCGACCCGGGTCGGGCCGATCTCGATCCGATCATTGTCATTGGGCGATCCGGCACCCGGATGCGCCTCCCGGTGGCCCGGGTTGATCTTGCGGGTTTGGGAAAACGGCTGGTTCATATGCGGCTTCGATGCCCCTGCGTTCAACTATGGATGCTCGCGCTTATGCCAAATTTTCAACCTTAATACAAAAATGGCGCGGCCAGGTAATTTCCCCCGGCCAATCGGAAATCATACGACCCGGTCCGCCCTTTGTGCCGCGCCCGGGCTGCCCTGGCGTTTGCGGGATGAGCTCTGCGCCCCGGACAATGCTGAAAGAGCGAATTTTGCACGAAATACCGGATGCCCCATGCCTGCGGATGGCATCGGGATATCCGGTGCGGATGTTCCCCCTTCTGAAATCTTAATATCTTCACTTGACCTGCCCCGTCCCGTGTCCTAAAAGCCCGCATCCGGATTCGTCCGGGGTTTTGCCTCTGTTTATTCCGGGATATGATCCGGGATCGCGTGGCGCGAAGCTCCGTATCAGGGTTCGGGGTTGCATTAATACCACCGGGAACCTGCGGAACCCGTATTCGAATGGCGGAGCGCAGGCTCCCGCATAACGGAAGACAGAAAATTATGGCACTCAAATCATACAAGCCGACGACACCGGGTCGGCGCGGGCTGGTACTGATCAACCGTTCGGGGTTGTGGAAAGGCCGTCCGGTCAAAGAACTCACCCAGGGCCTGACCAGGAACGGCGGGCGCAACAATACCGGGCGAATCACAATGCGCCGCAAAGGCGGTGGTGCAAAGCGTCTTTACCGCGTTGTAGACTTTAAGCGCAACAAGACGGATATGGCCGCAACGGTCGAACGTATCGAATACGACCCGAACCGCACGGCCTTTATCGCGCTCACCAGGTATGAAGACGGCACCCGGGCCTACATTCTGGCCCCGCAGCGGCTTGCTGTCGGCGACCGGGTCATATCGGCGAAAAAGACAGACGTGAAACCGGGGAATGCGATGCCGTTTTCGGGCTTGCCGATCGGCACAATTGTGCATAACATTGAACTGAAACCGGGCAAAGGCGGGCAGATCGTCCGCGCCGCCGGCACCTACGCCCAGTTCGTCGGCCGCGACGGTGCTTATGCGCAGATCCGGCTTAGCTCGGGTGAGTTGCGGATGGTGCGCCAGGAATGTATGGCCACCGTTGGCGCGGTGTCGAATCCCGACAACTCCAACCAGAACCTCGGCAAAGCCGGACGCAATCGCCGCAAGGGTATACGCCCGTCTGTGCGCGGCGTTGTGATGAACCCGGTTGACCACCCGCACGGCGGTGGCGAAGGCCGGACCTCTGGCGGTCGGCACCCGGTGACGCCTTGGGGGGTGCCCACCAAAGGCAAGCGCACCCGGTCCAACAAGACCACGGATAAATTCATTATCCGTTCCCGCCACGCCAAGAAGAAAGGACGCTAATCTATGGTGCGCTCAGTTTGGAAAGGCCCCTTTGTTGATGCCTATGTGCTCAAAAAGGCAGAAAAGGCCCGGGAATCGGGACGAAACGAAATTATCAGGATATGGTCGCGCCGGTCAACCATCCTGCCGCAATTCGTTGGCCTCACCTTTGGCGTTCATAACGGCAGGAAGCACATCCCCGTGCTGGTCTCGGAAGACATGATTGGCCAGAAGTTTGGCGAATACGCACCCACGCGCACCTACTACGGGCACGCGGCGGACAAAAAAGCAAAACGGAAATAACTCATGGGCAAAGCCAAAAATCCCCGCCGCATAGCCGATAACGAAGCAATGGCCGTATCTCGCATGCTGCGCACAAGCCCGCAGAAGTTGAACCTTGTGGCCCGGATGATCCGCAACAAGCCGGTTGAAAAAGCACTGGCGGAACTCACATTTTCAAGACGCCGCATTGCGGATGATGTGAAAAAGACGCTGCAATCGGCAATTGCAAACGCTGAAAACAACCATGGCCTGGATGTGGATGAGCTGATCGTCGCACAGGCCTATGTTGGCAAGAACCTGTTGATGAAACGCGGTCGTCCGCGGGCACGCGGCCGCTATGCCCGGATCGTGAAGCCGTTTTCACAAGTTACTATCATGGTGCGCCAGGCAGAGGAACAACTGTAATGGGACAGAAAATCAACCCCGTCGGCCTGCGCCTGCAAATCAATCGTACCTGGGACAGCCGCTGGTACGCCGACGGCGAGGAATATGGTAACCTGCTGCACGAAGATCTGCGGATCCGCGACTTTATCAGGGAAAAATGCAAGCAGGCTGGCGTTGCCCGGGTCATCATTGAACGTCCGCACAGGAAGTGCCGCGTAACTATTCATTCCGCCCGTCCCGGTGTAATCATCGGCAAAAAAGGCGCGGATATCGAAAACCTGCGCAGGAAAGTCGCCAATATGACCGACAGCGAATTGCATGTGAACATTGTTGAGGTGCGCAAGCCGGAACTTGAGGCTCAGCTTGTGGCCGAAAGTGTGGCCCAGCAGCTGGAACGCCGGGTCAGCTTCCGCCGGGCCATGAAGCGTACGGTGCAAAACGCCATGCGCATGGGGGCGCTCGGCATCCGCATCAACTGTGCGGGTCGTCTGGGCGGCGCAGAGATTGCACGCACCGAATGGTATCGTGAGGGCCGGGTGCCGCTCCATACCCTGCGGGCAGACATTGACTACGCCCGCGCCGAAGGGTTGACGGCCTACGGGATTATCGGAATCAAGGTCATGATTTTCAAAGGTGAAATCATGGAACATGACCCTTCTGCCCGCGACCGTCGTCAGCAGGAACTGCAAGAGGGCGGTGCACGCCCGCCGCGCCGGTAGGAGCAGAGAGCATGCTTTCCCCAAAACGCCCGAAACATCGCAAGATGTTCAAAGGTCGCATCCGCGGCGCGGCAAAAGGCGGTACTGACCTGAACTTTGGATCTTTCGGCCTGAAGGCTATCACGCCGGAGCGGGTGACAGCCCGCCAGATTGAGGCAGCCCGTCGTGCCATGACACGTCATATGAAACGTCAGGGCCGCGTCTGGATCCGTATCTTTCCTGATCTCCCAGTATCAAAGAAACCGACAGAGGTTCGTATGGGAAAGGGTAAGGGCTCTGTCGAATACTGGGCAGCCAGGGTGAAGCCGGGCCGCATCATGTTTGAAATTGACGGCGTGGCTGAAGGTATCGCACGCGAGGCCCTGCGCCTGGCCGCGATGAAACTGCCAGTGAAATGCCGCGTTGTGCAACGCCAGGATTGGTAAACGACGGGTCAGGTGCCATCCTGCCGCAGTGGTCGGAAAGTCCCGCCAAGTGGTGGCGACATCCATGCGTGTCTTCTTTGGTGCACAATGTTTGGTTGAATGTTCGCGGGTTCTTCAGGATGAATCTGGCCGCGGCATAAAATAACTGATCCGCCCTGAATAACTGATCCGCCCTGAACGACGGGGGCCGGATAACCATCATCAAACGCTTGACTTTCCGCCGGGGCAATGGGGGGCGGGGCACACGACCCGGAAAATGCCGGGCCTTTTGAGATCCTGGTCATGTTGGAGGTAACATTTGTGGCCTTTGTGGCACAAACGGTATTGGACATGTGCTATGTGCACCGCTTCACATAGGTCGTCTCTGCCGCCACAAACGCCTCCGGCCGGTTCGCGGTGAACTGCGTCCGGTCTTCCGACATATCCTTCGGCGTCACCTGTCCAAATCCGGCCTGTCCCAACCCGCTGCGGCAGGTATCCCGCCCGGCCAAAGAGTTCGTGAAGGGATGTGCCTGAAAAGACGCGATTTCGCCGCCACAGGGATTTCAGGCAGTGTAAGTCTTTGGCAAAGAGGCCACCGCCCGGATCCGGCACAATTACAATGTGGGAAAGGCAGACCGGGCGCAACCGCCCCGGCAGGAGCCGGCTTTGATCCCGCAGGCCGGGCCAATTGCATCCGTGCCGCCACAAAGCCGGCCAAACCAGTTCAGCACCGCGACCTCTACCGGGGCGTAGACCGGATCGTCCGGTTCCTTCAGGATGCGGTCGGTGCAGGGGGAGCACTCCATGGATTTGATGGCGTCGGTCGTGTGTGGCGGCTTACATATGCCGCCCGTGCCACAATCACCCCCCGAGTACGGCCCGGCATTTTTATAGTACCCCGATAAAACCGGGAAAACTGTATACCGCGCCCGGCTTTTGCTGCGACTCTGACATGGGCCGGGTTTCGCCTGCCTGCCGGGGGCCTGTGTCGCAGACCGGGCAGAAATTTACCGCTCCTGCCAAACATTGGTGACAGTATCCGGTTCCCCGGCACTGCTCCGGTCAGCCCAAAATGTAATTGAAGCTGACGCTGATACGGTCTTCCCGGGCCATGTTTAGGGGTACCTCGTGGCGCAGCCAGCTTTCCCATAGAAGCACTTCGCCGACTTTGGGCATCAGGCAGACAAATGGCTGCGCACCCTGAGGCGCATTTGCCTTGCGCGGGGGGGCACCCATCATGAAACCGAGCCGGGGATCTTCGAACCGGATGGCGGATGTGCCTGCGGGCATGGTGACGTAGGTTGTGCCGGAAATGACAGAGCCCGGATGCAGGTGCGACGAATGGCTGCCACCTTCGGGCAGAATATTGATCCAGATCGATTCGAGTGCGAGCGATTTGTCGCCCAGATCAAGATGAAGGTGGTCCGCGAATCCCGCCACATGGGAGTCAAGTGCTTTTACCACATCGGTAAAAATCGGGAATCGCCAGGGCAGGTCAGTCAACGAGGCATAAGAGGTGTAGCCGGGGTAACCGTTTTCGTCACACCAGTTGTGGCCCGCAATATCATCCTCCGCGATGGAAAGGCAGGAAGCCCGCAGCTCTTCCGTGCTGATGGCGTCGGACAGGTCGGCCCGGTAAATCTCTGTAGCAAACAAGGCTTTCATGAGCGGCAGTTTTAGGGCAGGCGGAAAGGCGTGGTATGGGAAATGATTTGCAGCATTAAATCGCATTCACAAGCGGCTGTTGTCAATCTTCGGCAACGGCCTTGGCCATGGTCTGCAGCAGGCAGACAGGAAAGAGACCGCCATGAAGAAGGCCTGCAGAACCTGCGGATTTTTCAAAGATTACGGCATAAAAGCACAGACAGGTGGCGGATTTTGTCGCTTCAACTCACCGATAATCCGGCCCGTTCCTGACGAGGCCGCTTCTTTTTGCGGCTTGTCCTTGTTAAATGCGGTTTGCTGCCTGGTGGGCGGGGAAACATGTGTATTAAACCCTGGCCCTGTGGTGCCAAGCCACGTACAAGGTTTCACACCTCCCGCTCTGCTGTTACCCGGGGCCTGTCGGCAAAGGGGCAGGTGATGGTAAGCCCGCTTGCTTTTCGCATGAAAACGTGGCTGGATGACAGAATGACGCAGATTGTCCCTGTCTACGTGATCAACCTTGATCGCCGCACTGATCGTATGGAGCGCGTTGCCGCGCACCTGTCGGCATTAGGCATCACATTCCATCGGATCAGTGCCTGCGATGCGACCCGGGTTGCCGAGGCAGAACTGGATGCGGTGGTGAAAGCCAGGAAGGGGCTGTGGGAGGTATTGAGCCGGGGCGACCGGGCCTGTACAGTCAGCCACTGCACGGCATGGGCGACCTTCCTGGCCAGTGATGCAAGCCATGCGCTGTTTTTGGAAGATGATATCTTTCTGGCCAGGGATACAGCACGGATCCTGGCATCGTCCGATTGGATACCAAACCGGAATCAAGCGGTGAAACTGGAAAAATTCGGCACGGGCCCGTCGCGCCTGCTGCTGGGCAAACCTTGCGGCCTC
>JACONK010000007.1:0-7747 GCA_014323795.1 Paracoccaceae bacterium | reverse complement strand
TTCGCGTTCCGGGGCGAAATTGGCCTTGTCCTGTCGCGGGCAGATGCGGGTGCCGATAGATCATTTTCTGTTCAATGACACGGTTTCCCCCATCTTTCACCGCCTTCAACCGGCAATCATTGTGCCGTCCATGGCAAGGCAACTGGACTGTTCTTCTGACATTGCCGTCTGGCGCAGGGTGGTCCGGCCCACGAACCTGCGCAAACTTCTGCGCAGTCTGTGCCGCGGGGCCAATGAGTTGAACCAGCTTCACCGGCACCTGGCGGCACTTTTCACCGGGGAGGCAAGGCTGACGGATGTCAGCTGGTCTGACACCCCGCCCGGGCACGGAACAGGCTGATACCCCCTGTCGCCCCAGGGCATGTATGCAAAGCGCGGTGCGGATGGTCCCGGCACAACAGAACCTGTCGTGTCACGATCTTTCCGGTGTTCCGGGGGGAATCGGGCTGCCTTGGCCGGGGTGCGGCATATAATGGCAATGTGCCGCCGTTTTGGCATATTTTTAAACCGCTGTGGCGGCGAAATAAGCCCGGATGTGGTTGTGGCACGGGGCAGACCCGAGCCGCGCCACAGCCTGGTTGTCAGGGATTTGGGCAGAGATATCCCCTTGCACCGTCATATTCGCCAGCCGGAAATGCCGGATTGAGCCTGGCAATCGCGAATTTCCGAATAACGATCCAGGCCACACCGCGGTGCCGGGCAGATTGACCGCCACAGCCATAACCGGTAGCCGGGGATAACAGGTTCGTCCGGTCCTGTGGTTGTGGCCTGAATCTCATCGGGTTGTGTCTTCTCGTCCGTCACAATGCACATCCCCGGTAACAGGGCGGGCACCGGCCGCAAGGTCAGCGGTGGCGCAGGCTCATGTGCCGGTTCACATCCTTGTAAAGCAAGTAGCGGAATTTGCCCGGACCCCCGGCGTAGCAGGCCTGCGGGCAGAAGGCGCGCAGCCAAAGGTAATCGCCCGCCTCAACCTCCACCCAATCCTGGTTCAGCCGGTAGACGGCCTTGCCTTCCAGCACGTAAATCCCGTGTTCCATCACATGGGTTTCGGCAAACGGGATCACGGCACCCGGGGCAAACGTTACGATGTTGACGTGCATATCGTGGCGCATGTCACCCGGATCCACAAAGCGTGTGGTGGTCCATTTGCCTTCCGTGTCCGGCATCGGTGTTGGCGTGACAGCCTGTTCATTGGTGATGACCATGTCAGGCATTTCCAGCCCGTCCAATGCCTCATAAATCTTGCGAATCCAGTGGAACCGCAACGGGGCACCAGCCCCGTTGCGCAGGGTCCAGTCCGCGCCCGGGGGCAGGTAGGCGTAGCCACCGGGCCGGAGCGGATACATCGTATCGGCAAGGGTCAGATTGCACTTTCCTTCAAGTACAAAGAGCACGGTTTCCGCCCCCGGATCCGTTTCAGGCCGGTCGGACCCGCCGCCGGGGCCGACTTCCATGATGTATTGCGAAAACGTTTCTGCAAAGCCGCTCAGCGGGCGGGCCAGAATCCAGGCTCTCGTATTGTTCCAGAATGGCAGGCGGCTGGTCACAATATCGCGCATCGTCCCTTTCGGGATCACCGCATAGGCATCGGTGAACACCGCACGGGTGGTCAGAATCTCATTTTGCCCGGGATGGCCCCCTTGGGGTGCGAAATATTCCGATGACATGAATTGCCCTGTAGAGAATGGATTCAAAAAACCGTGCGGCTGCAGCCTTTCAGGACACGGGGGGAATAAACCCGGGACGTTTGGGATTATTTTGATAATCTGCTGCGGCTCTGTTACCCTTTCCCACATCGCATCCCGAACGTTGCATAAGCAATTTCATCTCAAGACGGCGCGCATGCAGAATCGGTTCCGTATAGCCGGAAGGCTGGGTGATACCCTGCAAAACCAGATCAAGGGCGGCCTTATAGGCCGGCCCGTCAAACCCGGGGGCCATTGGCCTGTAGGCAGGGTCGCCCGCGTTCTGGCGATCAACAACCCTGGCCATCCTTTCGAACACGGCACGCACGGCTGTCTCTGTCACGATCCCGTGGTGCAGCCAGTTGGAGATATGCTGGGCAGAGATACGGCAGGTGGCGCGGTCTTCCATCAGCCCGACATTGTTGATGTCCGGCACTTTGGAACAGCCGATACCCTGATCGATCCAGCGCACGACATAGCCGAGGATGCCCTGGGCGTTGTTTTCAACCTCGCGCCGTATCTGGTCTTTTGACCAGCGGCGATATCTGGCAACGGGAATATCCAGGAGTGATTCGATACAGGTGCGCCGACCGCCTTTTGACAGGGCATTTTGCACCGCGAAGACATCAACCCTGTGGTAGTGCAGCGCGTGCAGCGTCGCCGCCGTCGGGCTCGGCACCCAGGCGCAGTTCGCCCCTGCCAGGGGGTGTTCGATTTTAGCGTCCAGCATCAGGGCCATCCTGTCGGGCATAGCCCACATGCCCTTGCCGATCTGCGCCTTGCCTGACAGGCCGCATTCAAGACCGATATCGACGTTCTGATTTTCATAGGCCGTGATCCAGCCCTTGCGCCTGATGAAGTCCTTGCGGCTGAAGGGGCCCGCCTCCATCGAGGTGTGAATCTCGTCGCCTGTTCGATCAAGGAATCCGGTATTGATGAAGACAACCCGGTGCCTGGCGGCCCGGATACACGCCTTCAGGTTCACCGATGTGCGGCGTTCTTCGTCCATGATGCCGAGCTTGGCCGTATAGCGCGGCAGGCCCAGCAGCTCTTCCACGCGGGTAAAAATTTCGCCCGAGAAGGCAACTTCCTCCGGCCCGTGCATTTTTGGCTTCACCACGTAGACTGAACCTGTGACCGAGTTTCGGTCGCCGCGGGTCTTCCGGAGATCGTGCTTTGCGATCAGCGTTGTTACCAGCGCGTCCAGCAGCCCCTCGAAGACCTCGTTCCCGTCCTTGTCGATAATTGCCGGGCTGGTCATCAGGTGGCCTACGTTGCGCACAAGCAGAAGCGCACGGCCTTTCATGGTGAAGGCAGATCCATCCGGCGCGGTGTATACCCGGTCCGGATTTAGCTTGCGGGTGATGGTTTTTCCGTCCTTGTCAAAGGTTTCGTGCAGGTTTCCCTGCATCAGGCCCAACCAGTTGCGATAGGCCAGCACCTTATCTGCCGCGTCGACACATGCCACCGAATCTTCGTAATCGACGATGGCGGAAATGGCGGATTCAAGCATGATATCCGCCAGCCCGGACGGCGATGTCTTTCCAACAGGATGTGTGCGGTCAAAGACCAGTTCAACGTGCAGGTTGTTGTTGCGCAGGAGTATCGTCGTCGGGGCACCGGCTTCCCCCGTGAAGCCCACGAATTTGATCGGGTCAATCAGTTCGGACCCGTCCACAAACAGACGATTCCCGGACACGCTGTAGTTTTTCGCCCCCCCGTGGCTGGTGCCCTGCAGCGGGAATGCCTCATCCAGGAAAACTGCGGTACGGGTCACCACGCGCCCGCCGCGCCCGGTGTCATAGCCGCTTACAGCGTTCGTCGCGCCCATCGCGTCGGTGCCGTATAAACCGTCATAAAGGCTTCCCCAGCGGGCGTTTGCCGCGTTCAGGACAAACCGGGCGTTAGTCACAGGAACCACAAGCTGCGGCCCGGCAATGGTCGCAATTTCCGGATCGACATTTTCAGTTGCGATTGTGAAGGCGTCACCTTCAGGCAGCAGGTAACCGATCTCTTCAAGGAATGCCTTGTAGGCCACGCTGTCATGCGCCTGCCCGCGCCGTGCCCTGTGCCAATCGTCTATCCGCGCTTTCATGGACGCCCGCTTGTCCAGCAACACACGGTTTTTCCGGCCGAGGTCATGGAACATTGCCGCCGCGCCGGACCAGAAAGACTCCGCCGTGACATCAAGGTCCGCCAGGGCCTGATCCTCGATAAACCGCACCAATTCTTCGGCAACCTTCAGGTCGTTTCGAACAGCGTATTTTGCTGCCATCTCAGTGTTTCTCCCGATCAATCACGGCAGGGCCAGCCCGCATAAACCGCTCTTACGCCATACCGGCCCGCAGTTTTTCGTATTAAATCGGGAATAGATTTTCAACAGGCATTTGAAAGCTTCAGGCGGCGTTCGAAGGTAGTCGGTTCGGGGGATACAGGCCGCCCCGGCGGCTGTGGTCAACGGTACTGCCAGGGTCGATGCGGGGGCCAAAGCCGAAATGTTGCGCTCACTAAAATAAAAAATCAGAATTTGCCAAATTCCCTGATAATCAGGAAACCCTTGCGGTCCATGAATATCCTCTTTACTGCCCGAGTGTGCAAAAATATCACCTGTTGTGCTTGCCTGGGGGCAGGATAACACCTGCCGCCGAAAGATGTCTGCCAGGGTGATATTGAACATAACGGCGTAACAGTCGTATACCCCGGTTCACCGTGCTTGACAGTGGCGGGCGGGTCAGGCTTGTGTATGCCGGAACGGATCGCGGTCTGCCGGCTGCGGCACTATCCGGAGGCGTTCTGGTTCCTGGATTGGACCCGTCTCGTCGCGGTTTCGCGAAGAACTGAAGAAAGCGGAGCTACAGAGATGAACCCCGAAATCTCCCGATTGGTGCGCAGGGCATGTGACATTTCCATGGAGGTATACGCTCCCCTGCCGGTGCGGTTCGGTGTGACCGCCGGGGACGCGGCCTGGGGCATGAAAGCATTCTGTAACGCCTTGCCGATACAACAACAGGCCAAATACTCAGATGTGGCGGAAGGGGCGGTGGCGGGGCGCGCCCGGGCACAGGTGAAAGACGGGCATGTTGTTCCCCGGGGTTGGCGGAGCAAGGCATGAAGCGGCTGATAATGGACCTCGACAATACCCTGACCCGAGGCGAAACGAGCGACTACCGGAACATTCCTCCGAATGTTGACGTCATCAGGGCCCTTCGTCATTACAGGGAAGAAGGATTTGAAATTGTGATTTCGACCGCACGGGGCATGCGCACGTATGATCGGAATGTCGGTAAAATAAATATCCATACCGTGCCGGTGATTCTGGCCTGGCTGACCCGCCATGGCGTTCCCTTTGACGAGTTGGTCGTCGGGAAGCCCTGGTGCGGGCATCAGGGGTTTTGCGTAGATGACAGGACTGTTCGACCGGACGAGTTTGCAACCATGACCCATGCGCAGATCCGGCAGCTTCTGGGGCTCGGAAAATAGATTATGTTCGTGTGTCTTTCCGGCCGTTACATTGATCAGGAACTTGCCATACATTACGGGCGTATTCCGCCCGCCTTCCTTCCGGTGGGCAACGAGTGCCTTTTTGAAAGAATTGCACGGGCCCACCGGGAGGAAGGCGGAAGAAAGGTTCTGACGCTGCCCGAAGACTTCCCGGTTCAGGCCAGGGATGCCGCGAAAATTGAGCAACTCGGCTTTGAAATTCATCGCACAGACCCGCACTTAAGCGTCACACGGGCCCTGAAGGAAGCCGTTTTGATTGCCGCAGGGTGTGAATCCCTAAGGGTTTTGTTCGGCGATACACTGGTTTCGTTTGACGAACCCGGTCCGGATGTCGGGAGTTTTGTGGTTGTTGGCCATTCCGGGATGAAATATACTTGGCTTCATGCCTTGACCGAAGACGGGTGCGTTGTATTTTCGGATGCGCCGTCGGCCAAGGGTGAAAAACTGGGCGAGGTTTGTGGTTTTTTCAGTTTCGATAATCTGCCGCTCGCCAGGGAGGCGTTTGACAGGCTGACAATGTCTGACGCATTAAATCACTATGCGGGCAGGTCGGCACTGGCTACCGTGGAGGCCCGAAACTGGCATGATTTCGGCCATCTTGTACCGTTTTACCAGTCGAAACGCGATATTTTTTCGGCCCGTATATTCAATACGGTCATTTCGGACGGTCAAATAATCACGAAGACGTCTGACAACGCACAGAAGATGCGGGCCGAGATAGAATGGTACGAAAGCGTACCCGAGGAATTTTGCCTGCACACGCCAAGGTTTATCGGGAAGACCTATGAGAATCACAGGCTGGGTTACAAACTTGAATACCTGCATTTGCCCCTGCTGAGCGAAATGGCCGTCTTCGGAAACCTGCCAAGGGCTGTCTGGGAGCAGATCATAGGCAAATGCGTTGCGCTGTTGCAACGGTTCCGAAGTATCACCCCCCCTGCCGGGGCACCCGAAGCCTCCCCTGAATACGCAGGCCGGGTTTATGCCAACCTGTTTCGGCAAAAGACAATAGACAGGCTTCGGGCATTTTTGGCCTCTTCGGGACTGAATCTTGATAATCGGCCTGCCCTTAACGGGGTGAAGCTGCCACCATTCAGGGTCATTCTTGACCGTGTCCTGGGAGCCATTCCGCCAACCACATCGAAAGACATATCCTTCTGGCATGGGGATTTCTTTTTTGGCAACCTGTTCTTCGATTTCAACACCGAACGTGTGATCATGATAGATCCCAGGGGGGTTACATACGACGGTGTTTTCAGCCTGTTCAACGACTACCGTTATGATGTCGCGAAACTGGCCCACAGTATCATCGGCGGGTATGATACCATCGTCGCCGGGCGCCTGGAATGCGGCCACACGGCACCGATGGATTTCCGGATACCAAGTATTGCAGACAGACCGTGTGTTGCCTACCCCGATATTTCTGAGTTTGAAAGGATAATTTTCGCGGAATTCCAAATTGAACCGCATACCCTGCACGCTCTCGCCGCGGTCATGTTCTTTTCCATGCTTCCGCTGCATAGCGAGGACAGGACGCGGCAACGTGTGATCCTGGCCAACGCACTGAGCCTGTATCAGGGTATGGGCAGCCCGGGGCGATGATTGTGTTGCCAATGGCCGGTCTGGGCTCCCGCTTCACGAAGGCAGGCTTCAACTGCCCGAAATACATGCTGCCGCTCGCCGAAGGGACAATGTTTTCCGGTGTCGTGCAGGGCTTTGAGAACTGTTTCGATACAGAGCCATTTCTGTTCATTGTCCGGCAAATGCCCGGCGTGAATGAGTTCATCGCGACCGAATTGCGCAGGCTGGCCCCGGTGCCTTCCAGGTGGGAGATTGCGGTTCTTGACGCACCGACGTCAGGGCAGGCAGAGACGGTTTACAAGGGACTTGTCGGTCAGGGCCTGCGCTTATCGGATACGGATATCACGATATTCAATATTGACACCCGGTATGCCCGTTTCACGCATCCCGCCGAATTTTCCCGAAGGGACGTTGACGGTTACCTGGATGTGGTGATGGCTGCGGGGGATCACTGGTCTTTTGTGCGCCCGGAATGCGAACGGGCAGGCCATTGCCGGGTCGCGGAGGTCGCGGAAAAGCGGCGCATCTCGCAATATTGCAGCACGGGGCTCTACCACTTCAGGCAGGTGCGGGTGTTCTGCGACCTTTACGAGCAGTCACTCGGGACAGATGTCACGAAGTTGCCGGGCAGAGAGCGATACGTTGCACCCCTGTATAACATGGCGCTGTCGAAAGGCATGGATATTCGTTACCGGATTGTGGATAAGGACAGTATCACCTTCACCGGGACACCGGGCGAGTATTTTGATGCATTGGGGAAGCATGGCTTGAGCCAGCCGGGTGTGCAGGATACGGAAGCCGGCGCGCCAGGCAGTTAAACAGCCGAAAAGGGATGAACCGGCATGAGAATCGCTGTCGAAATATCGGGGCAGATACGGTCGCCGTTGGACGATTCGGAACGGATTGTGGCGGCGGCAAGGGAGCATGGGATGGATGTTTTCTTTGCGACCTGGCTCAAAACAGGCCGAAAGAAGGTG
>JACONK010000006.1 GCA_014323795.1 Paracoccaceae bacterium | reverse complement strand
TGGAGGGTGGCAGTGGTAATGACCGTCTGGTCGGCGGTGCCGGGGATGATTCGCTGCACGGCGGGGCGGGCAACGATGTCATTTTCGCCGGCGATAGGGACCGTGTGGATGGCGGGGGCGGCAAAGACGTTCTGTCCTTTTACGGGAACGGGGGGGTCGGGGTCACCGTTGACCTTGCCGAAGAGACGCTGAACGGAACCGGGACCGTGGCCAATGTTGAGTATCTGGCCGGCGGTTACGGAAACGACACCTTCAGGGGGGATGAACGCGCCAATTGGCTTGCGGGCGGGCGCGGAAATGACACCCTGACGGGACAGGGTGGTGCAGACGAGTTCGTGTTCCAGTATGCCCAAAACGGGGAGGATGTTGTAACAGACTTCGATGCCGGGGAGGGAGATACCCTCGTTATTGGCGGGCGCGCATACAATGAACTGACGATTACGCGGGAGGGTGCCGATACGATTGTTTCGTGGCAACCCGATATCAATGGCACGCCGCAATCCTCCGTCCGGCTTGATAACTTCAAGGGTGATTTGGACAAGAGCCATTTCAGTTTTGAGGTGCTGAGTTTGGATGGCCTCATTTTCTGAAAAACCCTAAACCGCCTGGCAGGGCGGCACATCAGAAGTCATCGTGCCGCCGCTGCCTGTAGCGGGTCGATCAGTGTACGCCCGCCGTCAAACGTGATAATCTGCCCGGTCACAAAGCCAGACGCCTCTGACGCCAGATACTGCGCAGTTTCAACCACCTCTTGCGCCTCGGCAATCCGGCCGAGCGGCGTCGCGGTGATTGACAGGTCATGCATGTCCGGATTCTCCTTCATGTGCTCCTCCATGTTCGCCAGCCTGACAGACCCGATAGCGATAGCGTTCACACGGATACGCTTATCCGCGAAGGCCACGGCAAGAGAACGGGTCATCTGATTCAGTGCCGCACAGGATACCGAATAGGCAAGCTGCTCTTTGTTCGTCCGGTCCGCGGCAATCGACGACAGGTTCACGACCGACCCGACAGGTCGTTCATCCCCGCGCTTGTCCACCTGCGCGATCATCCGTTTGGCAACCGCCTGGGTCACGCGCAGGTTGGCGAGCACGTTTTGCTGTAGCAGTTCCTCAAAATGGTCCTCGGTCGCGTCCAGCGGGTCGGACGGCAGCACTTGGTGTGCACCGTTGACAAGGATATCCACCGTACCGAAATCATCGATTATGGCCGACAGCAAATTCGCAACCGTCAGCTTTTCACGCAGATCTCCGGCGAAAAACCGCACGTTTTCAAATTCTTTCGCCAGTTTCCCCGCCTCGGTTTCCAACTTTTCTTCATCCCTGTCGACAAGCATGACCCTGGCGTTCTGTGCGGAAAAATGCCGGGCAACCTCATGACCGATGCCGTTGGCAGCACCGGTGACAATGGCGGTTTTCCCGTCGAGCGAAAAGGACATGAGCAGCATGCCTGGCACTATTGATTCGACCACACCACTATACCAACATCGCTGGTCAGCCAGGGAATTTTCGCGCCACATACCCCTGAACCAGCCTGACTGCGGCACGAGTTCCCCTATCCTAAGGGGGCGGGGGCGGGGGCGGACCCGGATACAGGTTGCAGTTGGCGACAATTATCCTGACATTCGGCAGCCGCCGTGCGGGACGTTCGGTTAACAGCCCGGCGAGCCGCCAGGGTGCCGCAGGCGGACACGCATCCAGTGCGCGAACGGCAATGCGCATCGGGCAAGGCTCTTGCGTTTATTCCTTTTCCATCGTGCATTGCAACGGGTGCTGGTTCTGGCGGGCGCAATCCATCACCTGCATCACCCTGGTTTCCGCCACCTCGTGACTGAAAACACCAACTACGGCCATGCCCTGTTTATGGACGGTCAACATCAGATCCACCGCACGCTGATTACCAATACCAAAAAACTTTTCCAGGACATAAACCACAAATTCCATCGGTGTGTAATCGTCGTTAAGCAGTAAAACCTTGTAGAGCGGCGGTCGTTCTGTCTTCCGCTTTACCTTCGGTCTCAACACCGTATCGGTATCGGAACCACCCTGAGAGATGATGGTGTGGGTATGCGCCATGCGGTTAAAAACTGAATAATTGGGTTGGCAGATGCCGGGAGTATAGCATACTCAGGCCAGAAAAGAAAGGGTAAGCGGTATAAATATTTTTAGTAATTGCGGCAGGAATAAGGCCCGCGGCCGGGTCAGAAATCGCAAAATCCTGCACCAGGGCCTGATTGTGTGCCTGTTGCAGGAGGGTCATTACCGTGTTAGGGCAGGGCCAATAATAATTCGCCAGAAAAACTGGTGACGAGGCAATTCAGGCAAAGACGTCGGGGTACCGATGCAACCCAAGGCAGTTCTTCGGGTCTTTTCGGCCCTGTTTTTCATATGCTTTGCCCCTATGGCCCTGACCGCCCCTTACGCGGCGGTGGTCATTGATGCGCGTACGGGTGAAGTCCTGCACGCCCGCAACGCGGATGCGCGGCTGCATCCGGCCTCGCTGACAAAGATGATGACGCTCTATGTCGCCTTTGATGCTGTGGAGCGGGGCGAGATCGGGCTCGATACCAAGGTTAAGATTTCCCGCTTTGCGGCAAATGAACAGCCATCGAAGCTCGGCCTGAAGCCGGGTCAACGGATTGCGCTGCGCTACCTGATCCGTGCCGCGGCGGTGAAATCCGCCAACGACGCTTCTACCGCGATTGCGGAGGCGATATCCGGATCCGAAATCGCTTTTGCCAGGCGGATGACAGACACCGCACGAAAACTGGGGATGAAAAACACCGCTTTCAAAAACGCCCACGGGCTGACCCAGCGCGGTCATTTCTCCACAGCACGGGACATGACCCTCCTGGGTCGCCGCCTGTTTTTCGATTTTCCCGCCTACTATAACCTTTTTTCGCGCAAATCAACCCACGCGGGTGTGCGGGAAGTGGCCAACACCAACCGCAAACTCTTGTCAAACTACCGTGGGGCCGATGGAATCAAGACAGGTTACACACGTGCGGCCGGATTTAACCTGGTGGCCAGTGCCCGGCGCGGCAGCAAGCATGTGATTGCCACGATGTTCGGCGGCAAATCGGCCGCATCGCGAAATGCGCGGGTGGCAGAACTGCTGAACATGGGCTTTCACCGGTCCAGGTCCCGCGTAGCAGTGCGCAAACCGGCCAGGGTGAACCTGGCCGACGATGCGCAGACCACCAAAACGGCCGTCAGCGGCACTGTAAAAAAGAGCCTGCGGCCCAGGGCCCGCCCGGTCAGGGCATCCTCGCCGGAACTGATGGCACAAGCCCGGGAAAAAGCGATCAAGGCCGCAATCCTTGCTGCAAACCAGGCAGATGACAAGGCCGGCGACGGGGCGGCGAAAGCCCATCCGGCATTGGGAACCCAGACCATCACCGCCGCCGCCCGGGGCACGGCACAGGGCCTGCGCGTCGTGACCCGCGTATCTGCGTCGGGAAGCCGGTATTGGGGTGTTCAGGTCGGAACGTTTGCATCGCCGCGTCAGGCTGAAAGGGCCCTTCTGCAAACCGCGCTAAAGGAAATCAGGGTACTTAATTCCGCGACGCGGCGCATCGACAAGGCCAACGTGAAAGGCAAGCCGGCGTATCGTGCGCGGTTTGTAGGGCTGAGCCAGGCGGAAGCCAACATGACCTGCGCCCGCCTGCGCGCCCGCAACGCGCCCTGTCTGCCCATCGGGCCGAATTTGTGACTACAGGCGTTTCAGGGCATATTCGAACCAGCAAAATCCCGACGCACTTCGGACTTTTACTGACAGGGGACGCTTCAGGTTTTCCGAAACGCTTTAGGCTGAACCACCGGTGGACAGCATGCGCGGGTCGATCCCGATTCGCGCCATGGCTTGGTGCCACTTTTCCGAATGGTTAGTGTCGAAAACAAGCGACGGGTCCGCATCACAGACCAGCCAGCCGTTGGCGCGAATCTCGCCTTCCAACTGACCCGGCCCCCACCCGGCATAGCCCAGGGCCAGCAGGCTGTTCTGCGGCCCGCGGCCAAGCGATATATCTTCCAGGATATCCAGCGTCGCCGTCATTCCGAGGCCATCGTTGACAGCCAGTGTGCTTTCACCTGCGGAATAATCACACGTGTGCAACACAAAACCGCGCCCGTGTTCCACCGGGCCACCGTAGTGCACGCTGATGCCGGGGATGCCGCGGTCAGCCGTGATATCCAACTGCGACAGAAGCTCCATAAAATCCAGGTTCTGGGCAGGTTTGTTTACGATCAGCCCCATGGCACCTTCGGGGGAATGGGCGCACATGCAAATCACTGAATGGGCAAACCGCGGGTCGCCCATCGACGGCATCGCCACCAGCAGTTTTCCGTCCAGATGATCAGGGGTTTCCATATCCATAAGCGTCAAGATGCGGCGGGTTATGTGAAAGTTCAAGCCGGTCACGCGATATCGCTCGATTATGACTTCAACGTGCAGGTCCGGGGCCGTAAGATTAGAAGTATGATCTTTTCAGCCCGATACTGCTTTCCCCGCCTTTTGGCTGGCATGCTGGCCGTTTTGGCAAGTGCCGGCGCGGCGGAAGATTTCCCCATCAACGGGGTCGCGGCGTTCGGGATATTGCCCGGCTACCCCACGGAAGGGCACCATATGATGGCCGCACAGATCCGTATGAAACCCGGGTGGAAAACCTATTGGCGTACCCCGGGCAGCAACGGTATCCCCCCGGTGTTTGACTGGTCAGGCTCCGACAACGTGAAATCGGTGCGCTTCCATTGGCCTGCACCGAAGATCTACATCGAAAACGGGGTGCGCACGATCGGCTACACCCGGGAACTGGTATTGCCGATCGAGGTCACGCCAAAGACCGGGGACCGCCCGATCAGGGTTGCAGGCACCGTCAGTTTCGGGATTTGCAAAGATGTCTGCCTGCCGGTGGAGGCGCGGTTTTCCGCCACGCTCGACGGGCAGACGCACCACAGACACATCATCCAATCGGCCCTAAGGGCACGCCCGATAACAGCCCGGCGTGCGGGCCTGCGCGCCCTCAGCTGCGATATATATCCGGCCCCTGGCGGGGTGCGGATCACTGCAAATATGGAGCTGCGCGGGATATCTGAACCCCGGTTTGTAGTGATGGAATATACCGGCGCGAATATCCGGGCGGAACAGGGCCGCACGGATGTTCAGGGGGTGCAGGTTCAGGCCGTGGCCACGCTTTATCCGTTGACGCCGGCACCGCTGATCATTGACCGGTCAAAACTGCGTCTGACAGTGCTGGGCGGGGCACGGGCTGTTGAGGTTAGCGGCTGCCCGGCCGGATAGTCGGATCCTGGCCAAAACGGTTCGCGCCTTCGGTGCCTTTCTTGATCCAGAAGACCAAAAGCACGATTGAACAGATCGCCGAGAGGATCATGAGTACGAGGGTAAAGAGGATTAACCCGATCTGTAAGGATTCTCCCTCGGGTTCGAGTAAGAGACTCATTAAAAGACACAACCAAGAAAGGAGAAAAAAAAGACACCGCCCACCAACCGGACCGGTCGATGTCATGCAGCCGCCGCACAGACACGGCCAAACCCGGCAGCAGAACCGCAAGACCGAAGAGAGTTGTCAGAACCCCCACTTCCCCGAGGGAGAAGTCCACTCCCAAGAGGGCAACATCGATAATGGCCAGAGTGAACCAAACGATGACAAGGAACAATTGCCACCACCAGAATTCGGCCCGGGCTGCCCGGCCAGTGAAATCGATGTATTTACTGAAACAGGTTTGTATAGCTTCTACGAAACCCATGGTCGATCCCTTCCCTCCGGTTGTTTTTCGACGTTTACAATACCAGGGACAATGCGGCCCTGTCAAGGGCAGATGTCACCTGTTTGAACCGATTTTCGGCTCCGTGCCGTTTATGAGGCGCAGGATGTTGGCACGGTGTGACCACCAGATGAGCCCGCCCAGAAATACGGCCAGCCCCACGCCCTGCGGATAGCCCAGAAGCCCCGCCCACAGCGGTGCCAATGCCGCCGCCGCAAGGCCGGAGGCGGAGCTGATGCGCCAGACAATTGCCACCGCAAGCCAGGTCATGCAGGTCGCGCAGCCCGCCCGGAAACCGGCGGCCACAAAAATGCCAAGGAATGTCGCCACGCCTTTACCGCCCTTGAAACCGAGCCATACAGGGAACAGGTGGCCGAGAAAGGCACCGGCACCGGCGATCTGGCCGGCAATTTCACCACACAGGGCGCGGGCGATCAGCAGGGCGGCGGCACCCTTGCCTGCATCAAGAACCAGCGTCAGGAAGGCCGCGCACCTGTTGCCCGTGCGCAAAACGTTGGTAGCCCCGATGTTGCCGGACCCGATCCCGCGCAGATTGCCAAGCCCCATGATCCGCGCCACAACAACGCCGAAAGAGATTGAACCGAGCGCATAGCCCGCCAGCAGCACCAGCACGGCAGCCGGGGCGGTGATGTCAAACTCTGGCATGGCGGGCCTTCCTCAGCTGTCCTGGCAAAAAACCTGGGCACCGCCCACAAAGGTGCGCAGCACACGGCCCTGCATCGGGCGTTCGTCATAGGGCGTGTTCTTCGTTTTCGACTTCAGCGCGGTGCGATCCATCGCAAACGCCGCCGTCTGATCAAACAGCACGAGATCCGCAGGGGCCCCTTCCGCCAGACGACCGCCGTCAGACCCGATAATTTTTGCCGGGTTCAGCGACAGCGCGCGCCAAAGTACGGGCAGGTCAATTTCCCCGGCACGGACCAGAGACAGGGCGGCCGGCAGCAGCGTTTCCAGCGCGACTGCCCCGCTGGCGGCAAGGTCAAAGGGCAGGCGTTTGCTTTCTTCATCCTGCGGCGTGTGCATGGAAGATATCACGTCAATAGTCCCGTCCGCGAGCGCCGCCACAACCGCCTGCCGGTCTGCCTCCGCCCGCAGGGGCGGTTTGATCTTGAAAAAAGTACGGTAACCTTCGATATCCGCCTCGGTCAGCGTCAGGTGATGGATTGAGGCCCCGGCGGTCACTGGCAGGCATTCCTCTTTTGCTCGGGTCAGGGCAGGCAGTGCGCCGGCGGTGGAAATCTGGTCAGCGTGATAGCGTGTGCCGGTCATCTCAATCAATGCCAGATCCCGTTCCAGCCCCATACGCTCTGCCACAGGTGCCACCGCGGGCAGGCCCAGCCGCGATGCCAGCGCGCCGGATGTCGCCGCGGCACCATCAGACATCTGCGGATCCTGCACGTGCCCCATGACCAGCGCACCACACCCGCCTGCATAGGTCAGGCATTTGGCCAGCACTTTCGGATCACGCACCACCGCGTCGCAATCGGTGAAGGCCACCGCACCGGCATCCTGCAGAAAGCCGATCTCTGCCATTTCCCGCCCGGCCCGCGCCTTTGTAAGTGCCGCCATCGGCAAGACGCGCACAGCACTGTCCCTAACCGCGCGGCGATGCACAAATTCAAGCACCTCCGGTGTGTCGATGGCCGGTTCAGTGTCCGGGCGGGTAACAATTGTGGTTACCCCCCCCGCGGCCGCTGCCTCACCGGCGGTGCGAAAGCTTTCTTTGTGGCGTTCACCTGGTTCGCAGACCTTCACACCGATATCGATGATCCCGGGGGCGAGGGTTGCGCCCCCGCAATCTATGGTTTCCGCGCCTTCCGGCAGACGGCTGCCGGAAGGCAGGATTTGCGCAATCCGCCCGCCGTCAATCACCAGCGCACCGTCGGAAAGCGTTCCCTTTTCGGGTGTCAGAAGCCGGGCGTTTTTGAGAATCATCGTCATGTCCCGGCCCGCCCGGGCAAGACAACAGCCCCGAAGACAAGCCTTGTGTAAAAGGCCAGGGGCGTAAAATCCGGCCAGTCTTCACCAACCCCGGCCTGCTGCGGAATCATATCGCCGATGCCGCGTGACCGGCCATACACCGGCGCGGATGTCTGTGCGCCACAAGCGACCGGCCGGACAAGCGACGCATCCACCGTCAGGCGGACGGCGACCCTGCCGGGTAATTCGGACAACAGGATCATAACGGGCCGTTTGATCCGGGCGAACCGCGCCAACATCCACCGCCAGTGCGTCTTTCGGCCCGTCACATCCGTGGCTCAGATATTGGGCCAACCCCCATGCCTGTGATCCCGTCTGCAGCGGTGACACCGATGCGGAGGTTATCGAAATCCACCGCCGCACCACTGCCCATGCCCGGTTTCAGAAACGCGCACAAGCGGTCGGTTTTCAGAAACTTCGCCAGCACTTTCGGGTCATCTATGCCTCGCCTCAAAGACACGCGGAATGCCGGTTCGCGTTCGGAAATATCAGAGCTGCCCATCAGCTCTTTGCCCTGCCGCACACCAGCATGTCCATTGCGGCCATGCGGACGGCGACACCCATTTCAACCTGTTCGTGGATGACGGATCGATTGATATCGTCGGCGATCTCCCCGTCAATTTCAATGCCCCGGTTTATCGGCCCGGGATGCATCACGATGGCCTCTGGCCGGGCATGACTCAGCTTTTGCGCGGTCAGGCCCCAGCGATGGTGGTATTCGCGTGCGGAGGGAATGAAGGCACCGTCCATGCGTTCCAGCTGCAGGCGCAGCATCATCACCACGTCAACGTCTTTCAGTCCATCGGCCATGTCGTCATAGATCTCAACGTCCAGTTCCGCCGCACCGGATGGCAGCAGCGTACGCGGGGCGATCAGGCGGACAGTGCTGCCCATCTTGCGCAGAAGAAAGATGTTCGACCGGGCCACGCGACTGTGGGAAATGTCGCCGCAGATTGCAACTGTCAGCCCGTCGAGCCGCCCAACGGCACGGCGGATTGTCAGCGCATCCAAAAGTGCCTGTGTGGGATGTTCGTGGTGCCCGTCTCCGCCGTTCAATACGACGCAGTTCACCTTTTGCGACAGAAGGTCAACCGCACCGGAACTCGGGTGCCGTATCACAAGCAGGTCCGGGTGCATGGCGTTGAGCGTCAGTGCGGTGTCGATCAGGGTCTCGCCCTTGGCGACCGACGAGGTGCTGACAGACATGTTTATCACATCCGCCCCCAGCCGTTTGCCCGCCAGTTCAAAACTCGCCTGTGTGCGGGTGGAATTTTCAAGAAACAGATTGATCTGGGTTTTGCCGGCCAACGGATTCGCACGGGCGCACGGTTGCCGGTTCTGCTCAGCGTAAATATCGGCAAGATCGAGAATCGCGGTAATGTCAGCCGGGGCAACCTGTTCAATCCCCAGAAGATGCCTGGATTGAAGCCCCATGCAGCCCTCAAATCACCGTTACCCGATTGTAAACGCGGGCCGGTAAGGTGGCAAGGGGCATTGCAGCACCGCCGGTCCGTCAGGATGGGTGGGGATTTGCGGCCTTGAATCCGCACCCGGGTTCTTTTCTTTCTGACCCGGGCCGGATAGGCTGAAGGTATGACTTTGCCGGACGCGCCCTGCCTGACCCATGAAGACGCGCTTGCCATGCTTGCCTGGCAGGTGGAGATGGGCGTGACCTGCCCCATCGGCGATGAGCCGATCAACCGGTATGAGGCCGCACCGCCGCCGCCCATGGCAGGGATGGGGACCACTTCAAACATCCGGCCCGTATCGATGGCCCGGGCCATGCCGGAGGTGGAAAAGGCCGCGCCGGACATCGCACGCATCATGGCTGATCGTGCCGATACGCTCTGCGCGCTGCGCAAGGCCATGGATTCTTTTGACCACTGTGCGCTCAAAAAAGGGGCGCGAAATCTTGTCTTTGCAGACGGAAACCCGACGGCACGGGTGATGATCGTGGGCGAAGGGCCAGGCCGGGATGAGGATGTTCAGGGAAAGCCTTTCGTGGGTCGGGCGGGCCAGATGCTTGACCGCATGTTCGCGGCCATCGGGCTAAGTCGGGAAAAAGACGGTGCCGACGCGCTTTATATCACCAATGTTGTTCCGTGGCGCCCGCCACAGAACCGCGATCCGGAACCCGACGAAATCGCCATGATGCTGCCGTTCCTGCAACGCCACATCGCGCTCGCTGATCCGGATATCCTCGTGCCTATGGGCAATATCGCCTGCCAGGCACTTCTGGGTCGCAAGGGCATCACGCGCCTGCGAGGCAAGTGGGTGGAGGTACAGGGCCGCCTGACCCTGCCGATGCTGCACCCGGCGTTTGTTCTGCGCGACCCAATCCGCAAGCGCGACTGCTGGACGGACCTGTTAACCCTGAAAGCGCGGCTCCCCTGATGGCAAAACGCGAATTCATCCCCCTACGCATTGCAGTGCTGACGGTATCTGACAGCCGCAACCTGGCCGAAGACAGATCGGGCCAGGTTCTGCAAGACCGGTTGACAGGCGATGGCCATATCCTAGCCGACCGGAAGATCCTGCCCGATGACAGGGCAAGGATCGCCGATCAGCTGCGCATCTGGTGCACCGATCCCGGAATCGATGCCGTGATTTCCACCGGTGGAACAGGCCTTACGGGTCGGGACGTGACGGTGGAGGCTCACCGGGATGTCTACGAAAAGGAAATGGATGCCTTTTCCAGCTATTTCACCATGATTTCGGCGGAAAAGATTGGCACCTCCGCCATCCAGTCCCGTGCCTGCGCGGGGGTGGCGCACGGCACGTGCCTGTTTGCCCTGCCCGGCTCCCCGGGGGCCTGCAAGGATGGGTGGGACGGCATCTTGCGCCACCAGTTTGATTACCGACACAAGCCCTGCAATTTCGTGGAAATCATGCCGCGGCTTGAAGAGCACAGGCACCGAAAATGACCTTGCAAACCACCAGCGACCGGGCCGATGACGGATCGGATGCCTGCAGGTGTAATCCTGCCCGTTGGGAATCGCCTGTGCTTCCTTGAAACAGACAGGATTTTCATGCCCGAAAACACAGAAATCAATAAAAAATACGGGCTTTGCTTTTCTGGCCAGGCCAGGGATCAATACTCTGCCCCGCACACCCGGCGACGGCACCATCGGACGGGCCCGGTATGCTGAATATTCCCTTGAACATCCCTATTAAGTTAACGCACAATCCAAACATGGCAGGAACCACCAGGGCACCGCAGGTACTTTTATAAAAGATGGTCTTGTCGGCACCTTCGGGGCCCGGAAATAACAGCGGGATTAGGCACAGGAAGAAAGTCCTGGAAGACTCTTGACAAAGAACAGCCACGGCCTTCGGGCCGGGCTGTCGTGAAGCCGCCCTTCACCTGACGGATTTTTCCTGGGTGGCAATCAACAACGGAGCCCGAACCGAGATTGATTTATTTTTGCGGCTGACTGCTATTTTTGAAACATATCAGGCTTGCGCACAGCATCGGCAAGGTTTCGGTACAATATGCGGTTTCTGGTCCGGTCCCTGACGGGGCTTTTCCTTTTGACCCTGACACTGGGGTTTCTGGTGCTTGCCGCCCGCACTGTTTTCGACGCATATGAGCAGCGGCAGACCCGCCCGAATGGCCCGCCCCGGGATCAGGAACGAATTTTTTCCGTTGAGGTGATGCAGGTTGAACCGGGCATCCGGTCGCCAGTGATCATGACGTTTGGCGAGGTCATCTCCGGCCGCACATTGGAGCTGCGCGCCACCGCGGGCGGAGAAATTGTGCGCCTGTCGGACAACTTCCGTGAAGGCGGCTTCGTCAGGGAAGGGGAACTGCTGTTCCAGACCAACCCGGCCAACGCGAAAAGCCGCCTGGCGATTACCGAAAATGAACTGGACGAAGCGGAGGCAGATATGGCCGATGCGCAGCGTATGAAGACCCTTGCCATCGCAGAAGTACGTGCGGCTGAAAGCCAATTTGCCCTGCGCAAGGCCGCAATGGAACGGCAGGATAACCTTCGCAGCCGCGGTGTGGGTACTGATGCCGCCATGGAAACGGCAGAGCTGGCAACCGCCGGCGCAAAACAAGCCCTGCTGTCAAAACGCCTGAGCCTGTCAAACGCCGAGGCCCGCATCGTGCGGACAAAAAACATGGTGGAGCGGCGCAAGATCAGTCGGGATGAGGCAGCCCGCATGTTGGCTGATACCGAAGTTCATGCAGAATTCGCCGGCGTTCTTGCAGAAGTGTCTGTCGTGCCGGGGCGTCTGGTGAACGCAAACGAACAGGTGGGTAAACTGATCGATCCGGACGCGCTGGAAGTATCCTTTCGCGTATCGAATGACGAATTTGCCTCCCTGTCCACCAGTGATGCCGGTGTGCGGGACACTGACCTGCGCATCGGTTTCGGCGGGGCAGAGTTCACCGCGCAGATTGATCGTGTCTCTGCCGCGGTGGGTGCAGGTAAAACGGGGCGGGAGATTTTTGCAAAACTGGGTTCTGCCCCGATGCTGACGATCCGTCCGGGTGACTTCGTTTCGGTTATTCTCACCGAACCACCGGTTGCTGATGTGGCCCGCATTCCGGCAACTGCTATCTCCAACTTCGGCGATGTTCTGCTGATTGGCACCGGCAACCGGCTTGAAGCAGCCCGTGTAAGTATTGTGCGCAAGCAAGGCGACGATGTGCTGATCAAGGTCGGCGACATCGCCGGACGGCAGATCGTGCTGACTCGCGCCCCGCAACTGGGTGCAGGTATCAAGGTGCGCCCGCAAACACTTGAAGACCACACCCGGTAAGAACGTGAAAATGCAAGAACTGTCACCCGAACACGCTGTCCCCTGATGCGATTCCGAAGTGTGCCACGATGATGACCAAAAAAGTTCAGGAACGCCTGCCGAAGACCATAGTCTATCCCACAACCCGGCAAAGGGGCGGCTGATATGCGCACCACACCTGATCGCACCCGCAGCATACCGGGCTATTTTATCCGCCACAGAACCGCAGCGCACCTGCTTTTGGTCATAATGGTTATACTCGGCGTGACATCGGCCACGCAGATTCGCACCCAGTTCTTCCCGGACGTCATTCTCGATAGCGTAACCGTGTCGATCAGGTGGGAGGGTGCGGGACCGGAAGATGTGGACAACGCCGTTGTCTCCGTGATTGAACCTCCGCTGCTCGGGGTGGAAGGCGTTAAGGGCACCTATTCCACTGCGACGGAGGGACGTGCCCGTATCCGGCTTGATTTCGAAGCCAACTGGGACATGGGCCGTGCCACCGAGGACGTGATGGCCGCCGTTGATTTGGTCACCGGACTGCCTGAAGGCATTGAAGAGCCCAAAGTCTATCGCAACGCCTGGCGTGACCGGGTTACAGATGTAGTGATTTCCGGCCCCGTATCGGTGGCACAACTCAGCCGGTTTGCCGATGAATTCAGTGCCCGGCTCTTTCGCGAAGGGGTTACGCGCACGACCATCCGGGGCGTCAGTGCGCCGGAAATTTTCATCGACGTGCCGGAATTGAGCCTGATCCGCCACGATATCACCTTGCGCGAAATCGCTGCCGCCATCGGTGAAGAGGCCGAAGCCGACCCGGCCGGTGCCCTGGCCGGCGGCACCGGCCGAGTGCGCACCGGTATCGAAAAACGCACTGCTGAAGACGTGGAAGAGATCGTGGTGCGTTCAAACCCTGACGGATCCAGGCTGCGCGTACGCGACGTGGGCCGGGTGGTGACCAAGGGGGCAAGTTATAACCGGGCCTATTACGTGGGCGAACACCCGGCGGTCTCAATCCGGGTGGATCGGTCGACCCGCAGCGACGCAATCAGGCTACAGCACCGGGTTGAAGAGGTGGCGGCCGATATGCAGGCCACCTTGCCCGACAGTGTGGCAATTGAACTGATCCGAACCCGTGCGGAATACATCACCGACCGACTGGATATCCTGATCGACAATGGCGCACTCGGGCTGCTGCTGGTGGTCGGCCTGCTGTTCATGTTCCTGAATGCACGTACCGCGTTCTGGGTTGCGGCAGGCATTCCGGTGGCCATGTTCGCAGCCATCGCGATGATGTATGCCTTCGGGCTGACGCTGAATATGATATCGCTCTTCGGGCTGATCATCACGCTGGGCATCGTGGTGGATGACGCCATCGTTGTCGGTGAGCACGCTGATTTCAGGGTGCGACAACTGGGCGAATCCCCTGTGCAGGCGGCGGAGAACGCCGCCATACGGATGGCCCCGCCGGTATTTTCGGCCACCGTCACTACGGTCATCGCCTTTTTCGGCATTACCGCCGTAGGTGGCAGGTTTGGCGAACTGATCGGTGACATCCCCTTCACGGTGATCGTGGTATTGCTGGCCTCTTTGATGGAATGTTTCATCATCCTGCCCAACCATATGTGCCACGCGCTGCGCAACGTACATGACAAGAGCTGGTATGATGTTCCGTCAATGCTCTTTAATCGGGGCTTTGACTGGTTCAGGCGCGTGGTTTTCCGCCGTTTTATCAGCCTGGTCCTGTTCTTCCGCTACCCGGTGATTGCCGGGATGGTTCTGCTGTTGGCCACGCAGGCGGCACTCTTTTTATCGGGCGATGTGCGCTGGCGTTTTTTCAACGCGCCGGAGCGCTCTTCGATTTCAGGTAATTTCGCCATGTTGTCGGGTGCCACACGGGAAGACACGCTTGCAATGATGCGAGAGCTGCAGCGCGCCGTCGACACGGTAGCCAGACACTACGAACAGGAATACGGGCGGAACCCGGTCATCCATGTCCTGGCAGAGGTAGGCGGGAACACCGGTCGTGCACTCGCGCAATCAGACACGAAAGACAAGGAACTGCTTGGCTCCATCGCGATTGAACTGATTGATCGTGACGACCGTCCTTATCCGTCTTTTGTACTGCTTGCCAGCATACAGGAGGAGGTTCGTAACCACCCGATGGTCGAGGTTCTGAGCTTCCGCGGATGGCGTACGGGTCCGGGCGGCGACGCGCTTGACGTGCAGATTTACGGCGCAACGCCCGACGTGTTGAAAGCCGCGTCGGAAGCGTTGCAAGGGGCACTTTCCAGGTATCCGGAAATCTCGGCCGTTGAGGATACCATGGCCTACGACAAGGAAGAGCTGGTGCTGGAACTGACGCCGCAGGGCCAGGCACTCGGTTTCACGATTGACCGGATCGGGGACGAACTGCGGTCGCGTCTGAACGGGATTGAGGCGGCGCGCTTCCCCGTCGGCCTGCGCACCGGCAAAATCACCGTGCGCCTGCCGCAAGAGGAACTGACCGCCGACTTCCTGGATCGCACGCGCCTGCGCGCCCCTGGCGGGGCCTACGTACCTTTGGCGGATATTGTCACTGTCAGCACTGACATTGGCTTTTCGATGGTGCGGCGTGAGAACGGCCTGCCGCTGATTTCTGTCACCGGTGATATTGCCGAAGATGACCCGGTCCGTGCAGACGAGATCAGGACAGAGCTGCAACAGGCAATCCTGCCAGGGATTGCGGCAGACATGGGCATTGAATGGCAGCTGGGTGGCCTGGCGGCACAGGAGCAGGATTTTATGAACGATGTGCTACTGGGTTTTGCCCTGTGCCTTTTCGGAATTTTCCTGACACTCACCTGGATATTTGCCAGCTGGACGCGCCCTCTTGTCGTAATGGCGGTAATCCCTTTCGGCCTGATCGGTGCGATTTTCGGTCACTGGCACTGGGACATTCCGCTATCTATGTTCTCGGTCATCGGCTTTGTGGGCATGTCCGGCATCATCATCAACGACTCCATTGTACTGGTATCGACGGTGGATGAGTATTCCAGATCCCGCGGGCTATATCCGGCACTTGTCGATGCTGCGGCAGACCGCTTCCGACCGGTGCTGCTGACCACGTTGACAACTGTCCTGGGGCTGCTGCCACTGATGTTCGAGCAATCGCGGCAGGCAGAATTCCTCAAGCCCACAATTATCACGCTATGCTATGGGCTCGCCCTGGGGATGGTTCTGGTGCTGCTGGTTGTGCCATCGCTCCTGATTGTTCAGCAGGATGTGGGCCGCTTGTGGCACTCCTTTCGCCGCAGCATGTTCGGGCGGCACCGGGCCCCGGGCCTGCGTACAGTCATAGGCCTGGCCCTGGTCGCCAGTTTCTTCCTGTTTATGGCAACGGTCGGCAGCATGGTCTGGACCGGCGAAGCACCTGCATGGCTGCCCGCATCCGCCACTGGTGTGGCGGGCCGGGACGTCCCTGCGTCTGTGGCGACCTTTGCGACACTCGCCGTCGGGTCGCTGGGTATTGTCCTGATCGCCCTTGTGTTGGGCACAGTTGTGCGCCCCGGCACGGGGGCACCGGTTTCTGCGCCACGGTAATCCTGCCCCGACAATATTGACGTTGCATCGCAGCCGATCACAGGTCATCGGTTCACCCGTTGTGGCGCGGACGCGGACAGAGGATATCCCGGGGATCAGGCAGCAGCCAACACAGCGGCGTATTGCCCGGGCCGGTTGTGGCGAACCGGTGGTGCAGGTCGGGCGGGGCCGATTCCTGGTCGCGCAGACTGGACTATAACGCGGAATTCTTGATATCACGTGTGCCGATTGCCCGCACGGTGTGCAGTGCGGCTACCGGGTGCTAGCTGAGCCAGCGCTTGCGGCGACGATAGCTGCGCACGTCGCGATAGGATTTGCGGCCCTTATCCGACATGCCGAGGTAGAACTCTTTCACATCCGGGTTTTCCCGCAATTCCGCTGCCGGGCCATCCATCACAACGCGCCCGTTTTCGAGAATATAGCCGTATTGGGCAAACCGCAGGGCAAGGTTGGTGTTCTGTTCCGCCAACAGGATTGAGACGCCCTGCTGTTCGTTCAGGTCTTTGACGATGCCGAAGATCTCTTCCACCAGCTGCGGGGCAAGGCCCATGGAAGGTTCGTCCAGAAGAATTGTTTCCGGTTTCGACATCAGGGCGCGGCCGATGGCAATCATCTGCTGTTCACCGCCGGACGTGTAACCCGCCTGGCTGCGGCGGCGAGATTTCAGACGGGGAAAAAAGGTGTAAACGAGTTCCAGGCTGTCCCTGATTTCTGCCCGGGACGCACGGCGGGTATAGCTGCCGGTCAGCAGGTTTTCCTCCACTGTCAGGTGCCCAAAGCAGTGGCGACCCTCCATAACCTGGATCACGCCGCGCTTTACCAGTTCCGCCGGGTTCAGGTCGGCGACCCGTTCACCGCGATAGAGGATGGCACCCTTCGTCACCGCGCCGCGTTCCGAGTGCAAAAGGTTGGATATCGCTTTCAGCGTCGTCGTCTTGCCAGCACCGTTGCCGCCGAGGAGCGCGGTAACACCCCCGTTCGGAACCGTCAGCGATACCCCCTTCAGGACGAGGATCACGTGGTTGTAGATCACTTCAATATTGTTCACCTCAAGCAGGGGTGCTGCCTTGCCGGTGTCGGGCATCGTCGGATATCCAGGCTGCTGCATTCAGATGAACCGGGGACGACCATGCCGCCCCCGGCCAATGTAAACCGGATCAGCCGCAGCCCATCGCGATATTGTTTTCAGCGGCGTAAGCTTCCGAATCTTCCAGGATCAGCGGTCGGATGATCCCGGTATCGGTCGGTTTGAAGTCAGAGATTTTAACCCACTCACCGGCTGCCGCGTCCCATTGGGTCACGGCGACAAGGCCGGGGCCCCCGTGGTTTTCACACGACACGCTGAACGCCGGACCGAAGTTCGGCATGCCGAGCTCCTCCATCCTTTGCGCGGTGATTTCCAGTGCTTCCATCCCGTCCCGCATGTCGGCGGGCGTGATCTCTGCCCTGCCGGAGATTTTCTGGGCCGTGCGCGCAGCCTCCGCAGCCAGCATGGCAGCGTAGAGGCCACGGTTATAGAGCACGGTACCAATCTGGTCACCCGCCCCCGCGGCCTTACCGGTGTTGACAACATATTTCCGGATGTCGTCAAAGATCGGGAAATCGGAGCCCACGCTGTGGAAGGTCACGGCCTTGTAGCCGTTCGCGGCAGCACCCACGGGCAGAACGTCGTTTTCGGAACCGGACCACCAGACACCGATGAAGTTTGCCATCGGAAAGCGGATGTTGGCGGCCTCCTGAATTGCGGTCGGGTTCATCACGCCCCAGCCCCACATGGTCACATAATCCGGCTTTTCACGGCGGATTTGCAGCCACTGGGATTTCTGTTCCTGGCCCGGGGGGTCTACGGGCAGCAGTGTCAGCGCAAAGCCGTGCTTTTTCGACAGTTCCCTGAGTGTGCGGATCGGTTCCTTGCCGTAGGCGGAGTTATGATAGACAAGTGCAAGATTCTTGCCGGTCAGGTCGCCGTTGTTGATCTCCAGCAGATGGTTCACAACACCGGATGCCGCATTCCAGTAATTGGCCGGATAGTTGAAAATGTTGCGGAAAACCTTGCCATTCGCGGCAGACGTCCGGCCATAGCCGGCGGAAAGCACCGGGATGCCGTCAGCCGTGGCTTTCGGGATCAGCTGGTAGGTGATGCCGGTAGACAGCGGCTGATAGACCAGGGCATCTTCGCCTTTGGTGGATTCGTAGCATTCAACGCCCTTTTCGGTGTTATAACCCGTCTCGCATTCCAGAATGCGGGTCATCACACCACCGATTCCGCCGTCCCGTTCATTGAGCAGCGTCATATAATCCGCGTAGCCATCCGCAAACGGTATGCCGCCCGCCGCATAAGGGCCGGTACGGTAGCTAAGCGACGGAAACACCAGATCTGCAAGGACCGGTCCCGCACACATCGTTGCCGCAACAGTTGCGGCTGCCAGTTTGGTAAATTTCATGTCTCTCAATCCTCCCTTGGTTGTCGACATGGATGTTGCGCCATTCACTGGAGCATCTCTTGGGGTCTGCCCTAGTGGGGGAAGGGCCAAAGTCTTAATTTTTCTTTCGCCAACCGCCAGAGCCGGGCCAGGCCATGGGGTTCCATGATCAGGAACACCACGATCAGCAGGCCCACGATAACAAACTCAAAGTGGGCGGCAAGGTCTGTAGGCCAGCCGAATTGGCCGACCATGATATTTTTCAAAAGCACTGGCATCAGCACCATAAAGGCGGCCCCTGCGAAAGACCCGAAGATCGACCCCAGCCCGCCAATGATGATCATAAAGAGCACGATGAAGGATTTCCGGATGCCATAGACCTCTCCCACCTCAACGGCACCGAGGTAGAGCACGAAGAACATCGCCCCTGACACGCCCACATAGAAAGAGCTGATAGCGAAGGCACTCAGCTTGGCTTTCAGCGGGTTCACCCCGATGATTTCCGCCGCGATATCCATGTCGCGGATCGCCATCCATTGCCGTCCTATATTGCCTCGGGTCAGGTTACGGGCGACTACGGCCAGCGCCGCCGCGAAGGTGAGCGCAACCAGATAGACAGCCCAGGGCAGGCTTTCAGGCCCCGTGACGGCAAGGCCGAACATTGTCCGTTCCGGTGCGGTGATCTGGCCCGAGGCGGAGTAGTTGTAGAACCACGGAACCTTGTTGAAGAGCCAGACAAGGAAGAACTGTGCCGCAAGGGTCGCCACAGCCAGATAGAACCCCTTGATCCGCAGGCTTGGCAGGCCAAAGAGAAGGCCCGCAAACGCCGTGATCAGGCCTGAGGCGCAGATCACGATCATAATGCTGATATCCGGGAAGGCTGTCATCAGCTTGTAGCAGGCATACCCCCCCACGGCCATAAAGCCGCCGGTACCGAGGCTCACCTGCCCGCAGTAACCTGTCAGGATGTTCAGCCCAATTGCAGCGACCGAATAGATCAGGAACGGTAACATGACCGCGTTCAGCCAGTAGTCGTTGATGATGAACGGCATCACGCAGAAGGCAAACACCAGCACAACCCGGTAGCAGTAACGGTCAAATGCGATCGGAAACGTCTGGCTGTCGGCCGCATAGGACGTCTTAAAATCACCCGCTTCTCTGTAAAACATTATGCGGTTCCTTTCGGGAAGCGAAAGAGGCCGATTATGGCAGGGCCTGTAAAGAGCATCAGGGGCAAGCCGAAGAACGGGAAATCACCGACATCGTACAGACACACGACGCCGCCTGCCCACCCCCAAAACACTGCTACGGATATGACAGTGGCCGGGAACACGCCAGCCTGAACCCGCCGGCTGTGCGGAACAGACACAAGACAGGCTACGATTGCAGAATCAATCATGGCCGGTCATATTCGGGTGCACTGGCAAACTGGCCTTCAGCGGGTGCGCTGTTTCGGTTTTCGACGACAAACAGCATCATGAAGCCCAAAATAGGCAGCATGCATCCTGCCACCAGCATCGGTGCACGTTCAACATATCCAGGCGCATTCCCCAATCTGCGTCACACCCTCTCAATAATCTTTTCACCAAACAGCCCCTGCGGCCGGAAAACGAGGAAGAGGAGCGCGAGCATGTAGGCGAACCAGTTCTCGGTTGCCCCGCCCAGGAATGGTTCACCGATCAGGAATTCAAACATCTTCTCGCCCACACCAATGATCAGACCGCCGATGATCGCCCCGGGGATAGACGTGAAGCCGCCCAGCATCAGCACCGGCAGGGCCTTCAGCGCAACCAGTGACAGCGAAAATTGAACGCCGGATTTTGCACCCCACATGATCCCCGCGACCAACGCCACAATGCCCGCAATGGACCATACGACAACCCATATAAACCGCAAAGAGATACCGACAGAGAGTGCCGCCTGGTGATCATCCGCCACCGCCCGCAGGGCGCGCCCGATCTTCGTATACTGCGAAAATGTCACCAGAGAAAGTACGAGGATCGCCGCAAGAAACATCGCGTAGATATCGAGCCGATCAAGGTAGAGGCCATAAAAATTGTCTCCGCCAAGAAACGCCGTTTGTTGTTCAATCCAGAGGATGCCGCCCTGGGGTATACCCACGTCAAGCTTCTTGATTTCGGAGTTCCACATCAGATCGCCAAGGCCTTCCATGAAGTAGGCAAGCCCGATGGTGGCCATGAAAAGAATGATATCCGGCTGGTTCACAAGATGGCGCAGGATATATCGTTCCACCACAATGGCGAGCAGAACCATCACTCCCGCTGTCAGAAAGATCGCGAGGATTGACGGCAGCTCCCATCCGAAATAGTATATCTTGGTTCCGAATAGCGCATTGACAAGATGTGCAAAGGGTACCTGCCCCTTCTGCAGCCCCACCAGCGTCATAGCTGCAAAAAGCGCAAGGACACCCTGGGCGTAATTGAAAATGCCCGAGGCCTTAAAGATCAGCACAAAGCCCAGGGCCACGAGGGAATAGAGCACCCCGGCCATCAGACCGTTGAGGAAAACCTCTATCCCGAACCAGAAATCCGAACCCATATTTTATACTCCCGTGCACCGGGTCTGCCCCGAGGCCGTCGGGGCAATTGTTACGGCACACGCAAAGGCACAGGACAGCAGTTCAGACCCGGGATGATTTTTCCTTGAATAATTAATCATGGCTGACCCCCAGATACGCATCGATCACGTCCTGGTTGTTGCGCACCTCGTCCGGGGTGCCATCACCAATCTTCTTGCCGTAATCCATCACCACCACCCGGTCGGCTATATCCATGACAACGCCCATGTCGTGTTCGATAAGTACTATGGTGGTTCCAAACTCGTCATTCACGTCCAGAATAAAACGGCTCATGTCCTCTTTCTCTTCCACGTTCATGCCTGCCATCGGTTCGTCCAGCAGCAGCAGCCCTGGTTCCGCCGCCAACGCACGGCCAAGTTCCACGCGCTTTTGCAGGCCGTATGGCAGCTGCCCTACCGGCGTTTTCCGGACGGACTGGATTTCCAGAAAGTCGATCACCCGCTCCACCACCTCGCGGTTCGCAGTCTCTTCCGCCTCCGCTTTACCCCACCAGAGGGCCTGGCTGAGCATTGAGGATTTCATATGCGTCAACCGCCCTGTCATGATGTTATCAAGCGTTGTCATACCCGAGAAAAGCGCGATATTCTGAAATGTACGCGCGATGCCCTGATAGGCGATCTGATGCGGTTTCATCCGGCCACGCCGCTTGCTGCGGAACCAGACTTCACCTTCTTGCGGGCAATAAAAGCCGTTGATAACATTGAGCATTGAAGATTTACCCGCCCCGTTCGGCCCGATGATCGCACGGATCTCACCGTCCCGGATATCGAACGAAACTTGCCTGATCGCCACCACGCCCCCGAAGCGCAGGCTGATATTTTTCACCTCCATCACCGGACCGCCAATTGTACGGCCGTCAGGCGTAGTGTATGTGTGGGTCATTATCTCGGCACTCACACGGGTATTCCCTGATTTCAAAAACATCGGCCACCCCGGCGGGCGGCACACCCGACCCGATGAGTGCCCAAAATATGCCGATTTGACTGCGCCTTGTCGGCAAGCCGTTCATTTTTCCGGCAAACCATTGTGGGCCCGGCACGGCAGATGACACATACAATCGCAGGGATTGTCGCGACAGGGGGTGCAGGCCCGTCATTCCGCGGCTGCCTTCACGGTTTTGGTCGGGAATACCTTTGCGTCCCGTATCTTCAGCGTCGCGCTGATTCTGCCTTTGCGGCCGTCTTCATAAGTCACTTCGGTTTCGGTATGGTGTTCCGACTTGCCGTCATAAAGTGCGTCAATCAGATCCGCGAATTTTTCCTCGATAATCCGTCGGCGCACTTTGCGGGTACGGGTCAGTTCCCCATCATCGGCATCCAATTCCTTGTGCAAAACCAGGAACCGGCGAACCTGACAGCCTGAGAGCATGTCATCCCCGGCGAGGGTTCTGTTCACCTGCTCCACATGGGATTGGATTGTGTCCATCACCTGCGCATGTCCCGCCAACTCCTGATAAGAGGCATAGGCGATGTTGTTGCGCTCCGCCCAATTTCCAACCGCCGTCAGGTCGATATTTATTAAGGCTGTGCAGTAATCACGCCCGTTGCCAAAGACCACTGCCTCCAGTATATCGGAGAAAAATTTAAGCTTGTTTTCAACATACTTCGGGGCAAACAGGCGACCATCGGCCATCTTGCCCACATCCCTGGCCCGGTCGATGATGCGCAGGTGACCGGTGTCTGATTCGATAAATCCGGCATCGCCTGTTGCGACCCAGCCTTCGGAGTCTTTGGTGTTCGCCGTGCTTTCGGGATTTTTGTAGTATTCCACGAAAGAGCCCGGGGAACGATAGAAAACCTCTCCGCTCTCCGCTATCTTCAGCTCTACCCTTGGTGCCGCGATGCCCACTGTATCCGGGCGCACTTCGCCGTCCGGCTGGATTGTCACGAACACGCTGGCCTCTGTCTGGCCGTAAAGCTGTTTCAGGTTAATGCCGAGTGCGCGGTAGAAATCGAAAATCTCCGGTCCGATCGCCTCACCGGCAGTATATCCCACGCGTACGCGGGAAAGGCCGAGCGTGTTCTTCAAAGGGCCATAGACCATCAGGTTACCCCACCAGTATTTCAGCCTTTTACCGAAGCTGACCGGTTTGCCGTCCAGGATTTTCGGACCCGTCTCTTTCGCGAATTCCATATATTTCCTGAACAAACGTTGCTTGCGCGGGGTGGCGTCTTCCATGCGAATCATCACGTTCGTCAGGACGCCTTCAAAATACCGGGGCGGCGCGAAGAAGTATGTTGGTCCGATTTCACGCAGATCCTGCTGCATGGTATCGCGGTTTTCCGGGCAGGCCACGCAGAAGCCGGCCGAGTAGGCTTGCCCGATAGAGAAGATGAAATCGCCGACCCAGGCCATGGGCAGGTAGGCCAGCACACTGTCGCCTGCGTTCAGATTATCGAATTCCGCCGAAGACGATGAGGCCGCGATGATGTTGCGGTTTGACAGAACCACCCCTTTCGGTCGCCCCGTGGTGCCGGAGGTGTATAGAATCACGCAGGCGGTATCGCCGTTTTGCCTGGCAAGCCGGGCATCCAATTCCTGTTGGTGGCTGCTCTTGCGGCCTGCATCCTGCACATCTTTACAGGCGTGCAGCCTGGTTTTATCATACTTCCGCATCCCCCGCGGATCAATGTAGATGATTTGTTCAAGCCCGGTCAGGCTGTCCTGAATATCCAGCACCTTGTCGACCTGTTCCTGATCTTCGGCGATCACGAAGCGGGCCGCGCAGTGGTCAAGCACGTAGGCCATTTCTTCGGCCACACTGTCCTGATAGGTTGGTACAGGCACACCACCGGCGCACTGGATTGCGACCATGGCCCAGTAAAAACAGGGACGGTTGCGCCCGATGATGGCCACATGGTCCCCTTCCGCCAGGCCAAGGGTGAGCAGGCCAAGCGCAAGTGCGTTGATTTCTTCGGCTGTTTGTGCCCATGTCCAGCTTTGCCAGATGCCGAATTCTTTCTCCCGATAGGCCACCCTGTCGCGATAGCGGGAGGCATTGTGCGCCAGCAAACGCGGAATGGTATCCGGCACACCGCCCGTCTGATTGCCGTTGGCCACGTCTGGCATCCTCCCATGTGAACCGGCCTGCATCCCCACCAGTTTAATACGACACGGTTCCTGGCACCACCACGCAGTTGTAACCGGCCCGCCGGGGGCGTCGCAACTTGTTTTGAACGGCGGATTCATAACCTGCGGGGAAAGGTGGAATCGCACCTTTAAATTTTTTTATATATGACGACCCCGGACATGATAGTTATCCGTCCCCCCGTGCGCACCCCGGGGATTCATGTCACCGGCAAACCCCGCGCCTGCCCGCAGCACTGGCAGACAATTAGCGATTAAATGCCACACTGGCCTTTATGCTTTCCGTAACACATGCAGGGCCACCTTGGCGGGGTGGCCCCTTGTATTTCTGTTTTGGCCCGGGGCCCGGGGATTGGCGGGTTCAGGCGACAAAGATGAAGTCACTTTCGGAGAGATCCGACACGCTGCTGTAGCCGGACAAACGGATGCTGTTTGATTCGTCACCCCAGGTGATAACCACGGCGGGTGCTTCTGCCCCCTCTGCCGTCCGTTCCTCTACGGCAAGGGTCAGGTCATCAAAACTGTCCGGTCCGGCCTCCTCCTGAAACCGGATAGTGTCCGCCCCGGAAGTGAAATCGGTGATGGTATCCTGGCCGCTTGCGCCGGTGCGGAACACAAAGGTATCCGCGCCATCTCCGCCGGTCAGATCGTCATCCCCGCCCCCGCCGGTCAGCGTGTCGGCCCCGGCACCGCCGTTCAGCGTGTCGTTGCCGCCCTGGCCGTTCAGCGTATTCATGTTTCCGTCACCAGTCAGCGTATCGCCAAACTTTGAGCCGCCCAGATTCTCAACATTACTTAGCTTATCGCCTTCGGCATAGCCTCCGGCACCTGTGCCAGTGGCCAGGCTCACATCCACGCCTGATTTGGAGTCGTGGTAGATGGCCCAGTCTGTGCCGTCACCACCATCCAGCATGTCGGCCCCGTCCCGGCCCAGAAGGCTGTCGTCCCCCGCGCCGCCCTCCAGCGTGTCGGCCCCGTCCCCGCCAATCAGCGCGTCGTGGCCCACGCCGCCATAAAGCGTATCGCTGTAATTCTCACTTCCGGTCAGCCGTTCCCTGAACCCGCCGTAAAGCGTGTCATTTCCCACGCCGCCGCGGAGCGTATCGTTGCCCGCACCGCCGAAAATCCTGTTATCACCACTGTCGCCGGTCAGCCTATCGTCAAACCCTGAGCCACGCAGGTTTTCAATGTTCGTGAGTGTGTCCCCTTTGGCATCACCCCTGGTTCCTTTCCCGCTGGCGAGGTTTACCTGCACCGCCGCACCGGAGCCCGCATAGCTGGCCCAATCGCTGCCGTTACCGCCATCCAGCGTGTCCGCCCCGGCACCGCCCTCCAGCGTATTCATGTTTCCATCCCCGGTCAGCGTATCGCCAAACCTTGAGCCGCGCAGGTTTTCAATACTTGTGAGCGTATCGCCTGCGGCGTGGCCGCCGGATACTGTGCCAGTGCCCAGGTTCACCTGCACGGATTCATCGGAGCTTTTGTAGCTGGCCCAATCGCTGCCACCCCCGCCGTCCAGCGTATCGGCCCCGGCACCGCCCTCCAGGGTGTTCGAATTGTCATCGCCTGTCAACGTATCGCCCAGCGCGGAGCCGCGCAGGTTTTCGATACCGACAAGCGTGTCGCCTTCGGCGTGGCCACCGGATACTGTGCCAGTGCCCAGGTTCACCTGCACCGCTGCATCGGAGATTTTGTAGCTGGCCCAATCGCTGCCGTTACCGCCATCCAGCGTGTCCGCCCCGGCACCGCCCTCCAGCGTATTCATGTTTCCATCCCCGGTCAGCGTATCGCCAAACCTTGAGCCGCGCAGGTTTTCAATACTTGTGAGCGTATCGCCTGCGGCGTGGCCCCCGGATACTGTCCCGGTATCCAGGTTCACCTGCACCGCTGCATCGGAGCCCTGATAACTGGCCCAATCGCTGTCCTTGCCACCATCCAGCGTGTCGGCCCCGGCACCGCCGTGCAGGGTATCGTTGCCATCATTGCCAATCAGGGTATCGTTTCCCTCCCTGCCATCCAGCTTGTCATGCCTGCCCCGGCCCCTCCAGCGTGTTCGGCTTGTCATTGCCGCGCAGGATGTCGTTACCATTGGCACCATGCAGATCGTCATCGCCCCGGCCACCGTGAAGCCTGTCCCTGCCGGAATAGCCTGGGCTGCTGCCGTCGCCAACCAGGGTGTCGTCGCCCTGGCCACCGCGCAGGATATCATCACCCGCGTCACCATGCAGATAATCGTCGCCCCGGTTGCCTTTCAGGAGGTCGTCACCCCATCCGCCGTCCAGCCAGTCATCGCCCTGGCCGCCGTGCAGCGTGTCGTTGCCGCCGTACCGCGTGTCGTTGCCGCCGTACCGCGTGTCGTTGTCGCCGTACAGACGGTCGTCGCCCGCACCACCGCGCAGCTCGTCGTTGCCCCATCCGCCATAAATGGTTTCTTTCCGGTCCGATCCGTATACCGTATCGTAACCATCCCCGGCTTCAATTTTGTCGGCGTAGTAATGGTAATCCCCTTCGGCGGACCGACCGTAGATCGTGTCGGCGTCATCGGTGCCATCGACATTGTGGTAGACAAGGCCCCAGCGCATACTGAAGTTGGCGGGGCCTGGTGTGCCGGACTCCTGGCTGGATAAAATCTCCGCCTTCAGATCAACGCCCTCAAAAGGTTTGATCAGATCATCGACATAAATCGTGGCCATGGTTTATTCCTCCTTTGTTGGCACGTTCAGATGCGGCACATCCCGGCACCTGGTTCAGTTTCAAACCCAAAATAGGTGATTCCCGGAAAAACGCAAGCGGTTTGCGCAAGAAAAATCGCGCCCCTCTGAATTTCGGATTTCCATCGCCTGCCCGCGGCGGCGGGGGCTTTCCGGTTGATTTACCACCGCCGATTGCCGGCAACAAAAGCGGGCACAGGGGTACCCCCTGTCTATCCCCTAATCCCAAAAATAACTCACAAATTCAAAATTTTTGCATTCCGGCGTGGCACACCCGCCTTGTGCCTCTCCAATCTATGTTCCGCACCTTGGCGGCAGAATCACCGGGGCACAACACCCCTCCTTCCTGTTTTTTATTCCCGCCGGTTCAGGCAAAGAGGCGGAAATACCCGGGCCTGGAAGTGCTTTTCCTGAACGGCGAGCCCGGGCACGGGGCTATTCAGCCGCAACAAAATCTTCTGCCGGTTCGACGCGGACAGCGGAAAATTTGAACTCCGGAATTTTACCGTAGGGGTCCAGTGCAGGATTCGTCAGGATATTCGCCGCCGCCTCAACATAGGCAAACGGCAGAAAAACCATATCTTCGGCCACAGCCCGGTCGGCCCGCACCATAATCGTGATGGAACCGCGTTTCGTTGTCAGCCGCACCAGCCCGCCGGGGGCCACGCCAAGCCTGCCCAGCGTACGCGGGTGCAGGGAACAACTGGCCTCCGGTTCCACGGCATCAAGCACAGTGGCGCGGCGCGTCATCGACCCGGTATGCCAATGTTCCAGCTGGCGCCCGGTCGTCAGAATCATCGGATAATCCGTATCGGGCACATCGTCCGGTGCCACGATAGAGGCAGGCGTGAACCGCGCACGGCCTTCAGGCCGGGGGAAACCATCGCCAAACACAATCGGTTGCCCCGGGTCATCGGGAGCCAGGGACGGGTAAGTAACCGCCTGTTTTTCCAGCCGCTCCCAGGTAATGTTGTTGAGCGATTTCATCGACATCTTCATTTCAGCAAAAACCTGGCGCGGGTGGGTATAAGTCCACCTTAGGCCCAGCCGCCGGGCAAGTTCTGTGGTGATCGCCCAGTCTTCCCGCGCATCACCCGGGGGCGGCACCGCCGGGCGCCCCATCTGGACCTGCCGATTGGTGTTCGTCACGGTCCCGGTCTTTTCGGCAAACGCGCTCGCAGGCAGGATTACGTCGGCATAGTTCGCCGTCTCTGTCAGGAAGATATCCTGTACCACCAGATGATCAAGTTTTGCCAGCGCAGCGCGGGCATGTTCCACATCCGGGTCAGACATGGCCGGGTTTTCACCCAGGATATACATGCCCTTGATATTGCCGGTGTGGATCGCACCCATGATCTCGGTAACCGTCAGCCCTTTCCGGCTGTCGTCAAACGTCCTGGTGCCCCAGATCTCTTTGAAAGCTGATCGAACGGCGGCATCGCCCACTGGCTGATAATCCGGCAGGAACATCGGAATCAGCCCCGCGTCCGAGGCCCCCTGCACGTTGTTCTGCCCGCGCAGCGGATGCAGACCCGTACCCGGGCGCCCCACATGGCCGGTCATCAGTGCCAGGCTGATCAGGCAACGGGAGTTATCAGTGCCGTGGATATGCTGGCTGACCCCCATGCCCCAGAAGATCATGCCTGCCTGTGCCGTGGCAAAGATGCGTGCGACCTTGCGCAACTCCCCCGCCCCGATCCCGCAGATCTCCGCCATTTTTTCGGGCGGGAAGTTCTTAAGATGCTCTTTCTGTTCTTCCCAGTTTTCGGTGTAGGCGTTGATATACTGCTGATCGTAAAGGTTTTCTTCCACGATCACGTTCATGATCGCGTTCAGCATGGATACGTCCGTGCCCGGGCGGAACTTCAGCATATGCGTTGCATGGCCGGCAAGCCCCACACCACGAGGATCCATGACAATCAGCTGCCCGCCGCGCCTGGCAAACTGCTTGAAATAGGTCGCGGCGACGGGATGGTTTTCAACCGGATTGGCACCGATGACGATGGCGACATCCGCATTCGCGATCTCGTTAAAAGTGGCTGATACGGCACCGGAGCCCACATTTTCCATCAGCGCGGCAACGGAGGACGCATGGCACAGCCGGGTGCAGTGATCCAGGTTGTTATGGCCGAACCCTTCACGGATAAGCTTCTGGAAAAGATAGGCCTCTTCATTCGTGCATTTGGCCGACCCGAAGCCCGCAACCGAACGCCCGCCCCTGGTGTCGCGCAGGTGCGAAAGCCCGCCCGCGGCAAGCGTCATCGCCTCTTCCCAGGTGGCTTCGCGGAAAACATTGCCCCAGTTGCCGGGATCCACGTTCAAACCCTTGGGCGGCGCGTCCGTGCGCCGGACCAGAGGTCTGGTCAGGCGGTGCGGGTGGTGGATGTAGTCAAACCCGAAGCGCCCCTTGACGCACAGGCGATTTTCATTCGCCGGGCCGTCAATGCCGTCCACCCAGGCGACCTTGTCGTCCTTTATCTTGAGCGATATCTGGCACCCGACGCCGCAAAACGGGCAGACACTTTCGACTTCCCGATCATAATCCTTGCTGTCGCCGACCTCATTTTCCCCAACCGCGCCTGCCGGCATCAACGCACCGGTCGGGCAAGCCTGCACACATTCGCCGCAGGCCACGCAGGTAGAGTTACCCATCAGATCATTCATATCAAAGACTATTTGGCTGTCAGGCCCGCGGCCCGCCATGCCGATCACGTCATTGACCTGCACCTCGCGGCATGCACGGACGCAGAGCGTACAGCCGATGCAACTGTCGAGATTTACGCGCATGGCCACATGGCTGTCATCAAGCAGCGGCACACGGTCCTGCTCCAACTTTGGGAAGCGGCTTTCTGTAACGCCAGTGGCGTCTGCCATATCCAGGAAATGGCTTGATTTATCGTGGGCAACCTCGCGTTCCGGCTGGTCAGCCATCAGCAGTTCCATGACCAGGGCACGGGCCTTAACAGCCCGGGGTACCCGAGTGCGTATCTCCATGCCGCCGGACACTTCGCGGATGCAGGAGGCAACGAGCGTACGTTCGCCTTCAACCTCCACCATACAGGCGCGACAATTGCCGTCGGGACGATAGCCTTTGGCGGGCCTGTGGCAAAGATGCGGGATGTCGGTGCCTTCCCGCCGGGCGACTTCCCAGATGGTTTCCCCTTGTTTCGCCTCAACAGTTCGGCCGTCAAGCGTAAGGCATAGCTTCTTTGACATGGCTGGCTCCGATTGGTGTCCGGCTGTGCCGCCGGAATTTTACAGCATACAATATAATGCCAGCACAGCCGATAATCGACATACTTGTGCGTGATAACAGCATGACACGGGCCTAGTGGCAACCCCGCCGCCATAAGGCAAAAGGAATTGCCAGAACATACATCAGGATGCCATACGTGGCGGCCGGCAGGGCAAAGGCCGAAAGGCCCTCCCCAGGAACCAGGATCTGATCCGCGAGAATTGCCGCCACAGCGATGCCAAGCGTGGCGTTTTGCACCCCGGTTTCTATCGCAATCGTCGTCGCATCCCTCGATGCCAGCCCCACAAGCCGGGCTGTGACCAGGCCAAGTGCCAGCATCAAGGCCATCAGGATGAACAGGGCAGGACCAAGGGATACGATATTATCCCGCAGCACTTCCAAATTGGCTGCAATTGCTGCCAGCACGATCAGCGCAAAAAGGGCCACTGCAATGCGCGACAGGATGGTCCCGGCAGCAGCCACACCCCCCGGGGCCAGGGCGGTGACGACCATGCCGATGGCGACAGGCACGACAGTCATCAGGAACATGGTGATCGACAGGATCGGCGTGTTCACTGGCGGTGCCTCGGTGCCCATAAAGGTCCGGACGGAAAAATAAAGGATCAGGGGCATGGTGAAGACGACCACGACAGTCACCACCGCAGTCAGCGAGATTGACAGGGCCGTATTGCCGCCGGCGATTTTAGCCAGAACGTTTGTCGTCACGCCCCCTGGGCAGAGCACGAGAATCATCACACCCACGGCGAGCTCCGGCGTCAACCCAATCAGGTGTGCCAGCGCGAACCCTGCTATTGGCAGCAGAACCATCTGGTTTACGAACCCGGTTGCAAAGGCCCGGGGCATTAAAAACACCCGCATAAAATCGCCGGGCCGCAGCCCCAGACCCAGTGTAAACATGATGAACGCCAGAATCAGCGGCAGCACAACATCAACCAGAAAATTACCCATGACTTTTGTCTCTCCGGCAAATTCTGCACAAGGACACCACATCGCACCCGTTTTGCAACAGTTTTCGCTATTGAACAGCCACCCGCACTGCGGCACAAGAATGAAACCGAATTCAGGGGCAGGAATGTCAGACATTGCAGAATTTTCCGACCGTATGCTTTCGCTGGGCCTGGTACGCGTGTCAGAGGCTGCGGCGATTGCCAGTGCCAGGCTGATTGGCCATGGCGATGAAAAAACCGCGGACCAGGCAGCCGTGGACGCGATGCGTGCCCAGCTCAACCTGCTCGATATCGCGGGCGTCGTTGTGATCGGCGAGGGTGAGCGGGACAAGGCCCCCATGCTCTACATCGGGGAAGAGGTCGGCTCCGGCAACGGACCAGGCGTGGACATCGCGCTCGACCCGCTGGAAGGTACGACGCTGACAGCAAAGGCCATGCCGAACGCGCTGGCTGTCATCGCCATGGGCCCGCGCGGATCCCTGCTGCACGCACCGGACACCTACATGGATAAACTCGCCATCGGCCCGGGCTACGCGCCCGATACCGTGACACTTGCCATGTCACCGGCTGAGCGGGTGCAGGCCCTGGCGAAAGCAAAGGATTGCCCGGCGCACCGAATCACCGTCTGCGTACTGGAACGCCCGCGACACCAGGAAATGATCGCGGAACTCCGTACCACCGGCTGCGCAATCCGGCTGATCACAGACGGCGACGTGGCAGGCGTGATTCACACGGCAGAGGTCGCCAAAACCGGCATAGACATGTATATGGGATCAGGCGGGGCACCCGAAGGTGTGCTGGCCGCCGCCGCGCTGAAATGCATGGGCGGGCAGTTCTATGGGTGCCTGCTCTTCCGCAACGGGGATGAACGGGCGCGCGCCGGCCGCACGGGCATCAAGGATTTCAACCGGGTATACACCCGGGACGAAATGGTAACCGCAGACGTCATTTTTGCCGCCACTGGTGTAACTGACGGATCTTTCCTGAAAGGTGTACGGCGCGACGGCGACTTTACAGAGACAGAGACAATCCTGATGCGGTCCAAAACCGGCTCTGTCCGCCGCATCACCTACCGGCAGAAGAGCAACTGAGGCGATGGAGGCACCCAAAAGAGTTGCTGACAGGGTTTTCGCCCAATACCGCACCCGCATACAGAAAACCCCGGAAGACAGGGCCGGACGGGCCACAACAGCCCGCCCGTGCCGCCGCAGGCCTGTCATCATTTTCATCAGCCTGTGGCCGGGCGACGGGTCGGCGGATATTACGGGGTGATCAGCATCATCGTGTCATGCGTACGCGAATGACCGCGTTTCTGGGGGTAGAGGCGTCCGCCACCGGGCGCCGCTGGGTCGGGCCAGGTGCGAACCAGGAGCGGCTGGCAGAGGCTATCGTACAGGAGGCGGGCCTGCCCGCGCCGCTTTGCCGAACGCTCGCGCGCCTTGGCGTGGGACCGGAAGAGGTGATCGGGTATCTGTCACCCACCCTGCGGAACCTGATGCCGAACCCATCCGGTTTTCGCGACATGGACGCGGCGGCAGAGCGGCTGGTAGCGGCGGCAAAAATGCGCCAGCGGGTGGCGGTATTTGCGGATTACGACGTGGATGGCGGCAGTTCCGCCGCGCTGCTGACAGCCTGGTTCAGGCATTATGGGGTCAACATCACGGCCTATGTTCCGGATCGCGTTGACGAAGGTTATGGCCCCAACGCCCCGGCGATGCGCGGCCTTGCCAAATGCCATGATCTGATCATCTGCGTGGATTGCGGTACGCTCAGCCACGAGGCGCTGGCGGCGGTGAAAGGGACAGACGTGATCGTGCTCGATCACCACCAGGGGGGCGAAACGCATCCGCCTGCGCTGGCCGTCGTGAACCCGAACCGGCAGGATGAGGACACGCCCCACACATACCTTTGCGCTGCCGGTGTGGTGTTTCTCTGCCTCGTCGCCTGCAATCGCATCGTACGCGGTACCGGGATGGCAGAGGTGCCGCTGATCCCGATGCTTGACCTTGTGGCACTCGCCACCGTGGCGGATGTTGCCCCTTTGCGGGGCTTCAACCGGGCACTGGTACGCCAGGGGCTTGCGGTTATGTCCCGTCGTGCCAGGCCCGGCCTGGTTGCCCTGTCCGATGCGGCCCGGCTGACAAGTGCCCCTACGGTTTATCATCTCGGCTTTGTGTTCGGCCCGCGCATCAACGCCGGCGGGCGGATTGGGCGGGGAGATCTCGGTGTGCGGCTTCTTTCCACTCAGGATATGGCGGAGGCGGAGGCCTTGGCTGAAAAATTGTCTGCCCTGAACCAGGAGCGGCGGGACATCGAAACCCGGGTCCGCCTGCAGGCCATGGAACAGGCAGCAACCCGGAACCCGGAGGCACCCCTTGTCTGGGCCGCCGGACCGAACTGGCACCCGGGGGTCGTCGGCATTGTCGCGGCGCGCCTGAAGGAAGCCACAAACCGGCCCGCTGTCGTGATCGGGCTGGAAGGCGGTGAGGGTAAAGGTTCTGGCAGGTCAGTGACAGGCATCGACCTTGGCTCCGCAATCGCTACCTGCACCCGCGAAGGGCTTCTGCTGAAGGGCGGAGGACACAGTATGGCCGCCGGGCTGACTGTGGCGGAAGACAAGATTGAGGCGGCGATGGCCCGGCTCGGCGCGCTTCTGAAAAAGCAGGGCGCGGGCGCACGCGGGCCGAAAGACCTGTTGCTTGACGGGGTTGTCTACGCTCGCGGGGCGACGGTGGACCTTATAGGGCAGCTTGAAACCGCAGGCCCGTTTGGTGCCGGTGCCCCGGCCCCCCGGTTCGCCCTGCCCGCCCAGCGCATTACCTTTGCCAAACGTGCAGGTGAATCGCACCTGCGCCTGACCGTGACCGATGACAGTGGTGCCCGGCTCGATGCGATGTGTTTTCTGGCCTTCGACAGCCCTCTTGGCCCGATGCTTGAAAATCACGGCGGGGTGCGCATCCACCTGGCCGGGCAGCTGGAAATTGATGACTGGGGCGGGCACCGCAAACCCAGACTGCGGTTGGAAGACGCGGCAATTGCGACATAAGCCGCGGCGGTGGCGCGAATTCCCCTTGAAGATTCCCGCACACCCCGCTAAATCGCGCGTCATCGGTGCGCTGCTCCCTTCGTCTATCGGTCAGGACGCCAGATTTTCAATCTGGAAAGACGGGTTCGATTCCCGTAGGGAGTACCACCGGTTTTCCATGCTTTGGTGTTCTGTGTGCCGATTGTCACCAAATTGACATGCGGACTGCATTTCGGCTGGAAACGCCGCGCTGCCGCATATACATATCGGGCAAAACTGAACAGCCGCGCATGATTACAGGAGATTGCATATGCTGACCCCTAACCAGTCGCTTGACATCGCCAAAGCCTGGCAGAACGCTGCGCTGCGTCTTGCATCGGCCCGGCTCGACCTAGTGTGCCATACCTTTAAACTGGCCACGAATGTGCTGCCGGGCACCCCTCGTCCGACCGCGGGTGTTGAGGTGAAGCCCGTGAAGCCGGCAGGGGAGAAGACACCAATCAAACCGGCGGCAGCCCCTGGCACCGCCGCGAGTAATATTGAGATATCTTCCGCCGCACAGGCGAAACCGGCAAAGGCTGAACCTGCCGCACAACCCGGGTCGGCTGCCCCGGCGAGGACAGCGAAAACTCCGATGGCACGGGTCAGGCCGACCACCGGGATGAAATCTGCCCCGGTGCCCGGCCCGCGCCGCTTGACGGCAACGCCGCCAAAGACCTAACGCCCGAGGTCAGACACCAGTACCGGGTAGCGGGCCATCAGAGTCACCGCCCGGGCGACAAAGAAGACCATGAACGCCGCCCAGAGCCCGTGGTTGCCAAACGGCCCGGTCAGCAGCCCCAGGGCTGCGCCGTAGGCTGCGAAGCTGAGGGCCATCATATTGCGCAGGTCGCGTCCGCGGGTCGCGCCGATGAAAATCCCGTCAAGCAGAAAAGACGGGCCGCAGAGGATTGGCGCAGCGATCAGCCATGGCAGGTAAACCGCGGCCTCTGCCCGGATATCCGGTGCCGGGGTCATCACCGCGATGACATGGCCACCAAAGACCCATGTAAGCGCACAGAGCACCAGCATCGCCACCAGCGTCCACTGTGCGTTTATGCTCACTGCCCGGCGCAGCGTACCGCGGGCCCGCGCCCCCACGGCCTGGCCCACGAGTGCCTCCGCCGCAAAGGCAAACCCGTCAAGCGCATAAGAGGCGAACATCAGGAATTGAACCAGCACCTGATTGGCCGCAAGTGTCACATCGCCCAGGCCCGCGCCGAAGAAAACGAAGCTTAGCAGCGCGGTTTGCAGCAGCAGCGAACGGATCAGAATATCGCCGTTCAACTGCGCCATCCGCCACAGCCTCGCCCGGTCGAAAACCCGTGCCCAGACCCGCCAGTGCCCATCTGCAAAACCGCGCCGCACAAGCCAGAGACCCAGCATCAGCCCCGTCCATTCCGCAATCACGGTGGCTGTGGCGACGCCATCAACACCCCTGTCAAGCCCGAGCACGAATATCAGGTCAAGCATGATATTCAGCCCGTTTATCCAGAGTTGGATGATAAGCACGGCAGCGGTGCGTTCCCGGGCGATCAGCCAGCCTGTCAGGCCAAACATTGCGACAGCGGCAGGGGCAGACAGAAAGCGGATAGTGAGATATGTGTGCGCCAGCTGCTCAACCTCTTCGGAGGCGGGTGAAAGCCGGAAGGCAACCCGGGTGATCGGGATCTGAAGCAGGAAAATCACCATGCCCCCCGCACCGCCGATCAACAGCACACGGGTCAGGAGTGCGGCGAGCTCTTCCGCGTCCGCACGACCGATGGCCTGGGCGGCGAGTCCGGTAGTGCCCATGCGCAGAAAACCGAAGAACCAGTAGACCGCCGCGATTATCACAGCACCGATACCCACGGCCCCGATAGGCACCGCGGTGCCCGTTTGACCCACGACGCCCGTATCCACAGCACCAAGGATCGGGGTCGTGATGTTCGAAATCACCACCGGAACCGCAATGGTCAAAACCCGGGGGTGGGTGATCGTGGCAGCGTCAGCCATCCGGTGGCCGGGGCGGCATCAGGAAATGGCCCGTGGCCTGGGCAAACAAACGGGTGCGGTTATCCTGCCAGGCTTCCACATGGACAGAGGCATAACGCCGCCCCGACCGATTGATTTGCGCCCGGGCGTAACAATCCTGCGGGCGGCAGGGGCGCAGATAATCCACGGTAAGATCAATCGTCTTCGGTATGTGAAACGCACCCCCGGCGGCTATGTCTTCGGCCTGCGGACGGCCATCTTCCAGCGCGGCCCGGGTGCAGTGCCATGCGAGTTCGACAAGGGCGGTGATTTCCAGAAAACCTGCCGTCACCCCGCCATGAAGCGCAGGAAGAACCGGATTGCCAATGAGCCTGGCATTGTAGCTGAGCGTGGCTGTCAGCTCATCCCCCCGCCGATCAAACGTGACGCCAAGGAATTGAATGTAGGGCACGGACCGGACAAGCGCATCCAGGGCCCCGTCGCGACGTGCTTTCAGGCTTTCTTGCGCGGTCATAAAGCCTTTTTCGCAAAGGTGAATGCCCCGGTCAACATCGCCACGGGCTGATCGCGGGCGGTATCGTAGGCAATGCCGCGCACGAAGGCGACTGTGCGGGTTGTGTTGTAGACCTCTGCCCAGGCGTGGATGCGATGGCCGGGTTTGGCCGGTCGCATGTAATCGATCCGCAGGTCAAGCGTGGCCGTCGGTGCCGTTCCTTCGGGGTGCAGGAAAACGGCCAGCCCGCCGCATGTGTCAAGCAGGGCGGACACCGCACCCCCATGCACAATGCCCGTGCCGGGATCCCCGACGATGAACCCCGAATAAGGCATGGACATGCCCGCCACAGCCACGCCGAAACTATCGATGCGCATATCGAGCGCTTTGCTGAACGGCAGTGCCTCCGTAAACCGGCGTGCCAGTTTTTCGCGCCGGGCGCGGTCATCATCGCTCATCGGGCCATACTTTCTTCACATACATCAACTGTGGTGTTCGCGCGCAGGGGCGAAGAGGCTTTCGGTCAGGGGAAAGAATCGGGACAGACCGGAGCCATTCAGGAACAGGAACCGGCCATACGACCTGCCAGTATATGACAGACATGGACAGACCGGTTGCGTTGAAACAGCCCTGGTGCACTGCCGGAATCACCGTGCCAGTTACCGTGCCGGTTGTTGTAAAACGCCATATCAACCCATCCCAAAGCGGTTCTCAACGGGTACCTGCCTGCCTTACATGCAGGTGCGCCGTCGTGCCATGCCGGCCCGGCAACAACCAGGCTTTCGCCAGTCTTCCCGGCAAGATATACCTTGGAGTATCGGTGCCATCCGACTGTTCCAAATATGCCTCAAACGCTATGGTTATGCCGAAATAGCCGACTTGATACAGCCCTGTAACCCCGGAAGCCGGAACAGCCGCAAATTATTATGATGCGCCCGCACGACGAAATGCCCCGGCCCGGCACCTGACCGGCCACGACACATCCGGGAAACGGAGCACCCGACTATGCCGAGTTACATCGCCCCCACAAAAGACATGGCCTTTGTCCTGAACGAAGTTCTGGATGTCTATAAGACAGACATACCGGGTTATAACGAGCTGGAAGCAGATTTCACCGGTGCCGTTCTGGAAGAGGCAGGCAGGATCACCGGCCAGGTGCTCGCCCCCCTGAACATGGTGGGCGACACCGAAGGCTGCACACTGGAAAACGGCGTGGTCCGTGTGCCGACAGGTTTCCAGGATGCCTTTGACCAGGTTCGCAAAGGCGGCTGGACGGGCCTTGACTGTGACCCGGAATACGGTGGCCAGGGCATGCCCTGCGTTATGGCCACCGCAGTGGCAGAGATGTTTTCCTCGTCCAACCAGGCGTTTGCCATGTACCAGAGCCTGACCCACGGTGCTTATTCCGCCATCCGCACCCACGGCACAAAAGAGCAGAAGTCGAGGTATCTGCCCAACCTGGTCAGCTGCGCATGGACCGGTACCATGAACCTGACGGAGCCGCACTGCGGCACCGACCTCGGCCTAATGCGCACCATGGCTGTGCCGCAAGAGGACGGATCATACAAAATTTCCGGCCAGAAGATATTCATCTCTGCCGGCGAACATGATATGGCCGATAATATCATCCACCTTGTGCTGGCGAAAATCCCGGGCGGGCCGGAAGGCATTAAGGGTGTGTCGCTTTTCATTGTGCCGAAACTTCTGGTGGATGACGGTGATTCGCCAGGGGTGCGCAACAGCGTGTCCTGCGGCAGAATCGAAAAAAAGATGGGTATCCACGGCAACCCTGCCTGCGCCATGAACTATGACGGGGCGACCGGTGCCCTGCTGGGGGAAGAGCACAAAGGCATGCGCGCCATGTTCACCATGATGAACGAAGCACGGCTGGGTGTCGGCATGCAAGGTCTGGCGCAGGCTGAAGTCGCCTACCAGAACGCAGTGATCTACGCCAGGGACCGTCTGCAGGGCCGCGACGTAACCGGTGCCAGGAACCCGGATGGCCCGGCAGACCCGCTGATAGTGCACCCGGACATCCGCCGCAACCTGATGGACCAGAAGTCCTTCATCGAAGGGGCGCGGGCCTTTGTCTACTGGGGTGCCGTGATGATTGACCGGGCGCGGCGGAACGAGGATGCAGAGGCGGAGGGTCTGATCTCCTTGCTGACGCCGATCATCAAGGGTTTCCTGACCGATGTTGGCTACGATATGACTGTGCAGGCCCAGCAGGTCTATGGTGGCCACGGGTATATCGAGGAATGGGGCATGTCCCAGTTCACCCGCGACGCACGGGTCACCATGATTTACGAAGGGGCGAACGGTGTGCAGGCACTCGACCTTGTGGGCCGCAAACTGGCTGCCGACGGCGGCAAACATGTGATGGCCTTCTTTGATCTGGTGCAGACATTTATCGCCGAAAACAAGGATAATGAGGCGATGAAAGCGTTCACCGGACCGCTGCGGGAAGCGTCGAATACGCTTCAGGATGCTGATATATACCTGAGGCAAAACGGCATGAAAAATCCGAACCACAGGCTCGCAGGGGCAACCGACTTCATGCACCTCTTCGGGCACGTCTGCCTTGGCCTGATGTGGGCGCACATGGCAAAGGTCGCACTCAAGGCACTCGACGGCAATGCCGATGATCCGGCGTTCTACAAAAATAAGGTAGCCACGGCGCGGTACTACATGGCCCGGCGGCTGCCCGCCTGCAGGATGCACCTTGCCCGCATCCGGTCCGGGGCCGACCCGGTGATGGCACTTGGCACCGACAGCTTCTGAGCCGGTGGCCTGAGGCGGGCCGCGCACCCGGGCGGCAAGCCCGCAAACTTTGAAATCTTGCGGTCTTTTGATGTTTACGGAGGACTGCCATGGCGCACCGTGGATTTGACGACCGATTGCTTTTTGAAGAAACTGCACCCAAAAGTGGTGCGCGAGAACGCGCTTTCGGTATCTGCGGCGGGGGTGCAGGCCCTGTCGGGATGGCACCCCGGCAGCGCAATACGGGAATCTTAATTGCCCTGGTTCCGGAGTATTATTTTCGGAATCTGCTATAAACCGGGAAAGGAAGTGAAATGATCCAACTGCATTGCTTCGGAGAAAGCGGGAACAGCTACAAGGCGGCACTGCCGCTGGAACTGTCAGGCCTTGAATGGGAGGCGGTCAAGGTTGATTTCTTTGGCGGCCAGACCCGCGAAGAAGCGTTTCGCGGGGTGAACCCTATGGGCGAAACGCCGGTGCTGGTTGACGGTGATCTGGTACTGACCCAATCGGGCGTCATTCAGAACTACATTACTGAAAAGACAGGTAAATTCGGCGGCGACACCCGCACGGAAGAACGCGAGGTGCTGCGCTGGGTGCTCTGGGATAACCATAAAATGTCCTCGCAGGCCGGTATGACGCGGTTCCTGATGAACTTCCTGCCCGCAGACAAACGCCCGGAACAGGTGATCAACTTCATGCAGAATCGGCTGAACGCAGCTTACGAAGTGCTCAACGGGGTGCTGTCGTCCCGCGATTGGCTGGTCGGCAAGGGGCCGACGATGGCGGATTTCTCCGCCTGCGGCTACCTTTTTTACCCTGAACCCTTCGGCTTTATCCGGGGCGATTGGGATAACATCAATGCATGGCTGGGCCGAATCGAAAATCTGCCTGGCTGGAAACACCCGTATGAGCTTATGCCGGGCTCGCCCTCGGACCGGGCCACACCCCTTTAGGAAGAATTTGACCCATGGCACAGGACGCCTATATCTACGACACCACGCGGTCACCGCGCGGGAAGGGAAAGCCGGATGGTTCCCTGCATGAAGTGTCCGCCGTGCGCCTGTCTGCAGAGACGTTGAACGTGCTGCAGGCCCGCACGGGCTTTGACAGTGCCGATGTGGACGACGTCATCTGGGGCAACGTATCGCAGGTGGGCGAACAGGGCGGCTGCCTGGCACGGTCTGCCGTGCTCTGCTCCGACCTTGATCAAAGCGTGGCCGGTGTATCGGTGAATCGCTTCTGCGCCTCGGGACTTGAGGCCGTGAACATGGCCGCAGGCCAGGTGATGGGCGGACAGGGCCAGGGCTATATCGCCGGCGGGGTGGAAAGCATGAGCCGTGTGCCTATGGGCTCCGACGGCGGTGCGATTGCCGCAGACCCGACGCTGGCCATGAAAGTCTGCTTCGTGCCGCAGGGGATCTCGGCTGACCTCATCGCCACAAAATACGGCTACAGCAGGGGCATGTGCGACGAATACGCGGTGCAAAGCCAGAAGCGCGCCGCCAGGGCGCAGAAAGAGGGGCGGTTCTCCAGGTCAGTCTACGCGCTGAAGGATCAGAACGGCCTCGGAATCCTGGACCATGACGAAATGATCCGCGGCGCGACCGACATGCAAGGGCTCAGTACCCTGCACCCGTCATTCAGGGATATGGGTGAAACCATGCCGGGTTTCGACAGGATCGCGATCATGAAATATCCGGTGCTTGAGAAGATTGAGCACGTGCATCACGCCGGCAACTCATCCGGCATTGCGGACGGTGCCGGTGCCGTTCTGATCGGAAACCGGGAGTTTGGCGAAAAGAACGGGCTGAGACCCCGCGCACGGATCAGGGGAACAGCCAGGATCGGCACTGACCCGACCATCATGTTGACCGGCCCGGTTCCGGTGACCGAAAAAATCCTGAAAATGAATGGCATGGCGATCAGCGACATCGACCTCTTCGAGGTGAACGAGGCTTTCGCCGCCGTTGTCCTGCGCTTTCAGGACCATTTTGATGTGGATATGGACAAGCTGAACGTGAACGGCGGCGCGATTGCCATGGGTCACCCCCTGGGCGGCACCGGTGCCATCCTGCTCGGGACACTGCTCGACGAAATGGAGCGGTCCGACAAGGAAACCGGACTGGCCACACTCTGCATCGGTTCCGGCATGGGTGTCGCAACGATTATTGAGCGGGCCTGACCCCTGTTTGACAAGGAAAATCATGGCTGATTTCACAATGACGACGGGCGACGACGGCGTTGCCATCATCACCTGGGACTGCCCGGGCAAATCCATGAACGTCATGTCCGAGGCGGGCTTTGGTGCCCTGGATGATTGTGTCGACGCCGTGCTCGAAGACGATGCGATCAAAGGGGCGGTTATCACATCTGCCAAGAAGTATTTTGCCGCCGGGATGGACCTCAACACCCTTGCCGGATGGAAGGCCCGGGGCGGCGAAAACCCGGCACGCGTAATCTTTGACGGGATAATGCAAGGCCATAACGTCCTGCGGAAGATTGAGCTTGCGGGCATGGACTTCAAAACCGGAAAGGGCGGTAAACCTTTTGCAGCGGCCTTGCCCGGCACCGCCCTGGGTATTGGCCTTGAAATTTCTCTCGCCTGCCACCGCATCTTCGCCGCCGACAACCCGAAAGCCAAAATTGGCCTGCCGGAGATCATGGTTGGCCTGTTCCCCGGCGGGGGAGGCACCACGCGGATGGTGCGCAAGATGGGGGTAATGGGCGCGTCAGGCTACCTGTTGGAAGGCAAGACCCTGGAACCGGCAAAGGCCAGGGCTGCAGGTATGGTTGATGAGGTTGTCCCGGCGGACGCGCTGCCTGATGCGGCCCGGGCCTGGGTTCTGAAAGCGAAAGATGCCGATCTGGTGAAACCCTGGGATCAGAAGGGCTACAGGATGCCCGGCGGGACACCCTACCACCCGGCGGGATTCATGGCCTTCGCCGGTGCCGTGGCCATGGTGCATTCGAAGACCAGCGGGGTGTACCCGGCGGCACAGGCTCTGCTGGCCGCAATCTATGAAGGTGCCCTCGTGCCCTTCGACACGGCACTGAAGATTGAGGCGCGCTGGTTCACCCATGTGCTGATGAATCCGTCGTCTGCGGCCATGATCAACGCCCTGTTTATCAACAAGGGCGCGCTTGAAAAAGGTGCTGCACGCCCGGCGCATGTGCCGGATCAGAGCGTGAAGAAGATAGGCGTACTCGGCGCGGGCATGATGGGTGCGGGCATCGCGCTGGTCGCCGCCACAGCCGGTATCGGGGTTGTGCTGATTGACCGGACGCAGGAAGCAGCGGACAGGGGCAAATCCTGCACGGAACACTACATGGACAAGGGCATCCGGCGCAAAAAAGCAACGCCGGAACAAAAAAAGCAGGTGCTTGGCCTGATCCGCGCGACAACGGATTTCGACGCGCTCAGGGACGTGGACCTGATCGTGGAAGCCGTCTTTGAAGACCCTGCCATAAAGGCAGAGGTAACGAAAAAGGCTGAGGCCATCATCCCGCAGGACGCGACCTTTGCCACCAACACCTCCACCCTGCCGATCACCGGCCTGGCGGCGGCCAGCCAACGCCGCGATCAATTCGTCGGCATGCATTTCTTTTCCCCGGTCGACAAGATGATGCTGGTGGAGATCATCAAGGGCAGGGAAACCGGTGCCCATGCCGTGGCCAGGGCACTCGATTTCGTGCGCCAGATCGGGAAAACACCGATCGTCGTCAACGACGCCCGTTTTTTCTACGCCAACCGCTGCATCATCCCCTACGGGGGTGAGGCGCACCGGATGGTGGCCGAAGGCATAGCCCCCGCACTCATTGAAAACGCCGCGAGGCACATGGGCATGCCGATCGGGCCGTTGCAGCTTGGCGACGAAACCTCCGTTGATCTCGCCATGAAAATCATGACGGCGACGAAAGCGGCCATGGGCAACACCTGTCCGGCCTCAGACGGTGACAAGGTAATCACCACGCTGTTTGAGGCCGGCCGTTTGGGCCGCAAGGTCAATGCGGGTTTCTACACCTATGATGAAACCGGCAGGCGGACCGGTCTCTGGCCCGGTCTGGCTGATCATTTCGCGGTGATGGAAGATCAGCCCGACGTGACAGAGGTGCAGCACCGCCTTGCCCTGGTGCAGGTGCTGGAAGCGGTGCATGCGTTTGAAGAGGGCGTTCTGGAGGACATCCGCGAAGGTGATGTCGGCGCGGTCCTCGGCTGGGGTTTCATGCCCTGGTCCGGGGGGCCGTTTTCCTGGCTTGACATGCTGGGGGCAGAACAGGCTGTCGGGATCTGCGAAGGGCTCGCCGCCACACACGGCGACCGGTTCAACCCGCCTGCCCTGCTGAAGGAAATGGCGGAGAAGGGCGAAACCTTCTACGCCCGCTTCACACCCGCGGCACCAGCATCTGCCTGATATCCCTCGACCTGCTGAGGCAACAGACCCGCGCCACAATGCGGGCCTGAAATCACCGGTGTCCGGCCGCACCATCGGGCAGGCCGGGCGGGAAGACGCCGGGCCGGACAGAGGCCCGGCCCGGCGCATTGTCCGGCGGGGTTACTGCTTCTTCGCGCCGTAGGCCCCGACGATGCCCTGCTGTTCAAAGACCCCGGCGGTTTCCGCGTGGCCTGTGCCGTAAAAGGCCCCCTCAATCCTGTTGGCACCTGCGCCTTGCGCATACGTGCCGCCGGAACTGACCGGCACATCCCGGAACCGGACCTCCGTCACACTGTGGGCGGTGTTGTGGTCAAGGTCTTTGATGTCGCTGAAAGTGGCGTCGAGCTGATTATCGGCGGCGGTAAATGTCAGCGTTGCATCCCCCTGCAGCAGGTTGTCGCGTTGCGCCCCCCGTGCCGGGGTGCCGACCATCAGGCCGGTGTAGGTAGCATCAGCCGTCGGGCGGCTTTCGGTCAGGTCGCCAAAGGCTTGAGCACGCCTGAGGGTGCCGGGCCGTTGCAACCATCCACGCAAAAGCAGAAAAGCCCCGCTTATTCGCCAGGGCATCGGGGAGCTACCCCTTGCCGGGTCAAGCTTATTCAGCAGGCGACCCGGTAAAGCGGGTTGCGTGTTTGGTTGCGGAAAGGACGATGAATGAAATCCCGCGTGAGGTCAAGCGGAAAATGCGCACTTCCAAAAAGGCGTTATGGCCCCTGCTTCCACGGCACAATGCCGCGCCCCAGGGCCGGGCAGTGACGGGTATCTGTCAGGGGGCCGCAGCGGATTAACCTGCCATCCGCGCCGCCGCACCCAGGTCGACAGACACCAGCTGGCTGACCCCCATCTCTGCCATAGTCACACCGAACAGGCGGTCCATGCGGGCCATGGTAATGGCGTGGTGGGTGATAATCATAAAGCGGGTTTCGGTGCGTTTCGCCATTTCATCCAGCAGATCACAGAAACGGGTGACATTGGCGTCATCAAGCGGTGCGTCCACCTCATCCAGCACACAGACGGGGGACGGATTTGCAAGGAATACGGCGAAAATCAGGCTGAGGGCGGTCAGGGTCTGCTCCCCCCCTGACAAAAGGCTTAGCGTGGACAGTTTCTTGCCCGGCGGCTGGCACATAATCTCAAGCCCCGCTTCCAGCGGATCGTCGCTTTCCACCAGCGCAAGCCTGGCGTCGCCGCCCCCAAAGAGATGCCCAAAGAGCATCGCGAAGTTACTGTTCACCTCGTCAAAGGCTGCCAGCAGCCGGGCGCGGCCCTTGCTGTTGAGGCTGGCAATGCCGTGTCGCAGCTTCCCGATTGCCGCTTTCAGGTCCGTCTGCTCCGCCATCAGGGTATCGCGGTTCTCTTGCACTTCGCGGGCGTCTTCCTCTGCCCGCAGGTTCACGGCACCCAGCGCATCACGCTGGCGGCGCAGGCGGGCGATATCGGTTTCGATCACTTCCGCAGAGGGGATATCCCCGGGATCGTAATTCAGGGTTTCCAACAGTTTTTGCGGCGTGGTTCCCAACTCTTCACGGATGCGGGCGGCGGCGGTATCTGCCTGGGTCCGGGCGGCCTGCGCCAGGGCTTCTGCCCGGGCGCAGGTCTCGCGGGCCTCTGACGCGATGCGTTCGGCGGTGCGTTCGCTATCCACAGCCTGGCGCAGGTTTGTCTCGCCCGCCGCCAAAGCGTCGGATGCGGCTCTGCGGCGAGCCTCCGCCTTGTCGATCATGCGGGACAGTCCCTCGCGTTTCGAGGCAATCTCTTGCGGCACGGCCCTTGCCTCTTTCATCTCTGTTTCAGAGATCTCCCTGCGTTCCTTTAGTTCGGCAATCCGGGTTCCGGCTGTCTCCAGGCGATGACGCCAGTCAGAAACTTCTTTCGTAATCTCCTGTCGCCGTCTGATACGTACCTCGCCTTCGCGGCGTTGCTCGGCAAAGCCGGCGCGCTTTGTCAGCATGGCCATCCGTGCGTCTTCAACGGCAACCTTCAGCGACTCCGCCGTTTGCCGCGCACTGTGAAGATTACCCAGTTCCCGCACCGCTGACGCAGCCTCTTTCAGGGCGTTCTGCGCCGCTAAAATCTCTTCCGACAAACGGGTTCGGGCGAGCTTCCGGGTTTCCAGATTAGCCGACAGCCTGTCGCGGTCAGCCTCTGCCCGGGACAGGGCGCGGGTTGCAGCTGTGGCCGCCTCATCGGCATCTCTACGCGCCGTGCGGGCTGCGCGGTCAGCCTCCACAACTTCCGCCAGCGCGGCCCGGACCGTCTCAAACCTGCGGCGGGCCGCGGTCGCACGACCTTCGGCCGCGTCAAGCATACCGCGCAGGTCATCAAGCCGGTTTTCCTGCTGCAGACGCAGCGCAGCCGAAGAGGGGGCATCACCGGCACCCGCACGAAATCCGTCCCAGCGCCAGAGATCGCCTTCAAGCGATACCAATCGCTGGCCGGGGCGCAGATTCGCCTGTACCCGCGCCCCGTCAGACTGCGAAACCACGCCAGTCTGCGACAGGCGGCGCACCAAAACGGCCGGCGCACGAATGTTTTCTGCCAGGGACGTCGCGCCGGGGGGCAACGGTACGCTGTCCGAATACCCCGGTAACAGCACCCAGCCGGAGGCGGATTCACCATCGACCAGCGGTGCCTTAAGGTCATCCGCCAGTGCCGCGCCCAAAGCAGCCTCATATCCTTTATCTGCCCGCACCTCATCAATCAATTGGGTCGCATCCGCACGATCCCGGGCGATAACCCGTTCCAGCGCGGCGACTTCCGCCTTCAGTGCACCCGCCTCCCCTTTAGCCTCTGACATGGCAGCGCGGGCCTCACTGTCCGCCGTCTGTGCCGCCACCCGTGCGGTTTCTGCCTCTATCAGTCGCGTTTCGGCTTTCACCGCGGCCTCTTGCGCGACACGGTGAGATTCAGAGATGTGACCTATCCTCTCTTCAACCTGGCGCAACCCGATCTCTGCCGCAGTAACCGCCTGTTCTGCCGACCGGGCCCCAACCTGGTGCTTATTCAGCATCTCCGCCGCTTCTTCCTGGCGGCGGCGGGCAGACTGGTGGCGGGCGGACAGGCGGGCGACATCTTCGTTCTGCCGGTCAAGCTCCGCCTCCTGATTCTGCAGGACAGCGGCTGCCGCCCGGGCATCCGCCGCCGCCGCCGCAAGGCAGGCATCGTGACCTTCAACTGCTTTCAGGATCTGCACCAGTTCCCGCTCGAGCCGTTTGATCGTCTCGTCCGCGTCGCGGTTCAGGGTCTCTTCCCGCACGATGTCCCGCGTCAGCTGGGCGATGCGGTTCTGCAAGGTTTCGCTGGTATCGCGTGCCGCATCTTCGCGGCTTTGCAGGGTGTCCCGTTCCACCAGCAGGCGCTGCAGAACCGCTGCCGCTATGGTCTCTTCTTCTCTCAGGGGCGGAACCTTGCTCTCCAGATTTTCGCGCAGGCTGAAGGCCCGGGCAGCATCGATCTGGCCCTGGGCGGCGAACTTTGCCGCCTCCGCCAGTCTTTCCCGCGCACCTGCGAACACCCCATCCGCCTCCCGCCAACGGCGGTATAAAAGCAACCCTTCGGAGCAACGCAGATCTTCAAGAATCGTGCGGTACCGTGCCGCCTGCCGGGCTTGTCGGGCGAGTTGCGACAACTGCCCGTCCAGCTGTTCGACAACATCCATGATGCGGGACAGGTTCATCTCTGCCCCTGTCAACTTCAGCTCCGCCTCATGCCGGCGCTGGTAGAGCCCGGAAATACCTGCGGCCTCCTCCAGCACATGCCGCCGCGCCCCTGGCCTGGCGTTGATCAGCTCAGAGATTTGCCCCTGCCGCACCAGCGCGGGGGAATGGGCACCGGTAGAGGCATCGGCGAACAGCATCTGCACATCCCGCGCCCGCGCCTCTTTTCCATTAGTCTTGTAGGCAGATCCGGCATCCCGCGTGATTCGCCGCACCACATCAATGCAGTCGCTTCCGTTAAAGGCAGGCGGTGCACATCGGTCGCGGTTGTCAATCATCAGCGACACTTCCGCGTAATTCCGCGCAGGCCGGGTTGCGGCACCGGAGAAGATCACATCCTCCATCCCGCCGCCCCGCATGGCCGTAGGGCGATTTTCGCCCATGACCCAGCGCAAGGCCTCCAGCAGGTTCGACTTGCCGCAGCCATTGGGACCAACAAGGCCCGTCAATCCGTCCCGGATAATCAGTTCGGTCGGATCCACAAAAGACTTGAAGCCCACAAGGCGGAGTTTGTTGAACTGCACGTGGCCTGGCCCGCTATGATTCTGTTACCGATAAAAATTCCCGCAGACAAAGGGGATAAGTCAACGCCATTCGCCACAACGGGTGTAAAGGCAAGGTATCCGCGATATACTGCCTGCCGCCCGCCAAAGAGCCCGTACATCGCCTCGGTTTTGCGCATTTGGCTGTGCCGACTTCCGGCAGATACGTGTATTTGTCCACACCTTCGTCCGGACGGATGCGGCCGGAAATACCCGGCCCGATCAAACGAAACGGCCTCTCATCAATCAGTTGGCCTGGCATGGGCCGTGCGGTACCGCAGATGCGGTCGCCCATCTGCCTGGACGCACCGGGTATGACGCGGCACGCGGGGTTTGAATGATCCGTACGCCCGACCTTCAGCGTTACCATGCACAGGGCGCAATCTCCGGCATTGGCCCGGTGGCTGACTTGCTCCGCCAGGTGCCAGAGGTGCCCGGAGAGCAGTCCGGCGCGGCGGCGTCATCCCCGAACGTTTTTCCCCAGGGATGCTCCTGGACCGGATCGCGCCCGCTGATGCCCCCGCGGCACAAGTGCCACAGCCGGTCGCCCATCTGCCCGTAACGCGCGCCCGGGATCCTGCGCATGCGCGGATCCCGTCCCGTTCCGGCTTTACATGAAGCACCGCGCCAACATCCCGGATTCTCCTGGCCTTCCGCACAGGCAACCTCCTGTCCGTTTTACGCTGGCCGATTACCGAAAATCCGCAAAGATTGTCGATATCACGGTAAGTCTGGCCGAAACCTGTTGCCGGATGCGCCGGTCATGAACGCGGGTGACATGCTGCGACGCGCACAAGGCAAATCCGGATTCTGACCAGGACGTCCTGCTACGTTCCCCGCTTGGCCGCCCGGCTGCCCCGTTCGCGATAGGGCGTCGTGTCATATTGCGTACGGTAGCACTTGGAGAAATGCGATGGCGACGCGAAACCGCATGCAGTGGCCACGTTGATCACGCTCATGTCCGTCTGCATCAGGAGGTTCCGCGCCTTCTGCAGTCGCAGGTCCATGTAATACCGCTTTGGGCTACGGCTCAGGTAGCGGGCAAAAAGCCGCTCCAGCTGCCGTGCCGACATGCCGACATCGGCAGCAAGTACGCTGGGGCTGACTGGTTCCTCAATGTTTTGTTCCATCAGCCGGATGGCGGCGGAAAGCTTCGGGTGGCGCACACCGATGCGGGTTGGAATCGACAGCCGCTGTTCGTCGCGGTCTGTTCGGATGTTGGTGTGCAGTGTCTGGTCTGCCACCCAGTTGGCGAGTTCTTCTCCCACCTGGGTGGCCATCAGGCGCAACATCAGGTCGAGGCTTGACGTCCCGCCCGCACTTGTAAACCTTTTGCCGTCAACGATAAAGACCGATTTTTGCAGGTCAATTTCGTAGAATTCTTCGGCAAAACTGTCGTGGTTTTCCCAGTGAATCGTGCATTTGCGCCCATCCAGGAGCCCCGCTTTCGCCATGGTCCACGCCCCGGTACAAAGCCCGCCGACATGCACACCCTTGCGCGCCTCCCGCCGCAACCAGCCCAGAACCGGACGCGTGGTGGCCTGCCTCACGTCAATGCCACCGCAGACCATGATCGTGTCGTCGCGGCCCACATCCGTCAGCCCTTGATCAACCGCGACCCGCGTACCCGCCGACGAAGTCGCAAAAGACCCGTCTTCGGAGGCCAGCGTCCAGGCGTAGATATTCCGGTGCACGAATCGGTTGGCCAACCGCAGGGCATCAATCGCGGTCGCAAAGGGCAGCAGGGAAAAGTTATCAAGCAGTAAAAACACAAAACGGCGGGTGCGGGGTGCCGGATCAATGCCATTTCGTGTGATCACGGCCAATCTCCGCTGCCGGCTGCGTCGAATCAGTAACGCCTTGCGCTTGCGCCATGATTTAGGATTTTGCAGAGCCACGGCAAGATATGTCCGCTTCAGATGCTGAAGACAGCCGTTTTTTTGGACAATCCCGGCTGAAATCTGGCCAAAGGCACTATCCTGACATATCTGTGTTTCCCTGATCTTAAACTGAACATGCGGGATGAAAAATGACCACGGCGTGGACGAAAACTGACTGGCGCACCAGGGAACGTATTCAGATGCCAGTCTATAATGATCCGACTGCCCTGGCAGAGGCAGAGGCATGTTTGTCCAGGTTTCCGCCGCTGGTTTTTGCAGGCGAAGCGCGGGCATTGAAGGCAAAACTCGCGCAAGCGGTCCGGGGGGAAGCGTTCCTTTTGCAAGGCGGCGATTGCGCGGAATCCTTTGGAGAATTCGGTGCTGACATCCTGCGCGACACCTACAAGGTGATGTTGCAGATGGCCGTCGTGCTGACGTATGGTGCCAAGGTGCCGGTCATCAAGGTCGGCCGCGTGGCAGGACAGATGGCCAAGCCGCGATCTGCGCCCACCGAGGTGATCGACGGCGTCGAACTGCCAAGCTACCGGGGCGATATCATCAACGGCTTCGAATTCACCGAAGATGCACGCATACCGGATCCTAACCGGATGCTGCAGGCCTACACCCAGGCGGCGGCAAGCCTGAACCTGCTGCGCGCGTTTTCCATGGGCGGGTTTGCAGACATCCACCGGGTTCACGAATGGAACCTGGGATTCACCAGCACAGAGGGTGCAACGCAGAAGTATGCGGAGCTTGCGGTGCGCATTTCCGACGCACTTGATTTTATGACCGCTGCCGGCGTGTCATCTGACACAACATCAGAACTGCACACGGTTGATTTCTATACCAGCCATGAAGCCCTGCTTCTGGAATATGAAGAGGCACTCTGTCGAGTCGATTCCACGACCGGCAAATGGCTCGCCGGATCCGGTCATATGATCTGGATCGGCGACCGGACGCGTCAGCCGGACGGTGCCCATGTGGAGTTCGCCAAAGGCGTACAGAACCCGATCGGCATCAAATGCGGGCCGTCGATTCCCACCGGTGATCTCAAGCGGCTGATCGAAATCCTCAATCCGGACAATGATCCCGGGCGCATCACGCTGATCAGCCGCTTTGGTGCCGGCAAGGCAGGCGAACACCTGCCCCGCCTGACCAGTGCGGTGGAAGAAGAGGGATTCAATGTCGTCTGGTCCTGTGATCCGATGCACGGCAACACAATCAAATCCTCGACCGGCTACAAGACCCGCCAGTTCAAGGATATACTGCGGGAGGTGCAGGAGTTTTTTGCTATCCACAAAGCCGAGGGCACGATCCCCGGCGGGGTACATTTCGAGATGACAGGCAAAGACGTGACTGAATGCACCGGTGGTATACGCGCCGTGACGGATGAGGATCTGTCGAGCCGTTACCACACCGCCTGCGACCCACGCCTGAACGCAAGCCAGGCACTGGAACTCGCGTTCCTGGTGGCAGAAGAACTGGAAAAACGCGCCGCCACCCGGTGCAGGGCAGGCTAAGTGCGCGTTTTATGGTGTGTCTGGCAGCGTGGCGGGAAAGATTGCGGGCGCGGGCGCAAAGAGTCACAAGACGTGTAAAGGGGCCAGGAAATGGTTTACCTGTCGCTGCATGACGGGGAAGAAGATAACATGATCCGGCACACCCCTCCGCCCGCGCCCGGAAATAGCGAAATCCCGGGGTACAAATACGGAAATCCCGCATGACCGCCACCCGGTTTCTGCCCGGTTTACCTGCCGAAGCCGTTGAGGTTGAGCTCAACGCCTCACCGGGCGGCGAGCCGGCTTCGGGCAAGTTTGACCATCCTGAAAGTTCATCCGCACTTGCCGTGAATACCTTTGGCTGGTTTCTGCAAAGGCCGGGGTGCCTGCCGGCCCTGCCTCTGCCCGGGTTCAAACAGCATTGGCCGGCACTTGAAGTCGCTATCGAAAGTGAAATGCGGTTCCCCTGGTCAGGCGGCAGGCATCCATGGCTTGACGTCGGTATTTTGACAAAAACCGCACTCATCGGGGTGGAGAGCAAACGCTACGAGCCCTTTCGCGGCAAGCCAAAAGCAGATTTTTCAAAGGCTTATGACCGCGCTGTTTGGGGCGACAGGATGGACGCATACTGCCGTATGCGGGACAGGCTGCGCGAGGGAACCCTTCAATATCAGGCTCTTGATGCTGCCCAACTGGTCAAACATGCCTTTGGTTTACGTACGCAAACCGCAAAAGGCGGCCGCTTTCGCGGCACCCGTCCAATCCTTGTTTACCTTTTTGCAGAACCAGAGTGCTGGCCCGACGGACGCCCCGTTGACCCTGTGCGGCGCACACTTCACCAGGACGAAATCACGGATTTCGCACAGCGTGTCGCCGGGGATGAGGTAGCCTTCCATGCCCTGGATTATGCAGCGGTGCTGGATGAATGGCAGCGGGGCCACAATCGCCCGCTCGCCGATCATGCCGATCTCGTTAAACAAACGTATCGCCCCTGATTCAGTTTATAAACCGGAAACCCTATACGAACTTGAAGGAGGTCCAAAACAGCCCGGGGAAACATCAACACGGGCCTCAAGGACACCACGGGCTGACCGATGAAACCTTCTTCGGCAAAGAGGGTGACGATTAAGGCAACATTCAACATTGATCGCGGTGACGGGAATGGCCTGCTGCCGGGCTGTGCGGGGAATGACCAACCCCTCGGCCTGGAAGGGGTAACGTATTGTCCGCCCACGGAGGCGATTATATTCCGGTGCGGAACACCTTCATTTTCCGCCACACACTGGCCAGGATCTGAACGAAGACTCCATGCATGGCGGAGCCCTGGATCTGCCCCGCTTCCGGAGAGGTGTGCCCGAGAGTTTTAATGACCTGGCCATCACCCCGGGACAGGAGAGGCGCGATCAGTGGCGCGGGAAACTGAAGACAGCATCACCATAGATACAACACGCGCCCCGACACGAACTGTCGGTGCCCTAAAATTCCCCTGGTATCAGGTTCGGTTTCGGGCAAGACTGCGCCGCCGCGCCCTGTCGGCGACCGTCGGCACAAGGTGGCTGATTGGAAAAAGCTGCGGCAGGGCAGATGTCTGCAATGGCCCATCATGACAGTTCGATACAGGACAATCACCGACATAATTGATCCGGCCCGTGCCGCAGCCCTGCACGTGACACTGGGCCATGGTACCCCGGCCCCGGCCGCCGGTGCAGCCCTGCCACCGTTCTGGCACTATGCCTATTTCTGGGAAGCCGTGCCGCAAGCGGACCTCGGGCGGGACGGCCACCCGCAGGTCGGCGACTTTATCCCTGACACCGGCTTCCCCCGCCGCATGTGGTCGGGCGGCGATATCCGGTTCAGCGCACCCGTCAAAATCGGCACACCTGCAGAAAAGACCAGCCGGATCAGGAAAACCGCGCAAAAGGCTGGTAAAACCGGCCCTTTCGCCGTTGTCACGCTTGCCCATGAAATCACCCAGAAGGGCCAGACCTGCCTGCGTGAAACCCAATCTCTGGTCTACCGACCCGACGGGGGACCCCCCGTGGCCGCGCCACAGGCACCGACAGATGAGACTGTGTGCACAACCCGCAGATTTACGACAACAGAACTCTTCCGCTACTCCGCCCTCACCTTCAACGGCCACCGCATCCACTACGATCGGGACTATGCCCGGGATGTGGAGGGATACCCTGGCCTGGTCGTGCACGGGCCACTGCTGGCACAGCATCTGATCCATCTTGCCGAAAGCATGCTGGGCAGTGTCAAATACTTCGAATTTCGCGCCACGGCCCCGCTTTTTGACCACGAGACAGCGGAGTTCTGTGCCCGCCCGAGCACGACAGGTGTCGCACTGTGGGTCCGGGGCCCGGAGGGTCGCCAATGCATGCAAGCCCGGGCAGAGCAGGGTAATCCTTGACCCTGCGCCGCTTTTTCGCGCACTCTTGATCACCCGCCACCAACCCCGGGAGATACCTGTGACATTTCTGCGTTCCGTGACCACGGCTGCCGCTGTTCTGCTGGCAGGCAGTGCCCTGGCCAAAAGTAACCTGACCATTGCCATCCAGCTGGAACCGCCGCACCTTGACCCAACCTCTGCCGCTGCGGGGGCCATCGACAGTGTGCTTTATTCCAACGTCTTCGAAGGATTGACGCGCTTCGCCTCCGACGGCTCCGTCATCCCCGGCCTCGCCCGGTCATGGGAAATTTCTGAAAACGGCCTGACCTATACCTTCAAATTGGTGGAAGGCGCAAAATTTCACGACGGCACGGCCCTGACAGCCGATGACGTAAAATTCTCGCTTGACCGTGCCCGTGCGGAAGACAGCACCAATGCGCAAAAGGCACTTTTCAGCCTGATCGCCAGCGTGGACGTCATAGACGCCGCCACCGTCAGGGTAACGCTCAGCGCACCCAACGGCAACTTCCTTTTCAACATGGCCTGGGGCGACGCGGTGATTCTGGCACCGGAGAGCATCGAGGGCATCAGACAGACACCCATCGGCACTGGTGCCTTCAGGTTTTCAAAATGGGTGCAGGGCGACAGGATCGAACTTGTGCGCAATGACGACTACTGGGGCGATGCCCCGGCACTGGACGCGGTAACCTTCAGGTTTATTTCTGACCCGACGGCCGCTTTCGCTGCCATGATGGCCGAAGATATAGACGCCTTCGCAGGCTTTCCGGCACCCGAAACCCTGCCGCAGTTTGAGGCGGATCCCCGCTTCAACGTCATTGTCGGCAGCACGGAAGGGGAAACCATACTTTCTATCAACAACAAGATGCCGCCGCTCAACAACGTGAATATCCGCAAAGCGATCGCTCATGCAATTGACCGGCAGGCGATCATCGACGGTGCCATGTTCGGGCTCGGCACCCCCATTGGCACTCACTTCGCGCCGCACAATCCGGCCTATGTGGATCTGACGGGCAACTCCCGATACGACCCGGAACTTGCCAGGCAACTGCTGGCCGAAGCGGGTTTTGCCGACGGCTTCACCACCACGCTCAAACTGCCACCGCCGTCTTACGCCCGCCGGGGGGGCGAGATCATCGCGGCCCAACTCCGCGCTGTCGGTATCAAGACAGAGATTTCCAACCTCGAATGGGCGCAATGGCTGGAGGAAGTATTCCGAGGCAAGGACTACGGCCTGACCATCGTCAGCCATACGGAACCCTTCGACATCGGTATCTATGCCCGGCCGGAATACTACTTCCAGTATGATAACGCTGACTTCCGGAGGCTGATCGCTGACCTGAACCTGGAGGCGGACCCGGAAAAACGCGCCGCCATGCTGGCCACGGCGCAGACAATGATCTCCGAAGACTATGTAAACGGCTATCTCTTCCAGCTGGCCACACCGACCGTGGCGAAGGCGGGTATCAAAGGGCTTTGGAAAGACGCACCGACCCAGGCAACAGACCTGACCGGCGTCAGCTGGGAATAAAACAGCAGCCCGCCTCCCGAACCAGGGTCCGTGACATTCGCGGCCGAAGCGCAACCGGCATACGCGAACCGCTGTGGCGAGACGCCCCGGCTGCCTGTGGCCCACACAAGACGCCATACAATCGCCGGAAACAGTGGAAGGGCATCTTCGCACGGATGACAGCCGGTCTCGCCACCGGGTGTGGCGAAAACGATGCGGCGCGGCAGGCCAGGTCAGTGCTTACATCAGCGCACGGGCATTGCCGGACAGCCTGCCGGATGCCGATACGACAGGCACCGATACAAACAACGCAACCTGATCGAGGTCATGTTCGGCAATCTCAGAGGATTGGCGGCGCGATGCCATCGGACACGACAGATACCCCATGGTCTTCCTGTCAGCAATCACTCACGCCACACTCGTCATCTATCAGGTATGAATCCTGAACCTCCAGGCAACACGGCTTCCGGTGCACGGTGTGGCCAGTTTCTTACCATACGGCGCAAACCAGTGGCCTGCGGCGTTGAACCCCGGCCGTGTTCGCTGCACTTTCAGCGATTACCCATGAATTAAGCGGGACAGTCCCCGCCCGGCGGTGGCTGGCATTTGTCTTGTTTTCTGCCGCCATGCCCGCTAACGTCCCGGTCATGCTGCGATATGCGCTCCTGCGCCTGCAATCTCTGGTTCTGTCGCTGTTCGCGGCCTCTGTGGTTATTTTCCTGACCGTGGAAGTTGTACCTGGTGACCCGGCTGTCTTCATGCTTGGGATAAATGCGCAGGAGGATACGCTGGCAGCCCTCAGGGCAGAGCTCGGGCTCGATCAGCCGCCCTGGCAGCGATACTTCAGCTGGGCAGGCGGACTCTTGACCGGCGATCTCGGCACCAGCTACACCTATCGTACGCCAGTGGCGGAGATGGTGGCGGACCGGCTGCGGATATCCCTGCCGCTCGCGACCTACGCACTGGTGCTGGGTACGCTGATCGCCTTTCCGGCAGGCATTCTGGCGGCAACACGCCGCGGTTCTGCTGCGGATACCAGTGTGATGGGCCTCACCCAGTGCGGAATCGCTATACCGAACTTCTGGTTTGCGATGCTGATAATACTGGTCTTCTCTATCAATCTGCGCTGGTTCCCGGCAGGGGGGTTCCCGGGCTGGGAAGACCCGTTTACAGCCATAAAAGCCCTGACGCTCCCGGCCATTGCCCTGGCCCTGCCGCAAGCCTCCATCCTCGCCCGCGTCATGCGCTCCGCCCTGCTGGATACGCTGGGCGAAGATTACATCCGTACCGCCCGTGCCAAGGGGTTGACGCGCCGCCAGGTGCTGTGGCGTCACGCGCTGCGCAACGCACTGATCCCGGTTTTGACGATCATCGGCCTGCAGTTTACCTTCCTGATCGCGGGCGGAATTATCATTGAGCAGGTCTTCTTTCTCCCTGGTTTGGGTCGCCTGATCTTCCAGGCCATCTCCCAGCGGGACATGATCGTTGTCGAGAGCGTTGTCATGCTCCTTGTCTTCGCCGTGATTGTCGTGAATTTCGCAGTGGACCTTGCCTACGCCTGGATAGACCCCAGGCTGCGGACGGCGCGATAATCGGACTGTCAGAACCAGGAGCGGTCGGCGTTGCCGCCGGGATTGTCATCATTTCTATGGCACGACTTCATATCTGAAACCGGAGGCGACCCATGCCGAGATCCAAAAACCTCATCCCTGGTGCTGTCCTCACCGCTTTTTTCACCGCCCTTGCACTGATTTCTTTTGTCTACACGCCGCACGACCATACCACGGTGGACATCGTCAACAGATTCAGGAAACCACTTGGTGGTGATTTCCTGCTTGGCACCGACCATTTTGGCCGCGACATCCTCAGCATGATCATGGTCGGGGCCCGTATCTCTATCGCGGTGGCCGTCGTCGCCGTTGGTGTCGGCATGGTCGCGGGGGTACCCATCGGGCTCGCCGCCGCCGCCAACAAAGGCGGGATCCTTGACGAACTGATCATGCGTGTCAACGACCTTGTCTTCGCTTTCCCGAGCCTCGTGATCGCCATCCTCATCACCGCGGTCTTCGGGCCGGGTGCTTTCAACGCCATCATCGCGATCGGCATTTTCAATATCCCCGTTTTCGCCCGCCTGACCCGCGGCGCGGCACTCAGCCTCTGGCAGCGTGACTACATCCTTGCCGCACGCGTTGCGGGCAAAGGCCCCGTGCGCATCAGTGCCGAACACATCCTGCCCAACATCGCCAACCTGCTGATCGTGCAAGGTACCACCCAGTTCTCTCTCGGCATTATCGCCGAAGCCGGGCTCTCCTACGTCGGCCTGGGCACCCAGCCCCCCGCGCCCAGTTGGGGCCGGATGCTTGCCGATAGCCAGACGATGATATTGTTTGCGCCGCACATGGCCCTCTTCCCGGGGCTGGCCATTGTCTTCACCGTCCTCGGGCTCAACCTTATGGGCGATGCCTTGCGGGACATCCTGGATCCCCGCATCCGCAGGGACGCCCGATGACCCTGCTTCGCATCAAAAACCTGTCATGCAGGATCGGCCAGGTGCCGATCCTGCATGACGTTGGCCTTTCACTCGAGGCAGGCCGGATCGCGGGCATCATCGGCGAATCCGGCTGCGGCAAATCCATGACTGCCCATGCCATAACCCGGCTTCTGCCCCCCGGATCTCAGGCGAACGGCACCCTTCTCCTGGATAAAACCGACATCCTGACCGCCAGCGAGGCGGAAATGTGCGCCCTGCGCGGCAAAACTGTTTCGATGATTTTTCAGGAGCCGATGACAGCCCTAAATCCGGTCAAAACCATCGGCGACCAGGTGGCGGAGGCAATCATGATCCACAAGGATATCCCAAGGTCCGAGGCGATGGCGCAAACCCGCGCCACACTCGACCGGGTAGACATCCCGGCTGACCGCTTCCCCCTCACCCGCTATCCGCATGAGATTTCGGGGGGCCAGCGCCAGCGGGTCTGCATCGCCATGGCCATCGCGCTCCGTCCGAAACTCCTGATCGCGGATGAACCAACCACCGCGCTCGACGTCACAACACAGGCGGGCATCCTGAATCTGCTGGCCCGGCTGGTGCGCGAAGACGGCATGGGCCTCCTGATGATCAGCCATGACCTCGCCATCATGCACGGCATGGCCGACCATATCCATATTATACAAAAGGGCCGCGTGGTGGAAAACGGGCCGACCCGACACCTTTTCCGGCACATGAAACATCCCTGCTCCAGGGCCTTGCTTGCGGCTGGCACCCACCGTCCTGACCGAAAAGTAAAGGTTTGTGAAACCCCGCTCCTGACCGTCGAGAACGTTACCCGCACCTACACGCTGCCACGAACCGGATTCCGGGTAAAACCCGGCCTCTTCCGTGCGGTAGACGGGGTCAGCTTCTCCATCCGCAAGGGCGAAAGCCTGGGGATCGTAGGGGAATCCGGCTGCGGAAAGTCCACGCTTGCCCGGGCCATCCTCGGCCTCGAAAATACCCAGGCCGGTGAGATCAGACTCGGCAAAGAGGCCGTTTTCACCGGCAAACGCCCCAACCGGGCCGTGCGGCGCAAAATGCAGGTCGTTTTCCAGGATCCCTACGGCAGCTTCAATCCCCGTCACAAGGTCGCACGGCTGGTGAGCGAGCCGTTCCACCTGCTCGATACACACCCGGCGGACGCAAGCGATCAGGTCGCCCGGGCTCTCGCCGCCGTGGGCCTGACCCCGGAGGACGCTGATAAATACCCCCACGAATTCTCCGGTGGCCAACGCCAGCGCATCGCCATTGCCCGTGCATTGATCATCCGCCCACAACTCATCATCCTTGATGAGGCGGTCAGCGCGCTCGACATCTCCGTTCGCGCCCGAATCCTTGAGCTGCTGGCACATTTGTCAGAAACCCATGGCCTCACCTACCTGTTTATCTCCCACGACCTGTCCGTCGTGCGCTCAATCACTGATCGCGTCCTGGTCATGCAGCTGGGCAAAATCGTGGAAGAAGGCCCCACGGAACAGATTTTTGACGCTCCCCAACACCCCTATACCCGCTCCCTGATCGCCGCCGCGCCACAACTGCCAGGAAACGCTACATGAAAACCATCGACAGTCACGCCTTCACCGTCCGCCCTTCGGATTGCGATTTCCTGGGGCACATGAACATCGCCCGCTACATCGATGGTTGTTCGGACGGCGGTTTCACCCTCCAGTGCCAATGGGGCCTTACGCGGGAGGACATGCTGACCGGACGCAAGCTCGCCTTCGTTGTGGCGGATGCGCATTCTACCTGCCATAAAGAGTTGCGTGTTGGCGATTACGTACAGATCCGTTCATCTCTTGATACCATAGGGGGTAAGTCGGCGCAGGTCACCCATCGGTTCTACCGCGGCGACACGCTGGTATTTGAAAGCGTCTTCATCCTCGTACTGATGGACCTCATCACCCGCAGTTCCACGACAATACCGGATGACATTCGCGCCTCCATGGCCGCAGCCCATGCGGATTGATAACCTCACCTTACGCCGCCTGTGGCTTGCCGCCACCGGGCTCGCGCCCCCGCCTGTCGGCCCGCTCGACGTCGCACAGATTATCCGAGACCTCGGATTTTTACAGATTGACACGATGCGCAATGTAACCCGCGCCCACAACCACATTATCTGGACCCGCAATCAGAATTTTCGGGAAGGCAAACTCTGGCCGCTTCTGGGTCGTGACCGGCTGATTTTTGAGCATTTCACCCACGACGCGAGTCTTATCCCCATGGAGTTTCTGCCCTATTGGCAGCGCCAGTTCCGCAGGCTGGGTGAAAAAATCTCCAACTCTGATTGGTACCGTACCGGATTGGCACAGGAGGCCATCCACGCCATTCGAAATCGCATTGCACAGGAAGGTGCGCTCAGCACCCGCGCCTTCAACAGCGGGTTCGAGGGCCCACGCGGGATGTGGGCCCGCCCGCCGCACAAAAAGGCACTCGACCAGATGTGGTATGCGGGCGAACTCGCCACCTGTTTTCGAAGGAACTTCGTGAAACACTACAACCTGCCCGACCGGGTTTTTCCCGAACACCTTCGCAGACACGAACACGCTGACGAAACCATGGTCGACTGGCTCAACCGCACGGCACTTAACCGGCTCTGGATCGCAACCCCCGGTGAACTCCGGAAATTCTGGAACGCAATGTCCCCTGTAGAATGCCGCACCTGGATCAGGCAACAGGACTGGCTTGTCCCGGTCGATATCGAAACCGCCGAACACACCTGGGTGCAAGCTCTCGCATTGCCTGATATCGAAGCGCGCGCAGCAGAGATATCGGCCCCCACCACCCGCCTGCGCATCATCAACCCTTTCGACCCGGCCGTCCGTGACCGCGCCCGCCTCAGGCGCATTTTCGGCTTCCACTACACCAACGAAATGTTCGTCCCCGCCGCCAAACGCCGCTGTGGCTACTATGTCTATCCGCTTTTGGAGGGCACCCGTTTTGTGGGTCGGATCGAACTCAGGGCCGACCGCGGCAAAAGCGTGATGTGCGTCACCGGTTTCTGGCCCGAGCCGCGGGTGAAATGGACCGCGGCACGGCACGATAAGCTGGCGGCGGAGCTCGGCCGATTTGCGAGGCTGGCTGGTATCTGTGCCGTGGAAGGGATACCAGCCGGCACATGACAAATTTCATAGCACGGAATTCAAGGGCATCAGTCCGCCGCCTGCATGCCCGCATTGTCGGATGTTTGCAGATTTCATAAAGTGCCACGAAACCACGCGGGTTGGCCACCCGGGTCATGGCCCGATACGGCATGGCAAAGACCTGACCAAAATGTGCCGCCACACCCGCCCGGAAAACTGCCAACATATCATATAAAGGGAGAGGATAGCCCATGCGCCTGCAAGGCAAAATCGCCATCGTCACCGGTGCAGCCTCGGGCTTCGGCATGGGCATTGCCAAAAAGTTCGCAGCCGAAGGTGCCCGCGTCCTGGTGGCCGACATTAACGCAGGCGGTGCGAAGAATGTCGCCCGGCTTACAGGCCAGACCGCCCGCACGGTCAACATCGCCGACCGCGACAGCGTTGCGGCCATGATTGAGTGCGCTGAAGATGGTCTCGGTCCCGTTGACATCCTCGTAAACAATGCAGGCGTCACCCATTTGCCGATGCCGATGGAAAAGGTAAACGACGCTGAATTTGACCGTGTGCTCGCCGTGAATGCAAAATCCGTCTACCTGACAGCGCAAATCCTGGTGCCCAGGATGCGCGCCCGCAGCGCAGGCGTAATTCTCAACGTGGCTTCCACCGCTGCACTTAGCCCGCGCCCTCATCTGACCTGGTACAACGCCTCCAAAGGCTGGATGGTCACCGCCACCAAATCCATGGCTGCTGAACTCGCCCCGGCAGGCATTCGTGTAAACGCGCTCTGCCCCGTAGCCGGGGAAACGCCCCTTCTGAAATCATTCATGGGTGCCGATACCCCGGAGGTACGCGCCAGGTTCCTGTCCACCATACCCATCGGCCGATTTTCAACGCCCGAGGATGTGGGAAACGCTGCATGTTATCTCTGCTCTGACGAAGCCGGCATGATCACCGGTGTCGCGCTGGAAGTGGACGGGGGCCGCTGCATATAACCCTGAATGTGGCGGGAAACACACGCTCCTCACCTTTCCCTGGAAACCGCATGTGATCAAGAATTACAACCGTAACGAGGTATGCCAGTGAATTTCCCGGTAAAATTTCCCTCTCGCAGCCAGGCGGATACGGATGGCTTTTCCTCGTGCTAGACGACAAAATCGGGACGAACCCTAAAAACAGATTCGTTCCGGTCAGATGTGCGCCACACAACCGGAACAGAAGAAGAGTGCGATGTTCTGCGGATCGGGCCCAAAGACACCTTCGATCCCGGCGACACCTGTACGTATGCAGCCGAAAGCACCCGACTATGAGACCTGGCCCGCGCAATCTGATAACCGATGTCCCCGGCATCCTGGTGGGCAACGCCGAGGATCACACCCTCAAATCCGGTGTTACCGTGCTGACCGGGGAATCCCCCCTGACAGCCTCTGTTGAAGTCATGGGCGGTGCCCCCGGTACGCGGGAAACAGATCTTCTGGCCCCGCACAATATAGTCGAGGAAATCCATGCCATAACGCTGTCGGGCGGCTCCGCCTTCGGGCTTGACGCAGCCTCCGGCGCACAGGCTGCCCTGCGGGAGGCGGGCAGAGGGTACCGGGTCGGTAACGCTGTCATCCCCATTGTCCCCGGCGCGATTATTTTCGACTTGCTGAACGGCGGTAACAGGAACCGGACAGATAATCCCTATGGCCCGCTCGGTCGCCGGGCCCTTGAGAACGCAGGCCAGGAATTCAGCCTCGGCACTGCAGGCGCAGGCACGGGTGCGCTCGCGGCGCAGCAGAAGGGCGGACTTGGCTCCGCGTCGCTGGTCATTCCCTCCGGTCATACTGTCGGTGCGCTTGTAGCGGCCAATCCCGTCGGCTCCGTCACAACGCCCGGATCAGACCACTTCTGGGCTGCGCCACTGGAAATTGACGGGGAGTTCGGCGACCTCGGCCCCGACCCGCGTGCGGGGCTGATCATCCCGGACCCCAGCCGCAAGGCCGCAGCCATGGGGTGGCACCAACCCGGTACCAGCACAACCATAGCCGTTGTCGCCACCGACGCCCCGCTGACGAAGGCAGAGGCCAAGCGGCTCGCCGTTGCCAGCCACGACGGCATCGCCCGTGCCGTACAACCGGCCCACACGCCCCACGACGGCGACCTCGTCTTCGCTGTCAGCATCCGGAAAGGCCCTGGCGGGGCTGACCTGATCACTCTCGGTCACGCCGCTGCCACTTGTCTCGCCCGCGCTATCGCCCGGGCGGTCTACCTCGCCACGCCAACCGAAGGTGACATCGTCCCGGCCTGGTCAGAGAACCGCTGATGCCCCGTCAAAGTCAACAGCGCCGGGATGTGCAGTTCTAAAATACGGAATGCACGGTTTCAGTCCCTGCGGGACCCGGAAACCCCGGGTTCGAATCTTCAGGCGGCAAGTCCCGCCATCAGATTTGATACCAGTGCTGCCATCGGCGCAGAAACCGGAAATCCGGTACGAGCATCAGAAGAGCTAAAAAGAGTACCGGAAAGCATCGATACGAACTGTCAGGAAACCGGCGTCCTGACCGATGAAAGCCCCTCGGCAGGGAGGGCGACAGTCAAGGCAGGCCTGGCGGGGATGACACGATCACAGGCGGGGCGCAAGATAAGGTATCCGGGGCTACGAGAGGAAAGACATACCTTACTGTGGCAAGAGGATGATGAGCTCATCGGCAACCGGGCGGGATCGTCGCGGGAGGCGGATACCTTCGTCTTCCGCACCTGATCAGATCCGTGACTTCCGTGTTGTCCGCGAAGGTATGATCAGCTTCCGATGAAGTATGCGCCCGAAAGATTTGATGACCTGATCGTCACTCATGCTACCGAAACCGGCCCTTCCCGGGGGTCAAATCCAGGCACGGCTGCAAAATGCCTGCCAAACAGGCTCGACACCGGCCGGGGGCCCGGCGATAAGGGATAAATTTCAGCCATGCCCTCATGCCAGACCCCACCCGCACAGACGTTCCTGTCCGCGATGCCGCAACGGTAATCCTGCTGCGCAATGACCGGGAAGAACCCGCTGTCCTGATGGGCCAGCGCGGCAAACAGGCCGTTTTCATGCCCGGCAAGTTCGTCTTTCCCGGCGGCGGACTGGATGCGCAAGACGCCGAAGTCACATTGCATGGGGTGCCCTCCGCAATCTGCATGGCCCGGCTGACCGCAGACACCGACATCCGCAAGGCCCGGGGCCTGCTGGCTGCCGCCATCCGGGAGGTTTGGGAGGAAACGGGCCAACCCCTTGCCCGCAAGGACGCGGCCTCCCCCGCTGCGGCGGACGCCCAACCGCAGGGATGGCGTGACTTCTTCGGGGCCGGATACGCCCCCGACGCCAGTGGCCTGACCTTCGTCTTTCGCGCAATCACCCCGCCCGGGCGCCCTCGTCGCTTTGATGCACGGTTCTTTCTCGGGAATGCCGCACTGATTGACGGCGATCCGGATGATTTCTCCCGCGCACAGGATGAACTTGGCCATCTGCAGTGGGTGCCCCTGTCAAAGACCCGCGAGCTTGACTTGCCCTTCATCACCGAAGTTGTTTTGGCTGAGGTTCAGAACCGGATCAAACATCCGGACACGAACCACCCCGTTCCATTCTTTTCCCACGATGGCGACCGATCGCGGTTCAGGGAACTCTGACGCGCTGAGAGACTGCCTGGCGTAAGTCCACTTGCCTAATCCCTTGAGTCCAGCTAAACGCAAAAACCATGACGCTTTCGGCAGAACTCTTCTTCCTGGATCCGGAGTTTGAGGGCACACTGCAATCGCAGTTGCGTCAGTTTGTGGCCTCTTCCATCCTTTCAAAACGGTTCCTGCCCGGCGAAAAACTGCCAAGTTCGCGCAAACTCGCCAGGCATCTGGGCATCAGCCGGATCACCGTGACGCTCAGCTATCAGGAGCTTGTGGCGGATGGCTACCTTGCCACACGGGTGCGTTCGGGTTTCTTCGTGGCCGAAAACCCGCCCGGTACCCGGATCGGGATGCCACGGATTACAGCGCAAAATCGCGTTGACTGGGACGTGCGGCTGATGCGGCAGTTTTCAGGGGTGCACCGGGTCGCGAAGACCTTCAACTGGCAGGACTACCCCTATCCCTTCGTTTACGGCCAGGCGGACCCCGCGCTCTTCAGCCATTCCAACTGGCGGCTCTGCGCCCATCAGGCACTGGGGATCAAAGAGTTCGACAGCCTGACGTCCGATTACGCCGAAGAAGATGACCCCCGGCTGATTGACTTCATCATCCGCCACACTCTGCCCCGGCGCGGCATCCGTGCAACCCGGTCAGAAGTACTTTTGACAGTCGGCGCGCAAAACGCGCTGTGGATGGTCGTGCAAATGCTGCTGGGCCCCGGCCGCAAAGCGGCCTATGAGAATCCCGGCTACCCGGGCCTGCGGGAAATTTTGAGCCGGTCAGGCTGCGGGATGTGCCCGGTTCCCGTGGATTCAGAAGGCCTTGACCCGGAGGCACTGCCCACTGGTGCCCAGGTTGTCTTCACCACCCCCAGCCATCACGCGCCCACCACGGCAACCATGCCGCTTGAACGCCGCCACCGGTTGCTGGAATGGGCGTCGGAACACGATTTCATCGTGGTCGAAGATGATTATGAGTTCGAAATGTCGTTTCTGACCCGCCCCACACCGGCACTGAAATCGCTTGATAAGGATGGTCGGGTCATCTACATCGGGTCGTTTTCCAAATCGCTCTTCCCCGGTCTGCGGCTGGGCTATCTGGTGGCACCCGAACCCCTGATTCGGGAGGCGCGCGCCCTGCGTTTCACCGTTTTGCGACATCCCCCGGGGCACATGCAGCGCACGACTGCCAACTTCCTGGCACTCGGCCATTACGATGCACTGATCCGGCGCATGAAGGATGCCTTCCAGAACCGCCGCACGGTCATGGCCGAAGCACTGAAGGCCCACGGGCTGGACGTTGCCGGTGCTGCGGGATTCGGCGGCTCAAGCTTCTGGATGCGCGCACCCAAGGGCGTGGACACCGAAACCCTGGCATTGAAACTGAAGCATAAAGGTGTGTTGATTGAACCTGGTCGCCCTTTTTTTGATGGCACCCCGGCACCTGAAAACTATTATCGCATGGCCTATTCCTCGATCACGGCAGACCGAATCGCGAAAGGTGTGGCAATCATTTCAGAGACCCTGAAACAAGCCTGGCAAAAGCCGCCCGGATTTGCTTGACTTTACGGCCTTGGAATGATTGGACAGTCGCATCTGGTGCTCATCCGCGCCGTACCTTTCGGACCATCCGGGCGGGGCGGATGCACCTGACCGCCCACCAAATCATGCGGCGAGGTATACGCCGCGTCTGCAGGGAGACAAACATGAAACTTACCAAAACCCTTTCAGCTATGGCCATTGCGCTGGCTGCAAATGCACCGGGTGCTTTCGCTGCGGGCCACTTGTCCGAAATCACTGTTGCCTACTTCCTGGAATGGCCAATGCCGTTCCAATACGCCAAGGTGCGGGGCACCTATGACGAAGTACTCGGTGTGAAGGTCAACTGGGTCAGCTTCGACACCGGAACCGCAATGTCTGCTGCCATGGCTTCGGGCGATGTACAAATCGCCGTCAGTCAGGGTGTGCCGCCGTTCGTGGTTGCGACCTCCGCCGGTCAGGATCTGCAGATTATCGACGTTGCCGTGTCCTATGCCGACAACGACAACTGCGTCGTGAAAGCAGAATTGGAAATCGACAGGGACAGCGCGAAAGAGCTGGAAGGCAAGAAGGTTGCCGTACCACTCGGCACCGCGGCACATTACGGCTTCCTCAAGCAGATGGACCACTTCGGCGTGGACATCGGCACCATGGATATCGTGAACATGGCCCCGCCCGACGGGGCCGCTGCTTTCGCCCAGGGTGCACTGGACATGGTCTGCGGCTGGGGTGGGGCATTACGCCGGATGAAAGAGCACGGCAACGTACTTCTGACCGGTGCAGAAAAAACCGAGCTTGGCATTCTCGTCTTTGACGTGACTTCCGCGCCTGCATCCTTCGTGGCGGAAAACCCGGATCTGGTCGCGAAATTCCTGAAAGTGACGGCTGACGCCAACGCCGCCTGGAACGACGGTTGCGGCGTAGCTGAAATGCTGCCAGTGATCGCCAGGGACGCCGGTATGGACAAAGAGGCCACCAAAGAGACGATGGACGCCTTCATCTTCCCGGACGTGGCAGCCCAGATGTCCGATAAATGGCTGGGCGGTAACGCGCAGACCTTCATGAAAGGTGTGGCGGACGTGTTTGTGGAGGCAGGCTCGATTGACGCGGCACTCGACACCTATGAGGCAACCGTGAATACCGGGCCGCTCGGCACGTTGAACTAAACCGCTTTTTAAAGGCCCCGACCTGGCGTCGGGGCCTTTCTTGTCTGCCGCTCCGGGAAAGGCACCACACCCGATGTCAGGACTGGTTCTGGACAATGTCTCCATGCGTTTTGAACTGCCCGGCGGCAGCTACGTTCAGGCATTGCAAAATGTATCGCTCAACATCAGACAGGGGCAGCTGATGAGCGTCCTCGGCCCGTCGGGCTGCGGCAAAACCACACTTTTGAACATCGTCGCGGGTTTTCTTGCCCCCACCTCAGGGACAGTCACCCTGGGCACCGCCCGCGTCGAGGGGCCCGGCCAGGAACGGGGAATGGTGTTCCAGCAAGGCGCACTTTTCGAATGGATGAATGTGCGCGACAACGTCAGCTTCGGCCCGCGCATGAACGGCCAAAGGACAGCAGACTATCGCAAAGATGTGGATCACCTGCTGGAAGTCGTAGGGCTGCAGGATTTCAAGGAAAAGGCTATCTATGAACTGTCCGGGGGTATGCAGCAGCGCGTGGCCCTGGCCCGCTGTCTTGCCAACGACCCGGATGTGATCCTGATGGACGAACCGCTTGGCGCACTTGATGCGCTGACGCGGGAAAAGATGCAGGGGCTGGTGCTCAGGCTCTGGAAAGAGACGGGCAAGACGATCATCCTGATCACCCATTCCGTAGAAGAGGCACTGCTTCTGGGGGAGCGCCTGCTTGTCATGGCTCCGCGCCCGGGCCGTGTGCACAGGGAATACTGTCTGCCCTTCGCCGACATGGGCGTGGGCGCAGACCTGCGGGAGGTCAGGAAGGACAACCGCTACAACCCCATGCGGGAAGAAATCCTCACGATGATCTGGGATATGGAAGAAGAAATTATGGGCCGGGTGAAGAACTGATATGTCTGTTGCAGTCATTTATACAGGTCTTTTCATCCTCTGCCTGCTGATCGTCACCGTCATGCGCCGCTTCACAAGGGCTGCGGCTGACTTCACCTCGCTCAAGACCGTTACCTTCGGCGATGAAAGTGCCGTGAAGGCAGACCGGATAGGCTCCGTCCTTTCTGTCGTGGTGATCATACTGATCTGGGGGGCTTTCACCGGGTCGGCCATCGCGCCGATCAAGGCACCACCGCCATTTACCGGCACGACAAGTTTCACCTACACGGTCCAAAGCCCGGACGGCACCCGCGATGACGCCATGATCACCGTGGCGGTGGGCCGGGATGCGACTGCCGAAAAACCGGAGGTGGAGCCGGGCGACGGCCCCGCAATGAATGACAGCGCAGCCACCAGGGCATGGAACTCCGCCCTGATTCTTTTTGACAGGAACGACGAATGGAAGCGCAAGGATGGTGCCAGGATCGTTGCCATCAACGGCCAGCCGATTGAGCCCGGCGGGACAGTAAACCTGCCCGCAGGTGCGGCAACGCTGACCGGGAAAGGCGCGATCAACTTCAAACCCGACCCGGGATGGCAGATGCAGCCGCTCTATTTGCCGTCGCCGGAAGCCACCTGGGATCGGTTCACCAGGCTCCGGACCGAAGGTTACAAGAACGACACGCTGCCTGGGCACCTGTTCTGGTCGCTCTTCCGTGTGACGGTGGGCTTTTTTGTCGGTGCGCTCGTGGGCATCCCGCTCGGCTACGCCATGGGGCTTTCCGGTTGGGCACGCGGGTGGTTCGACCCGATTGTGGAGTTCATGCGCCCGATCCCGCCGCTGGCGCTGATTCCGCTTGTCATCATATGGTTCGGCATCGGAGAGCAGGGCAAGATCGTGCTTCTCTTCCTCGCCGCGCTCTGGATCATGGCGATTGCGGCACGCTCCGGTGTGGCGGGAGTTAACATCTCCAAAATCCACGCGGCCTACAGCCTGGGCGCCCGCAAGTGGCAGATCTTGCGTTACGTCATCATGCCGAATTCCCTGCCAGACATCTTCACCGGTGCACGGGTTGCCATGGGGGTCTGCTGGGGCACGGTGGTCGCGGCGGAACTGGTGGCCGCTTCCGAAGGAACAGGCATGATGATCATGGACGCCTCTCGCTTCCAGCTGACGGACATCGTGATCATCGGAATTGTTATGATCGGCGTAATTGGTGCCTGTATTGAACTGCTCGTACGCGCGGCAGAGAGATTACTGATCCCGTGGAAAGGCCGCGGCTGACCGTCGCAAACAGACGCGAGCCCTGGTTTAAGAGATATCCGCACACCCGTGGCTATAATCACTGAACTGTCTGGCCCTAAAGACCTGTCTGCCCCTGGCCCATAATATATCGCGGCCAGGAGTACACATTTTATGATTAGCCACTTTCTTTCCAGGGCAACGCCGGATTGCCCGCCTGCCCTGGTGGCGCAGGCCGCGGCCGGGCGGGTGCCCCGGGTGGCCATCGCACAGGCAGGCACACCACAGCCGATAATGGCGGCAAAAGAAGCCGTGGAAGCGGGCGTAATGGATCCCATCTTTGTCGGTGTGCGCGACGCCATCCTGGCAGAGGCGGACGCACTCAACTGGGATATTTCCTGCCACCGAATTGAAGAAGCCGGCGATGAGGCGGATGCTGCCTTGTGTGCGGCCAGTCTTTGCGGCGCGAACGAAGCGGACGTGCTGATGAAAGGTCACCTGCACACGGACGCCTTTATGAAAGGTGCGCTGGCCCGTGCCGCGGGGCTGCGCACCGGGGAACGGCTTGTGCATGTGTTCCATATCACCCCTCCGGGCCATGACGCGCCGGTATTGGTATCGGATGCTGCCGTGAACGTGATGCCGGACATGAAAACCCGCCAGGCCTGCGTTGATGCGGTGATCATGCTGGCCCGCGCCCGAGGCATTGCGGAGCCATGCGTGGCGTTCCTCAGTGCCACTGAATCCGTGATCCAAAGCGTACCTTCGTCCGTGGAAGCGGCAGAGCTTTGTGCCTGGGCAAAGGAGGCCCACGCAGATGCCTGTTTCTCGGGCCCGCTTGCGCTCGACCTGATCCTTTCCGCAGACAGTGCTGCTGTCAAAGGTCTTGACAACGACCCTGTCGCAGGCCGGGCGGACGGGATCATCGTACCCGACATTGTATCGGGCAACGCGCTTTTCAAAGCACTCGTCTACCTCGGCGGTGGATGCGCCGCAGGCGTAGTGATGGGTGCCAGGGTTCCTGTCCTTCTTACCTCGCGGGCCGACCCGCCTGCGGCCCGGCTCGCCTCCATTTGTGTTGCAGCTATCCTGGTCAACCACCATGGCTGAGCCAAAAATAAACACGTCACCGGAAATTTCCGACGAGATCCGCCGCACCACCTGCTATATGTGCGCCTGCCGCTGCGGCATCAACGTGCACATGAAAGGCGGCAAGGTGAAGTATATTGAGGGGAACCGGGACCACCCGGTGAACCGGGGGGTATTGTGCGCCAAAGGCAGTGCCGGGATCATGCAGCACTATTCTCCTGCCCGCCTGCGCGCACCCCTGAAGCGCGTCGGACCCCGCGGATCCGGCGAGTTTGAGGAAATTTCATGGGATGAGGCCTACGAGATCGCCGCAGGCTGGCTGACTCCGATCCGGGAAACCGACCAGCGCAAACTTGCCTTTTTCACGGGCCGCGACCAGTCACAGTCCTTCACGAGCTGGTGGGCACAGCAGTTCGGCACGCCCAACTATGCAGCCCACGGCGGATTCTGCTCTGTCAATATGGCTGCCGGAGGTATCTATACCATGGGCGGCACGTTCTGGGAATTCGGTCAGCCGGACTGGGAACGTACGAAGATATTCATGATCTTCGGTGTGGCGGAGGATCATGACTCGAACCCCATCAAGCTGGGTCTTTCCCGCTTAAAGCAGCGCGGTGCCAAAATCATTGGCATCAACCCGGTGCGGTCCGGCTACAACGCGGTGGCGGACGAATGGGTGGCGATCACACCGGGCACGGACGGGCTCTTCATCCTCGCCATGGTGCATGAGCTGCTGAAGGCCGGCAAAGTTGATCTGTCCTATCTCGCCCGCTACACCAACTGTCCGCAGTTCGTGAACTGCGACCCGAATTCCGACAGCCACGGCCTGTTCCTGCGCGACACCGACGGCAAGCCGATGGTGCTCGACCGTGCGACGAACAGGCTCGAACCCTTTGACAAGGCAGGCATCACACCGGAGATGGGTCGTGATTACACCGCCCCGGATGGTACGCTCTACCGCCCGGTTTTCGCGTTGATTGCGGAGAAATATCTCTCGGACGAATACAAACCGGAAAACGCCGCCGCCCGCTGTGGCATTCCCGTTGAACAGATCAGGCGCCTCGCCGCCGAACTTGCCCACACGGCTTTCGAAGAGGAAATTATAATTAACCAGCCCTGGACGGACTTCCGTGGCGTACAGCACGACAAGATGATCGGTCGACCGGTCGCCTGCCACGCCATGCGGGGCATTTCGGCACACTCTAACGGGTTCCAGACCTGCCGGGCGATACATCTGCTACAGATCCTGCTGGGGTCGGTGGAGGTTCCGGGCGGCTTTCGCTTCAAACCGCCCTATCCCAAGCCGACGACGGCACATCCGAAGCCTCACTGCAAGGTTACCCCGGGCAAACCGCTCAACGGGCCACACCTGGGCTTTGTCCAGGGGCCGGAGGATTTGGCAATTGACGGTGACGGCAACCCGGTGCGCATCGACAAGGCCTACACATGGGAAAACCCGCTGTCGGTCCACGGGCTTATGCACATGGTGATCTCAAACGCATATGCGGGCGATCCTTATAAGATCGATACGCTTTTTATGTACATGTCGAATATGTCGTGGAATTCTTCCATGAACACCCGCGGCGTGATGAGGATGCTGTCGGAAACCGATGGGAACAGCGGCTATGTAATCCCGCACATCATCTATTCCGACGCCTATTCGTCGGAAATGGTTGCCTACGCCGACCTTGTTCTGCCGGACACGACATATCTGGAACGCCACGATTGCATCAGCCTCCTGGACCGCCCGATTTGTGAGGCGGCGGCGGCGGCGGATTCAATCCGCTGGCCTGTTGTGGAACCTGATCGCAACGTGAAAAGTTTCCAGACCATGCTGGTGGAACTTGGCGTCAGGCTTGGCCTTCCGGGGTTTGTCGATGCGGATGGCAAGGCAATTTACAAGGACTACGCCGATTACATGATCAACCACCAGCGCCGTCCGGGCGTGGGGCCCCTGTCGGGCTGGCGGAATCCGGACGGATCCGGTCAGGGGCGCGGGGAAGCGAACCCAAAGCAAATCGAGAAATACATTGAAAACGGCGGCTTCTGGATCAGCCATATCCCGCCGAACGCGCAATTCTACAAGCCGTGGAACACTGCTTATCAGGCATGGGCCGTGGAACGCGGCATCTATGATACCCCGCAGCCCTACATTTTCACACCTTACGTAGAGACCATGCAGAAGTTCCGGCTCGCCGCCCAGGGCAAAGGGGATATCCAGCCGCCGGACCACCTGCGCGACCATATCGAACGTGCCATGGACCCGCTGCCTGTTTGGTGGCAACCCTTTGAAGAGGCCGGCGTTTCAACGGAGGATTATCCGCTGTACGCCCTGACCCAGAGGCCCATGGCAATGTACCACAGCTGGGGCAGCCAGAACGCCTGGCTGCGGCAGATCCACGGGCACAACCCGCTTTACGTGCCCCGCAAGGTCTGGGATGAGCACGGATTCCAGGATGGCGACTGGGCCAAACTGACAAGCCACCATGGTACAATCACCGTGCCCGTGGCACTGATGGAGGCACTCAATGAACGCACGGTCTGGACCTGGAACGCCATAGGCAAACGCAAGGGTGCCTGGGCACTGGGGGAAAACGCACCGGAGACGAAAAAAGGGTTTCTATTAAATCATCTGATTCACGAGCTTCTGCCACCCAAAGGCGACGGGTTGCGCTGGTCAAATTCCGATCCGATCACCGGCCAAGCCGCATGGTACGACCTGCGCGTACGCATAGCCCGGGCAGAGGCACCGGCGGATGCCTCATCCAGGCCCGATTTCGATGCGCAGACATCCCCCGTCGGACGCGGGCCGCAAGACGTTGCGTATGAAGTCTGACAACATGGCAACCCGGTTCCGCATAAAGGGTCATGGTGGCGTCAAACTTGCGGTGACAGACATGGGACCGCAGGATGGGCCACCCATAATCCTGGTGCACGGCTATTCGCAGGCGGCACTCGGTTTTGTGCGCCAACATCCGCTGGCGAAGGAGTTCCGGCTGATCATACCGGATTTGCGCGGCCACGGGCAATCAGACAAGCCGACCGGGGCGGCGGCTTATGGATCGCGCGTTTGGGCAGAAGATATAGACGCCATCATCACCGCTTTGGCACTGGATGCGCCATGCCTGATCGGCTGGTCCATGGGCGGCTGGATCGTGGGGGACTACATCACCCACTTCGGCGACCGCGCCCTGGCCGGTTTTGGCCTGGTCGGATCGTCCGTCACGACGGGTTCCAACCTGCCCAAGGCCTCTCTCGCGGTGCACCGTGCCAATCCCGCACTGCAAGGACCGGGTATGGTCAGAGACAACCTGGCGGACAACCTGACAGCCACAGTGGCGTTTGTTCGGGCCTGTTTTCACCAGCAGCCCACGGCGCATGAATTGGCAGAGATTGTCGGCTTCAGCATGCTCTGCCCCCCGGGCATTCGCAGCCACTGCCGCACACGGGTTGAAGATTTCCGGCCAGCCTATGCCAGAACCACCAAACCGGCCTTTGTGCTGCGTGGCCTGCACGATCACTTTTCACTTGACGATATACACGCGCAGATCCTCGATACACTGCCCGGCGCAACCGCTTATGAATATGAGGCATCCGGCCATGCCCCGTTCCGGGAAGAACCGGACCGGTTCAACACTGATCTTGCCAACTTTGTAAGAGCAGCCCGGCCATGACCATGCTCCCCGCCACAACCGAGAAGAAACTCGGTCTCGTCATCGACCTTGATATCTGCGTGGGCTGCCATGCCTGCGTGATCAATTGCAAGGAGTGGAACACGTCGAACTACGGCGCACCGCTGAGTGATATGGACGCCTATGGTGAGGCACCGGTCGGCACATTTCTGAATCGCATCCACACGTATGAGGTCAAACCGCCCCAGGGGCCTGCACAAACCGTACATTTCCCGAAATCCTGCCTGCAGTGCGAAGATGCGCCGTGCGTACCTGTCTGCCCAACGGGGGCAAGCTACAAACGGGTCGAAGACGGCATCGTCCTGGTCAATGAGACGAGCTGTATCGGCTGCGGGCTTTGCGCCTGGGCCTGTCCCTATGGGGCGCGGGAACTCGACGCCAGGGAAGGCGTGATGAAGAAATGTACGCTTTGCGTTGATCGTATTTACAACGAGCACCTGCAAGAAATTGACCGCGAACCGGCCTGTGTGCGCACCTGCCCGGCCAACGCCCGGCATTTCGGGGATTTCGCGGACCCGGATTCGGATGTTTCCAGGATGTCGGCAGACCGGGGCGGGCTGGCACTGATGCCGGAACAGGGTACGAAGCCGGTGAACCGCTATCTGCCGCCGCGGCCCAAGACAGCCCCGGCGGGCGGGGATATTGATATCCTGGCCCCGTTCCTTAAGCCGGTGGCGGAAGAGCCCAAAGGTCTTTTGGGTTGGCTCGATAAAGTGCTGGACCGTATCTGATGCATCCCGCTCCCTCCGTTATTGCATTTACCGCGCTCTCCGGCCTTGGTTTCGGATATCTTTTCTTTTTGGGGCTCGGCATCCCGCCCGCCCTGGGCTGGGATGCCTTCCGGGCCTATCTGGTCGCCTTTTGCCTGTCGGTATCCGGGCTGATCGCCTCCACCTTTCATCTGGGCAATCCCGGTCGGGCATGGCGCGCCTTTAGCCAGTGGCGCTCCAGCTGGCTGAGCCGGGAAGCCGTTGTATCCGCAGTTGCGTTGATGGTAATGGGCCTTTACGCCGCAGGGGCGATTTTACAGGGGGAAATCCGCGCCGGATTGGGGATTATCGGCGCGACGATGTGCCTTGGAACTGTTTTCTGCACGGCGATGATCTATGCCCGGTTGAAAACCGTGCCGCGCTGGAATCAGATGCTGACCCCGGTGGTATTTCTGTTTTTTTCGCTGACCGGAGGTGCCATGCTGGCCGGTCAGGTCTGGTCCGCGGTCTGCCTGACGCTGATGCTGACCGCAACCCAGGCCCTTCACTGGTTCGTTGGTGACCGCTGCCTGGCCGACAGCGGGTCATGCATCGGGACAGCCACGGGTCTCGGCCCCATCGGTACCGTGCGCCTGCTGGAGCCGCCGCATACGGGTACGAACTACCTGTTGCATGAGATGGCTTTCAAAGTGGGCCGTAAGCACAGCCGCCGCCTGCGCGCCATCACCCTGCTGACCGTGGGCCTGTTCCCCTGCACGATCCTGATTGCAGCACCCGCAGGTTACCTGGCCACCGGTGCCGCGCTGGCCCTGCATATCGTAGGCCTGTTCGCCAGCCGCTGGCTTTTCTTTGCCGAGGCCGAACACGTCCAGGCCTTTTATTACGACAGGCTTCGGCCGAAAAGAAAATATCCCGGGCGAGTTTAGCAGCCCCGCGCCACAGGTGTACTCCAGCCGCTACAGCGCAACCACAGCACCAGGATGCTGAGCACGACAAAGGCGGCACCGCAGACCTCCCGCCCCGAAACAGCCTCGCGGAATACAAAGATGCCTGTGGCGGCGAAAAACGAGAACACCAATTCCACCTGCCCCAGTGCTTTTACATAAGCCGCGTTTTGCAAGGTGAAGGCCATGAACCAGCACAGGGATCCGATCATGCCGGTCAGCCCTGCCACAGCCGTCACCCGCCAGTGGGACAGGACACGACCGACCTCCCCCGGCTCACGCCAGCGCAACCACAGCCCCGCCACATTGACTGGAAGACGGTCACGCACACCAGCGTGGTTGTGGCACGCAAGAGAAAGCTGTCATCCCCAAGTGCCAGGGATGCCCCCCGGTAGCCAATGGCCGACACACCAAACAGTGCACCGGCGACCAGCCCCATGCCCGCCGCCCGATTGAAAAACCGCGTCGCGGCCGGCCCGCACCCCGGCGGGTCGGACAACAGCACGACGCCCGCAAGCCCGATGACAATCGCCGGCAGACTACAGGCCGACACGCCTTCTCCCAACACAACCAGGCCGACCAGTGCTGTCTGGCCAGTGCTGTCTGGCCAGTGCTGTCTGGATCGTCTCGGTTTTCTTAAAGGCGATGCCAACCGCGAAGATACGCCGGGCAAACAGCGCGACAACGCACATGGTGGCCGCAATTTGAGCCAGTCCGCCCGTGGCGGCGAACACCCGGAAGCGCAGGTTCGGCACGGGCATCCGGTCGCCTGTCACCGCAAGTATGCCCGGCAGCACCACGCAGGCCAGCGGCGCGGCAAACAGGAACCGCGCAAAGGTGGCACCACCGGTTGTCAGACCCGTCGCACGCAGGTGCTTTTGCAGCATGAACCGCAGGTTCTGCGCAACCGCGGCGGCAATGGTTATGGGAACCCATAGTTCCATCGAATGAATAGCACCGCGACTGCACTGAACACCCCTTGCGGGCTGGTCAGAATCATACGGGTCAGGGTTGCCCGCCCCGGTAAAATCTGAAGGTGTTACTGCAAACGAAGGTCTGCCAGGCGCGGCCTGATGTCGGCAAAGACCTCGGACTCCACACCGCCCTTGCACCGCTGGCCGCAGTTCGGGCATCTTTGTGATTTCGGCCACAGATCTTCCGGTGCCGGATGGCCGAAGACCCCGGCGTAGAGGGCGAGTGATTCGTCCCACGCATCCGAAAGGTTCTTTTCATCTTCCTCACCCCGCATACCGAAGTAGGGGAAGTGGTGCAGAAAGTAGCCAAACACCCTATTGCAGTCATCGGCGTATTTGATGGTGTCAAGGATGTGCAGGTGCCAGAGGTCATCCACATAGCACGACGGCACCAGCGGCTTTTCGGGGTAGAGCTGACAAAGATGCAGATACCGGCGATATTCGTCCGCTATACGCCTTGTGAATTCGAATGTCCATCCGTAGCCTTCTTCGGCGTCCATCGCCTTGACCATGATCGGTTCAAGATCAATGTCCGTCAGGGGCAGGTTTGCACCCCCGGCAGTATCCAACATAAAACGACTCCCCTGTTGGTATGCGAATCGTTGCAATGCTAGCTTTTGAAGAGCAATCCGTCAACATTCCGATGCCGACCCGGGTCACACCCGGCCCGAAAGTGCCAGCCGGCATGTCGAACACACGGCAGGTGGTGCAGCCAGTGGCGGAGAGATTTCCACCCTCCACACCGCGCAGTCCTGCAGGGGCGACGCCGGTGGTGCGCCCGACGCGGGAAGCCATGGCCGATGGCATCAGCCGTCACGCAGGCGCACAGGGGGCGGATGATGTTGACCTTGTATTCCAACGTGGCAGACCACTGCCCGGCCGGCACCCTGGACTGCACTGCACAGGCAAGTGCACTGTCAAGTATCGCGCCATACCAGCCACCATGAGTGGTGAAGGGCCATCACCATCTGTGAAGTACCTTTGGATCATCAAATCTTTTCAGATGTGAATTTTCGCGTTTCACAGGCCAGTCACAAACCGCAGCCTCCACGCGCAGCTGCCCCCGATCCGGGGGCCGTTATGCAGGACACAGGACAAGTCCCAATATGGAACCTGATATGCAACCCACGATAATGGGACCGGTTTTTCATTGCAGGATTCTCTTTTTCCCATTGTCCCGAATTGCTTCAAAAGGAAATGTAGTTCGTTGTGTTAAAAAACACGGGTTTGTCCTTCCCTTGTTATGCTGCCAGCTAAACGGCTTTGCTCATCAGACCGGTTGCCATCCGGTGACAGGAAAGGGGTAAACCCTTCCCTGTTTCGCTTAAACGTCCTCGACCTGATCCCAACAAATCCTGCTCTTCTTCTTCCATCCACCATTCCTCGGCATGGAGGCAAGTGTATGCCGAAAGATCAGGGAACCGCAGCGAAATCGATTGCGCCCTCGTATGCCCTGTCCCCAGCCTGTTCCTGCGACAGGCCGAGGAATGTGATGGCGGCGCGGCGGGTGCGGGCCCCCGCCGGATTTGCCGCGGCAAACCCTGGCGTACCGCGAAAGACGCAGCGTCCGGGGGCGACCCCGATCAGGTGAAGCCCTGTCAGGGCCGCAATCGGCAGTGCCGCGCTTTTTTCCGTCTATGATGCCCTGTGGCCGGCCCATCCCGCTCAGCTGCCGGGCCTCCTCCGGCTGTGGCGGTTCAGCGGTGCCCCGGGCGATGCGATAGTCGGGCATGGCCGGAACCCAAAGGCTTTCGTCATCCTGGGGCCGTCCGCCCGCAGTTCAGGCGAAAACGGCAACTGGAGGAAGTTTGACGGTGCCGGAGGAACATGTGGGGACGGTGCCTTTTCATCCGTCGCTCCAGGCATCTGCGCCTGTCAAAGGCGGGGATGAATCTGCTGATGCCCGCCAACTCCGTGATACCTCGGGAATGCCCTGGGGATGTGCCGGAACAGGATTTCGCGGACATGAAGGCGGGCAAGACCAGGCGGATACAGATCACGGTTGAATTCCACACCTGTTTCGAATGGCGGTTCCCGATACCGGAGGATTTCCGCAGCGGGCTGCTGATCACCTGCCCGGTCAACAAAACCCGGCTTGACGTGTTCACGCGGCTGCTTTTGCCTGCGGGGGTAGCGCCCGAAACCATTCGCCAGGTGAAGATGGCCACCACAATCATGCTGATCGCCGTTTCGGGCCGGGGTGTATCCGTGCTGCCTGACCGGATGATCGACGATCAGAAGCACGGCCAGAAGCACGGCCAGAAGCACGTCTATGATTCCCTGGCGAAACCTTCGGCGGAAAAAGGGCTGACGCGCAAATTTTTTACGCTGTAATCCGGGGGCAGAGGCCGAAACGGAATTCCTGTGCGCCATCGTATATGCGCACACAGGATTACGTGGCGGAACAGGTGCCTCTTTCCTTTCCCCGCGCACTGTCATACAGGCCCCCGACAACCATCCCCTGGGCTGACCCATGTCGCAGATGTCCGCCAATATGAACGTCATGATCAAGGTCGCCCGCCGCGCCGCACGATCACTGATGCACGATTTTGGCGAGGTGGAAAACCTGCAGGTATCCGCCAAAGGCCCTGGCGATTTTGTCAGCCGTGCGGATACCCGGGCAGAAGAGATAATCCGCGAAGACCTGACCAGGGCACGCCCGAACTACGGCTGGCTGGGCGAGGAAAGCGAAGAGGTGGCAGGGGCCGACCCGACCCGGCGGTGGATTGTCGATCCGCTGGATGGAACAACGAACTTTCTGCACGGCCTGCCCCACTGGGGTATCTCTATCGCGTTGGAACATAAAGGCGCAATTGTTTCGTCGCTTGTCTTCAACCCGGCAGGGAACGAAATGTTCGTGGCTGAAAAAGGCGCGGGGGCCTGGGTAAACGACCGCCGCCTGCGCGTCTCTGCCCGGCGCGACATGATCCGGATGGTATTTGCCACTGGCCTGCCTTTCGGCGGTCGGCCGGACTTGCCGCAGACCCTGGGGGACCTGGCGCGTATCCTGCCTGCCTGCGCGGGGGTGCGGCGTTTTGGGGCAGCGTCGCTTGATCTTGGCTATGTGGCGGCGGGGCGCTACGATGGCTTTTGGGAGCGTGGGCTGAATCCCTGGGACACGGCCGCCGGTATCCTGCTTGTCAAAGAAGCCGGCGGATTTGTGGAAGCACTGGCTGGCAGTTCGGTTTTCGAAAGCGGAACGATCATCGCCGCCAATGACCAGGTGTTCAGCCGTTTCGCGGCATTGGTGCGCGGCGACTAATCCGGCAGCGTGAAGGTGACCCGGGTAGCACCCGCCAGCATTTCACCCCTGGCCCGATGAAACCGCAGATAGGCGATGGCCCGCCCGCCCGACTGCGTGAAAAGAAAGCCTGCCTCTTTCCCTTCCGCCGTGATCATCGTGCCCACAGGGGCTGTGCCAGTGACATCCACCGTGACCAGTCCCTTGTTGGGCGTCGTCTTGTGCCGCATGCGGGCTGTTACTTCCTGCCCGACATAACAGCCCTTGCGGAAATCGACGCCGTTCAGCCGGTCGAACCCGCATTCAAGAATGTAGGATTGGCCGGCAATCAGCTCGATCCCTGTCTCGGGGATGCAGTGTTTCACCCGGATGGCATCCCAATCCACGGCTTCGTCCGGCTGCCCGTCATAACCGCGCCAGCCCAGTGCCGGATGGCGCGGGTCGGCATAGGCACCGTCGGGCGGTTCCCCCGGCCCGCGGCTCACCGCCCGGTCTGTTCCCGCCACAGACACAGCCGCACGCAGGCGGTACATTGTCAGCCGCCGGATTAATTGCTGCGCCCGGTCCGCGGCGACATCGATAAACAGGGCCTGCTCCCGGCGGAGGAGGAAAAAATCGAACAAAAACTTGCCCTGCGGCGTCAAAAGTGCCGCATAGACCAACCCGGTATTGATCCCCGGGATAGTATTGGTCACCAAATCCTGCAGGAATTTTTCCCGGTCAGCCCCTGTGACGCTGAGAACGGCGCGGGCGGTGTCGGACATTGCAACCTTCCCGTGTGAACAGTGCCGCGGTATATAATCCCCAATCAGGGGAAAGGCCAGATATGCGTGCGCCCATATCCGTTCTTATACCAACGCTGAACGCGGCCGGGACGCTTGGGCCGCTTCTGGCGGCAATTTGCGACGGGATGGCGGCCGGTCTGGTGCGGGAGGTTATCCTGGCCGATGGCGGCAGCGCGGACGGCACGCGGGAAGCGGCACAGCTGACTGGCGCACGTCTGTGCGAAACAGCACCGGGGCGCGGATATCAATTGGCGGCGGGCGCAGAACTGGCCCGGGGCGACTGGCTTCTGGTTCTGCACGCGGACACCGCGCTGCCGGATGGGTGGATGGCGTCCGTCGCCGCACACATCCGGTCAGGTGCCGGGGCCGGGTATTTTGACCTGTCCTTTGATGCAGGTGGCTTGGCCGCAAGGCTTGTAGCGGGTTGGGCCAACCTCCGCGCACGTCTGTTCGGCCTGCCCTATGGCGACCAGGGTCTGCTGCTTCCCATGTCGCTTTACCGGTCCGTCGGCGGCTACCCGCATATTCCGTTGATGGAGGATGTGGCACTTGCCCGGGCATTGCATGGGCGGTTGGCACCCATCGGTGTCCGGGTTACCACCAGTGCCAGCCGCTATCGCCGCGACGGATGGCTGCGACGCGGATGGCGCAACCTGACAACGCTTGGCTTATACTTCGCGGGGGTTGACCCGGCGTATCTGGCGAAACGTTACAGATAGTGCCTAATACGTGTCCGACCCGGCGGTGGAAAAGAATTGCGCCACACGGTAGAGCAGGCCGCGATGCCGTTGCCGCCCGGCAAGGCTGCGCGACGGTGCACCGGTGTTCTGATTCGCCAACATGCTGAACTGCAGATTATACAGATCGGCGTAAAGCCCGCCCCGCCCCAGCAATTCCGCATGGGTGCCGTGATCAACGATGCGGCCTGCATCCATGACAACAATGTTATCGGCATCCATGATCGTGGACAGCCGGTGCGCGATCACGAGCGTGGTACGCCCGTCTGACAGTTCCGCCAAAGCCGCCCGGATGGCGGATTCGGACCGGGCATCAAGCGCACTTGTCGGCTCATCCAACAGCAGAACCGGCGCATCACGCAAAATGGCCCGGGCGATAGACAGGCGCTGGCGTTCGCCGCCCGAAAAACCTGCCCTGGCAGGTTCTATGAATGTGTCATAGCCGTCCGGCAGTGCGGTAATGAATTCATCGGCGGCGGCGGCCCTGGCGGCGGCGATACAGGCCTCGCGCGTGATGCCTGCCTGCCCGAAACCAATGTTTTCAAGAATCGTACCCGACAAAAGCACACTGTCCTGGCTGACGACAGAAAACTGGCGACGCAGATTTTCCAGCGTCAGTTCCCGGATTGGTACCCCGTCGAGAACAATCTGCCCGGTCGTGGCATCAAAAAGTCGTGGAAGCAGGTTGAAAACGGTTGTTTTCCCGGCACCAGACCGCCCGACAAAGGCAACCGTCCGGCCCGGCCTGACCTCAAGGTTCATATGCTTGAGTGCCTCAAACCCGTCAGGGTAAAGAAATCCCACATCCCTGAATTCTATGTGGCCGGTGACCGCGCCCGGCTCAAACGTGCGGCTGCCGTCCTCGATATCGTTCCTGACGTCGTAAAGCGCGTAAACCCGTTCGAGTGCCGCAAGCCCTTGCAGGCCGGTGGTGTAGGCCCCGCCGAGCTTGCGGGCCGGGTTGGTGGCAACCCCCAATGCTGTGATCAGGCCGATAAACCCGGCCAGATCAATCGCACCCGCCTGTATACGCAGGGACACAAGCAGCAACAGGATGGCAATCGCGATACCGGCAAGGATTTCGATCATCGGCGTCACCAGTGCCTGCCAGCGCACCAGGCGAATGCGCAGGGACCGGAGCGTGTCAAATACGCCGGCTGCCGATTTTTCCAGCCGTTCCTCGATCTGATAGGTGCGCACCATGCGTATGCCGGAAAGGCCTTCGTTCACTGTGCTGGTCATATTGGCGATCTCTTCCTGGGTATCGCCCGCGATTCGGCGGATACGTGCGCCCGCAATGCCCATAGGCCCAAAGGCGAGAAAGAAGACGGGGATCAGAACCAGTGCCATAACCCAGTCGATCGACAGCATAACCACGATGGCGGCAGTCAGCGTCATGACATCCCGGAGCCCGCCAAAGACAACGCCCGCAGCCGCACGGATCAGTTCGATATCGGCTGAGAAACGCGCAGCCAGCGCGGCGGGGCTTTCCGCCAAAAGGTGCGTCAGGTCCATGCGCACCAGCCGGTTGAACATGTGCTTTTGCATCCTGGCCTGCAAACCTGTCAGAATGTTGTTTTGTGTCACCTGCTGGGCGTAGTGGGCACTGCCTTTCACCGCAGTCAGCCCCACAACCCCCAGGGGGCCCCACCAGACCACAGAGAAATCCATCGCCTCCAGCGCCCCGATCACCCATTCCATGAACTTCGCATACCCCGCCGTGGCCCCGGCAACGAACACCATGAAGATCAATACCAGGATGATCGCCGGCCAATGCGGACGCAGCCAGTCGCGCCAGAGCCTGCCATAGGCAGCGTGTGCGGTTATGCGGGAAGCTGCTTCCAGGGGGGAGGTATCTGCCATATGTCCGTTGAGCAAGGGCGACCTGTTCCGGGCCGGTTCATCGTCCATATCACCCGGCCGGGCGTTCGCAAGGGGCCTTTGACCTGCACCCTTTCGGGGCATACCCCCCCTGGGCCAGGATATGCGGAGTGCACAAATGAATCTCAATTTCGGCAAACAGCAGCTTTCAATCCCCGGGCCTTCGGTAATCCCCGACCGGGTTCTGCAGGCCATGCACCGCCCCTCACCCAACATCTACGAGGGTGAGCTGGTGGAAATGGTCAGCACACTCTATCCGGACCTGAAGGCTGTCGCCCGCACAAGGCACCATTGCGCAATCTACATCGCCAACGGCCACGGTGCATGGGAGGCGGCGATTTGCAATACACTGAACCGGGGCGACAAGGTGCTGGTTCTGGTCACAGGCTACTTCGGACGTGGCTGGGGGGACATGGCCGCGGCACTTGGAATCGAGGTGCAATTCCTTGACTTCGGCAACCGGGCGGATGCCGACCCGAACAGGGTTGAAGATCATTTGCGTACCGATACGGCCCATGAAATCAGGGCCGTGGTCACCGTGCAAACGGATACGGCCTCTTCCGTGCAGAACAACATCCCTGCCCTGCGCAGGGCTATCGACGCCGCCGGGCATCCGGCACTTTACTGGGTGGATTGCATCGCCTCCCTTGGCTGCGACCGGCACAAGATGGACGCCTGGGGCGTCGACCTGATGGTTGCCGGCTGCCAGAAAGGGCTGATGACCCCGGCCGGGCTGAGCTTCGTGTTTTTCAACGACAGGGCAGATGCAGCCTGGGCGACCGCCGGTCTGAATACTCCGTACTGGGATTGGGCAAACCGTACGAGGGGGGAAATTTTCTATCAGAAATTCGCCGGCACCGCACCGACGCATCACCTTTACGGATTGCGCGAGGCACTTGACATGCTCGTCCACGAAGAGGGGGTGGAACCCTGCTGGCATCGTCACGAGGTGCTGTCCGAAGCGGTTTGGGCCGCACTGGATGCCTGGAGCCGCGCGGGCGATTTATCGATGAATATCAAGGACGCGGAAAAACGATCCCGTGCCGTCACAACAATCCGGACAGCGCCGGATGACGCGGGTCGCCTGCGCCAATGGTGTGAACATGAGGGGGGCCTGACCCTGGGTATCGGGCTCGGCCTGACGCAGCCCGACACACGAGGCCGGGACAAGGTCTTCCGAATCGGGCACATGGGGCATTTGAATCCGCTGATGCTTATGGGCTGTCTCGGCACGATCGATGCCGGGTTGAAGGCACTCGGGATACCGCACGGGACCGGTGCGCCGGAGGCGGCGGCACAAAGGATTGCAGCCGGGTGATGGTGCACCAAAGGGCACGGTAACCTCACCTTTGACGGGCCGGATATTGCTTCTTGCGTTGTGCCCGGGCGGCGGTGCGAATTTTCCCGGCGATTTCCCGAGAGAACCATACCGCCGGTCACCGCGCCACAGCCTCCGCGTGGTATCCGGTGTTGATGCTCACAGCCGGTGCTGAATTTCAGGCAGGCAGACCTTGCAATCGATGCACCCGGGGGGTATTGGCAGGTTTCAGTGCCGACGTAGCTCAGCAGGTTAGAGCGCTTGATTGTGGATCAAGAGGTCCCCCGTTCGAGCCGGGGCGTCGGTACCACACCCCCGCCATCCCCGGCGACCAGCCGGGCGGTGATCTCTGACAGTTTGACGGCACCGATCTGCGCCATGGCGGAGCGCAGGTCAGCCTCCATGATATGGCACAGCCAGGCCGGACCCGCATGGTCAAGTGCACCGACGGCATAGTGCCATGCCCGCCCCATCATCACCAGATCAGCACCAAGCGCGATTGCGCGCATCACGTCAAGCCCGCAGCGCACCCCGCTGTCAAATACAATCGGCACATCCGGGCCGAGCACCGCACGGATTTTCGGCAGTTGCGTAATGCTGGCGGGGGCCGCGTCAAACTGTCGCGCCCCGTGGTTTGATACCCAGATACCGTCCACGCCGGCCTCGACCATGCGCTTCGCATCGTCCGGGTCCATAACGCCCTTGACCAGAAGATCGCCCTTCCATTCGTCACGCAAGGCGGCAAGGCAGGTCCAGTCCGGGAAGCCCCGGATTACCCGGCCCGCGTTCATGAAACGATCCCTGGCCTTCTGCCGCGGCGACAGATAATCATCTGTCAGCACGATTCCGGGTCGCCCCATGCGCAAGGTTTTCAATGCCCATTCCGGGTGCGTCATGATTTCCCAAGCCACTTTCGGCGTGATCCTGGGGGGGGCGGCCACGTGGGCGCGGCGCTGGCGTTCGCGGCGGCTTTCGGCGGGCACATCAACCGTCAGCACCAGTTTGGTGAACCCTGCGGCCCTGGCCCGCCTCAGGATATCCCGCCGCACCTCCGGCTCTGCCGGGGTATACAGCTGGAACCAGCCCATGTCGCCGGCCAGCGGCCCGATCAGCTCCGGCAATTTGGTGGCCACTGTGGACAGGCAATAGGGCAGCCGTTTTTCTGCCGCGTTTTTCGCAAGATATTGTTCCGCCCCCGGCCATATCATGCCGGACATGCCAATCGGTGCCACCCCGATCGGCATGGAATAGGTCTGCCCCATAAAGGTGATCTCCAGTTCCGCATCCATCTTCCCCTTCAGGCTCGCGGGCAGGAACCGGACCGCATCAAGTGCCGTGCGGTTGCGCACGACGCCCAGCTCCCGTCCGGTGCCGCTGTCGAGATAGTCAAAGGCAAAAAGCGGCATTTTGCGACGGGCACGCCGCCGCAAATCTTCCACTTCCGGGTAGGTGAAATCCAGGTCCATGGTGCGGACATTACCTGCCACACGCGTTGGCGCAAGACAGGCCCTGCCTGCCCAAAGCCCGTTTCGCGTCTTCGCGCATAAAATACACCGCCCCGTCCCTGCCCCGAAAATATTGGTGCCAGAGGTTTGGGGATTGGGTCGGGATACCGCCACAACCGCGCAAACTGCCCGGCCATCTGCGCGGTGCGCATATATATTCCGGTGTGCCAAAGGCGGGTGCCCCGGTCATCATATCCACGTTGCAGGCAAACGTCCCGCCACAACCGATGCCCGCCATATATTGCAGAAGCGCAATAACAGCGTGTCCTTCGGAAATCGACAGCACCACGGCATCGGACATGGTGAGGCACCATTACCCCTGCGCATGTGAAAAGGCTGACCGCCACAGGCTACCCGGCACCGGCCCGTTCGCCTTTTCTTCGGTTCCCTGCGTTCGGCAGAGAGGATACGTTGCCACAACACGGAAGAGATGAACAAACGTGAAAAACCGCCTGCAATCCCGGCACGGGCAGAACGTGCACAGTCGTGTGGTGCGGCTGTTTGCAGATTGCCCGGATGCCTGATCGGTATGGTTTTGTCGTCAGCCTGAAAACAGGCGGAACCGCGCAGGGCCAAACTGCCGAACCGGCAATCCGGTGCCCGTTTCGTGATACCTTGTGGCGGCTTGCACCCCCGGGTCTTCGTGCGGCGTCCGTCCATCCGCCAAATCACCGGGCCGGGATGGTCGACTTCCTGCGGCCGCAGCCCGATTCCAGGCCAGCCGATCCAGCAATCCGGGCAACGCGCCGATATCCGCCAGAATATGATCCGCCATATGCGCGATATCCTCACGCCCGGCGGGCCCGGTCAGCACCCCCACGTTCATCCCGACCTGCGCCGCCCGCCCGGCACCGAGGTCATGGATACTGTCGCCCACCATCGCCACCTCTGCCGCCGGAAGCCCGGTCGCCGCACAAAATCCGTCAATCATGCCCGGGCCGGGCTTTGCACCATACCCGCTGTCAAAACCGCAGACGAAGCTGAAAAAACCCGCAATGCCGGCATCCTTCAACTGCATTTTCGCACTGGCCTCATAATCGTTCGTGGCAATGCCGAGCCGGATGCCGCGCGCCGTCAGTTCCGAAAACAGCACCGGCAGGTCGCACACCGGCAGCGTTGGCAGGGTGGCCAGTGCCTCAACCGCCACTGCGTCAATCCGGTCAACGCTCCAGTCCGGCAAATGGGTGGCCCATGCCTCATTCACCTCGCCTGCCGAACCGCCCACAATCAGGCTGCCCGGCAGAAAATCCCCGGTAGCCATATCAAAACCAACGGTCGCCGCCAGCCTTGCCTTCAACACACCATCGTCTGCGGACAACCGGTCCAGCACACTGTCGCACCAGTGCGCCCAGGTACCCGCGTATTGAAACAGCGTACCGTCCTTATCAAACACGATCCCGCGAATAATCATATGCGCCTCCCCTTGACGCTCTCTGTACCGGGCCTGGCCGGGCAGGCAAGTGCCGATACGCGCATCACATGGTGTGCCACGGCCCGCTTGCACCCGGCGCGCATCGGCCCATATTGCAGATGTCATGAGCCTGCCTCCCGGATTCCTGGATGAATTGCACCAGCGCACCTCAATTGTCCAGGTGGCAGGTCGCAAGGTCACCTGGGACCATCGCCAATCGAACCCCGGCAAGGGCGATATGTGGGCACCCTGCCCGTTCCATCAGGAAAAGACGGCGAGCTTCCACGTTGATGACCAAAAGGGCCTTTACTACTGCTTCGGTTGCCACGCCAAAGGGAACACCATCGAATTCCTGAAACAAATCGAAAATATAGGTTTCATGGAGGCGGTCGAAATCCTGGCCCGTGAAGCCGGGATGGCCATGCCCGCCCGCGACCCGCAGGCACGGGAAAAGGCTGACCGGCACAGGCAATTGGCCGGGGTCATGGACCAGGCCACACGCTTCTTCCGCAGGGGGCTCTCCGGCAGCCGGGGGGCCGGGGCGCGTGATTATCTGGAGGGACGCGGGCTGACCGGCGCAACCTGTGACCGGTTTGAAATTGGTTTCGCACCGGATGATCATAACGCACTGCTCCGGTACATGACCGAAAAAGGCGTATCAGAGAAGGATCTGATCGAAACCGGGCTTGTTATCAGGCCGGACAACGGCGGCACGGTCTATGACCGTTTTCGCGGCCGCATCATGTTCCCGATCCGCGACGCCCGCAGCCGCTGCATCGCTTTCGGCGGCCGCGCACTGAGCCCGGAAGCAAGGGCCAGATACCTGAATTCGCCGAAAACCGAACTTTTTGACAAGGGTCGGTCGCTTTACAATTTCGGCCCGGCACGGGAGGCGGTGCGCAAGACCGGCAGCCTGATTGTGGCCGAGGGCTACATGGATGTTATCGCCCTTGCACAGGCCGGGTTTGACCACGCTGTTGCGCCGCTCGGAACGGCGGTGACGGAAGATCAACTGCAGTTGCTCTGGCGGGTATCAGATGAACCGATCATGGCGTTCGACGGCGACAGGGCCGGGCTGCGTGCCGCCTACAGGCTGATCGACCTTGCCCTTCCGATGCTGCGGCCCGGGCGCAGCCTGCGCTTCGCTATCCTGCCTCAGGGCCAGGATCCGGACAACCTGATCAAAATCTCCGGCAGTGCTGCCATGCAAAAGCTGCTCGACAGTGCCCGGCCCATGGTCAAACTCCTTTGGCAGCGGGAAACGGAGGGCAAGACCTTCGATAGCCCGGAACGGCGCGCAGGCCTGGACGCGACCCTGCGCATGGCCCTGCGCAATATCCGGGACACAGGTCTGCGCCGCCACTACGGCGATGCGATACAGCAGCTGCGCCAATCGCTTTTCCGCCCGTCCCGGGCCGCACCCTGGCAACGATTTCGGCACAGAACCCCGACAGCTACCCATGGCTCCAGGGCTTCCATCCTCGCGCAGGCAGGTGACAAAGGCCCCGAACGCCTGCGGGAAGCACTGATCCTGACTGCCGCCATCCGCTGCCCCGCAGCCGCGCTGGAGATGGAGGATGCATTGGAACGGCTGCCGATTTCTTCGCCGGATTTAGCCAAAATCCTGGCTGCCCTCTTGGCATCGCTTAACGAAGACCTATCTGCGGATGCAACGGGCGAAAAATTTCTGGCTCTTGTCACCGAACGCCTGGGCACGAACCCGATGGAACCGCTTTTGGCCCTGCCGCGCATACGTATGCACCCGATGCTAAGGCCTGGCGCACCGCCCGAACGGATCGGCCAGACCCTGCGGGAAGAGCTGGTTAAACACGCCGCCATCAAAGGTGCCGAAACAGAATTGGAAGAAGCCGCACGCGACCTGGATGATATGGCAGACGAAGGTCTGACCTGGCGCATTCAGCAGGCGGCAGACGCACGGGACAAGGCCACCCGCGCCCGAATCGAGGCGGGTGCTGACACGGAGAATCGGGAAAATTTGTCAAAAGGATTGCAAAAACTTCTTGATGATCAGGTTTGGGTAAAGAAAAAAGGATAATTCCATTGCGAATCACCCTGTCGGCAGGCCGGGTGATTCGTGATCGGGTTCCATAAATCGGCCGGAAGACCGGCCCGGACGAACAAACCCGAACGAACAAAAAGGGGCACCGGTGCCCCTGTACCAGGCAGCCCGCTTAAAGGCAGAGACTGACAATGACAGCAAAAGACGCGGAATTGGAAAAACACGACGACCGTAAACCGGGCGGCCCGATGGGCGACAGATCCCAGGACGAGATCAAGAAGATGATCGCGACCGCCCGGCTGCGCGGCTATATCACCTATGACGAGCTCAATCAGGTGCTGCCCAGCGACCAGGTGCTGTCGGAGCAGATCGAGGATGTGATGTCCATGCTTTCAGAGCTGGGAATCAACATAATTGAGAAAGAAGAGGAAGAAGAAGCCGAGGATGAAGGCCCCAAAGCCCTGACAGTGGCTGAAGAGAAGGTCGGCAGGCTGGCACTCGCCAAAACCGGCAAGGAGATAATGGACCGCACCGATGATCCGGTGCGGATGTATCTGCGGGAAATGGGCTCGGTTGAAATTCTGTCTCGCGAGGGCGAAATGGCCATCGCCAAACGCATTGAGGCAGGGCGCAACACGATGATCGCGGGACTCTGCGAAAGCCCCCTTACCTTCCGGGCCATCACCATCTGGCGCAACGAATTGCTCGATGAAGACATCTTTTTGCGCGACGTGATTAACCTGGAGACGTCATTCAAGGATTCCGCGGGGAAAGATGATGAACAGGAAAGTGCTGTTGAAGACCGGAAGCGTGGCGGGAATGAACATGGGAAGGCGCGGAAAGAAGGCACCGACGACCCGGCCCAATCGGACGATTATGATGATGACGCCAGCCTGTCGATTACCGCGATGGAAGCCGCTCTGAAGCCGCAGATGCTGGAAAGGCTGGAAAAAATCGCCCACGACTACGAAGGCCTGGCCGCGCTGCAGGAAAAACGCATCTCTGCCACCATAAAAGACGACAACAGTTTTTCCAAAAGATCGGAAAGGTCTTATCAGAAACTGCGGTCATCTGTGGTTGAACAGGTCAATGCCCTGAATCTCCATAACAACCGGATTGAGGCACTGATCGACCAGATTTATGGCATTAACCGCAAGATCATGTCGCTGGATAGCGGCCTGGTGAAGCTCGCTGACCAGTCCCGCATCAACCGGCGGGAATTCATCGGCGCATACCGCGGGTCTGAGCTTGACCCGATGTGGCTGGACGGCATCGCCGGGAAATCCGGGCGCGGATGGAAAACATTTATCAAACGCTTTCGCGACAAGGCTGAAGATATCCGGGCAGAAATGGCACAGGTTGGCCGGTATGTGGGCGTGGATATTACCGAATTCCGCCGCATCGTGAACCAGGTGCAGAAGGGCGAAAAGGAAGCCCGGATCGCCAAAAAAGAGATGGTGGAAGCCAACCTGCGCCTCGTGATCTCGATCGCCAAGAAATACACCAACCGCGGGCTGCAGTTTCTTGACGTGATACAGGAAGGCAACATTGGCCTGATGAAGGCGGTCGACAAGTTCGAATATCGCCGCGGCTACAAGTTTTCGACCTATGCCACATGGTGGGTCCGCCAATCGATCACCCGGTCCATCGCCGACCAGGCCCGCACGATCCGTATCCCGGTCCACATGATCGAAACGATCAACAAGATCAACCGCACCAGCCGCCAGATGCTGCACGAAATCGGCCGGGAACCGACGCCGGAAGAAATTGCCGACAAGCTGCGGGTGCCCCTTGACAAAATTCGCAAGGTAATGAAGATGTCAAGGGAGCCTGTATCGCTTGAAACGCCGGTCGGCGACGAAGAAGACAGCCAGCTCGGCGATTTCATTGAAGACAAGAGCGTGGCACTGCCACTGGATTCGGCCATTCAGGGCAACCTCAGGGCAACAACAACCCGTGTGCTGGCGACCTTGACGCCCCGCGAAGAACGGGTTTTGCGCATGCGGTTCGGTATCGGCATGAACACCGACCACACCCTGGAAGAGGTGGGCCAGCAATTCAGCGTTACCCGTGAACGCATCCGCCAGATTGAGGCGAAGGCCCTGCGCAAGCTGAAACACCCTTCGCGGTCACGCAAGCTGCGCAGTTTCCTGGAACAGTAGCAGGTTTGGCCCGGGGCGGGAATATATTGCCTGAAAGAAATGCGCGATACCCCTGTTCCTGCCAAATTGTTTTCGGCACCTTTGGTCCGCCGGTGCGCATTCACGTCCCAAAGCCGGACGCACGGGCAGCGGCTGGCCGGATGTGGCGGGAAAATTGGCCTTTGCGGGTTATCCGCCCGCTATTGCGGCAGAGCCCGCACCACAGGGGCATTTGCGTGTTCGGGTTCATGCACAGGCAGCCGGAACCCGAACAGCATCCGGATTGGTGCGGCACTCGTGTCAAAAATTCAAGCCGACGACAGCCTGCACACTTTCTTCGGTGGCCCGTACCCCAGGCACCGCCCGCTGTGCGATGGTTGCCGTCAGCAGAATGCCGCCGTTAAACCCATAGTCGCTTTCGGGAGCTGTATCCGCATAGCAATCAAACCCCGGAACAGACTGGCCCGACGGGCAGGTAACTTCTTTTTCCCGGATTCCCAACAGCACCGCCGCATCAAGTTTGATACGGTCATTTGAAACCGGATTACGGCCAACCAGCAGATTGAACGAGGTTCCCTGTTTTACAGAACCGCCGCGGTGTGCAGTCCAGTCAAACGATGTTCCCTCCCTGCCGATATCGAAACCCGGTATATAATGGTTTTGTTGTCTGGCATAAACCCCAATTGACCACGGGGTTGAATCACTTTCAGAGGGGCCGGAACTGTCTGCACGGCCAAAGCCGCCGTAGATAACGCGATTCTTTTCCTGCGGCTGCGCGACATCTTTTTCTTGTGCCTGTGCTGCCGTGACGTAACCGACCGGGGTCAAGGCCACTGCACAGCCAATAATCAGTTTAGACAGCCGATGGGGATTTAAGGGGGGGGGGGGTATTTCCTACCCAAACCCTGGGCGGGCTGATATATTTGCGGCAGGCATAACCAAAAATCACCGAAGGTGCGCCGAAAAACATGAGATGTCCTTTCTGCGGCAACACCGACACGCAGGTCAGGGATTCGCGTCCCGCCGAAGAGAGTGCGGCCATCCGCCGGCGGCGGTTCTGTTCATCCTGCAGCGGCCGTTTCACCACCTATGAGCGGGTGCAACTGCGTGACCTGACGATCCTGAAAAAGAACGGCAGACGGGAAGATTTTGACCGTGACAAACTGGAACGGTCGCTGCGCATCGCGTTGCGGAAGCGCCCCATAGACCCGGACCGGATAGACCGGATGATTTCCGGCATCGTGCGGCGGCTGGAAAGCCTGGGGGAATCGGACATCCGTTCCGACAGGATTGGCGTGATCGTGATGGATACGCTCGCCCGGATTGACACCGTTGCCTACGTCCGTTTCGCCAGCGTTTACAGGAATTTCCAGGCGGCGAATGATTTTGAGGACTTCGTGCAGGAGCTGCGCCCCCCCGCGGAAGGGGAGGATACGGCGTGAGCACCGACCGGCGCTGGATGAAGGCGGCCTTCGCAATTGGCACGCGGGGGGCCGGGGCTGTGTGGCCCAATCCGGCGGTAGGGTGTCTGCTGGTCAAGGGCAACCGCGTGGTCGGCCGCGGCTGGACCCGGCCCGGCGGCAGGCCGCACGCGGAAATTGAGGCCCTGGCCCGGGCGGGCAATGCGGCGCATGGGGCCACGGCCTATGTCACGCTGGAACCCTGCGCCCATCACGGGCGCAGCGGCCCCTGTGCAACGGCGCTGATTGCGGCGGGCGTGGCGCGGGTTGTGGGTGCCACCACGGATCCGGACCGGCGCGTGGCCGGACGCGGCTATGACCGGCTGGAGGCCGCAGGCCTTGCCGTGACCCGCGCCTGCCTGCCTGAACTGGCGGAGGATGCCCACCAGGGGTTTTTCACCCGAATCCGCCACGGACGCCCGATGGTAACGTTGAAACTGGCCGGGTCGCTTGACGGGCGAATCGCCACCGGCACCGGCGACAGCCGCTGGATCACCGGGCCGGCAGCGCGCCGGCAGGTCCATGCCCTGCGCCGCAATCACGATGCGGTGCTGGTCGGTGCGGGCACACTGCTGGCGGACAACCCGGACCTGCGGGTGCGCGACTTTGGCACGACCTGTCAGCCTGTGCGCGTGGTGCTTGACCGATGTTTGCGCATGCCGCCGGATGGCAGGCTGGCCCAAAGTGCCCGTGAAAGCCCGGTCTGGGTATTGCATGCCAAAAACATTGACACCGGCCGGCACGCGGCCCTGGCGGCGTGCGGCGTGCGGCTGTTTCCGGTGGCCTGCGGGGTGCGGGGGCTCGATATACAGGCCACCCTGGCGACCCTGGCGGAACAGGGGCTGACCCGCGTCCTGTGCGAAGGGGGCGGGGCGGTTGCGGGCTCCCTGATCGCTGCGGGGTATGTGGACCGGCTGATCGCCTTTGGGGCCGGCTTGGTCATCGGTGCCGAAGGCCGGCCGAATTTCGGGGCACTGGGGCTGGAAAGACTGGCACAGGCCCCACGGTTTATGCTGGAACGGCTCTGCCCCGCCGGCCCGGATGTGCGGGCGGATTGGCGCCCGCTGCCCCCTGCCGCCCGTGCGTAACCGGGCAGCCGCCCTTGGCAGGGGCGGGGTTTTCATGCCGTGCCGTCCACCCTGCGCACCGGGGGTGCAAAACCGCACAGACAAGCCGCATTCTGCTGTTGTGCCGGCCGGGCAAATGTGCCAGAACGGGCGCACGGCCCGGCACAGGCTGCTGCAGCGGGCCAAGCATACAGATTTGGACAGGAGGGAATGATGACTGTCAGATTGGCCCTATCCGCGCTGTTGGCCGGGGTATTTTTGCCGGGGTTTGCCGCCCCGGCACCGGCGACATCCCTGGCCGATGCCCTGGCGATTGCCTATAGCACGAACCCGCAGCTCAAGGCCTGGCAGGCGGCCCTGCGTGCGGCGGATGAGGATGTGATATCGGCCAGGGCAAACCTGCTGCCGGTGCTGGCCCAAGAGCTGCGCATTGAGCGGACAGTTGGCTGGCCGGTTGAGCCGGACACAAGGATGAGGCGAGATAGGGCTGGACGTCCAATAGGACGTTCTACCGATTACTATACAATAGGTGATAATGGCAGGCTAGAGCGCCGAGATAGTAATGGAAATTTACAATCTAGTCCAGATTATGATGAACAATCTGAACAGGTAAGCGATCCAGTATTCACAAACCAGCCCGCATTGCGAAGCAGAAACCTGACAACGACCTACACCTTCAACACCCGGCTGACGATGCAGTTGTGGGACGGGGGTGCGGACCGGATGTCGGTGCGGGCCGCACGCCAGGCCCTGCTGGCCACGCGCCAGGATCTGCGCGCTGCGGAACAGAGGGTTCTGCTGGCCACCGTGCAGGCCTATCTGGCTGTGCGCCGGGACCGGGAATTTGTGCGGCTCGCCGAAAATTACGAACGGGTGTTGCGCGAACAATTGCGCGCCGCCCAGGACAGGTTCGCCGTGGGGGATGTCACCCGGACAGACGTCGCCCAGGCGGAGGCCCGCCTGGCCGGGGCCATTGCGCAGCTGCAATCGTTCCGCGGCAACCTGCAACGGTCAGAGGCCGGCTATGCCGCCGTGGTGGGGGTGCCGCCCGGCAGCCTGCGCGCCCCGCCCGCGGCACCCGAAATCCCGGCCACGCCGGACGCGGCAGAAACCATGGCCAAACAGGACCATCCGGAATTGATGCAGGCCCGGTTCAATGCAAAAGCGGCCGAAATAAGGGCGAACGCAACAGCCAAAAACCGCAACCCGAACCTTTCGCTAGAGCTGGACCATACGATTTTTGGGGAAGGCAACCAGCGCACGGCTGATCATGTGAGCCTCGGCATCGTCGGCCGCATGAACATCTACCAGGGCGGGCGGCTTGACAGTGACCGGCGGCGCGCCGTGGCCCGGTGGCAGCAGACCCTGGCCAATGTGCAGCAGGCAGGCTACACGGTGCGTCAGGAGGTGCGCAATGCCTATACCGCGCTGCGTGTGGCCTCCGCCTCCATCCAGGCGAACCGGGAGGCGGTGCGCGCCGCCGAAATCGCCTTTGAAGGGGTAAAGGAGGAGGCGACCCTGGGTGCGCGCACCACGCTCGATACGCTGAATGCGGAACAGGAACTGCTGGCCGCCCGGGCCAACCTGGTGACATCCCTGCGCGACGAATACGTGGCAACCTATCAGGTGCTGGCATCCATCGGCCTTTTGACGGCCAAACATCTGAACCTGGGCGTGGACCTTTATGACCCGGACGCAAACACCCGCGCCGTGACGTATAAACAGCTGGGCAACCTGTCCAAATTCGGCAGGAACCGGCGCGAAACGCTCGATAAAATCACGCAACGGCGCGGAAACTAGCCGGTTCAGGCCCGGTGCAAGGAGTGGTTCTATGACCGAAACAGGCAAGACGCCGGATGTTGCAGGTGCCCTGTCATCCATCCGCCGTCTGGTATCGGAACAGGCCCGGTTCCCCGATGCGGCGGAAGGCCCCCCCTTTGAAGAAAACGGCCCGCTGTTGCTGACCCCGTCCATGCGGGTGCCGCCCGGTGCGGGGGGTGGCCGCAACCGCCCGGCCCCGGAAAGGCTGTTGCTGACCCTTGCCATGCAGGTACCCGGCCAAGGCCGGAAACCCGCCGATGCATCAGGCCGTGCATTCCCCACAACCGCAGGGTGTGCCAACGCCGATTTCCCGCCCGACAGCCGGTTCCCGGCAAACCGGCCGCCGGGGCCGGGATTGACAGCCCACGGGGCAGCGGAAGAACAGCCCGGGCCGGCGGCAGCCCCCCCGCCCCGATCCCCCGTGCTGACAGCCAAACCGGAATCCGATGTAAATGCCGGCACCGACAGCCCGACAGATGAGGAGGTGCTGCGCGAAATCGTGTCAGACCTGGTGCGTTCAGAATTGCAGGGGGCACTGGGTGACCGGATCACCCGGAACGTGCGCAGGCTCGTCCGCCGCGAAATCCGCCGCGCCCTGGAAGGCAGGGATTCTGAATAAACCCAGGGGGCACCCGGCCTTTTTAATCGGATAACGCTGTGGCGGGCCGGGCCGGCCCATCGGCCAGGGATAAGAGCATATCCAGCCTTACATGCGCCTCCAGATGGTCGGCCAGCCCGTCAAGTGCGTCTTCCACCGCATCCCCATAACGCAGGGTGCCCGCCGCCACACCCAGGGTGGCCAGATATTCCGCCCGAAAGGCGTCGGAACTGAAAAGCCCATGCACGTAGCACCCCCGCACACGGCCGTTCCCTGAAACAGCCCCCGCCGGTTTGCCCTCGATGCGCAGCCAGGGGCGGGCGCAGTCCGGGCCGGTCGTCTGCCCGATATGGATTTCGTAGCCATGGACAGGCGTCCCGGTTCCCAGGGCCTGGCCGGTGACCCTTGACAGATGCTTTTCCGGTGCCAGAATCGTGTGGATATCCAGCAGGCCAAGGCCGTCCACCGGGCCCGGGAACCCTTCAATACCATCCGGGTCAGCGATGGTCTGCCCCAGCATCTGGTACCCGCCGCAAATGCCCAGCACCGGCTTGCCCTGCCCCGCATGATCCAGAATCTGCCTGTCCCACCCCTGGGCCCGCAGGAAGGCCAGATCACCGATGGTGGACTTGCTGCCGGGCAGAAAGATCAGATCCGCATCCGCAGGCAAGGGGCGGCCGGGGGCCACCATGTCCACTGTGATGCCGGATTCCAGTTTCAGGGGATCAAGATCATCAAAATTGGCGATCCGGCCAAGGCACGGCACGGCAATCCTGAACGCCCCGGCACCGCCGCCGCACATATCCATGGCATCTTCCGCGGGCAGTCTGCGGGCATCGGCAAACCAGGGCACAACGCCAAGGCCGGGCCAGCCGGTCCGTTCCGCCGCGACCCGCAGCCCGTCATCAAAAAGCGTCGCATCGCCCCGGAATTTGTTCACGATAAAGCCGCGGACCAGCGCATTGTCCGCCGTATCCAGCAACACATGCGTACCCACCAGCTGGGCCAGCACCCCGCCCCGTTCAATGTCACCCACCAGGATGACCGGCACCCGGGCCGCCGTGGCAAAGCCCATGTTGGCGATGTCGCCCTTGCGCAGGTTGACCTCTGCCGGGCTGCCGGCACCTTCGACAATCACCAGATCCGCCGCATCGGCCAGGCGGTGAAAACTGTCCAGCACCCGGGGCATAAGCGACGATTTTATACCCGCGTAATCGCGTGCGCGCACCGTGGCAAACCGCTTGCCCTGGACGATGATCTGGGCACCGGTCTCTGATTCCGGTTTCAGAAGAACCGGATTCATATCCGTGACCGGCGGGACGCCGCAGGCCTGGGCCTGCAGGGCCTGGGCACGCCCGATTTCGCCGCCATCAGCCGTAACCGCGGCATTGTTGGACATGTTCTGCGGCTTGAACGGGCGCACGTTCAGCCCGCGGCGCACGAACGCCCGGGCCATTCCCGCCACCAAAAGCGATTTGCCCACGCCGGAGCCCGCGCCCTGTATCATAATTGACCTGGCCATCGCGCTCCCCTAACAATCATGCCTGTCCGATAAGCCCCGGTTGCCCCATGATTACCACCACCCACATGCTGGTCGGCGCGGCGATTTTTGCGAGGCCGGGCCATCATCGCCTGACCTGGGCCGCCCTGGCCGGCGGGCTGGCACCGGATTTTTCGCTCTATGCCATGTTTTTCTGGTACCGGTTTATACAGGGGAAGAGCGCACGGGTAATCTTTGACGATCTGTATTTCACCCCCTGTTGGCAGGCTGTTTTTGCCATAGACAACAGTTTCTTCGTCTGGGGCGGGCTGCTGGCCGTCTCGGCCCTGGCACGAACACCGGCTGTGCCGGCATTTGCGGCCACCGGTGCCCTGCATGTTCTGATGGATTTCCCCGTCCACAATGATGATGCCCGGGCCCATTTCTGGCCGCTGACAATGTGGAAATTTGAAAGCCCCGTAAGCTACTGGGATCCGGCCCACTATGGCCATATCTTCGGCCTGTTTGAGACGCTTTTCATCCTTGGCCTGTGTCTGCTGCTGTGGTGCCGTTTCACCCGTCTCTGGCCGCGCATCGTAATCGCAACGACTGCGCTTATGACCGCCGCCCCCGCCATCCTCTTCGGTCCCTGACCCCTTGCGCACCGCCCGCCCCGGTGCTAAACCCGCCCCCGGGCACCCCTGGTCGGCGAGTTGGCGGAGTGGTGACGCAGCGGATTGCAAATCCGCGTACACCGGTTCGATTCCGGTACTCGCCTCCAGTAAAATCGCTGATTTCACTGTGAATTTCCTGAAATCACTCGCAAAAACCTCATAGCACACTCGTGGCACACTTTGCCTGTGACACGGACGATGATAGTGTGATTCCAGAGACTTACAGGTCACACGGGATCAATGAGCGAAACGCAGACCGAACGCATCAACGAGAAACTGACGATCTGTCGCCGCACGCGCAGCACGCGCCGGCAGGCACACATTCGTCTCTCGAACGGTGAGAGGCATCGCTTCTCAACGGGCAAGACCGAATTCGAAGAAGCAAAGGAAGAGGCACTCAAGCAGTATTACACTGCTGACTTCAAACAGAAAAACAAACTGCCGCCGTCCACGCGCAAGTTCCGTCGCGTGGCAGAGTTCGCGAAGCAGCGTATGCAGGAAGAACTCGACTCAGGTGGCGGTCGCGTCGTGTTCAAAGACTACATCACCGCCATCGACCGCTACCTGATCCCATTCTTCGGCAACAAGTCAGGCGCATCGATCAAGGTTTCTGATTTGAAAGACTTCGATGCCTGGCGCACGGAAAAACTCGGACGACGCGCAGCACACTCTACAATCAACACCCACAACCCGGCACTGAACCGCGTTCTGGACAAAGCGGAGATGCGCGGATGGATCACATCATCGATACGCCCTTCCCTCGTGAACAAGGGCAAGTCTGCCGACAGTCGTGGGTCGTTCACCGACGAGGAATACAAGTTCATCTACACGAAGATGCGCACCTGGTTCAAAAACGCGCATCGGCAGAACACGCGCGAGACGCGCGAAGTTCTGCGCAACTACATCCTCTTTCTGGCAAACACCGGTGTGCGGCACGGCACCGAAGCACTGAATCTCAAGTGGAAGAACGTCTCGTGGTTCGAGAAGGACGGTGAACGGTACCTGTCGATCTATGTCAGCGGCAAAACCGGTGGTCGTGAACTGATCGCGCGAGACAACACCCGCGACTGCCTCGACCGTCAGCGCGATCCAAACGCCGATCTGGCGAACATGACCTTCGACGAGGTTCTTGCCGCGAAGATCGATGACAATGTGTTCAAGACGCGCAGCGGCAGCGTTGTCACGCTCTACAACCTCGCCCGCAGTTTCAAAGCGTTCTTGCGCGAGTTCGACATGGAAACGGGTTCGGACGGCAAGGTTCGCACCCTCTACAGTTTCCGGCACTTCTACGCGATGCTCACCTGCCTTCAATTGTTCTTCCAACGTGTCCAGCCGCGTCTGGATCTTCATCCGAACGTTCATTCAATCTCCTGATTTGAGGGATGTTCACAATCAGGACCGAGGCGCGGACGCTCAGCATGGCAACTGCAAATTTATTCATTCTGTGCTGCTCGAACGACATTAAATGCCATGGGGGATCAGATGGTGTGTACACAATTTGGCATAAAAACCTCCGTCGCATGGCTCTTGGCCCCATAAATTCTAAAGACTGGAAAATCCACGCGACTTGAAACCAAACGATAACATGGAACAAGACGAATGCAGGTATCATAAACTGGAGTTCACCGATCAACCCGTCACCCGAGAAAATTGCCATAACAATGAGCGCCCCAGGCGAAACGAAGAAAGATATAACTGCAGCTTGTCGTATGCCCACCCCAAGCTGAAGATAGGGTTCGTCGAACTCCCGGACGGCAGGCAAAAAAAATTGCGATCAATGCGAGAACCGGTGCGGCAACGGCGATTAACGCAATTAGTGTCTTCCGCGCTTCCTTTTTGTCTTCTCTGTCCGACAATTTTTACCCGCCATTTGCCAGAGATTTCTTTATAGCGTCTCGTATGCTGTGAGGTCGGGGAAAACCTTTTGCCACTATTTCGGGGTTATCACCGGCAGTGAATATTGATACTGTGCCTGTGCCAAAAATCCTGTTCGTAAATGACTGACTGACATTAACGGTTCTTATCGAATTCAGACTCAACTCACTCCTCGATTTACTCAGGAGACCCTTCTCGAAAAGCAGGTTTGTCTCAGTCACAGTGAGCTTTGAAGATTTGGTCGAAAGGTACCAGATACCCAAAAAAAGAATCCCGATGCCAATAACGCACAATGCCAGAAAGATCAGGAAGATTAGCGGGTGATTTCTGAACATCTTTGGATGTTCCGAGTAGACTGGCGTCATTGTACACCTTTGATTAAACTGATGGTCTGAAGGTAGAAGGTATCAGCGGGTGTTCAACAAGCACAAGTGGAAAACACAAAGCCAAAGGGCAGATTTCATCGACCAGCGTGTTCCGTAGACCGGCAGAAATGCCGAAGGAACCCACTGCGCGACATCATGGACGAAGACATGCCCGAGATGATGCGGAACAACCCCGCCGATGTGGTCGAGACCGCTTTCTCCCAGACGTTCTTCCAAGGCATCGTCCGCGCCTTCCAGCAGGACAACGAGATGCGGAATATCTTCATGACCGACCCCGACGCACGGGCGCAGGCGAGAGAGGGGTGATGCATCCAGCATCCAGATAGCACACAAGCGTGATGCACAAAATATGGCACACCTGGAATGCGAGCGGTCTGTTGAGCGCAGAAGTGCGCACAAGCGTGATGCACAAAATATGGCACACCTGGAAAAGATGTGCGTAAGCAACTGTTATTATTCATTTTTGTTTCTGTCCACATATTGCAAATCCGCGTACACCGGTTCGATTCCGGTACTCGCCTCCAGTAAAATCGCTGATCTTAATGTGATTTACGTATCATCACCCGCCAGACATCCCGGCACGGCTTGCCTTTGACACACGCAACGCAGACCTGGCACATTCTGGCACATCAAGGAAAACCGGCGTTCTGTCGCCGATAACATCCTGAAAGATACCTGATCGCAGGACGGCCTCCGGAATGTAGCGGGAAACTGAACGCAGCCCCACCTGAAACGCTTCCTGCGGGGGGCCGCGGGGCGTTTATTTTGCAAAGGCCGACCCATACGCGGGTGTGCCAAACGCCCCGGCCACCCTTGCGGTGCGGCAGGTGCGTGTCGCGCCCGGTGCCCGCCACCATGGCAATCTCGCCCGCCGGGCAGCCGGAAAACAGCACCCGGCAGATTCGCCCGCCGCAGCTCCCCGAAAGTACAGCCTGCATGGCGTACCACAGGTCCGGCACACGCATCATCGCCGGCAGCTGCACCCGATTGTGGGCAGGGTTCAGCTGACCTCTTCAACCGTCACCCCGTCATGGAACGCCAGATGATCCCTGATGTCCGCAAGGCCGGGCAGCGGGTTCTCATAACTCCAGGCCACGTTATGCTCCCGACGGCTCTTGCCTGCAAGATGGAAGTAACATGCCTCCCCCTTCCATGGGCATATTGTCTTATGGTCAGAGGCATCAAGGAACACCATCTGCAGATCGTCGCGCGGGATATAGAGCACCGGGGCCAGATCCCCTTCCTGCAGTATCAGTGCACGGGAAGTCTCCCCTATCACGGCACCATGGGCGCGGATAGAATATTTACCGCCCGTCTGCCTTATGGTGATTTCCGGCCCGGCCATGGCTGGCCTCCTGTTTTTATTCTGTCACGTGCCCGTAGCACAAAAACGCATGGGCGTCACGCGGCAGGCCGAAGCGGTGCACAGGCCCCTGCAAGCCATACCCGTGCGGCAGCGGATACGCCAGGACCGATATTTTCCAGAACCCTGGCATGATAGTTATCTATCCAGGCACACTCCCCGGTGTCGAGCATGTCGGGGTTGATCAGCCGCCGCTCAATCGGCGCGAAGGTCAGTGTTCGGAAATCCAGCCACTGCCGGTCATCACCGCCTTCCGGGATCTTGCCCTTCTGCACAACGATCAGGTTTTCGATCCGGATGCCGAAAGCGCCTTCGAGGTAATACCCCGGTTCATTCGACAGGATCATTCCCGGCTCCAGAGCCGGCGAGGATGTACGCGCCAACCGCTGCGGCCCTTCGTGCACCCCCAGGAACACGCCAACCCCGTGACCGGTGCCGTGGTTATAATCTTTCCCGTCGAGCCACAGGGGATACCGCGCAAGCGCATCCAGGTCACGCCCGGCCACACCTTTCGGGAAACGCACACGGGAAAGGGCGATCATGCCCTTGAGAACCAGGGTGAATATCCGGCGTTCCTCCGTCCCTGGTGTGCCAACGGCGAGCGTCCGCGTTATGTCGGTCGTCCCATCCTGGTACTGCGCACCGCTATCGAGCACGACCAGATCCCCTGGTACCAGTGTGCGGTTGCTTTCCTCCGTCACGCGGTAGTGCACAATGGCACCGTTCGGCCCGGAACCCGCAATGGTATCAAAACTGATATTCACCATGTCGCCCGAGGCCATGCGGAAACCTTCGAGTTTTTTGACAAGGTCGATCTCTGTCAGCCCGGCATCCGGGGCCTGATCTGCAAACCAGGCCAGAAACTCCACCATGGCCGCCCCGTCGCGGATGTGGGCGGCGGTGGTTGCGGCGATCTCCGCCGGGGTTTTCCTGGCCTTGGCAAGAGCAACCGGATCGATGCCAAAGGCCACCGTGACACCGGCTGCACGCAGGCGATCCTCCACCCAGATCGGCGTAGCAGTCTTATCGGCAAGGACAGTTCCCTCAAGCCTGTCAAGTCCCTCCCCAAAGGCCTCCCTGTCCCGGATTTCCACCCCGTTGCCAAGGTGCGTACGCAGTTCGGTCGTGACCTTGGCCGGATCGATGAACAGCGTCGCACACCCGTCGTCATGCAAAAATCCGAAAGCCAGCGCGACCGGCGTCTGGCCAAGATCAGATCCGCGTGTGTTAAGTGCCCAGGCGATTGCGTCGGGCCGGGTCATGACCAGGGTGCTATACCCGCTGTCCCGCAGGGCTTCGGCGATCTCCGCCCGCTTGGCGGCTGCATCCCTGCCCGCGAGTACTGCCGGATACGGCACCATCGCATGGGTCGGCTGTGGCGGACGATCAGCCCAAACACGATCAACAAGATTCCCGCAAGCCACCATCGTTATGCCGGAACCTTCAAGGCCGTTTTCTACCGCCTCCATTTCGCTGCGGGTATGCAGCCAGGGATCAAAGCCGATCCTGCCGCCCTCCGGCAATTGCGCCTTCAACCAGTCGGCGAGGCTCACATCGGGCCAGGGCACCGGGGTAAAGTGGTCAAGGTCCACCTGGGTTTTCACCTGTACCCGGTAACGCCCGTCGATGAAAACCCCTGCAACCCTGCGCAGGGCGGCGCAGAATCCGGCAGAGCCGGTAAAGCCCGTCAACCACGCCAGCCGCTGATCCGCAGGTGCCACATGCTCACCCTGATGCGCGTCGGTGCCGGGCACCAGGAAACCGTCTAGGCTCTCTGCCTCCAGTTCGTCGCGCAGGCAGGCAAGCCGTGCCGGACCGGTGCCGGGGGAAGTTGTGGCGTCGAAACTTTGAAACATGGGATTTCTCCTTTCAGGACAATGTGACAATGTACGGGCGCAGGATGCGGATTCAGGCGCGGTTCGCCTGTACATCGACCACCAAAACCTGCACATCCGCCACATTCGTGCCAGTTCCGCCAGTCATCAGCAGATCGCCGGAAGCCGCCAGTGCCGCATAACTGTCGTTGTTCGCCAAAAGTGCCTGCGGGTCCGCCCCCGCTGCCCGCATCCGTGCGATGGAGCCGGGGTCAACCAGCCCGCCCGCCGCATCCGTCGGCCCGTCCCGACCGTCCGTACCGCCGGACAAGAAAACCCAATTCTGCCCCAGGGCCGCTCCGCTCAGCGCAACACGCAACGCAAGCTCCTGGTTACGGCCGCCGCGCCCGTCGCCCCGGGGCCGCACCGTCGTTTCGCCACCAAAGAGCAGCACACCCGGCCACGGCACCGCAAGAATACGCGCAGCGGCGTCCGCCACGTCGCCTGTCAGTGCGTCATCCACGATCACAGCACCCGGGCAGGCCGTGGCCATCGCCTCCAGACTCACCCGGTTGGACCCGATCAGATAGTTGCAGGCGTTCTCCGCCCCCGCTGGTCCGGCAGCCGAAAGGGCAGACCGCACCGCCTGCGGCATCACCGTCAAAAGCCCCTTGTCCTGCAAAAATGCCAGTGCCTCAACCCGGTCGCCGCCGGCTGCAACTGTCGGCCCGCTCGCCACAACAGACAGGTCATCACCGATCACATCGGACAGGATCAGTGTCGTGACCTGCGCCGGCACGGCAGCCCGCGCCAGGCCACCACCTTTCAGGCGGCTCAGGTTCTGGCGCACCATGTTCATCTGGCTGATGTCGCTCCCGGAGGCCAGCAGCTGCCGCGACACCTCCGCCTTTTCCTGCGCTGTCACACCCTCCACCGGTGCAATCGCTAGGGCTGACCCGCCGCCGGAGATCAGAACCAGTACCTGGTCATCCGGCCCCAGCCCCCGGACCGCTTCCAGCAACGCGGCCCCGGCCCGCACACTCCCGTTATCGGGTATCGGATGACCGCCGATGATGACTTCCGCGCCCTCGACGGCCATTGCATTCTCTTTATTGGTCACGCAGACTGCCCGGTCTGCCGCGACCTGGCCCATTGCCGCACGCGCCATTGCAGGCGCAGCCTTGCCGAGTGCCAGCACGATCAACCGGCCGGCGGTCCGCACGAAATTATCCGCCAGCCACTGTTCCACCGCAGGCCCCGGATCCGCCGCCGCAACCGCCACGTCATACAGCAGCCGGGCAAGACTGCGCATTTCTGAAATTTCCATGCCCAACCTATCTTGCCCGCAGACGAAAAATGCAACACCATGGGGGACATGTCCGACGCCCTGACTGCCGCCATTGCCCGCCGCCGCGACGATCTGATCACGCTGACGCAGGATCTGATCCGCATGCCCACCATCAACCCGCCGGGCCACAGGTATGGCGAGATATGCGAATATCTGGACAGGCGCCTGCACCGGTCGGGATTCGCGTCGGAATACATCCGCGCCTATGGGACGCCCGGCGACAGTGAAAAATATCCGCGCTGGAACCTGATCGCCAGACGTCACGGCACCCGCCCGGGCGATTGCGTACACTTCAACAGCCACACCGACGTGGTGGAAGTTGGCCGCGGCTGGACGCGCGATCCCTTCGGGGGTGACCTTGACGGTGATCGCATCTACGGGCGCGGTGCATGCGACATGAAAGGCGGGCTCGCCGCCTCTGTCATCGCGGCGGAGGCCTTCATCGAGGTCCACCCGGACTACGCAGGCTCCATCGAGATATCCGGCACCGCGGACGAAGAAACCGGCGGCTTCGGCGGCGTGGCTTACCTCGCCGGGCAGGGCCATTTCACCCATGTGGATCATGTGCTGATCCCGGAACCCCTGGGCGAGGATTGTATCTGCCTCGGCCACCGCGGCGTCTGGTGGGCAGAGATCGAAACATACGGCGAAATCGCCCACGGCTCCATGCCATTCCTGGGGGACTGCGCCATCCGCCATCTGGGTGCCGTGCTGCAGGAATTTGAGGATAAACTCTATCCTGCCCTGGCCCGAAAGCGCACGGATATGCCGGTGATCCCCGAAGGTGCCAGGAAATCCACCATGAATATCAACAGTTTCCACGGTGGCGAGCCGGAACCGGAAGGGAGATTTGACGGCCTGCCTGCCCCTAACGTGCCTGATCGCGCCCGCATGGTGATTGATCGCCGCTTCCTGATTGAAGAGGATATCCGGGACGTGAAACGGGAGATCACCGAAATCCTCGACGGGCTCACGCAGAATCGCAAAAACTTCCGCTACGACATCCGCGAAATCCAGCGGGTGATCCCGACAATGACGGACAAAACCGCGCCAGTGGCGGAAGCCACCGCCGCAGGCATAAGGGCCACCTGTGGCCACGCACCGCGTTACGTTGTCAGCCCCGGTACCTACGACCAGAAACACATCGCTCGTATCGGACGGCTAAAAAACTGCATTGCCTACGGGCCGGGCATCCTGGAACTTGCTCACAGACCGGATGAATACATAGAAGTCAGTGCCATGGAGCGCAGCGCGACAGTCATGGGCAAGGTGCTGGAACGGCTGCTTCTGGCACGTCACGCCCCGGCCACCGCGCCGAAACCTCCGACAGTCCGCCAATAGATACTGCCAGAATTAAATCCGGGACGTATATTGCTTAATTTCCCCTTTGCGGTGCACTTCCCCTCCATTCGCTTGCCGCCAAAAGGAGAAGCCTGTGACAAACGCAATCGAAACAAGACTGGCAGAACTTGGCCACACCCTGCCCGATGCACCGGCACCTGCCGCCAACTACGTGCCTTACGTCCGGGTGGGCAACATTTTATATGTATCCGGACAAATTGCAAAGGACCGGGGCAGGCTAATCACCGGCAGGCTCGGCCAGGACGCAGGTATTGGGGAAGGCCAAAAAGCCGCACTGGTGTGTGCGCTGAACCTGCTTGCGCAGGTCAAGGTTGCCTGCGGCGGGGATCTGTCGAAGCTGAAACGGGTCGTCAGGCTCGGCGGGTTCGTGAACTGCACCCCCGATTTCACGGACCACCCGACCGTGATCAACGGTGCCTCCGATTTCTTTGGCGACGTGATGGGGGAGGCAGGTCACCACGCCCGGGCGGCGGTCGGCAGTACTTCACTGCCCTTAGGTGTTGCGGTGGAAATCGACGGAATTTTCGAGCTCAGATGACACCTCTGCCTCCCGAATTCCTGACCCGCCCGCTTGCGCACCGCACACTGCACGATCTGCGCGCCGGGCGGCCGGAAAACTCGCTGGCCGGCGCACGGGCAGCGATTGTGGCGGGTTATGGAATCGAGGTGGACCTGCAACTGTCGCAGGACGGTGTGCCGATGGTCTTCCACGATTATGTGTTGAACCGCCTGACGCCGGAAGTCGGCGATGTGAACTATCGCAAACGGGCGGAACTTCAGGATATCCGGCTTACGTGGGGCACCGAACCGATCCCCACGCTCGAAGATCTGCTGAAAGCCGTGAACGGCCGCACACCACTGCTCATTGAGATGAAAGATCAGTCCGGGAACCTGGATGACACGGAAAGCGGAATGGAACAGGCCGTCTGCGAACACCTGAGCGGCTATACCGGTGCTGTCGCGCTGATGTCCCGCAACCCCCACATGGTCGCCCGCTGCGCAGACCTGGCCCCGGATATACCCCGCGGGCTGGTCACCGGCACATTCACTTCAGAAGATCGGACAAATATACCACCCGAACGCCTGAAAGAGCTCGCCGACATAGCGGATTACGACCGCGCAGGTGCCGGTTTCATTTCCCATAACGCCCATGATCTGGGTACCCCCCGGGTAGCGGAGATTGCCCGCATCGGCGCAATCCTCTGCTGGACCGTCCGTTCCGCCGCGCAAGAGGCAAAGGTCCGCATGATCGCGCAGAACATCACCTTCGAGGGGTATCCGGCAGAAATCCCGGACATGTCTTGCCCGGACATGTCTTGCCCGGACATGTCTTGCCCGGACATGTCTTGACCGTGTGCGTGACACCCACAGATTATCCCCTATGGACGGACAGACAGAGACAGAGGTCACAGTAATCGGCGGGCTCGACCAGGTTTCAGCAGCAGACTGGGATGCCTGTGCCTGCCCGGAAATCGCGGACGGCGGCCGTACCTGTGACCCTTTCACCACGCACCGGTTCCTGAAAGCCCTCGAGGACAGCGGGTCGGTCGGCCATGGCACCGGCTGGCAACCGTGCCATATCCTTGCCCGGCGTGATGGCGAGCTGATCGGCGTGATGCCATGCTACGCCAAATCCCACAGCCAGGGCGAATACATCTTCGATCATAACTGGGCGTTGTTTTACGAGAACGCGGGGGGCCGGTATTACCCGAAGTTCCAGACATCCGTCCCCTTCACGCCGGCAACCGGTCGCCGATTTCTGACAAAACCCGGGGAAGAGGCTTTTGCCATCTCCGCCCTGGCCCGGGGTGCCATGCAATTGGCCAGGCAAAACCAGGTCTCCGGCCTGCACATCACTTTCTGTACCGACGCCGAAGCAGAAGCAGGCAAGGCAATCGGCCTGCTGCACCGCACTGGCCGGCAATTCCACTGGTATAACCGGGATTACGCGGATTTTGACGGCTTTCTCGCCGATCTGAGCAGCCGCAAACGCAAGAATATCCGCAAGGAACGACGCAGTGCCAATGCCTTCGGCGGCACGATTCACAAATTTACCGGTGGCGACATCCGGCCGGAACACTGGGATGCTTTCTGGTGCTTTTACCAGGACACAGGGGCGCGCAAATGGGGATCACCCTACCTGACGCGCGACTTCTTTAACCGGGCCCAGGATAGTTTGCGCGACGATATCCTGCTGATCCTTTGCGAACGGGAAGGCCGCTGGGTCGCGGGTGCCATGAACTTCATTGGCCGCGATTGCCTCTACGGCCGCTACTGGGGTTGTATCGAACACCACGACTGCCTGCATTTCGAAGTCTGCTACTACCGCGCCATCGACTACGCCATCGCCCATGGTCTGGGACGGGTGGAGGCGGGTGCCCAGGGCACACACAAGCTCGCCCGCGGCTACCTGCCCTGCACAATCAACTCGCTGCACTGGATCGCAGACCCGGGTTTTCGAGATGCCATCGCCCGTTACCTAGATGCCGAACGCGACATGGTAGGCGAAGAGATCGAGGTGATGACGGCCTACGGCCCCTTCCGCAAAGTGAAAGGAGAAGATGATGACCGGGAAATTGATTAACAAAAGCGTTCCGAAACCCCTGATCACCGCCGGCTGGGCACCCGTGGACGGGCGCGATGCCATTGAAAAAGAATACAAATTCGGCAGCTTTGTTGAAGCGTTCGGCTTCATGACACAAGTCGCACTCTGGGCGGAAAAATGGGATCATCACCCGGAATGGTCGAACATTTATAACCGCGTCCACGTGACACTGACAACCCATGACGCCGGCGGGCTGAGCGACCTTGACGTCAGGCTCGCGTTGAAAATGGATCGCCTTGCAGGCTAGATGCCTGCCTTCTTCTGTATAAAATACTCCGGCAGGGTTATATCTTCGCTGTGCGCCCCGGGATTTCGGGCAGAATTATGCCTAGGGATCTCTTTCCTTTCCGCAAAGTCCCCATAAATCCCGTACATAATCAAGGGAGGGCGTCATGGTTTGGCTTGCAGGTATATTGTGGAATGTCGCTTTGGCTTTTGCTATTTTGGCCGGTGCCGTCTGGTTATCGGCCTGGGTGAAAAACCGGGTTGTGGCATTTTCCCGCAGTTACGATGAAATAGACGGAACACTGTTCAGCTTTGCAGGTTCCGTCGTCCGATACACGATCATCGCGCTTGCCGTCATTTTTGTGCTTGCGCGTTTCGGCATCCAGACAACCTCACTGATAGCACTCATCGGTGCGGCGGGCCTCGCCATCGGTCTTGCACTGCAGGGCACGCTTTCGAACATCGCCGCAGGCGTGATGCTGATCATCTTTCGGCCCTTCAAGGTCGGTGACTTCGTGGAGGTTTCGGGCGGAACGGGCACGGTTAAGGAAATCACGCTTTTAACGACAGGGCTCGCAACCGCCGACAATCTGAAGGTTATCATTCCCAACCGGGATGTCTTCGGATCGGCCATAATCAATTATTCCCACTATGACCAACGCCGGGTGGATCTCGTGTTCCGTGTGGGGTACGGCGCAGACCTGAAGGCGGCGGAAGCGGCAATTTTGCAGGTTATCAAAGGCGACGACCGTATTCTTGATAATCCGCAGGCTGTTGTGAAAGTTTCAAATCTCGGCGACAGTTCGGTTGATTTCAGTGTGCGCGTCTGGGTAAACCGCCCGGACTATTTCGCCGTGAAATGTGACCTGCAACGCACGGTAAAAGAGGCCTTTGATGCGGGCGGCATAGACATTCCTTTCCCGACCCGGACAATTGTGAACCGCTGAAAGGTGCACGGGGACAGACACCGTTGATTCCGCGGGTCAGGGTCGCCGGATTGCGCCGGCCGCAGGGTTCTGAAACCGGATCCGGCACGAAACTATCCGCCGCAGCGCATTTTGTATTTTGAAAATACGGAATTCGCGGTTTCAGCCCCTGCGGAACCCGGAATCCCCCGGGCTGCATCTTCATGCGGTGAATCCCGCCGTCGTATCTGATACCGGGGTGGACATCGGCATGGAAAACCGGAAATCCAATACGGGCATCAGAAGGCCCCAAAATAGCCCTGAAAAACATCGATACGGGATGTCAGGAAACCAGCGTCCTGACCGATGCCCCCTTCTGCAGGGAGGATGGCAAACAGGGCAGCCCTGACAGCAATGACACGCTTATCAGCGGTGCGGGCGATAATTTACTGATCGGTGGCGCATTGGGATGACCGCCACACGGTAAACGCGGCAGACGGCACGGAATCACGGGTGCGGGCAAGCACCGCCGCCATGACCGGGCCACACACGACCAAACGCCATACGCACCTGATCCATCTGCCACAAGCACCCGGAAGACAATCGGTTTGTCTTCCGGATTAGGGGTAATGATCACAGGCCACTTGCCACACACGTTCGATAAGACGGATCAGATGGAAAAATTCCATGCCTCTGCCACACCGGGGACGCCTGTCGGAGCATTTGAAGATTTCCCCGGGTGCCGCCTGTGCAATCTGACCACAACCTGTTGGTATCAATGCAGATATGTTCAACAATGCCCGGGGCAGTTCAGGGTTACGCAAGTGTGATATGGTATGGAAGGCGGCGATATGGCCGAACACCGGGCCCGTGGTCATCCACCCCGACAGGGATGGCCCGCGACAACGCAAAGAACCGGCTCAGCCGCGTCGATACCCGCCGGCCCGCCGCTCAACCGTGACCGGGGGTGGCAAACCCCATACTTCCGACAGAATAAGATTTCCGTTTTTCCCGGCCCTTGCATGACGGGGGCAGGTCGGCACAACAGCACGGATATACAGTCCCGAAAGAGGAAGGCCCGACAGATGTCTGACAGCAGCTACGAACCGATGACCAGGGCCGAAGTTGTGGCGGCGCAGCGGGCCTGGGCCAAATACGTTACCGAACAGGATATCGATCAGCTGCTCGGCCTCTATGACTTCGGCTGTGCCGATGAACCGCTGCTGTTCAAGCCGACGCTCGCCGATGTGATCCGGCTTGATCGGAAGGGTGCGCGGGCCTATTTCATGGGCGGCGATCCGGACTACCCCCACGACAGCGGATTTCTGAAAAACGCCTGGACACAAGTGGAGTTTCAGAGTGCCGCAGGCCCGATCCTCAAGGCTGGCGGGCTCGGTTACAAAGACATGGGGCACTACACCTTCCGGGATGGCGATGGGAACGTCATACGGGCCGACTACACCTTCGCCTACCACAAGCGCGACGGATGCGTACTGATCTCGCTCCACCACTCGTCCCTGACCTGGTTGCCACCGGTCCGGGGCTGATGCCTTCGCACGATACGGGTCGCCGGCACCCATGCCGAATCAACGGCACAGGTCAAACCAAAGAATCTGCACCGGGAAATTGCCCGGATATGTGTACTTGCGCACAGAAGGGATGACAAACCGCCACAACAGTGCCAGGATGTTTCGATGGCCGGACGAAAAACTGGCAAAGCAGGCTAAACAGGCAAGTGGAGCATATCATATGACAGACATTACCCGCCGGGGTCTGATGCTGGGCGTATCCGCTGCGGCAGTTGCAGGCTGTGACAACAGCGTAGGCAGCACAGGCGCATCCCGTATTGACCGCGGCGTTTCTGATGCAAAAGCAGTGATGTACCGCGAAGCCCCCTTTACCCGGGAGCTGGCGCAACGGGCGGCAGGAATATTAATCATGCCACTGGTAACCAAGGGCGGTTTTATCGGCGGAGTTGCCTATGGCGAAGGGGCGTTGCAAATCGGCGAAGCCACAGTTGATTACTACAGGGTCCTGGCCGTCAACTTTGGCCTTCAGGCCGGTGCACAGCAGTATTCCAGTGCGCTGTTTTTTATGGATGCCGAACATCTGGCCCAATTCCGCGGCCGGGCGGGTTGGACCATGGGCGTGGATTTCGAATACACAGTATTGAAAGATGCAGGCAACGCAGGCATCGATACAAATGACTATAGCGATCAGGTCTACGCCATTGTCTTTGGTCAGGCGGGGATATTGTTGGGCGTGTCTATCGAAGGGTCAAAATACACGCGTATCCTGCCCTAGATCATGGCCATGCCACCGTTCACGTGGAGTGTCTGGCCGGTGATGTAGCCCGCCTCTTCCGATGACAGAAACACCACGGCAGAGGCGATGTCCCGGCCGCTGCCCATGCGCCCGGCCGGGATGGCGGACAGGGTTTGCTGCTTCACGGTCTTCGGCAGTGTGGCGGTCATTGCTGTTTCGATCAGTCCGGGTGCCACGCAGTTGGCAGTGATCCCGCGGCCGGCAACTTCCTGGGCGCAGGACTTCGTCATGCCGATCATCCCGGCTTTGGATGCCGCATAATTCACCTGCCCGGCATTTCCGGTTACACTGACAACGGAAGCAATGTTGATAATCCGGCCCCAGCGGTTTTTCATCATCGGGCGCACCACAGCCCGCATCAGGCGCATGGCCGACGTCAGATTAATGTCAATCACCGTCTGCCATTCTTCATCAGACATGCGCATCAAAAGAGTGTCACGGGTCACGCCCGCGTTGTTGATCAGAATATCGAGCCCGCCCATCGCTTCAGACGCCTGACCCGGCAGGGCCGTGACGGCATCTGCATCGCCGAGGTTGGCAGGCATGACACAGGCATTGCCGCCAAGCGTGGCGGCCAAATCTTCCAGCGGGCCGATACGCGTACCCGACAGGGCAACAGTGGCCCCCCGGGCGTGCAGAGAGGTTGCAATCGCCCCGCCAATATCCCCGGAAGCACCGGTCACCAGCGCGCGTTTTCCTGTCAGATCAAACATATTCTAGCCTCGCTTGAGTTTTTCTGCAACCGCCCTGGAATTGTCTGCGTTGTTTACGGCCACACAATCGATGGTGCGATCAATGCGGCGGATCATGCCCGAAAGTGCCTTGCCTGCGCCGACCTCCAGCATTTGTGTGACACCCTGGCCTGCCATCCAGGCCACGCTTTCACGCCAGCGGACGGGGCCGGTGACCTGGTCCGCCAGTAATGCGCGGAGTGTGTCCGGGTCACTGACGGCTTCCGCCCGAACATTGGTGACGACCGGGACAGACGGGGCGGCGATATTGACCGCCGCCAGTGCCTCTGCCAGGGTGTCTGCTGCCGGTTGCATCAGCACGCAGTGGAACGGGGCCGACACCGGCAGCAGAAGTGCCCGTTTCGCGCCTGCCGCCTTGGCCATGTCCACGGCGCGTTCAACGGCGACCCTGTGGCCGGAAACGACAACCTGCGCCGGGTCATTGTCGTTGGCGACCTGGCAGACCTTCCCCTGGGCGGCAGCCTCTGCCACGGCACTGGCCTGGGCGAGATCGAGACCCAGAAGGGCCGCCATGGCCCCGGCGCCAACGGGCACGGCCTTTTGCATTGCCTCGCCGCGGATGCGCAGAAGACGGGCCGTATCGCCAGGCGACAGCGCACCGGCAGCACAGAGCGCGGAATATTCCCCCAGCGAATGCCCGGCAACAAAATCCGCGGCGTCTATGCCCACGCCTTCCGCCTTCAGTGCAGCCATCGCGGCCAAAGAGGTCGCCATCAGTGCCGGCTGCGCGTTTCGGGTCAGGGTCAGTTCCCTGATGTCGCCGTCCCGGATCAGGCCGGACAAATCCTGGCCGAGTGCCTCATCCACCTCCTCAAACACAGCCCGCGCCGCCGGATACGCGGCTGCAAAACTGCACCCCATGCCAACGGTCTGGGCCCCCTGCCCCGGAAATACAAACGCACGCATGCGACCCCTTTCGGCTACGCTGCCCCCGTCTAACCCGGAAGCGGACGCAGATGCAAGGGACGCCGCCGCTGCTTTTTGGTGTTGTTCGTGGTTGCCTTTTGAGGCTATACAGATGCGAGATTAATTCATGATTCGCGCTTGACAAAGAGTTCTGCCATGCTGCGTCTTCTTTTTGCAATTGTCGTTCTGGCCACGCCAGCCTTGTCGGAGGATAATTCCACGCCAGCCTTGTCGGAGGATAATTCGTTGACAGATAAGGGTGCGGATGTCAATGCGCAGGACGGATCCGTCGGCACGTTATTCTTCACCCCCTTTTATGCCGAAGATTTGGGTGCGGATGTCAATGCGCAGGACGGACCCGTCAGCACCCAGTTTCAGGAGGCCGCGCGCATTGTTCAGTATGCCGCGCGCATTGACAAGGAAACGATTGAAGCCTTGGCCGGGGCTGTGGCCGAGGCTGTGGCCTCGGCCTCGGCCAAAACTAATTATGAAACCATAACATTTAAAAATTCTTTAAAAATCCGCACAAGCCCGCCCAACGGCAGTGCGTGGAATCTTCCGGGTTCCATCATCGATCAGACTGACACTAATAGTAAATACTTCGTCGTGGATCAGATAGAGGTACAGCAGGGCTTTGGCACTTCGAAGTGGAAAAAGATTGAACAGGCGAATACTGAATCGCCTGTTTCGGGATGGGTGAGGGTACCCTAATTCTACTCAAAGGACCGAAATCATGCAAGATATCAACCTTTGGTCAAGACTTATTGATCAGGCCTTTCTGTATGCTATCTGGCATCTATTTCTTGTCAACCTTTTTCCTTTATTGTGTTTTTTTATAGGGGTTTATATCTCACAAAAACTCAATTTAAACGGTAATCTACCCGCGAAAGAAACCTACCTTATGGCCATTCCTGTTAGTTTGCTGAGCGTGGGTGCCATGGTGCTAGGAACCAGATACAACGTGTCCCCAATTGAATTTTTGACTCCAAAGCTAGCGGGAAAGTTGGGGAGTATCTCCGTCGCCGAGATGAAAGAACAACTTGTTACTGTGCGCTACACGCATATGAGGAGCTTCGAGTACTATGGCATCTTTTGCGGGATGATTATTTTACATGGCACACTTGTGCCGCAACTTTTCCGATTATTCCGCGAAACTTTGGTTAATAATAACACGTAAAAGTTGATCATCCGGGCCACACAGACTGTTCATAAACGGGAACCGCTGCGATAGATATACGGGCAATAGCCCGCCGACATGAAAGTCGCCGCCATGCCCCGCGATACAAATCCAGGCGCACAGGCCACAGCCCCGGGCCTGCGCAATACTGACCGGCACTATGGCACTGTTGCCAAGGGGTTTCACTGGCTGACGGCACTTCTGATTCTCTGTGCCCTTGTCCTGGGAACCTATGGCACAAACATACCCAAACAGACAGAGGCGGACATCACCCATGCGGTGCTGGTGTTTTCCATCCACAAGACAGTGGGCATCGCTGCGTTTTTTGTGGCTGTGTTGCGCATTCTGTGGGCAGTTGCCAACCCCAGACCGGGGCTGATGCACCCGGAACGGCGGCTGGAAAATATCGTCGCGCAAATCGTGCACTGGATGCTTTACGGCAGCCTTGTTCTGGTGCCGATGTCGGGCTGGATACATCATGCAGCGACCGAAGGTTTTGCACCAATCCTCTGGCCGCTGGGCCAGGGCCTGCCGCTGGTACCGAAATCGGTTGCGGCGGCAGAGTTTTTCGGTGCCTGGCACTTCGTGTTTACCAAGGTACTTTTTCTGGCGTTGGCTCTGCATATCGCGGGTGCCTTGAAACATCATCTGATCGACAAGGACGCCACTCTGCGCCGGATGCTGGCTGTGGCACCGGCTATCGAAGGGCCTTTGGCCCCCCATGGGCGCGGGCCGGTGCTGGCGGCACTCATCGTCTGGGCCGGTATAATCGGGCTGGGTTCCTGGTTCGGGATGCAGACCCAGGCAACGGAAACCGCGGCAGGGTTGGCGAAACCCCGATCCGACTGGGTGATCGAAGACGGCACACTGGAAATCACGATTCAGCAGTTCGGGGCCGATATCCGCGGCAATTTCAGCGAATGGACGGCGGATATCACCTACGACCCGGAAACTGGCGCAGGCGCGGTGGAAGCAAGCATTTCTGTCGGTTCGCTGACGCTTGGATCCGTGACCGAACAGGCGTTGGGGGCGGATTATCTGGCGGCGACGGCCTTCCCTGTTGCAACCTTTGCCGCGGATATTGCGCGGATTGCGCGGGTGGAAGGCACCGCGCATCAGGCCGTTGGTACGCTGGGCCTGCATGGGCGGGAGCTGCCGCTAACGCTGGGCTTCGTTCTGAACGTCGAAGGAGATGTGGCGCACATGACCGGACAAACAGTGGTTAACCGGATTGATTTTAACGTGGGCGCAACGACACAACCGACAGAAGCGAACCTCGGGTTTAATGTTGGCGTGGACGTGGTGTTAACTGCGAAACGGGGCGGTGGGGCGCAAACCGCATCCTGCCCATCCTGCCGATTGCCATGAAGTAAAAAAAATCCGTGCCGCGCTGGTCCGCCGGGCGGGCGATTTTTCGCCGGTTCCCTGACATGTTCCGGCAGCCATAACGTTCTGCCCGCAAACAGGGTGCCCCCTTTCAGAACCGCCCTTTCCCGAAATATCTGTCGCGCCTAGTCCGCTTTCTGCGCTTCAAGCGATATAATCACATTGACTTCGTCACCCACAGCCGGGGCAAAGGCGCCAAGGCCGAAATCAGACCGCTTCAACGTGGTCGTTGCATCAAACCCCAGCCAGGGCTTGCCCGCCATCGGGTGTGTGTCCGCCTTGTTCAGCCTGGCGTCCAGGTCCACCGATTTCGTGATTCCGTTCATCAGCAGATCGCCTGTGATGATCGCCGTATTTTCACCCGTTACCCTGATACCGGTGGAGGTAAAAGTCACCATGTCCGCTTCTGAAGCACCGAAAAAATCACCGGACATGAAGTGGTTATCGCGCTGTTCCCAGCCCGTGAACATGGACATCACTGGCATGGACACGCTCACAGAGCTTGCCGCCGGTTCGTCCGCATCAAACATGATCTCGCCATTGAAACCCGAGAACATACCGTAGGTGGTGGAAAAGCCGATGTGGTTGTAGCTGAAGATGATCTGGCTGTGGCTTGCGTCGAGCGTGTATCTCTGCGCATCTGCAAATGCACCGGTGGCCGCGATCATGGCAGCTGCGGTGGTCAGGGCGAGTGATTTCATGGAAGCGTTCTTTTTCATGCGGTGAAAGACTGCTCTAGTATTGTTCGAAATTAGCCGTTTGACAAGGCCGGGTTAATTATTTTTTGCCGAACCGGGCCAACCCGCAAACATGCCCTTGCATTCATCGTGCGGGCGCGTATAAGCGGCGCATGCTCCGCGCATCACTTATTCGGCGGCCTCTCGATACCCGGGGAGCGGAGGTTTATCCCCCGGCAGTGAAGCCTGCCTGAGAATTTGGAATGGAGAATCGACAATGGCACTTTATGAGCATACGTTTATCGCACGGCAGGATCTGTCGACCGCGCAGGCTGAGGGGCTGGTAGAACACTTCAGCGGGGTTCTTTCGGAAAACGGCGGCAAGGTCATCGGCACAGAGTACTGGGGCCTTAAAACGATGGCCTACAAGATTAACAAAAACCGCAAGGGTCACTACGCCTTCATGAAAACCGACAGCCCGGCTGCCGCTATTCATGAAATGGAACGCCTTATGCGCCTGCATGAGGATGTAATGCGTGTGCTGACCATCAGGGTCAATGAACACGAAGAGGGTCCGAGTGCCGTGCTCCAGGCCAAAGCAAGCCACGACGAAAAACGTCGCGAGCGCACGTAAGGAGAAGCAGACAATGGCTGCAAAATCATTTTTCCGCCGTCACAAATCCTGCCCGTTTTCTGGCGGGAATGCACCGAAGATAGACTATAAGGACGTCAAGCTTCTGCAACGCTACACCTCTGAGCGTGGCAAAATCGTGCCGTCCCGTATCACCGCCGTATCGGCGAAAAGGCAGCGTGAACTGGTCCGGGCAATCAAGCGCGCACGGTTCCTTGCACTCCTGCCCTACACCGTGAAGTAAGAAGAACGACCGATGGATGTGATCCTTCTCGAACGGGTGGCAAAACTGGGTCAGATGGGCGACGTTGTCGCCGTCAGGCCCGGGTACGCCCGCAATTTCCTGTTACCGCATGGCAAAGCCCTGCGGGCGTCAAAGGCCAATATCGCGGATTTTGAAACCCGCAAGGCCCGGCTGGAAGCCCGGAACCTGGAAACGAGGAAAGAGGCGGAAGCGGTTGCTGAAAAGCTCGCCGGACAGACGTTTGTCGTTATCCGTTCCGCCTCGGACGGGGGTGCTTTATACGGTTCCGTATCCACCCGCGATGCCGTGGACGTGGCCACCGAAGCCGGATTCACCCTTGATCGCAAACAGTGTCGTTTGGAACGCCCGATCAAACAGCTTGGTCTGCACGATATGCTTGTGGTGCTGCACCCCGAGGTTGAGGTAACCGTCACGCTGAACGTGGCACGGTCCGTTGAAGAGGCCGCGCTGCAAGACTCGGGCAAAGCACTCCAGTCCACGACAGGCACGGAAGAATCCGCCGCACTTGAAATCGCCGAAGTCTTCGATGATATCGGCGAGGCTCCCCCGGATAATCCGGAAGATGTGGTACCAGGCACCGAAGACGAAAGCGGCCAGGGCGATCAGCCGAACGCGGAAAGGGCACCGAAGGCTTAAGATTCTGCGCCCCAAAAGATCAAGGCCCGCCTGATTCGGCGGGTTTTTATCAGGTATTGAAAAAATGCTTGCCCTCCCCCGGAATCTTATGCATAGGCGGTCAGGAAGCGCAGGGGTATCCCGTGCCAACCAGGATATGGGGAGCCGCCGGATAATCCGGCTTGTCCGGGGCTGGCCGCGATGCACTGCCGCGGGGGTTAGACAAATTGCTCCCGGTTCAACCGTTCCCCCAGGCCGTGGCCGGGATTGAACAGGATGCGATGTGCCACAGAAGGTTCGGACCGAATGTCAACCGAGACGACATTCTGAACAGACCGCGAATCCGCATCGGCCATCACAGGGCGCTTTTCCGGGTCCATGATCTCGATGCGCACGGCCGAACCGGCCGGCACCAGTGCCCCGCGCCAGCGCCGGGGCCGAAATGCCGCCACCGCCGTAATCGCCAGGACGCCGGAGCCGAGCGGCAGAACCGGTCCGTGGGCTGAGTAATTATAGGCTGTGGATCCCGCCGGGGTGCACACCAGGGCACCATCGCAGACAAGCTCCGGCATACGCAATTTGCCATCCACCCGGATTCGCAAACGGGCTGCCTGTGGCCCGGCGCGCAGCAGGCTGACCTCATTGATTGCCAGTGCCCCGGTTATGGTTCCGTCGCTGGTGCGGGCTGTCATGTGCAGCGGGTGTATTGTTTCTTCCTCGGCGCATTCCAGCCGGGGAATCAGATCCTTTTCGGTATACTCATTCATCAGAAACCCGACCGTCCCGCAGTTCATGCCGTAAACCGGCGTGTCCAGGGCCTGCGTGGCGTGAAGTGTGCCCAGCATGAACCCGTCCCCGCCAAGGGCGACGATCACATCGGCATCCTGCGGCGCACACTGGCCATAGTGATTGACAAGCCGCCCCATTGCCTCTTGCGCATTTGGCGCGGTGCTGGCCAGAACGGCGATAGTGCGGGCGGCGGGCATCAGATATCCGGTGTGACGGGTGCGGGGGCCTTATCCTTTGCGCGGCAGGGCGTGAAATACAATAGGGCGGCGCAAAAAGGGCCGCGCCATCGGGCAGCCCCTGCCTCGTTGTGCGCCGGGCGCGGCGGGCGGCAAAGTGCCTTCCCGGGTCGGGCTATTCCTCCGCCCCGGCCTCGCGCAAGGCCTGCGCCACCTCTGTCCTTCCGGACAGTTTTGCCAAATCAAGCGGCGTCTGGCCGTTTTTATCCCGCGCATGGATGTCTGCGCCCGCTTCGATCAGTATCTGCACCGCCACGCCTGTGCCTTGCTGCACTGCCGTGTGCAGCGGTGTCTGGCCGTCGTTGTCCCGCGCCTCGATGTTTGCGCCTGCGCCAATCAATTCATGTACGGGTTCGCCTGCACCGTACCCTTCTCTCACCACAGCCAGGTGAAGGGGCGTCTGGCCGTCGTTGTCCTGTGCCTCGATGTTTGCACCTGCTTCGATTAATATCCGCATCGCCTCGGGCGGGCCCCAGCGCCCTGTGCCTTCCAGCGTCGCCAGGTGAAGCGGCGTCTGACCAAGGGCTGTTGTTTGTGCCTCAATGTCCGCGCCCGCATCAATCAAGGCTTGTACCGGCGTGGGATTTCCTGATTTCGCCGCCCAGTGCAGCGGTGTGCGGCCGTGTTGCCTTGCGTGGATATCCTCGCCCGCCTCTATGCACTCTGCCACCTGCCTGTATGTCGCGTTTTCCCAGAAGGCCCAGTAGCAGCCAACGCCGTGCGCCTGGGCATCTCCGGCCCCGGCGGTTGCCAGGATAAATGCCGCCAGGGCGACATTGAACGTGGTTTTCATGCGGGGGTATCCTACGATTTTCGACACATTCTGCCAAGATACTTTGCACATTGAGCGCGGAAATGACTTATACAGTGAGATGCTTCTTTTTGGACTGTTTTGAGCATTCTATCTGCATCTCCGGGCTTGTAGTCTATGCTTTTAAGGTGTATTCTCATCGAATTTTCTGCACCGCGTTTCTGCACCGCGACAGGAAGCATGGCGTGAATTCATTAGGTCTTCGCACCTGTGGCGAAGGCTACTTTCAGTAAGAGGACTAAAGTTGTCTTCTACCTTATATTCCCACTCACTACGGCCCTCAACGGTCCAACTTGTAAAACGATAATATCCCAGGTTCACCTTATCATAACACCGCTGCGCCTCAGCCGCGCCTGCCCCGGCGGTTATCAGGATGACCGCCGCCAAGGCGGTTTTGAGTATGTTACGCATGCGATTCTCCCTGCGCTTTCGGTTTCTGCCCCCGCATCACATGGGGGGCGCATCTGATGTATGAGATTGTTACCCCCCCCCCCCTAACTTCCTGCAAGGGCTTTTCCCAAAAAATGCATTTTACCTGATCTTTTTTAATTACGCATATAAATCAATAGCTTATCACGGCATTTTCTGGCCTGTCCGGGTATGCCACAGGCCGGACCGGGCCAATCCGGCAGGCTGGCCTGCCTCAGGCACACAAAACAGCCCTTGAAACTGGACCTGACCCGGCGGCACACTGGCCCTGGCGTAACGTTTCACAAATCGTGTAGGCTGGCCCAAAAGGGAGTGGCCTGCACCCCGACCCCAGGCACAAGGAAAGATATCACCCATGGATGCGCTGTCTAATGATATTCAGGAAATCGTTGAAAATGACCGGGCCCACGTCTGGCATCACCTGATCCAGCACAAGCCGTTTGAAACCGCGGACCCGCGCATCATCGTCGAAGGCAGGGGAATGCGCGTGTGGGACCAGAAAGGCAAGGAACACCTTGACGCCGTATCCGGCGGGGTGTGGACCGTGAACGTGGGCTACGGGCGCACACGCATCGCGGATGCGGTGCGCGCCCAGCTGGTAAAGATGAACTATTTCGCCCAGACTGCAGGCTCCGTCCCCGGTGCGATCTTTTCCGGGATGCTGACAGACCGGATGCCGGGGCTGACGCGGGTGTACTATGCCAATTCGGGTTCGGAAGCGAATGAGAAGGCGTTCAAGATGGTGCGCCAGATTGCCCACAAGCATCACGGCGGTAAAAAGCACAAGATCCTCTATCGCGAACGCGACTACCACGGCACGACCATCACCTGCCTGAGTGCCGGTGGCCAGCCGGAGCGGAACGCCCAATACGACCCCTTCACGCCCGGTTTCGTGGCGATTCCCCACTGCCTGGAATACCGCAACCAGTTTGATGTTACCTCGGAAGACTACGGTGCAGCCTGCATCAGGGCAACGGAAGAGGTGATCCTGGCCGAAGGGCCGGACACCATCGGGGCACTGTGCCTGGAACCGATCACCGCAGGCGGCGGCGTGATTGTACCGCCCCCGGGCTACTGGGACGGCATCCAGGGGCTGTGCCGCAAATACGACATCCTGTTGCACATTGACGAGGTTGTCTGCGGCGTGGGCCGCACCGGAACCTGGTTCGGCTATCAGCACTACGGCATCAGGCCGGATTTCGTGACCATGGCCAAGGGCGTGGCCTCCGGCTATGCGGCGATTTCCTGTTGCGTGACGACCGAGCATGTCTTTGAAATGTTCAAGGATGACGCCGACAACCCGATGAATTACTTCCGCGATGTATCCACCTTCGGCGGCTGCGCGGCCGGGCCCGCGGCCGCCATTGAGAACATGAAGATTATCGAAGAGGAAGACCTCCTGCAAAACACGACCGACATGGGCGCATACACCCTGGGCAAACTGGGGGAGCTGCAGGACAGGCACGAGGTCGTGGGGAACGTCCGCGGCAAGGGCCTGTTCCTGGGGCTCGAGCTTGTGGCCGACCGCCCCACGCGGGAGCCGATGGAAGAAAAAAAGGTGCAGGCCGTGGTCGCGGACTGTATGACACAGGGGGTAATCATCGGGGCAACCAACCGGTCGCTTCCGGGGCTCAATAACACGCTGTGCCTGTCCCCTGCCCTGATCGCCGCGAAATCCGACATCGATGAAATCGTCGCCGCGCTGGATGGGGCACTGGCCAGGGTCTTTGCCCCTGCCTGAATCAGCCGGAATGCCGCAGGGGCGCCCCCGTCACGGGCCGGATCATCCACGCAGGCAAGGCCCGGACAGACCTGGAGTGATTTATTTTTTACCCCGGGCCATCCTGTTTCAACCCTTGCGCGGGGTCAGGCCCCGCAGGGACCGACACGAAAGGGGAAAGCGGGCGCATGAACCACCTTTACTACGGCGACAACCTGCCGGTTCTGCGCGAATCTTTCGCGGATGCCAGCGTGGATCTGATCTATCTGGACCCGCCGTTCAATTCCAACGCCTCCTACAACGTGCTGTTCAGGGGACCTGGCGGCACGGACAGCCCGGCGCTGATTAAGGCGTTTGACGACACCTAGCACTGGGATGATATGGTTTCGGGCCAGGCCCTGATCGAGGTGCGGGAAAGCCCCTATCAGGACGCGGCGCGGATGCTGGACGCCATGGTCGGCTTCCTGGGCAAGAACCGGATGACAGCCTACCTGGCGATGATGGCTGTACGGCTGGCGGAACTGCACCGGGTTTTGAAGGATACCGGCAGCCTGTATCTGCATTGTGACCCGACGGCCTCACATTACCTGAAACTGCTGCTGGATGCGGTGTTTGGGGTGCGGAATTTCCGTCGTGAGATTGTATGGCGTTCAGGATGGGTAAGCGGCTTCAAGACCAGAACGCAAAACTGGATCAGAAATCACGATACGCTCTTTTTCTATCACAAGGACCACGCCGCCGATTGGACTTTCAACAAGCAGTATATTCCACATGATGAAGACTATGAACGCCGCGGCGGCGGGGAAAACCCGAAGGGCAAGGCAATCGACAGTGTCTGGGATGACCCGAAACTCTATTCACCCAACATCAAGTCTTTTTCGACGGAAAAGCTCGGCTACCCGACGCAGAAACCCGTTGCCCTGCTGGAACGTATCATCGCCGCATCCTCCAACCCCGGCGACCTGGTGCTGGACCCGTTCTGCGGCTGCGGCACCACTGTTCACGCCGCCGAAAAACTGAACCGCCGATGGTGCGGCATTGACATCACGCACCTGGCCATTGGCCTGATCGAAACGCGCCTGTTTGACGCCTTCGGGGACGAGGCCGGATACACGGTACACGGTGTGCCTGCCGATATCGACGGGGCGCGCGACTTCTTTGACCGCGATGACCGCACCAAAAAGGAATTTGAAAAATGGGCGGTCAGCCTGCTTAGGGGGTACGCCCAGGCCGGCGGCAAAAAGGGCGCGGATGGCGGGGTGGACGGCATCTTTCGCTTCGGGCGCGACCGCGAACATACCGCGATTATCTCGGTCAAGGGAGGCAGGGCAATTGGCGTTCCGATGATCCGCGAACTTGACGCGGTGGTTGAGGCGCGCAAGGCGCAGATTGGCATCTTCCTTACCCTTCATCCTCCGACACAACCGATGCGCGATTGGGCAGCCCGGGCCGGGACATTCCAGGTGGAAGGCTTCGCCCCTGTCCCGCGCCTGCAAATCGTCACGATTGAAGATGCGATGGAAAGGGGCGTCCGCGCCGTGGATACCCCCCTGCGCCACGGCAGCGATCTGAAAAAAGCCGTGCGGGAGAAAGATAAAACCGCCTAGGGCAGCCTGAAAATTTAGGCATTTCGCCCGGGGCGTTGAATTATCCCTTTGTTTCGAGGGCCGCGCTGCCCGGGGTCAGGCAAAAAGATCGTGACAGAACCGCAGCGCATCAACCAGTGCGTCCACTTCGGCCCTGGTGTTGTAGAGCCCGAAGCTCGCCCGGCAGGTGGCACTGACCCCCATATGGCCCATCAGCGGCTGGGCACAGTGGTGGCCCGCACGCACCGCGATACCCTTCTGATCCACCACAGTGGAAACATCATGGGGGTGAGCGGTACCTTCAAGCGTAAAAGAAAAGATTGCCCCCTTCCCCGCCGAATTGCCCTGGATATTCAGCCAGTTGAGTTCGGCAAAACGCGCCTGGGCGTAGTCGCGCAGGGTCGCCTCATGGGCTGCAATGGCCCGCATCCCCAAACCGGTCATATAATCAAGGGCGGCACCAAGCCCGATCTGCTGGACGATACCCGGTGTGCCGGCCTCAAATTTGTGGGGCGCCACATTGTAGGTGATCTGATCACGCGCAACCGTCCGGATCATGTCCCCGCCGCCGATGAAAGGCCGCATCTCTGCCAACCTGTCCCTGGCAATGTAAATCGCGCCGGACCCGGACGGGCCATAGAGTTTATGCCCGGTAATCGCATAGAAATCGCAGCCAATATCCTGCACATCCACCGGCATGTGCACCGCTGCCTGGGATCCATCGACCAGCACCGCGACGCCGCGGGCACGGGCTGCCTCCACAATCGTTTTCACGTCCACCACGGTGCCAAGCACATTCGACATGTGGGTGATCGCCACCAGTTTCGTCTTCGGCCCGATGGCGTCGATCACCGCCTGCGGGTCGATATCCCCGTTCACGCCGGTATCCACCCACCTCAGCCTTCCCCCCTGCCGTTCGCGCAGGAAATGCCAGGGCACGATGTTGGCGTGGTGTTCCATGATGCTCAGCACCACCTCATCGCCCGGCTCAAACCGGGGCATGGCCCAGCCATAGGCGACCATGTTAATCCCTTCGGTCGTGCCGGAGGTATAAATAATCTCTTCCTCGTGCCGCGCATTCAGGAACGCCTGCAATTTTCCGCGCACGGCCTCATATTTTTCGGTCGCGAGGTTTGATAAAAAATGCAGCCCGCGATGCACATTGGCGTATTCTTCCGCATAGCCGCGGGCGACTGCATCAATAACAACCTGGGGCTTCTGCGCGGACGCGCCGTTATCAAGATAGACGAGCCGCTTGCCATTCACCTTCCGCGACAGGATCGGGAAATCGGCGCGGATTTCTTCAACATCATACATGGGACAGCAGGTTTTGTTCGGTCAGGCAGGCGGGCCGGAGACAGGCAGGTCTATCCCCAGGAATAACAGCAGAATAAGCATGAAAGAGCCCAGGACAATGGCCGCCCCGATGATGCCAAGCCCCACAAGGACTGGATTTTCAAATCCGTGCAGCTCCATCGTCACGGCGGATAGTTGAATCATTGAAAACATCAGCAACAGAAGCATCAGCACCAGGGCAGCAGCGGGCAGGATCAGAATGCCCAAAAGAAACGCCCCTTGTGCCAGCAGCATCACAAACGAAACCCAGATGACAGATTTCAGTGCCCCGTCAAAATCGCCGCGGCCCTTGAATGCACGGCCCGCACCAAACATCAGGGCGGTGCCACCCAGGATGGACACCATGTGCAGGATGAAGGCTGTCGCTGTGGGGATAGTTACCGCCTGTTCCGGCGCGGGTATCAGCAGGCTGGCACTGAGTTCGAGTATCAGATTAAACAGGATGACCAGCAAGGCAAAGCCCACGAGTGTGCCGCGCCTTAGGGGCGTGGCGAGCACATTCCGAAAGGCCATACGGGGGGCCGTAACAGCTTGTCCTGCAAGTGGCAGGAAGGCGCCCAGCGACGTGATCATCCGTACGCACCGCCCGTCAGGCCAGACATGAGGACACACGCACGGGCGGATTTCCAGCCCGTATCAGCCTTAAAAAGATGCAGGCTAACCAGGATCAGTGCGGAAGAACCGTACATCGCATCCGTGCACGGCATCCGGGCAGCATTCATCAGGAACCGGATTTTATCAACCGACGTCATAAATCCCGCGACAGAGGTCGGGACGGGCATTGTTTTCAGTATCCAACCGGCGAAAAATATCCTGCGAGAGGCCAGGATACAAAAGATCAGCCACCCTTCGAAGATGTGCGTACGCAACAATCTGCGGACTGAGGAATGCATGGCACACAAGGCGTCCGCCACCCGGTGACCAGGGCCCGACCGTTCAGGATACACACCACGGGCTTCTTCAAATTCAGTTTCCGGACGGGTCATTTCCCTGTTCGCCTGATTTCATGTTGCTTTCCGGTATCCTGCGCAGGCTTTGACCCGTGTGCGCCGAATTCTGTGGCAGCAATGCATGTGATCCACTGCCATAAAAACACCATGGCTGTCACAAGTTGCGCAATCAAAAATGCGGGACCGGGCGAAAAAACTTTCAAGGCACCGCTCATGAGCACGAGGGGGGCAGTCACAAGCGTTGCCCAGAAAAAGACGAGCCGCGCCTCCCCCCATGTGGCCCGACCGCCGAAAGGACGCAGCAGCGCATGGGCCAGCCCGGCAATGAAATACATCATCAGCGGCGCAAACAGGATTGTGGACACAAACATTGCGCCATAGCGCCCGTTTCGGGTCGCCGCGTCATCGCCCGCAGCGAAGCTGACGGCAGCAACTTCCGGCATGCGGGCCACGAATGTCAGCAGGCAGAAAAGAATGCCGATCATCAGCGTACGCGGCTCCGCCAATTGCGCCAGCTCGTTGCCAAGCGCAGCACGGGGAGCGCGGTAAGCGCGGAGGATATTTGTGACCAAAGACATCAGGCGGAGTGTCGGGATATCCAGCCTGCCAGTTTTTCACGGATTTCATCGGCGAGCGTTTCATCCTCAATCTCGTCCACCGCTTCACCCAGGAAAGCGAATGTTAGCATGTCCTGTGCCTCTCGCCGCGGGATGCCGCGGGACGTCAGGTAAAAGATCATGCCTTCGTCTATGGCACCCACCGTGGAACCGTGAGAGCAGGCGACATCGTCGGCGTAGATCTCCAGTTCCGGCTTGGCCTGAAAGATACTGTCTTCATCGAGCAGCAGCCCCTGACTGATCTGATAACCATCGGTTTTCTGTGCATCCGGCTGCACAAGGATTTTGCCTTGAAACACGCCTGCGGCCCCGTTGCGCAAAACCTTCTTGAAAACCTGGCGGCTTTCACAGTTCACGGCGTCGTGGGTTATGAACACGGTGTCGTCGTGATGATAGGTTCCGTCCCCCGCGCTTGCGCCCGCAACATGGGCGATGGCGTCATTGCCGGTCAGCTCTGCCACACATTCGTTGCGGGTCAGTTTACCGTTCACGGTCAGTGTAAAGGATTTAAAGATCGATTCCCTGCCAAGCCTCGCAAAAATGGCTGTTGCACAGAGCCGTTCATGATCCCTGCCCTGCGCACGAACGTGGTTGAAGCGGGCAGTGTCGGGGATGTCGATTTCCGTGACGATATTTGACCGGGCAGCGACCGGGCCGTTTTCAAGCAGCGTGACCTCTGCCCCTTCTTCCAGCCTGATGACGTGGTGGATCATCGCGTCCGACGTGGCGTCGCGATGGATGTAGACGAAGCTGACAGGTTTCCGCGCCCTGCCGGTGACGTGGATGGTGAACCCTTCTACAGCCCGTGCGGTATTGAGTGCGGCCAGCGGGCGGTTCACCCGGGCCTGGCCCCTGGCCTCCAACACGCCATAGAGTCCATTGGCCCAGTGGGTGTCTTTCTCCATCGCATCCGCCAGCGGCTCAATCACCACATCCGCGTCGGAAAGATCTGACGACAGGTCAGATGCATAAACCCCGTCCACGAAAACGATCCTCACCCGGTCAAGTCCGGCAAAGGGCGGTGTCTCAGCCGGATCTTCAAACACCGCCGCCCGGGCTGTGGCCGCCGTCAGGGCAGACGGGTCCGTATACTTCCAATATTCATCCCGCCGATGCGGTGCACCCATTTCCCGAAGCCGTGCAGCGGCGGCGGTGCGGGCATCATGCACCCATTTGGCCCCCCCTGCCGGTGCGGACGCCAGCAGCCTTTCCGCCAGGTCATACTTCGCCTTGAGCCGGGCCATCAGGCGACCTCCGCCAGGATATCGGCGTAACCGTTGTTTTCAACTGCCAGTGCCAGGTCCGGCCCGCCGGTTTTCACGATCTCGCCATCAACCATGATGTGCACAACATCCGGCTTAATATGGTTGAGAAGGCGCTGATAGTGGGTGATCACCAGGAACGACCGCCCCGAGGTGCGCAGCGCATTCACGCCTTCGGCCACCAGTTTCATGGCATCCACATCGAGACCCGAGTCGGTCTCATCAAGAATGCACATCTTCGGTTCCAGCATGGACATTTGCAGAATCTCGTTGCGTTTCTTCTCGCCGCCGGAAAAGCCCATGTTAACCGGCCGTTTCAGCATATCCGCGTCGATTTTCAGAGCCTTGGCCCTGGCGCGGATTTCCTTAAGGAAGTCTGCCGCCGAAAGTTCCTCCTCCCCGCGTGCCTTGCGCTGAGCATTTACGGCAGTGCGCAGGAAGGTCATATTACCGACACCGGGGATTTCAACCGGGTATTGGAACGCAAGGAACAGGCCTGCGGCGGCGCGCTCTTCCGGTTCCATTTCCAGGATATTCCGGCCCTCCAGCTCCACCGTCCCGCCCGTCACTTCATAACCGCTCTTGCCGGCAAGCACGTAACCGAGCGTGGATTTACCTGACCCGTTCGGTCCCATGATCGTGTGCACCTTGCCTGCGGCCACTGTCAGGTTGACCCCTTTCAGGATTTGTTTGTTTTCCTCTTCCAGGCTGACAAGGAGGTTCTTGATTTTCAGCATATCGGTTTCCTTCGTTTGTCCCGTGCCCTAATCTTAAATCTGTGACGGGTATGTGGAGTTTATGGTGTCTTTCACCAGTGGCATGTTCGCAAAATAATCCGTGTCGAGTCTGCCACGCCATATCCGGTCAGGTCAGCGAAAGCGGGCGGTATCTGCATCGGGCGATCAAAAAAACATGGCGGTGTCGAAAAATTTGAAGGTCGTCATCGGCCCGCAGACGGGCGTGAAAGCAATCAGCCATGCGCAAGCCCGCTTCATCGGATGCATCCGTGCCCGCCCCCGGACGCAAGACTGCACCGTTCCATAACCGGCTTGCGTTCCGCCTGCAGGATGCGATCAATAGCAAACGCCTTCGCCCCAACCATGCTGGCGTATTCCACCGAACAGCCGGAAAAGTGTTGCAAAATATATGGGTTGGGCAAATCACCGCAGGCGGGTTTTCTGTTCCGCCACCAGGATTTCAGGGGTTCGGGCATAAAGAGCTACTCAACGACGACCGCGGTGCCGGAAGCAGAGACCATGAGCATGGACCGGCCAACGACCTCATAGTCAAGGTCAACGCCTACCACTGCATTCCCGCCCGCATCCCGCGCACGTTCTTCCAATTCGCGAAGGGCCGTTTCGCGGGCGTCCTTCATCTTGCTTTCGTAAGCACCGGAGCGCCCGCCAACGATATCGGTGACAGAGGCAAAGGCATCGCGCACAATATTCGCGCCCATAATAGCCTCGCCAACGACGATGCCCTTATAGGCGACAATCCGGTGTCCTTCGATAGAGGGGGTGGTGGTTGTGATCATTTCAAAATCCGTTGCGGCAAGCCCAGCCTTGCCCTGCTGTTTTTTTCAGGAACCCGGAGACAAGCCCAAACATCCCGGCAAATTAGGCCCGGGCCACCTGCAAGGCCCGGGTAAACCGGATTTCCGGACGATAAAATGCGCGATGCGGCACAGACACCTGGCATAATTGAAAAAAGCCATCCGACAAGCACGAACCTTAAAAGACCGGTAGTGTCATCACCCGCAAAAACACGCCAAAAACCCTTGAACATCCTGGGATCCCGCGGTTTATCATCGGGCTGAAGCTGCATTAGCCAACTGACCCCTCAAGCGAAATCGCCACCAGCTGCTGTGCTTCCATGGCGAACTCCATCGGCAACGCCTGCAATACCTCTTTGCAGAAGCCGTTGACAACGACTGCCACGGCTTCTTCCTCGTCCATTCCACGCTGGCGGCAATAGAAGAGCTGGTCATCGTCTACCTTGGAGGTCGTCGCCTCATGTTCCACCCGGGCGGAGTTGTTGCGGATCTCGATGTATGGCACCGTGTGGGCACCGCATTTATCACCGATCAGCAGGCTGTCGCATTGGGTGTAGTTGCGGCCGTTCCTGGCATGCGGTGCCATGCTGACCAGCCCGCGATAGGTGTTCTGGGCACGTCCTGCACTGATCCCTTTCGAAACGATTCGCGATTTCGTATTTTTGCCCATATGTACCATCTTGGTACCGGTATCGGCCTGCTGCATATTGTTGGTGATGGCGATAGAATAGAATTCGCCCTGGCTGTCGTCACCCTGCAGAATACATGACGGGTATTTCCAGGTCACGGCAGAACCGGTTTCCACCTGCGTCCACATCACCTTTGCCCGATCACCCCGACAGGCGGCACGTTTGGTGACAAAATTGTAGATGCCGCCTTTGCCTTCCTCATCACCCGGGTACCAATTCTGGACGGTGGAGTATTTGATCTCCGCATCTTCCAGAACCACCAGTTCCACCACTGCTGCGTGCAGCTGGTTATTGTCGCGCCGGGGTGCCGTGCAGCCTTCAAGGTAGCTGACGTAAGATCCCTTGTCGGCGATGATCAGCGTACGCTCGAATTGGCCGGTGTTCTCCGAATTAATACGGAAGTATGTGGAAAGCTCCATCGGGCAGCGCACACCCGGCGGGATGTAGACGAACGACCCGTCCGAAAAAACCGCCGAGTTGAGCGTGGCGAAAAAATTATCAGACTGGGGAACAACGGTGCCGAGGTACTTCCTGACCAGATCCGGATACTCACGCAAAGCCTCCGAGATCGGACAGAAGATAACACCGGCTTTCTTCAATTCCGCCTGGAAGGTGGTGCCGACGGATACACTATCGAAAACCGCATCCACGGCGACCTTGCGGCCTTCGGCAGGCGCAGGTCCGGCACCCTCAACACCGGCGAGAATTATCTGTTCCCTGAGCGGAATACCAAGCTTATTGTATGTTTCCAGAAGCTTCGGATCGACTTCATCGAGCGATTTCGGTTTTTTGGCCATGCTTTTCGGTGCGGCGTAATAATACTGATCCTGATAATCAACTTTCCGGTAGTTCAGGAGTGCCCAATCCGGTTCTTTCATCTTTTGCCAGCGGCGCAAGGCATTGAGCCGCCATTTGGTCATCCACCCCGGCTCTTCGTTGCGCCCGGATATGTGGCGGACGATATCCTCATTCAGCCCCCTGGGGGCGTAGTCCATCTCAATTTTCGTATCCCAGCCGTGTTTGTAACTGCCACCCACGGACTTCACCATATCGACGGTTTCCTGATCAACGCCGTCTTTTACCTGCCCGTCATAGAGAGGTCTGTCGTTTGGAATATCCATTGGGGGATCCTTTCAGGCAGAAATTGGCCACGGGCACGCCCAGGCGACCCGGTGCCTGAATTTGAGATAGTGCGCAACCCAGTTGTCGGCAAATGTCATCAGGTCGCGGGGATCGGTTGCAGGGCCGATGGAGACCCGGATAGCGGAGGCGGCAGTGGTATCGTCAAAGCCCATAGCCCTGAGAACGCGTGATTTTTTGACCTTGCCGGAGGAGCACGCGGAACCGGCAGAGATCGCAAAACCGGTGAGATCCATCTGCATGACCTGCGTTTCGCCCTTCCAGCCAGGCACGGCGATGCAGGACGTATTGGGGATACGTTCTGCATCCTTGCCCACGATGATCGCATCCGGTGCCGCATTCATAATGCGGTTTTCGAAGGCATCACGAGCCTTGCGAACCTGTTCCCAAACGTCCGCGTCGAGGTCACGCCGCGCAGCCTCGGCCGCGGCCCCGAAACCGGCGATGCCAATCACGTTTTCCGTGCCGGAACGGTACCCCTGTTCCTGCCCGCCGCCCCTGGTCCGGGCAGCGATGTCCGCGCCATCGGCGACGACCAGTGCCCCCACACCTTTTGGACCGCCAATCTTGTGGGCACTAAGGATCGCACTGCGGATACCGAGCAAATTGAAAGCGACCGATACCTTGCCAAAGGTCTGGACCTGGTCGGACAGGAACGTACCTGTCGGAACGGTCTGCAAAACACCGGTTTCGGAGTTGGCCCCCTGCACCGCCGTATGTGCCGGATTGGAAACCGCGACCGCACCGGACGCGTTGACGGACAGAACAGAAGACGCGGCGGTGACAATGCAGTCATGTTCAACATCGCCGCACAGGACATCCGCACCGGCAAGACCGATTGAAGCCGCTTCCGTTGCAGAACCGGTGAAAATGATGTTGTTCGCATTACAGCCGAACGCCGCGGCGATTTGTGCCCGGGCGCGGCTGACAACGGCGGCGGCTGCCCGCCCCTCTGTATGTACGCTTGACGGGTTCCCGAACACATCCATGGCCTCAACCATCGCCGCCCGCGCCTCTGGCCGCAGGGGCGCTGTGGCGTTCCAGTCAAGGTAGGTGCGCCCGCTCATTCGTCGGACATTTCCAAAAGGCCCGGTACAGCCGGGCATGGTACCATCTGATTATCGATGATATCCGACAGCCGCGCCTGGTGCAGGAAGACGTAGACGTTGGCGGACAGGCTTTCCCAGAACCGGTTAGCCAGGGATTGCGCACGGGAACCTGAGGATGCACCCTTGGCACCGCCGCCCTTTTCAAGCGCATTCATCGTTTCGTCCACCGCTTCCAGGATTTCCGACATCCGAATCGCATCCGGGCTGCGTACCAGACGGTAGCCGCCGCCGGGGCCGCGCACACTTTTCACAAGGCCCGCACGGCGAAGCTTGACGAAAATCTGCTCCAGATAAGCCAAGGATATATCCTGCCGTCCGGCAATATCGCCGAGTGGTACGAGGCTTTCCCTTGCCTCCTGCGCCAGATCCACAAGAGCAATCAGCGCGTATCGACCTTTGGTAGAAAGTTTCATCGGCATAGGCCTGACATTTTACGGAGAATGCGTGACCGGCATTCATACAAATACTGTTGACAGGTGCGGGGCAGGCGCTTACCTTGTACTGCATGGAAACCCTGCCAGTTTCACCTGGAATTATTCTAGGTTTTCTGAAAACAGGCGTCAACTGCCCTGTTCCGGAAAATTCCCCAATCTCAGGGAGCCGCGTACGAAACCTATGCCCGAAGTAATTTTCCCCGGCCCGGATGGGCGCCTGGAAGGCCGTCACCACCCGCAAAAGACCAAAGATGCACCGCTTGCTGTTATCCTGCACCCGCATCCGCAGTTCGGCGGCACGATGAACAACAAGGTCGTCTATAATCTGCACTATACCTTCCACAAAATCGGATTTACGGTGCTGCGGTTCAACTTTCGCGGGGTTGGCAGATCACAGGGCGAATATGACGAGGGCACCGGCGAATTAAGCGATGCAGCCAGTGCACTGGACTATCTTCAGACGCTGAACCCGAACGCCAAGCACTGCTGGGTGGCAGGATTTTCCTTCGGTGCCTGGATCGGTATGCAGCTGCTAATGCGCCGACCGGAACTTTCCGGTTTCATCAGCGTTTCACCGCCGGCGAACATGTATGACTTTTCTTTCCTTGCCCCATGCCCGTCTTCGGGCCTGATAATTAACGGCTCAAATGACCGGGTGGCAAAGCCGCGCAATACGGAAAACCTGGTGCGCAAGTTGCAGGAACAGAAAGCCATAACGATAACCCACAAGGTGATAGAAGGCGCGGATCACTTCTTTAAGGGCGATCACATGGAAACCATGATTGGCGAGGTCAATTCCTACGTTCGGCACCACATGACCGGGATCGTCCGCTGACCAAAAGGCATCATGCCCCCCCCTATTGGTCACTGCGCACCGGGATCGGCCTCAAATCCGGGGCATTTCTGCAAGAAGGAGTAACGGTCTTTCGTTTTCCCTGCCCGTAGGCGGGCCTGCCTGCGCGGATGCCGAATTTTCGCAATCGATAACAGGTTTTGACCTGCGGTGCAACGGGACGATATTCTGATGCGAAGGGACTGGCGGCGGCAGGATTCAGGATTATTTTATCCGGCTGTGCACAATTCGCTTTCGGAGGCATCCTTATGACCATCCTCACCCGCCGCAATACGATTGGCATCCTTCTTGCCGCCACCATTGCCAAACCGGCCCTCGCCCAATCTCCTCCGGTTTACGCCGAAGGCGGCAAGGCCATTGATGGCACCGACACGGTAGCCTACTTTACCCGGGGCAGGGCTGTTGCCGGGGCACAAAGTCATACCGTCATCTGGAACGGGTCAATGTGGCTTTTCTCAAGCGCGGAAAACAAGGCCATGTTTGAAGCTGACCCGGAAAAATACGCGCCGAAATATGGCGGTTACTGTGCCTGGGCCATGTCAAGGGGTTATGTCGCACCGACCGCGCCGGAAGCCTGGAGCATCGTGGATGGCAAGCTCTACCTGAACTACAGCCTGGATATCCGCGAACGATGGTCCCGGGATGTACACACCAATATTGCCAGGGCGGACGCGTTCTGGCCGAAACCGCTTGAAAACTGATAACGCGGCCAGACTCCGGCGTTCGCTTTTCAATTGCAAACGGCCTTTGGCAGGGCTCTTTCAGCTCTGTCCGCGGCGCAGGGCCACAACCGGCCGGAACAGTGCGTATCATACCACTGTTGTCTGGTGCACCCGGTCATCCCGGTGCGCGGGCTTCTTTCGGTGACCGCATCGTTTGAGATATACATCAGCCCACAATCATAAAAAAGCGTTCCGTGAATGCAAACCATTACGGAAAATGCTCCTTTGATTTTCGGTTGAGTCCGGGCAATGGTCATGCGATAATCCAGGTCGTTTTACAACCATACGGGAACCCGTCCATGCCTGACCGCCCTACCTACGGTTTCGATACATTACAGATTCACGCGGGCACCCGCCCGGACCCGGCAACGGGGGCGCGACAGACGCCGATCTACCAGTCAACTGCCTATGTCTTTAAGGATGCGGACCACGCGGCAGCACTCTTCAACCTGCAAGAGGCGGGTTACATCTATTCCCGCCTGACAAACCCGACCGTGGGTGCATTGCAGGAACGCATTGCAACGCTTGAAGGCGGTGTCGGTGCGGTGTGCTGTTCGTCCGGGCATGCGGCACAGATCATGGCACTTTTTCCGCTGATGACTCCGGGCAGGAACGTCGTTGTTTCCACCCGGCTTTATGGTGGCACGGTCACGCAATTCAGCCAGACAATCAAACGCTTCGGCTGGTCGGCGACCTTCGTGGACCTGGACAATGAAGCCGCCGTCAGGGCCGCCATAGACGACGACACCCGCGCAATCTTCTGCGAATCGATCTCCAACCCCGGCGGTTATGTCACCGACATTCCGGCAGTGGCCAAAATCGCGGATGAATCTGGTATCCCGCTGATTGTCGACAACACCTCGGCCACACCATACCTCTGCCGCCCTATCGGGATGGGTGCCACACTGGTCGTGCATTCCACCACCAAATATCTGACCGGCAACGGCACCGTCACCGGCGGGTGCGTGGTGGACAGCGGGCAGTTCGACTGGTCACAAAACGACAGGTTCCCGGCACTGATTAAACCGGAACCCGCCTATCACGGGCTTAAGTTCCACGAAACCTTTGGCGAACTTGCCTTCACCTTCCACGGTATCGCCATCGGCCTGCGCGATCTCGGCATGACGATGAACCCGCAGGGGGCCCACTATACGCTGATGGGTATCGAGACGCTGAGCCTGCGCATGGAACGCCATGTGGAAAACGCGGTCAGGGTGGCGGAGTGGCTGGAAAAAGACGACCGGGTGGATTTTGTCACCTACGCCGGGCTGGCGTCGTCGCCTTACGCGGACCGGGCCCAAAAGCTCTATCCCCGCGGGGCGGGCGCGTTATTCACATTTGCGGTAAAGGGTGGCTATTCGGCCTGTGTGAAACTGGTCGATTCGCTTGAGCTCTTCAGCCACGTGGCAAACCTGGGCGATACACGATCACTGATTATTCATTCCGCCTCCACCACCCACCGCCAGCTGACGCCGGAACAGCAGGAAGCCGCAGGTGTCGCGCCGAACGTTGTGCGCGTCTCCATCGGTCTTGAGGACGTGAACGACATCATTGCCGATCTGGACCAGGCACTGTGCAAGGCAACGGCCGGCTGACCGGCCGATCCTTGTTGGCGTGTTCCTGTTGGCGGGCCGGAACGGCAAAGTGCCGCGCCTTGTTAGCCTGGCCCTGTAATTCCGGCTGTTTCCCTGTCCGGCACCGCGTGGGCAAGCGGGAAAAAGATTCCAATGGCATGGCCGTGCCGGACTGTGAAAATTTTACCCTGTCGCGGGCAAACGTGATCGGGAATGGGGCGTTATGCCCGCACCCGCTTTCTTCGACGAAGACGGAACCGATTAGACCCAGGCTCTGGACTCATAGCCAATAAATGACGAGCACCGCGAGAGCGAGTGCCGACAGGAATACCTTCGGGCATTTGTCGTATCCAGTGGCCACGCGCCGCCCAACCCTTGAGCCTGCCGAACATGATCTCTGTCCGGTTGCGTTATTTGTATCGGCACCTGTCGTGACTGATGGCTTTTCCTGCGCTGCCTTCGGCCAAGGATACGTGCGCGTATCCCTTTGTTTTTCAATGCTTGTCTGAACCGGTCCGCGCCACACGCGGTCCCCGGGCGGCCAATCGGCCTCCGGCAGGCTGCCCGGCAATGCCCGCACGCCGATGCAATCACTGACCTGGCTTGCCGTGAGAAACAGGCCGAGAGGCTGGCCCTGACTGTCGCGGACGGCATGCAACCTGATGTTCGCGCCGCCTGTGGCCGGGCCAGTCAGGCGACCGCGCCCCCCCCCCCTTTTCACGCCCATGCCAGTCGCTGTCCGGCGAGCCTTGAGGCAGGGCGCGTCTGTCATCACGGTCCTGTCCTCGCCGTGGCCGGCAGCGAGACCGGCCACCATCCGTGCGAAGATGCCCTTGTCGCTCCACCGTTTCCAACGGTTGTAAAGCGTATCGTGCGGGCCATAGGCAACCGGGGCGCGGGTCGCCGCCACAAGCCACAGCCATTTATGAAGATTATGCCGACTGGAACGCGCCATCGCTCAATATGGTGCGTAGCTTTTTTCCTCCACCAAGGTAGAACCGAGTGCCAGATTAATATCCTTTTTCAAGGCGGCGCGCGTATCGTTGGTGATATATACTGATCGGGCAAGATTCACGAAAGTGCTGCCGAAATCCCCGGTGCGTTCGCAATCGCGGATATTGTCCTCTATCCGCCAAAGTTCTTCGTTCACGGCTTTCAGGCGGGCCTGCAGTGCCGCGATATCGGCGCGTTCCGGTATATGCCGGGCGACCACCTGGCACAGCGTATCGAACTCCACCTTCACATTGGCCCGTTTGCCGCCGTCCTCTATCCGGGCCAGTTTGATCTCCAGGATGGTCAGCCTGTCCAGAAGCTCCCCCGGAGAAATCGGCGTCATGATAGTACTCATGGCGTTTTTTCCTGTGCCAGGGCGGTGATTTCATCCTCCAGCAGGTCAAATACACTGTCCCAGTCGCCGGAATCTTTCTGCCGGATCAGCCGCATGCATGGGTACCAGGGGGTATGGTCGGGATAGGGAGCATAGAGCCAGTAAGCTTCCGAATGCAAAATGTTCCAGACCTTTACGCCCAGGGAGCCGGAGATATGGGCAATGGCACTGTCCATTGTGATCACAAGATCGAGTTTCTGAATTAACGCCGCGCTGTCCGCAAAATCCCGATCCATGCTGGCCGCATCAAGAATCACGCAGGCAGTGCCGTCCGCATGGAAAGCTTCCACCAGACTGCCCTTGTAAAGAGAAAAGAGCTGCACACCGGGAATATTGGCGAGCCGCAGGAAATGGCGGTGCGAAAAACTGCGCTTGTGGTTGGCGCGGTAGGTGACAGACCCGGACCAGAGTACACCGATTTTTAGCATGTCGCCATAGGGCCGGGTCAGGTTTTCGGCCCGGGTCACAGAATCAGCGGGTATGGCAAGGGTGACCGGCGGCGGCACATCTTGAAGTGTCACGCCGAGGTAGCGTGGCAGGTCCATCATGGGCGTCCACAGGTCGCAGTCCGCGACCTGGTCTTGTGTATCGACAAAACTGTCAATCATGGGGAGCGCGGAAAAGATCCGGCGCAGCGGAGGCTTGCATACCCATTTGATCTTGCAGCCCCGGTCGGCCAGACCGCCAAGGAAACGTGCCATCAGGACAGTATCACCAAATCCCTGTTCCGGCACGACAACCAGCGTCTTTCCGGCCACATCTTCCCCGCGCCACTGGGGAAAGTCGAATTCCGGCGGGGAAATTTCATTCCCCTGCCAGCGCCATTCAAATTCCTTGAATCCGCCCGCATAATCGCCGAGCGACAGGAGCACGAAACTGAGTTGCAGGTGCAGCTCCACATTGTCGGGGGCCACACGCAGGGCCTTTTCCAGTTCTGCCCTGGCCTCATCGTATCGGTTGAGCGCACGCAGATATTTGCCGAGACAGGCGTAGTGATCCATATTGCCCGGTTCCATGGCAATGGCCCGGCGGCGCAGGCTGAGCGCCTCTTCCGCATAGCCGGTATCAAAAAACGCGTTCGAGGCATTGTTCAGCACGGCCAGCGCATTCGGGGCCACATGCAGGGCGCGGCGCTGACAGGCGGCGGCCATTTCGTAATTTTTCGTTTTCCGGAACAGAACGCCGAGGTTGGACCAGATCACTGAATCCTTTGGCGCACCCGACAGATAGCGGCGGTAAAGATCACGTGCGCGGGCCGTGTCCCCCTTTTGATGAGCATCAATCGCCGCCTGCCGCATTTCGCCCAATGAACCAAATCTTCGGGGCTGTTCACCTGTGTCGGTCATCTGCGTTTCCCGTTTACCAATGCTTCCGTGCGGGGAATTTCACAAATTCCGGGCCAAGTAAACCATTGCCGGATACTGGTGCCGCAAGGGATGCGCTGTGTATAAGTTGTGGTATAAGTTGTGTATAGTTTCTTATAAACAGGGGCATTTCCTGCCCCCTTCGGCAGTCCAGGGCCGGGAAACAAGAGAGCGTGCAAGAATCGGGAAGAATGGCGAACGACCTGTTTCGCGAGGATCGCGTAAAAATCTATGATGCCTCCTCCATCCGGGTATTGGAGGATATGGAGCATGTGCGCCTGCGCCCGGGCATGTATATCGGCGGCACGGATGACCGTGCGCTGCACCATATGGTGGCAGAGATCATCGACAATTCCATGGATGAGGCAGTCGCGGGCCACGCGAGCCGGATCGAGGTGGAACTGTACGCCGATTTCTCGGTCACCGTGCGGGATAACGGGCGAGGTATTCCGGTGGACCCGCATCCGAAGGATCTGTCGAAATCCGCCCTTGAGATCATCTTTTGTACGCTGAACGCGGGCGGCAAGTTTAACAGTGACAACTACGAGGTATCCGGTGGCCTGCACGGGGTTGGCGCATCCGTCGTGAACGCCCTGTCGGATCACCTGCGGGTGGAAGTGGTGCGCAACCGCAGGCTTTTTGCCATGGAGTTCGCCCGTGGCGTACCGACAGGCATGCTCAAGGCACTTGGTCCCGTGCAAAACCGGCGCGGAACGGCGGTGACATTTCACCCGGATGCGGAAATTTTCGGGGCGGCGGGCCGGTTCAGAGCCAGACGGCTCTATGATATGGCGAAATCGAAAGCCTATCTTTTTTCGAATGTGGAAATCCGCTGGAAGTGTGATGCGGCCTGCCTGGACAAGGATGACAAGACGCCGCTCCACGAAAGGTTTCGCTTTCCCAACGGGTTGGCGGATTATCTGGCGGAACGGCTGTCGGGGGCTTCAACCTGTGCGGATGCGCCTTTTACCGGGCATGTGGATTTCAGCGAAAAATTCGGTGCCGGGCACATAGGTTCCGTCACCTGGGCGGTCAATTGGACGCCATCCTGCGATGCTTTTATCCGGTCCTACTGCAACACCGTGCCGACGCCGGAGGGCGGGACGCATGAGGCCGGCTTCTGGTCTGCCGTGCTGAAGGGCATCAGGGCCTACGGCGAACTTGCGGGTAACCGGAAGGCCGCACAGATTAACCGCGACGACGTGACAGGCAGCGGGTGTGCGCTTGTATCGATCTTCGTTCAGGAACCAAAGTTTGTGGGCCAGACCAAGGATCGGCTTGCGACGGCGGAGGCACAGAAGTGGGTGGAAGCCGCGGTGCGCGATCACTTCGATAATTGGCTGGCAGCGGATACAAGGGCCGCCAGTGCAATTCTCGATTATCTGGTGCTGAAATCCGAAGATCGCCTGCGGCGGCGGGCCGAAAAGGAAACACAACGTAAATCAGCCACCAGAAAACTTCGCCTTCCCGGCAAATTGGTGGATTGTTCCAAACAAACACGGAATGGTACGGAGATATTCATCGTTGAAGGCGACAGTGCCGGCGGTTCTGCCAAGATGGCGCGGGACCGCAGGACGCAGGCACTGTTGCCCTTGCGCGGAAAGATTTTGAACGTGCTCGGGGCCGCGTCTTCCAGGATGACGTCAAACACTGAAATAAACGATCTTTGCCAGGCACTTGGTGTGCAGCCGGGAACAAGATTCAGGATCGAAGACCTGCGCTATGACAGGGTTATTATCATGACGGACGCCGATGTGGACGGGGCACATATCGCGTCGCTCCTGATGACGTTCTTTTTTACCCAGATGCGGCCGATGATTGACCATGGCCATCTCTATCTTGCCTGCCCGCCGCTTTACCGGATCACGCAGGGGGTAAAATCAATTTATGTCATTGATGATAAAGAGAAAAATAAAATACTGGACAGGGGTTTGGGCGGGCATGGCAAGATCGAGGTGGCCCGCTTCAAGGGCCTGGGAGAGATGAACGCCCGCGCCCTGAAAGAAACAACGATGAATCCGGCAACACGCAGGTTGATCCGCGTAACGGTCGATGACGATAAACCGGGACAGACGGATATTCTGGTTGAACAGCTAATGGGAAAGAAACCTGAAAAGCGCTTCGCGTATATCCAGGAAAACGCACGGTTCGCGGAAGAATTGGATGTTTAGCCTCTGCCGGGCTGCCCCGCGACCGGGATATTTTGCACGAAAGGGTTCCGCACCCTGTGCCAATGGTTTCCGTGTCTGTGCCCCCTCTGCCCTGGCTTGACAGCCTGTTCCCGTTTGGTGATCCCTGTGCCAGGATTTCGCGGGCACCGGTTCCCTGTCGTGCGACCCGCGCCACCCAACAGATTTTGAAAGCCGCAAATGACAGAAGAAACGATGGTCGTGCACGCCGCTATCGCGCGCACTTTGAAGGATTTGGGGGTGGATACGCTTTTTGGCCTGATGGGGGATTCAAACCTTTTCCTGTGCGACAATTACGTGCGCCGGTGTGGCGGGCACTACGTTCCCGCCACCCATGAGGCAAATGCCGTGCTGATGGCCTGCGGATATGCGGCGATGACAGGCGACACGGGCGTTTGCACAATCACGCAGGGCCCCGCCGTATCAAACGCGATCACGGCGTTGATTGAGGGGGTGAAAAGCTCCCAGCGCGTGGTGGTCCTGTGCGGAGACACGCCGCTGGCAAACCCGGATCATCCGCAAACCATCCGGCAGCGCATGTTGATTGAGGGCAGCGGTGCGGGCTACCTGCGGTTGCGGTCGCCGGACACGGTGGTGGATGACGTCGTGCAGGCCTTCCGCCGGGCATGGGATGAAAAGCGGCCAATCGCGCTTAATATGCCAACCGAAATGATGTGGCAGATGACGGCCGTTCGCGGTGTCATGCCCCCCGTCCGCCCGGGGCCGGTGGCACCGACAGACGGGGAACAGATGGACAACGCCATCGGCATTATTGCGGCAGCACACCGCCCGGTGGTGCTGGCCGGGCGCGGTGCGATCCACGCCAGGGATGCGCTGCTGGCCTTTGCCAGCCGGATCGGGGCACCGGTCTGCACGACCCTGAAGGCAAAGGGCCTGTTCAGCGGGCATGACCATGACCTTGGCGTGTTTGGCACCCTTTCAACGCCCGGGGCCACCGATGTGATCGGCGGGTCGGATTGCGTAATCGCCTTTGGCGCGGGTTTGAACCGCTTTACCCAGGCGGGCGGTGCGTTCCTTGAAGGGCGCCGGGTGATCCAAGTGGATAACACGCCTTCTTCTGTCGGGTGCCACCTTACACCGGATGCGGCACTTGCCGCGGACCCTGGCATCACGGCGGCGGCCTTTGTGCGCTGGCTGGATGCGGCGGAGATCCCGTCATCCCGGGCCACGGACAGTATCGCCCCGAAGGCACTGAAACAGCCGATACCCCTGCCGCCGGAAATGCCCATGGCGGGGACAGTGGATTTTCCCCGTGCGCTTATCCGGATCAACGCGGCCATGGATCCGGATCGGATTTTTGTCACGGATGGCGGGCGATTTCTGCAAGAGGCCTGGTGGCGGATTGATGTATCCCGCCCGGCCAACATGCTTTTGACTGTCGGCGTGGGGGCCATCGGGCTTGGCATGGGGCATGCCATCGGTGCCGCCGTGGCCCGGCCCGGGCAGCCGGTACTTTACCTTACCGGCGACGGCGGGCTGATGATGGGCGGGCTGGCAGAACTTGCCACAGCCGTGCGCGAAAACCTGGATATGGTGATGGTTATCTGCAACGACGGGGCCTATGGGGCGGAATATGTGCAGTTTGAAGACCGGCAGATGGACCCGGGCCTGTCCCGGTTTGACTGGCCGTGCCTGGCCGGGGTTGCCCGGTCCCTGGGTGCCAGGGCCATGCGCGTCACATCCGGGGCGGAACTGGATGAATCTGTCGCGGCGATTTCCGCCTATACGTCCGGCACCGGGCCGTTGGTGATTGACCTGAGACTGAACCCGGCCGCCATAACGCGGCTGCACCTGGGTGCCCTGGACCCCGCCAAATAGGCAGCCGGCCCTGCCCTTTTCCGAGGTGCCGGCTTACGGATGGCCGCGGCGCACCCTGTTGGACGGCGGGCAGGTCCATGGTGATAGTTAGCATAGTCCTGTCGGTTTCTGACAGGATTTTCAGGATGCTTTGGCAGTGTCTGGTGTCATCCCAGGTTAATTCCCTGCCCTTGCGATCTTTCAGCGCAATTGGTGTAGATCAGGTTGGGCAGGGTGGCCAGATACCGCTTGTGCTGATCCTTGTCGGGATTCTTCAGGTCACGAATGCCGACGTGGATATCCTTGGCCTCAACATGGCCAATCACACCATCACCCCGGGACAGGATAAAATCAGGCGCACCGCCACACTACGCGCCCTGGTTCGTTCAGGGCGGTGATGTCCGGGCCAGGTGCCCCCGTCAGGATCGCGGCCGCGCGATACAGTTGTTCGGCCGGCATATGCGGCCAGACCATCAGCCCGAAAGATACAGGCCTGTCGGCCTTTTGGCGCAATGCAGGGTCAATCCCGTCCACACCGCCAATCAGAATGCCAAGATCGCCCGTACCCGCATCGCGCAAATGTGCCGGCTGACGGGCAAAATCCGGTGAGGTTGCGGCCTTCCCCCGTTCATCCGGCATCCGGATCGTTGCACCATCGGGGATGGGCCCCTGGCCGGCAATGCGGCCTCGGCCTCCGGGCCGCGTGCCATGCGATCCTCCACCTCAATTTCGTTCAACGGACCGCGCCCGATGCCGCGGCCGACCCGGGTGAACCGGGCGGAATACGCATCAGCCAGATCGCGCTCTGCCCCGGCCCGAAGCCGGCCCGCGGCGCAAAGATGCACACGCATGGCGGGGGCTTGCCGCACGCCTGTGGCGGCGTCTGTCGGCATCCACAGCTTTTCAATCTGGTAAAACTCCCGCACTTCGGGGGGGAGGATATGGATGATCACATCGCCCGCGTCGATCGGCACCCAATCGCCGTGTGAAAGACAGAAAAATGGATTTTGCGGGACCAGGCGGGACCAGGCGGGACGGCTTGTGGGCAAACGGGGTTCCGATACAGAAGTGACCTGTCGGGCCGGGTGGCCAGAGGCAATAACCATATAATCGGCCATTGATGATTTTCCGCGCAGGTCAATCTGCACAACATCTTCGGCCTTGTCTTCGGAAAGGGACGCAAGGATGTGTCCAGGCAGATTCTCGCCACAAAGGGGATGCGGGGCGGGGGTGCCTGGCACCCCGGTATCAGCCGCATCAGAAGCCGCAAGAGTTGGTTTGGCCAGAACGCTATCCTCCATATAAAACGCACCGGCCCTGGGGGCGCACCGGTGCCGGCCGTTCCCAATGCTGCCATCGGCCCGTTCTGTGCGCAACGGGGCTTGACGGCGGGCGGCACACCCCTGTAGCGGGGGACGGCGCAGTGCAGACCGGGTTTCGGGCCATCCGGCGGGGACGGGAGAACGCGAATGACAAACCGGCAGCGCGACGCATTGCACCAGCGGATATGGCACATCGCCAACGATGTGCGCGGGGCCGTCGATGGCTGGGATTTTAAGCAGTTTGTCCTGGGGGCCTTATTCTATCGCTTCATAAGTGAGCACTTCACGAGCTACATGGAGGGTGGCGATGCCGGTATCCGTTACGCACGCATGTCCGATGCCGACATCCCGAAAGAGGTGCAGGAGGATGCGGTCAAGACAAAGGGTTATTTCATCTGCCCAAGCCAGTTGTTCACGAATGTGGTGGCCGGGGCCCATACCAACGGCAACCTCAATACCGACCTGGCGCGGATTTTCCAGGCCATCGAGGATTCGGCCACCGGATACCCGTCCGAGAATGCGATCAGGGGCCTGTTTGCCGATTTCGACACGACCAGCACCCGCCTTGGCAACACGGTGGCGGAAAGGAATGCCCGCCTGGCCAAGGTATTGAAAGGTATCGCGGAATTTGAGTGCGGCGATTTCCAGGGCAGCCGGATTGACCTGTTCGGGGATGCCTATGAGTTCCTTATCTCCAACTACGCGGCCAATGCGGGAAAATCAGGCGGGGAGTTCTTTACGCCGCAGCAGGTTTCCGCGCTGCTTGCCCGGCTGGTTGCATACGGGCGGGATCGCGTGAACAAAATCTACGACCCCGCCGCCGGGTCAGGCGCGCTGCTGCTGCAGGCCAAAAGGCAGTTCGGGGACCATTTTGTGCAGGACGGCTTCTTTGGGCAGGAAATCAACCGCACCACCTATAACCTGGCGCGGATGAACATGTTCCTGCACGGGGCGAATTATGACCGGTTTGACATCCGCCTGGGCGATACGCTGACAGAACCGCGGTTCATGGATGCCGCAGGTTTTGATGCCATCGTGTCCAACCCGCCCTATTCGGTGAAATGGCCGGGTGCGGATAACCCGCTGCTGATCAATGATGACCGCTTTGCCCCCGCCGGGGTGCTGGCCCCGAAATCCAGGGCGGATTTTGCGTTTGTGCTGCACGCGCTGCACTACCTGTCGGCCCGGGGCCGGGCGGCGATTGTCTGCTTTCCCGGCATCTTCTACCGCGGCGGGGCCGAGCGGAAAATCCGCAAATACCTGGTGGATGAAAATTACGTTGAGGCGGTGATTGCACTGCCGCCCAACCTGTTCTTTGGCACCTCCATTGCAACGGGTATCCTGGTGCTGGCCAAAAACAAGGCGGACACGCACATCCGCCTTATCGATGCCGGCCCCCTGTTCAGGAAAGAGGTGAACAACAACATCCTGACC
>JACONK010000005.1 GCA_014323795.1 Paracoccaceae bacterium | reverse complement strand
TGCGCAGACAGGAGGCCACCATGCCGGTTTTGAACTGGATTGGGAAGGACGCGGTTGTGAACCATCATCGGGCGGTGCCGTATCGCCTGGTGCATTGCGATGGTGCGGCCTCCGCCGGGGACCGCGCTGATGGCAACCTTCTGGTGCAGGGCGACAATCTGGAGGCGTTGAAGGCCCTGCTGCCCTATTACGGCGGGCAGGTGAAATGCATCTACATTGATCCACCCTATAACACCGGCAATGAGGGCTGGGTGTATAATGACAACGTGAACGCCCCGGACATGCGGGCCTGGCTGGGCCGCGTCGTGGGGCGGGAGGCCGAAGACCTCTCCCGCCACGACAAGTGGCTGTGCATGATGTATCCGCGCCTGCGCCTGCTGCGCGATTTCCTGCGCGAGGATGGGGTCATTTTTGTGAGTATTGATGACACCGAGGCGGGCCACCTGCGCCTTATGATGGATGAGATTTTTGGTGAAAGCAACTTTATCACACAAATAGTTGTTGAAGCAAACGCCCGTGGCCAGACTTACAAGTCCATAGCCAAAACGCACGAACACCTGCTTGTTTACGGGAAAACAAACGCCGTTGAGATATCCGAGCTACCAGATAATGATCGGCCGTTCAGACTTCAAGCAACACCGCGTATCTTTGGAAAGGTCATCCCCTGATCAGATAGAGATATTCCCACTCGACGGCGAATCGAATGACGACTGCTGGCGGTGGAGCCAAGATCTTATCCGCCAAAAAGATCTGTCCGGCAATGCGCCTGACTTGATTGCCAGAAAGGTAAGAAGCGGAAAATGGAACGTCTGTCAGCGTGCCCGAAAAACAACAAAAAAGGCAAAGACCATTTTCAAAGGGCCTGAATATATCAATCAAACCGGGACAAACCAGCTAACATCTATGGGGCTGCGCGGGGCGTTTGATTTCCCAAAGCCCATCGGATTACTGAGCACAATTTTGGAACTTGTAACAGTCCCCGGCGACCTGATCCTTGATTCCTTCGCCGGATCGGGCACCACCGGCCACGCGGTGCTGGAGCTCAACAAACAGGACGGCGGCAACCGCCGCTTCCTCCTGGTGGAAATGGAAGAACCCATCGCCACAGGCGTCACCGCCGCCCGCCTGCAGCGCGTCATCACCGGCTATAACAAGGGCGGTGCCCCGGACAAACCCGTGCGGGGGCTGGGCGGCGGCTTTCGCTTCTGCCGCCTGGGCACCGCCCTGTTTGACGAATTCGGCGATATCTGCACGGACGTCACCTGCGCCGACCTGGCCGCCCATATCTTCTTTGCGGAGACAGGCATGCCCATACCGGCCCGGGCAACAGGCGCAACACCCCTGCTTGGGACGCACCGGGACCGGGCCGTGTATCTGCTGTTCACGCCGGAACAGGAAGAAAGGCCCGGGAACACCCCCGGCACTGTCCTGACCCCCGATGCCCTGGCCACCCTGCCCGCCCCGCCCGAGGGCTTCACTGGCACAAAAGTCATCTATGCCGGGGGTACCGCCATCCCCGCCGACCGCCTGCGCAGCCAAAACATCATATTCAAACAAATCCCGTATCAGATCGAGGGGGCGTAACGATGGCAGCCCCCGATTTTGCGTTGAAAGAATACCAGCGCATCGCGCTGGACCGCTTCACCGCCTGGCTGCGCGCCGCCGCGGAAACCGGGGCCGATACGGCCTTTTACCAGGCCACCGGCTTCCCCTACCGGCCCGCGCCCCACGTGGACCGGGAAACCCCTTATGTCTGCCTGCGGGTACCCACCGGTGGCGGCAAAACCCTGCTGGCGGCACACGCCATCGGCAGCGCGGCGCGGGAATACATGGCCACCCCGAACCCGATGGTGCTGTGGCTGGTGCCTTCCACCGCGATCCTTGACCAGACCCTTGCCGCCCTGAACACCGAAACCCACCCCTATCGCGCGGCCCTGGCCCGGGATTTTGGCCGCAACCTGTCCATCATGACCAGGGCCGGAGCCCTGACAATGGCCCGGGCCGATGCGACCGGCGGGGCCGTGGTGATCCTGTCCACCATTCAATCCTTCCGCCGGAAGGATGAAAAGGGCAGGGACAACCCCGAGGGCCTGAAAGTGTATGAAGATGCGGGCGCACTGATGGACCATTTCACCACCCTGACCGGGGAACAGAAGGCCCCCCTGGACAAGGTTGCCGGCAGCGGCCGCCCGGTTGCATCGCTGGCCAACCTGCTGCGCCTGCATCGCCCGATGGTGATCGTGGATGAGGCGCACAACAGCCGCACCGACCTGTCCTTTCGCACACTGGCCCGGTTCCACCCGGCACTGATCCTGGAATTAACCGCCACCCCGCAAACCGACCATAGCCCGGACGGGGGCAAACATGCCTCCAACATCCTGCATTCCGTTTCCGCCGCCGAACTGAAGGCGGAAGAGATGATCAAAATGCCCATCCGGCTGACAACCGATGGCGACTGGACCAAAACCGTGGGCGCGGCCCTGGACAGCCAAAGGATGCTGGAAGAGGCGGCACAGGCCGAACAGGCAGAGACCGGCGAATACATCCGCCCGATCATCCTGTTTCAGGCGCAAAGCGCGTCACCCAAAGACCCGCACCGCCTGACCTGGCAGAGGATCGAGGCCCATTTGAAAACCGACCAGCGCATCCCGGAAGACCAGATCGCCGTTCACACCGGGCGGCGCAAAGACCTTGATGCCATCCCCGACATATCTGACCCGAAATGCCCGGTGCGCTGCATCATCACCGTTGCGAAACTGAAAGAGGGCTGGGATTGCCCCTTTGCCTATGTGCTGTGTTCGATGGCGGATCAGGTTTCGCCCGTGGCCGTGGAACAAATCCTGGGCCGCATCCTGCGCATGCCCAGGGCCAGGCGGAAACGGCGCGACGCGCTGAACCAATCCTACGCCTACATTGTATCGCGCAGTTTTGACACCACCGCGCAGCAGCTCAAAACCGGGCTGGTAGAGGGTGCCGGTTTCAACCCGCTGGAGGCCGTGCAGCTCGTCGCCCCACTGCCGGACGCGGGGATTCCGGCGGCCGCTGAAAACCGGATGTACGTATCTGACCCGCTGCCGGAAGAGATCGCACCGCCAGGGGTCATTGCCGCCGCATTAAACAGGCTGCCCCCGTCCGTGCAGACGCGGGTTTCCTTTGACTGTGATACGCGCAAACTTTCCTACACGGGGGCCATGACGCGGGAAAGCCGGAACATCCTGCACCTTGGCCTGGCAACGGTTCCGCAGATGGGCCGACACATTGACCGGCTTTACGCGCAAACCAACAATTTACAGATCGGTGCCGCCGGGGAAGATACCAAACCGCCGTTCCTTGTGCCGCTGCTGGGGATTCGCAGGCATGGACAGATGCAGCCTTTTTCGCAGGAACATTTCCTTGACCGGCCATGGCGGCCGGATGCGTGCGCCGCGTCCGGCATTGTCAACCGGTTCAGCCTGGCAGAAACCGGCCAGACCGGAACCATTAACGTCGGCGATCAGGGCCGGGTAGAAATCAGTTTTGTGGCGCAGCTGCAACGCCGTCTGGCAGGCATGAACAGGGAACCGGACTGGACCCTGCCGCGCCTGGCCAACTGGATTGACGCAGGCATTCCCCACCCCGACATCACCAAGAAAAATGCAACCATATTTATAGTGCAGGCGATCAGGGCATTGACGGATTCAGGGATTGGCCTGGATGTGCTTGCCCGCAACAGATATGATCTGCGCAAGGCACTGGCCAGGTTCATCGGGGATTTGCGCCGTGAACGGGCGGAAGGCAGGTATCGGGACCTGTTGGCGGCTGGCACGGCCGATTTCACGGCCAGTGTTGACCTGTCCATGATCTTTGACGAACAGACCTATGCCCCCGGCCAGCCCTATTCCGGGCCAACCAGGTTTAACAAGCATTACACGCGCCTTATCGGCGATCTGGCCGAATGTGGCGAGGAATTTGACTGCGCGTGCCACCTGGACCGGCACGAAAAGGTGCGCTACTGGATCCGAAATCTTGAAGGCCGGGAGGCGTCGTTCTGGCTGCAGCTGCCGCATGCCAGGTTTTACCCCGATTTTGTCGCCATGCTGCACGATGGCCGCGTTCTTGTCGTGGAATACAAGGGGCAGCATCTGTATGACGGGGCGGCGGACAAACGACGGATCGGCCAAATCTGGGCAAACGCCGGCACGGGCCGGTGCCTGTTCTGTATGCCGACTGAGCGCGACTTTCGCCAGATCGATCACACGATTGGCTGACCCGATGACGCCGGACTTACGGCCGGTATCCGGGATGCGCGGTTGACGATCAGGCGAAAGGGGATGAGTGCGCACAGGGCAATCGCCAGTTTCACCAGCCAGTCCATGAAGGCGGCACCGACCCAGCGGATCACCTCCGGCCCAAAGGGGGTGGCGATCCGTTCATTAAAGAACCAGGTATTGTCATCCGCGCCCAGCGACCCGACCAATACCGCTGAAAACGCGATGGTGAAGAAAAGTGCCGTATCGATAGAAGACCCTATGACAGAAGATACTATCGGGGCCCGCCACCAGGATTCTCGCCGCAACCGGTCAAAGATCAGCACGTTGACCAATTGCGCCACCAGAAACGCAAGGCCGGAGCCGAGGGCAATGCGCAGGGTCACGGCAGGGGCGGAGGTATCCGGCCCAATGCTGATCGTCACCTGCGTCCCGATGAGCGAACAGAACACCCCAACCACAAAGCCAACCAGCACGACACGCCGGGCAGCGGCAGCCCCGTACAGGCGGTTCATAACATCTGTCACAAAAAAGGCGACGGGATAGGTGAACGCCCCCCAGGTAAGCCATTCGCCCACAAGGAATTGTACCAGGATGTTGGAGGCGACGACCACCGCCGCCATGGCGGTCACACCAGGGATAAAGCCGCGTTGCATGTTTGCCCCGTTCCAAAAAGGGTAGCCGAACACCCTGGCCCCGGATACGGCAACCATTATCGTTTCGGGCACTCTGGCAGGTGCAACCGGGCCTGGCAAGCGGGCTGTGTGCGCCCCGAACAGGCAGCACACCGAACAGGCCGGACGATTCGCCCGGGCGTTCTGCACCGCCGGGACAAATACACATCAAAAGCCGGACCGCCGGAAACCGATGCGAAAGATTTTCGCGCACCGGTCGGTTTCCACGACCCTTGAACGGATGACGGGCCGCGTCACGCGGCCAGCAGGTAGCGGTCCGTGCAACCCGCGATCTGCGCCGAAACGATCCGGCTTTCGGGCCGGGGCGTGTCAAACCGCACTTCCGTAAAGCTTTCGGTGCGGCCCATGTGTGCTGTTTCCATCAGCACCGCATGGTGTGCACCGACCTCTGCAGCCAGGTGGGCGGCAACCTGTGCCGCCCCCCTGGCCCGCAGGCGTGCGGCGCGGTCCTTCACCAGCCGCCTGTCGACCTGGGGCATCCGTGCGGCCGGCGTGCCCTGACGCGGCGAATAGGGAAAAACATGCAGCCAGGTCAGGTGGCATTCGTCAATGAGCCTGAGCGAATTTTCAAACATCGCTTCCGTTTCTGTCGGGAAGCCTGCGATGATATCGGCCCCGAAAACCATGCCCGGGCGGGCCTTGCGCACCGCCTCGCAAAACGTGATCGCGTCGTCGCGCAGGTGGCGACGCTTCATGCGTTTCAGGATCATATCATCGCCCGCCTGCAGCGACAGGTGCAGGTGCGGCATCAGCCGGGTTTCATCCGCAATGGCATCGAGCAGGGCCGGGTCCGCCTCCACCGAATCGATGCTGGAGAGCCGCAGGCGCGGCAGATCGGGTACAAGCCGGAGTATCCGCTGCACCAGGTCGCCCAGGGGCGGGGTGCCGGGCAGGTCATTGCCCCAGCCGGTGATGTCGACGCCGGTCAGCACGACCTCGTTGTGGCCTGCCTGCACCAGACGCCTGATCTGTTCGACCACCGCCCCGGCAGGGACGGAACGGGAATTGCCGCGGCCATAGGGAATGATGCAGAATGTACAGCGGTGGTCGCAGCCGTTTTGCACCTGTACATAGGCCCGGCTGCGGGTGCCGAACCCGTTGATCAGATGCGGGGCGGTGTCCCTGACCGACATGATATCATTGACGACGATCCGTTCCGTCGTGCCCCGGAAATCCGGCCCGCCCAGGCGCACCCAGGTGCCCGCCTGCATCTTTTCGGAATTGCCGATCACCATGTCGACCTCTGCCATATCGGCAAAGTTTTCCGGCTCCGTCTGGGCGGCGCAGCCGGTCACGATGATCCTGGCGGCCGGCTGTTCCCGCCTGATACGGCGAATCTTCTGACGGGCCTGGCGCACGGCCTCTGCCGTAACAGCGCAGGTGTTGACGATATGGACCCCGGTCACGCCGTGGTCGGCCGCGAGTGCTTTCATCACCTCGGTTTCGCAAGAATTGAGTCGGCAGCCCAGGGTGGTAAAGCGGGGCGGGGTCACGACAGAAATTCCGGATCAAGGACGCCTGAAAACACCTTCCGCGTGGCACCGGTCATCCAGACACCATCATCCTGCCAGTCAATTTTCAGTGCCCCGCCGTCGAGCCGGACCGTGACCGACCGGGCGACCAGCCCGCGCCGATGGGCCGCCGCCGCCGCCGCGCAAGTGCCGGAGCCACAGGCGAGCGTGACGCCCGTGCCCCGTTCCCACACCCGCACACGCAGGGTCCGGCGATCAATGACCTGCACAAATTCAACATTTGTCTTGTGCGGGAAAAGCGGATCATGTTCAACCTGCGGCCCGACCCTTTCAAGAATGACCGCCGCCGCATCTTCGACAAAAAACACGCAATGCGGATTGCCCATCCCAACCGCGGCAGGGGTACCGGAAAGCGGCAACCTGTCAGTATCCACGGCACGGGCAAGCGGGATGTCCTGCCAGGCGAACCGGGGTTGGCCCATGTTCACGCTGATGTCGCCATGTACGCGGCGGGCGGGCAGCACACCGCAGTCCGTGCGCAAGGATACGGCGTTGCGTCCGGTTTCTTCCATCAGCAACCGGGCTATGCAGCGGCTGGCATTGCCGCAGGCCCCTGCCCGCGATCCGTCCGGGTTCCAGAATGTGACACCCGCATCCGCCCCGTCCCCCGGATGCAGCACGGCCAGTTGATCATAGCCCACGCCGCGACACCGGTCGCCGATGGCCTGTGCGCGGGCCGGAAACATCGGGTCTGCCCTGGTGCGCGCATCAATGATCACGAAATGGTTGCCCAATCCGTGCATCTTTAAAAACGGGATACCCCCGGCGGCTGATGTTTCGATACCGTCTGCCATGGCCGGACATATACCCGCTTTGTCCGGCGCAATCCAGCCGTGCGCCCGGTGACAGAATGCCGGGGTTTTTCGTCTTGACCGGGCCGGGCCTTTCGCATAGCCAGCACATCATGGTGCGCGCTTAGCTCAGTTGGTAGAGCAACTGACTTTTAATCAGTAGGTCACAGGTTCGAATCCTGTAGCGCGTACCAACCACCTTTACCGGGCCGAATTCGGCCAGTCGCCGAAAGGCGTGAACCGGCTGCCGCGGAACCGCCGCACAAAGCCGGCTTTATCATCTGTTTTCCGGTGTCCCCATGCACTTTGACGATACCGCCTTGGGGTGTGCCGCCTTGCAGGCCATGAGTTGGCCCGGCCGGGATCAATCAGTTCTGTTGCGCCCGAATCCAAACCGTTGAGGGTGCGCATAATCCTGTTATCCTTATGCAGGAACGAATCTATATATGATACGAACAGGCTTCGTGCTGAACCCTGGAATGATAAGGCAACGGGGTATGTTCGACAATTTGATCTCCCAATTCGGTGTGGAAGCACAACGCCGTCTGGGGTCCGTTGTCGCGGGCCGTCCGGAAGAACAGCTGCGTGCGCCTCTGGAATTGCTCTTGCCGGGCCTTGCCGAAGCCTGTGGTCTTCCCCCTAGGTCAGTATTTCTTGTCCCTGAGACGCCGATGCCGGATTTGGCGATCCGCCCCGATTTTGCGGTCATGCGCGAACGCGGGCGGGGGAACGAGCTTCTTGGTTTTGTCGAAATCAAACGCCCCGGGAAAGGGGCCGATCCGCGCCGCTTCACTGAACCGCATGACAGGAAGCAATGGAAAAAACTCCAGGCACTGCCGAACCTGATCTACACTGACGGAAACGAGTTCTCTGTCTGGCATGACGGCGAACTCCAGGCGGGCGATACCGCATCGGGTATCGTCAGGCTCGGCGGTGATATCCGGACCGCCGGGGCCGGGCTGACTGCCCCCGGTGACCTGCTGACAATCTTCAACGCTTTCCTTACGTGGCAACCGGTCGCACCGCGCAATGCCCGCGAACTTGCGCGCATTTCCGCCCGGCTGTGTCGCATGCTGCGGGATGAGACTTTGGACCGGCTGACCGCCAACGACACTGATGTGGCAAGCCTGCGTGCCGACTGGCGTCAAATCCTGTTCCCCGAAGCCGATGACAAGCAGTTCGCTGACGGCTACGCACAGGCGGTTGTCTTTGGCCTGCTGATGGCGCGGGCGCGCGGCGTGGCACTGGCAGACGGGATAGAAAGTGCCGCCCGCGACCTGCGCGGCACGGACAGCCTGATCGGCACCGCTCTGGGCTTTCTGACCGCGAATCCGGATACGCTGTCCACCTCGCTCAAGTCGCTCACCCGTGTTCTTGATGTGGTTGACTGGGCCACAATTTCGCGCGGTGACAAGGATGCCTGGCTCTACTTTTACGAATATTTTCTGGAGACGTATGACAATGCGCTCCGCAAGATGACGGGCTCCTACTACACCCCCGCCCGAGGTGGTAAGTGCCATGGTGCGCCTTACGGACGAAGCATTGCGCGACCCGGACCGCTTTGCCCTGGGCAGGGGGATGTGCGACCCCGATGTGACAATTCTGGATCCGGCCGTCGGCACCGGCACCTTTCCCCTTGGCATTTTTCGCCACGTTGCGAAGCAGGTTGAACAGGATATGGGTGCAGGGGCCGTGCCCGGTGTGATCCACGATTTGGCCCGGCGCGTTATGGGGTTTGAACTGCAATTCGGCCCCTATGTCGTGGGACAGCTGCGCCTGCTGGGCGAACTCTTTGATCTCACCGGGTGCAGGAAGGCGCAA
>JACONK010000004.1 GCA_014323795.1 Paracoccaceae bacterium | reverse complement strand
AAGGCTGACGGTCACACCCGCACCGGAACCGGCATAATCGGCCAGGTCGATGCCTGCCCCGCCATCCAGCATATCGGCACCGGCATGGCCGGCCAGCCTGTCGCGGCCGGAACCACCGCGCAGCACGTCGGCACCGCCCGCACCGCGCAGCACGTCGTTTCCGGCCCCGCCATCCAGCACGTCGTCGCCGGAACCGCCGCGCAGCACATCCGCGCCTGCCCCGCCGGTCAGCGTGTCATCCCCGGCGAGGCCCAGGATGATGTCATTATCCGGGGTGCCGGTCAGATTGTCGCCATCTATGGTTCCGATGCCTTCAGCCATGATCATCCCTTACGTGTCTACGGGTCGGGTTCTGGTGTATGGTGCGGCAGGGCCGGGCCACCGATGAATGCCCCTTCCCCCGTGTCCGCCCGAAGGCGGGCAGAGGTCCGCGCCCCGAAAGCGCGGAATTTGGGGCGGCATATGCCGCTTTGGCCAAAGCCACAGGCCGGAGATCACGAAAACCAGGCAGGCAAGGGCGCACCTTGCCGCACACGGCCGGAAAGGACGTGGAATGGCCGGGCTTGACAGCACCCGGGGCGATGTAATCAAGCGAAGGCGCGAAGGCACCACCTGCGCCCGGGGCGAGGCTATCCCGAAAGGCATTATGCACGGCGATCCTCTGGCACAAAAGCGTCATAGCCGAACCGGCTAAAACAATCCCCTTGCCCGCGCAAGGCTTTTTTTGGGGGGGGGTCGCATATTTTTCGGCCAGGGCAGCACAGGCACCGCAGAAGAGCAGAAAACCGGACCAGCGGGCACCGGCCATGCCGAAGCAGAACAGGATGCCAACTGCCCGATTCCTTATCCGACCGGGATCCGACCGGGATCCGACCGGGCCTTATCGGACCGGGTGCCCCGGGTGCAGGATATTTGCACCGAATCAGTTTGGTGAAATTCAACTGCGCCGGGGCCGGGATCGGCAAAATCGCGGGCATACCATACATCATGGCCGAAAAGAACGGGGCCTTCCCTGCGACGGGTCTTGCAATCGTGACGGGCGGGGGGTATATCCGCGCCCTGCGGACCGATAGCTCAGCCGGATAGAGTACCTGACTACGAATCAGGGGGTCGGGGGTTCGAATCCTCCTCGGTCCGCCACATTCCCCGTTTCGGCACCATCAGGCCGTCAGCCGGGCGGTGTAATTCCCTTGTTTAATAGGGCGTTTCGGATCTGTCCTGTTTTATAGGCCTGCCTTCGGGCGTGGTCGCATGCGTTATCCCGGCGGCCTTGGGGCTGGCACCTTCCGGTCAATCTGACACGGCACCTGGCCGACCGGTTTCACACGCCGCGCCACACCCTGATCAAAAACCACAAAGGCGGGCAGGTTCACATCGATACCATATCCTGCCGTCCCTGGCAGGAACCGCCCGCAGATGGCATCCGCACACCGCACAGGCGTGATCCGCTGCCAGTCTGCGCATGGCACAGCCTTAAGATATCCTGCTTTACCGAAAGACTGGTGCCCGAGGGCGGAATCGAACCGCCGACACGCGGATTTTCAGTCCGCTGCTCTACCCCTGAGCTACCCGGGCACGGGAACCAGCCTCAAATCCGCCGGACAGGTCTGGCCAACCTAGGGCAAGGGATTCAATGTGACAAGCGGATTTTTCAGTGCATCTGACCGCGGGTTACGTTGTCCGGCGCGTTCGGGTCATCGTCATACACCGGGGGGCCTGGAATGGCGTAAGATCCGTTCAGCCATTTGCCCAAATCCACGTCCGCGCAGCGCCTGGAGCAGAAAGGGCGATACTTTGCATCTGTGTCTTTTTCGCAAATCGGGCAGGCCATGGCACTTATATCTGTAGGCACCAGGCGTTTGGCAAGCCCCCGCCTGCCTGCGGGGGTTGCCGACAGGCAAACGACCCTGCCTGATAACACAGGCCGGTTTGAGCTCAGCACCATCGGCCGGATTTTACCGAAAATCCGCACCCGACGCCGCACCGGCCGCAGCTGACCCGGTTATCCCGCACGACCGGGTGAACGGGGGCAAGTGCGCAGCTGCACACAGCCCCACACCGGGTCCGTCAGGCGGGTGCTTTCTGCCCCAGGTCAAGAAATTTCCTGCGCCGGGCCTTGCGCAGGGCGGCGGGCTTTTGTCCCTCAAGCTCTGACAGCATGGCGATGATTGACGACTTCACGTTGTCAATCGTCTGCCTGTTGTGCCGCTGCGCACCGCCGACGGGTTCCGGGATTATCGTGTCTGCCACGCCCAGGGTTTGCAGATCCTGCGCCGTCAGGCGCAGGGCGGCCGCCGCCTCGCGCATCTTTCCTGCGTCTTTCCACAGGATAGACGCGCAGCCTTCGGGCGAGATGACCGAATATACGGAATGTTCCAGCATGGCAAGTTTGTCGGCAGTGGCAAAAGCCACGGCCCCGCCGGAGCCACCCTCACCAATGACGACAGAAATCAGCGGCACCCCCACCTGCAGGCATTTTTCGGTGGACCGGGCGATAGCCTCTGACTGGCCGCGTTCTTCTGCCCCTTTGCCCGGGTAGGCACCAGGGGTGTCAACGAGCGTGATGATCGGCAGGCCAAAGCGATCAGCCATGTTCATCAGGCGGATCGCCTTGCGGTAGCCTTCAGGCCGGGCCATGCCGAAATTGTGACGGAGCCTGGTCCGGGTGTCCTTGCCCTTCTCATGCCCGATCACGACAATCGGCCTGTCGTCGATCCGGGCAAGCCCGCCCATCACCGCATGATCGTCGGCGAAAGCCCGATCCCCGGCAAGCGGCGTATATTCCGTGAACATGGTGTTGACGTAGTCGGCGCAGTGGGGCCGATCCGGGTGGCGCGCAACCTGGCACTTCTGCCAGGGGGTCAGGCTGGTGTAGAGGTCTGTCAGGAGGCCGGAAGCCTTTTCGTCAAGCCTGATCGCCTCTTTTTCCACGTCCATTTCAGGACTCTGCCGCGCCAGGGCGCGCAGTTCCTCGGCCTTGCCCTCGATTTCTGCCAGCGTCTTTTCAAATTCGAGGTAGTTTTGCATCTGCCTTGCCCCGGTTGGCTCGTCATTACATGGCCCGGGGCGGGACGGAATGCAACAACCGGCCCGGGTTTGGGATTCGGGCAGCCGGAAATCGGTTTTGATGAACAAGCACGGCAGGATGCCTTGCGCCACAACGAAACACCCGACCGGGGGCTGGTCCCGCAACCGATGTCCGGAAGGTTCACCCCGAACACCCCCTGCCCGGTTCGCTGCCCCAACCGCGTACCGGCACCGGAACAGCGTATCACGCCCGATGCGCAGCCGCACCGGCATTGTCCCGCCTCCGACCGATATCGCCGGGCACCCGGATGATGTTCCCGTGCGGCGCAGGCCTGGCACCGAAAGCAGGACACACCGGGCGACAGCGCAAGGAACACGATGGCCAGGCAGATGAAAAGGCAGGTGTCCGGGCACAGGAACTCGGATATGCCGGCCGTGGCCTGTTACAAATCGGCGAAGGCGTCATGCAGACGGCTGACCGCCTCCTGAATCTGTACCCGCGGCATACCAAGGTTGAAACGCAGGTGCCCCTCCCCGCCGGTTCCGAAAGCAGGGCCATAGCCCGGCGCGATCCTGGCCTGGTCAACAACGCGTTTCCTGACCTCATCAGGCGACATGCCAGTGCCATTAAAATCGATCCATGACAGGTATGTTGCCTGCATCGGCATCGCGGCCACACCCGGCAGGGCATCCATGCCAGCCAGGAAAATCCGTGCGTTCCCTGCCAGATAAACCATCAGCGATTCCAGCCATTCAGCCCCCTGTGGCGTATATGCCGCCTCTGTCATGGCCGTGCCATAAATGGTCGGCGCGATGTGCAGGCCGGCCATCAGGTCAGAAAACACCTTCTTCATGGCCGGATCCTGGATGATCACCATCCCCGCATGGTTGCCCGCCACATTAAAGGTCTTTGACGGCGCGGCCATCATGATGATGCGCTCCAGGTGCTCCGGTGCCGCGTTCACCAGCGGGACATGTCTGTTGCCGGGAAAGATAAGGTCGTGATGTATCTCATCCGAAATGATCAGCAGGTTGTGGCGTGCAGCGAATCCGGCAAGATCGCGCAGTTCCTCCGCCGTCCAGACACGGCCCCCGGGGTTGTGGGGGGAACACAGCACAATCGCCTTTTCCCGCCCGGTCATATCCGCCTCATAGGCCGCAAAATCCATATGGTGCCGACCGTCTTTGCCGACGACCAGCGCACATTCGCGCACCTTGCGCCCGGCCGCACTGATTGCGATGGAAAAGACGTGGTAAACGGGGGTGAAGATGATCACCTCATCGCCGGGTTGGGTGAAGGCCCAAAGGCACAGGTTCATGCCGTTGATCAGACCGCAGGTGGTGAAAATCTCATCCGCCTTCACGTCCCAGCCGTGGCGCGTTTTCATCCACCAGCTGATTGCGTCGTTGTAACCGTCATAATCCCCGCGATAGCCGAAAACGCCATGCTCTGTCAGCCTGCGCCCGGCCCTGATCACACATTCCGGGGAGCGGAAATCCATGTCCGCAACCCACATGGAAAGTGTACCCTCTGCCGACAGGCCATAGAGCCCCTGCAGATTGTCCCATTTGGCAGAATGGGCGTTTGTGCGATCAATGACCGTGTCAAAATCCATGTCAGCCTCCGTTGATCCGCAGCACCCTACCCCGCACCTGTGCAGGCGCAAGCGTGAAAGGATACACTTGCAGCCGGTCGGCGCCTTGCGCTAGGGCCCGGGGCATGGCTATACGCGACATCATTCTGCACCCGGACCCCGTTCTGAAAAAGATATGTCCCCCCGCGGATGCGGCGGACAAGGCGGTGCAAGTGCTCGCCAGGGATATGCTGGACACGATGTATAATGCGCCGGGGGTCGGCCTCGCCGCACCGCAGATCGGTGTGCTCAGCCGTGTCTTCGTTATGGACTGCACACCAAAGGAAGAAGAGGCCCGGCCGATGATCCTCATTAACCCGCGGATCACCTGGCAAAGCGAAGATATCAACATCCACAACGAAGGCTGCCTGAGCCTGCCGGAGATGTATGAGGATGTGAAACGCCCGGCCCGCTGCGTTGTGCAATGGTGCGATGTGAACGGTGCCACGCAGGAGCAGGAGTTTGACGGGCTCTGGGCCACATGCGCACAGCATGAGATCGACCACCTGAACGGCAGGCTCTTCATCGATTATCTGTCCGGCCTGAAGCGGTCGATGATCACCAGAAAAATGATGAAACTGAAAAAAGAGCGGGCGCACGGGTGACCATCCGCCGATTTGTCCCCTGCCCGGACAGGCACCTGATGCCGGGCCCCGGGCCGACAGCACACCGGACCGGCAGGATGTACTTTGAGCATCTGCCCCCGGCCAGGCGCAAGATGCCGGTTGCCAGGGCGCACAAACCGGCCCGGCGCAAATGAGGCGCGTGGTCTTCATGGGCACCCCGGATTTTTCGGTACCCGCTTTGCATGCCCTGATTGCGGCGGGCTACAGGGTCGCGGCAGCCTACACACGCCCCCCCCGCCCGGCAGGCCGCGGGAAGATATCCCGCCCGGGCCCTGTTCATGCAGCCGCCGGTGCCATGGGGATAGAGGTGCGCTGCCCGGTCACCTTCAATGATCCGGCCGATGTGGCGGCGTTTGTGGCACTTCAGGCGGATGTGGCCGTAGTGGTGGCCTACGGGCTGATCCTGCCGCAGGCGGTTCTGGATGCGCCGCGCCACGGCTGCCTCAACATCCACGCGAGCCTGCTGCCGCGCTGGCGCGGGGCGGCACCCATCCATCGGGCGATCATGGCGGGAGACAGAAAAACCGGCATTTGCATCATTCAAATGGACGCCGGGGTTGATACCGGCCCGGTGCTCTGGCGTGAGGAGACGGAGATTTTACCAGGTGACACCGCAGGTTCGCTGCACAATCGCCTCGCGGCACTTGGTGCAGATTCCATCAGGGCAACGCTGGCCTGTTATCGCGATATAGACAGGCAGCCCCAGCCGGTGGCGGGCGTGACCCTGGCCACCAGGATTGACAAGGCCGAGGCACGGGTTGACTGGACCCGCCCGGCGACCGACGTTGACCGCCACATCCGCGGGCTGTCGCCGTTCCCCGGTGCCTGGTGCAAGATACGCGGGGGGCGTGTGAAGCTGCTCTTGAGCCGTGAAGCAGAAGGCACAGGCACACCCGGGCAAATTCTACGCGGAACAACAGTTGCCTGTGGCGACGGGGCAGTAGAACTGTTGTGTCTGCAACGGGCCGGGAAGCGCGTTATGGATGCGTCGGCGTTTCTGAACGGTATGATTCTGAAACCCGGGGAACACCTGGGATGACAGGCCATCGCACATCGCCACACTGGTGCCGTTATAATCCAGAGTTCGGGTCGCCCTTGCCACAACCCTGGGTCGATAAACAGCCTTGCCGTTCGGCGTACCTGCGATTTGCCCGTAGCAGGCACCACCCCGGGTGCAGAGAGTCCTGTCAGCCACAAGGCACCACGAAACCATGCCAGGAAAGCCAACACGGCGATGCGTTATCAGGGGCATTTCCCGGGTTTCGGTGGCTTGAACGGCACCATCCCCTCCCGCGCCAATTCATCCGCACGCTCATTCTCCGGATGCCCGGCGTGGCCCCTAGTCCATTCCCACGTCACGCAGTGGCGCGCCGCAGCCTCATCCAGGCGCTGCCACAGATCCCGGTTCATGACAGGCTTCCTTGCCGTTGTGCGCCAGTTGTTTTTCTTCCACCCGAACAGCCACCTGGTAATGCCATCCCTAACATAAGCCGAATCGGTGACCACGGTAATATCAGAGGTTTTTTCCAGCGTCTCCAGCGCGGTAATGGCGGCCATCAGTTCCATCCGGTTGTTGGTCGTCTCTGCCGCGCCACCGCTTAGCGCACGCTCTTTCAGCACCGCATCCCCGTCTCGGGCGACCAGCAGGACACCCCAGCCGCCCGGCCCCGGATTACCGGAACATGCGCCGTCTATGTAGGCGAAAAGCCTAGTCATCCATGCGAAAGAGCCAGGCGGCACCGGGCTGCGCCTTTCCGGCTATCCCTGCCTGCTGCCCCTCATACTGTTTGAAAGGGTGCAGCCCGACAGCCGTCAGGCGGGTACGCAGATCAGGCACACGGCCCCCGGACGCAACAGTGTCCCTGAAGATGGTCACTTCGATCATTCACAGGCCCCCTATAACGGCGTCCGGTGCACCGCCCACTGCAATCATCACCGGCAGGCACGAACCGCGCCACCAACGGGGGCCACCCTGGAGCCGCGTAAACACCATCGAGACCCAAAACGCAATCAACCCGAAAGTCAAACGCAACCGGTTGCCGGGCCTTTCCCCCGATTGTGGCCCGGAACGCGGCAAGCGCGGGGATGACCGGCACCACGGATGCAGAAGATGCCCGTCACGAACGACAGGGGCACCCCGCCTGCGATCATGGCGGCGGGCAGAGGAGGACAAACCACTTCCCGCAACTCACAAAAGATGGCCCTGGCCACCCGTTTCAATCAGTCTTCCGCCCCTTCCGGGCGCGGCGGACGACCGATCACATCCCTGAGCTCTTCAAGCTCGATGAAGTTGTCCGCCTGACGCCGCAAATCATCCGAGATCATTGAGGGCTGGCTGCGGATCGTAGACACAACAGATACCCGCACACCCTTGCGCTGAAGAGCCTCAACCAGCGGGCGGAAATCACCATCGCCGGAGAAAAGCACGATGTGATCAACGCGAGGTGCAAGCTCCATAGCATCAACAGCCAGTTCGATATCCATGTTGCCCTTAATCGTCCGCCGCCCCATGGAATCGGTGTATTCCTTGGCAGGTTTGGTGACCAGGGTGAAGCCATTGTAATTTAACCAGTCAACCAGCGGGCGAATCGGACTGTATTCTTCGCCTTCCAGAAGCGCGGTGTAGTAATACACCCGCAATAATTTGCCCCGACGCATGAATTCTGACCTCAACGCCTTATAGTCAATGTCAAATTCAAGAGCTCTTGCGGAGTAGTATAGGTTTGTGCCGTCTATGAATAATGCAAGACGGTCGTCGCGGTAGAACATGATACGCTCCTTTCAAAATGTTATGTCCTGACGGGCCTCTCAGGATACCATGTCTTGACGGGGTGCTGTAATACAGGCACTGATGCACCGCCGGTAAAAATCACGCCCGGAACAGGAACTTGCCTTGGGGCTTAAACCAAAATCGCCAAATGGAAAGAACACGCGGTGTCTGATTTCTTACGGATCCAATTTATCAGGTGATCAGGGTTCTTCCCTGGACGTAGTTGAGACAGCACTTGAAGACCTGTCAAGCAAAACGATCAGCATTATACGAAAAAGCGGTCATTTCCGCTCATCTGCCTATCCAAAAGGGTTCGGTCCGGATTTCATCAACGGCGTGATTCTATGCGATGCAGGCGTGAACAACCCGAAAGAAGTGCTGAATATCCTGCACGAAATCGAATCTGCCCTGGGTCGGGTTCGCGGGGAACGCTGGGCCGCGAGGGTAATTGATCTGGACCTGCTGGATTACTCCGGTCAGATTCTGCCGGATGAAAGCACGGTCGCCCGTTGGCGCAAATTGCCGCCCGATATGCAGGTGACCCGGACCCCGCCGGAATTGCTGCTGCCCCACCCGCGCCTGCAGGATCGCGCCTTTGTGCTGGTGCCGCTTCAGGCTGTCTGTCCGGATTTCGCGCACCCGGCAACGGGCTGGTCCGTACACCGGATGCTGAACGCGCTTGATGCGAAAAACGTGGCCGATGTGCAGCCGCTTTAGGTCAAACGCCCGTATCCGGGGTCCAGACCTGTTTCCCCTTGCAACTTTGCGCCCTTGCGCATACTTTCGGTGTTCCATTACTGATAAACGGAGTATCCCATGGCACGTGTCACTGTCGAAGATTGCGTAGACAAAATCCCTAACCGGTTTGAACTTGTTATGCTGGCCGCCCACCGGGCACGCGACCTCTCCACTGGTGCGGATATCACCGTCGCCCGTGACGGGGACAAGAATCCGGTCGTCGCCCTGCGCGAAGTCGCGGATGAAACGCTGACCGCCGATCAGCTGCGCGAGGCGGCAATCGAAAGCCATCAGACGCAAATCGAGATTGACGAGCCCGAAGACGATAACATGGCACTTCTGATGGGGGCCGCACAGGACAAACCGGAAGAAGACAGCCTGTCGGAAGAAAACCTGCTGCGCCGCCTGATAGAAGCACAGGAGATGAAGTAAGGGCATCCATGCCCCGAAGTTCCGGCACGTATGATCCACCCGACAGACCTGATCGAAGCGGTCCGCGCCTATAACCCCAACAGCGATTCAGAACGGATAGAGGCGGCCTGGGATTACGGTCGCCTTATGCATGAAGGACAGTGTCGCCAGTCAGGTGACCCCTACTGGACCCACCCGGTGGCGGTGGCGATGATCTTGGCCGAACAAAAGCTTGATGATGACACGATCATCACCGCACTTTTGCATGACACCATTGAGGATACGAAAAGTACCTTCCAGGCCGTCGCCCGGCGCTTCGGGCCGGAGGTTGCGCAACTGGTCGACGGTGTCACCAAACTGACAAACCTGGAACTTTCCGCCACCGGCGACAAACAGGCCGCAAATTTTCGCAAGCTCCTCCTAGCCATGTCCAAGGACGTGCGCGTGATCATGGTCAAACTGTCTGACCGGCTGCACAACATGCGCACCATCAGGCACATGTTACCTCGCAAGCAGGAAAAGAAGGCCATCGAGACGATGGAAATCTTCGCGCCCCTGGCCGGTCGTATGGGTATGCAGTGGATGCGGGAAGAGCTGGAGGATCTCAGTTTCAGCGTCATAAACCCTGAAGCCCGCAAATCAATCATGCGCCGCTTCGTGACGCTGAAGAAGGAAACCGGCGACCTGATCCCGGCGATCACCCAGGACATCCGCGAGGTTTTGGACAAGGCGGGCGTCAAAGCCGAGGTCACGGGGCGCGAGAAACGGCCTTATTCGATCTGGCGCAAGATGGAAGAAAAGAAGAAAGGATTTTCTCGTCTGTCTGATATCTACGGCTTCCGTATTATAACGGATACCGAGGCTGACTGCTACACCGCCCTGGGGACTGTCCATCAGCACTGGTGTGCGGTGCCCGGGCGATTCAAGGATTACATCAGCCAGCCCAAATCAAATGGCTACCGATCAATCCACACGGACGTATCCGGGCGCAATGGCAAGCGCGTGGAGATCCAGATACGCACACGCACCATGCATGATGTGGCCGAAAGCGGCGTGGCCGCACACTGGTCCTATCGCGACGGGGAACCACTGCAGAACCCTTTCGCCGTTGATCCTTTCCGCTGGGTGGATGAACTGAATGCGCATATGATGACCAACGACGCGGGCGAAGAATTCCTGGAACACGTGAAGCTCGACATGTTTTCAGACCAGGTATTTTGCTTCACCCCGAAGGGGGAAGTCATCAAATTGCCCCGCGGTGCCACGCCGATTGATTTTGCCTATGCCATCCACACGCGCGTAGGCAGTGCCTGCGTGGGCACCATGGTTGACGGGCGGCGCGTACCACTGTGGACGCGGTTGCGTAACGGCCAGTCGGTAGAGATCGTCACCGCCAAGGGCCAGCGCCCGCAATCCTCATGGATGGATATCGCTGTCACCGGTCGCGCCAAATCCGCTATCCGAAAGTCCCTGCGCGAAGAACATCGCGCAGGGTTTGTGCGGCTCGGGCGCGAACTGGCCCGCGTAGCCCTGGAAAAGGTCGGCAAGACATCGTCCGAAAAGGCGTTGAAAACCGCTGCGGGGCTGATGGGCATGAGATCCACCGAAGAACTGCTTGCCAAAATTGGCAGTGCCGATACGACGGGTGCAGAACTGGTCGAAGTGCTCTACCCTGAACTTTTACGCACGGATGATATCGGCGTTGGCGTTGAAGAACCTGTGGCACCGATCATTGGCCTTGCCGCTGACCAACTGGCCCGGCCCGGGCACTGCTGCCAACCCTTGCCGGGGGAACGGATCGTTGGCATCATTACCCGTAGCCATGGTGTGATCGTGCATTCCATCGACTGCGAACATCTGGCAGATTTTGAGACTGAGCCGGAACGCTGGATCGATCTGCACTGGACCGAAGGTCAGCGCATAGCGGACCAGAATGCGACTATCGAGGTTACAATAGCCAATGACACTGGCGTATTGGGCCGCATATGTACGCTTATCGGAGAACAGAAAGCCAATATTTCAAACCTTGAATTTGTGGATAGAAAACCAGATTTCTATCGCATGGTGATCGACATAGAGGTGCGCGATGTGGAACACCTCCTGCACGTATTAACAGCGGTCGAGGCAGATTCGGATGTGGCGCAGATAATGCGTAAAAATCGGGGCGACCGTATTGAGTGAAGCAAGCTGAATCCAGGCGTTCCATGCGCCTGGGCACAGGCCAGGATTAAGACACCCGCAGTGTTCAAAAGACGTAAATCACTGACGTGTATGCAATTTATCGGGGCGTTGTTCTATCCGAGATCCGGATGGTGCCGTACCATTGAATACATCAAACTGCGCGTCAAACGCCTGCCGGACACCCCCCACCGCATCGCCCTGGGCATCGCCTGCGGGGTGTTTGTCACCTTCTCGCCGCTTTTCGGGTTCCACTTTCTTGTGTCGGCCTTCACGGCCTGGGTCGTGCGTGCCAACATCCTGGCATCGCTGCTTGCCACCTTCCTGGGCAACCCGATCACCTTCCCTTTCATCGCTGCGGTCAGCCATCGCATCGGGCTATGGCTGATGGGGCGCGGATCCGAACACCACGTCTGGTCCAATATTACAGACGGCATTGCAGAAATGCTTTCGACGCTCTGGATCAACTTCAAGGCACTCTTTGTCGGCGGCGAGGTGCCCTGGGATCCGGTCATTAGCGTGTTCTACGAAATTTTCGTCCCTTACCTGATCGGCGGCGTTATCCCTGGTGCGATATTTGCGGCCATCTTCTACTTCGCCTTTCGTCCCATGATCGCGGCCTACCAGAAGCGGCGCAGGGGGGTGCTGGTTCGGAAGTTTCAGGATCTGCACGCCAAACGCAAAACCCGACGGGAAGGTCGGCCATGACCGAAGAGAAGCTGCGCCTCGGCGTAAATATTGACCACGTGGCAACTGTACGAAACGCCCGCGGGGGCACAACACCGGATCCGGTGCGCGCAGCGCTTCTGGCACAGCAGGCCGGTGCCGACGGCATCACAGCCCACTTGCGTGAGGATCGGCGACACATCACCGATTCCGACATCGAAAAGCTGATGGAGGCCATCAGCATCCCACTCAACCTTGAGATGGCCGCCACGGATGAGATGCAGAAGATCGCACTCCGCCACACGCCCCATGCCGTGTGCATCGTCCCCGAAAAGCGGGAGGAACGCACGACAGAAGGCGGTCTGGAAGTCGCCCGGGACGAAAACCGACTGGCCCATTTCATTGCCCCTTTGCGCGGCGCGGGGTGCCGCGTATCGATGTTCATTGCAGCGGATCGACACCAGATCGAAGCGGCTCACCGCATCGGAACACCGGTGATCGAACTGCACACCGGGGCATATTGTGACGCACACGCTGCAGGCCGCCTTGAAGAACGCGATGCGGAACTTGAGAAACTACGTTCCATGGCCACATTCGCCCATGAATTCGGGATGGAAGTCCACGCCGGTCACGGCCTGACCTATGATTGCGTCCAACCCGTTGCCGCCTGCCCGGAAGTACGCGAACTCAACATCGGGCACTTCCTGATCGCGGAGGCGATATTTTCCGGCCTGGAAACCGCCGTCCTGCGCATGCGTGTTCTGATGGACGAGGCCCGCGCCGGGCGATAAGCGAAGTCATCGCGGCTGGGAAAGGGGCAACATCTGCCTGTCTGGTCTAATCATTCCGCCTCTTCTACAGTAGGCTCATTGTGATCTTTCCGATCTGTGCAGCACTGTTTTTTAACCGCCAGGCCACCGCGGCATGCGTGGACGTCAAACGTTGGCTTGAGGTTCCCTGCGCCCTGTTTTTCGGGGTAATCCGCCTGAAACTGCCGGCACCGTGGCTGCAATGATCATCGGAGTTGGAACAGACCTTGCCAATATCGACCGGATCGCGGGTACGCTTGAGCGGTTCGGGGATCGGTTTCGGAACCGTGTCTTCAGCGATATCGAGCAGATCAGGGCCGCACGGTGCCGCAATACGGTCGAAACCTATGCCAAGCGCTGGGCGGCGAAAGAGGCATGTTCAAAGGCACTCGGCACCGGGTTGCGCATGGGGCTCGCCTGGAAGGATATGTCCGTGCGCAACCTGCGCACCGGCCAGCCTGTGATGGAGCTGACAGGCCGGGCCGCCGAACGCCTGAAAAAGCTCACGCCGCCGGGTCATATCGCCACTGTCCACGTCAGCCTGACGGACGACCGCCCCTGGGCGCAGGCTTTCGTGGTGATCGATGCAACCCCTGTCATGACAGCAAACCAGATGGCTGTCGCCAAACGCATCGTTACCGATGACCTGGTGGAGGTGCGCGACCTTTAGCCCGGCACCCTGGACAGGGCACCGTGGGATCTGCACCGGTTTTTCCGTGCCACGGCCCGTTAGACAAGCCGGCTAAACGCCCTGTCCCGGGCAGGCACTGTGGCCCGCCACAGTTGACAGACCGGGAAAGCGCACATATCGCAAACATCAAAGTGTCCGGAGCACAGGCAGCATGGCCGAAAAGAAAAAGGGCGGAGGCATTGCAGAGACTATCAAGACCGTCTTTTGGGCACTTGTGCTGGCGGGCATGATTCGTACGCTCCTGTTCCAGCCGTTCTGGATTCCGAGCGGGTCAATGAAGCCGACCCTGCTGATCGGTGATTTCCTGTTCGTGAACAAGTTCGTTTACGGCTATTCTTGGGCGTCATGCCCGACACTGTTCGGATTTGATTTCTGCTGGTTCGCCAAGGGCCGGGACGGGCGCGTCTGGGCCGGTGACCCGCAGCGCGGCGACATCATCGTCTTCAAACACCCGGAAACTGAAACCGATTTCATCAAACGGGTCGTCGGCCTGCCCGGCGACAGGGTGCAGATGAAAAACGGCACACTTTTTATCAACAATACTCCGGTCGAACAGTCCAACCCCGGCACCTTTGTTGAAATCTTCGGGGCGCAGGGCCCGATGGGCAGTTTCCCGAGATGCTCCAACAGTCCGGTAGGTATCGGCGGGCACTGCGAAAAACAGTCGTTTGACGAAAGCCTGCCGGGCGGGGCGACGCACAGGACGCTTAATATCGGCCCCGGGCCTGGGGACAACACCGGTGCGTTCATTGTGCCTGAAGGCCACTTCTTCTTTGTCGGCGACAACCGCGACAACTCCACGGACAGCCGGTTCCGCAAATCTGTGGGCGGCGTCGGTTTTGTGCCCGCATCTTATCTGATCGGGCGTGCTGACCGGGTGATATTCTCCTCCGCCGGCCGGTCAATCCTGTACTTCTGGTCCTGGCGGCCGGATCGATACCTCAAGGGTCTTGAGTGAACCGCGCGGCAGAGCTGACGGCCCTGTCCGACCGGCTGGAACACAGGTTCAAATCCCCTGAACTGCTTCTGGAGGCACTGACCCATTCCTCTCTGTCGATGCCCGCCCGCCCGGACAATCAACGGCTGGAATTCCTCGGCGACAGGGTTCTGGGCCTTGTGATTGCAGAGGCCCTTCTGAAAGCGGATCCGACAGCGGCAGAGGGGCAATTGGCCCCCCGGCTCAACGCGCTCGTACGCAAGGAAACCTGTGCGGACGTGGCGTCCGGAATTGACCTTGGCGGGGCACTGCAGATGGGCCGGGCCGAGCAATCTTCCGGCGGGCGGCGCAAGCAGACAATCCTGGCTGATGCGATGGAGGCGGTCATCGCCGCCGTCTATCGGGACGCGGGGTTCGAGGCGGCACGCGCCCTGGTTTTGCGGCTTTGGGCAAAACGGATCACCGACGCAGAAAAAGACGCACGCGATGCAAAGACCGCCCTGCAGGAATGGGCACAGGCCCGCGGCATGCCGCCACCGGACTATACAGAGGTTGACCGCCGCGGCAAGGACCATGCCCCGATTTTCGTAATCGAGGCACGGTTGGAAAACAACATGTCGGCCCGTGGTCGCGCACGTAACAAACGCACTGCACAGCAGGCGGCGGCCAAGGTACTGCTGGCCGAGGCAGAGGCTTCCGATGACTGAGACACGCTGCGGATTCGTCGCCCTGATCGGGGAACCCAACGCAGGAAAGTCCACGTTGATGAACCGCATTGTGGGCAGCAGGATATCCATCGTCACCCACAAGGTGCAAACGACCCGCACACGCCTTCGCGGTATCGCTTTGCACGGGGCATCCCAGATTGTCCTCGTGGATACACCGGGGCTTTTCCGGGTGCGCCGCAACCTGGACCGCGCGATGGTGGCCACCGCCTGGGCCGGGGCCGCGGACGCGGATATAACCGTTCTGCTGGTGGAAGCCCACCGGGGCATCACCATGGGGACAGAGACGATTCTGGACGGCCTGCGCAACGGTGCAGGGGGCAAACGGGTGGTTCTGGCAATCAACAAGATTGACAAGGTAAAATCCAATACCCTGCTCGGCATAACGCAAGATCTGACAAGGGCGTTTGCGTTTGGGCATGTCTTCATGATTTGTGCCGAACGGGGTCACGGCGTGGGCGACCTGACCAACTGGCTGGCGGCGGCGGTACCTGCGGGCCCATGGCTCTACCACGAAGACCAGATTGCCGACGTACCGATGCGCCTTCTGGCGGCAGATCTGACGCGCGAAAAACTGATGCTGAGACTGCACCAGGAATTGCCCTATTACCTGACTGTGGAAACGGAAAACTGGCAGGCCCGCAAGGACGGTTCGGTGCGGGTCGATCAGGTAATCTACGTCATACGCGACGGCCACAAGGGCATCGTACTCGGCCAGAAGGGGAAAACGATCAAGGCCGTCAGCCAGGCGGCACGGGCGGCACTGGAAGAGCTGATCGGCGGCAAGGCGCACCTCTTCCTGCAGGTCAAAACCCGACCGGAATGGGAAAATGAGCCGGAACGCTATAAGGCGATGGGCCTTGATTTCCGCGACACCCGCGCATGACCCGGCTAACCGCCACATTCTGGGTGCAGGCCTACCTGCGCCGCCTGTCTTTGGTGAATATCCCCGCTTTTGTGGTGAGTCAAGGGGATGACACAGCCGGATCAGTACTTGTCAAACAGACCCCTCTCGACGGTTCTGCCAGGCTTTTTCAACGGGGCTTTTCGCTTGACGGTCCCGGCCCGTGGGAGGTTTTGGCCCAAGGATCCGAACGCAAGATAGACGCCACAATCACCCGGCAAAAGGGGATCGACCCGGATATCTGGGTGATTGAGGTGGAGGATCGTCAGGGGCGGCATTTGCTGGATGAGGACGGGTTGGGTTGAGCGCATTACCCGCCACAGCGGACGATGTGTCAGCCCGATCCACCGTAAGGGCACCCTGGCCTGAAATTCCGGCACACCCAATGGGCCGGCAAGTCATTCCCCTTTATCGCTGTGCCTTCCGGCTTACGCCCTTTGATGGTGTGCCGGTTCAGGAGGGCCGTCGAACCCCGCGTGTGGCATCGGACCGCCACCTGCCTGACAGAACCCATCGGGTAATCGGCCTTCGGGATCTACGAAGGTGCACGGGCTGCATATATGACAGGCCGAAGTAACGGCGGCTTTGCTCCTCAGGCCGGTCGCCACCCGGTGACGGGAAGCCTTTTCTGCCTCCCTGTGTGGCTTTCAGACTAATAAAGGTCCGTTATGCAGCGATGTAATCGGTAATCCGGCGTGGAACCGCTATCACCCATTTCAGCTATCACCTGTCGCCTGCTCAAACCCCTTTTCCTCCAGGACTGATAGTCTTTCACCAGTTTAGGGATAACAAATCTCATAGGCCATTCAGCCTCGAGAGTGTTAAAATCACCCATACTTCCTAAAAGAGTGACAGATTCGTTCCATTGACACTTCACTACAATTGTCAGAGAAGACACTAAAGCACGAAACTTCTTTCTTCGGGCGGTTATGCATTTTTCTTTGCCAGACCATATGCCCGCATCCGGGCAACCGTCTCCGTAGCCGTCAAAGTTGTTCCGCTTATGACATTTCATGTCGAGAGGACTTAGATCCAAGGTTTGGGATTCTGCCGGTTGTACCAGACAAACTGCCATCATAGCAGCAGCGATTTTCACAAAGGTTTCCGGCACGTTTTATTCCCTGCGATATGGGCCGGAAAACTCCGGCAGGGTTTCACGTTTATGGGGAGCTTCCCTGGCGGCACCCGCTCCCCGGCAGGTATTGGAAAAGGCTGAACTACACCTTCCGCCAAGAAATTACACTGTCGCCCCCGGCTTTGCGGCCTTCAAAGTATTCAGACACCGACGGGCTGTGCCTTGCATATTGCAGGCCAACTCTCTCAACTTTGCGGCGGCAGATTTGTCTCTCAAAGCCATGACTGCGGCGTATACGTTCGCCATGTTCTCCTTCGCATCCCCGGCGATGCCGGCCTTCTGCATATCCATCATGACGGCGAATAGGGCCGATGCGACATTCGACAATGCGCCCTCTGTCGCTGACAAGGCAAAACCGCCACGGGGTGGCTAGTGTGGTTCACGACAGGCACGGGCAAGCATAGGACGGGGGCATCATGCCAAATCGAAAAAGTCACCGATGTCTGCGCTGCCAAGTTGTGCCGCAAGATCTTCCGGCGTGAATCCATGGCCCTCAATTAAAAATGTGATGCTGTTGCCATCACCCGGCCGGTCAAGACGCAGGGTGTCCGCGTCAACAAACACGAAAGCGGCGGCAACTGCCGCTATATCCGCAAACTCGTCCCTGCTCAGGATAACAGTGTCTTGCCCATCATCAAAGTCCGTGACGGTATCGGCACCGCCCCCGTCATCCACAAAGCGGAAGGTGTCGCCCCCCGCCCCGCCGGTCAGTTCGTTAGCACCGCCATCCCCGGTCAGGGTATCGTTATGACGCGACCCGAACAGGTTTTCGATATTGCGCAGCACATCGCCTTCGGCGTGGCCACCCCTGGCCGTGCCGGCGGCAAGGTTCACGGTCACGCCCGTGTCTGAGCGCTCATAGTCAACCAGATCCCCGTCACCAGCCCTGCCGTTCAGAACATCAGCCCCGGCACCTCCGGTCAGCCAGTTATCCCCGTCACCGCCGATGAGGGTATCGTTATGGTCAGAGCCTTCCAGGCGCTCGATATTGCGCAGCACATCGCCTTCGGCGTGGCCACCGCTGCCCGTGCCGGCGGTCAGGTTCACGGTCACGCCTGCATCTGAATCCCAATAGTCGGCCGCGTCCAGGTCACCGGCACCACCATTCAACTTATCGGCCCCGGCACCGCCGTGCAGCCAGTCGTTGCCAGCATCACCGCGCAGCACGTCGTTACCGGCACCGCCCGATAGCGCGTTGTTGCCATCATCCCCGGTCAGGGTATCGTTATGGTCCGACCCGCGCAGGCGTTCGATATTGCGCAGCACATCGCCTTCAGCGTGGCCACCCCTGGCCGTGCCAGCGGCAAGGTGCACATACAGGCCCGCGTCAGAACCGGCATAACTGGCCGTGTCGTTGCCACGGCCACCATCCAGCGTGTCGGCCCCGGCACCGCCGCGCAGCCAGTCGTTACCAGCACCGCCGCGCAGCACGTCGTTACCAGCACCGCCCGATAGCTCGTTGTTGCCATCATCCCCGGTCAGCGTATCATCGTGGCGCGACCCGCTCAGATATTCGATATTGCGCAACACATCGCCTTCAGCGGTGCCACCCTTGGCTGTGCGAGTGTCCAGGTTCACATCCACGCCTGCGCCCGAGCCGCTATAATCAGCCCAGTCCCGGTCGCCGCCCATGCCATCCAGCATATCGGCACCGGCACCGCCGCGCAGCCGGTTATGCCCGTCATCCCCGGTCAGGGTATCGTTGTGGTCTGACCCGCGCAGGTGCTCGATATTGCGCAACACATCGCCTTCCGCATGGCCACCAGTGTTCACCGCACCGCCGACAAGGCTGACGGTCACACCGGCATCCGAACGCCTGTAGTCGGCCCAGTCCCGGTCGCCCAGGCCATCCAGCGTGTCGGCACCGGCACCGCCGCGCAGCCAGTTAACCCCGTCATCCCCGGTCAGGGTATCGTTGTGGTCTGACCCGCGCAGGTGCTCGATATTGCGCAACACATCGCCTTCCGCATGGCCACCACGGCCTGTGCCAGTGGAAAGGTTCACCGTCACACCGGCATCCGAACGCCTGTAGTCGGCCCAGTCGCCGCCGGGGTCACCATCCAGCATATCGGCACCGGCACCACCCCAAAGCCAGTTAACCCCGTCATCCCCGGTCAGGGTATCGTTGTGGTCTGACCCGCGCAGGTTCTCGATATT
>JACONK010000003.1:557-1588 GCA_014323795.1 Paracoccaceae bacterium | reverse complement strand
ATTCTGCAACGGAAGGACTTTAAGGGGAACCCTAAGGATAAAGAAAAAACAGATCGTTACCAGGCGGAGGCCCTCGTGCACAAACACCTGCCAATCGACCGGCTGAAAAGCATCGTCTGCCAGGGCGCAGCGCAAAAAGAAAGGCTTGAACAGGAACGGGGGGCGGCTAACCTGAACCCCCCGATCAAGGCAGGCTCAACGTGGTATTTCCCATGATAACATTCACCCGGGGCAACCTGCTGGAAGCGGAGGCGGAGGCACTGGTAAACACCGTCAACACCGTAGGGATAATGGGCAAGGGCATTGCCCTGATGTTCAGGCGGCAATTCCCGGATAATTTCAAGGCGTATGCCCGCGCCTGCAAGGCAGGGGAAGTGCGCATCGGCAACATGTTCGTCACGGAACAGAAAGATATGTTCGACCCCCGCCGGATCATCAATTTTCCGACCAAAACCCACTGGCGGGTCAAAACCAGAATCGAATGGGTGCAGGACGGGTTGAAAGATCTCATCCGGGTAATCGATGAAAGGGGTATTCGCTCCATCGCAATCCCCCCGCTGGGCTGCGGCAACGGCGGGCTGGCCTGGGGCACCGTGCGCCCGCTGATCGAATCCGCCCTGAACACACGCCCTGGCCTTAACGCCATCATCTATGAACCGACCCGGAAATATTCGTACCCCAACTCCTCGAAGACCGGTCAGCCAACAACCGCCCGTTGGCGTCCGGCGGTGCCGGCGACGGTACAGTCGGCAAAACAACTACGCTTGTCACGAACACCAACTACGGCTCCGCCGGGCTCCAGGTTGGTGATTCCAAAACCGAATACGGCATCGGCTTCACCCACTCCCTCGGTGGCGCAACCCGCACCGGCGGCGTCTCCCGCAACTACAGGAAGGACATAATGGCAGACCTCGGCGTCCGCTTCACCTTCCAGGTCCAGGGCACCGGACCGGACGCCGCCGTGCCATAACGGCACCCCCCGGCGTCCGCTCCACCTTCCAGGGCCCCCACCCCACGCGGGCACCCGCCCG
>JACONK010000003.1:339-537 GCA_014323795.1 Paracoccaceae bacterium | reverse complement strand
CTACGGCCCGCCGGGCTCCAGGTTGGTGATTCCAAAACCGAATACGGCATCGGCTTCACCCACTCCCTCGGTGGCGCAACCCGCACCGGCGGCGTCTCCCGCAACTACAGGAAGGACATAATGGCAGCCCCCGGCGTCCGCTTCACCTTCCAGGTCGGGGACACCGGACCGGACGCCGCTGCCCCATAACGGCACCCC
>JACONK010000003.1:0-316 GCA_014323795.1 Paracoccaceae bacterium | reverse complement strand
CCCGCCACACACACCACAACCGGCGCAAGGCTAAAATCATCCGCCCCCCTTGCCACACCCCGCACATCATGTCACACTGCCCCGGCCTGCCCACCGCCGCACCGCACCCGCGCACCCCCGAAAGGCCCGCACAATGACCGCCTTTGACACAACCATCACCGCCCGCGCCCTGGAATCCACAGGCCTGAGCCACGACCAGGCAGAGATCATCGCCCGAACATCAGGCGAGGCCGTCCGCGCCACAAGGGCAGACATTGACCTGCTGCAGGCCAACATAAACACCAAAATCGCCGAGGTGCGCACAGACATCGCCGAG
>JACONK010000002.1 GCA_014323795.1 Paracoccaceae bacterium | reverse complement strand
GAAAGCTCCACCTCCCCCCAGGAGTTTCCATAGAGGTAATCCAGGGTGTCCCCCTCATCAGGGTTATAGTCGGTGATCGTGTCGTGGCCACCGGGGGTCAGGGCGTGGGACCCAAAGGAGAAGGTATCGGCCCCGGCACCGCCGGTCATAACATCGTCACCCTGACCACTGATCAGCCGGTCATTTCCGGCACCCCCTTCAAGGGTATCGGCACCCTGGGCAGAATCAATGTAGTCATCCCCGGCACCGCCCCTGATGTGGTTCGCCGAGTTATCACCCACCAGGTGATCATCGTGGGCGGACCCGGCAAGGTTTTCAATCGAGGCAAAGGTATCGCCCAGGGCATCGCCTTCGGCACGGCCGAACTGGAAACCTTTCAGCGATACGGTAACGCCTGACGCCGCGCCAGCATAACTGGCCCAGTCCGTCCCGTCCCCGCCATCAAGGTAATCGGCCCCGGCACCGCCTTCCAGCGTGTCGTTGCCGGCATTTCCCAAAAGCGCATCGGCCCCGGCCCCGCCTTCCAGCGTGTCGTTGCCGGCACGGCCCTGGAGGTGGTTCTTTACACTGTCGCCAATGATGTGATCGTTGCCGCCAGAGCCCGCGACATTTTCAAGGTTGGCCAGGGTATCCCTGTGGCTGCCCTGCGCGGAATTGTAGGTGGCCACGCCCTGGGCAAGGTTCACGGTCATTCCGCCGGTTACTCCGTCGAAGCCGTGTGAGTAATCCGCCCAGTCGGTCCCGGCGCCGCCGTCAAGCGAATCGTTGCCGTTACCGGCCAGGAGCACATCACCCCCGGCACCGCCGGAAATCGTATCATTCCCGGCACCGCCATAAAGCAGATCGTTGCCGTCACCGCCTTCAAGGCGGTCATTCCCGGCATTCCCTTCAAGGGTATCGGCCCCGCCCCGGCCATTCAGGGTATCGTTCCCGGCACCGCCCTTGAGGATGTTCGTGTCACCGGTGCCAACGATGTTATCGTTGTGGCCGGAGCCCTGGACGTTTTCAAGGTTGAGCAGGCTTTGGCGGTAGTTTTCCCCGCCTGAACCGTAGGTGGCCAATTCCTTTACCAGGTCCACGGTGACCCCGGCGAAGGCGTCCGAATAATCCGCCCAATCGATATCGGACCCGCCATCGAGACGGTCGTTGCCGCGGCCGGCAAAGAGCCTGTCATTCCCGTTACCGCCCCGGACATCATCGTCTCCGGCACCGCCCTTGAGCACATCATCCCCGTGGTGACCAAAGAGCTTGTCTGCCCCGGCCTTGCCTTCAATCCAGTCGTTGCCGAGCCCGCCCTGGATCCAGTCCCGCAAGGCACTGCCGATGAGGTGGTCATCCCCGCCGAAGCCGTAGATCTCCCTCCTGCCCTCGTGCCCGAATATAAAGTCCCTCCCGTTCGAGGCCCCATATGTGGCGGAACCGACCTCATCGTCGTAAATCCCGTTAAGGCTGGGATTATAATGGCCGTTATATCTGGTTCTGCTCATGGGGGTGTCCTTTCGGCTGGTTCGGGGTGCCGAGGCAGCCCGTCGTTGATTGCATAATCGGGTATGTAGAGGCGGGGCGGGCCGGCGTCAACAGCAAAAATAACGTTCTTCGCAAAAATAAACCGCAGGGGATACCGAACCGCCGCGCCACAGCCCGCAAGGCAGGGGCGGCACCCCCGGGGCGGGTGCCGGGCCGCATCGTGGGGGCGGCAAACGGAAAGCGGCCCCCGAATCAGGGGCCGCGGATGTGCCAGGCCACGGGGCTGGCCGATGCCGCGTTCGGGGGCTGGCATGGGCACAGGCGACGGGCATGTTCCGGCAGAAACAAACCCCGGGGAAGGCCCGCCGGCGGGGCCCTTGAAAGCCCCTGTCAGGGATTGTTTACGGGCCCCCTGCCCCTGGGAAAATCCCGGCGGGAAAATCCCGGGGGTTTCCCGCCTTACACGAACTCAAAGTTATCTTCATTCCTGAGATCATCCCTCTGGACACCACTCAGAAAGATAACGCCTTCATCCCACTCGATTCTGGCACCGGTTCCATCAAAGGCGTTCTTTATAGTGAGATCAGAGAACTCAACGCCATGCAGCTTAAGGGTATCATTACCTATTTCGAAATCAGTAATTGTATCCCTGCCGTGATTGGCCTTGAACACGAAGGTATCTCCTCCGTCATATTCATAACCTCCAGTCAGGGTATCATTTCCGGTGCCTCCGTCAAGGATGTCACTCCCGTAGCCTCCATAGAGTTCATCATTCCCGGAACCGCCATACAGCTTATCCGCCCCGAAACCGGATCCGTTAACCTTGTCATATCCATAGAGTATATCATCACCGGCGCGGCCCCTTAGGATGTCATTCCCGTAACCTCCTTCAAGCTCATCATTCCCGGAGCCTCCATAGATTTTATCGTTTCCGTGATCTCCATGGATTTTAGTAATCACGGAGTTTCCGGTCAGAGTATCGTTAAAAGAAGAGCCACGGAGGATCTCAATACTGACAAAGGTATCACTTGTCACATCAACAGTCACACCTTCATTGAATTTAATGTATTTTGAGTATTTTTGATAATCGACAGTATCAACACCTTCCCCGCCACGGATGAGGACAGCCTCAAAAGGGTTTTCAAAAGTATCATTCCCGGAACCGCCATACAGCTTATCCGCCCCGCCAGCTCCGTCAAGGATGTCATCTCCGGAACCGCCATACAGCTTATCAGCCTGCCAATCACCCCTGAGTCTATCGTCTCCGGCACGGCCATATAGAATGTCATTCCCTCCAATTCCATAAAGCCAATTATCCCCGTTATCTCCGGTCAAGATATCATCGTATTCGGAACCCCACAGACGCTCGATATTAAGTAGAACATCACCTTCGGCATAGCCACCTTTAGCCTCACCAGTGGCAAGATTCACGGTCACACCTGCGTTGGAAAGGGTATAATAGGCAATATCAACCCCGGCACCACCATTGAGCAGATCCGCCCCGGCATCCCCGTAAAGAACATCATCCCCGGCACGACCCCTCAGGATGTCATCCCCTTTACCTCCTTCAAGGTTATCATGCCCGGTGCCTCCGTCAAGGATGTCATTCCCGTTATCTCCTTTAAGGGTATCATGCCCGGTGCCTCCATAGAGTTCATCCCTTTGGCTACCTCCATAGAGTTTATCATTCCCGGAACCTCCATAGAGTTCATCTTTCCCGTTACCTCCATTTATGATGTTTGACCCATCATCCCCAGTCAGGAGATCGTTGTGGTCTGACCCGGTCAGGTTCTCGATCTCGATCAGCCTGTCACCTTCGGCATGGCCACCACGGCCTCTGCCAGTGGCAAGGTTCACGGTTACGCCTGCGTTGGAAAGTTCATAATTGGCAGTATCAATCCCTTTACTGCCAATCAGCCAGTCAGCACCGGCATCTCCGTCAAGGATGTCGTTTCCGGAACCTCCGTCAAGAAGGTTACCTCCGGCATCCCCTTTAAGTTTATCATTCCCGTCATTTCCGGTATAAACTGTTACTGTAACACTCATTGCTTGTTCTCCTTTCAAATCAGAAGAGGGGCACCGGGAATGACACCCCTCTTGTTGTTTTATTGGCTGCTTTGCTACTCACACGAACGCGAAAGAATCCTCCGTCAAGGCATCCCTTTGGATACCTTCAAGGAAGATAGTTCCCTCGTCCCACTCAATTCTTGCGCCGGTTCCCTTGGCCCATTTCTTTATCGTCAGGTCAGAAAACTCAACGCCATGCAGCTCAATCGTATCCTTCCCGACCAAGAAATCGGTGACAATATCCCGGCCATGCTTGGCCTTGAACACGAAGGTATCCTGCCCTTGATTCCCGGTCAGAATATCATCCTGTTTTCCGCCTTGCAGTCTGTCACCTCCACGACCTCCAACGAGCCAGTCACGGGCATTACCACCGGACAGGAAGTCATTCCCGCCAGAACCTTCAAGGTAATCACGACCAGAGTTGCCACGCATGATATCCTTGCCATCGGAACCCCTGATCCAGTCCTTGCCATTGGTGCCAGAGAGTTCCTGTGCAGCACCTTCCGCAGGGTTCCTCCCGTCCACGATGTTGAACCCGTCTGTGCCGGCCGGTTTGGTGGCCACTCCTTTGGGTGCTGCTTCCGAGTTAGGAACCTCTGTGGGAGTAGAAGGCGTAGCAGTCTCAGGTTCCTCTGCAGGTTCCGGTTCGGGAGTAACCTCTGGTTCTGGCTCAGAGGGAGTCTCTTCCCGCTCTTGTGTCCCATCAGGGCTGAAACCGGGTTCATAGGTAAAGCTTTTGGGTGGAGTAGTCGAAGGGGGGGTTATCAGAAGTGTTCGCAGGCGGGTTAATCGGAGCTTCCGGTTCAGTTTCAGGTTCTTTGGGAACAGCGTCCGGACCTCTGCCCGGATACCACCTGTTACCTGCGAAGTTGAACCCCAGCCAGTCACCCCATACGGTTACTGTCGAGTCACCATTCCTGATTATAGTATTGGCTTTCCCAAACGAAAAGGTTGTTCCCGAATCACTGAGATTTCGGCAACAAGGTTGATCAGAGCCTGCACCAGCCGGTCGGCGTCGGTATACAGCGTTAACCGGAAAACACTTCAAAACCGCGCGTCAGGGCCGGCCTGAAATCATGTCAGCGATGGAGGTGATGCGAGCGGCAGCGGCACCGCGGCATTACGGGCCTTTGTGGCCGGGACAACCCGGAACCGGATCAGGCCGGTTCATTCAGGCAACCGCCTGACGCCCGCCACAATATCCGCATTGGAAAACGGTTTTGTCATGAACAGGCCGGCACCGGCTTCTTCCGCTTCTGCCCGGTCCCTGCCCTGGCCCCTGGCCGTCAGAATCATGACCGGAAGGCGGGCGATGCGCTGGCCTGACCGGATTTCCCGCAGGATATCACAACCGCTTTTGTCGGGCAGCATAACGTCCGGCCTGATCACATCAGGCGATGTGTCCTCAGCCGCACGGTCAGCATCGGTGCCGTCGGAATGCACCGGCACATCCGGCCCCTCCCGCATCAGAAGAAAGCCGGTTGCCTCAGCAATATGGGGCTCATCTTCAATGAGCAGCCCCTTTTGCAGCCTGCGCCCTCCCGAAGCTGATGTTGGGTGCCGGGCCCTGGTTGCGCAAGGGCGCGCCAGGATTTGCCGCTGCGTAATTATGCGCGGCCTGGTTTACAGGCATTGCAGACATGAAGGTTTTGCCGATACCGGGGATGCGAAAAATAACAGAATCGCCGGTTTTGTGTTTGTCGCGTTCCGCGGTTTCCTGTTCCGGCTGCCCGGGGTGCCGCGGGCAGCATTCAGGCCCGCCAAAAAGACGGAGAAAGCCACCGGCATGCATTTTGAAGGTGAACAGTCCCTTCTGGCCGGCCTGATTGTTTCCTTCGGGCTTTTGGGTTAGGCCCGGCAGTCGAAAAGCAGGGGGGGCGACAGGCAGGGTGCGATGGCAAAAGACAAAAATGCAAAGGTAAAACGGCCCAGGGCGGTGCGCCCCAAGGGGTTTCGCGACTATTTTGGCCCTGAAGTGACAGAACGGGCAGAAATGCTCACCAGTATTACCGGCGTCTACCACCGCTACGGCTTTGATCCGCTGGAATCGAGTGCCGTGGAAACCGCTGAAGTGCTTGGCAGGTTCCTTCCCGACGCGGACCGTCCCAACGACGGCGTGTTTGCCTGGGAAGACGATGACGAAGGCCGGGTTGCGCTGCGCTATGATCTGACGGCACCGCTCGCACGGGTCTATGCCCAGCATCGCAACACCTTGCCCACACCCTATCGCCGCTATGCCATGGGACCCGTGTGGCGGAACGAAAAGCCCGGGCCCGGGCGGTTTCGGCAATTCTATCAATGTGACGCGGATACGGTTGGCAGCACTTCGGTCGCAGCGGATGCAGAGATTTGCGCACTGCTGGCGGACACGCTGGAGCAGGTCGGCATCCCGCCCGGGGATTACCTGGTGCGGGTGAACAGCCGAAAGGTTTTAAACGGGGTGCTGGAGGTTATGGGGCTCGACAGCACCGACCGGCGCACAGCGGTTTTGCGCACCATTGACAAGGTCGACAAGGTCGGCGAAACTGGCGTTCGGGAACTGCTCGGCAAAGGGCGGCTTGATGCATCCGGGGCCTATATAGACGGCGTCGGGTTAAGCGACGGGCAGGCAGAACCGGTTATTGCATTCCTGACGTCCAAGGGGACCGATGCGCCGGAAACGCTGGCGAACCTGCGCCACTTGATTGGCCGCAACGAAACAGGTGTCAAAGGCGTTGACGAACTCGAACAGATCGCGGAACTTCTGCTGGCACAAGGATACGGACCGGACCGCATAGACGTCGACCCGGGCGTTGTCCGCGGTCTCGGTTACTATACAGGCCCGGTTTTTGAAGCTGAACTCACCTTTGATATCCTTGACGAAAAGGGCCGCAGGCGGCAGTTTGGTTCGGTGGCCGGCGGGGGACGGTATGACGACCTGGTCAGGCGCTTCACGGGGCAGGAGGTTCCGGCCACAGGCGTGTCCATCGGTGTGGACCGGCTGATGGCAGCCCTGCGGGAAAAGGGGCGGATCGGTTCACAAACCCCGGGCCCGGTGATCGTGACCGTGATGGACCGCACACGGATGGCGGACTACCAGGCCATGGTGGCAGAACTGCGCAGGGCGGGCGTCCGGGCGGAAGTCTACCTTGGCAATCCGAAAACCTTCGGCAACCAGCTGAAATACGCGGATACGCGGAAAAGCCCCGTGGCGATAATTGAAGGGTCCGATGAAAAAGAACGCGGTGTCGTGCAGATCAAGAATCTCACGCTCGGCGCCCGGCTCGCGGCAGAGATCGAAACGCCGGAAGAATGGCGCGCCCAGCCCGCGCAGAAGGAGATTGCCCGCGGGGATATGGTAGATGAAGTGTGTGCAATGATCGCGCGCACCGGCGCAGGCTGAACCCAATGCCCTTTGCGCACAAAGGGCACCGCCCGCCAAGCAAGGACAGGCTGGCGATAACCGCCGGGCCCGGGATCGGCTGATGTTCCATGAAAAATGACCGCCGTACGCGTATACGGGAAGAGGCCGTTCGGCTCTCCGCCATCTTCCGGGCCGCCGGTGCCCTGCCGGTGGAAACCGACAGCCTGCTGCCAGCGGACGTGCTTTTGGACCTCTACGGTGAGGATATCCGCGCCCGCGCTTTTGTTATCCAGGATCCGGCCTGTGGCGAACAGATGCTGCGGCCCGACTTCACGGTCCCGATCGTACAGTGCCACATGGCCGAAGGTGCGGAACCCATGCGCTATACCTATTGTGGCGCGGTCTGGCGCAAACAGACAGGCGGCAGAGCCACGGAATATGTGCAGGTCGGCTACGAAGTGTTTGACCGCGAAAATCCGGCAGCGGCAGATGCGGAGGTCTTCGGCCTCTTCCACGATACGCTGGCACATGCGGGCCTGCGGGTGGCCACCGGTGACATGGGTCTTTTACGCGATGCCGTTCGTGCGCTTTCAACGACTGAAGACCGCAAAACGGCCCTGATGCGTCACCTCTGGCGGCCGACCCGGTTCGTGGATCTGCTGGAACGCTTCGGCGGCCGCCGCGCCACTGCGGACGCGCACGCGCAGCTGTTGGAAGAAGTGGCCGCAAAAGGGCTGGATTCCCTGCTTTCCGAAGCAGGCCCGAAGATCGGCCTCCGATCTGAGGCGGAAATCCGCGCCCGCATCAGTGCGCTACAGGCTGAACAGAAGGCCCCTGCACTGGCCCGGGAAGAATTGGCGATGATTGAGGACATCCTCGCCATGTCCGGCAGCAGTGCCGATACCCTGGCGACCTTGCGCCGTATTGCAACCGTCTTTCAGGCATTGAATGCCGCCGCGGACCGGATTGAGGCACGGCTTGCGGCCATCGATGCCAAAGGCATTGACGCAGGGGCACTGCCGTTCGAGGCAGCCTTTGGGCGCACGACGCTGGAATACTACGACGGTTTCGTCTTCGGTTTCCTTGCCGAAGGCCGTCCGGATCTGCCGGTCATCGCCAGCGGGGGGCGCTATGACGCGCTGACAGCCCGGCTGGGCCAGGGCCGGTCCATCGCGGCCGTCGGAGGTGTGATCCGGCCCGAGGCACTTTTGGAAGCCTGCGGATGGCCATGAAGCTGGGACTGCCGTCGAAAGGTCGCCTGCACACCCGGGTGATTGACTGGTTCGCCGCCCACGGTGTACGCATCGAGCGCAGCACGCGGGAGCGGGCGTATTCCGGCAGCGTAGCCGGTATGACCGATGTGGAACTGGTGTTTCTAAGTGCCGGTGAAATCCCCAAAGAGCTCGCCGCCGGGCGCATCCATGTGGGCGTCACGGGGCTCGATCTGATCCGTGAAAAACTGGCCCCCGGGGCGGTTACGGAATTGGCACCGATGGGCATCGGCCACGCGACGCTGGCACTGGCCGTGCCGTCAGTGTGGGTGGACGTGCGTACGCTCAACGATTTCGACGCGGTCTGCGGGCAGTTCCGCAAAACCCACGGACATCGGTTGCGGATCGCCACAAAATACCACAGGCTGGTGCACCGGAATCTGAGCTGCTTCGGCGTGGCAGACTATCAACTGGTAGACAGCCAGGGCGCAACCGAAGGCACCGTGAAAAACCGGGCGGCAGAGGCCGTGGCGGACATCACATCCACCGGCAACACATTGCGGGCGAACCACCTGCGCGTACTCGATGACGGCGTGTTCCTGCAGTCGCAAGCATGGGCCTTTGCATCAAATTCGGCAGACTGGAACGCTGCGGCGGAGGCCGGATTTGCAGCACTTGCGAAAAAACCGGACTGGCCAAAGCGCTGAACCGCATCGGGGTTTTGATATGCGGAAAGCCGCCTGCGGGCGTGTCATCCGAAAGGCCTGCCCGGCCCCCATGCGCGGCAGCCGATGCAGCTGACCGCCACAATCACCGCATTGCCCGGACCTGCTGCCAAACCCGCCAGACCATCAATACCGCCCCGGCCAAAAGGCGGCTGATCGCGAAAATCGGGGCAACGATATTCCTGGTTTCCCTTGACTTCTGTCTATGGTCTGCGCAAATTGCGAAACCGCACAAGGAAGCAGACCCATGGCAGCCCTTCTTTCTTCAACCGTTGTTGTAACCGGCGGTGCCTCCGGCCTTGGCCGGGCCGTGGTGGAACGCTTTGCGAAATCCGGGGCACAGGTGTGTCTCTTTGATATCAACGCGGATCAGGCGAAAGAAACCGCCGCCCGGATCGGCGCGATCTGGCAGCAGGTGGATGTGTCGGATCCGGAAAGTATCGCCGACGCCTTCAACGCTGCCCGTGCCAGACAGGGGCAGGAACGGGTATTGGTGAACTGCGCGGGCATCGCACCTGCGGCGAAGACAACGGCGCATGATACACCCCATGACCCGGGCATTTTTGCCAGGGTAATCGGGATAAACCTGATCGGGTCGTTCTGCTGTGCCAGCCAATCCGCCACGGGGATGGCGGAACTTGATCCCCTGGAACCTGACGGCCAGCGCGGATTGATCGTGAACACCGCCTCCGTCGCCGCCTATGAAGGCCAGGTGGGCCAGGTCGCCTACGCGGCATCAAAAGGCGGGATCGTGGGCATGACGCTGCCTATGGCACGCGACCTGGCCGACAAGGGCGTACGGGTCGCGACGGTGGCACCGGGCCTGTTCAGGACGCCTTTGCTGGAAAATCTGCCAGAGGACGTGCAGGAATCGCTTGGCAGGCAGGCACCCTTCCCGCCCCGGCTTGGCAATCCGGCGGAATTTGCCGCACTTGTCCAGCACATCGCCGAAAACCCGATGATCAACGGAGAGGTGATCCGGCTCGACGGGGCGATCCGTCTGGCACCCCGTTAACAGCTTAATCCGCTTATGAAAATGCAATACAGGCGACCAGAGGCCGGTGCAACGCACCGCCTGCCCCATCCGCGCAGGGGTGGCATGATCGGGCAGACGGATTTGTTCAATTATCCATTGATACTGGCAGAACGGGTCGCACGGGCCGTCCTGCACCGGATCGATCCGGAGCAGGCCCGCGACCTTGCCCTGATCGCCCTCCGGGCACGTCTGACGCCGCGCAGGGCCGCGCCGACCTCGGACCGGCTGCGCACAACAGTTGCGGGAATTAATCTGCTGAACCCGGTCGGACTCGCCGCCGGATTCGATAAGAACGCCATCGCGATTGCACCCCTTTTGAAATCGGGATTCGGATTTATTGAAGTCGGCACCGTCACCCCGCACGCGCAATCCGGCAACCCGAAACCGCGCCTTTTTCGCCTGGCGGAAGATCGCGCCGCCATCAACCGGTTCGGATTCAGCAATGACGGGGCGGCAGTTATTGCCAGGCGGCTGGCAGCACGTCCGGCAACCGGTGTCGTGGGGCTGAACATCGGACCGAACAGGGACAGCAGGGATCGCGTCGCGGATTTCACAGACCTGTTGAAAACCTGCGGTGCCAAAGTGAATTTTGTGACGGTTAACGTATCATCCCCCAATACCGAAAAACTGCGTGATTTGCAGGGGGCGGAATCGCTTGCCCGGCTGCTGGACAGCGTTTTGACGGCAAGGGACGGGCTGGGCGATAAACGACCCGGGATTTTCCTGAAAGTATCCCCTGATCTGACAGATGCAGACATCCGCAACATCGCAGCCGTTGCCCGTAACGCCCGGATTGATGCGGTGATTGCAACAAATACAACACTGCGCCGGGACGGGTTAAGCAGCCGCCATGCAACAGAAGCAGGCGGGTTGTCCGGCGCACCGCTGCGGACAACAGCAACCCGGATACTGGCCAAATTTTACGGGGAACTGAAAGGCGACGTTCCGCTGATCGGTGTAGGGGGCATCGCAACGGCGCAGGACGCGCTTGACAGGATCCGGGCCGGGGCACAGGCGATACAGATTTACACGGCACTGATCTATGACGGCATCACGGGTGCCGTGCGCATTGCGGAAAAACTGGACAGTTTGCTGGCAAAAGAAGGTTTTCAGAACGTGTCGGAGGCCGTCGGAAACCGGCCCTGATTTCGCGCCGGGCCGATGCCCCGGCGGTCACGGAACACTTTATGACGACTTGTCCAGCGCATACCCGAAACCGCGCACGGTGCGAATGTAATTCTCATCCGTCACCCTGGCAATCTGTTTGCGCAGACGCCCGATATGCACATCCACTGTGCGGGTATCGACGTTAAGGTTATCCCCCCACACCCGGTCGAGCAGCTGGTCGCGGGACCACACGCGCCCCGGGCACCCGATCATCAGGCGCAACAGTTTGAACTCCAGCGGACCGAGGGGTATCGACTCATTTCCGATAGAAACCCTGTGCTGCACCAGATCGACCGTCAGGCCCAGGTAGACCATCAGGTCATTCTCCGGCTGGCCCGACTTCGCCCGAAGTGCGGCGCGCACCCGGGCCATCAGCTCTTTCAGGCTGTAGGGTTTGACAACGTAGTCATCGGCCCCTGTATCGAGCCCGCGGATCTTGTCATCCTCCTCACCGCGCGCCGTCAGCATGATCACCGGGATATGCCTGGTGGCCTTGCCGCGCCTGATCCGGCGGCAGACCTCCAGCCCCGACACATGCGGGAGCATCCAGTCAAGCAGGATCAGGTCAACCTCCTGCTCATCCAGAACCAGCAGGCCCTCTGCCCCGGTTGTGGCCGTGAACACCTGATAGCCTTCAACCGACAGGTTATAGGACAGCAGCTGCAACTGGGATGTCTCATCCTCGACAATCAGAATGCGCGGGCCACCGGTCGCCATGGCAGAATTCAGTTCTCCGACAATTCCCCGGTGACGAGATAGCGCACCTGTTCCGCTATGTTGGTAACCTGGTCCCCTGATCGTTCCATGTTCTTGGAAATGAACAGAAGGTGGGTGCAGGGCTCAATGTTTCTCGGATTTTCCATCATATAGGTCAGCAGTTCCCGAAACAGGGAATCTGTTCTGTCGTTGATTTCTTCATCCATGGCAGCCGCCTCGGCGGCCTTTGCCAGGTCACGGTTAACGTAGGCTTCCATCACAAGGCCAAGCATGACGGCAACGCGATCCGATGTTTCCGCAAGAGACCGAAGGATTGGCCTGAAGGCGGTAAAATCTTCTACCACACGCACCCGATAGCTGAGCGTTTTGGCATAGTCGCCCATCCGTTCCAGATGAGAGCTGATCTTGAGCGTGGTGATCGCGGCGCGCAGATCGACGGCCATGGGCTGGCGCAGGGCGATCAGACGGATTGCCTTTTCATCGATTTTTTCCTCGAGCGCATTCACCTCCCGATCTGCCCTCGATATTTTTTTGGCGAGTTTGTCGTCGCCTTCAATCAGGGCCCTGGATGCCTGCCTGATATGGCCTGCAACCTTGTCAGCCATTCTGACCAGCATGGTTTCAATCTCTGTCAGGTCATGATCAAAGCGGGTGACGATGTGGTCATTCTGCATAAGGCTTATCCGATCCGGCCGGTGATGTAATTCTGTGTCCGCTCATCCTGCGGGCTGGTGAAAATATTTTTCGTGCGCCCGGCTTCCACCAATTTGCCGAGGTGGAAGAACGCCGTCAGCTGGCTGACCCGGCTGGCCTGCTGCATGGAGTGGGTGACGATTACGATAGAGAAATTCTGCCGCAGTTCGTCAATCAGATCCTCAATGCGCGCCGTGGCAACAGGATCAAGGGCAGAGCAGGGCTCATCCATCAGCACCACCTTCGGTTTCACGGCAATGGTGCGCGCGATGCACAGGCGCTGCTGCTGGCCGCCGGACAGGCCGAGCGCGGGTTCGTTCAGGCGATCCCTGACCTCATCCCACAGGCCGGCCTTTTCCAAAGACCATTGCACAAGGCCGTCGAGGTCGGCTTTTGACTGCGCCAGCCCGTGGATTTTCGGGCCGTAGGCGACGTTGTCGTAGACCGATTTCGGAAAGGGATTAGGTTTCTGGAACACCATCCCGACCTCGCGCCGCAGGGCGACCACATCAACATCCGGGGCATAGATATTCTGGCCGGCGATGGTGATCTGCCCCTCAAACCGGGCACTATCCACCAGGTCGTTCATGCGGTTGATGCAACGGAGGAAAGTGGATTTTCCGCAACCTGACGGGCCGATCAGGCTCGTTACCTCTTTTTCGGGAATATCAAGTGCGATTTTGAACAGTGCCTGTTTATCGGCGTAGTGCACATTCACGTCGCGGGCGACAATGACAGGTTCCCTGGTTCCGGCCATTATCTTCAGAACCTCTTTTCGAACCGGCGGCGCAGAAGGATCGCGGCCAGGTTCATAATGATCAGAAAGATGAGCAGCACGATAATCGCGGCACTCGTTTTTTCAACGAAGGCCCGCTGCGGCGCATCGGCCCAAAGAAAGATCTGCACCGGCAGCGCAGTGGCCGGTTCCAGAATGCTGTCGGGCACGTCGACAATAAAGGCAACCATGCCGATCATCAGAAGCGGTGCCGTTTCGCCCAGGGCCTGGGCCATACCTACGATAGTGCCCGTCAGAATGCCCGGCAGGGCGAGCGGGGCCACATGATGGAAGGTCGCCTGCACCGGCGTGGCACCCAGGCCCAGCGCTGCTTCGCGGATTGATGGCGGCACGGCGCGCAGGCTGGCACGGGCGGCAATGATGATGGTGGGCAGCGTCATCAGGCTTAACACCAGCCCCCCGGCAAGGGGGGATGATCGGGGCAGACCGAAGGTGTTCAAAAACATGTACAAGCCCAACAGCCCGAACACGATGGACGGCACGGCGGCAAGGTTATTGATATTGACTTCTATCAGATCTGACAGCCGGTTTTTCGGGGCAAATTCTTCCAGATAGATTGCGGCCAGGATGGCCACCGGGAAGGACACGCAGAAACAGACGAGCATGGTCAGGAAAGACCCCGCCAACGCGGCCAGGATGCCCGCCAGTTCCGGCTCCCGGCTGTCGCCGTTGGTGAAAAATGACCAGGCAAAGCGGCGTTCAATATCCCCGGCAGCTGCAAAGTGATCGACCCAGGCGATTTCCTGGTCGGTCATGGGGCGGCCATCTTCCGGTGATGCGCGGTCGATATTGCCCTTGAGCAGCATATCAACCTCGTCAGAGGCACGGAACGGCAGTTTCACTTTACGGCCCGCAATGGCCGGGTCCGCCATCACGTGTGCTTCAAGCTCGTATTCGGCGTCGGCGCCCAGCATCCCGTAAAGCGCACGGAGCTCCTTGCGGGTTGTCACCTCCGGGAAGTGCTCTTTCATTGCATCACGCCAGATGGCCCGATAGTTTGCGGCAGCGGGATTTTCCGGATCAATGTTCTGCACACCCAGGTCTACTTCCAGCATCAGATCGGTGGTGAAAAAGGCCCCTAATCCGCCGGAAATGATAGACCACAGCATGAACGCCAGGAAGGCGAGCGAGGCGAAAATTGCCCCGCGTCCATACCACTGAAAGCGCGTCTCCGCGGCGCGCCGGCGCCTCATGTCCGGGGTTTGGCCAATCAGACTAGTCATATTCTTCCCGGTATTTGCGCACGATCCGCAGGGCGAGCACATTAAGGCACAGCGTGACAGCAAACAGCAACAGGCCCAGCGCGAAGGCAGACAGGGTTTTGGCACTGTCGAATTCCTGGTCGCCGGTCAGCAGGGCAACGATCTGCGCGGTGATGGTGGTCACCGCCTCCAGCGGGTTCGCCGTCAGGTTTGCTGCCAGACCGGCGGCCATCACCACGATCATTGTCTCCCCGATCGCACGACTGACGCCAAGCAGAATGGCACCGGAGATGCCGGGTGCCGCAGCAGGCAGGATGACCTTGCGGATCGTTTCTGCCGGTGTGGCACCAAGGCCGAGCGACGCATCGCGCAGCGATTGCGGCACCGCATTGATCACATCACTGCCAAGCGAAGAAATCAGCGGGATTATCATCACGCCCATGACTATTCCCGCCGCCAGCGCGGATTCGGAACTGATGTTCAGCCCGGCCTGTTCCCCGCCGGCGCGTAACATGGGTGCCACCACGAGGGCCGCAAAAAAGCCGTAAACCACCGTCGGGATGCCGGCGAGGATTTCCAGCATCGGCTTGATCCAGTCACGGAAGGTCTTGCCGGCATATTCCGACAGGTAAACAGCCGACAAAAGACCGAGCGGTACCGCCACACACATCGCAATGAAAGATATCAGAAGGGTGCCTGTGACCAGCGGGATCACCCCGAATGCCCCTTCGGCAGCCACCTGATCAGCCCTTAGTGCGGTCTGCGGGGACCATTTGAGGCCAAACAGGAACTTTTCGATGCCGACCCGTTCAAAGAACCGCAGTGCCTCGAACAGCAGGGAAAGCACGATACCCGCAGTCACCAGAATGGCAACCATTGAACAGGACGCAAGGGCCACCATGACCAGCGTTTCAAACGTCCTGTTCCGTTTTGTGTCGGCAAGGTTTATAGCATCCGTCTTGTCAGATGCGCACGTTTGTGTGCCAGCAGCAATCATCCGGCCCCCCTGTGCGGATACAGGATTTGAAACGGACCCCGGCGACTGGCCGGTGCCCGTTCCCGAACAGTGTCTGTTACATTGACAGGCTTATCAAGCCTTCGGCGGCTTTTCTGAACTGTTCCCGCTCTTCTTCGGTCATCGGAATCAGGCCCTTGTCGACCAGGTAGCCGTCTTCACCCCATGCGTCTTCGGAAGTGAATTCGGCCAGGAACTCCCTGATGCCCGGAACATCGTCCACGTGCGCCTTTTTGACGTAGAAGTACAGGGAACGGGACACCGGATAGGCACCGGTCGCGATCAGTTCAAATTCCGGCCCGACGCCGCCGATGACCGATCCCTGCACCTTGTCAGCGTTCTGTTCCAGGAAGGAATAGCCGAAAATACCCAGCGCATCCGGGTTGGCGACCAGTTTCTGCACGATCAGGTTATCGTTTTCGCCGGCCTCGATATAGGCGCCATCCTCACGCACAGACCGGCAGATTTTCCTGTAAGCGGTGCCGTCGGTTTCCTTCAGGGCCCTGATGGTATCGAACATCCTGCAGCCGCCTTCCAGGGCCAGTTCGTTAAAGGCATCGCGGGTGCCGGAGGTCGGCGGCGGACCCAGAACCTCGATTTTTACCGCAGGAAGGTCAGGGTTAATGTCGTTCCATGTCTGATAGGGGTTCGGCACCATCCGGCCTGCGTCATTCGGCACTTCGGCAGCCAGTGCCAGGAAGATGTCGCCCAGGGTCAGTTCAAACCGGTCGGCCGCCCTGGAATTGGCCAGCACGATACCGTCGTAGCCGATTTTCACCTCCACGATTTCGTTGATCCCGCTGGATGCGCATCTTTCAACTTCTGATGCCTTGATGCGGCGGGAGGCGTTGGCGATGTCCGGGTATTCAGCACCAGTGCCGGCGCAAAAAAGTTTGAGCCCGCCGCCGGAACCGGTGGATTCAACAACCGGCGTTTTGAAGGTGCCGGACTTGCCGAACCGCTCAGCGACCGTGGCTGAAAACGGAAAAACGGTTGAAGAGCCGACAATTTTGATCTGGTCGCGCGCCCATACCGGTGCAGCCGCGGTTACAGTGGCCAACGCGACAGCGGTAACGCAAAGCGTTTTGGTGAACATGAAATCGTTCCCTTGACTGATTCAGGTTTTCAATCCGATCATTCGGACATGTCGCGAAATAATTGTCTTGCGTGAAGTCCCTGTTTCAATTTTGTATCAGTTATATGACACGGCAGGATTATCCTGGCATGGCCCTGGGAAATCATCTTAAGATCTTGAAAAATATAAATAAAAAAAAATTACATATCCCATAAAAATGCTCTCATGCCGGATTTTCCGGGCACCGGTGCGAACCGGCAGGTGGGCCGGGCCACTGGCAAATGATATTTTTCCGGTCGGGCTGGTTCGTTCCGCTGCCATCTGCGGGCATTTCACCTTGTTGAACATGAAATTCAGGGCAAATCGCCTTCAGCCAAACTGGCAAAATTCCCGAATCGGGTATTCACCATGACCCTTTCTGACATCCGAACAGCCCTGCGCGCAGACCATTTGGCATCAGAGGCTGATCTGCTGGCCCGCCTGCGGGCGGAGGCAAACCTGACAGACGGTGCCCGCGCGGCCATCTGCAAACGCGGTGCATCACTTGTGCGGCGCGTACGCGGGGATGCGCCGTCCGGTCTTATGGAAGTCTTTATGGCCGAATACGGCCTTTCCACCGACGAAGGTATCGCGCTTATGTGTCTGGCGGAGGCGCTCTTGCGTGTGCCGGACGCGGAAACAGTGGACGCCCTGATCGAGGACAAGATCGCCCCGTCAGACTGGGGTCGCCATCTGGGTGCGTCATCGTCGTCGCTTGTCAATGCTTCTACCTGGGCCCTGATGCTGACCGGCCGCGTATTACACGATACCGCGGGGCCCGGCATCGCCGCCACCCTGCGCAGTGCCGTGCGGAGGCTTGGCGAACCCGTCATCCGCACCGCTGTTTCCCGTGCGATCAGGGAGCTTGGCGCGCAGTTTGTGCTGGGCGAATCAATCAGGGAGGCTGTCAGAAACGGGCGTGGCAGGCATTCCGGTGGCTTCACCTACAGTTACGATATGCTGGGGGAGGCGGCACTGACCGCAGCGGATGCCGGGCACTTTCTTGACGCCTACGAGCTGGCCATCACGCAGCTCGCACCCCATGCGAAAAGCAATGACATCCGGGAAAATCCTGGAATTTCCGTCAAACTTTCGGCACTGCACCCGCGCTATGAGGCCACCCAGCGCGACCGCGTTATGCGCGAACTGGTCGCAAGCATTCGCAAGCTCGCCCGCCAGGCGCGTGCGGCCGGCATGGGACTCAATATAGATGCGGAAGAGGCCGACCGGCTTGACCTGTCGCTTGACGTAATTGCGCAGGCACTTGCCGACCCGGAGCTTGCCGGGTGGGACGGATTCGGTATCGTTATCCAGGCCTACGGCAAGCGCTGCGACCGGGTGACAGACTGGCTTTACGCGCTCGCCGCACGGCATGATCGGCGGATCATGGTGCGGCTTGTCAAAGGTGCCTATTGGGATACCGAAATCAAGCGCGCCCAGGTCGATGGTCTGGCGGGCTTTCCTGTCTTTACCCGCAAACCGGCAACCGATGTGGCCTACATCTGTCTGGCCAGGAAGCTTCTTGGCATGACTGACCGCATCTACCCGCAATTTGCGACCCACAACGCCCATTCGGTCGCCGCGATACTCGAGATGGCCAAAGATCGCGATTCATTTGAATTTCAGCGGCTTCATGGCATGGGGGCGGCGTTGCACGATATCGTCATGCGGGACGAAGGAACCCGTTGCCGCATCTATGCACCTGTGGGCGCACATCGGGATCTGCTGGCCTACCTTGTGCGCCGGCTGCTGGAAAACGGTGCCAATTCCAGTTTTGTGAACCAGATCGTCAACAGGGACATCCCGCCGGAGGCCGTAGCCCGTGACCCGTTCGACGCGCTCGACGCCACGGAGGAGCGGCCGGTGCTGCACCCGGCAAACCTGTTTGAAAGGCGTAAAAATTCCAGGGGGTGGGGAATAAACGACCCCCTTGATATGGCGCAGATCGAAACCGCCCGCGATCCCTTCCGCAAGGCGTGCTGGCAGGCAGTGCCGCTGGTGGCATTCGGGGTCACGGGTGAACCGCCACAGCCTGTCAGCAACCCGGCGCACCCCGGGGACACGGTTGGCGAGGTACGTTTCGCGACTGCGCAGGACACAGCGAAAGCCGCCGGGGCGGCCAGGGTCTGGGGGGCGGCCCCTGACGAACGTGCCGGGGTGCTTTGCCGTGCGGCAGATCTCTATGAGGCGCGGTTCGGGGAGCTGTTCGCGCTGCTGCATCGGGAGGCGGGCAAGACCCTGCCCGATGCGATTGCGGAACTGCGGGAGGCGGTGGATTTCCTGCGCTACTATGCAGCCGAAGCCAAACGCCTGCAGCCCGCCCCGCGCGGCGTGATGGCCTGCATAAGCCCGTGGAATTTTCCGCTGGCCATCTTTACCGGCCAGATTTCCGCAGCTCTTGCAGCGGGCAACGCGGTGCTGGCAAAACCGGCGGAGGCGACATGCCTTGTTGCCCACCGCGCCGTACAACTGCTGCATCAGGCAGGGGTTCCGCTCACCGCGCTGCAATTTTTGCCGGGCCTGGGCACGGATGTTGGCGCGGCCCTTTCCTGCCTGGCGCGCATTGAAGGGCTGGCCTTCACCGGTTCCACTGCCACGGCGCAGGCCATCAATCGCGCCATGGCAGATCACCTGTCGCCGGCTGCCCCGCTGATCGCGGAAACCGGCGGGCTGAATGCCATGATCGTTGACAGCACCGCCCTGCCGGAACAGACGATCCGGGACATTGTAACCTCGTCTTTCCGGTCTGCGGGCCAGCGCTGTTCCGCCGCACGGATATTGTATTTGCAAGAGAATATCGCGCAACCGTTCCTAAGAATGCTTTTCGGCGCAATGGATGAGCTGCACCTGGGCATCCCGTGGGATCCGGCAACGGATGTGGGTCCGGTGATCGATGCCCGGGCCGTGGCACGGATCACCGCCTATATCGATACAGCACGGGCGGAAGGGCGGCTGCTCAAGGAGCTGCGCACACCGAACGAAGGTTACTTTGTGCCGCCGGCCGTCTTGCGTGTCGGCGGGATTGAAAACATGAAAGAAGAAATCTTCGGCCCGGTTCTGCATGTTACGACGTATGCTGCCGAAGATCTTGACGCCGTAGTCGATTCGATAAACGCCAGCGGCTATGGCCTGACCTTCGGAATGCACACCCGCATCGATGATCGGGTGGAACAGGTAACGTCACGGCTCAATGTTGGCAACATCTACATCAACCGCAACCAGATCGGCGCGGTGGTGGGTTCCCAGCCGTTCGGGGGCGAAGGGTTAAGCGGTACCGGGCCCAAGGCCGGCGGGCCACATTATGTCGCACGGTTTGCCGCGGCCCGCGTACCATCCGCTGAGGCAGCGGATGGTGCACCGGCTGATATTAAGGAAGTACAGGCCGCCCTGAACGCCATCGCCGCGCCCCGGCGCCCGATGCTGCACCAGGAGCTGTTGCCCGGGCCAACGGGGGAATCCAACCGGCTTTCCACCTTCGGGCGCGGCACTGTCCTGTGCCTGGGGCCAACGCCGGATATCGCCGCAGACCAGGCGCGTATTGCCCGTGCGGCGGGCTCAGCCGCGCTGATCGTGTGCCCCGGCGCACACGGACCCGGCACAATTGACGGGTGGCTCGACCGGGCCGCGCTGGGACAGCTGGAAAATATCCATGTCGTGGCACTCTGTGCCGGGCATGCGGATGCACGGGCGGCCCGGCGGGCACTCGCCAGCCGCGACGGGCCGATCATCCCTCTCGCCATGGGCGAAAACCTGGTGCGGCAATCCATGATTGAACGGCATATCTGCATCGATACAACAGCTGCCGGCGGCAATGCGGCACTGCTGGCACAGGAAAGCTAAAGGCCAGGGTCGGTCAGACGTTAAACGAATCCGAAGACATGCGTTGCGCCATTTTTTCCATGGCGGATTTCAGCTACTGCCAGGCCACATTCATGGTGATGCCGGCAGGGTGATGCCAGCTTCGCCTTCCCAAGGCAAGGCCGCGTTTTCGTTTTCTGACAGTTGTTTTTTCCAGGTCGGCATGCGGCACACTATCGCAGCTGATTTTCAAAAATTCTGGAAAATATTTTTCAAATAACCGGCACCCGCAAACCTTCGGTGCACAGGATATACAAAAGCCGCCCGGCGGAAAATTTGAACTTTGGAATTTTACCGCAGGGGTCCGGTGCGGGATTCGTCGGGATATTCGCCGCCGCCTCAACACAGGCAAACGGCAGAAAAACCATATCTGCGGCCACAGCCCGGCCAGCCCGCACCATGCCCGCCGGGGGTCACGCCGGGCCTGCCCGGCGACGCGGGCGCAGGGAACGGCCGGCCTCCGGTTCCACGGCGGGATAAAGGCCGCTTCAGGTTATGTCGCCTGCCCTTCCGGCCCCGGCATTTCATAACCTGTTTCAGCCTTGGCACCCGCACCCGGTCGGCTGAAATGATTCGGTCACACATCCACTGCCCGGGCACTGCCCGGGCACAACCCGGGGGTTATATTTTCAATACGGTCGTCCGCCGCCGCTAAAGCAGCCCCTCACGCTGGGCTTTTTTCCGGGCCAGTTTCCGCGCCCGGCGGATGGCCTCTGATTGTTCGCGCGCCCGTTTTACGGAAGGTTTTTCGTAGTGCTGCCGAAGCTTAATTTCCCGAAACACCCCTTCACGCTGAAGCTTTTTTTTCAGTGCCCGAAGCGCCTGATCAACATTATTTTCGCGAACCGATATCTGCATCTGGCTGTCACCACCTTTCGAAGCTGGAGTTATATATCCCTGTTGTATACCCTTGCGGGAACCGGCCGTATATCAACGCCGCCTGATCCTGTCCAGAGCAAACGAAGGCTACGAAGGACACGTTATGGAGCCAGCAAAAACTGAATCGGAACATAAGGCAGCGGCACTCGATGCGCTGGTGGATGCCGCCCTGATGCATGTCATGTTTGATGGCTGGGGTTCCGCCACCTTCAAGGCTGCGGTGGCAGACAGCGGTGTGAACAGGGAGCTTGCCCGTCAGGCCGCCCCGCGCGGGGCGGTCGACCTGGCTGTGGCCTTGCATCGGCGCGGTGATGCCCGGATGTGCGCCGCACTTGCCGCCGCTGATATGTCCGCCCTGCGCTATTCCGAAAAGGTCGCCTTTGCCGTACGCAAACGGCTGGTTCTTGCCGCTCCGCACAGGGAAGCCGTGCGCCGCAGCACCGCGCTGTTTTCCCTGCCATCCCATGGCCCGGAAGGCACTGCCCTGATCTGGGGCACAGCGGATGCCATCTGGCGCAGTCTGGGGGATACGTCCGATGACGTTAACTATTATACCAAACGCATGACCCTGGGCGGGGTCTACGCCGCCACCCTGCTGTTCTGGCTTGGCGATGACAGCGAGGATTTTGCCAACACCCGGGCGTTTCTGGACCGCCGCATCGCCGATGTGATGCGGATGGAAAAGCTTAAATCGACGATAAAATCAACCCCCCTGGGCAAGATGGTGATGGCCGGGGCGGGTCAGATCCTTGGCAGAATCAGGGCCCCGGAACAGGCTGTGCCGACAGATTTGCCGGGCTATACTGGCCCCCAGGGCTGAACAGCACAGCGGAAGGTGCCATGATTTTAGCACTGCCGACACCGGATTTCCCTGCCCGGCACATGCAGGGCGGTACTGCACCCTATACCGAATGCCCATGTCCGGCGGTGTCGGACGGGCCCGGGTGCCACGGGGCGATTTGGATGGCGCGGCCAGACGGGGCAAACGGTAAATCATGGCTTGCATGACGGTTGTTGAAATCCGCAAACCCGGCGGGCCGGATGTATTGGTTCCGGCACAGCGGCCGGTCCCGGTGCCGGGATTGGGCGAAATCCTGATCAGGGTCGCCGCCGCCGGGGTAAACCGCCCGGATGCGTTGCAACGGGCGGGCCGTTACGCCCCGCCGCCAGGGGCAAGCGATTTGCCGGGGCTGGAATGTTCCGGCCAGGTGGTCGCCATCGGCCCCGGTGTTTCGCGTTGGAAAGCGGGCGATGCGGTATGTGCACTGCTGCCCGGCGGCGGATATGCGGAATATGTGACGACGCCGGCCGACCACGCCCTGGCAGTGCCCGCAGGCATGGGCCTGGTGGCCGCCGCCGCGCTGCCGGAAACGTTTTTCACGGTCTGGTCCAACGTCTTTATGCGCGGCGGACTGCTGGCCGGGGAGGCCTTTCTGGTTCACGGCGGGTCATCCGGGATCGGAACCACCGCGATCCGGCTGGCCCGGGCGTTTGGCGCACGGGTTTTCACAACCGCCGGGTCCGATGAAAAATGCGCTGTCTGCCGTAACCTTGGCGCGGAGCTTGCGGTGAACTATCGCACGACGGATTTTGTGAAAACGGTAAAGGCGGCCACCGACGGGCGCGGGGCGGACCTGATACTGGATATGGTCGGCGGGTCATATATGCCGCGCAATATTAAGGCCCTGGCAATGGATGGTCGCCTGGTCCAGATCGCGGTGCTGGAGGCCCCGGTGGCGGAACTGAACCTTGCCGCGCTGATGATGCGGCGGCTGACGCTGACAGGTTCTACCCTGCGGCCCCAATCCGTGGCGGCAAAGGCGGCAATCGCGGATGACCTGCGGACCCGGGTCTGGCCCCTGCTGGCCGCAGGCCGAATCGCCCCGGTAATCGACAGCACGTTTCCCCTGGCTGAGGCGGCAGCGGCGCATCGAAGAATGGAAACATCCCGCCATATCGGCAAGATCGTGCTGACAGTTTCGGGCCGGCAGGCTTAAAATCCTCAGGTATCCTTTTGCAATACCTGCGGGGTTTGGCCGGCAGTATGGTTTCGCAGGATCGGCTATGGGACAGAAAGCCCCGGCTGACAGGGCAGAGTGCCGGTTATCTGTTCCGGCAGGGATATGACGGATTTGGATCAGTTCTACACACGCCCGGACCTGGCAGAGATTTACGCGAGGCAGATTTTGGCCCGATGGCGGAATACGGATGTGCTGTTTGTGGAACCATCTGCGGGAACGGGCGCATTTGTGCGCCCTTTACGGGATGCCGGGTGCCAGGTCCGCGCTGTCGATATAGCCCCGGCGGCTGAAAACATTGTCGAACGGGACTTCCTGCAGGATCATGATATTTACCGCGGTGCCCATTCCGCGATTGTCACTGTCGGCAACCCGCCGTTCGGAAAGAATGCCTCAATTGCGGTTCGGTTCTTCAACCGTGCGGCAATCCATTCGGATGAAATTGCCTTTATTGTGCCAAGAACATTTCGCAAGCTGAGCCTTCAGAAAAGGCTTAACCCCAGGTTTCACCTTGTGCATGACGAAGACGTCGGGCGGGATGCCTTTATCCTGTGCGGCGGCGCACATGATGTTCCCTGTGCGTGGCAAATCTGGGCACGGATGGACAGGGACAGGCCTGTCCCGCAGGTGCCTTGTGTGGCCCGTCTTGTGAACTATACGATACCGTCCCGTGCTGATTTTGCCATGCGGCGTGTCGGATATTATGCCGGGCGCATCATAACCGGCAATCTGCCCGGCCTGTCCGCGACCACGCATTATTTTATGCAGGAACGTGCGCCGGGCACCATGGAGGCACTGCGTTCCATTAACTGGTCAGAGATCGCGAGCCAGACCGCCGGGGCCCGGTCCCTTTCAAAAGCCGAAATTGCCATCAAACTGAATGAGGTCTGCGGTGCCTGAGGATTCAAACAACCGGATGCACGGGAAGACTTTTGAAAACATGATAAAGGCCGCGCACGGGATATTCACCTATGCGGCGGCTGATCGGGAAAGATCACCGGGTGAATATTTTGACATTGCGGCGGAAGATGATCAGGACAGGGGCATTCCGACCGCCATCAAGGCAAGCGGTAGTGCCACAATCGGATTATCCGACGCAAGGCGGTTTTGGGCGTCTTTTGACCATGTCCCATACAGAATCCTGATCGGAATTTACTGCCAGGAAGGGGATACAAAGAAATTCACCGCAATCCATGAACTGATCCTGCGGCGGAAATACAGGCAGGCGTTGCCTGGGGATATTACGCCGGGGGAAATCACTGCCTTCCACGAAGGTATTCGGGCATTTGGCATCGGTCAGCACTTGGCGGCGCGGGATTGGGCCCAAAAGATAAAAGGCACACTGAAAGCCAGGGGTGGCGCGGTTACGCTGAATCCAAAGATTGATTCCAGGACACAGCGGCGCCTTCAATGCAGCATTCATCTTGCAAAACTGCGCCGGGCTGTATCGGACGAAGATCAAAGGGTGCACGTTAGCAGATTCGGGAAGTTGCCTCTGCCGTTTCCGATTGTGAGCGGCAAACGCACATTCAGTGCAGGCCGGTAAACGGGGCATCCCGGGTGATCTCTTTGCTTCCCGAATTGTATCGGAACTGTCGGCAGCGGGTCCGTGCTGCTGATGGCGGCAGTGATTGCACCGGCCAGATCATGAACCGGGCCGGGACATTGCCCGCAGGACATGGTTACCTTACATGGGTTCTGTGCCGGTGCGTTATCCGCTGACCGGTGCCGGGAAACCACGGCGGGAAAAGGCATTTGGAGACTTTACAAGACACGGACACGGTTATTGTCGGCGGCGGGCAGGCGGGCCTGGCGGCGAGCCGCCATTTGATGGCGCACGGGGTTCCCCACGTGGTGCTGGAACGTGCGCGCATCGCCGAAAGCTGGCGCACCCGGCGGTGGGATTCGCTCGTGGCCAACGGCCCGGCCTGGCACGACCGCTTCCCGGAACTGGAATTTGAAGGCGACAGCCCGAACAGTTTTGCAGGCAAGGACCGCGTGGCGGAATATTTCGAAACCTACGCGAAACGCTTTGGCCTGCCGCTGCGCTGCGGGGTGAACGTAAACCGCGTGGCCCGGCTGTCCGGTGCGGAGGGATTTCAGGTGAACACATCCCTGGGCAAATTGAAGGCAAAACGTGTGATTGCGGCAACAGGTCCGTTTCAGAAACCGGTCATCCCGCCCCTGATTCCCGAAAGTGCGGGGCTGTGCCAGCTGCATTCCGCCGATTATCGCAATCCGGATGCCTTGCCGGATGGCGGGGTTCTGGTGGTGGGTGCCGGATCGTCCGGTGTGCAGATAGCGGATGAGTTAATCCGTGCCGGGCGCGACGTGACCCTTTCGGTCGGCCCCCATGCGCGCCCGCCGCGCAGCTACCGCGGGCTTGATTATTGCTGGTGGCTTGGCGTACTCGGCAAATGGGAAAGCCCGCAACCGGATCCGGACACAGATCACATCACCATCGCGGTCAGCGGCGCGCACGGCGGGCGCACGGTTGATTTTCGGCAGTTGGGCGGCGAAGGCGTAACGCTTGTCGGCATGGCTGAAAGTTTTTCCGGCACCACACTGCGGTTCGCCGGCGATCTGGCCGATAACATCGCCGCGGGGGATGCGGATTACCTTTCGGTTCTGGACGAGGCGGATGCCTACGCCGCTGCTTACGGCCTTGATCTGCCCGCGCAGCCGGAGGCGCGTGTTTTCCCGCCGGACCCGCCATCGCTGATCAATCCGGTCCGGGCACTCGATCTGGCGGCGGCGGGAATTACGACTGTCCTTTGGGCCACGGGTTATGCGCCGGATTTCAACTGGCTTCGGGTAAATGCCTTTGATTCAAACGGGCACCCGGCCCATCAGCGCGGGGTATCGACAGAACCGGGCGTGTATTTCCTTGGCCTGCCATGGCTGTCGCGGCGCGGATCTTCCTTCATTTGGGGCGTCTGGCACGATGCGAAATACATCGCAGACCAGATTGCAATCCGGCGCAATTACGCGGACTATCAGATGTCAGCAATCCTGTAGGCTGCCTGTGACCCACACCCGTATCCGTCCCTTCAATACCGGCGAAACCTACCCGGAACAGCATCTTGACAACGACCTTTGCCATGCGGTTGTGACATCCGGCGGGCGCACGGTCTGGATGCGGGGGCAGTGCCCGCAGAATCTGGATGACGCGGTGAACATCGACAGCCACGACCCGGCAGAACAAACCCATAAGGTAATGCAAAATATCTGCCAGCTGATCGAAGAGGCCGGCGGGGAGCCAGGCCATATCGTAAAGCTCGTCGTATACATCACCGACGTGCGGCATCGGGAAGCGGTCTATCGGGCCATGGGCCAGTATATCAAAGGTGTGCACCCGGTTTGCACCGGGCTTGTGGTGCAGGCCCTGGCGCGGCCCGAATGGCTGGTGGAAATCGATGCCACCGCCGTGATCCCGGACGCCGCGGCATGACATTTTCGCTTGTCGCCCGCTGTGCCGGGACCGGCATGTTCGGGGTGGCGGTTTGCTCATCTTCTCCGGCGGTTGCGGCGCGCTGTTCCCATGCCCGGGCGGGTGTCGGTGCAGTGGCTTCGCAGAACGTTACTGACCCGATGCTGGGGCCGCTGACGCTTAAATGTATGGAAGGCGGGATGGGCGCGGCGGAGGCGGTGGAAACCGTCCGCACCCGCGGCAGGTTCATCGAATATCGCCAGATTCTGGCGGTGGATGCGGCCGGGCAAACGGCAGTCTATTCCGGGCCGGAAAGTCTTGGTGTATGGGGCCATGCCAAAGGGTGCGATGTGGTATCCGGCGGAAATCTGCTGGCCAACGGCGATGTGCCTGCGGCGGTTGTGGCCGGATTTGAAGGTGCGCCGGACCACCATCTGGGGGACAGGCTGATTGCGGCCTTACGGGCAGGTCTTGCGGCGGGGGGGGAAGCGGGGCCAGTGCATTCGGCGGGCCTGAAGCTCGTCGACAGGGTTTCCTGGCCCGTGGCCGATCTGCGGTGCGACTGGACGCAGGATTGCCCGATCAAGGCCGTCGCCACCGCCTGGGATGTCTATAAACCGCAACTGGAGGCTTACGTTCAGCGTGCGCTCAACCCGTGCGCGGCACCGTCCTATGGTGTGCCCGGAGATGAATGATGCTGTGGCACACCCACCAAATATGCATGTTCGGCGCAGAGCATTTTATCTTTTTTAGGCAACCCGATGATCATGGGACTGCCCGGAGATTCCCAAAGAAGCATTAAGGGGACTTGTTTACGCAACGAACTCAAAGTTGTCTTTTGTCAGGCTATCCCTTTGGACACCCTCAAGGAGGATCGATCCTTGCCGCACGCCTTCCACGTCCCATTTCACCCACGCACCGGTTCCTTTATAGTCTTTCCTGATAGTGAGGTCACTGAAAGACACATCTCCATGAAGTTCAATCCTGTCATTTCCAACAGAGAAACCGGTGATGGTATCCCGGCCATGATCACTCTTGAACACACAGGTATCATTCCCGCGACCACCATCGAGGTAATCCTTCCCGGAACCGCCTTCCAGCGTGTCCCAGCCATCATCGCCCCGCAGGTAATCACTCCCGTCACCTCCATACAAGGAATCATCCCCGGCACCACCCAAAAGGCTATCGTTGCCGCCCTCACCATTTAAGACGTCATCTCCTTCAACACCCTGAAGACGGTTGGAAAAATTGTTTCCGGCCAGATAGTCATCATAACGAGAGCCGTATAGGTTTTCAATATAGCGCAGGGTATCGCCTTCCGCGTGTCCACCCTCACCGGTTCCGGTATCAAGACTTACGTCTACCCCTTCGTGAGAGTTTTTATACGAGACAATATCAAAACCACTGCCGCCATCGAGAGTATCATCTCCGGAACCTCCTTCAAGACGATCATTTCCTGCATGTCCATAAAGGGTATCGTTCCCGTCACCTCCATTGAGGTGATCATTATAACCACCCCCATTAAGAGAGTCATCCCCTGCACCTCCATCGAGGGTATCATTTCCGGCACGGCCCCTCAGGATGTCAGTCCCGCGACCGCCATCGATAGTATTGTCTTTGGAATCCCCGGTCAGGGTATCGGCATATTGAGAGCCAATGATGTTCTCAATCTTGAACAACCTGTCACCTTCGGCATAGCCACCCCTGGCCGTGCCAGTGGCAAGGTTCACAGTTACGCCCTCATTAGAGTACCAATAACGTGCCGTGTCTTCCCCGGAACCACCATTAATAAGGTCTGCCCCTGCACCACCTATAAGGATGTCATTCCCGGCACGACCTCTCAGGACGTCATCCCCGGTGCCTCCATGGAGTTCATCATTCCTGTCGCCTCCGTCAAGAAGATCATCCCCGTCACGTCCTACAAGATGATCATTCCCGGCACCTCCCCAAAAATGGTTTGCCTTGGAATCCCCATAAATATGGTCTCTATAGTCAGATCTGATCAGGTTCTCGATCTTGCGCAGGGTGTCACCCTCTGCATGGCCATACTTAGCCTCGCCAGTGTCAAGGTCCACAAACACGCCTTCGTGGTTTACCACGCCAGATTCAGGAGAGTTTTCATACGATACAGTATCAATCCCGGAACCACCATTAAGCAGATCAGCACCGGCACCACCTATAAGGATGTCATTCCCGCCGCGCCCGCGTAAAACATCATCCCTGTCATCCCCTTCAAGGATGTCATTTTCGTCAGTTCCCTCTATTCTTCTAAAAGCCACTTCGGCCTCCTTTCCAAGTGACTCGCTAGAGTTGCTCGTTAATGTGTTGAGGGGTGCCCTTTATGGGAACACCCCTCTTTTGTTTCATTAGACAAACTCGAAAGAGTCTTCTGTCAGCACATCCCTCTGGACACCCTCCAGATAGATGGTGCCCTCGTCCCACTCGATCCTGCTTCCGGTCCCCTTGGCCCATTTCTTTATCGTCAGGTCAGAAAACTCCACGCCATGCAGTTCAAGAGCATCCTTCCCGACAGCAAAGTCGGTGACAATATCCCTGCCGTGGTCCGCGCGGAACACGAAGGTATCCCGGCCCTGATCCCCGGTCAGAATGTCATCCTGTTTTCCGCCCTGCAGCCGGTCGCCGCCACGGCCACCGACAAGCCAGTCACGGGCGTTGCCGCCGGACAGGAAATCATTCCCGCCAGAACCTTCAAGGTAATCCCGGCCAGAGTTGCCGCGCAGGACATCCTTGCCATCGGAACCCCTGATCCAGTCCCTGCCATTGGTGCCAGAGAGTTCCTGTGCACCAGTAACCTCGGCAGGGTTCCTCCCGTCTACGATATTGAACCCGTCAGTCGAGTCCGGGATTCTTGCCACTGGATTATAAGAAGGAACCTGTGGTTCTGGTTCTGTAGGTTGTTCCGAAGAGGCGGGACTCTCCGTCTCGTCCGCAGGTTCTACAACAGGTTCAGGTTCCGGTGCAGGTTCCACTTCGGGTTCAGGCTCTACTCTTGCAAACCAGTTCTCGCTGGCGTCAACGAACCTTACACTAATCCTCGGATCACCCACGAACAGAGGCCCCAGATCCAAAGGACCGGATGTCACAATAAGGTCATCCCCCTCGAACCGGGGCGCGGGCCAGGGCCGGGTGCGCAGTCGGCCACGCAACACGGAAACGATCAGGCCCTAATCAGCTTGGGCCCAGGGTGGCTTTTCCCTGGCGAAAAAGGCCCGGATACCCGCGTCCGCCTCCGCGTCCTGCCACGCCTCCACCAGGGCGGCGATGCTTGCCTCAACCCTGGCCGGATCGATCACGCCGGCCTGCCCCCTTATCAGGCGTTTGGTCTTTTCCACCGCGCCCGGGGCGACCTGCAGAAAGGGAGCAAGCTCTTCTTCCACAGCGTTGTCGAGCGCGTCAGGCTTCACCACACGGGACAGAAGGCCCAGCCGCACCGCCTCGTGGCTGTCAAAAATCCGGGCAGACAGCATCATACGCCGGGCGTTCGGCTCCCCAATCCGCCGGATCACATACGGGCTGATGACAGCCGGAATCAGCCCCAGCCGAACCTCCGTCAGCGCAAAGGTCGCGCCAACAGCCCCGACAGCAGCGTCACACACAGACATAAGCCCGATGCCACCGCCGAAAGCCGGGCCCTGAATGCGCCCGATCAGCGGTTTCGGCAACCGGTCCAACGCCCCAAGCGTTGTCGCGATCCGACGGGCACCCGCCGCACGTTCCTGCGCGGTGGCAACCATCTGATCCCGCATCCAGCCAAGGTCGCCGCCGGCGCAAAAACTCTTTCCCGCTGCCGCGAGCACTACAACCCGCACGGCAGGGTCGGTGGCAAGAGCCGCACAGGCCGCGGCCAATTCCGCAATCATCGCGGCATCCAGGGCATTGTGCCTGTCGGCACGGGTCAGCCGGAGCGTAGCCACGCCCCGGGCGTCACGGTCAAGGCGGATCGGTTTAGCCATGGGTGAATCGTTTCGCAAATTCAGTCGCCCGGGCAAGCCGGAAAATATCAATTCCGGTTTCAAACCCGCGCCGCCCCACCAGGCTGACCACCGCATCGGTGGCCACGTTGCCGGGGGCCCCCGGCGCATAGGGGCAACCACCGAGCCCGGCGACGGCGGCATCAAACACCCGCAGCCCAAGGTCAAGGGACACCGCTATGTTATCGAGGGCCGTCCCGCCGGTATCATGGTAATGCCCGGCAAGCCGCCGGGCGGGCACCACATCCAGCACGGCCTCCAGCATGCCGGAAATCGTCTCTGGCGTGCCTTTGCCGATGGTATCGCCGAGGGAGATCCCGTAACAGCCGAGCCTGGCCAGGGCCTCCGCTACCCGTGCTGTGGCGGCGGGGTCTACCGGCCCTTCATAGGGGCAGTCTGTCACGCAGGATACGTAACCGCGCATCGGCTTGCGGATGGCCCGGGCAGCCTGCGCCACCGGGGTGAACCGTTCAAGGCTTTCATCAATCGTGCAGTTTATGTTGGCTTTGGAAAAGGCTTCCGACGCGCTTGCGAAAATCGCGATTTCGTCAGCATTCGCGGCAATTGCGCCCTGATAGCCCTGCATGTTTGGCGTCAGCGCACAATAGGCCACATCCTGCGCACGCCGAATACCGGCGAGTACTTCGGCACCGTCCGCCATCTGGGGCACACGTTTGGGGCTGACAAAACTCGCCACCTCAATCCGGCTAAAACCGCAGCATGACAGCCTGTCGATAAGCGCGATTTTGTCAGCCGCGGGGATGATACCCGGTTCATTCTGCAACCCGTCGCGCGGGCCGACTTCAAATATATCCACGTGTTCACCCATCGCCGGTACGGATTTCCACGATTAATGCACCGTCGGATACATGATCCCCTGCGGCCACCGGCACCCGGACAACCGTTCCGGCAAAGGGCGCATGCATCCGATGTTCCATTTTCATGGCCTCGAGTACGGCCAGCACCTGCCCCTCCTGCACCGGGTCGCCTGCGGCCACATCCAGTGTTTTCACCAGCCCCGGCATCGGTGCCGTCAGTGTACCGGCGCCTGTGCCTGTGCCGGAAACCGTATCGAGCAGATCCCGCAGCGCAAAATGCCGGGTATGCGCCCCGAAAATCGTGACGCCATCCGGCGTATCCACAACCCGCCCCGCCGGATGATTGCCATCAACCAGCCACCCGGCATCAAACGTCAGCCTGTGCGTGGCCGTGCCTGTTTCCACACTCCAGTCACCGCCGGCACCGGTCAGCACAACGGCATGGTGCGCCTGCCCGTCGGTGATCCAAATAGTACGCCTGAGCGGCGTCCACTGGGTGAAAGGCGTCGCCTGAACCCCCGCGAGCGCAACCGCCGCAAGCGCGATTTCCCGGCTCTCAGCCGGCGGCACATCCGTCAGCGTGTCAAGGTTTTGGGCAATCAGCCCGGTATCCACCTCGCCCCGCGCAAAGCCGTCATGCCGGGCCAGGGCACCGAGGAAGGCCAGGTTTGTCACGCTGCCCGCCACCTCTGTCGCCGCCAGGGCCCGGGCGAGGGTGGCCAGGGCAGCCTTCCGCGTGGGCCCGTGGGTAATGAGCTTCGCGATCATCGGGTCGTAGTAAGGGGTAATCGTGTCCCCCGCCCGGACACCCGTATCCGCCCGGACGCCTGCCGGAAACCGCAGGTGCGTCAGCGTACCGGGGGCGGGCAAAAAGCCCTTTGCCACATCCTCCGCATAAATCCGCGCCTCAAAGGCATGGCCGGTGATGGAAATATCCTCCTGGGCAAGCGGCAGACACTCCCCGCCGGCCACCCGCAACTGCCATTCGACAAGGTCCACACCGGTGATCATCTCCGTCACCGGATGTTCGACCTGCAGGCGGGTATTCATTTCCATGAACCAGAACCCGTCCGGACGCAGGGGGCCGGAACCGTCGACGATAAACTCCACCGTACCCGCGCCCTCATAGCCGATGGCCCGCGCCGCACAGACAGCCGCATCGCCCATGGCCGCACGAACCTCCGCCGTCATGCCGGGGGCCGGAGCCTCCTCAATCACCTTCTGGTAGCGGCGCTGGAGCGAGCAATCCCGCTCAAACAGATGCACTGCGCCGCCGTGGCTGTCACCGAAGACCTGCACCTCAATATGGCGCGGATTCCGGATGAATTTCTCAATAAGAACATCCCCGTTGCCGAAGGCTGCCATGGCCTCCGACCTGGCGCCAGCCAGGGAGCCGGCAAGGGATGCCGCATCCCTGACAAGCCGCATACCCTTGCCCCCGCCGCCTGCAACGGCCTTGATCAGCACCGGATAGCCGATCGCCGCCGCTTCCGCCGCCAGCGCATCGTCATCCTGATCCGCCCCGTGATACCCCGGAACAACGGGAACACCGGCTGCCGCCATCAGTGCCTTGGCAGCGTCCTTGAACCCCATGGCACGGATCGCCGCCGGCGGTGGCCCAATCCACGAAAACCCGGCGTCAATCACCGCCTGCGCAAACTCCGGGTTTTCAGACAGGAAGCCGTATCCCGGATGCACCGCCTGTGCGCCCGTGGCCTGCGCCGCAGCAATGATCGCATCCCCGCGCAAGTAGCTCCCGGCCACCGGTGCAGGACCAATCCGCACCGATTCCCGGGCGATGGCCACATGCCGCGCAACCCGGTCCGCATCTGAAAACACGGCCACTGTCGCGATACCGAGCCGGTCACAGGTATCGATGATCCGGCAGGCAATCTCCGCACGGTTGGCGATCAGTATTTTGTCAAACATATGCAGATGTATCCTGATCTTCTCCGCATCAAAAATACCCTCGGGAACTTTGAGGGCGGGGGGTATCACACCATGGGAACGGCCCTGGCACCCCCCCGTGCCCGGACCGGCCAAAAGAGCTACATCCGAAATACACCGAACCGTGTCTCCCCAATCGGGGCGTTCAGACAGGCCGCGAGTGACAGGGCCAGTACGCGGCGTGTGTCGCGGGGGTCGATGATGCCATCGTCCCAAAGCCGTGCCGTGGCGTAGAGCGGGTGAGACTGTTGCGCGAACATGCCGAGCGTCGGACGTTTGAATTCCGCCTCTTCCCCGGCGGTCCAGCTGCGGCCCTCGCGTTCAATTCCGTCGCGCCTGACGGTGGCGAGCACATCCGCCGCCTGCTCCCCGCCCATCACGGCTATCCGGCTGTTCGGCCAGGTCCACAGGAACCGCGGCCCATAGGCCCGGCCGGCCATGCCGTAGTTTCCGGCCCCGAACGATGCGCCCACGATCACCGTGATCTTCGGCACTGCGGTCGTGGCCACAGCCGTCACCAGTTTGGCACCATGGCGTGCAATACCTTCGTTTTCTGCCTTCCGGCCCACCATGAAACCGGTAATATTCTGCAAAAAAATCAGCGGGATCCTGCGTTGGGAACACAGTTCAACGAAATGTGCGCCTTTCTGGGCGCTCTCGGAAAAAAGGATGCCGTTGTTGGCGATAATCCCGCAGGCCATGCCTTCAATCCGCGCAAAGCCGCAGACAAGCGTGATGCCGAAACGGGCCTTGAATTCGTCAAAGCCGGCGTTATCCACCACCCGGGTGATCACTGCGCGGATGTCATAGGGGGTTTTCAGGTCGGCGGGCACCACGCTGAGCATATCCGCCCCGCCCCCCGCAGATCCCTGCGGTATGTGCATACGGCCCTCGGGGGGGCCGAGCGACGCAACCGCCCTTCGTGCGAGCGCGAGCGCATGGGTATCGTTTTCCGCAAGGTAATCCGCCACGCCCGAGAGCCGCGTGTGCACATCACCGCCGCCGAGCTCTTCGGCACTTGTCACTTCTCCGGTTGCGGCTTTTACCAGCGGTGGCCCGGCGAGAAAGATCGTCCCCTGCCCTTTCACGATGATCGATACATCCGACATCGCAGGCACATAAGCTCCGCCAGCGGTGCAGGAGCCCATAACCACGGCGATCTGCGCAATGCCCCTGGCCGACATATTCGCCTGATTATAGAAGATGCGCCCGAAGTGATCGCGGTCCGGGAAGACCTCATCCTGGCTGGGCAGATGTGCCCCGCCCGAATCCACAAGATAAACGCAGGGAAGCCGACAGGCCTGCGCAATCTCCTGTGCCCGGAGATGTTTTTTGACTGTCACAGGATAGTAAGTGCCGCCTTTCACCGTCGCATCATTGCACACGACCATGACCTGGCGGCCCTCCACCCGCCCTACCCCTGCGATCATCCCGGCACAGGGTGCGGCCCCGTCATACATGCCGTGGGCGGCCAAGGCACCGATCTCCAGGAAGTCGGAGCCCGGATCAAGCAGGTTTGCCACCCGCTCCCGCGGGGGGATTTTGCCGCGGGACAGGTGGCGCAGACGTGCCTGTTCCCCGCCGCCCGCCGCTGCCCGGGCGGCGGCGATGCGGATCTCTTCGATGGCTTCCAGGTGTGCGGCTTCAGACATCCGGTGCCTCCAGCATCTGCCGGGCCATCAGCCAGCGTTTCTCATAGGCATACCGGGCGGCACGGGCCACATCGGCCTGAAAACTGGCGTTCACCACCGCGCCGAAAAGGCCGCCGGCCACTGGTACAATCTGGCCAAACTTGCGGCCCGCCAGCGATACGCCCAGCTGGCGCGCGACCTTCTCAACAACCGTTGACATCATATGGTCGATGCCTGTTTCGGCCACCGCGGAAAGGGCCGGGTCATTCAGCCGGCGCACGGCCCTGTTGAATCGCCCAAGCGTTTCTTCCCGTGCGTCACTGGCCATGACGGTCGCCACCTCCAGCACCATCAGGCGCAGGGTTCGTTCGTCCGCATTGTCGCCATCAAACCCGTAAGCCACTCCGGTTGCCCGTACGCTGCGCGCGGCCAGGACAAGCGTCGCCGGAATGTCCACCGCCAGCCCCGGCCCGCCCCAAACACCTGCAGTAAACCCGCTGGAGGCGTTCAGCCCCTGGGCCCAGCCCTGCACCCGCAGCGCGGCGGCATGGCAATCCTCCAGCGTGTTGTGATCATGGTCCATCTTCGGCACGGTCCATCCCGCGGCATGGTCGCTCATCTCCAATGCGCGCAGCACCCATTCGGGCGGTATTACTTTCGACAGCACGGGGCCGAGGCGTGATGTCAGTGCCTCCACCCCGCGGCCGAGCCGTGTGGGCCTGCGCCTTTCATAGGCCCCTTGGCGGTCAATCGCCTCTGCCACCGCATCAGGCGGCTTTTTGTCAGGCAAATCCAAGGTGCTATTCCTTCAACACGCAGTAGGGTTCGGTGGACATCCCGGCCTGACAATAGGCAAGCTCCGCCGCGAAACCGGCGATTTCGCTGATCCGGCAACCGAGCCGGGCAGATTCCCCCGCTGCGGGATGGGCAACCGCGACGGTAGCGCATTTTCTGGCCACGTATCCGCGCCACCGGCCGCGCAGGGTGCCAAGCTCAAGCCCTGCCGCATCGGTCAGTTTCCCTGCCAGGGCATCGTTGCGATTGTCAAGATATTTCTCCCAGCCGGCGGATTCCTTCTTCAGGCAGGCCACGTGTTCGGGCGCGCCAGCCTCTTGCGTCGGGCAGCGCGAAAAAAGGGCCATGCGACAGGCCGTCCAGTCTTCGTCCGTCTGCATGCCGGACAGACAGGTGATCACCGCGCCGCGGAAATCATCCGCCACGGCATATCCGGCAACGCAGGCAGCAACCAGGGGTGCGATCAGGGGTTTTATCATCTTCGTGTGTCTTGCTCGAGTAATACTTTCCGGTGCCGGCAGGTCGGCCCGATTGCCCCGTTAATCTGTTCAGACAGGCCCGGGCAGTGCTGTTTTCAGGCATGCGGATCACATAAGGCTGCGGGTGATCCGCGTGGGACAATGCGCCCGCGACAGCCTGCCGAAGCATCGCCGACAGGGCTGAACATACGACCCGGTGTGCCACGCCCTAGGCCCCCTGCAATTTCATGAGTTCCCGCCCGCAGAGCATGCGGCGGATCTCCGACGTGCCGGCACCGATTTCCATGAGTTTGGCGTCACGGAAAATACGGCTGAGCGGGCTGTCGTTGAGAAACCCTGCACCGCCCATGGCCTGCACGCCCTGCAGGGCCACCTGCATCGCCTGCTCAGAGGCATAGAGCACACAGGCAGCCGCATCCTGGCGGGTGACAGCACCCCGGTCACAGGCCCCGGCGACCGCATAGACGTAGGCCCGGGAAGAATTCATCGCCGCATAAATATCCGCGATTTTGCCCTGCATCAGCTGAAAGTTTCCGATGGGCCGGCCGAACTGCCTGCGTTCAACCAGGTAGGGCATGATTTGATCGAGCACGGCATGCATGATCCCGACCCCGATGCCTGACAAAACCACCCGTTCATAATCGAGCCCGGACATCAGGATGGCGGTGCCCCCGCCCTCTTCACCAAGTACGTTTTCGAAAGGCACTTCGCAATCTTCAAAGATCAGTTCCGCCGTATTCGACCCGCGCATTCCGAGCTTGTCAAAGTGCGGGCCGGTGGAAAAACCCCTTGTCTGTTTTTCAATCAGGAAGGCCGTCAGCCCGTGCGGGCCCGCATCCGGGTCCGTTTTCGCATAGACGACCAGCGTATCCGCATCCGGGCCGTTGGTGATCCAGTATTTGTTGCCGTTCAACACATAGCGGTCGTTGCGCCTCTCCGCACGCAGCTTCATCGATACAACGTCGGATCCTGCCGATGGCTCCGACATGGCCAGGGCGCCCACATGCTCACCGGAAATCAGCCTCGGCAGGTATCTGGCCTTCTGTTCCGGCGTACCGTTCAGCCTGATCTGGTTCACACACAGGTTGGAATGTGCCCCGTAGCTGAGCGCGACGGAGGCGGAAGCCCGCGCCAGCTCTTCCACCGCCACCGTATGGGCGAGATAGCCCATATCAGCACCGCCGTATCGGGCTTCCGCCGTGATGCCCAGAAGGCCAAGAGATCCCATCTCTTTCCACAACCCTGTCGGAAAGATGTTTGATCGGTCAATCTCCCCGGCCAGGGGCGCAACCCGGTCCTGCGCCCAGCGGTGCACGGTATCGCGCAGGGTCTCAATGTCTTCGCCGCAGGCGAAATTCATTGAATGGGTGAACATTCGGGAAACCTTCCGGCCAGGGAAACGATTACCGAATACCTTATGCGGGGATTTCGCTTTTGTCTACCCTGTGCCGCACAGGCCCGGTTTTGCCTGTCACAAAAGCATTAATCCCCGGTATCAGGGCCGGCGCAAAACGCAGGCAGGGCCGTGCGGGATGGCCCGGGCCCCCGGACGGCGGCGAGCTCTTCCCGCAGGATGGCGGCGATCATGTCCGCATCCGCATCGGAGAAGGTCAGCGGCAGACGCATATCCAAAAGCCCGGCCAGCACGCGGTCGGTCTGCGGCAGTTTTTGCGCCGGGACATAGTGCCAGCTGTCGTAACGGCTGGTGAAGCCTGCGGGTTCAGTGGCCCCGAACCATTTCAGCACCACCCCCCGTGCGGCACAGCGGGCGACGAGATCCTGCATTTGGAACGTATCAAAATCCGGGCAAAGAAACTGGAAGGATGACATCACATACCCTTCCTTTTCCGGGCGCGGGATAATCCGCACGCCGCGGGTGGCGGCCAGCCCGCTTTCCAGCCGCTGAAAGAGCGCGTTCCAGCGCAGGCGGCGGGATGGCAGAGCGGCCAATTGCGGGCGCAGGATGGCGGCGCGCAGGTTATCCATCCGGCCCGAGCAATTGGGCATCTCCAGCCGGATCGTTTCAAACACTTCCGGCCCGGGCGCGGCCTCGTGGCGTTCATAAAACATGTAGGATCCCGACAGCATAATCGCCCGGGCCATGACCTGCGGATCATCCGTAATCAGCAACCCGCCTTCGCCGGAATTAACATGTTTGAAGGACTGGGTCGAATAACAGCCGATAATGCCGTGGCGCCCGCTGGGCACACCGTCCCAGGTGGCGCCCATGGTGTGGGCGCAATCCTCCACCACCCGGACCCCCGCCGTATCGCAGATTGCCATAAGGCGATCCATGTCGCAGATGTGCCCGCGCATGTGGCTAAGCATCAGGATCTTCGCACCGGATATCGCGATTTTCGCCTTGAGATCGGCGAGATCCATGACCAGGTCATCGGTAGTCTCGATAAAAACCGGATCCGCGGACAGGCTGGCGATGGCACCGGGAACCGGGGCTAGGGTGAAGGCGTTTGTCAGCACCCTGTCACCCGGCCCGACCCCCAGTGCACGGAGCGCGGCGGCAAGCGCATAACCGCCGGATGCCACGGCAAGGCAGTATTTCGCGCCGGTGAATGCGGCAAATTCGACCTCCAGGGCCGCGGTCTCCGATTGTTCGCCGTCAACCACGTTATAGCGGTGCAGGCGCCCGTGGCGCATGACCCGCAGCGCCGCTTCTATTGCGGCTTCCGGCAGGGGTTCCTGCCGGGTAAAATTGCCGGTAAATCGGTTCATGGTGCCTCTTCCTGCGTTCGTTTCCAACCGCCGCGCCGAAAAGGGCAATCCTGCCCGGGCACTGTCGAAACAGGCCGGGCGGAAATATGAAAGGCGAACAATCGGCCGGAAGATAATAAACCGCGGGCGAAAGCGCACCCCGGCAGGAACCCGCGCCGCGCCGCGCACGGCGCAAATGCGGATATGCGCCCGCCGCGGATCATGGGGCCGCCTGAAGAACCTGCGCCAGGACCTGTTCAATCCGGTCATAATGG
>JACONK010000001.1:172218-277217 GCA_014323795.1 Paracoccaceae bacterium | reverse complement strand
CAGGCCGTCATGCCCGGCACCACCGATCAGCACGTCGTTGCCGGCATCGCCCCTCAGGGCATCCTTCCCGCGGGCCCCCTTCAGCAGGTCGTCGCCGTCCCCGCCATACAGGGCGTCATCCCCCGACTGGCCATACAGCGTGTCGTTGCCGAGATAGCCATCCAGATGGTCATCCCCCGACCCGCCATACAGCGTGTCGGTGCCGGAACCGCCATCCAGGGCGTCATCCCCCGACCCGCCATACAGCGTGTCGGTGCCCCCCCAGCCCGACAGGTCGTCACCCCCCGACCCGCCATACAGCGTGTCGGTGCCGGCCCCGCCCCACATGTCGTCTTTCCCCGACCCGCCATACAGCGTGTCGGTGCCGGCCTCGCCCCTCAGGACGTCATCCCCGGCACCGCCATACAGCGTGTCGTTGCCGGCATCGCCCCGCAGCTGGTCATCCCCGCCGTATCCGTACATACGGTCGTTGGCAAACCGACCCGAATGCCGATCATCCCCTTCAGTTCCGTGTGTCACACGAATGAGCAGGCCGTCGCCGTAAGGGACTTCTATCCTGGAAAGCTCCTCCACCCATTTCGAGTATGCATCCCTATATGCATCACTATTCGACCACTCAGGTCTATCGGACAGGAGGACAGTATCATCACCCGAAGGTGTGATGTAGTAGAGCGAGGAAGGTTTCCGGTTGGTGCTCATGGTGTGTTTTCCTTGTTCAGGTTGGGATTTCTGTGGTTCAGCCGAAGTCAAAGATGTGACTTGCGCCATTTTCTTCTATGGCATTTTCCAGCTGCTGCCAAGTCACACTCAGGGTGATGCTCGCATCCTCTTCGGGGGTGGTGTTGGCAGCATCCTTCCAGCGCAGAACAGCATATCCGTCTTCATTACTGTCCGGTCGCCCGTCTTTATCACGGTCCGATTTTTCTTTCAGGGTTTCAAAGTTGAGACTGCCGGAAGAGGCATCAAACTCTATCGTGTCCACCCCGATTTCAAAGTCGCCGATGATGTCGTGGCCGTCTTCGTTGACCCGAAACACAAAGGTATCCGCACCGCCGTCGCCTTTCAGCCGGTCATCCCCCGCACCGCCGTCCAGCGTGTCGTCCCCGTCCTCGCCGTTCAGCGTGTCGTTGTCCGCACCGCCGTGCAGCGCGTCGTTGTCGGCACCGCCGTGCAGAATGTCGTTACCGCCCTGGCCGTAAAGCGTGTCGCTGCCCACGCCACCATAAAGCCTGTCGTTGTCGTCCGCAGCACCGGTCAGGGTGTCCTTGCCCGCGCCGCCGTCCAGCGTGTCTTTGTCGTTTCGGCCGTACAGCGTGTCGTCGCCGGTGCCGCCGTTCAGCGTATCGCTGCCCGTGCCGCCGTAAAGTTCGTCATCGCCGGGGCCACCGTGCAGCGTATCGTCCCCGTCATTACCGTACAGCGTATCGTCGCCCTTGCCGCCGCCCAGCTTGTCATCCCTGCCCCGGCCCTCCAGCGTGTTGTCCCTGTCATCGCCGCGCAGGCTGTCGTTGTCCCTGGTGCCTTTCAGGTTCAAGGTGCCAAGAGGGACATCCAAATCTTCCGGATTATACTTGCCGCCACTGGTCTTGGTTTCGGCACGAATGGGGTCTTTATCCGGGTCCGGATGCAGCCAGACCCGCACACCCACCTTCTTTATGCCCTCGTTTTTAGCGTCTATGTAACTGAAATCGGCGGTTGTGTCTGCCATTGCTCCGTCCCTGGGGGTTTCACCAGTTGCGCTGTGCCAAATATAGGCGATTCCCGAAAGAGTGCAAGAGGCCGTGTAAGAAAAAGTTAAAAAATATCGCCGGGCAGCCTGCACCGCCAAGCACTTTCTGGGCGTCAAAGGTTGTGTTGTCCGGATTTGTGTCTGCCATTGTTTTCTCTCCCTGGGATTAGTCAATTATGATGCGCATGCGTATCATATGTTTCAGGCGAAGATGAAGTCATCTGCGCGGACATCCGACAGGCAGTATAAACCCAGCGTGATGCTGTTTTCCCCATCGCCCCAGGTGACAAGCACATCCCTGACTATCTCCGTCTCTAACGGCCTGTCATATCCCACTCCACGAATCCATTTTGCGCCGGCGGGGATATACTTCACTTCCCTTTCGTTCACCTCGGTAAACGTCAGGTCATCAAAACTGTCCGGTTCGGCAGACCCGGTGAACAGGATCTTGTCCCCTTCTCCACTTCTGCGCCCTTGGACCATGTTGAAATCCCAGATGGTATCATGGCCGGAATCGGCGATGTTGAACACGAAGGTATCCGCCCCATAGTGGCCCTCCAGCCTGTCATCGCCCCGGCCACCATTCAGCGTGTCGTTGCCCTCCTTGCCAATCAGGATATCATTCCCGCCGGAAGCCCAAAGCCGGTCCTTCCCGCCACGGCCCTTTTGCCAAGGGCACTTTTTGACACGGGGCGGCAAAATCTTCACCACAACCGTGCGGACCAATCCGCATCAATCAAAAAGCCTGTGCAAACGTATCGTCAAATATATAATCCCCCCTTAATTTTTCAGCTTGCATCCCACCGGATGCCTCGGTTACAGGAAGCCCACCCAACGGATGCGGGCGTAGCTCAGGGGTAGAGCATTACCTTGCCAAGGTAAGGGTCGTGAGTTCGAATCTCATCGCCCGCTCCAGATTTCCGGTACATCCGGATCGTTGTCAGTGCGCTGTGCGGAGGTGTGCCGGGCGTCTCTCTCACCTTTGAGAGTCGCGCTGTGCCCGCATTTTTCCATCGAATACTCCGACAGCCTGGCCGATAGCGTCTGCCTGCATGCCCCGTGTCGCACAATCCACGCTGCAGCACCTAAAAATCCCTGTGTTTGAACCTGGTGTCATTTCGGGTATGTGCTCACGCCTGTCATTGCCAGGCCCCGGACTCACAGCCAACAGATGACGGGTGCCGCACGGGCGATTGCGGAGAGGAAGACCTGCGGGCAGTGCGGTACCGGGACAGGCGGTTGTGGTGTGTCAGTCCTTTTTCACCACCCGCAGGCCGAGATCACGCAGCTGTTCGTTCGCCGGTTCCGACGGTCCGCCAAGCATCAGATCCTCGGCGCGTTGATTCATCGGGAACATGATAACCTCGCGGATGTTGACCTCGTCTGCCAGAAGCATCAGCAGGCGATCAATGCCAACCGCACAGCCGCCATGCGGGGGTGCACCGCAGGTGAAGGCGCGCAGCAGGCCACCGAAGCGGGTTTCGACCTCTGACCTGTCGTAGCCCGCCAGTTCAAAGGCCTTGACCATAATGTCCGGGCGGTGGTTCCGGATCGCACCGGACACAAGCTCATAGCCGTTACACGCGAGGTCGTATTGGTATGCCAGGATGTCCAGCGGGTTGCCGTCCAACGCCTCCGGCCCGCCCTGGGGCATGGAAAACGGGTTGTGGGAAAAATCGATACGGCCGGTTTCCGCGTCCGCTTCATACATCGGAAAGTCGACGATCCAGCAGAATTCAAACCTTTCCTTATCGGTGAGCCCGAGCTCCCCCCCGATCACATCGCGTGCGCGGCCTGCGATGGCTTCAAACTGCGCGGGCCTGCCCGCCAGGAAGAAAGCCGCATCACCCGCCTGCAGGCCAAGCTGCCGGCGAATCGCCTCGGTCCGTTCGGGGCCGATATTCCTGGCCAATGGTCCGGCCGGCTCAGCACCGCTCTTTATCAGTGACATCAAAAGTTCAGCGCGCGCGTGATCCCCCTGTTCTTTAGCTTCGGCAAGACCTTCAACGACACCGGGCCAGTAATTCCCAGGCGCGGAATCCCCGAACCAGGCCTTCCAAAGTGCTGCACCGTACTCGGAGTTGGAGGAAAAATCCGAGCGATTGATTTGCGACATCTTATCGAGGCGGCGTTCCGCCTCCTCTGAATCAACCTTTGCGTCCCTTTGGCGCCAGAAAATATACCCCATCCCTGGCAGCCCTTCCCCCTGTGCCCAGGCATTCATCCGGTCGCAGAATTTGCGGCTGCCGCCGCCTGGTGCCGGGATCGCGCGGATTTCGGTGCCGTCCTGTTCCAGGATGTTGGCGAAAATCCCAAACCCGCCGCCGGCGAAATGCGGGCTGACGACCTGCATCCTGATCGGGTTGCGCAGGTCGGGCTTGTCGGTGCCATACCAGAGTAACGCGTCGCGGCAGCTGATCTGCGGCCACTCCCGATTCACAGGTCGTCCACCGCCGAATTCTTCCATCACGCCGCGGAGGAGAGGCTCAATGGTATCGAGGACATCCTGCTGCTCAACGAAGCTCATTTCCATGTCAAGCTGGTAAAAATCCGCAGGGGATCGATCCGCGCGGGGATCCTCGTCACGGAAACAGGGTGCGATCTGAAAGTATTTATCAAAGCCTGCCACCATTATCAGCTGTTTGAACTGTTGCGGGGCCTGGGGCAGCGCGTAGAATTTGCCCGGATGCAGCCGGGAGGGCACCAGAAAATCGCGGGCACCCTCGGGGCTGGAGGCCGTGATGACAGGGGTTTGAAATTCATTAAACCCCTGAGATTCCATGCGTTTGCGGATATGGGATATGACCCTTGACCGAAGCATGATGTTATCATGCAGGCTTTCGCGCCGCAGATCCAGAAAGCGGTATTTCAGCCGCGTCTCTTCCGGGTAGTCCAGATCACCAAAGACCGGCAGCGGCAGATCTTCCGCACGGCCGAGCACCGCCATATCACGGATGAACACCTCTACCTTTCCCGTTGGAATCCCGGGATTCACCAACTTCGGATCGCGGGCCTTAACGATACCGTCTATGCGGATCACCCATTCGGCGCGCACCTTCTCCAGCTCGTTGAACACCGGGCTGTCCGGGTCGCAGAGCACCTGGGTCACCCCGTAGTGGTCACGCAGGTCAATGAAGAGCACACCGCCGTGGTCGCGCACACGGTGCACCCATCCGGCCAGCCGCACGGTTGCGCCGACGCTGTTCAAATCCAATTCGGCGCATGTATGGCTGCGATAGGTGTGCATCCGGTTTTCCTCATCGGGCCTGGAAATCATCCGGGCATAAACCGCCAATGATCCGCCAAGTCAAGCCGAAGGGGCTTGATTGATCATGCCTTGTTGGCCATGGTTATACCATGGCAGACAGAAAAACAGCCGCAGAGCTCCTGAAAGGTGCCTACCGGATCACCACACCGGAGGATAACGTCACCTACTACGCGGATTTTGCCAAAGTCTATGACAGTGATTTTGCCGCTCCGATGGGTTACATCTATCCCCGCGCAGTGGCGGAGCAGTATCGGGCCCATGCCGGACCGGAAGATGTGCCAGTCGCCGACATCGGCTGCGGTACCGGGCTGGTAGCGGAGGCTTTGGGACTGTCAGCGGCGAACATTGAAGGTTTTGACATTTCGCCAGAGATGCTTGCAAAAGCGCGGGACAAGGGGCTTTATGCGGTGCTGCACGAGGCGGACCTGACGCGTCCGCCGGAAATAAAACCGCGATTCGGCGCGTTGGTTTCGGCGGGCACGTTCACGCGCGGCCACCTGGGGCCGGAACCTTTGGAATACGCGCTCAACCTCGCCCGCCCGGGTGCGCTGGCGGTGATCGGTGTGAATGTGGAGCACTTTGAAGCGAAAGGCTTCGGCCCCATGCTGGAGCAACTGGAGACAGCAGGTCGCATCCGCGACGTGCGGCGGGAGCAGGCGGCCTACTATGAAGGTAATGATACGGACTATGCAGGCGATGAGGCGCATATACTCGTGTTTCGGGTGGTTTAGAGCCCCCGGGCGTCTGCGTCCGGGGCTGCGGCCCGGCGATGACGCGGTGGCTTCGTTCTGATACCCTGCCGGAATCCGGGCCGGAATCCGGTGTGCCTTTGGCACACCGACCCTTTTCAGGCCGTCAGCCGCCCTGCACCACATTTCCGCCAGTGAAAAACAACCATCCCAGTCCGCTCGCAAAAACCGCGAAACCTGCAATGGAATGCAATGCCATGGCCTGCATGAATCCACATCCCTGCAGGTAAGCCCTTGAAAATACAAAGCTTCCCATAAACGTCAGTAACATTACAGCCCAGTGCCAATACATCAGATGCCCCAATGAGAACAGTGCCGCATTGACCCAGGGCGCACACCCGCCGGGGAAGAGCACTCCGTAGCGGTGGTAAAACAGCGGGCGGTAGACAATTTCCTGCGGCAAAACCAGGAACAACGGGTAGAGGACGGCAATCATAAGCAGGATTTGCGGCTGGTTGCGAATCAGAAGCCAGAATCGGTCAGGCAGGATCATCCAGCAGAGCACAGAAGACACCGCAAAAGTCAGCACACCAAAGGCCAATACCGGCAAAACCTGAATCGGTCCCCAAAGTTCCCGCCAGGAAAAGCCCGGGGTAAAGTGCAACAGAACAAGCCCGACAAGCCCCGCAACCGTCAGGATCGGGTACATCGCCGCCGGATCCAGAAAGACTGCCAGAACCACCGGCACACCAAGGAAAAGCGTTAAACACTCGATCATGCGCAGAATTTTACCGGGCACAGAACCAGCGACAATTATCCATGGAAGTATTGCCCCCGTCTTTTATGCCGTCTGGCCAAAGCGTTCCATAAGCGGTGAAATCAGCCACATGGTTTCCGGCAGTATTTGCATCACACCGTTGCGCACCAATGGGCGGCAGATATTCTGTTGGATGACCACCTGCTGCACAAGCGTGATTGGTCAGATGTATATCGTGTGCGCCGGATCACCCCCGCCACACACAGTGTGGCATGATCGCAGGTGCCCGCCCGCTGTCATCTGTTTAAAAGATCACCCTAAACCTTGGTTCGCAGGCCTTCACGGTCCGCCCGGTCCATATGCGGCGTGGCGGCATACTGGCTGAGGAAGATCTCGCCCGGGCCAACCTCGAACCTGGAAACGGAGGTGTGGGTGACCGCCAAAAACAGCCTGGAATTGCGCGTCGGATCGAGATCCAGCGCAAGGCCGGCCAAGGTGGCAATCACTCCGGTGGAGGACACCAGCATCACCCGTCCGTCCCGGTGCCCCGCATCGGCAAGGGCCGACGTGATCCGGTCACAGAAATCCCCATAGGTTTCCAGCCCGCGGGCCATGTCACCGCCGTGCCAGGCACGCAGCAGTTCGGGCAAAAAGGCTGCAAAGGTCGGCCCATCCACCGGTTCGGCCAGACTGTGATAATCCGCCATGTGACGGGCCATATCGAAGTAGTTCAATTCGTTTAGTCTGGGATCCTCTTCCATCGGTACGCCGTCAAGGCCCAGCGCAACCGCGGTTTCCCGCTGTCGCCGAAGGGTGCCGTGGATAACCAGATCGGGGGGCAGGGTTTCACGCAAATACTCCCCCAGCCAGGCCGCCTGCCGGTGGCCGAGATCCGAGAGGCGATCATAGCTCGCCTCATCCGTGGCACCCGTTTGGGCCTGTCCGTGACGCACGATCATGATGCCGCTCATCGTTATGCCCCAAAAGCAATTTGTCCGGCCACCATAACATCGCACACCCGTCCCCGCGATCCCTTGCACAGCGGGCGCGACACCCTATAACCGCAACAATTTGCAACTGGCCCGGGCAATCCGGGCCCCGATGCAGGAGGGACAGATGCCCAAACGCACCGATATAGACGCAGTGATGATCATCGGTGCAGGACCTATTATCATCGGCCAGGCCTGCGAATTCGACTACTCCGGCACACAGGCCTGCAAGGCATTGAGGGAAGAAGGCTACCGGGTTGTCCTGGTAAACTCAAACCCTGCGACGATCATGACCGATCCGGGCATGGCGGACGCCACATATGTGGAACCGATCACGCCGGAGGTGGTCACCAGGATCATCGAGCGGGAGAACGCCGCCCATCCGGATGAAAAACTGGTGCTGCTGCCGACCATGGGCGGGCAGACAGGACTGAACACCGCGTTGGCACTTGATGCAGACGGAACCCTGGAACGGCTGGGGATTGAACTGATCGGTGCCAGGCGCGCAGCCATTGAAAGGGCCGAGGATCGCAAACTTTTCCGGGAGGCGATGGATCGGCTCGGTATCGAAAGTCCGCGGGCGGCGATTGCACATTCGCTGGAGGAAGCCCGCGCCGCCATGTCCGATGTGGGCCTGCCCGCGATTATCCGCCCCGCGTTCACCATGGGCGGCACTGGCGGCGGGGTCGCATACAATCAGGAAGAATATGAACATATCTGCTCCCGCGGGCTGGACGCATCTCCGGTGTCGCAAATCCTGATCGATGAAAGCCTGCTCGGCTGGAAAGAGTTTGAGATGGAGGTTGTCCGCGACAGGGCAGACAACGCGATCATCGTTTGTTCTATCGAAAACGTGGACCCGATGGGGGTGCACACAGGCGATTCCATCACCGTGGCACCCGCCCTGACACTGACAGACAAGGAATACCAGATTATGCGCACACATTCGATTAACGTGCTGCGCGAAATCGGCGTAGAAACCGGCGGGTCGAACGTGCAGTGGGCCGTAAACCCGGCCGACGGACGCATGGTAGTGATCGAGATGAACCCGAGGGTGTCCCGGTCGTCAGCCCTGGCATCCAAGGCCACGGGTTTCCCGATTGCCAGGATCGCCACAAAGCTGGCGGTGGGCTATACGCTCGATGAACTCGACAACGACATCACCCGGGTAACACCTGCGAGTTTCGAGCCGTCCATCGACTACGTTGTCACCAAAATACCGCGCTTTGCCTTTGAGAAATTTCCGGGGGCTGAACCGCTTCTGACTACGGCCATGAAATCAGTGGGTGAGGCAATGGCCATTGGCCGCACGATTCACGAGAGCCTGCAAAAGGCCCTGGCGTCCCTGGAAACCGGTCTGACCGGGTTCGACGACATCCGCGTACCAGGTATGCCGCTGTCTGACCAACTGATCCGGGCGGATGACCCTAACAGGGACTTGCCTTTCATCCTCGCCAGTGCCGATGCGGAAGGACAGGAGATGATCGATAAATCGCTGACCCGTGCGCTGGCCGAACAGACGCCGGACCGGCTGCGGATCATTGCGCAAGCCATGCGTTTCGGGTTCACGGATGCGGAAATTTTCGACATCACATCCCTTGATCCGTGGTTCCTGTCGCGCATCCGTGAAATCATCGAAATCGAATGCCAAATCCAGGCGTATGGCCTGCCGAGGGATGCCAAAGGGCTGCGACGGCTGAAGATGTTCGGCTTTACCGACGCACGGCTTGCAAAACTGTCCGGGGCGACGGAACGCGACATACGGAACAACCGCCGCCAGATGGGCATCACTGCCGTCTACAAGCGCATCGACACCTGCGCCGCAGAGTTCGAGGCGCAGACGCCCTATATGTATTCCACGTATGAAACCGGCGCGATGGGTGAAGTGGAATGTGAGGCACACCCTTCTGACCGCAGGAAGGTGGTGATCCTGGGCGGTGGCCCCAACCGGATCGGCCAGGGGATTGAGTTTGATTACTGCTGCTGTCACGCCTGCTACGCGCTGACGGACGCGGGCTATGAAACCATCATGGTCAACTGCAACCCGGAGACGGTCAGCACGGACTACGACACATCCGACCGGCTCTACTTTGAACCGCTGCGTCTTGAAAATCTGCTGGAAATCCTGCGGATTGAGCGGGAGAAAGGCACGTTGCACGGCATAATTGTGCAATTCGGTGGCCAAACCCCGCTCAGCATTGCCACTGCGCTGGCTGATGAAGGCATCCCGATTCTGGGTACCACGCCAGATGCCATTGATATGGCGGAAGATCGGGAGCAGTTCCAGAAACTGCTGGCCGATCTGAACCTTAAACAGCCGAAAAACAGCATCGCCCATTCGCGCGAAGAGGCATTCAGGGCAGCAGCAGATGTCGGCTATCCGCTGGTGATCCGGCCATCGTACGTGCTTGGCGGCCGTGCGATGGAAATTGTGCGCGATGACGCCGGGCTTGAACGCTACATTAATGAGGCCGTGGTTGTTTCCGGCCAAAGCCCCGTCCTGCTTGACCGCTACCTGGCCGGCGCGACTGAAGTGGACGTGGATGCCATAAGCGACGGCAAAACGGTGCATGTGGCGGGCATTCTCGAACACATCGAAGAGGCGGGCGTTCACTCCGGCGACAGTGCCTGTTCATTGCCGCCGTTCTCTCTCGGTGCCGATGTCATCGAGGAACTGAAACGCCAATCGGAAGCCTTGGCATTTGCGCTGAACGTTGTGGGCCTGATGAACATACAATTCGCCCTCAAGGACGGTGAAATTTACATCCTGGAGGTCAACCCGCGGGCGTCGCGCACCGTTCCGTTCGTGGCGAAGGCCGTGAACTCCCCCATCGCGGGCATCGCCGCCCGCGTCATGGCGGGGGAATCGCTGTCCGATTTCAATGTAAAAGATCCGTTGACCAATCACTACGCGGTGAAAGAGGCCGTCATGCCATTCGCCCGTTTCCCCGGCGTGGACACCCTGCTGGGGCCAGAGATGCGGTCAACCGGGGAGGTCATGGGGCTCGACAAATCCTTCGCCCGGGCGTTTCTTAAATCCCAGCTGGGTGCCGGGTGGGACTTGCCATCCGAAGGCACGGTCTTCGTCTCTGTCCGGGATGAGGATAAGACTCCCGATATGCTGGAAGCCGTGCATATCCTCCTGTCCGAAGACTTCAATATCCTGGCCACCCGCGGCACCGCGCATTTTCTGCAAGATGCCGGCATCCCGGCCGAGGTCATCAACAAGGTCTACGAAGGGCGCCCCCACATCGTGGATCGGCTCAAGAACGGCGAAATCAACCTGATTTTCAACACGACCGAAGGTCAGCAATCCATTCATGACAGCCGCGAGATACGCGGTGTCGCACTGTTCGGAAAAATCGCATATTTTACAACCGCAGCTGCAAGTTGCGCCGCCGCCAGGGCGATCCGAAACATTGCGGACGGAGACTTGGAGGTTTTTCCCCTGCAGACCTACTGAACCGAATCCATCAAGGCACTTCCGCCAGCGATCTTGTGGAGGGGGTGGAATTGCACCCCCCAAGAGGACGTTTGCGGGATTTCCCTGGCACACGGGTCACTGCTCTTTTTCGATTTTCGCAACAGCGTCACAGGTGATGATTTGTAAAGCGGCCAGAACCCAGGACAGAACGCGAAACCCCGCGCCCGCACCTAAACCAAAGAAACACACGTGAGCACGGAGAAGCCAGTGGCGATTCGGCATTAACTCATCAGACGGGTTGCTATCCCATGACGCCCCGCAGGGGCTTTTCGTTGCTCACCGCCTCAGGCATCTGCCCGGGCCATCATGATCTCTTTTTTAGCCTTCAGCGCATTCGCCGACAAGTCTGCATCCCTGGCTTTGGCCAGAAACTGGTCCAACCCGCCGCGGTGGTCGACCGTGCGCAAGGCCGCGGAAGAGATGCGGAACTTGAAGGATTTGCCCAGGGTTTCGGACATGAGCGTCACCTCGTTGAGGTTCGGCAGGAACCGGCGCCGGGTCTTGTTGTGGGCGTGGCTCACGTTGTTGCCCGACATGGGACCTTTCTGGGTAAACTCGCACTTGCGCGACATCGGAACGTTCCCTGATCTGGCGGGGCAGCATAGGCGACACCCGCGTATATGAATTTGTGCCGCCCGCGTAAACCCATTCTCTCCGCCCGTCAAGCGGGCAACCAGGGCTTTAGGACTGCATTTTTGACAGCAGTTTCGCAGCCGCGGCGTCCGGGCGGATCCGACCCCGGGCAACTTCGGCCCGCAGGGTTTCTTTCAGGGCGCGGCGGTCCGGATCCGCATCAAGCAGGGCAAGCCAGCCACGCTCCACTTCACGCATAAACCACAGTTCCGCCTGGGCTGTTCGGGTGCTGTCCCAAATGTCGTTCTCCTTGCGCCAGTCTGCCAAAGCCCGGATCTCTTCCCAAGCCTGCTGCAATCCGATTTCTTCAATGGCAGAGATCGTCATGGCCTTCGGAAATCCTTCGGGGTTCCCCTTGCGGACACGCATCAGGCGCAGCGCACCAGCGTAATCTGCACAGGTACGGATTGCCTGTGCCTTCAGATCTCCGTCAGCCTTGTTCACGAAAATCAAATCGGCGATTTCCATGATCCCGCGTTTCACGCCCTGCAGCTCATCCCCGCCGGCGGGTGCAAGCAGCAGGGCAAAGATGTCGGTCATTTCGCTGACCATCACCTCTGACTGGCCAACGCCCACGGTTTCCACGATCACAACGTCGAAGCCCGCAGCCTCGCACAGGGCGATGACTTCCCGCGTACGGCGCGCCACCCCACCCGGCGCGAATTGTGACGGCGAGGGCCGGATAAAGGCGTTCGGGTGTCGGGTCAGCCGTTCCATCCGCGTTTTGTCGCCCAATATCGATCCGCCGGATCGGTTCGACGACGGATCTATCGCCAAAACGGCGATCTTCAGCCCCTGATCAGCCAGCATCATGCCGAAGCTTTCGGTAAACGTGGATTTGCCGGCACCCGGTGTGCCAGACAGACCGATCCGCAGGGCCTGCCGGTTGGTACTCCCAGCCTCATCCAACAAGGCACGGGCCTCTGCCCGGTGCCCCGACCGTCCGCTTTCAATCAGCGTAATCGCCCGCGCCAGTGCCCGGCGGTTACCCTGGATTATTTCGTCAGTATTGGGGTGCCGGTAAACCATCGCGGCACCTTTTGCCGCAATCACCGCAGATGTGCGAGTCCAATTCAGAAAATCGTCCCGGATCGTAAATGTCCAGGCAACCCGTGCCGGCACCAAAGGGCCAGGCGGCACCTGCAGCAGGCCGGACAGAGGGCCCGGATACCCGGGGAACCAGTAGGCACTGGCATAACAGCAGCTGTTATTTGTGCCGTTATCAAATACCGGGGATTGATCCAACAAGATGAAGATAACGCTCCTTCGGGAGCGTCACCGGGCAGCTGCCGGTAAGGATGGAGTAAATCCGATGAAAACCCTGAAAATTGCAATTATCCTGGGGGGAGTACCCTGCTTGTCGCCTGTAACTACTTCTCAGGGAAAAGTAGAAACCTGGGCGGATTGTTGATACAGCCTTACGACACTTTGACTATGTGAATGACATTATATTTAGTCCCGAATCGGATAGCAGGCCTAATGTAAGTGCAACTTATACGGGTTCTGCCTATGGGACCGAGGGTTCGGATGCTTATTGGGGGGAGTCGAAAAGTGACATATGATGCTGCCGGGAAAGACGCGGATGTCTGGATAGGGCATTGCATCAGGGGATATACATCGTAATGATATTTCGGTAGTTTCCATAAGGAAATTTTTTGATCGCTCTTGCGGCATGTCTGATTTTTTCCTGGGAGTTTTCATGGCAGAAATCACGAAAGCGCCGGGGGTACTTTTAAAGATGGTAATCTCTGTGGCAATTTCGGGGCCAGGAAATAACGAGACAGGCTACCAAAGGGGCCTTTATCGAGGTAACCTCCCATCCGATGGGTTTTCATCGAATCGCTATCGGTAAAACAAATCTGATTGAAGAAGCCGTCGCGGAAAACGGGGTATAGCCTGCCAGCCTTACTGCCCGATCAGTGTGAGGCCTGCCAAGGGTGACGAACCCGGGCTGGTGCGGGGAGGCAGGCCGGGTTGGATGTCTGCCGGGCGATCAATTCAAGCCGGGCCGCGAGGGGCCGATTGCCTTTCAAAAAAAATCCTGTGTACCCGATCAATCACCCCCTGTCGGGCGGTCCGGTGCATCCCGGTTCAACGCGGAAGCTGGTGCCGCTGATAGGACTTGAACCTACGACCCCATCATTACGAATGACGTGCTCTACCAACTGAGCTACAGCGGCACCGCGCTGGCAATAGCCTGATGCGGCGTGCAGTTCAAGGGGGCTTGCGCGGGCAGCTGTCCTTTCCCCTGCCGGACCGATGGCCTATCGGATATTTATGAACTTCTCCGCCCTGCGCGAACCTGAATTCCGTCTCTACCTTGCCGGGGCGGTAGACGGCGTGAATGCCATTGTGGATCGTGCGGATTCTGATCGGCTGGCTCGCCTGGGATGCAGCCGGGTCTGCCACGTTTACCGGGTGTAGCGGCAGCCTCGCTTCTGCCGACATTCTGTGGCGGTCCGGGCTTTGGCGTCATGGTTGACCGTGCGGACATCCGTGTGGCGGCCTACATCACCAGTCTGTCGATGATCGCCTGCATCCTGACGTTACTCGGGCTCTGCACAAGCGGTTTTCCGGGTCCAATCATGATGATATTCATATCTCTGGCCCTCGGCACGGTAGCGGCGGCTCACCACCCGGTGCGCCTGTCGCCTGGCCCCCGGCTGGTACCACCGTCAGATGTATCCGGCGTTGTTGCGCTCTCCGCGATTAACTTCAACGTGGCGCGGCTGTTCTCACCTGCTATAGACGGTTTGATGTTCGAACGGCTGGGCATCACCCCGGCGATTCTGATCACTGGTACGATGTTCCTGCCGAACCTGGCGATCATTGCACGGCTGCACCCGCGCAGACTGGCGGACAGAACCACCCGGACCTTCGCTACCGCCATACGCGAGTGGCTGATCTATGTTCGTACACGCCGGACCATTGTCACCATCCTCGCTGCCACCTGCATTTTTCCGTATCCCTTCGCGGTGTGCCGGAGGTTCTGCCGGTCATCGCGGACGGTGCCTTTGCCCGTGGTGCCACAGGATTCGGGCAGTTGGGCTCTGCTGTAGGCGGTGGCGCACTGATACCGGCAATTATCAAAGCCTTGGGTGTGGCGGTCACAACCAAACCCGAGACGCGCTCTCGCACTGCAATTTGATGATCGCCTTCAGCGGTCTTGGTGCCCTGGCCATGCCTAGATACACGTCACATTGGCCCGTGGCCCTTGCCTGTGCCGCGATCCTGGGTGCCACCGGCACCTGGTTGTGGCGTTTCCATGCAGCAGATCATCCAGGCCGACCTGCCCGATGACATGCGTGTGGCGGGTGATGTCCATCCGGGTGGTGGTCGGGCTCGGCTTCACCGCCATCGGTGCCGGTATTGCAGGCATGCTAACCGACGTGCTCGGCCTGACCCCCGCGTTTGTCACAACGGCCAGTGGCGGCGGGCTCCTCATGTTCGTTTTCTCCCGCGCCACCCACAGGCAGATGGCACCCGGGCCCTTGAAAAGATTCGCTGCAATTTTGACATTCTCTTCAGATACCACAAACGTTCGGCTGTTCTGCTTTTAGCCAGTCCCGAATGCGGCCACCTGTGCCTTGAGAGATTGCTGACCGGAAATCACAGATTTAACCTGTGCATTTCCTTCCCGTTCCTCGATGATTTCGATGCCAGAAGCGTAAAAGTGACTCGGGTTATCGAACGAAATTCGAAACGCGCCGCCGGATATTTCATCAAAATGGTCCGGGTGAAGGTAAAAGTGCCCAAATTCGCAAAATGCGCTTCTTCCTTGTCCCGGAACCCCGTGGGTGCTGTTTACGACAATCCTCCATACCCTGTGCGCAGGGAAACAGGACACACTTTTCAAGCCAACGCTGTGTGACACAGACTCAAACGAATACCCGAATTCCACCCCTTCCAGGAATTCCACGAACCCGCGAGAGTTGGCCGGTATTCTTGAATCTGAATTCCCGATGTCTTGTCAGCCGCATCCGCTTGTTGACCCGCAGGTGTTGCATTTCATGCAGGTGCCGTTGCGCACCAGCGTGTAGTTGCCGCAGTCCTCGCAGGCATCGCCCTCGTAGCCCTGCATCCTGGCCTTCTGGCGTTCGTCCATGGCAGCCAAGGCAACAACCGACATCCTGGCAGGTGCCGGACCAGGCCCTGGTGCAGGTGCAATTTCGGCAGCGGTCGCACACTTCGACCGGAACAGTGCTTCCGTCGCGCCGCCCTGAAAAACCATCAGTTCCTGCGACATTCGGTGGCGGTGGTAGCCGGGGCTGACCACCTGCTTAAGGAGTGCCACAGCGTCATCAGACGCTGGTCTGATGTTCGATACGCCCTCTCCTTCCCCACAGCCGAGCTCATCAAAGCGGGCCCCGCCGGGCTTCACATGTGCCAGGTCCGTGCGGTCGAGGTAGCTGACAGCAAGCTCCCGGAAGATGTAGTCGAGGATTGACGTCGCATTTTTGATCGAGTCGTTGCCCTGCACCATCCCCGCCGGTTCAAACCGGGTGAACGTGAAGGCATCCACGAACTCATCAAGCGGCACCCCATACTGCAGACCCACGGATACGGCGATGGCGAAATTATTCATCATCGCACGGAAGCCGGCACCTTCCTTGTGCATATCTATGAAGATCTCGCCAAGCCTGCCGTCCTCATACTCGCCGGTGCGCAGGTAAACCTTGTGCCCACCGACAACCGCCTTCTGGGTGTAGCCTTTACGGCGCTGCGGCAGTTTGTCGCGAACCCGGTCGATTTCCCTGACAATCACCTTTTCGACGATCTTGCCCGCCAGAACCCGGGCGCGTTCCCCTGCTGGTGCTTCTGCAAGTATCTCTTCCAGCTCTTCATCGTCCTCGATGAGTGCCGCCGACAATGGTTGGCTCAGTTTTGACCCGTCACGATAAAGCGCGTTGGCTTTCACGCCCAGTGACCAGCTGGCCTCATAGGCTTTCCGGCAGTCCTCAATGGTTGCGCCTTGGGGCAGGTTGATCGTTTTGGAAATCGCACCGGAGATGAAGCTCTGCGCCGCGGCCATCATGGTGATGTGGCTGTCCACGCTCAAAAAACGCTTGCCAATTTTCCCGCACGGGTTGGCACAGTCAAAGACGTGCAGATGCTCGTCCCTGAGAAAAGGTGCCCCTTCCAGTGTCATCGTCCCGCAGGCGTGGGCGTTGGCCGCCTCAATCTGCGCTTTGTTGAAACCGAGATGCGTCAGCAGATCAAAGGCCGGGTCGCTCAGCTTTTCTTCCGGGATACCAAGGGTGCCCGTGCAGAAGTCTGCGCCCAGCGTCCACTGATTAAACACAAACCGGATATCGAAGGCGGTCGGCAGGGCTGCATCAACTTTCTGCAGTTCTTCCGGACCAAAGCCGTGGCGGGTCAACGTCGTCGGGTTGATGTCCGGTGCAGTGTCTATGGTTCCGTGACCGACGGCATAGGACACGATCTCCCTGATCTGGCTTGCCGGATAGCCGAGCGTTTTCAGCGCGGCCGGAACCGACCGGTTGATGATCTTGAAATAGCCACCACCGGCGAGCTTCTTGAACTTCACCAGCGCGAAGTCCGGCTCAATGCCCGTGGTGTCGCAGTCCATCACCAGGCCAATGGTGCCGGTGGGCGCGATCACGGACACCTGCGCGTTGCGGTAGCCGTGCTTTTGACCCAGACTCAGCGCACTGTCCCAGGCACTTTTGGCGAGATTCAAGAGCTGTTCATCCGGACAATTGGCGTGGTCAAGCGGAACCGGCAAAATTTCCAGCCCCTCGTAATTTTCGGCTTTGCCATAGGCGGCCCTGCGGTGGTTACGCATGACGCGAAGCATGTGATCCGCGTTCTTCTCGTAGCCTGGAAAAGTGCCCAATTCACTGGCCATCTCAGCCGAGGTTGCGTAAGACACACCGGTCATCAGTGCTGTCAGCGCACCGCAGAGTGCGCGGCCTTCGTCGCTGTCATACCCAAGCCCCATATTCATCAAGAGGCCACCGATGTTGGCATACCCGAGGCCCAGGGTGCGGAACCTGTGGCTGAGCCCTGCAATTTTCCTGGATGGGAACTGTGCCATCAACACGCTGATTTCCAGCGTTATAGTCCAGAGCCGCGTGGCATGCATGTAGGCGGCTGCATCAAACTGGCCATCCTTATAGAATTTCAGCAGGTTCATGGAGGCCAGGTTACAGGCAGTGTCATCAAGGAACATGTATTCCGAACATGGATTCGACCCACGGATTTCACCGTCTTCGGGGCAGGTGTGCCAGGAGTTGATGGTGTCGTGGAACTGGACGCCCGGGTCAGCGCAGGCCCAGGCTGCATGGCATACATCTTCCCACAGTTCACGGGCGGAGACCGTCTCTGCCACCTGGCCGTCGGTGCGGCGGATCAGCTCCCAGGGCCGGTCTTCACGCACAGCCTTCAGGAAAGCGTCGGTGACGCGTACGGAATTGTTGGAATTCTGGCCGGCAACCGTTGCATAGGCTTCACCATCCCAGTCTGTATCGTAGGTCGGGAATTCAACAGAGACAAAACCCTGCCGTGCATATTGCAGCACACGATTGACGCAAGTTTCCGGGATTTTTGCCTTCTTCGCGGTATGTATCGCTGCCTTGAGACCCACATTTACCCTCGGATCAAAGGCGTCTTCTTCCGCGCCATCCCAACCGCGGATCGCACCGAAGATTTCGTTCAGCTTATCCTCATGCATTCTGGAACCGGCGACGAGTGCTGCCACTTTCTGCTCTTCGCGAATCTTCCAATTCACGAAGTCCTTGATGTCCGGGTGATCCATATCGCAGATCACCATCTTGGCGGCGCGGCGGGTCGTGCCACCTGATTTGATTGCGCCCGCGGCGCGATCCCCGATCTTTAGAAATGACATCAGACCAGAAGACCTGCCGCCGCCGCCCAACGGCTCATCGGCACCGCGCAGGGAAGAGAAGTTGGTGCCCGTACCGGATCCGTATTTGAACAGCCGCGCTTCACGGACCCACAAATCCATGATTCCGCCGTCATTCACCAGATCATCGTCGACAGACTGTATGAAGCAGGCATGCGGTTGCGGACGCTCATAGGCTGACTTCGATTCGGCCAACTTGCCTGTCCTGAAGTCAACGTAGTGATGCCCCTGGCCCGGACCATTGATGCCATAGGCCCAGTGCAGACCGGTGTTAAACCATTGCGGACTGTTGGGTGCGCCCATCTGTGCTGCCAACATGTGCCGCATCTCATCAAAATAGGCATGCGCATCCTCCGCTGTATCAAACATGCCGCCTTTCCAGCCCCAATAGGCCCAGGCACCTGCCAACCGGTCAAAAACCTGCCTCGCGCTTGTTTCACCCTGGTAGGCCTCGCCTGCTTCTGCCTGCCTGGAAATGTCGGGGATGGAGCGCCACAAGAATTCCGGCACACCCTTTTCGGGGACTTTCCTGAGGTGGACGGACACATCTGCTTTACGGAAATATTTCTGCGCAATCACATCGGCAGCCACCTGCGACCAGCAGGTCGGGACTTCCACATTTTCCAGCGAGAAAACGACCGACCCGTCCGGGTTCCTGATCTCGCTGGATGTGGTGTGAAAATCGATGCCCGCGTATGCATCCCTACCTTCTGTTGTAAACCGGCGTTGGATATTCACGGTCCGCCCCCTATCCTGGCTTTGTTATTTTTGGGCAACAGCCGGCAGCTATGGGCATCCAGCCCTTTATTTACAGCCACAGCCTGTCCCTCTTGGCCCCTGCGTGGCAGCACTACATATTGTGTCCTGCCCCAGGGTCAGCACAGATTGTGACCTGATGCCTGTGGTGTCAACGACCGTTTTTACAGTGCCTCCGCAGCACCCGACAAACCGCCAAAATCAAAGGTTAAAAATGGCTCTCCGGATTGTGGGGCCGCAAACCAGGGATACCGGATCCCTGGTGGGATGGCGGTGGGACGGCAGCGCGGGCGCGGAGAATCACAGGCAGTTACCGGGCAGAATCGTCGCCATTTTATGCCGCAAGGTTGATTCGCGACGCACATTCCCGCGGCTGACGCACAATTTTCATCCTGGGTAGTGTTGCCAGTCATGGGGGCCAATTGATGTCGGCGAGATTTGCCAAAATACCTTTCTATTAACTTTTTAATTTTTTTAACTAGTCTACCCTGGAATTTGCCGTATTAAGCTCTGAAATTAAAGGAAAATGAGCAAATCGCAAACGGAAACAATCAAAATGGCAAAAATAGACCTTGGCACACTGACGCGCAAAGAACTGCTGAAGCTGCGAAAAGATGTGGACAGAGCCATCCGTAATTTTGAGAAGCGTCGCTTGGACGAAGCCCGCGCCGCGGTTGAAGCCAAAGCGCGTGAATTGGGATATTCGTTAAGCCAACTGGCGAACAGAAGTTCTGAAAAGATGAGAAATCCGCCAAAATACAAGCACCCGGAAGACAGTGCCTTAACATGGAGCGGCCGGGGACGTCAGCCCGCCTGGGTCAGGGCACACCTGGAAGCGGGGAAGCCGCTGGACGAACTCACCATCTGACCCTGGTTTTTCTGAAAGAACCACCTTACGCGCCACAGATGCTTAAATTCTGACTTTCCGGAAATTGGTCGGGGCGGCGAGATTCGAACTCACGACCCCCTGTACCCAAAACAGGTGCGCTACCAGGCTGCGCCACGCCCCGAACCGATGCGCCTGCCATAAAGACCGTCACCTGATTTGAAAAGAGAAAAACCGCGGACGCCTGCGAATCAATTGCACGGCCATTCAGCGGTGCCCGCAAAGGCCGGGTGCCTCATACGGGCACCCGGGCGAATGCCCAACTCTGCCGCAAGCCCGCCGTTGATTTCAAGAACCGCCAGGATATTATCGCCGCCCGGGATGCTTTCAAGGCTGCCAGGGACAGCATCGGCATGTACCTTTTGCACAACTCCCGTTTTATCCAGAAAGATTATGTCAAGCGGGATCAGCGTATTTTTCATCCAGAACGAAACCGTCATTGGGTACTCATAAACAAACAGCATTCCACTGTAACGCCCAAGGTTCTCGCGAAACATCAGCCCGCGCATACGTTTGTCATAGTCGTCGGCAATTTCTACCCAAAATCTGGCAGACCCACCGTCCCACCGCAAATCAACCTGGTCCTGCCGACATGCTGTGGCGGGATGAGTTGCCAAAAGCAAAATCCCAATCACGTATTTCGACAGCCATCTGACCGAACAGGCCTTGGGCCGGGCACCTGCAAATTGCGTCCCCCTGAACAGGCTCTGCGGCACCTTGGGCACACAATTCTTCCATATAGACAAAAATCTCTTCCGCGTTGCCGGGGGTTTCACGAAGCCATGTCCCTAACCTTCCGGTTTTTTATTTGCCAGCCACTTTTTACAAAAACGGGAGACATCAACTACATAAATGTTGAGCACACGCCGCATACTGCCAGTGCACCTATGGGTTGAGGCGTACGACATCCCAGGCACCCTCGGTATTCGTTTTTGTCCACCGAAACCGATCATGCAAACGGGCTTCCCCGTCGCACCAGAATTCAATTTCCAGGGGCGTAATAATATACCCCCCCCAAAATGGCGGGCACCCCGGGTTGTCGCCGAGTTTATTTTTCAATTCTGCCATGCGGGCCTCCAGTTTCGACCTGCGGGTGAGTGGGGAAGACTGATCCGACGCCCAGGCACCGATACGGGAAAACACGCTGCGGGTCTCAAAGTAGATGTCCGATTCAGCCCTATCCACACGGGCAACCGTGCCGCGAAACCGGATCTGGCGCCGCAAACTTTTCCAGTGCAACACTGCCGCCGCTTTTTTGCGGGTCTCAAGTTCCGCCGCCTTTTGGCTGGTGTAGTTCGTGAAAAAAACGAAGGCATCTTCGCGAATATCCTTGAGCAAAACCATGCGCACATTAGGCAGCCCGTCACCGTCCACCGTTGCCAATGCCATGGCATTGGCGTCATTGAGTTCGGTCTCTTGTGCCTCCGAGAGCCAGGTGCGCACGATCACAAAGGGATCATCACCGGCGAACATCCCATCCCGATCCACAGAAATATCGTTCGGTTTCATCTCTTTCTTCCAGTATTTCCGGTAATTCAGATTGACTTTCCCCCTCCGACACTGTTTTTCGGCAGGGATAACCCTGCTCTTGTGGCAACCTGCGGCCCTGGCATAAAATCGCCGTACTACAACAAGGACAAAGGATACAACATGGGTGCAGGACTGATGGAAGGCAAACGCGGCCTAATCATGGGGGTCGCAAATGACAAGTCCATCGCGTGGGGGATCGCACGTGCCTGCCATGAACAGGGCGCAGAGCTTGCGTTTTCCTGTCAGGGAGAGGTGCTCGGCAAACGGGTAAAGCCGCTGGCCAAAAGTATCGGCGCGGCCCATGTACTGGAATGTGACGTAACCCACGCTGCCAGCATGGACGCCCTGTTCAACGCGTTGAAAGCCGATTGGGGCATACTGGATTTTATAGTCCATGCTATTGGTTTTTCAGACAAGAATGAACTGCGGGGCCGCTACGTTGATACCAGCCCCGAAAACTTTCGCATGACGATGGATATCTCGGTCTACAGTTTCACCGCTGTGGCAAAACGCGCCGAAGAGCTGATGCCGAACGGCGGTGCCCTGCTGACGCTGACCTACTACGGGGCAGAAATGGTGATGCCCCACTACAATGTCATGGGTATCGCCAAAGCCGGTCTGGAAGCCAGCGTGAAGTACTTGGCCATGGACCTCGGCCCGAAGAACATCCGGGTGAATGCCCTGTCCGCCGGCCCGATCAGGACGCTTGCTGCCTCGGGCATCGGGGATTTCCGCTATATTCTGAAATGGAATGAGCTGAACTCCCCCCTGCGCCGCAACGTGACTACCGATGATGTGGGCAAGGCGGGGATGTATCTGTGCTCTGACCTCGCATCCGGTGTAACGGGCGAAAATCATCACGTGGACAGCGGCTATCACATCGTCGGTATGAAAGCCGAAGACGCACCGGACATAGACGTTGTTTCAGGCCGCAAGTGACGATGTTCTGATCGATGGATGTCGCCAGCTTCGCAGCCTTTAACGTCACGCTTCTGGCCGTGCTGGCGAGCCCCGGGCCTGCGCTTCCTTACGTGCTGCGCAACGCGCTGACGGGCGACCTTGCCCGCGGTATGGCAACCGGTGCCGGGCTCGGCCTGATGGCGGCAACGTGGACGGGAATCGCGCTTTTGGGTCTTGACGCTGTCTTCACGATCTTCCCTTGGGCCTACGCGGGGCTAAAAATCATCGGCGCGGGCTACCTGTTGTGGCTGGCGTGGACCCTGTGGATGACGGCGGCACATCCGATTTCAGCCTGCGATGTACGTCGGGGTAACGCGTTCCTGGGTGGCATACTGGTCAACTTCGGCAATCCGAAATCGGTGCTTTTTGCGTCCGCGGTTCTGGTGGTCATCTTCCCGGATGATCTGACCGGGTTTGAACGTTCCCTGATCATTTTGAACCAGTTCGTCGTGGAACTGGCGTTCTATTCCACATGCGCCGCTGTTCTGGCGATTCCGGTTGTACGGCAGACGTATCCCGGTGCCAGGGTCTGGCTCGACCGGTGTGCGGCGGTGGTGCCGGGTGTGCTTGGCCTGCGTCTTCTGTTCCAGCGCCAGGGTCTGTTCAAAGCCGCCAATTGTTACCGCGGCGGGCAGTTGCAGGGTTAACCTATTTCCACAGCCCTAGTATGAAAGCCTTGCAAGGAGCACGTGATGAACCGGCTTTACTACGGCGACTGCCTGACCATCATGCGGGATATGCCGCCCGAAAGCGTGGACCTGATTTATCTGGACCCGCCGTTCAACTCCAATCGTGATTACAGTGCCATCTACAAGGATGAAACCGGGCGCCCGCTGCCCGACCAGCTGGAGGCGTTCAGCGATTCCTGGGCCCTGGATGCGGTGCGCGAACGCGCCATTCGCACCATGCCCGTCCTGATGCGGGAAGCGGGCGTTGACGATGATATGGCCGAGTTCTGGCGGGCCTGGCCCAACGCCCTGCGCAAAACGCAGCCGGGGCTGCTGGCCTACCTAAGCTATATGGCGGAACGGCTGCTGCCCATGCGCGGCCTGCTTAAGCCCACCGGAAGCATCTACCTGCATTGTGACGATGAGGTTGTTCATTACATGAAAGTTGTTATGGACAGCATATTCGGGCGCACCAATTTCCGAAATCACATTTCATGGCAACGCATAAAAGGCGCGGGCAAACGCAGCCAGTATGCTATCAGGAATTATGGGCACTCATCGGATATGATCCTTTTTTACAGTGCTGGAACAACATACACATTCAATGCAGGTTCAATCGCCATACTATACGATAATATCGAGAAATCCTTTCCGCTTATGGATGGAAAGGGCCGTTACAAACGGAGAAGTCCGTTCCGTCCTCCTGGTTTAGGTCCGCGTCCAAATCTTTGTTACGAATATAAAGGAGTGTTTCCTCCGCACCCTTCTGGCTGGACCGTGAAAAGAAGTAAGTTGGTTGAGCTGGATGATGCGGGGGAAATCGAATGGGCAGGGCAGAAACCCTGGCGAAAACAGCGACCATCAAGTGGTATCGTACCGAATAACATCTGGGCAGACATCAACACCCCATCAAGAAGCGAACGTCTTGGCTATGCGACGCAGAAGCCCTTGGCACTTTTGGACCGTATCATTCGGGCCAGTTCCAATGAGGGCGACCTGGTGCTGGACCCGTTCTGCGGCTGTGCCACCACCCTTGAGGCCGCCCACCGCCTGAACCGCCGCTGGGTCGGCATCGACATCGCCATTCACGCCATCAAGCGCGTGGCAAAGGTGCGCCTGCAGGACAGGCTGGGCCTGACCGAAGGCACCGATTTCACGATTGAGGGCGTACCGCACAGCCTGGAAGGGGCCCGCGACCTGTGGCAGCGTGACCCGTATCATTTTCAGAAATGGGCGGTTGAACAGGTGGACGGCTTTGTCACAGCACGCCGGACAGGCGATGGCGGCATTGACGGGCGGCTGTATTTTGACACGGGCGCGGCGCACCTGGCCGGCATGGTGCTGGAGGTGAAGGGCGGGGCAAACATCGGCATCGGCGTGGTGCGCGACCTGCGCGGGGTGCTGGAACGGGAAGATGTTCCGATGGCCGGGCTGATTGTGCTTGAGGAGTTGGGCGAACGGAAGGAAAGAAACTTCCGCCGGGAAATGGCCCAGGCAGGGGATTTGGATGTCGGCGGTATCCTGTATCCGCGCATGCAAATGCTCACCGTGCAGGACATCCTGGTGGGCAGGCGGTTCCAAACCCCATCCATCGCCCGTGCCCGCGGCGAAGGACAGCCAAACCTGCCATTGGGATAAGCCAATAAATGCCAGCCACGAAAAGAACCTGGCCGTAAAACAGCACCCGCACAACCACCGCCGCGCTGAACCTTATGGTGCGCCCCTGTATACCGGCTGTATCGAAGAGATTGCCTGCAACACCCGGAACCGTGCGGATATCTCACCGCCCGCCTTCATGGCATTGACCTGGCCCCCGAAAAGAAAGGGCATTTCAAATTTTCCGGGGAAGCTCAAAAACTGAAAGCACAGTTGGGGAAAATCCTGATGCTTTTGCGACAGATGCTTGAGGCTACGATTCAAGGATTCTTCAAAGGTGCGCAGATCATAGCCGGAATAGTAGGGCGCGGGGGCCAGAACCGTGAGCCTCACAGTTCCCGCCTGGATCAGAGGTCGCCCCGAATATCCGAAAGCTGGTGCATGCTTCCTGCTCAGCAGCAACACCAACCCGTATCGGAGCACTTCAAACAACGCAAAAAGCGGCGTATCGCTGTCCCATTTCAATTCGATCAGGTCTGCGGTGCCGTCCGCAACGCGGACAAGATCCAAGGCCGCCCGTTTGTCGCAATACGGGTCTATCAGCCCGGACGCCACGGGAACCTGATTACACCATTGCGGCAAATCCCCCTTGTCCGCCAGGACCGCGATGGCTTTTTCCAGAAGCGTTTCCGGGCTTTTGTTTATATCGGCAATTTGGGTCTGCGGCACCTGCCGCCAATTCCGGCGGGACGGTGTGCGCCCATGCGCGTTGTCACGCCAGTTCCCCTCAATCCGTTCAAAAAGCCGGGACACAAGTTCCGGCGCAAACCCCGCGGCAGTGCACAGCCGGCGGCAGGTTGATTTCTGCTTAAGCGATTGATCCGGCCGAAGCCCCAGTGCCTGATGTATAATCCGGTCTGTCCCATCGAAGACTGACATGTGCTGAAGGCCCCCACGCTGTATCGCCCGGCATTGGGTATGAGGAGTTAATCACACCGCGACGGCGGTTTCCGGCAGAAAACGACAAATTGCGTATCCTGTGCCGACATTTCCCCCACTTTGGTGAAGTGATCGGCCCGGTACCATATCCCGGTATCCGGCCTGACATTCCAAAACAGAATACGGCCCGCGGCGTCCGGCAGGGGTCATTCGCCCTCCACGTCTTCCGGTTCGGTTTCCGGCTCATTCAGCGCGGGCCAGATGGCAATTGCCTTATCCGCAAGTGCGTTGCTCCGTTCCCTGATGTCGCGCTCATTCCAGCTCTCTTTTTCCAGGAACCATCTATTCAGGAAAAGGCTGCTATGCTCTTCCATCCTTTCCCGTTTTTCATGAAATGGCTTGTTGCTTATTGATATATCCAGAGCGGAAGATAACAGCGTGAGGTTGCCGAGCGTGTGAAGAACCATGTTGCGCTCAACGGCTTTTGGATCGCCGGACCAGCGATCAACGAATTCTCCGTCTTCGAAAGGCCATGCTTCTGTCCATGTCTGAGGCAGGACGTGCTCGATCCAAAGACCCTCTGGCCTTGCCAGCTGTTCTGCAAACCTGGAGCGGCTGGCCACTTCCAATTCCCACAGCACGTCCTTGATCCGCATTTGCGGGGCCAATGTGTATGCCGGCTGCGAACAGATTGCCTGACGGAATTCCCGATCCGTTGGAAAGCGGCTGCTGTCGCCGGTGCGCTGACCAAAATACCCTTCGAATGTTGCGACCGACGGACCGTTCCGGATGAACGCCTGCGCCAGGCTTTGAAAGACCTGGTTGAGATTCTTCGGGGTCAGGGCCGACAGGGCCCGACGCACGATGTAGGCATAGATCAAGCGATAGAGTTTGCGCTTCTCCCCCGCCTCGATGCCCGCGGTGTTGATCTGCATGGCCACCGGATAGGCCGATGTGACCTGCCATGCTGCCAGTTTGCGCCCAAGCCAGTGCAGATCCTTGTTCCCGTCCCGGTGCCCTTCGAGTGTTTGATATATTGGTGAATATTTCCGAAGCAGTTTGAGTTCATCCTCAACCCTGTCAAACCGCGGCCTGCCTTTCGGAACGGCGAACGCCCGATATTCGGCATAGAGTTCACGCATCGAAATCCTCTGACCAGTTTCGGCGACCAGCACATGGGCCAGGAAATGGTCAATACGGGGCCTTTTGGGGCTGGCGAAGGGCGCAGGGTCTTTCCACCAGGGATTATCGAAGGCACCCCAAAACTCATCGTAGAGGTCTTCGACCTCGCCCCCCTCTTTCTCGGCGCGATGGAAGATGTTGTTACGCACAAGGTCCATGGCAAGCAGCGGCTCACCTCGGGAGTTCAGCGTCTCAAAAATCACCTGCGCGTCGTCGTCCTCGCCCAGCGTGATGACGACCAGTTTCATCCGGTTCAGCAGGGCGGCAAGCAATGCCTTCAGACGATTCTGGATCGCCGCGTTGGTATCGGTCTCATCGCCGATGGTTGGGTTTTCACCCTCCCCCTCGTCCTGTTCGCGCAACTCGGCAGAGCCGCTTTGCGCGAAACGGTCGATCAGCCGATAAAATTCCTCATACGCCCGAAGTGCGCGGACTGGCGTGTTCTTTGGAACATGACCTCCCCGGTAAAGCCTATTGTACCGATCCCTGATCGTGCCGTATCCTCGTCTTACGATGTCGTGGAAGATATCCCGATCCGAGGGCGTCGGTACCAGTTTGAACCGGGCCAGAACGTCAGTGTCATGCGGCCTGGGATTGTTGAACAGATAGTCGCGCACATTTTCGACGATGTCTTCGCATTCGTGCCTGCGTGCGACCTCACGCAGGGCGGCGAGGAACAGCTGAAAGGTGGTCAGCCGCTGCTGGCCATCGATGACCTAGCACCGGGGGGTAACATCAATTTGGGCTGCTTCACCGACGGGGGAAAGGATCAGTGCCCCCATGTAATGCTGAAACCGGCTTTCCCCTTCCAAAACCTCGATGGCCTTGGCCTGCACATCCTCCCAGAACGGGATGAGCTGCCTATCCTGCCATTGGTATTGCCGCTGATAGAGCGGCACCATGAAACGGCGATTCTCCGCCAGGATTTCTGCGACAGCGTAATCGTCAACCTGCATCTTCTTCTCCCTCTGGCAGTAGGCAATCCTTGACTTGTGGACATAAGCCCGAACACATAGAAGTATGGCAGTACTTTATTTTGCAAGCCAAACATCGTCTCCGGCACCTGCTGCCTCGTCTTTACGGATGACAGCAGTGCAAAGGCGGATGCGGTATATTCGGGCAACGGCTTCCCGTGCGGGAAGGCTGGCTTCGCATCCGCCGCTGCAGAGACGGGCCTGACCTGGGTCAACCCAATGCCGGAGAACATCCGCACCGGGTGCACGGCAGCCTGTCGTCCTGATTCTGCGCCGGAACCAGACTTTTCGGGATTGGTGCTGTCCAAAAGCGGGCGACATGCGCCAGCACAATTTGAACTATATTTTTTTATCCAACTATTTCAGACAGTTAGAATATCCAGGTATCTGATTGACTCTCCCCGGTTCATTGCTATGTTCCGCGCAACCGCGAAATCGGCCCGCCGTGCACGACCAGGGAATGCCGCTGATGACAGATGGTCCCGACCCGGACAGGCTGAATGCGCTTGAGAAACGGATTTCAGAGTTAAAAAAGGCACACGCCCCGAAGCCGAAAGAAGAAAGCCACATCAGCCAGGCACAGCAAGGCTGGCGCATGGTGACCGAGTTGGTGGCAGGTCTTCTGCTCGGATTCGGATTGGGTTATGGACTTGACTTGGCGTTCGGAACGCTGCCATGGCTGATGATTATGTTCACAGGTTTTGGCTTTGTCGCCGGGATCCGCACGATGATGCGCACTGCGCAAGAGATCCAAAGGAAAAACGCGGCATTTGACGCCGGAAAGGGAACAAAAGATGGCGACTGAAGAAGGCGGCGGTCTCAACATTCACCCGATGGACCAATTTATCGTGAAAATCCCGTCTTGGCTGGGCGGGGGCAATGTGGGCACCTTCTCTATCACCAACGTCACTGTCTGGATGGGCCTCGCCGTGGTGGCCATCATACTCCTGATGATAGTCGGCCCGCACGGGCGTGCCACCGTGCCGACCCGGGCGCAGTCAATTGCGGAAGTGATCTACAGCTTTATCTACAAGATGGTGGAAGACATCGCGGGTAAGGAAGGGCTGAAGTATCTACCCTATATATTCACGCTCTTCATTTTCATCGTCACGTCGAATATCCTTGGCCTGATCCCCGGCAGCTTCACCACGACGTCACACATTGCCGTGACCGCCGTCATGGCCATGTCCGTGTTCATCGCGGTCACTGTGGTCGGCTTCGTCAAAAACGGTGCCCGGTTCCTGAACCTCTTCTGGATTTCGTCTGCACCGCCGGCCCTGCGGCCTGTGCTGGCCCTGATTGAGATAATCTCCTACTTCGTGCGGCCCGTCAGCCACTCTATCCGTCTTGCCGGCAACATGATGGCCGGCCACGCAGTGATTAAAGTTTTTGCAGGCTTTGCTGTCGTTACGCTGATTGCACCGGCATCCGTGCTGGCGATCACCGCAATCTATGCGCTTGAGATGCTCGTTGTCGTCATCCAGGCGTATGTCTTCACCATTCTGACCTGCGTGTATCTGAACGATGCGCTGCATCCGCATCACTAGGGTCCGAACATCTATCCAGCCATTCCAATCTGAAGGAGTAACCAAAATGGCAATCGAAGGCGATCTGGTACAAATGGGTGCTTATGTGGGTGCAGGTCTTGCATGTACCGGTATGGGCGGTGCCGCTGTTGGTGTGGGCCATGTGGTCGGCAACTACCTGTCCGGTGCCCTGCGCAACCCGTCGGCCGCTGGTGGCCAAACCGCAACGATGTTCATCGGTATCGCGTTCTCGGAGGCACTCGGAATCTTCTCGTTCCTTGTGGCACTCTTGTTGATGTTCGCCGTATAGGCTGGTGTCTTTGGAATAACGGGGTGGCATGTCCGCCCTTCCGAAACTGGTTTGACGGGGGTTGCCATGGCAATTGAATCAACAGCGTCGGCAGGCACCTCTTGCATCGGCCCGGATGGTGGTGCGGTCGGTATGCCGCAGCTTTGCACGGACTGGTACGCTAACCAGATATTCTGGCTGGTGATCACCCTGGTGGTGGTTTATGTCCTGATGTCCCGCATCGCGCTGCCCCGGATTGCATCTGTGATCCAGGAACGCCACGACGCGATTCAGAACGATCTGGAACAGGCAGAAATGCTGCGCACCCGGGCTTTCCAAGCCGAAGAAGATTACAAAAAAGCCCTGGCGGAGGCCCGGGCAGAGGCAAACACCATCGTCGCGGAAACGCGGTCGGAAATTGCCAGGGATATTAAAATCGCCGCCGCCAGGGCCGATGCCGAAATTGCTTCCAAAGCTGCGGAATCAGAAGTGGCAATCAAAGCCATCCGCGACAACGCGCTGGAAGCGGTGCGTGACGTATCAGCCGAAACAGCGGAAGCAGTCGTGAATAAAATCATGCCCGGTTTAGACACGAAGGGTGTGCAGGCGGCTATAGACGCAAGAATGAAAGTGTAGAGTCATGAAACAGATGACCGTATTTTTCGTCCTTCTGGCATCGCCGGCATTCGCCGCAAAAGGACCGTTCTTTTCTCTTGGTAACACTGACTTCGTTGTCACATTGGCGTTTATCCTCTTCCTGTGCATCCTCGTGTATCTGGGTGTGCCCGGTATGATCGGCGGGATTTTGGACAAGCGCGCCGAAGGTATTCGAAAGGAGCTTAATGAAGCGCGCACCTTGCGGGAAGAAGCCCAGTCAACCCTGGCAGACTATGAACGCAAGCAGAAGGAAGTCGCCGAACAAGCCAGGCATATCGTGGAAACAGCCAAGTTTGAGGCCGCACGCGCAGCCGAACAAGCGAAGGAAGATCTGAAAGTCACCATCGCCCGCCGCCTGCAAGCGGCCGAAGACCAGATTGCGAATGCCGAAGCCGCCGCCGTCAAAGAGGTACGCGACACCGCTGTCAACGTGGCGATCGGTGCCGCATCTGACGTGATTTCCAAGGGAATGGCAGCAAAAGACGCAAACGCGCTGATAGACGCTGCGATCATGGATGTGCGCGAAAAATTCCACTGACCTGAGCCGTGGCCAGGGTTTAAAACGTTCCGCAAAAGACGGGGCGTTTCGCTTTCAAGACATCCGAAATTGGAAATCCGCACGGCATAAAACCGCGCCACAATCCTTGCGCTGATTGTTAGAGATGAATTGTTCGGCCACGATTGATGTAACGAGGGGACTTGCGGCCATTCATCCGGTATCGGAAGCAGAGGCGTTGACCAAACACACTAAAACCCGGGTCAGACGCAGACTCGCGCCCGTCACGGCGGCAAAGCCACACACACCCGCAGGCGAACCGGTTTACGACCAAAGAAGGCTTCCGGCCGGGTCATACAGCCCGGGTGCCACAACGGTTGCGGGCTGCGGTTCACCGATCACATCCACGGCAAGCGCGGTGCCTTCTGCCGCGCAGGCCGGATCCACAAAGGCCATGGCGATATTCTTGCTTACCCGATGCCCCCAACCGGCAGAGGTGACGGTGCCTACAACCTTGCCATCATGCGTCACGCTGTCTCCGGGGTGAGCCGGGGCATGATCGCAGTCAAGCGTCAGGGTTAAAAATTTCCGCCGTGGAGCATGGTGCGCCTCCAGTGCCGCCTTGCCCACATATTCGTGCGGAGAAGAGACGAAGTGCCCGAGCCCGCTCTCATTTGGGTCGAATTCGGTGATCAGGTCAGATTTCCAGTGGCGGTAGCCTTTTTCGAGACGCATGGAATCTACCGCCCGGGCACCGAAAAGCTTCATGCCACAGGCTTCCCCGGCGGTGCGCAGGGTTTGCCAGGCGTTCAACACCCCGTCGCCGGGCACGTGGATTTCATAGGCCAGTTCGCCAGAAAAACTGATACCCATCACCACGGCCGGCACGGGGCCAATATGCGCCTCCCGCACACTAAGCCAGGGAAAAGCTGTTTTCGACCAATCGCCCCGTGCGGCCGCGGACAGAACCTTGCGTGCGTTTGGGCCAGCGAGCACGAGGAGCGTCCAGACCGTGGTCAGGGGCGTGATCGTCACGTCTTTGCCATCAGCGATAATGCTGGTCAGCCAGTCAAGGTCGTGCACCTCGGACGCCGCTGCCGAGCCATACCAGATGCGCCCGTCGGGCAGATTGGCGATGGTCGCCTCGCCTGTAATGTTTCCCTTGTGGTTCAACAGGTAACCGAGCCCGACACGCCCCGGCGTTTCCCGCATCCTGGTGCAGAAGGCACGGTTGATCAGCGCACGGGCATCCGCACCGCCAATCTCGTACCGGTTGAAGCCGCTGACTTCTGTCAGGCCGACATTCGTCTGCACATTGGCCACCTCCGCCGCAACCACGTCAAAAACCTCATTGAAACGGAAGCTGTGGATTTCAACAAAGTCATCCCCCGGGCGCATGTAGTCGATCCGCTCCCACCCGTTGACCACCGTGAACGCCGCACCCTCGGCCTTGAGCACAGGATAAAGCGGGGTAGCCCGGGCGGGGCGACCTGCCGGGCGGTGTTCGTGGGGAAAGTGAAAGCGAAACTCGTTTTGATAGTCCTCGACAGCCTTCAGCACTGTCCGCTCCACCGTCGCATGGGGCCCGAAGCGACGCGGGTCCAGGCACCAGGTGTCGTAGACCGCCTCCCCGTGCACAATCTGCTGGGCAAGGAGCCAGCCGTGGCCCCCGCCTTCCCCCACCCCGGCCCGCAGGCCGATGATGCAGAAGGCATTGCGTTTGCCCGGGATCGGGCCGACGAGCGGGGTGCCGTCCATCGAATAGGTAATCGGACCGTTGACCACGCGCTTGATGCCGGCCTGTCGGAGCGCAGGCATGCGCACAAAGGCACCCTCGAGCACATCCATGATCCGGTCAAGGTCGTCAGGGCAGAGGTCGTTGGCAAAATTCGGGTCGATCCCGCCCAGACCCCAGGGGCGGCAGTCCTGTTCATAAAAGCCGATCAGCAACCCGTCCTGTTCCTGGCGGCAATAGTAATCGGAGATCGGACAGCGCAGCAGCGGCATCCGGTGCCCCGCATCCACGATGGCCTGGATGGTTTCGGTAATAAAATACTGGTGTTCCATCGATACGACCGGGTGTGACACCCCCATCAGCGCACCAATCTCGTTCACCCGGTAGCCGCCCGCATTGACGATGATATCGGCATCGATGTCGCCTTTGGTTGTGTGCACGGTCCAGGTATCATCGGCGCGCCGGGTCAGCCCCGTCACGCCGGTGTGGCGGTAAACCTGCGCCCCGGCGCGGCGGGCGTGGAAGGCCAGTGCCTGGCAGAGCTGGGCCGGATCGATGTCGCCGTCGTGCGGATCCCAAAGCCCGCCGACAAGGCCTGCGGTGCTGATCAGCGGATGGCGGCCATCGCGTTCGATCAGCACAACGTCTGACCAGCCTTCCTCCGTCAGGTGATAAAGTGTCGAGCATCCGGCGATACCACCGCCGATGACAGCCACTTTGGTTCGGGATTTCACGGGCGCACTCTTGGATTTGTGCGGTAATTTTCAGGTCGCGGGCTGATGCCGTCAAGGGTATCCCTGCACCTCGGTTTGGGTGCGCGGGCCTGTTTGGATATCCCAAAGGTAAACGAAACCCGAAACCGGGCACGTCATATTTGACAGGTTGCTGCTGTTTTAATCCTTTGCAATCATTGCAATCGCGATTCCACACTTTTTGTAAAATCTGATCCGTGCAATAGTGCCGAAATCTGCACGAAAGACTTCACCCCATGCACCGCCTGACCGTTGTCGATCATCCCCTTGCGCAGCACAAACTTTCTCTTATGCGCGGGGCAGAGACCCCGTCAAACCAGTTTCGCAGGCTCTTGCGCGAAATCAGCCACCTGCTGGCCTACGAAGTCACCCGCGACCTTGCCATAACGACAGAAACCATCACCACTCCGCTAACCGACATGGACGCTCCTTTCCTTGCTGGTAAAAAGCTTGCGCTTATATCTATCCTGCGGGCAGGCAACGGGCTGCTGGAAGGGGTTCTGGACCTGATCCCTTCGGCGCGAGTGGGCTTTGTCGGGCTTTACCGGGACGAAGAAACACTTAAGCCCGTTCAGTACTATTTTAAGGTTCCCGACAACCTGCCGGAACGCCGGGTGATTGCTCTTGATCCGATGCTTGCCACCGGAAATTCGAGCGTTACTGCAATTAACCTGCTGAAAGAGGCCGGCGCGAAAGACATCAAATTCCTCTGCCTGCTCGCCGCGCCTGAAGGGGTGGCACACATGAAAGAGGCACATCCGGACGTGGAAATTGTCACCGCAACGCTCGACAGCCACCTCAATGAGCTGGGCTACATTGTGCCGGGCCTCGGGGACGCAGGCGACCGGATGTTCGGCACGAGATAAGGCAAACATACCTCTGCCCGGCCTGTCCCCTTGCATTGTAACAGGAACCGGCCTAAATGGCGGCTTCGCAAATCTCACCAGTGGGTGAGTGGGCACCGGGCAATCGGCCGGGCGGATAATTCGCCAGACCTGCCCCGCGTCATGGAGAACAGGATATGAAAAAAGAACTGCACCCCGACTACCACATGATCGAGGTCAGGCTGACAGACGGCACGACCTACAAAACCCGCTCCACCTGGGGCAAAGAGGGTGACACGCTAACGCTCGACATTGACCCGTCCGGCCATCCGGCCTGGACCGGCGGCAACACCAGGCTGCTGGATACCGGTGGCCGCGTGTCGAGATTCAAAAAGAAATACGAAGGCCTCGGCTTCTAAGCAGCGCGGAACCACCGAATACCGAAACATCGCCTGTCACAGGCGGTGTTTTTATTTAATGAATTCGTGCAGGAAACCGGAACGTAATCTGCGGCCATTTCGGGAAACAGTTTTTGAATAAAAAACGATATTGCGCTCCTGACCTGTCCGCGCCATACCGGAGCCAACGCAAAATTGTGCCCGCGTGTGCGCAACTCCCCACTTGGCGCGGGAACGGAAGATGGCCTATATTATCGTCTTCGGTAACGAAAAGGGCGGGGCGGGCAAGTCCACCATCGCAATGCACGTGCTGACAGCCCTGCTGCGGTGCGAATTTCGGGTCAGTGCCATTGATATTGACCTGCGCCAGCGAACCCTGACTCGCTACATTGAAAACCGAAAAAACTATATCGACCGCAACGGTATATGCCTGCCCCTGCCAAGGATCAGCCGCATGAAATCTGCCGAAAGGCCGGGCATGCCGCCAAATGATGAAGCCGGTCTTACAGCATTTCAACAGGCAATTCTGGAATTCGACGAAGTAACGGACTTCATCGTCGTGGATTGCGCCGGTTCCCACTCTGCCCTCGCAGAGCTGGCCCATGCGATGGCGGACACGCTGGTCACCCCCATGAACGACAGTTTCATTGACTTTGACGTGCTGGCACACATAGACCCGGCCACCAACGCCGTCACCAGTCCGTCTGTCTATTCCGAAATGGTCTGGGACGCACGCAAGGCACGGGCAGAAACCGGCGCACAACCCATTGAATGGGTGGTCACTCGCAACCGGGTGGGCCCGCAGAACATGCACAATAAGCGCAGGGTCGGTGCCGCGCTCAAAGATCTGAGCCGCAGGATCGGGTTTCGCCTGGCCCCTGGCCTTTCAGACCGGGTGGTCTTCCGGGAACTTTTCCCGCTTGGCCTGACACTTCTCGATATCAAGGATGTGGGTGGCGGTGCGCTTAGCATTTCAAACGTGGCTGCCCGGCAAGAGATCCGCGATCTTGTTAGTGCGCTGAAACTTCCCAATGTTGAGGTGCGGTTCTAGCCACGCACCTTCCCCGGAATGCGACCATCTGTTACCACCAGCCCAAGCGCGATCAGCAGCAACCCGGCGATTTGGTGCAGGCTCACAACCTCCGACAAGATAATGACCCCGAGCAGGACCGCGCTCACCGGGATCAGAAGGGTCACCAGCATCAGATTCGTCGCCCCGGCCGTTGCCAGAATGCGGAAAAACAGCACATAAGCGAGTGCCGTAGACAGGAGTACCAGCCCGGCAAGCGACCAAAGCACCGCAGGTGCAGGCATGCCCAACGCCCACGGCTGGTCAAGAAATAACATCACCGGCAGCAGCAGCACAGATGATGCGGTCACTTGCCCTGCAGCCGTAACAATCGGTTCAACACCGAGGCCTGCGAAGCATTTGCCAAATACGCTCGCAACGGCATAGGATACGGCCGCACACAGCACGGCCAGCAGCGGCCAAGGGCCTGATCCGGTTCCGATCTGTCCGCCAAAGATCACAACAACGCCCGCAAATCCCAGCAAGACCCCCGCCGCACGGGCGGGGGTCAGCCTTTCATCCGTGGTCAGGCCATGGGCCACCAGCACCGTGAAAATTGGCGTGGTGGCATTTAGGATCGACGCCAACCCGGCAGAAATGTCGGTTTGTGCCCAGAAGATTAGCGAAAACGGCACGACATTGTTCAAAAGTCCCATGATGAAAAACGCCTGCCAAACGGCAAACCGACAAGGAACACGGTAACCGAGTGTGCACAGCAGGCACCACAGCATCAAGGCCGCACCAGAGACCCGGACGAACGCGACTGTTATCGGTGGCAATTCCGACACCGCGACAGCACCAAACAGGAACGACCCGCCCCACACAAGCGAAAGCACGAACAGCATCAGCCATTCGGAAGCGGTCATTGAACCTTGTTGCGTCATGCTGCCGGGATAGGGGGTAATTCACTGGTGTGCGACCCGAAACATGCGCCTTTCACCACTCTTGCGAAGTGCCGATACGCACACGGGTACTGAATCAGAGCCGTTCTTCCCGATCCAACTCACCAGTGTCGTACGCCCGATTTCCGGCGGTATCCGTCCGGACGGGGGCGGATAACCTGATACCGGCACCCGCACCGGATGGACCTCGACGGCGCATATTCCCGGGTGACAGAAGAACGCGGAAAATCTAACAGGCGTTCCGGACAAATGCAGGAAGTACCATGGCCATTTTTCTGGGCGTTGACACGGGCGGCACTTACACCGATGCGGTGCTGGTCGACAGCAAAGATGCGGTGATCGCATCAGCCAAATCCCTGACAACCCGGCATGACCTGGCGATTGGTATCGGCAATGCCGTGTCCGGGGTGCTGGGGAAAAGCGGTACGGCGGCTGCGGATATCGCGCTCTGCTCTCTGTCCACAACGCTCGCCACCAATGCGTTAGTGGAGGGCCATGGCACCCGGATATGCCTTGTCTTCATCGGGTTTTCTCGCCTCGATATCGCACGTCAGGGTCTTGATGAAGCACTCAAAGGTGATCCGGTTATACGCGTTACCGGCGGGCACCTCGCCAACGGTGCGGAAGCTGCAGGATTTGATGCGGCCGGGTTAAGAGACGCCTTGCATGCGCTTGACGGCCCGGTTCCCGGCTTTGCTGTAGCAAGCCAGTTCGCCACGCGTAACCCTGCCCACGAAGTGACAGCGCGCAATATCATCCGGGACGTGACCGGTGCCCCGGTAACCTGCAGCCACGAACTGAGCACCAGACTCGGCGGGCCAAAGCGGGCCATGACCGCCGTGCTGAACGCCCGGCTGATCGGCATGATTGACAGCCTGATCAGCTCAGCGGAAGCGTACTTTCTGTCTATCGGTATCACCGCACCCTTAATGGTTGTGCGCGGCGATGGGGCACTGATTTCCGGCGATCTGGCCCGCGAACGGCCCATTGAGACGATCCTCAGCGGCCCCGCCGCCAGCATCGTCGGTGCCCGCTGGCTGACCGGCCAGGACGAGGCGTTCGTCAGCGACATCGGGGGCACGACGACAGACGTAGCCGTGTTGCACGACGGACGCCCTGCCATCGACCCGAAAGGTGCACGGGTTGGGGACTTCCACACGATGGTGGAAGCGGTCGCCCTGCGTACCACGGGCCTCGGCGGAGACAGCGAAGTGCATATGGCGTACGACGGATTGGCCAGTGATCTGCGGCTCGGCCCGCGGCGCGTGGTTCCGGTATCTCTCGCGGCAGTGGAATGGGCCAACGTGGTGCTGCCCGCGCTTGATCGGCAGTCCGGGTCCGACAAAGCGGGTGAATTCGACGGCCGCTTTGTGTTGCCCTGCCGCCTGTCCGGGTACAGTGCCGACGGGCTGGGCGACCGGGAAGCGCGGCTGCTGGACCGACTGGGCACTCAGGCAGCAGAGATGAATACACTTCTCAAGGCGCGGATTGAAACCGTGGCCATGCAAAAGCTGGCGGAACGCGGGTTAGTGATGATTTCCGCTCTCACACCGTCTGACGCGGCCCATGTGCTGGGGCTGCTGGAAACCTGGAATACGGAGGCCGCGCACATGGCGACGCAGCTCTTTTGCCGCAAACGCACCAGTGCCGGGCTGCCAGTGGCCACGGCACCCGAAATCCTGGCACAGAAGATCGTGGACCAGCTGACGGAACAGACAGTGCAGGCCCTGCTGGAGGTAGCGTTTGCTGAAGATAAACGGGATTTCGGGGCACCACCTGCAGAACTGGCAAGCCACACGCTTACCCGCGCAGGACTTGATCATCACCGGGGGATGGTGGCACTCGACGCGGCACTACACCTGCCAATCGTGGGTCTTGGGGCATCGGCACCTGCGTATTATGGCGCGGTGGGGGCGCGTCTGAAAACCCCAATGATCGTGCCGGATCACGCGGGGGTGGCCAATGCCATCGGCGCAGTGACGGGTCAGGTCGCAATCCGGCAGACAGCCACAATCACGGCAGAGAGTGAAGGGTGCTTTCGCGGCCACATGCCCTCAGGCCGGCAGGATTTCACGGCGGAAGGCGCAGCAATTCAGGCAGTGGAGGCGGAACTGGCAGAGACCGCAACCGAACGCGCCCGTTCGGCAGGGGCGGAAGGTGTCAGCGTACGATTCGAACGGGACATTCGAACGGCGACGCTCGATGGGCACCGAATGTTCATCGAGGCGGAGATCACAGCGATTGCGCACGGGCGTCCGCGGATTGCCGGAGAACGGGGGCACGATCAAGACACGCAAAAGGAGTGAATTGCCTTACCGCCAGAAACCAGGGCGCACCGTGGCTTCCAGCCATTCATCTCCTGGCCCCTCGACTTGTAGCAGCGTCCCCGGCGACCAGGCCGGGGCGTCAATCATCGCAATCGCCACACCTATTTCAAACTCCGGCGAATAGGCAGCTGAGCGGATTTCGCCCACTCTCTTTCCCTGCATCCACAGCGGCCAGGGGGAAACGCAGCCGGGTATGTCGTGCGCCGCTATCTCAACCGCACGGATAATCCGCATCGGCCGGGCCATCGCCTTCAACGCATCATTGGCAAGGCAACCAGGCACGTCCTGGACGTAACGGCCGAGCCCGGCCTGTTGTGGCGTATCGCTCAGGGTCATATCGTTACCAAAGGACAGGAGACCGCTTTCAATGCGTTCGATCCCGTTCGGGCAGCCAGCGCGCAGATCCATCCCTTCACCTGCTTCAAAAAGGCGTTTCCAAAGATCTTCCGCGTACTCCGCCCCATCGAGGTAAAGCTCAAACCCGCCCTGTTTCGACCAGCCGGAGCGGGCGAGCAGCATCCCTTTTCCACCGACATCCACTTTCATATGCCGGAAGAAACGCAGGTCACGAACCTTATCTCCCCAGAGCTTTGCCGCCAGATCATTCGCAAGCGGTCCCTGAATCGCCAACGGCGACACGTCCGGCTCAAACACAGCCACGTCGAGCCCAAAGCCCGCCACAAGACCTTTGAAGTAAAAAAGCATGTCCGAATCCGCGAGCGACACCCGGAACCGGTCCGGTGCCAGCCTGATCACCACCGGGTCATTCAACATATATCCGTCCGGGCTCACCATCGGCACGTAGCAGCACTGGTCATCGCGCATCCGCGCCAGGTTGCGCGGGGTCGTCATCTGCAACAGGCGTTCGGCGTGGCATCCCTTCAGCTCAACCTGCCGTTGCGCGCTCACATCCCAGACTTGCACTGCGCGTTTGAGGTGGGCGCAGTCTTCCTCCAGACTTTCGAACAGGGTCGGCAGCAGCATGTGATTGTAGACCGTGTAAGCTTTCACGCCCTTTTGCTCGACCCATCGGGAAAAAGGCGTTCGGCGAGTGCGCAGGGAAGGGGTGATGAAATGCGGCATGGAATCCTCGGGTCATTTTACGCACCGGGCAATCGTGCGCAGGTGGACTGGTTATCCCTGGAACGAGGCGGGAACAGCCTGTTTCGATAGGCCCTGCTGCAAAGATGCCCAGTCATTCGGCGATTATTTTTTCCGGGGTGTCTTCCGTCTCATCAATGACCTGACTCAGATTCGATAAAAAGCCTGTGTGCAGGTCTTTATTAATCTGCCGGGCAAGTTCCACATAGGCCTCATTCTGCACATTCGGCACATTGGGATCCCAGACAGAGGCAAGTTCCAGGAGCGCGTGCCGGTCGGCCTTGAAAAAGGCGTCGCGGGCAGCGAAGGCATCATATTCCGACCAGCCCATGGCCTGAAGCATGTAACGTGCGCCGCGAAGGGCACTGTCGAAAGTTTCGCGCACGATGTCCGTCGCACCCGCACGGTAGAGCTGATAAACGTGGTTGCGGTCATAGGCCCGGGCAATGATATGCAGATCCGGGCGTTCCTTTCGGGCGTGTGCAACCAGCTTGACCGCCGCCGCGCGGTCGTCCACCGCTACAACCAGGATTTTCGCGGCCATCAGACCGGCTGAGTGCATCAGGTCCGGTCGCGTCGGATCACCGAAGTAACCTTTTACGCCAAAGCGCCGCATGGCGTTGATCTGTTCGATATGATGATCGATCACCACGGTCTTCAGCCCGCAGGCAAGTGCCATCCGGTTGATGATCTGGCCAAAGCGCCCGATACCCACCACAATGATCGCGCCGTTTTCCCCGGCATTAATCCGGTCCTCTTCCGGTCGCTCCCCTTGCGTCGTCATCCGCTTGTGAATCTGGTCGTAGGCGATGAAAAGAAGCGGCGTCAGCAACATCGAGATCGCCACGACAAGTGCCAATTCCTGGCTCAGCGCGGTCGGAATCACATTTGTTGCAACCGTGGTAGACAGCATTACAAAGCCGAATTCACCGGCCTGCGCCAGCGACAGGGTGAACAGCCAACGGTCCCGGTCACGCAGGTTGAACACCACCGCCAACCCGTAAAGGACGGCAGCCTTGATCCCCATCACGGCCACCACTATCAACAGCAGGCTGGTCGGCTTTGCTCCCAGCAGTTCAAAATTGATGCCAGCACCAACAGTGATGAAAAACAGACCTAACAGAAGGCCCTTAAAGGGTTCTATATCGCTTTCCAACTGGTGCCGGAATTCTGAGTTTGCAAGCACAACACCCGCCAGAAATGTCCCAAGCGCGGGGGACAAACCCACTGACATCATCAAAAGCGCAATCCCCACAACCAGGAGGAGTGCCACGGCGGTGAACATCTCCGGCAAGCGAGACCGGGCGATAAAATGGAACACGGGCCGGGTCAGATAGACCCCGATGCCCACGACAAGTACAATCGCCCCGAGCGTCACCAGCATGGCACCCCAACCGGGCAACCCCGCCACCAGCGATACCCCATGGCCGTGGCCATCGTCGCCGTGATCCGAAAAGTTATGGACCCCTCTGATCGCCAGCAGCGGCACAAAAGCCAGCATCGGGATCACGGCGATATCCTGGCTGAGCAGCACAGAAAATGCCGACCGCCCGCCGTTTGTGGTCATCAGGTTCTTCTCATTGAGCGTCTGGATCACAATCGCGGTAGAACTGAGCGCAAGCGTCATCCCCACGGCCAGGGCAATCGGCCAAGGCTGGCCCAGGGTCATGAACACCGCCGCGATCAGGCCAGTGGAAATCACGATCTGGAAGCCGCCAAGCCCAATCAGCTTATGGCGCATCTCCCACAAACCCCTGGGGTCAAGCTCCAGCCCGATGATAAACAGCATCATGACAACGCCGAATTCGGCGAAGTGCTGCAAATCGGCCATCTCTCCATACCCGCCGACAAGACCCAGCACTGGCCCAATCAAAACTCCCGCCATCAGGTATCCAAGGACAGAGCCAAAACCCAACCGGTGCGCCACCGGCACCGCAATGACTGCGGCACACAGATAGATTGTGGCTTGCAGAAGGAAGGATTCCATGTGGTTAGTCTCCGGGCAGATAAGGGCTATACGTCAACCTAAACCACAATAGTACACAACAGTAACAGTGCAAATAACCTTGGGGAATCAGGTACCGGCTACACCCCTGCTGACGCCGCCATTTGCCGGTGGCACGACTATAATGCACATTGTAGACAGATGTATCTAAGGTAAATCAGAAAACGTCGGTGGCACAAAGATGCTTAGTTCAGTGAAGGCAAAGCGAGTAGTGCCAGAATATGACGAAAGATGGATCGGGCTTAAGAAAATCGTTGAGGAAGGCTCTCTTATGCGCGGTGACTTCACTTTGTCTTCCGGCAAAAAGAGTGCTTTTCTTTTCCAGCTTAGACAGACTACGCTCCATCCGGCGGGCGGCTATCTAATTGGAAACATTATCACCGAGTTCATGAAGCAAAAACAAGCAGACTGTGCTGGCGGACTAGAAACAGGCGCGGTGCCGGTGGTCACTTCAATTGCGACGGTCAGTCACACGCTGAATACACCGGCCCGCGTTTTTTTTGTGCGAAAGCAAGCAAAGCAGCACGGCGCAAAAGAGCGCGTGAACGGTTTCATTCAGAACAGTGATAAAATTCTGGCTGTTGACGACGTAACAACAACCGGAGGTTCCATGAGGGAAGTGATAACAGGAATCGCCCGGGAATACTCCGCCAGCGTCCCTTTCGCGATTTCAATCGTTGACCGCGAAGAAGGTGCAGCCCAAGCCCTCGCCGAAGAGGGGATTGAGCTTTACTCAATCTTCAGGAAAAGCGATTTTCATATCTGAAAAGATTCCCGCCCCAACAGGTATTTCATGATTTTGTTAGCCGCGGGCTGTGCCGACGATATTCCAAAATGCGGGGAAAAGAAGCACAGCCAGCGCAAACTTCATCGCGTCGCCCACCAGAAACGGCGTCAGCCCCCAGGCAAAGGTCTGCGTCCAACTGTCTGCAAAGGTACTCAGCCACAGCAGCCCCGGCACATAGATCAGCACGTTGCCGATCAGCATGGCAAGTGCCATCCAAAGGACCGACCGATCCCAGCCCCGCAGTGCCAGTGTACCGAGTGCAAGCGTGGCAAGCACGTAACCGAGCAGATACCCGCCTGATCCGCCGAGCATGTAGGCAATGCCGTTCTTTTCTGCGCTTGAGTCTGCAAAGACATCAAAGCCCGCGGCCCCAACCAGCATATAGCCAAAGATTGTCGCAAACCCCAGTCGCGGCCCGTAAGCAGCCCCGATACCCAGCACGATGAAGGTGCCGAACGTCACTGGCACCGGCGATGGCGGCACCGGGAACTTCACTTTTGCCGCAAGTGCGAGCGCAATAATGCCAAAGGCCACAAGCGCGATCCGCTTAGCCCACAAAAGCGCACCGTCGACAGGCACTATGACATCTGACAGAACGGAAGGGGACGGGTTCCTTGACACAAGAACAACCTCCGGGTTTTGATTTATTTAACAAGTATTTGGGAATATGATCTGTGTTCAAGCGCAAAATGCGGCATCGCGATAAAAATCCGGGATGAAGCGCAAAAAAATCAGACGCCCCGAATTACGCTATGTGAGGGTGCCAATTATCTTTGGCCCGCCAAAATACTTCGGTGTGAACCGGCCAAAGATCATGATGGCCAGGGTCAGGATCTATTGATTTTTGCGGTGCCAGTGTGATTCATGGTTTGAAAAACATGCGGTGACCATGGCTGGTCTGTTCCGGCTGACAGATGCGCGGATGGTGTGTCATGAAACCCTTTTCCCAAGTCCCACGGCAAGCCACGCGCCGATGACTGGCGCATTCCGGGCGGCATAATCCTCATAAATCGCAATGGCTTGACAGAGGCGAGATGCCCCGATTGCCCAAGGCCCGCACAAGACGCTTTACAACCGTTGGAAACGGCGGAGCGACAGGGGCATTTTCGCACGGCACGCGTCGTCCGCTGGATATGAGTCGTGAACCTGGAGCCCTGACTCAATTTGCCAGCCGCGCTGCGAGCACGTCCACCTCCGGGGCATCGGCAACAGGCCCATAAAGTGCCAGAGATGGCGCGGCACGCACGCACAACGTGCCAGCATAAGCTGTGACCTTGCCACGGTCCACAGCCTCAATCTTCCCGACGACCTCATCAAGGCATGGCACCCGGCCCCAGATATGGGTCATTCGCGCCAGCCGTTCACAGCGGGCCGACGGGCTTTCCAGTCCCATGAGCATACCCGCTTTCATCTGAGTTTTGGCCCGTTCCACCTCCACATCGGTCATATCAGCCGCTGACCGCCGCAGTTCGTCAATGCAAAGTTCCGACAGTTGGGCCACGTTCCCGGCACTGGTGCCTGCATAGATTGTTAGCGTACCGGTATCTGCATAGGTACCCGCGTTGGCGTAGATTGAATAACAGAGACCCCGCTTTTCGCGCAATTCCTGGAAAAGCCGCGACGACATCCCGCCGCCCAGCACCAGGGCATAAACCTGGGTTGTGTAGAACGACGGATCACGGTAGCCCCCAATCTCGCACGCCAGGGCAAAATGTGCCTGCTCAAGGTTCTTTACAACCCGGTGCTCCCCCCCGCAGTAGGTGGCCGGAACAATCACATGCCCTGCCCGGCAGCCGAGCGCACCGAAGGCCGTCTCCGCCAGTTGCACAAGGGCGGCGTGATGCACCGCGCCAGCCGCCGCCAAAATCATATTGTCCGGGCGATAATGCTCCCCCACAAAGGTCTGCAAATCGTTCCGCGAAAATGCCCGTACGCGCTCCTCCGGCCCCAGGATCGTGCGCCCGATGGGCTGGTCGGGATAGCTCACCCCTTGCAGCCAATCGAAAATCACATCGTCCGGCGTATCGAGCGACCGCCCGATTTCCTGCAAAATCACCCCGCGTTCAACCTCCACCTCCGAAGGATCGAAGATCGGGTTCAGCACGATGTCAGAGATCACATCCACCGCCAGCGGCACGTCATCTTCCAGTACGCGCACGTAATAAGCCGTCATTTCCCGGCTGGTATAGGCGTTGATATACCCGCCCGCGTTTTCAATCTCTTCCACAATCTGCAGTGCCTTGCGCCGCTCTGTGCCTTTGAACGCCATATGCTCCAGAAAGTGGGCTACGCCGTTCTGCTCCACGCGTTCATGGCGACCGCCTGCACCGACCCAGATCCCCAGTGCGGCGGACTGCAGCCCCTCCATGCGTTCTGAAACAATCCGAAAACCGTTTCCAAGCGTTGTCGTTTCAACTGTCAAATATTTGTCCTTTCACGGATCACCGATTCCACCATGGCCAGATCGCCTGCCACGCGGGTTGCCCGCTCTTCCAGATCGAACAGATCAACCATACGTTTCGGCAGGTTCGGGCGAACACCAACAGCCGCTTCTATCGCATCCGGAAACTTGGCCGGATGCGCGGTGGCGAGCGTTATCACCGGCGTATCACTTGCATCAACCTGCCGCTCAGCCACCAGTGCGCCAATCGCGGTATGTGGGCAGAGCACTGCACCCGTACGACGCATGAAATCGGTGATTGCACGTGAAGTTTCCGCCTCGCTCACGCGCCCGCTGTCAAACTCATTGCGCAGGCGCGACAGTGCACCCGGGCTCAGATCAAATCGCCCGTCAGCCCTCAGTCCGTCAAAAAGCTGTGCCACTGCGGAACCTTTCCGATCATAAAGATCGAAAACCAGCCGTTCGAAGTTGGAAGATACCTGAATATCCATCGACGGGCTGATCGAGGGGATAACGTCGTTCTTTTCGTGGACACCGGATTGCAGAGTCCGGTGCAGGATGTCATTTTGGTTCGTGGCGATCACCAGACGGTCGATAGGCAGTCCCATGCGCTTGGCAACATAACCCGCAAAGATGTCGCCGAAGTTACCCGTCGGCACACAGAAACTGACCGCCCGGTACGGTGCCCCCAGTGCCACAGCCGAGGTAAAGTAGTAGACTACCTGCGCCAGAATACGCGCCCAGTTGATAGAGTTCACGCTGGCAAGCCGCATCCTGTCACGGAAATCGAAATCGCTGAACATATCCTTCAAGAGTGCCTGGCATGTGTCGAAGTCCCCATCGACAGCCAGCGCATGTACATTGTCCCCGGCCACGCAGGTCATCTGCCGCCGCTGCACTTCGCTGACGCGCCCGTGAGGATACATGATAAAGGTATTCACCGCGTCAAGCCCGCGAAACGCCTCCATTGCCGCCGACCCTGTGTCGCCGCTGGTGGCACCCACAATCGTCACGCTCTTGCCCGCACGACCCAATGCGACCTGGAACATCTGGCCGATCAGCTGCATAGCCACGTCCTTGAAAGCCAGCGTCGGCCCATGGAACAGTTCCAGCAGGAAATGGTTATGGGCAAGCTGCTTGAGCGGGCAGCGCGCATCATGGCCGAAAACAGAATAGGCCCGTGCGATGATCTCTCGGAATTCGGTATCCGTGAAAGCGTCGCCGATGAACGGCTTCATCACGATAAAGGCCACATCTTCATATATCTGGCCAGCGAAGCCCGCGATATCCTCCGCGCTCAGCGCAGGAAAAAACTCCGGTACATAAAGCCCGCCATCGCAGGCGAGCCCGGTAAGCACGGCATCCTCAAAGCTCAGCGTCGGGGACGCACCCCGGGTAGAAATGTACCGCATGGCGATTCTCTTAGGTCATGCGCCGCTTGATACGCCAGATCAGACAAACTGTCATTGCCAACCAGCAGGCTGCCATGGAAAACCAGGTTACCGCATATTCCAGATGGTTATTGGGGATATTCGCCGCCACCCGGACAGGGGTCGGCATATTGTCCGATTCCGGTTGCACCGCGCTTGCGACGATTAGTACCGGTTCCGTCTCAAGGATGGCTGCCATGGCGGGCAGGTCGCGCGCAAACCAGCGGTTACCAACCAAATCCGGGTCCGGGGTGAAGAGCGGGTCCATCTCATTAGGCCAAAAAAGGCTGCCTGTCAGCTCCACCGCACCTTGGTGCCGCTTTTCATTCTTGCGCGTCTCAGGCACAAATCCGAGGTCAACGAGCACCTTACGTCCCTCCCCAAGCACCAGCTTTGAGATCACCAGAAACCCGGGCCCCGCGTTTTTTTTCGAGGTCAGAACGTGGATTTCTTCCCCCGTCAGACTTCCGGTTGCAAACACCTGCAGATAGTTATGCTCCGCCTGCGCTGGCGCATCGGGGACTGCCAGAGGACTGGCCTGCATACGTGCGTCAATCTCAGCCAATTTTTCCGCTTTCCGGGTCAGCCGATCCAGTTGCCAGAAACCCAGCCACAAAAGGATTGCCAAGCCGCCGAAGCCAAGCACCAATGCGAACATGTAGCGCATAGATTCCCCGTCTTTCTACCGGGAATATCCCGGATGAGGCTCGCAAAGCCGAAGGACAGAATCCCTCAGATCCCGCCCGAAATCTAGGTTGAATGATTTCAGTCTTTGGTTCATCCGATTTGTTGCAACCGGAGAGAACCCTGCCCTGGACTGAAATCCTTTGTCGTGATTATGGCCAGCCTGGCCAGCGCTATGCAAGCGATATAACCGACTCAGAGTGGGAACCGATTGCACCGTTTCCCTTGCCGCAACGCCGATATTCAGGGTCGCGCCACACCCCGGACGTGCTCAGGACGGCACCCGCCAACCATCCGATGATCCGCCGTATTTTAGCGGATGGCGGCAATGCGGGTGACAAGTGGCGCACCACAATGGTGGCAACCGAAGGGTCTGCAATCAGGGTCGCCATGCGACCCACAGGGGTAACCGGCCTTGTTGTCATCGCACACCGCCGGGCGGGGAGTTACAGAAGGCTGGTGAAAGACCGGGAACGGTCAACCACATCCGCAAGCGCATGGAACCACAGCACTGCCATCTGAAAATCAGGCCGACATGACACATCGCAAAACACCGCGGAAAAATTGAGACAGACTCCAAGGCCCGTCCTAACAAAAGGGCACGGACCGATGCCCCCCGAAAACCGTCAGTTCCTTTACTGTGCCCAAATGTAGACTGCCGCAAACAGGAACAGCCAGACCACATCGACGAAGTGCCAGTACCAGGCAGCTGCCTCAAAACCCACGTGCTTTTCCTTGGTGAAGTGACCCATCAACGCACGCCACAGGCAGACCGCCAGGAACAAGGTGCCGATAATCACGTGAAAGCCGTGGAAGCCGGTCGCCATGAAAAAGTTCGCGCCGTAGATATTGCCGGAAAAGCTGAATGCCGCGTGGCCGTATTCGTAGATTTGGAGAATGGTGAAAAATATCCCCAGCACAATCGCGCCGATCAGACCCCGGATTAAGCCCTTGCGATCATTATCATGCGCCAGCGCGTGGTGTGCCCAGGTCGCAAAAGCACCGGAACACAGCAGAACCAGAGTGTTGATCAGCGGCAGGTGCCAAGGATCAAACGTCTCGATCCCCGCAGGTGGCCAGGCACCGTCAATCGCCGGGCTCAGCCCGTCCGGGTGCATGGGGTAAAGCGCGTGCTTGAAGAAAGACCAGAACCAGGCTACGAAAAACATCACCTCTGACATGATAAACATGATCACGCCATAGCGCAGGCCGATTACAACGACCGATGTGTGGTCCCCTTGATGTGATTCAACGATAACATCGTACCACCAGAGTGCCATGACAGCCAAAACCCCGACGAAGCCGAGGATCATCAGCCAGGGAAATTCCTGATACCCGCCCATCCAAACAACAGAACCGGACAACAGAACCAGCGCGGACAGGGCACCAGCCATAGGCCAGATTGAAGGGTTCAGAATGTGGTAATCGTGGTTTTTCGCACCTGCCATTTTGGTTCTCTCCATTATCGCCTTCTGTTTGTTTCAGGACGGCTTAGGCTTGCCTGTTCCCCAGGCACGTTCGTTTCGTAAAACGTGTAACTGAGTGTGATCGCCTTGATCGACCGTGCCTCTGCATCTTCCCTGATCTCCGGATCAACGAAGAATGTCACTGGCATTTGCACGGTTTCTCCAGGCTGCAGCACCTGCAGTTCAAAGCAGAAGCAGTCAATCTTCGAAAAGTAACTGCCCGCAGCAAAAGGAAAAACGTTGAAGTTCGCTGTCCCTGCGATGGGCCGGCTGGTCGGATTGTGCGCCTCATAAAAGGCCAACCCTGTCTCCCCGATCTTCAGAACCATCGTGCGCACGACGGGTTTGAAATCCCATTGCATCCCGTCGGTCAGCGATCCGTCAAATCGCACCTTAATCACCTGGTCAAGCACGACGTCAGATTCGGCGTATGCAGCCTGGGTCGTCCCCCCGTATCCGGTCACCCGACAGAACCAGTCATAAAGAGGTACACTGGCGAAACTCAGTGCCAGCATGGCACAGACAAGCATAAGGAGATTCAAAACCGTGCGGTGCTTGGATGTCATTCCGCGATCTCAAATTGCGGGCGCAGCACGTGATCGAAGGCTTCCATCTTGTCACTGTCGCCGCGCGTCATCTTGGCAACCGTCACCGCAAAGACGACCACGACAAAACCGGCCAGCACGACGCCCAGCATCAGGTTTGAGCGGCACTTCCGGTGCGCTTGCGGATGTTTGTCGCCAATCGTCATTAGATAACTAGTGGCCAGAAATCAAGCAGCCCAAAGAACCGCAGAAGATCATCGCCCAAAAGGGCTGCAAAATGAGCAAAAAGATAGATCAGCGACTGCTTGAAGAACTTGCGTTCCACCAGATGCTCATCGGCTGCACTATCAGAATCTCCGCGCTGCCGTATCCGATAAGCACTTACAAGGAACGACCCGTTTAAGGCCAGTGCCGTTAGAAGAAAAATTGGCCCGCCAATGCTGGTAAAGGCGGTTGTTAGACACACTCCGCCCAAAAGGACTGCGTACCAGAAGATGTGACGCCGTGTGCTTGCGCGACCGCGGGTTACAGTCAGTACCGGTACCTGAGCATTCGAGTAGTCCTCTTTCGTGAACAGTGCCAGCGCCCAGAAATGAGGGGGAGTCCACATGAAGATAATTGCAAACATCAGCACACTTTCGATAGATACGCTGCCAGTTGCCACGGTCCAGCCGATCATCGGCGGAAAAGCGCCCGCTGCGCCACCAATCACGATGCTCTGGGGCGTCCGGCGCTTCAGCAGTATCGTGTAAATCACGGCATAGAAGAAGATTGTGAACGCCAGAAACCCGGCAGAGAACAGGTTTGACGTCAGTGCCAGCATGCCGACAGAGATAACCGAAAGCCACAGACCAAAGATCATCGCGTTTGACGCACTGACCCGCCCGCCGGGCACTGGCCGATTCGCTGTGCGGCGCATGATTGCGTCGATGTCGGCATCCCACCACATATTCAACGCACCGGAAGCACCCGCGCCCAGCGCAATAAAGAGGATCGCCGCAAAGCCGATCACCGGATTAATGGATACCGGTGCCACGATCAGGCCAACAGCGGCGGTGAAAACGACAAGAGTCATCACACGCGGCTTCAGGATTGCGAAGTAGTCATCAAACTCCGCTTCGTAATCGCTGCCGGTATAGGTTGCGTCACTCATGAACCTGCCCTGCCGCCAGTCAGTTGGCGGCTTTGACCGGGTAGACGGTCATCCGATTGTCATAGGCCACGCGGGTGTCGGTCTTCATACCGGCATATTCTTCTTGTGCAGCCACAATCCACTTTTCGTAGTCAGCCTGGGTCACGGCTTTCACCGTGATCGGCATGTAGGAGTGATCCTTGCCGCAAAGTTCTGAACACTGGCCAAAGTAGATGCCTTCTTTACCCTCATCAACCTTGAACCAGAGCTCTGCCAGACGACCCGGAACAGCATCCTGTTTTACGCCAAAGGCCGGTATCGTCCAGGAATGGATCACGTCACTGGCGGTGACCTGAACCACGATTATCTTGCCCGTTGGTACCACAACGGCAGTATCGGTGGCCAGCAGGAAGTCTTTCTGATCGTAACCAGCATCCGCGAGTTCATCTCTTTGCAGCATGAAACTGTCAAAAACGAACCCGTGATCGACGTATTCGTGGGACCAATACCACTGATTGCCTACGGCCTTGATCGTGATATCTGCCTCCGGGATTTCCTGCTGTTTAAAAAGCAGCGTCAGCGATGGCGGGATGATCGCAATCAGGATCAGGATCGGCACAACTGTCCAGGTGATTTCCAGAACGGAATGATGTGTGAACGTCGCTGGATTCGGATTAGCACGCTTGTTAAAACGGAGGATGCAGTAGACCAGCAGCACCGTCACGAACAGCGATATCCCGGTAATGATGTAGAGCAGGAATGTATCCAGCCAGATCAGATCCCGCATCATTTCCGTTGCAGGGGCCTGGAAACCAAGCCCGTCCTGGCCGGGTGCGCCCAGAACCTCCAGATCCGGAAGAACATGATCCTGTGCCCGGGCAGTGCCTGCCAGCGACATAAGTGCGGTTCCCGCGCACATGATTCCTTTGGACGCAAATTGCATATCTCGCTTCCCTAATTTGCAGATATCGGCACATCTGCCTTGGTACATTCCCCGGGCAGATCATGACAGAACCCCCCCGGTTGTCTATCAGCACCCTAAAAGCAAATTTGGCTTCAATAAACAAGCAAAAGCAGTGCGACAATCCGCCGCCGCATGAGATTTAAAAATATTCCTGTTTTACGAGGAAGCCAAATCCTTTCGCCCGTTTGAAAATCAGACAGATGCGGAATCCGGCCTTGCGGATGCCAATAACGGGGATTCTTTCCGGAATGCCGCCAGTCAGAAACACTGGTGTTCTGTGCTGGCTGGTTGAAGATGGACTCCTGTGAAGCATTCGAAGGATTTAGACTGCGCACTATAAGGTGTGAGGCGGCAGGATATACCCATTCAACCGGGTTGTCGGACGCCGCCTTTGCCGTGAAGTTGGTACCTTGGTGCGACATCAACGCATTCTTCCGCGATGCGACCCCCGTGTATTAAGGGTGATTGCGTCAAGTGCCGCGGTAATGAAAAGGTGGAAATCTGGTGTGCCGAAGGCAACCGGGCCCGGAGTGTGCGGCCCATGATCCGCATCCACGCCGTGGCCTTCGGCGGCGGTCAGGTCGATATCACCCACGGCAAATTTGTCTTTTCATGCACTGAATCCTATAATGTGAAAACGGCAAGCATGGCGAACCGGTCAAAGGTGCGGTCCTGACCGATGATGGTGCTGCAATATATCCGTGTCATCGGCGGCAACTTTTCGCTCGGCTCCGGCATTGGCAACTGTGGCAAGCAGAGACAGCGGGTGACGAGCGCGGATGTACCGGCATATGCCGCGATGCGTAAACCCGCCGACAGGTGCGGGCGGTGGCGGTGCGTGACGAGCGCGGATGTACCGGCATATGCCGCGATGCTGCCCGCCCACTGCACACCCGATAGTTTTCGCATCCGGCTCAATCTGCATACGCCCCGGACCCGGACAGTCGGGGCCGTCCCGCCTGACCTGTGCAAAGATCACAAGATCAACCGGCTTTATGTTGCGCCCCAAACCCACGACACCGACCTGGCGGAGGTACCGATTAACAATGGGACCAACCACATCCGGGTCGCAGGCTTTGAACGGGCAGAACCGGATGTTCTGTCGGAGAATACTCATTCCAACAGGCTTCCGTGCGAAACAGGTCCGGACAGAACCGCGAGCGAAAGAAATACGGTTAGAAGGTTTATCCGGGCCATTCCCGGTGCACTGCGCAATATTGAAATCACCGAAGACACATGGGAAGGTCAAACCGAAGAAACCGATACTGGCATCCCGCTCCAAAGCCCGCATTACGTTCAACATTTGTTAACTAAATTCAGGCAAGCCCGCGTACATGCAGCACACCCTATCTTCATCTTCCTTTGGCGACAGTGACCGGGTTGATTGGATCCAACTGATTCGCTCGCGCCGGGTGGGACCGCAGACGTTTTTCAGATTGTTGGGGCAGCACGGAACCGCTGCGGCAGCACTTGATGCCCTGCCAGGGGTGGCGCGGGATGCAGGTGTCACCTCCTATCAGATTTACAGCCGCAGCCAGGCGAGCGATGAATATTGGCGCGGGCGCGACATGGGCTGTCGCCTGATAGCGGCACCTGACCCGGACTATCCGCCACTTCTGCGCGGGATCGCCGGGGCACCGCCCGTTCTGTGGGCCTTGGGTGACGTGGGGCTACTTGCCCGGCCATCGGTGGTCATCGTAGGGGCACGCAATGCCTCTGCGTTAGGCAAACGTTTCACCGGCCAACTGTGTCGTGCGCTCGGGGAAGCCGGTTTGGTTGTCGTATCGGGGCTCGCCCGGGGTATTGACACTGCCGCCCACGAATCTGCATTAGAGCATGGCACTATAGGTGTGCAGGCAGGCGGGATCGATGTGATCTACCCGCTTGAAAATGCGGCACTTCACCGCGACATCGCCGAAGGTGGCCTCAGACTCAGCGAACAGCCGCTGGGGCTGGTACCGCAGGCACGTCACTTTCCGCAGCGCAATCGGATTATCGCGGGCCTTGCAGAAGCTACTCTGGTGATCGAGGGCGCAACCCGGTCGGGATCGCTGATCACTGCACGGGAGGCCGGCGATTTGGGACGCGAAGTCATGGCTGTGCCGGGCAACCCGCTTGATCAGCGGGCGGCGGGCTGCAACGCCCTGATTCGCGAAGGTGCCACCCTGATCCGCTCAGCAGAAGACGTTCTGGTGGCCTTGCCCGCACGGGATGCTGTCCCTGCCCCGGAACCTGACAGACCTGTTAGAGAAGTACCACCCGCTGCACGGCTGGAGCCGCAGGTTCTGTCACTCCTCTCTGTCACGGGGGTGTCCGAGGACGCGCTGATCCGCGACCTGGGGGCACCCGCGGCAGCAGTAACGACAGTGCTGACGCGGCTGGAACTGGAAGGCAAGATCGAACGCCAGCCGGGAGGTCTTTTGGCGCTCGCCGTGTGAGATTTGACCAGGCGGACTGAGGGAACGCCCTTTTGGAATGCGGCCGACTCATACAGAATTTTTCTCACGAACAAAGAAGGCGACAACGTCTTAAAAACGGCGGTGGCTCTCGCAAGTGAGATAGTATCGGCCCGGCGCACACCATTGACATTGCCTGTCCAGAGAACACGTATATATGTAGCCACGTCAGATTGAGGCAGACTAACAGGACCACCGAATGCCCGTAGTAGTTGTTGAATCCCCGGCCAAAGCCAAAACAATCAACAAATATCTGGGCAACGACTACACGGTTCTGGCTTCTTACGGCCATGTTCGCGACCTGCCACCGAAAGACGGATCGGTTGACCCGGGCAATGGTTTCGAAATGAAATGGGAGGTTGCCAGAGATAGCCAGCACCATGTCCGCGCCATCGCCGAAGCCCTGAAGGAAGATAACGCCCTGATCCTGGCCACCGATCCGGACCGGGAAGGTGAGGCGATCAGCTGGCACCTGGAGGAAGCACTGCGCAAACGCAAGGCAATCAAGAAAGATACACAGGTCGAACGGGTCGTCTTTAATGCCGTCACTAAAGCCGCCGTGACCGAGGCGATGCAGAACCCGCGCCAAGTCAACGAAGACCTGGTGGAAGCCTATCTGGCGCGCCGGGCACTTGATTATCTGGTAGGATTTAACCTTTCTCCCGTGCTCTGGCGCAAACTGCCGGGCGCGAAGTCCGCGGGCCGTGTACAGTCTGTCTGCCTGCGCCTGATCGTAGAACGTGAGCTGGAGATCGAGGCATTCAGGGCCCGCGAATACTGGTCCGTAAAAACTGTGCTTGCCGCCCCGCACGGGCAGGAGTTTGAGGCCCGTCTGACAGTGCTCGGCGGCAAGAAGCTCGAAAAATACGACATCGTTACGAAAGAAGACGCCGAACTGGCCGTCGCCGCGATAGAAAGCCGCGACCTGAGTATCACAAGCGTTTCTGCCAAGCCGTTTTCGCGCAACCCTTCGCCGCCGTTTATGACCTCCACCCTTCAGCAGGATGCCAGCCGCAAGTTCGGCTTTGGCGCACGCCAGACGATGTCGACAGCCCAGCGGCTCTACGAGGCGGGCTACATCACCTATATGCGAACCGACGGCATCGACATGGCACCGGAAGCTGTGAAGGACGCCCGCCGCACGATCAAGACCCGCTACGGCGACAAATACATCCCCGGAAAGCCACGCATCTACAAAAACAAGGCCAAAAATGCGCAAGAGGCACACGAGTGCATCCGCCCCACGGACATGTCTGTGGCACCTGACAGCCTGACGCTGCTGGAGCCGGGCCAACGCAAGCTCTACGATCTGATTTGGAAGCGCACGATCGCAAGTCAGATGGAAAGTGCCAGGCTGGAGCGTACGACAGTCGAAATCCGCTCCGCCGACGGCCAGGTCGGTCTGCGTTCGACCGGGCAGGTCGTTCTCTTTGACGGGTTCCTGCGCACCTATGAGGAAGGTCGAGATGACGAAGACATAGACGACGACAAGTGCTTGCCCCGGGTCGCCGAAGGCGACACGACGGCGAAGAGGTCGGTCACGCCGGACCAGCACTTCACCCAGCCGCCGCCACGGTACACCGAAGCCACACTGGTCAAACGGATGGTAGAACTTGGTATCGGGCGGCCGTCCACCTACGCCGGCATTGTGACTACGATCCAGGATCGGGCCTATGTCCGCAAGGAAAAGGGTCGCCTGTTCCCGGAGGACAAGGGTCGCTTGGTGATCGCGTTTTTAGAAAACTACTTCCGCCGCTATGTCAGCTACGATTTCACTGCGAACATGGAAGAAGAACTTGACGACATCTCCGGCGGGCGCAAGGATTGGAAGGGTGTGCTCAAGCACTTCTGGCACGACTTTTCCGCTGCCATCGGTCAAACCTCAGAGCTGCGTATCACCGACGTGCTTGAGAAGATCAATGAGGTTCTGGAGCCGCACCTCTTCCCGGCCGCAGAGGACGGTTCTGACCCACGGGTATGCAAAACCTGCGGAACCGGGCGGCTGTCAATGCGTACAGCACGGTCCGGGAGCGCGTTCATCGGCTGCTCCAACTACCCTGAATGCCGCTACACTCGTCCCTTGGCCAGCGAACCGGAAGAGGGCGACATCGCAGGGCCGGGCGGCAAACTGCTGGGCCATGACGGGGACGACAGGATCACCATGCGCACAGGTATCTTCGGGCCCTACGTGCAACGCGGCGATTCGACCGGGGACACCCCGAAACCGCCGCGCCAATCGATTCCGAAGGGGGTTAGACCCGAAACAGTCGACCTTGCCTATGCGCTGCAACTCCTCAGCCTGCCGCGATTGGTGGGGGATCATCCCGAAGGCGGCACAGTTGAGGCGAGCATCGGACGCTACGGTCCCTATGTGGTATGGAAGAAGCTGCCGGGGCAGGATGGCAAGACGGTCAAGCCGCTCTATGCCAGTATCCAGGATACCTCGGAGATCTTTGACATCGGCATGAACCGTGCGGTCGAGATCCTGGCCCGGAAAGCCAACCGCAGCGGTCGGTACCAAGCGGCAACCCCGCTGAAAGAGCTGGGCGAACACCCTGAAGACGGCGGCCCGGTCAACATCATGAACGGGCGCTATGGTCCCTATGTGAAGTGGGGAAAAATCAACGCGACCCTTCCCGAAGAGATGCAGCCTGAGAAAGTGACCATGGAAGATGCCATGATGCTGATCGCCACAAAAATCGCCAAAGGCAAAGGCGAACGACTCAAGAAGAAAACCCAAACGTAGGCAGAATCCGCCACATAGCCAACGCCGGGCAGGCCACAATCACAGACAGATCGCAGATATCCCGCGCCCGTAGTCGGCTTCGCTACGATGTGTAGCGCGGCGGCAGGAAAAGAAGTGTGCCTCATCCGAATAGGTACAAAGCCCCATCCAGTATGCGTCCACGCCATGATCCCGTAGCCTGGCGAGGCAAAACCCGGGCAGATCAAACCGGAAACGGCCGTTCTGTCCGAGGACAAAGAACCGGGCAAATTCCGATGCTTCATCGCGGAAGCGATCAAAGAATTCCGGCCCCACTTCATAGGCCTGCCAGCTGATGCAGGGGCCGATGGTGGCCCTGATCCGGTCTGCCCCCAGCGCGCGCATGGCGGTGACCGTGCTGCCAAGCACCCCATAAAACGCCCCGCGCCAACCACAATGAGCCGCACCGATCACGCCCGCGGCGGCATCCGCAAACAGAACCGGCGCACAGTCCGCAGCCAGAACCGACAGGGCAATCCCCGCGTCTGCCGTCACCATCGCGTCAGCCTTGGGCCAGTCTGCCACGGTGTCGGATGTCACGTGGACAACTGCCGCCGAATGCACCTGATGCACACCGGTCAGTTTAGCTGCTTCCACCCCCATCGCTTCTGCCACCATGGCTCGGTTCAGGCGGACCACGGCACCATGATCGCTTGACCCGAACCCGCAGTTAAGCCCCGCAAAAATCCCCGAAGATGCGCCGCCCGCACGGGTGAAAAATCCGTGGCGCACGGGTGCCAGATTGGCGGATGTCAGAATCTCAAGCGTCACCCTCGCATTCCCGCCGCCCCGTCAGCCGCCCACGCGGGGACGTATCCGGAAGAAAACGACAAGCCCGGCGATGATCATCGGCAGGGACAGAATCTGCCCCATCGTCAGCCCTGTTACGCCAAGGTTGACGATATAGCCCATCGGGTTATCTGACGTGATGAACTGTGCATCGGCCTGGCGGAAGAATTCCACAAACAACCGCGCCACACCGTAGCCGACAAAGAAAACGGCGACCATTCGGCCCGGCACCTTCAGCCATCCGCGCCGATACGCAAGCCATGTGATCACGACGAAAAGCATGAGCCCTTCCAGCCCGGCCTCGTAGAGCTGGCTAGGATGGCGGGGACAGTCGATCACCCCTGCACAGGCACCATTGGGAAAGATCACGCCCCAGGGCAGGTCCGTCGGGCGGCCCCAAAGCTCCGAATTAATGAAATTGGCAAGCCGCCCGAGGAAGAGCCCGATTGGTGCGCCAAGCGCAAAACAATCCCCCACCGACCAGGGGTTAGTGCCGGTTTTTCGCACAAACAGGAGCCCGGCTGCAATCACACCCAGAAATCCGCCGTGGAAAGACATACCGCCCTGCCATATGCGTAGTGCCATCAGCGGGTCAGCCAGCACCTCCGGGAAGGCATAAAAAATAACGTAGCCCAGCCGCCCGCCGATGATGACACCCAGGATGGCGTAGGTCAGCAAAATCTCGGTATCCTTGGCCTGCATCGGGGCAATGTTGTCATGCCACAACTCCGGGCACCGCAAGCTGCGGTTGGCCCACCACCAGGCTGCCAGAAATCCGGCAATATAGGCCAGCGCATACCAGCGGATGGCGAGCGTAATTCCCCCCAGATCAATCGAAAAAAGCTCCGGTTCAATATCAGGAAACGGAATAGCCGCGATCATTTTCCTGTGCCTCTTGGGCTTTCTTTTTGGGCCAATAATCCCCATATAGGCTAGGAACGCTCAAAAGGACCATATGCAATGCAAAGTCGAAACAAGCTGTTTGAAGATCTAAGCCAGATCATGACAAACGCCATGGGCGTAGCTCAGGGCGCAAAGGCAGAGGCGGAAGTCGCATTCAACGGCTGGATGGACCGCTGGCTGGCCGACCGCAACCTTGTGACGCGCGAAGAATTCGACGCGGTGCGCCTGATGGCGCAAAAGGCGCGCGAGGAAAACGCGGAGTTAAAGGCACGCATTGACACTATGGAATCGAAGGATCAGGAAAGATAGACCCTTGATCCGGATTTTGCACTAAAGCCGTAGGCCAAAGCAGAGTTCCCTCGTGAGATGAAAGCCGTACCCCATGAACAAACCGATCCTTGTCGTGAATGGACCCAATCTGAACATGCTGGGCACCCGCGAGCCAAGGTTTTATGGCACAGAGACGCTCGCCGATGTGGAGCGGGCATGTCAGAGGAAGGCGAACAACCTCGGGCTGGGCATCCGGTTTTTTCAATCAAATCATGAAGGTGCCCTGATCGACGCGATCCAGGCTGCCCGTGAAACCACTGCAGCCATTGTCATCAATGCAGGGGCCTATGCGCATACCTCCGTCGGCATACTCGATGCGTTGAACATCTTCGCCGGTCCTGTGATTGAGGTGCATATTTCAAACATCCACGCCCGCGAGGACTTCCGCCATCATTCCCGCATCTCCGTTCGGGCAGACGGGTTGATTGCGGGCTGCGGGACACAGGGTTATCTTTTGGCACTGATCCGGCTGGGCCAGATACTTCAGACCGGATAAATTTAAATCTGCCTTTGTCATAAATTCGCCCAAAAAGAAAACGGGCAGGTATGCCAGACTATAATAGCCCATGTATCTGGCAAATCGATCACGCCCGGCACGTTATTGAAATCCGCGCCACTACACCGGAAAGCAAACGTCCGCACCACATCTTTTCGCAGCACAGGATGCTGCTGACCGATATTCTGTTTGGCACCCGGGATATCCTGGTTGTGGCCGTCCATCTGATCAATCCGCCCGGGCGATACTGGCGATTACCATCACCATGACCCCAAAAACTGTCCGGGTTGTGGCAAATGTGGGTCAGAGCACGATCACTGCCCCTGTGCGGCCGCCCATTGCTGTACGGCCGGGCGCATGTCAGTCACTACCTGCCAAATGAGCCTGCTCAGCTGCACACGCCCGAACAGCAAAGCATCCAGGATTTTACATCAATTATCACGTAACTATTTGAAAAGAACAATATATAAGCCAAGGGTGCCGGGGCACCTGTCAGTTGGTTACGTGTGAACGGGAGCAGACAACACCCTGCATCAGAACCAAGGCATGCAACAACACGGCGCAGGATTATCAATGGTGCCGCATTTGCGTCCCTCGCATTTATGACCCGACCCCGGCGTTTCCTCACTGCCCGCTCAAGCATCTTTAGGACACAAGAGGCCGCCCCTTTCGGGACGGCCTCATACTCTTTTTGTTCGGCGTCTGCCTGATCGGTTCCGGACTTGTGCCGCCCGCAACCGGATTTTACATCATACCGCCCATACCGCCCATGTCAGGCATTGCCGGGGTGCCTGCGCCCGGCTTTTCAGGCTTATCGGCAACCATGGCTTCCGTCGTGATCAGGAGACCGGCGATGGAGGCTGCGTCTTCCAGTGCGGTGCGGACAACCTTGGCCGGGTCAATTACGCCGAAGCCGAACATGTCGCCATACTCTTCGGTTTGTGCGTTGAATCCGAAAGATGCGTCGTCGCTTTCGCGAACCTTGCCAGCGACAACCGCGCCATCAACGCCCGCGTTTTCAGCTATCTGACGCAGCGGAGCTTCCAGCGCACGACGTACAATAGCTACCCCGGCTTCCTGGTCGGCGTTTTCAACGCTGACCGATGCGATGTCCTTGGCAGCCTGCACCAAGGCAACACCGCCACCGACTACAACGCCTTCCTGCACAGCAGCACGGGTTGCGTTCAGCGCGTCGTCTACCCGGTCCTTACGCTCTTTCACTTCCACTTCGGTGGAACCACCGACGCGGATCACGGCAACACCCCCGGCCAGTTTAGCCAGGCGTTCCTGCAGCTTTTCGCGGTCGTAATCAGAGGTGGTTTCCTCGATCTGCTGACGGATTTGGGCCACGCGGGATTTAATCTCCGCCTTTTCGCCAGCACCATCCACGATGGTGGTTTCGTCTTTGGTTATGGCAACCTTCTTGGCGGTTCCCAGCATATCTATGCCAACGTTTTCGAGTTTCATGCCCAAGTCTTCGGAGATGACCTGACCACCCGTCAGGATGGCTATGTCTTGCAACATGGCTTTACGACGGTCGCCGAAGCCCGGTGCCTTGACGGCTGCGATTTTCAGACCACCCCGCAGCTTGTTGACCACAAGGGTCGCCAGTGCCTCACCCTCCACATCTTCCGCGATGATCAGGAGCGGCTTGCCGGACTGGATTACGGTTTCCAGAAGCGGAACCATTGGCTGGAGCGAACTGAGTTTTTTCTCATGCAGGAGGATCAGTGCGTCTTCCAGCTCGGCCGTCATTTTGTCTGCGTTGGTCACGAAGTATGGACTCAGGTAGCCACGGTCAAACTGCATGCCTTCCACGACGTCGGTTTCGGTCTCAAGACCTTTATTTTCTTCAACCGTGATGACACCTTCGTTGCCAACCTTTTGCATCGCATCCGCGATCTGTTGGCCTATTTCAGCCTCACCGTTGGCGGAGATGGTACCAACCTGGGCAACTTCGTCGCTATCCTTGACTTCCCGGGACATGCCCTTGATGCCTTCCACGACGGAGGATACAGCCGCATCGATACCGCGCTTGAGGTCCATGGGGTTCATGCCTGCAGCAACAGACTTCATGCCTTCCTTGACGATAGCCTGGGCCAGCAAGGTGGCTGTTGTTGTACCGTCACCGGCAGTGTCGTTGGTGCGGGAGGCCACTTCCTTGACCATCTGCGCACCCATATTTTCGAACTTATTTTCCAGTTCGATTTCCTTGGCCACGGAAACACCGTCTTTGGTGATGCGCGGGGCACCGAAGGATTTGTCGATGACCACGTTGCGGCCCTTCGGGCCGAGGGTCACTTTGACGGCGTCGGCGAGGATGTTAACGCCTTTCAGCATGTCATCGCGTGCGCTCGTCGAAAATTTTACGTCTTTTGCAGCCATTTGGCTAACTCCTTAAGGTTCGGATGGGGTCTCGATTAGGACAGAATGCCGAGTATGTCGGATTCTTTCATCATCAGCAGTTCTTTACCGTCGACGGTGACTTCAGTGCCCGACCATTTGCCGAACAACACTTTATCACCGACGCTGACTGCCATCGGGATCAATTCGCCGCTGTCTTTGCGCGCGCCTTCGCCACGGGCGATGATTTCGCCTTCAGCCGGTTTTTCCTTCGCGGAATCCGGAATGATCAGACCGCCAGAGGTTTTTTCGTCGCTCTCAAGCCGACGCACCAGCACACGGTCGTGCAAAGGTTTCAGTGCCATGGAGTTTTCTCCTTCACTCCCAGGGTTTCGTTTCCACGGCGGGCGAGCCTCTGATAGCACCCGCCTTCCGTGATTGCTAACATCGGGCCATGTAGGTAAGGGTTGGGGGGGCGTCAAGTTCCCCGGGAGATATTTTTTTGGATTTCTGCAGCCCAACGGATCAGCACCAAAGTTATGCTGCCGGTCGAAAACACGCTTGCCACGATTTCGTGGCCACAACCCAAGGCCTGAAAGACGGCGGGGCCACGCCGGGACACAACCCACCTCTACAAATGTGAAGTCACAACCGGTTCTGCGGCTTTTTGATATCAAAGGAACCGCCGGACATGAAACATCCGGTCTGTGATACGATGCTGCGGAGGTGCGGGAGATAAAACGCCTAATTAAACGGGCGTACAAGGATTTTGGTTGAGTAACCTTCGGGCCCGACATCCGCAAGAGAGCCTGATTGGCACCGGAAAAACCAAAGGGTGTGCGGGCAGATCCTAGTTCGCCAGATTCGGCAACCACAGAACAATCGCCGGAAACGCCACCAGAAGAGCAATCGTGACCGCGTCCGCTATAAAGAACGGCATCACGCCTTTGAAGACATCCTGCACAGTCAGGTCATTGCGCACCCCGGCAACCACAAAGCAGTTAAGTCCGATAGGCGGTGTGATCAGGCAGAACTCCGCCATCTTCACTACAAGTATCCCGAACCAGATCGCGCACATTGGTCCCGACATGCCAAATGTGCTGTCCTCTGCATTGACGAATTCCCCACCATTCAATGCCATGACCGCCGGATAGACCACCGGCAGGGTCAAAAGCAGCATGCCAATCGCATCCATGAACATCCCCAGCACAGCGTAGGCCAGCAGGATACAGATCAGAATCAGCATGGGCGACACATTCAGCGAAGTGATCCAGTCCGAAAACGCGCCCGGCAAGTCAGCGAAACCCAGGAAGCGCACGTAGATCAGCACACCCCAGATGATCGTGAATATCATGACAGTCAGCCTGGCGGTATCGATCAGTGCCTCTTTCAACTGCAGCCAACGCATACCGCGCATCATAGCCATGCAAAAAACAACGAAGGCACCTGCCGCACCGCCTTCGGTCGGGGTGCCCCAAGCATCACCGAAAGGGTTGTAGACAAAAAAGACGATGATCACGACGACAGCCACAATCGGCAAAGCAGGCGGTACGGCCTTGAACCGCTCACCCCACGTAAAGCCGCTTACCCTCGGGCCGACGTTTTTGAAAATCACAGCAATCGAAATGATCAGGAGCGCGTAGATAAAGGCCGAGAACACGCCGGGAATGAAACCTGCAAGCAGCAGGCTACCCACGTCCTGTTCCACGATAAGAGCATAGATCACCAAAATAGCTGATGGCGGTATCAGAGACGCAATCGTGCCACCTGCCGCAACGACGCCCGCGGCAAATTGCTTGTTGTAACCGATCTGCAGCATCTCCGGGATCGCGATCCGGGCAAAGACTGCTGCCGTGGCGACAGAGGCACCGGAGACAGCAGCAAACCCTGCGGTTGCAAAAACCGTGGATACCGCGAGCCCGCCCGGAACCCAGGCGACCCACTTCTTCGCCGCCTCAAACAACGCCGTCGTCAGCCGCGCATAGTAGGCGAGGTAGCCGATCAGAATGAAGGCGGGGATCAGGCTCAACGCATGGGCACTGACCTTGGAATGCGGCACCTGCCCCGCCGTTTTCACAGCGATGGCAAGTGCCCTGCCAAAACGGTCGGGATCATAGTCGAAGCGCGCCCAGAAAATCCACAAGAGACCCAAAAATCCGGCGAGGGCAGCAGCAAAGGCCACCCGCATCCCGAGGAAAACAAGCAGCAGCATGCCGCCAGTGACCCAGAGGCTGATCGTGACATGATCCATCAGTCGTCCTCACCCGAGAGTTGCTTTGCCTCTGTGGCGGCAACCTCTGCCGCAGACTGTATCAGCGGTACGCCCGCCGGATGTTTGAGCCCGAGCACAAACGCCCGTCCATAGCCGTAAATCTGGATCAGAAGACGCAGCGAGAGAACAGAAAATGCAATCGGCACCAGGATTTTCGACGGCCAGACCGGCGCGTTCACATCAATCGTACTATCGCTGGAAAAATAGGGCGCGTCCCAGCTGAAAGAGCGTTCGAAATGCGACCACGTCCCCCAGACCAGTGCCAATACCAATCCAAAGATCAGGATCACCATTATCATCTCGATCAGCCACAACACCCGCCCACGCAGAGCCCTGATGATGATGTCCATCCGAATATGTGTGCCGTCCCGTTGCACATAGCTGATGCCGACAATGGCAATCAGCGGCATCAGAAGCTGGATGTAGTCGACATAGCCCAGAAGCGGCGCGGCAAAGAACTTCCGCCCGGTGACGGAGTAAACCGCCAGAAACATCAGGGAAAACGCGGCAAGACCAGCGGTCAGCACCATGACCCATTCAAGCGACCTCAGCATCCGATCAAGCCGACTGACCAGACTGCCGTCTTCAAATACGGCTGCGGAATTCGCCATGATGCCTCCACATAAACGATGAAAAACGGGGCGACCGATAGCCGCCCCGAATGTCTTTAATTGGCCTTCGCCTTCGCAAGCTCAGAATTCACCAGATCATAGAGTTCCTGCCCCGGCAGACCGGCGGCCGTGGCGTCCTTGATCCACTGCTCGTGGATTGGGCCGGCTTTGGCGCGGAAGGCGTCAATCTCGGATTGGGCGACCTCAACCTTGATGACGCCCTTTTCTGCAAGAACGCTGTCCCAGCGCTTCAGCAGATCGGCGTAGTTGGCCAGGTAGTGGTCAATTGCCTCGTCAAGCGAACTGTCGAAGGCTTCCTTATGCGCATCACTCAGGTCGTTGTAGGCGTCGATGTTGACCACAACCGGGCAGTTCACTGTGCCGGGGTTGAGGTTCACCGTCCACCAGTCCGCCTGGTTGATGGTGCCGAAGCTTAGATGCGCATGCTGGGCAAAAGCCACCGTATCCACCACGCCCGATTCCATGGCCTGATAGGCCTCGGTCGCAGTCACGGAGGTTGGAACGCTGCCCACGGACTTGAACGCTTCGCCCAGGCCGCCTGTGGCCCGTACGCGCATGCCGTCGAATTTGGCAAGCGTATCGCGAGGCTCACCGGTGCCAACCAGATTATACTGCGGCATCGGCGAGGTCATGACGATGCGGGCGTTCCACTGCTCCATCTCTCTTACCACGGACGGGTGACGATAGACGGCATGGGCCACGGCGACTTCCTGTTCAAGGGTTTCAACACCCAGGAAAGGCAGTTCCAGAACAGTGATCGCACGGTTCTTGTCGCGGTGATAACCCGCGCAAAACTGCGCCATTTCGAACGCACCAATCGAGATTCCGTCGAGGTTTTCACGGTTCTTTGACAGGCCACCGTAGCTGATATTCATGGTGAACGCGCCATTGGTTCTGGCGGACACGAGCTCCGCCAGTTTTTCGATATGCTCGGTAAACGCACGGCGCTTGCCCCAGACGGATACGTTCCATTCTGTGGCAGCGGCCCCGGTCACAAAAGTGGCGGTTACAGTGGCTATCAAAAGGGTTTTCAGCCCTGCTTTCATTGGTAATCCTCCCAGATTATGCCCCTTAAAAGACCGGGGCGATAGCGGTAAGGTACACCAAAGCGCGGTAATCTGCCACGAAGATTTTCACCGCAGGCGTCCGGGCCGCCCGGCGGGTTTCCGCAAGGTAAAGAGCACTGCGATCACACAGGAAATCTGCAAAAAGCAAACAATATCCCGTGCCCAACCAGCAGCGATAGCATCCTCGGCACCGCCTGATCGAGCCGAAAAGCCGGATCATCGCGCAATCTTCCCTCTTTGCCCGGGATTGACCGAAAATACAGATAAAAACCGTAGTTCCGGCCCGGAAAGGCCAGTGGGTGGCCGTGGTGCGATACAGACCGCCGGGACGACAAATAACAAACCGGGGGAATTTAAAGACCGGGGAGGCAAAATATATCAAAGCAGGCACAAGGCCCCTAGCGGGCTCAGATGCGGGCAAACAGGCAGCGTTTTGTCGGAAATCGTAAACCGGACAGTATATTCTGACAGCATTTATTCTTGAATAAGTCCCGGTGCCTGTGTGCTATATAGCAACACTTATAGGCATTTATCCCGACTCGATTGACCACGAACCGAAGACCGATACCGCATAGACGTCAGCTCAGACGAGCTGACGCTGATCGAAGAGGGGCTGCGCATATGCGCAATAAACGCCCTTGGCAAAGAGCGGGATATAGAAGATGTACAAGTCATCCTTGCCCTGACCCAACGGCTGCAGGAGGACGCCGCCAAGCAGGATGCGAAGCGGTTATAACCGCGACCACCGAAGCATGCGGCTTGCCCTGACCACGAACGCGGTGGCCACCATCCGCGGCGGAACCGCGCAGGCCCATCATGATGAGCTACTTCGCCGCGGTCGTGCATGGCTTATGCACAGGTCTTCGGCGAAGACGGCGTACGCGGGTCTTTCCGCACCACAACCGGTTGGGACACAGGTGTGTTGAACGACCCGGACGCGCCGATTTACCTGTAGGCGAAACAGCTGAATGCGGATGAAACGGGGCCGGCAGACAGTTTCCTTGCCGAAGGTGCCACCACAGTGTCGGAGCGCACATAAAATATTTTAGGAACCATGCGCATTTGCACGAATTTATGGCCGCGAGCCGCCGCACTGCACCCTTACCACTTCACAGTCTGCAGAAGCGGCATCAACCGGCCCATATCCGGACCGTGCGCCCGGCCCGTCAGTGCCTTTCTGAGCGGCATAAGCAAGCCGCGCCCCTTGCGACCCGTGATCTCTTGCACCGCAGATGTCCAGGCATTCCATGTACCCTTATCCCACGGCTGGTCCGGCAGCATAGACCGCGCAGTTGCAACAAACTCCGAGTCTTCAGGCGCAATCAACGGATCCGCCCCATCGCGGCACAGCTTCCACCAATCCTCAGCATGCGCACGGGTCTTGCTGTTGTCCCGTACAACGGCCCAAAACGCTGGTGCAACATCATCGGGCACCCCCATAGCACGCAGCGCGGCTTCCATCGCCGCATAGTCGAGCGAAGACACCACGCGGGCCGTCAGCGTACCCAGATCATCTGCATTGAACTTGGCCGGTGCCGCGCCGTAGTTCGAAAGGTCAAAGTTCTTCCACAGCGTATCCGGCTCCGAAATCAGTTCCACCGGCTTGGAGGATCCGAGGTTCACCATCAGGCTCAAAAGTGCCATCGGCTCCACCCCGTTATTGCGCAGTTCGCGCAGGCTGGTGCTGCCAAGGCGTTTCGACAGTGCCTCCCCCCGCGGCCCGGTCAGCAGGCTGTGGTGGGCAAAGGCGGGCGGGGTCGCACCCATCGCCTGAATGATCTGGATCTGCGTGGCCGTATTTGTTACATGATCTGCCCCCCGCACCACATGCGTGATGCCGAAATCCACATCATCGCACACGGAGGCAAGCGTATAGAGGAACTGGCCATCCCCCCGGATCAGAACCGGGTCAGACACGCTAGCCGCATCAATTGAAACCCCGCCCAGAATCCCGTCCTGCCAAACGATGCGGGCGTGGTCGAGCCTGAAACGCCAATGCCCGTCACCGCGCTCCTTGCGCAGGGCTTCCTTTTTCGAATCGCTCATGACCAAGGCGGATCGGTCATAAACCGGCGGGTTGCCCATGTTGAGCTGCGTCCTGCGCTTAAGGTCGAGCTCCGCCGGTGTTTCAAAACACTCATAAAACCTCGAAATGTCGCGGAGCTGCCGGGCTGCCTCTTTGTACCGGTCAAGCCGGTGCGATTGCCGCTCTACCCGGTCCCAGGTCAGGCCAAGCCATTCCATATCCCGCATGATTTCATCGGCATAGTGCCGGGTGGACCGCTCCGGGTCGGTGTCGTCAAGCCGAAGGATAAACTCACCTCCCTGCCGACGGGCGATCAGGTAATTGAAAAGGGCGGTGCGCAGGTTGCCCACGTGCAGGTATCCGGTCGGAGAAGGCGCAAAACGGGTCACAGTCATCAGATGACTTCCAAAGGCTGGATCAGGTGTCAGTTATCTACAAGGGGGGCTGGCAAAGGGAAAGGGGGGCGGGCCGATCTTGCGGATGGGCGACAGGCAGATCCGTTCCACATTCGGAACCGGTGGGGGCATTGACGGGTTTCTGGACACATGGCGGAAGAACCCATGCTGTCCGGGCCCGGGGCGCAGGTTTGCGTGGAACCCGTTATTTTGCGCACGAGCTCCGGCAGCGTTAGATTAGACCCGGCACAAATCGTGCGAACTAACCGTTGCAGGCCTCCGTAAAACAGCGCAGAAGACGCGGCAGGGGATCAATCGAAGCCGATGGTATCAAAAACCTTCCGCGGGGCACCTGTGTCCGGGTCTGTGCGCAGGATGCGCGTATCGAGGATTTCGAGTGCCGGATATACATGATCCGTTGCAGCAATCACCTGTGTGCGGGTGGCAGCCCCGGTGATATAGGATTTAAGCACGAAGGCAATTTCTGCCTCCACCCGATGCCCGATGAATCGGCCCGCGGGAACGCGCCCACCGGTGGGGAAAACCATATCGTTGAACAGCACACCGGAATCCGGAATATCGATGCCCAGTGCCTGCTGCATTGCACGGCTGGTCAGGCCGATTTCCCAGCCAACCCGCGTGGCCCCCGCCGCATCTTTCGTCGCGACAACCCGAGCCTGCACAGCGTAGGCATCGGTCATATCCATGTCCGGATGATCGCCGGAGATGAGCCGAATTCGCGTCTTCGTCCGTTCTGCCCGGACAAGTGCCCCGGCCGCGGCAGTGATCTGGTCCGGCATCATTCGTCCACCATACCGTTGCGCAGGGTGCCGATGCCTTCTACCTCTACCACATCGCCGGGCTTCAGGAACTGCGGCGGGTTCGGCTGCGCCCCGGCCACGGTCGGCTTACCGCTGATAATCATGTCGCCCGGCTGCAGATGCATAAAGGTAGAAATACAGGCGATCTCTGCCGCGTGGCTGAAAATCATCCGGCGGGTGCGATCATTCTGGCGGATATCTCCGTTCACGCGAGTCTGAATTTGAACGTCGGTCAATTGCTCCGGCCGCTCAACCGGAATGAGCCACGGACCGACCCGGAACCTTCAAAGTTCTTACCTTGGGTGAAATTGAATTTCGTGTGCCGTACCCGGTCGCGGATCGTGCCTTCGCTGGCGATGGTCAGGGCTGCAACATGGCGCAGCGCATCCTGCGCCACAATGCCGCCCGGCCTTGCCGATGATCACAACGAGCCCGCCTTCATAATCCGGCGGGCAAGACACCTTCGGCCGCGTCAGCGGGGTGTCGTGACCCATGTGGGAGCACGGGAAACGCGTGAAAATCGACATGTGCTTTGGCAAGTCGGTGCCATCTTTGTATTCTGCGTTCCGGTCCGGGTAGTTGACGCCGACGCAGATGTTCTTTGCCGGGTCCGGGATTGGGATACCCCAAGTGAAGAATCCCTTCGGATGCGTGACCGGGCGATCTTCGGCTGCCTCAGCAATCCGGGATATCCCTGTGGCGGCGATGACATCACGCAGGGTGAGCCAGTCCGGGACGTCGGATGAAAGGACAATGACGCCGTTACCAGTAACAGCACCGTAGAGCTGCACCCCCGGCTAAAATCGTTGCAAACCGCATATGGCACCTCTCTTCCGACGCAGATTGACACGCAAGATAAAGCTGCCGCATGGATCTGTGCTTGCCCGCGAAGGCAACAGGTTCTACCGCTGCCCTATGGATACGCTCACCCTGCTCGAAAAGCTCATTACCTTCGATACCACGTCATGGAACCCGAACCGGGATCTCATCGACCTGCTCGCTGGCCTCCTGCGCGGCGCAGGGGCTGAGATAACGCTGATCCCGGATGAAAGCGGCGGCAAGGCAAATCTCTACGCTACGCTCGGGCCGACAGATATCCCGGGCGTTGCCCTTTCGGGCCACACTGATGTCGTATCCGTGGCCGGGCAGGACTGGACGAAGACACCGTTTGGCATGACCCGTTCGGGTGGCAGGCTTTACGGACGGGGCACCTGCGATATGAAAGGTTTCGTTGCCGCCGCTGTTGCAGCCGCGTGCCGGGCACCAACGCTGAAAACACCTTTGCATCTGGCATTTTCCTATGACGAGGAAATCGGCTGTATCGGTGTCCGTTCGCTGATCGACAAGCTCGCCGCCGCACCGATCAAACCGCGCTTTTGCATCGTCGGGGAACCGACGTCCATGCAGGTTGCCACTGGCCACAAGGGCAAGATAGCGGCCCGCGTGATCTGCCATGGGGTGGAAGGTCACTCCGCCCTCGCCCCCTTTGCCACAAACGCGATCTACATGGCGACCGATCTGATTGCCGTGATCCGGGATATTCAGAAGCAGGCAGAAGCATCGGGGCACCGCGATGATGACTACGACGTGCCCTACACAACGCTGCACGTGGGCACTGTCAACGCGGGCACCGCGCTTAATATCGTACCCAATCGGGCGGAGTTTCTGTTTGAAATCAGACCCGTGGCGGAGGATGATCCCCTGGCACTGCTTGCAGACATCCGCACCGCGGCAGACCGGATCGTGACGAGGACCGGTGCAGCGAAAGCTGCGATTGAAATCACACCATCCGCCAACACCTATCCCGGCCTGGCGACAGCACCGGACGCAGAGGTAGTGTCTTTCATCAAAACGCTCGTCGATGGGGCGAATGAAACGATCAAGGTGGCGTTCGGAACCGAAGGCGGGCTATTTTCCGGCGTGGCCGACATCCCCACCGTGGTCTGCGGTCCCGGTGCGATGGCGCAGGCACACAAACCGGACGAGTTTGTGCACGAAGATCAGCTGCGACGCTGCGACGCGATGATGGACCGGTTGCTGGAGCGGCTGGCCCTGGGGATATAGGGAATCCCCCCAGGCACGACCCAAAGGCGAAGACGCCACACCAAGGGCGCACCTGCTTTGGATCAATGAACGGCTGTGCCGCCGGATGGCCCGGCGCAAACGTCGCGGAGGCCCCCTTGCGCCTCCGGGCCAATTCCTTCAATACCGCCGGGGATATCCTACAAAAGCAAGAGACAATGGCTGACGGCAATCCGGAATTGACAGGCAACCCGACCGAAGAAATGTCGGTAGCGGAGCTCTTTGGGCTTAAAACCGATATGGCTATCAAAGGCTTCACCGACAGATCAGAGCGGGTGCCGGAGATCGACAAAACCTATAAGTTTAACCCGGATACGACGATGGCGATCCTGGCAGGATTCCAATACAACCGCCGCGTTCTGATCCAGGGCTACCACGGCACCGGCAAGTCCACCCACATCGAACAGGTTGCCGCACGGCTCAACTGGCCCTGTGTGCGGGTGAACCTCGACAGCCACATTTCCCGGATTGACCTGATCGGGAAGGATGCCATCAAGCTGCGCGACGGCAGGCAGGTGACAGAATTCCAGGACGGCATCCTGACCTGGGCACTGCGCAACCCGGTGGCGATTGTGTTTGACGAATACGACGCAGGTCGTGCGGACGTGATGTTTGTGATCCAGCGGATACTGGAACATGACGGCAAGCTGACGCTGCTTGATCAAAATGAGATCATCACACCAAATAAGCACTTTCGCCTGTTTGCCACGGCAAACACCGTGGGGCTGGGCGATACTACCGGGCTCTACCACGGGGTGCAGCAGATCAACCAGGCGCAAATGGACCGCTGGTCATTGGTAAGTACGCTCAACTACCTGAGCCACGACGCTGAATCCGCGATCATTCTGTCAAAGAACCCGCACTACGATACCGAAAAAGGCCGCAGGGACATCAGCCACATGGTGACTGTGGCGGACCTGACCCGTTCAGCCTTTATGAACGGCGACATATCGACAGTAATGAGCCCGCGGACAGTGATCAACTGGGCCGAAAACGCACGCATTTTCAAAGATATCGGCTTCGCCTTCCGCCTGACATTCCTCAATAAATGTGATGAACTGGAACGCCGGACCGTGGCCGAATTCTACCAGCGCTGCTTTGATGAAGAACTGCCGGAAAGTGCTGCCAGCATAAGCCTGGGATGATTTGACAGCCTCCGTCACCCTGGCCCGCCCCCTTGGATGCCCGGCCCGTTGCGCCCGATACCGTTTACCGGGGTATAGTGCGAAAACACAAATTTTCGCACTTGTGCTCAACATAAGAATATAATGGTTTTTTACGCGGCAAATACGAAGAAATAAATACTGAAAGCACCTTAAAATGCCTTGGCCAGTACCGGGCTTCTGGCAAGCGGCGACAGTCTGACAGACTGCAACGAAGAAGGCGCAAATCTCAAGGCACGTGATAACGGCGGTAAAACGCCGATGCACAACGCAAGCCGGTGAGGCACACCGGAGACTGTGAAAGCCCTCATCAACGCGGGCGCACATGTCAATGCACGAAACAACAGCAGCAGGGCACCGCTTGACCTTGCGAACCGATACGGGGTGCGGGCCCCTCTCTGCCGGACGCAGGCGTTAAGGGCGCAACCGACATCGCCGCCTTCCGGGCATCGCGTAAGAAGCCTTGAAAGACCTGTGCCCGCCACAAGGGTTTAGAGAAGGTCATTGGCCTTGAGGTAACAGATGGGCCCCCGAATAGCACTCTGCGATGCGGCCCGGGGCCTGCTTGATTACTGATCGGACCATATTGGGGTATTTTCTTCCGTAATGGACCAGGATGTGTGCGGCACAACAGCCTGTGAACCGGGGAGTAGAACCGCCCCGGATGGCTTCAGGGCAGCGAGGCAATTCGGTCCACAACGTGGCAACCGGGAAAAAGACCCCATGTGCATTCTTTCCCGATTCATGGAAGGCCTCGACCCGAATTCGGAAGTACCCCCGGAAAACGCGGATACCGTATCCGGCCATTGCACACCACCCCTTGCCCCTGGGCACCCGAAGAGGCACTTTCCCGCCCATGAACAAATCCACCGATAACCCCGCTGAACCGTTCAAAAAGGCACTCGCCGAGGCGACGAAGGCGATGGCCAATGGGCCGGAACTGACCGTCACCTATACCGTGGACCCGCCGGGGGTTATAAACGACGCCATGCGCCTGCCCCAGGTCACGCGCCGGATGACCCGGGAAGAGGTACTGGTCGCCCGCGGCACGGCAGATGCCTATGCCCTGAAGATGAGGTTTCACAACGCGACGACCCACGCCCGCTACGCCCCCCGGGGTGAGATGGCGCGCTCAATTTACGAGGCGATGGAAACAGCCCGTTGCGAGGCGATGGGGGCCCGCGCCATGCCGGGAACGGCGGGCAATATCGATGCAAAAATTTCCAGCGATGCGGGTAAGATGGGCTTTTCGAAGGCCCAGGACGCCGCTTCCGCCCCGCTGAGCTACGCTGCGGGGTATCTTGTGCGCCACCTGACAACAGGTCGCAACCTGCCGTCGGGGGCCGCCCACATCCTGGAATTTTGGCGCGGATTCATCGAAACCCGGGCAGGTGACACCCTGGAAAACCTGAAAGACGTGCTGTCTGATCAAGTCGAGTTTTCCAAATTCGCACGCCAGGTGATTGATGATCTCGGCTACGGTGATCAACTGGGCGACAACCCGGATGATGAAGACAGCGCAAGCGAAGAAGAAACCGAAGGCGATGAAACGCCGGATTCGAACCAGGGCGACGACGCGGATGACAGCGACGACAGCGAATCGTCCGACGACGGCCAGACCTCTGACATTGAGCAACAGGCGCAAGCTAAGATGGACGAGCAGGCACCTGACGACAGCGAAGAGCCGGAGGCACCGGACGGTCATCCCCCGCTCGACCCGCCACCACCCCGGCATTATTCCGAAGCTGATCCGGATTACCGCGTCTTCACCTCTGAATTTGATGAGGAGGCATACGCCGAAGATCTCGCCGAACCGGCAGAACTGGAGCGGCTGCGCGCCTACCTTGACCAGCAGCTGGACCCCCTGAAAGGGGCCGTGGCACGCCTCGCCAACAAATTGCAGCGGCACCTGCAGGCACAGCAGAACCGGTCGTGGCTTTTTGATATGGAAGAAGGCCTCCTCGATGCGGGTCGCCTGGCCCGGGTGGTGGCAAACCCGACGACACCGCTGAGCTTCAAAGTGGAACAGGATACAGAATTCAAGGATACGATTGTCACGATCCTGCTGGATAATTCCGGCTCCATGCGGGGGCGCCCGATCTCCATCGCCGCGATCTGCGCTGACGTGCTCGCCCGCACACTGGAACGCTGTCAGGTGAAATGCGAAATCCTCGGCTTCACAACCCGCACGTGGAAAGGCGGACAGTCGCGGGAACAGTGGCTGAAACAGGGGCGTACGCAAACTCCCGGACGCCTGAATGACCTGCGCCACATCATCTACAAAAGTGCCGACGCCCCATGGCGACGGTCGCGCCCGAACCTCGGACTGATGATGAAAGAAGGCCTGCTGAAGGAAAACATTGACGGTGAGGCCCTTGAATGGGCGCACAGGCGGATGAGCATGCGGCCTGAGCAGCGCCGCATTCTTATGGTGATTTCTGACGGGGCACCGGTGGATGACTCAACGCTGTCGGTAAACTCCGCCAGCTATCTGGAAAAGCATCTGCGCGACGTAATCACCATGATCGAACGCCGCCGCCAGGTGGAACTAATCGCCATCGGTATCGGCCACGATGTGACCCGCTACTACGAACACGCAGTCACGATCACGGACGCCGAACAACTTGCCGGGGCCATCACCGAACAATTGGCCGGCCTCTTTGACCTAAAAAACACCGCCGGGAGGCGTATGGAACGGAGCATAAAAAATCCCCGTCATGCGCCGCGGAAAGCAGAAAAATAAAGAATACAACAACAGGAACATCCCGGACGGAAACCCTGTGATGAGCAGCAATGACGAAAAATAGCACCGAGACGGTGCCGCCAGGCCCTATAGTGACGCAGGCCATGAGCAATTTAAAAAATTACTAATTAACCAGGGCAGCGGTGACGTACATCAAGGGCACAGACCGGGCCAACTAGTATCTGTCAGACATCACCATTCCCGCAACCCCCTTGAACGCCCCCGCATCCAGTGCCCGCGCCAGCAACCGATCCGGGTTCGTCGGCGGCGGAAATTCCAGCCCTGCCACTTTCCGAAACCCGAAGCGGCCATAGTACGGCGCGTCACCGATCAGAACCACACGGGTCCAGCCGAGTTCGGCTGCCTTATCCAGGCTGTCTTCTATCAGATACGCGCCCAGCCCTTCTCCCTGGCAGGTCGGGTGCACAGCCACTGGCCCCAGCAGCAGCGCGGCATCCCGTGCCGCGCCGATGCGCACGGGCCAAAAGCGGATTGCGGCGGCCAGGATGTTGAGTTCGCGCTCACGGGCCACACGGCAGAGCGCGGCCACAGGCGGCACACCTTCGCGCAGGCGGTAGCTGCTCAGGGCCTCCCGTCCCGGCGCAAAGGCAAGGTTGAAAAGGTTTTCGACCTCGTGCCAATCCTTCTCCGTTTCCTGCGCCAATCTGAACACGGGCCCGCCCCCTGCTTCCGATTGCGCAGCCGGTACCATGCGGATAGGGTTCGGGCAACGCTCAGGATTTTTTGGAAAAGACATGTTCTACCGCCCCGGGATCGACAATCACGGTCTGCCCCACAACCCCTTCAAAGCTATCGTGGCCCCACGGCCCATCGGATGGATATCATCGCTTGATGTGCACGGCCGTTCGAACCTGGCACCCTATTCATTTTTCAACGGGGTAGGGGATGACCCGCCAATGGTGATGTATTCCACCACGGGGCCGAAGATCGGGGTTGATGAAGGCAAGGACAGCATCTCCAACATCCGTGCGACAAGGGAATTCTGCGTTTCTGTCGTCTCCAGCGCGTTGCGGGATGCAATGAACATCTCTTCCGGCTCCTATGCCGCCGGGGAGGATGAGTTTGAGATGGCAGACCTGCCCAAAGGCACCGCCCGGGTTGTCGCGCCGCCGTTCGTGGCGCATGCGCCGGCAAGCCTGGAATGCAAACTGCACCGGATCGTGAATTTGCCCGGGGATGCGGTGGTCGTCTTCGGGCAGGTTGTGGGCATCCACATTCGGGAGGAACACCTGAAGGATGGCCTTTTGGATGTGACGGGCTACCAGCCGCTCGCCCGGCTCGGCTACCGGGATTACACGGCAGTGACGGAGACCTTTTCACTCAACAGACCGGGGCAGACATGACAGACACTGTAATAGGTATCGTCGGCGGGTCCGGCGTCTATGACATCGACGGGCTGGAGGATGCCCGGTGGACCAGTGTGGAGAGTCCGTTCGGCGCACCATCGGATGCGGTGCTGATCGGATACCTGGACGGGTTTAAGATGGTGTTCCTGCCGCGGCACGGGCGCGGGCATGTGCAGACGCCTTCCACGATAAACTACCGGGCGAACATCGACATATTGAAACGGGCGGGAGTGACGGACGTGATCTCCGTTTCCGCCTGCGGATCGTTTCGGGATGAAATGGCCCCCGGCGATTTTGTCATCGTGGACCAGTTCATCGATCGCACCCTGGAACGGAAGAAGAGTTTTTTCGGCCCCGGGTGCGTGGCACACGTAAGCATGGCGCATCCAACCTGCCCCCGTCTGGGCAAGGCTTGCGCGGAGGCGGCGCAGGCGGACCGGGTGACGGTGCATGAGGGCGGGACATACCTCGCCATGGAAGGCCCGCAGTTTTCAACCCTCGCCGAGAGTACGCTCTACCGGGAAGTCTGGGGCTGCGACGTGATCGGCATGACAAACATGCCGGAGGCCAAACTCGCCCGGGAGGCGGAAATGTGTTACGCTTCCGTCGCCATGATTACCGACTATGACAGTTGGCACCCGGATCACGGGGAGGTAGATGTGACGCAGATTATCCAAACGCTGATGGGTAATGCGACGAAGGCCAGGGGTATGGTGGCGCGGTTGCCACAGCTGCTGGGGGCAATGCGCGCCCCATGCCCGCACGGTTGTGACCGGGCACTGGAGTTTGCGATCATAACCCGGCCGGATGCAAGGGATCCGGCGATGGTGGCACGGCTCGACGCCGTGGCCGGGCGCGTACTGGAGTAAGACCATGAAGGATTTGGCAGATTACCTCCGGACGATCCCGGATTTCCCGCATAAGGGAATAATGTTTCGGGACGTGACAACGCTGTTTGGTGCCCCGGACGGGTTTCGGATGGCGGTCGATCAGATGGCAAGCCTCTACGGGAATGCGGATGCGGACAAGATCGCCGGGCTTGAGGCGCGCGGGTTCATTATCGGCGGTGCTGTCGCGGATCGGCTGGGGCTGGGCTTCGTGCCTGTGCGGAAGGCGGGCAAACTGCCGGGAACGACCATCTCGGAAGAGTACAGGCTTGAATACGGCACTGCGGCGATGGAACTGCATGATGACGCTATCACGGCTGGCGAAAAGGTGGTGCTGATCGATGACCTGATCGCCACCGGCGGGACGGCGGCAGCGGGCATTCGGCTGATTGAGCGGCTGGGTGGCCAGGTGGCCAGAGCCGGATTCATCATTGATCTGCCGGAGCTGGGGGGCGCGGATGTGGTGCGCGGGCTTGGCGTACCAGTCGATGTGCTGTGCGCGTTCCGAGGTGTTTGAAAGCAGCGCGAAATGCCTGTGGCGCGCAGGTGCCGGGTTGGCCGCACCCCGGCTATCCACTCAAAGCACAGCCCCCGGGTTCATGATCCCCGCCGGATCAAGGGCTGCCTTGATCGTGCGCATGGCTGCCAGTTTCGCAGGATCCGCGTAGCGCGCCAGCACCTGACGCCTGAACCGTCCGATACCATGTTCTGCTGAAATCGATCCGCCCAGATCCGCGACCAGTTGGTAGATTGCCTCGCTCACCTCGCCGCGCAGAGGCAGCCAGATGCTTGCCGCCTCCCCTTCCGGAGGAAAGATATTGTAGTGCAGATTGCCGTCGCCCAGATGCCCGAAGCAGTTGATCCGCAGGGGCCCCAGGGAGGCGATCACATCCGCTCCGCGGTCCACAAACTCCGGCACCGCATTGATCGGGACGCTGATATCGTGGCTCGAAACAGCCCCGATTACACGGTTCGCAGCCGGGAGGCTTTCCCGCAGGGTCCAGAAATCAGTCCGCTGCCGACCTGACCGCGCCACACGCACGTCAAGCGTTTCGCCCGCATCCATCCCCGCCATAAACCCCCGGGACACGGCGGCTTCGATCCCGCTGTCGCGCCCGGCCCCTGCCTCCACAAGCACCATCCAGTCCGGTGCGGGATCGAAGATCCGGCGGATCCGGGGCATCACCTTGGCCAGAAAGTGCAGCCCCTGCCCGCTGATCAATTCAAAGGCCGTCAGCAGCCCCCCGGTTTCGTCCTGCAACCGTGACAGCAGGGATATCGCAGCCACAGGGGATACCACAGGTGCCAGGACCGTAACCTGTTCCGCCGGGCGGGGGAACAGCCGCAAACTCGCCGCCGTGATCACCGCCAGCGTACCTTCGGAGCCAATCAGCAAATGCCGCAGATCATAGCCGGTGTTATCCTTGCGCAGCCCGGTCAGTCCGTGGTGGATGGCACCGTCAGGCAGCACTGATTCCACCCCCAGACACAGGTCGCGCGCCATGCCGTAACGCAGCACCTGAACACCGCCCGCATTGGTCGCCAAGATGCCTCCGACATGCGCGGTGCCTTCGCTGGCGAGCGACAGGGGAAACAACTGCCCTGCCCCGCCGGCCGCTGCCTGCACCTTTGCCAGCGGTGCGCCGGCTTCCGCTACCAAAATCCCCGCCGCCGTATCCACGGTCCGGATTGCCGCCATACGCTCCAGCGACAGAATCAGCGGTGCCGGACCATCCCCGGCCACCTGTCCGCCAACCAGGCCCGTACCGCCGCCATAGGGCACCACACCCACCCGTGCCTGCGCACAAACGCGAAGAATATGCGCAACTTCCGCTGTGGTTTCCGGGCGCACCAACAGGCCGTGACCCCGGGCAATGTCACGGGGGTCTTCCAGATAGGCGGGCGGGGCAGGCATCGCCCGCAACCCGTTAATCGCGGCAAATTCAGGTGTGGCGGGGGTCAGCAAGGCTATTCTGATTCTTCGAGGTACCGCGGCAGGGGCACAAGGACCGTCGGCCTTGATGGCAGCCGATCCGGCGACATCTTCAATACCGGTCCTTCAAGCCGGATAATCTCGAACGTATCGCGCATACCTGCCAGAAACGCGTCCAGCGTACCATCGCCAAACCAGTGCATCGGCAGAACCACGCGGGCCCTGAACCGTTTCATGATCCGAATCATCGCCGGCAGATCAATCGTTAGCCCGCCATCCACGGCTGCCATCACAATATCAAGCCGCCCGATCCGGGCGAACTGCTCATCCGTCGGAACGTGGTGCAGGTGGCCCAGATGCCCGATACACATACCCGCAACCTCGAAGATGAAAATCGAGTTCCCGTCCGGAATCTGCCCGGTGAAAGCGGAGCGGATGTCGGTTGTCACGTTACGCACGAGCATCTCGCCCAGGTCGAGCCTGTGATCAGCCACGCCGCCTTCCGGATCCCAGCCCCGCAGCACATGCCTGATTTCCGGGGCGGGGGTATCGGTGTAATGGGACGAATGACCGACGTTCATGGTCACCACATCCGGCTGCCGGGCATTGCCGATAAAACCGTTGTAGTCCGTCATTACCCGCAGGCCACCCGCCGTATCTATCATGTACATTGAGTGGGCAATGTAAGAAATCAGTACCTCATCCTTCACCAAACTGTCCCGGGCGGCGACATAGCGGAGCTGCGGGGCATTTCCGGCAAAAGCCATGCAGTGAGAGGGAGTGCGATCCTGCGCGGCTGCAGGCAGGACGGTTGCAATCAGAATTGCCGCTGTTCTAGCCCGCATCAGTTTTACCCCGTCTGTCATGCCGCAGATTTGCATATAAGACGTGGGTGCGCCACCGGCCGGCAATCTGCAGATAGGCCTGGGCGACGCCTTCGTATTTGAATCCGGTTTTTTCAAGAAGCCTGCGCGAGGCCGCATTTTCAGGCAGGGTCGCGGCCTTCACGCGGCTAAGGTCAAGGCTGTCAAAGGCATAGTGCACCACGGCCCGGATCGCCTCTGACATGAAACCCTGGCGCACAAACTTTTCACCCAGCCAATAGCCGAGCGTGGCTGACTGCGCAGGCCCTCGCCGGATATTGTCGAGCGTGACGGCCCCCAGAAGCTGCTCATCTTCAAGCCGGAAGATGAGCAGCGGCAGCCCCTTACCGGATTCGTAGGCTTTCCTGGCACAGAATACCCGGCTGGAAAACGCACGCCGGGTGAAATGATCCGGTGCCCAGGCTGGCTCCCAGGGTTTCAGAAACGCTTCGCCCGTCCGCCGCAGGTGCGCCCAGTCCGCATGGTCCGCCATCGTCGGCATGCGCAACATCACCCGTTCCGAAGTGATCTGAACCTTTGGCCGTCTCTTGAACATCTGCCTCCCGAAGCCTCGCGGAAAATAAAGCCATATGGTATGCAGGGCAAGAGGGATGCATAAGGCAAGTCTGCACGGTGCCGCCGCAGGCCCGCCTTAGGCAAGAATATAATCCGCCCGCCTGTCTGCGCAGTGCTTCCGCGGGCAGACAGAACAATGCAGCCCCACCGGCACAGGCGAACGGATATCCCGGGCCGGGGGAAAGACCCGCAGGTCGGACGAAAATGCCATAACAGACCGCATCATCGGCGGCATGTCATAGCCTCCGTGCCCGGTCGCGTTCGCGACAGCATAAGACATCACCCGCCCCCCTGACGGCAGGTCAAGAACCGCCCGCAGCATTTGTCGGGGCCGCGCAAAAGCGCGGTAGACAGGCCAGAGCGGACATGCACCGGTATGTTGCGGCGGGTCCAGTGCGGGTATCGGCTTGCGCAACAGAACCGCACCCGACATGTCGCATTCAATCAGGCCGAAGCACGGAAAGTCAACATCTTCGGGCACGTCAGCCAGCCGGAACAGCACCTGCCGGGGCGTCACCTCAAAATAATCGGCCAGCCGCAGCGGGTCGTACGCCAGGATGCGGGCGGCCTCAACAAACTGATGGGTCGGCATGGTGACCAGGATTTCATTCAGGCTCTTTGTAAACTGACGGGGCAGCGGATTGGCCCGGGGATGCGGGGGTGCCGACGGGTTATCCGGGGCGGGCCAGAAAGAGCCTGCATCATCCGGTGCCTGTTCTTCCAACGGCTTGGTGTCAAAGTATTCGACCATCGCCTGTGCACTGGCAGACAGTCGTGCACTCTCTGCCGACAAATTGGCCAGAAAGCGGGCCTGCACGTCTTTGGACATTTCGGAGGATGCCAAAATCTCCGACGTGGACCGGATTGCGGTAATGTTCGACAGGATTTCGTGCATCGTCTCTGACAGGAACGGATCATGGGCCATCCGGTCATACAGGGCGCGCAACCGCTCCGACTGGCTGCGGGTTATCCCTGAAAGGCGGGCAACAAGGCGGGCCCAGCCGGGGAAGCGGGCCACAAACTCTTCGATGCGACCTGCCTCCACCGAAACATCCACAGCGGCATGGGCAGATTCCAGAATCTGGTTGATCGTGTCTTCATCCCCTTCACCAGAAATTTCTGACACCGGAATTTTGAGTTCTCGCGCAAGGGCAATCAGCGTACGCCCGGCGATGCCGCGTTTATTGTGTTCGATCAGATTCAGGTATGACGGCGATATTCCAACCGCCTGCGCCAAAGCGACCTGAGTCATGCATTGTGCACGGCGTCTTTCGCGCAGGCGCGTTCCCAGAAGTGTGCGTACCATAGTAGTTTGCCCCGACCCGGGATCACCTTGTTTCACCGGTTTTATACTATTCCGGCTGTGGTCTGAGTCAATATTTTCACACAAATGCTTTTGCAGAAGAAAATAATTTTACAAAAATATCCAGGTGTTTGAATGATTTATTGTCTGTTTCACAGACACAAACGATAATCCGGCTGTTAAATTTTATCGGGGAGGAATAAGTCGTTTGACGCAACCTTCCTTCCCTTAAACAACTGAGCTCATCGGGAGGAAATCTATGGCTCACCTGAAATCAACCCGCCGGGGTGTTCTGGCCGGCGGTGCCGCAGTCGGTGCAGGCTTGGCATTGCCGACTATTGTGCAAGCCCAAAGCTACCTGAATGAGCCGACCGGCCCTTCGGTTATTCTGGGATTCAACGTGCCGCAAACCGGCCCCTACGCGGATGAAGGTGCAGACGAACTGCGTGCCTATGAGCTGGCTGTCAGCCATCTGAACGGCGACGGCGACGGCGGCATGACGGGTACATTCACTGTTGGCGGTTCCAAAAACGCGCTGACCGGTTCGGGTATCCTGGGCAAAAAGGTCGAGTACGTCACCGGGGATACCCAGACGAAGCCGGATGCGGCCCGCGCCTCTGCCCGGTCCATGATCGAAAAAGACGGTGCCATCATGATCACCGGCGGCTCAAGCTCGGGGGTGGCTGTGGCTGTGCAGGCACTTTGCCAGGAAGCAGGCATCATCTTCATGGCAGGCCTGACACATTCCAACGACACCACCGGCAAGGACAAGAAGGCAAACGGCTTCCGCCACTTCTTCAACTCTTACATGTCCGGGGCCGCGCTGGCACCGATTCTGGCCGACAACTACGGCACGGACCGGAAAGCCTACCACCTGACAGCCGACTACAACTGGGGCTATACCACGGAAGAAGCTGTGCGGACATCCACGGAAGCCAAGGGCTGGGAAACTGTTGCCGCGGTCAAGACGCCGCTCGCACAGACTGATTTCTCATCCTATATCGCACCGGTTCTGAACTCCGGTGCCGACGTTCTGGTGCTGAACCACTACGGCGGCAACATGGTCAATTCCCTGACCTCCGCTGTTCAATTCGGCCTGCGGGATGCGCAGGCAAACGGCAAAAACTTCGAAATCATCGTACCGCTCTATTCGCGTCTGATGGCGAAGGGGGCCGGGGCCAACGTCAAGGGCATCTTCGGATCCACCAACTGGCACTGGTCGTTGCAGGACGAAGGTTCCAAAGCCTTCGTGAAATCCTTCGGCACGAGGTATGGCTTCCCGCCGTCCCAGGCCGCACACACCTGCTATGTGCAAACCATGCTCTATGCCCAAGCGGCAGAAATGGCTGGCACGTTCAACCCGTGCGGCATCGTAGAAGCCCTGGAAGGCATGGAATTCGACGGGCTCGGCAACGGCCCGACGCTCTACCGCGCCGAAGACCACCAGTGCTTCAAGGACGTGCTTGTCGTGAAGGGCAAGGAAAATCCGACCTCCGAATTCGACCTGCTGGAAATCGTTGAAGTGACGCCAGCGGCGCAAGTAACCTACGACGCCTCCATCTTCGGCGGCGAATTGGGCAGTTGCAACCCGGGGGCATAATCCCTGTTGGGGTTCCGGCACTGCCGGGGCCCCCACCACCCCCCTTCCAGGCCGCATAACATGTCCCGGTGCCCCGGCGTGGTTCTGCGGCGATACCGGACCGGACAAAATCCATGGACCAGATTATACTCCAGATACTCAACGGGCTCGATAAGGGCAGTGCATACGCCCTGATCGCCCTTGGCCTGACGCTTATCTTCGGCACACTCGGTGTTGTTAACTTTGCGCATGGGGCACTTTTTATGCTGGGGGCCTTTTGTGCCGTCACGTTCCAGCGCCTGCTGACGCTGAGCTACACGTTCCTTGATGAAAGCCAGAAGGATTTTCTGGGCAACCCGCTCAAGGTCAATGTACCATATGTGAACGACTGGTTCGGACCAGAGGCAGGTGCATCAATCATAGACTGGTCCGTCCCCCTGGCTATCCTGTTTGCCATTCCCGTCATGATAGTGATCGGCATCGTGATGGAACGCGGGCTGATCCGGCATTTTTACAAACGTCCGCACGCGGACCAGATACTGGTTACCTTTGGCCTGGCTATCGTGTTGCAGGAAATCATCAAGTATTACTTCGGTGCCAACCAGATCCCGACCCCTGCCCCGCAGGCAATGTTCGGATCCTTTGACTTTGGCGCACTGGTCGGGCGTGACCCTGGCGCAATCATCTACCCCTATTGGCGGATCGTCTATTTCCTGTTCGCTGCACTGCTGATCGCACTGGTCTTTGCCTTCCTGCAATTCACCACCTTCGGGATGGTTGTGCGGGCAGGCATGGCAGACCGTGAAACGGTGGGGCTCCTGGGCATAAACATCGATAAGCGCTTCACCATCATGTTCGGCGTCGCCGCCGCTGTGGCGGGTCTTGCGGGCGTGATGTATACGCCGATTGTTTCGCCAAATTACCACATGGGCATGGACTTCCTCGTGATATCCTTCGTTGTGGTGGTTGTGGGTGGTATGGGGTCCCTGCCCGGTGCTATTCTTGCGGGATTCATGCTCGGCATTCTGGAGAGTTTCGCCTCCATGCGCGAGGTGATCGAGTTTCTGCCTGGCATCAACCAGGTTGTCATCTACCTCGCCGCTATCGTCATTCTGCTTACCCGTCCCCGAGGCCTTATGGGTCGTCGCGGTGTGATGGAGGAATAATTCAATGTACGGGCTTAACAGGAAAGACACGGTACTCCTGCTGATTGTGGCCATTCTTGTCGCGGCGGCACCGCTGTTGCTGAACCCGTTCCCGGACACTTCGGCCATGGGGAAAACCTTCAACGCCGGTTATCCGGACCTGATGCAGCGGTTTGTGATATTTGGCATCTTTGCCATCGGGTTCAACATCCTCTTCGGCCTGACGGGCTACCTTTCCTTCGGCCACGCGGCTTTCCTCGGGGTGGGCAGCTACGCCGGCATGTGGATGCTGAAGCTCCTGTCGATCAACGTGATCCCGGCGATTCTGTTTTCCATCGCGGTTGCGGGGGCTGTGTCGCTGATTATTGGATGGATATCGCTGCGCCGGTCAGGCATCTACTTTTCAATCCTGACGCTGGCCTTTGCACAAATGGCTTTCTCGCTTGCCGCATCGGTGCTGACGCCGATCACCGGGGGGGAGACGGGACTGCAAACCTCGCTTAACGATCCGCGCATCATGCCGGGATTCCTGGGTGGTGGCACGGTGAACAGCGCAGGTAACATCCCCGCGCCCAGTCTGCTGGGGATGGAGATGAGCGAGAGTTTCATCCTCAATGTCGGTCCCTGGGCCTTCACCTTCAACTGGGGCTACTACATCTGCGCAACTTTCATGCTGCTTGCATTCTACATCGCAATCCGAATCTTCCGGTCACCCTTTGGCCTGATGCTGAAAGCGATCAAATCGAATCAGCAGCGGCTAAACTACACCGGCCTGAACACGCGGCCCTACATGCTGACATGCTTTGTCATCTCTGGCATGTACGCCGGTCTTGCCGGAGGACTGATGGCCGCCATGGATCCGCAAGTAGGCGCAGAACGCATGCAGTGGACCGCTTCGGGGGAGGTGGTGCTGATGACCATCCTTGGCGGGGCCGGGACGCTGATCGGCCCTGTGCTTGGTGCTGGTTTGATCAAGTATTTTGAAAACATCTTTTCGAAGATCAACAAGGCCACGCTGGAAGCCTGGTTCGGTGTATTCCCGGATTGGATGACAGACCTGCTGGTAACCCTGGTCTATCCCTTTATCGGCAAGGGCTGGCACCTGACGCTGGGCCTTATCTTCATGCTCGTTGTCATCTTTCTGCCCGGTGGTCTTGTTGAAGGGGGCCAGCGTATTGCCCGGCTCTTCCGCCGCGGCAAAACCGGCGCGGGTGCCCTGAAACCTGCCGAATAGGGAGAAGACGCTTGGGTATCCTGGAAGTCCGGAACGTCAACAAATCCTTCGGTGGCCTGAAGGCCCTGCATGAGGTGAACCTTGATGTGCAGGAAGGTATGATCCACGCGATCATCGGCCCGAACGGGGCCGGAAAATCAACGCTGCTCAACTGCTTCGTCGGCAAGCTTGAACCGGACACAGGCACGGTTACCTTCAACGGCCGATCCCTTTTGGGTATCAGACCGCACGAAATAAACCAGGCCGGGGTCAGCCGGGTGTTCCAGACGCCCGAGATTTTCAGAGATCTTACAGTCCTTGAAAACGTGATGATCCCCTGCTTCGCCAAACGCGACGGTTCGTTTGAGCTGAATGCCTTGCGCCGCATCCATAACGAAACGGACATCCGCGAAAAGGCGGAACAAATGCTTGTGGATGTGACCATGGCCGAAAAGCATGACATGCAGGCCGAAAGCCTTAGCCGCGGTGACAAGCGGCGCCTGGAAATGGCCATGTGTCTGGCACAGGATCCGCAGCTGCTGCTGCTGGACGAACCCACCGCGGGCATGGCACGGGCCGACACCAATGCCACGATTGACCTGCTTGGTGAAATCCAGGACAAGCGCAAAATCACCATGGCGATCATCGAACACGACATGCACGTCGTATTTTCCCTGGCTGAACGTATCAGCGTACTGGCCCAGGGAACGGTGATCGTGGAAGATACGCCCGACAAAATCAAGGGGAACGCGAAGGTGCAGGAGGCCTACCTGGGGGGGACGCACTGATGCCGGACGGGAGTTTGCCGATGAAAGAGAAGAACGCCAATCACGCAGCCACCGCGCCCGCTTATTTCTCGGCTTGGGACATGCACGCCTATTATGGCGAAAGCTATATCGTGCAAGGTATCTCCCTGAACATCCACGAAGGTGAGATCCTTGCCCTTTTGGGACGCAACGGGGCGGGCAAAACCTCTGCCCTGCGGGCGATTGCCCGGCTGGATGACCCGATGGTCACCCATGGGGAAATCTGGCTTGATCACCAGCCGCTGCACACGATGAAGGCCCATCAGGCCAGCCAGGCAGGCCTCGGCCTGGTGCCGGAGGACCGGCGCATCATCCAGGGCCTGACGGTGGAGGAAAACCTCAAACTTGCCCAGATTGAAAAGCCCGCCGGCTGGTCGCTTGACCGGATTTACGGCCTGTTCCCGCGCCTCGGCGAACGCCGCAGGCAGGAGGGCACGACCCTGTCCGGGGGCGAACAGCAGATGCTGGCCATCGGCCGCGCGCTGGCACGGGACATCAAACTGCTGCTGCTGGATGAGCCGTACGAAGGGCTCGCCCCGGTAATCGTGCAGGAAATTGAAAAAACCCTGCAGCATATCCGGGAACAGGGCATCACCTGCGTGATTGTGGAACAGAACGCCGTTGCGGCACTGAACCTTGCCGACCGGGCGGTAATCCTTGACACTGGCCGGCTGGTCTTTGACGGCACCGCGAAAGAGGTGCTTGATAACACGGAACTGCGACACGAATACCTGGCGATATAAGCCTGTCTGTGGCCCCGCGCCCGCATGCACCCTGCCCCCAAATCCGGTCCTGCGGGCGTGATTTTCCGCTTGACTTGGGCACGACAGGTGGTTTCTTCGTGGCCACAAACAAAACCACAGAAGCATAAAGGAAGCTTCTATGAAAAGACTTGTCACAACCGTATCGGCCCTTGCGCTTTTGTGCGGCCTGTCTGCCTGCGGCAGTTCGGGGGGGGGACAACCAGTAACCCAACCAGCAGTTCAACCAGTATGATGGACTCTGCCTCGACCGGAGGGGACGACACATCTGATTCAGGCGGCGGTTCAACCAGTATGATGGACTCTGCCTCGACCGGAGGGGACGACACATCTGGTTCAGGCGGCGGTTCCACCAGTATGGTGGACTCTGCCTCGACCGGAGGGGACGACACATCTGGTTCAAGCGGCGGTTCCACCAGTATGGTGGACTCTGCCTCGACCGGAGAGGACGACACATCTGATTCAGGCGGCGGTTCAACCAGTATGGTGGACTCTACCTCGACCGGAGAGGACGACACATCTGATTCAGGCGGCGGTTCAACCAGTTCATCACCCCGCCCCGTCACTGAAGAGAAAGACCCTGAAGCCCGCAGGCAAGCGAGGCAGCAAGACGCTCTAGAGCGGGCTCAAAGGTCGACCTGCCGCTTTTGTGGCGAGAATCTCATCAGCACGGGCACTCTCGGTTCCTTGGAACAGGCTCAGTCGACTGGCGCAAGCATAACGTTGACCGAACAGACTGCCCGTTCGGTGCTGACAAGGCGTCGCATCGACACTACAGAAACTCGTGTCCAAAATAGTGTCACAACTATAGGCGGGACTGTTCGATCAAACTACCGGATTTATGGCGCGTGGATGGACGAAAGCAGCTTTGCCGTAGAAACCGGGGCCAATACGCGCGGTGTTGGCAGCAGTGGCGCAGGCGCGTTGGGCGACCTGACCGGCTCCGCCCCCGCGGCTGATGCCACCTGGCGCGGCCTGATGGTCGGCACGGGGGCGCAAGACGGCAATAATCTGCTTCAAGGGAATGAAGCATGTGCCGTTTTCGCTGGTAGGAGTTGCGCTCCTGACCTGCCGCAACGCGACAACCTGCTGCAGGGGGATGCAACGCTGACATTCACCGCCGCCGATAATCAGATCGACGCCACTTTCAGCGACATCAAAAACCTTGACCGCAACACCGCCCACAGTGTGACGGAGGTCCGGTTCCGGGATGTGCCAGTTAGAAATAACGGCAGATATCGGCAAGGCGCAGGTGCCGACAAGATTGAGGGTGCCTTTTACGGCACAGGCCACGCGGAAACCGCCGGGGTCTTTGAACAGCAGGGCATCGTCGGGGCCTACGGCGCGAAGAAGCAGTAACCCCGCCGCAACATGCGCCGGGCCGGGCCTCTGTCCGGCCCGGCGTTTCCCGGCCCGGCCTGCCCTGTGGCGCGGCCGGACACCGTTGATTTCAGGCCCGCATTTCGGCCCGGATCTGTTCCCTCAGCATGTCAATAGGGATCGTCCGGCCCGCCTTGCGAAAGCCCCAATAGGTCCACCCGTTGCAGCTGGGCGCACCTTCCAGGGCCGCGCCGACCTGGTGGATGGACCCGGTGATGTCAGCCCCCACCAGCGTGCCATCCGCACGCACCCTGGCGGCCCCCCGCCCGTTGAGCGCATACAATTTTTCACCGGGGTGCAGCATCCCGCGTTCCACGATTTGGCCAAAAGGCACCCGCGGGTCCGCACGCCTTGACTGGCTGACCTCAAGTGCCGTCGCATCAAGCCGCCGCACATTGGCGATGCGTTTTTCAGCCACGGCACGATAGGCGGCCTCCCGCTCAATGCCGATGAAATGGCGCCCGAGCTTCCGGGCCACGGCACCTGTTGTGCCGGAACCAAAGAACGGATCCAGCACCACATCCCCCGGATTGGTGGAACCGACCAGCACCCGATGCAAAAGGCTTTCGGGTTTCTGCGTCGGATGGGCCTTTTTGCCACAGGCGTCTTTCAGGCGTTCGTGCCCCGAACAGATGGGCAGCACCCAGTCAGACCGCATCTGCACGCCGTCGTTCAGTGCTTTCAGCGCGTCATAATTAAATGTCGGGCGTCCGGAATCGGATTTCGCGGCCCAGATCATCGTCTCATGCGCGTTTGTCAGGCGCTTGCCACGGAAATTGGGCATCGGGTTTGATTTACGCCAGATCACGTCATTCAGCACCCAGAATCCGAGATCCTGCAGGCACACCCCCAGCCGAAAGACGTTGTGGTAGGATCCGATCACCCAGATCGCGCCGTCATCCTTCAACAGGCGCCGGGCCGCTTCCATCCAGGCATTGGTAAACCGGTCATAGGCCCTGAAAGACGCAAACCGGTCCCAGGCGTTATTCACCGCATCGACCCGGCTGTTATCGGGGCGATGCAGGTCACCTTTCAGTTGCAGGTTATAGGGCGGATCGGCAAAGATCAGATCCACGCTTTTCGGCGGCAGCTTTTGCATTTCCGCCACACAATCACCGGACAGAATCCGGTCAAGCGGCAGGGCTTTGCCCGCCGCGGATGCGCCTGTGCTCTTCATCGCTGCCCCGATGCCTCATCTGTGCGCCATTTTTGGCGTCGTTGCCCCGACCATGCCGCAGGCCGGGGCGCAGGTCAAAAGGTTTTCGAATCAGGTGTTTAGTATTTTCCGGGCACACAAGATGTTGTGTATCGGCCTGAAGGAACGCCGATGATGTGGTGTCACCCCCAGGCTGTCCAGCCCGGCACGGTGAGCCGCAGTGCCGTAACCGGCGTTGGTTTCCCAGCCGTAACCGGGATACTGTTGCGAAAGTGCCCCCATAATCGCATCCCGTGCCACCTTTGCCACGATGGACGCCGCCGCGACGCTTTCCGCCCGTGCGTCCCCCCTGATCAGTGCCAGTGCCTTGCACGGCAGGCCGTCAGGCAGGTGACACCCATCGATCAGGGCCAGGTCGGGCACCTGCGGCAGCCCTTCCACGGCACGGCGCATGGCCAGCAGGCTTGCCCGCAGGATATTGAGCCGGTCGATCTGCGCCACACCGACATGCGCGATGGATACCTGGGCCGTGGCATGGATCTCCGCTGACCGTGCTGCCCGGGCCCGGGCACCCAGTTTTTTGGAATCCATCATCCCGGGCGGGATATTGCCCCGGTCCAGCACCACAGCGGCAGCCGTGACCGGCCCGGCCCAGGGTCCGCGGCCCACCTCATCCACGCCGGCAATGGCGGGAAATTCCTGGCGCAGCCGGGCCTCAATCGTCGGGTCCATGGCCCCCTGTCGCGCACCGGCCACCCGAACGCAAGGGGCCACCGGGCCCGGATGCGGGTGTGCGTCCTGTGCCCAAGGCAATGGGCCCGCGGGCACGGACTTGCCCACCGATATAAAATCCAAAGCCGTGCGGTTCAGGGCCTTCTTTTCCTCCCATGAGTCTGCTACCAGGATTAGGACGTATGCTGAGACGCCAGACTTTATTCATCTTGGCCGGACTGTTGCATCAAACCGCCTGTTTGTCGCGAAGGTCAGAGATTGCGGCCGGATGTGGCGCATGGAACAGACGGCTATCGGTCCGGCAAGGGCAGTTGAGAGTGCCCCTGCACCCGTATTAATTCAGCAAACTGTCCGGAATCGATCAACAATCACGTCGAGAACATAAGCGGGGTCTTGCGCCCACCAATGGCGGCTGAAAATTTCCACTTCACACCGCCCCGCATAGCCGGTCGCCTCAACCATAGTGCGAAGGCCTTTCAAATCCGCAACGCCATCCCCCATCATCCCGCGATCCAGCAACATATCGGTCGTGTATTCCAGCCAGTCACATAAATGATAACCAAAGATGCGGCCTTGTGCCTGAGAAAGGCTCGCACTGATCAGGCGATCCCACCAGACGTGATAAACATCAACAGCGATACCGATCTGATCTGACCCGACCATTTCACAGACGGCCAGTGCATCTGCCACGGTAAAGATGCATGTGCGACTGCCGCCGAACATCGGGTTCAGCGGCTCAAGTGCCAATTTCACACCTCTCGCTTTCGCGTAGGGCACAAAGGATGCCAGTCGTTCCGCCAGGCACTTCTGGCACTCCACCACGCCCTTGCCGCCCGGTTCTGTCCCGCCTGTGACGATTGTAAGAACTTCAGTACCCAAACCAGCGGCCATGTCGATGCTGCCCTTGATCTCATACTCGTTGCCCGCCTCCCGGCCTGTGAGGTAGGGTGTGCGGCACAATCCTGTCACCTCCATGCCCGCAGCGCGAACCCGGTTGCCTATCTCGATTGCCCGGTCCCCGATCTCGCGCCGCCAGAACACGATTCCGCCATACCCTCGTTCTGCACAGGCGTCGATCACCTGTTCGGGTGACCAACCCGCACCGTAGCCCTCAAGGTTATGACCAAGCGTCGCGGTGTTGAGTGCCAGTGCATTCAGATTACAGGAAAAGTCACGTAACGCCATAGAACCCCGATAGGCCCTTCATGCGGGCCACAGCCATTTCGCAATCGCGCAGAAGACCGCATTCATCTGCCTGTCCGAAGGGCATGATAAAATCCGGCAAGGCCGCGCTGCTTGTGCGCCGGTCGACACAATGAAATGGTTTCTGAAACCCGTTTAGCCATGCCGGGAACATAATTCCCGTGCTGTAGTGTTGTGCTGGGAACCGAAAAATCTGCTGTGCCATGGGTACGGTCGAACCCGGCGTTGCGCGGAACGTCGCGGCGTCGCCTTCGGACAATTTGGAAACTGCATAAGCCGATGCCGGGGCCAATGGACCGAAAATGCCCGGGAGTGCATGGGAAAATCCCTGATCATCGCCTCCGATCAATCCAGGATAATTGAAATCATCCCCTGTATACATTTTCACACCATCCGGCAGACACCGCCGCATGGTGATCTCCTCGTCCCCTTATCCGGAAAAGAAATCCTGATTCTGTCCACCCTGGAAGCATTGTCCGCGATCCGGGTCTTGCAACCGGGGCCACCCCAATAGCACGGCAAGTGCCGGTTCAAGCATCTGCCCCGACCAGTGCAGGATAACGGGCTGATCGCAGGCATCAGGTACCCTGGCATAGACGGTCCGGTAATCTGCGGGTGATGCGGCTACCCCGTGCGAGTGCCCGGGACGCCATCATGATGATGCGTCCGCCGACCATCCGGATTGCTTCCAACTGCCCTAAACAGGCGGCGATCACCATCATTCATGCCCTCGGCGTCACCGGGGTGAAGCCGGTCCTTCCCGCAGCCGTTGAAAACAAGCGCATCAGGCAGGTTCGCTTTCGTACGCGTGATCAAGTCCAGTGCACCGGGCCAAGTCGAGCCCCATGCCCCGCTGCGCCGTATCCATCGCCTCTGCGATTCCAGGACCAGAACCGGAAGGTAGTGCCGGAAAGGCGAATCTTCCCGAAGGAACACCTAGAAACGGGGGACAAGCATGCCGCCATCCGCGGAAACAGCCTGCCCGGTCGTATAGGGCAACCTGCCTGTGGCAAGAGACGCGATAACCGTGCCTATATCCTCAGGCTGGCCCACGCGCGGCATGAGCGTCAGCCCATCTTTGGCAAGCTGTTCGTACTTTTTGATAACAGGTGCGGTCATATCGGTGGCGATCAGGCCGGGCTGCACATCATACACGGCAATATTCTCTGGACCGAGCCGCACAGCGAGTGCCTTGGAAACCATCGCTGCCGCCGCTTTGGACACACAATACTCAGATCGGGGCGCGGCAACCGCGACCGAATTGGACGACGTGACATTGACGATAGAACAAAACCCCTGCCGTTCGTGTGCCAGAAGACGTTTGGCGAATGCCTGACTGAGGAAGAACAACGCCTTCGTATTGACGGCCATACAGCGATCGTAACTCTCTTCGGTCACATCGAGCATGTCCCCGCGTGACATCACCCCGACGCCCGCATTGTTCACCAGTGTCGTAAGCGGTCCCAAAGCCTCTTCGACCCTGGCCAGCACCCCGCCATGGGCCGCAATTTCCGTGACATCGAAAGGCGCAACCACATAGTGCGCACCCAGGGCTTTGAGCCGGGCCACCGCATTGCTCAATTCCGCCTCAGTCGGGGCGTTCACCGCCACTGCAAAACCTTCGCGTGCCAACGCTTCCGCCGCAGCAAGCCCAATCCCGCGCGAAGATCCGGTCACAAGCACCACACCTGTCATGCACCTACCCCTTTTGCCATTAATTCACGGGCGATGATCATGCGCTGGATTTGATTGGTGCCTTCGTATATCTGCGTGTTCCTGGCGTCACGATAGAGCCGTTCAACCTCGCCCCCCGGATATAGCCGGAACCTCCAAAAATCTGCACTGCATCCGCTGACCGTGCCACCGCCATATCACTCGCAAAACATTTTGCCATTGAACAGGCTTTTGTCGCATCGGCACCAGCATCAAGTTTACGGGCCGCCGAATGCACGAGCAACCGGGCAGCTTCTACATCCTTTGCGATATCTTCCAAGAGCCATTGGACACCTTGAAAGTCTGCGATGGATTTCCTGAACTGCTTGCGTTGAGCAGCATAAGCTACCCCTGCCTCAAGTCCCGCCTGCCCGATTCCGACGGCAAGTGCGGCAATCCCCACCCGCCCCTTATCAAGTACGCTCATCATTATGTGAAAGCCGCGGCCCTCTCTCCCCAGCAGTGCCTCGGCGGGTAATTTCACATTGTCAAAATTGAGCGACCCAACCTGGTTCGCACGCCGGCCCATCTTGTGCTCCTTTGGCCCGCGGACAACGCCCTTGGCGTGAAAATCGACGATGAAGACCGACATACCGCGATGCCCTGCCTCCGGGTCGGTTCGGGCAAGGACGAATCCCACATCCGCCACAGGGGCATTATGAATCCAGATTTTGCCCCCGTTCAGCACCCGGGCCTCCCCATCGCTCACGGCAGTGGTGCGCATGCCGGACACGTCGGTGCCTGCCTCCGGTTCCGTGATGCAATAGGCGACCCTGGTCTTCGCAGAAAGGATACCGGGCAGCCATTGGGCCTGCTGTTCATCGGTCCCATGGGCAACGAGCAGAGTCGATATCAGATCCACCAACCCGCATTGATCCGCGATCGATGCATAGCCACACGACAGTTCTTCCATCACAACCGCATATGCCAACGTATCAAGACCCGGCCCCCCATTGCCTCAGGGACACAAATCCCGAACAAGCCCAGCACCGCCATCTGGTCATAAATCTCGACCGGGAATCGCTCTTCCCGGTCCAGTTCTTCGGCCAGGGGCGATTTCCGGTACGGATGGAGGTGGTTGCCTGTGCGCATGGTGCGTTGATAAGGAGGAAACGGAAATGGACCCGACAAAAAACACAAATTCGGTCGCGTTGACCTTGAAGTGACGGCCTTTGGATTCGGCACCGCCCCCGTCGGGAACTTCCTGCATGAGATCGATGATGAGACTGCCAATGCCAAGTTCGACACCGCCTGGAACTCTGGCATACGCATCTACGACACCGCACCCAATGGCACCTAATGTACGGCCACGGCCTGTCGGAACTGCGCACGGGCGAGGCACTGCGCCGGAAGAACCGGGATGATTTTGTGCTGGCCTCAAAAGTTGGCCGTCGTCTCGTGCCCGCCCGGCGCACCAATATTGATTTCACGCCCTGGGTCAATGGTGCACCTAACCTCATGGAATTTGACTATACCTATGACGGAACCATGCGCGCCTTTGAAGACAGCTGCATCGGCTCGCGCTGGAACGTATGGATATTGTCTTCATCCACGACATTGACGTATTCACACGCGGCGGCGAACAGCCCCAAGTGTTCAAAACAGCCATGGATGGCGCGTGGAAGGCACTTGAGCAGCTGCGCAACGAAGGCGTGGTCAAGGCCATCGGCGTTGGCGTAAACGAATGGCAGGTTTGTCAAGCCACGCTGGAACAGCGCGATTTCGACGCGTTCCTGCTGGCCGGACGCTACACGCTTCTGGAGCAGGACGCACAGGATACATTCCTGCCTCTGTGCGAAGAACGCGGTTCTGCTGTGCCAATTGGTGGCGGATTCAATTTCGGCATCTTGGCAACCGGTGCCCGTGAAGGAGCCAAATACAATTACGGTCCCGCCCCCGCCGACATCATGGAACGGGTATCAGGGATCGAACAGGTGTGCGCCAATCACAATGTGCCCCTGCCTGCAGCAGCACTGCAATTCGTTGTCGCTCATCCCGCGATCCCGTCCTTCATTGCCGGCACACGCAACGTCCGACAGTTTAAACAAAACTTGGCCTGGTTTACCCTTCCGATTCCAGCGGATTTCCGGGCCGAGCTCAAACATAAGGGCCTGTTGCGCGAAGACGTTCCCGTCCCTGCATAACCTTGCCAAAAGCGGCAGATTAACGCGCCGGTCTCTTTCGGTTGAACATGGCATTTTCAGGCCCTGGTTCCTGTCTGTGACACGACCAGAATCGCTACGATTATGATGGGAAAAGCACCCTAAGACTTCGGGGACGTGCAGAAACATCGCTGTGACGCCGCATTGCGACGCTACCGGCACCATCGTTCAGGCTGGACGAAACCAGTCAAGAGTGCCGTTCGAACGGTTCTGCAGATTTTCGGCAATCCGGACGCGGATATTTTGATTGGTTGCGTCCATCAGACAGGTATCGCGAAAGTCGAACCAAAACGTATCAGGGAATACGCACACCAACGGCGGTTTGACGGACACATTTTGCCGAGGCCGGAGATTGGGTATCCCGTCTATATTACCGGACAGCCCGGCCAGATCATCTTAAGGTGCCTGCTTCCCGGATGCACTGACATACCCACGGGACCGCAGATGAACAGGATAGCGGACAGGGTTACTTCATTCAGAAGTTTGGAGGGCGCTTGTCACGGAACGCGGCAAGACCCTCAGGCAGATCATCGGTGTCCGCGGCGATACGCCCGGCAAGTGCCTCCAGCACTCGTTCCCGTTCCTCGCCCTCAGCCGCATTAATTAACATCTTGGTCAGCTTCGTTGCATGCACACTGCGCCCCAGAACCCTGGCGACGACTTCATCGGCACGGGCCGGTGCGGCACCCCGGCTCACCACCTCATCCACCAGCCCGTGGGCCAACGCCTCAGAGGCGTCAAACACCTCTCCCATCAATGCCATGCGCCGTATTATCTGTGCTCCAAAACGGCGCACAGCCCGCTGAGTGCCGGACCAGCCCGGGATTATGCCCAGACCAGTTTCAGGCTGACCAATCCTGATGTGCTCTTCGGCGATGCGCAGGTCGGCACATGCTGCCAATTCCAGCCCGCCGCCCAAAACGTGACCATCCAGCACCGCAATCATCGGAACCGTCAACCGCGCCAGCGCGTCAAAAGCCAAATGTCCGTCGCGCACCCAATGATCGCCGAATGCTTCGGCGGTCTCACCGGACCATGCATCAATGTCACCGCCGACGCAAAACGCTTTTCCTGCGCCCGACAGAATTACCAGGCGCACCCCGCTGCGTTCGATCTGGCGGCACCGGACTATCAGTGCGTCACACATTCCGGCGGTCAGCGCGTTCAGCTTTTCCGGACGGTTCACCATCAGCCGGGCCACCGGGCCCTCTATTGTCAGTTCGATCACGCTGACAAACGCGCGGCCAGACCCAACGGCGCGGCACGGAACAGGGCCGCGTCCATCGTCCTGAGGTCATCGGACACATGCAGGCGCGTACCGGACTGCTCGAGGATATCCCGCCCCAGGTTGACCCCCGGTGCAACTTCGGTCACCACCAATCCGCGCTTATCCAGCCGAATCACGCAGCGCTCGGTCACGTAGATCACGTCTTGCCCCTGTGCCACGGCGCGTTTGCCAGAGAACGAGACCTGATCGACGGTATCGACGAACTTGGCGATCCCGCTTTCCTGATCAATGACCAGCCGGCCATCCTTAAGATGCATCCTGGCCCCGGCATTGAACATGCCCGAGAAGACAATCTTTTTGGCCCGTGCCGTGATATCGACAAATCCACCCGCCCCGGCCGTGCGGTGTGGCACGGCTGACAGACGCGAAACATTGACAGATCCGTCCGCCCCGACCTCGAGAAAAGACAAAAGCGCACAGTCAAAGCCACCCGCCTGGAAATAGCAGAACTGGTGTGGTGAGGCGACAAAGGCCTCTGCATTGGCCGAACAGCCGAACTTAAAATCAAGCAACGGCAGGCCACCAACGGCTCCCTGTTCGATCATCCATGTCACGTCGCCATGGCAGCCTTCCTCAACAAAGATGCGGGGTACGTTCGCGGAAATGCCAAAGCCGATATTCACCACCCACCCACGGTGCATTTCCATCGATACGCGGCGTGCGATCACTTTGCCAATGTTGAACCCTGTGTGCCGGAAACTGTCCATCGGACGGATCAACTCGCCGGAAATCGCCGGGTCGTACACGGTGGCCGTGGTCTGCAATTGATCAGGGGCCTCAACGATAACATCCACAAGAATGCCGGGCACTGTCACATCATGCGGACGAATCGAGCCTGCCTGCGCTACGCGCTTAACCTGCGCGATGGTAATGCCGCCATTATTGTGAGCGGCCATCGCCATTTCCAGTGCGCCCAGATAGGCGCCTTCCTGTTCAAAACCCAGATTACCGCGTTCATCAGCTGTCGTTGCACGGATGATTGCCACATCCGGTTGCAGGGACTTGAAATAGAGCCACTCCTCGCCGTCAAATTCGCGTACCTCAACGATGGATGTCTTGCGGGCAGCCTCGTTCATGGCGCAGCCTTCAAGCCTTGGGTCGACAAAGGTTTCAAGCCCCACCTTGGTCAGGACACCCGGCCGTTTGGCTGCACCTTCCCGCAGCATATCAAAGATTATGCCCGACGGCACGTTATACGCCGCCACGTCCTCACCGGTGATCCTCTGCCAGATCAGCGGCGGCTCCGCCTTTGTGGGACCGCTCGGGTAAGACCCCCCGATAATTCGGCTGAGGCACCCCTTGTGCGCGATATGGTCCACCCCCTTGGTACCGAAGAAGTCACCGGCGGCAATCGGGTGGATTGCGGTTAGATTGAGCGGCGCACCCTCTGCCTCAAATCTTTCGCCGATCCCGGCCAGAACAGCATCCGGGCAACACAGACCGCTGGATGAATTGACCGCGACCACCGCCCCGTCCGGAATCAGGGTTGCCGCATCTCGGGCCGTCATTCGGCGGGGCATTGTCATTTTCCATGGCCACTGAAAGGAACCGAAAGTTCGGGCGGGCATATCAAAAACCGCAGGACGAATCAAATGCAAAGACTCTGGCCTTTAAGTGACCGGTGAACTATCGGATGTACATCTGTCAGGAGGATTTCATGAATATCTGTTTCCAGAAAACATACCAGCGTTCTTTCGGCACCTATCCCCTTCAGGGCAGCGCATGCCGCGACGCCATCGCCATCGCCGCCGAAACAGGCTACCGTGCCTTTGACACGGCACAGATGTATCGCAACGAGGCCGATTGTGGCGCGGCACTGAAGGAAACCGGTATCGCCCGCAATGACCTTTGCATCACCACCAAGGTTGAGAACGACAATTTTGATGAAGGCCGTTTCCTCTCTTCCGTGGAACAGAGCCTCAGGGACCTGCGGGTGGATTATGTCGATGTACTGCTACTCCACTGGCCCCCGGCGGATTTTCAGATCGAATCGTCTCTGAAACTGCTGGAAGAGGCCCATAAGCGCGAGCTCACCAGGAACATTGGCGTGTCCAATTACACCGCCCGGATGATGCGGGACGCGGTCAGGATGATCGAAACACCCATTGTCACGAATCAGGTGGAATTCCATCCGCTTCTCAATCAGGATATACTTCTGGCCGCTGCGACAGAAACGGGCATCCCGCTCTCTTCCTATTGTTCCGTCGCGCGCGGCGAGGTGTTCAAATATCCTGAATTCAGGGAAATCGGCGCGAGATATGGCAAATCCGCCGCCCAGGTTGTACTGCGCTGGATTTTGCAAAAAGGCGTGAGCATCAACACCATGTCCACCAGGCGCGAAAACCTTCGGACCAATTTCGATATCATGGATTTCACACTGTCCTCCATCGACATGGCCCGAATCGATGCGCTTACCCACACCAACTACCGCATCGTCGGCAAGAATCTCGTGCCTTGGGCACCTGATTTCGACTGACCCGAAAGAAATCCTGGCTTATGCCTTCTGACAACTGGCCCAACTCGCGGGAGGGAAGGGAGATATCAGTCAGTAATTCCCACGGATCATGTCCGCAGCCTTCTCGCCGATCATGATGGTCGGGGCGTTGGTATTGGACCCGATGAGCGACGGCATCACCGAACTGTCGCATATCCGTAGCCTATCAACACCGCGTACCCGCAATTGCGGATCGACAACTGCCATCGGATCGTTATCCGCGCCCATCTTGCAGGTGCAGGTAGGGTGGTAGGAGGTTCGCCCATAGGCGCGGGCGTAGGTTTCGAAATCGGCCTGTGTTTTCACGCTGTCGTCGGGAAACCGGATATTGCGGATATGCTTTTGGAGTGAGGGCTGACTAAAGATTTCCCTTGACATCTTCACGCCCTCAACAGAGGTTTTCAGATCGTCCGGGTGGCCCAGGAAATTCGGATCCACCAATGGTGCAGACTTGGGATCGGCTGATCGCAGACGCACCGTCCCCCGTGCCTTGGGCCGCAAGGTATAGCTGTTCAACGTGATTCCGCTTGATCCTTTCGGCACCGATGGCACTCCAGCCTCGGCCCCCGCCCCGGCAAGAAAATGAAACTGCACGTCCGGCGATGGTGCGTTTGCGTCCGCATACCAGAACGCCCCGCCCTCTACAACGTTTGATGCCACAGGCCCTGTGCGGAACGCCAGATATTGTATCCCCGCCCAAAGTGCCCAATGGGGTTTATTGTACTTGTCGAGAGACTGGTGTCCGGTCAGCTCGGCCACGATGTCGATCCCGAAATGATCATTCAGGTTTTTGCCCACACCGGGCACATCCCGTACCACGTCAATGCCAAGTTCCGCCAAATGCGCCGCAGGGCCGAGCCCGGACAGCATCATAAGTTTGGGCGTTCCAATCGCGCCGGTCGTTAGTAAAACTTCGTTTTCGGCATAAATCGTCTCTGTTCCTGCTTTGGCGGACCAGACTTCAACCCCGGTTGCACGGCTCTTCTCCACAAGCACCCGGCGTACAAAAGTTCCGGTTCGGATCGTCAGGTTTGACCTCTTGCGAACCGGCTGCAGATATCCGACCGCCGATGAACAGCGCCGTCCGTTTCGCGTGGTTGTCTGATAGGCTCCTGCCCCCTCTTGTTTAGCCCCGTTGAAATCGGAATTATAGGGCATTCCGAATTCCTGGCATGACTGGATAAAGGCATTCGTCATGAATTGCGGGGAAAGGTTCGACACGCCCAGGGGCCCGTCCGTCCCGTGCCAATCGCCCGCAAGAATCGTGTTGCCCTCGGAACGGATAAAATACTTTTGAATATCCTTGAAAGCCCAGCCCTCAGCACCTTCCTCCTCGGCCCAGCGATCATAGTCACGAGGATGGCCGCGCGTGAATACCCCGGCATTGATCGAGGATCCGCCACCGATCACCCGTGCCTGTGCGTATGGAATTTCCCGGTTATTGGCATGTTTCTGTGGAACGGTCGTATAACCCCACGTATGGGGTCCCGTTGTCATCCTGGCAAAACCGACGGGCATGTGGATCAGCGGATGGCTGTCTTTGCCGCCCGCTTCCAGCAACAGCACCCGGCAGGCTGAATTTTCCGTTAGGCGGTTCGCCACAACACAACCCGACGATCCGCCCCCAACGACAATAAAATCGTATCCCTGTGGCATCAGCCATCAACCCATGGGCTACGCTTGCCGACCTCAATATGGACGGATTTAACCTGCGTATATTCCTCCACGCCCATCATCCCGGCCTCACGTCCCCAGCCTGACTGCCTGAACCCGCCCAAGGGTAATTCCGGCCCGCCGGACAGGGTCGTGTTAACCCGGAACCGCCCTGCCCGCACCCGGCGCATGACCGTCAGCGTATCCTGCACCATTTGCAACGCCACATCGGGCATCATTTCCCGCTTTGTCACGATTGTGGGCCTGGTTCTTGAAATCTCCGCTTGATCTCCCGTGCAATCACGCCCCCAGGGTCTGCCAAATCCTGCAGGACGCTCATGTGATGGCGCCCGGGTACTTCCAGCAGTCGTGCGCCGTATATGGCACCGAACATCTGTGACTGACGCTGGAATTCCGGCGTTTCCTCTGCACCATAGGCAACCGTTACATGGGCCGCTGTCCCCTGCCAGAGCATGTGCGGTGACAGGCCCTCAACATCCGGGGCAGTCAGGCCAACCTCCTCGGCCAGAAACGAATGTGGCAGCGGTGCCAGATCGAAAAGCCCGCTGATACCCACAACGCCCGCCACGATTTCCGGACAGCGCAGTGCCCCCATCATAGCCAGATGCCCGCCCGCCGAATGGCCAACGACCAAAAGCCGCGCCCCCGTTTCGCTTGCAATCGTTCGCAACGCGGCCTCGGCATCGTCCACCACAGCCGCAAGCGGCACCTCCGGCATCAACCTGTATTCCACATTGGCCGAGGCCCCGGCCATCGCCTGCATCCATGGCAGCGCAAAGCGGCTAATCTCCGCCTCCAGCGCACGCCAGTATCCCCCATGAATGAACACCGGCAAAACAGCACCGGGCGGGCCACCAATCTCGATCCATTGCCGCGCATGAGAACCATATGTGACCCTGTTCAGGCCTAATCTGTCCCGGACACCCGCGCTTTCGCGCGCCATCCAGTCCAGCCAGTCCCCGAAATCCGGCAGCAGCTGCCGCAAGCTGAATTGACGCTCCCAATAGGACATCATCTTTTGGCGCGGCTGTTCTTCCGGCTTTGAGTCAAACAGAACGGCCTTATCCATATCCATGTTCACAGCCACCTCCCCCACTTCACCCGGTCGCGCCGCAGCATCCGTACGCATCCGGCCAATCATATCATTGCCGCCCAAGGCGGCAGTAAGGAAAATGTCACATTCCGCGGGCTCTGTCACGTCGATACGGTTGCGAATGGGTGCCGCATTCTGCACCTTCCTGTAGACATCGTCCTTACCCCGGGCGGGACATCCGGCAAAATATCGCGCCTGCCCATGCCCCCGACCGCGCATCAAGGCTTGACTATTAAATTACGATGGCTTGCCCCCCAAAGACAGAAATCTTTGTATTAAAAAACAGAGTATTCGGCAGATTAATGACACAGCAGAGAATCCGCGACCCCCTGCACAACCTGATCGTCTTCAATACAGACCAGCAGCTTGAACGGACACTTTGGCAGGTTCTTAACAGTCGCCCGTTCCAACGACTGCGGAGAATCAAACAACTCGGGTTTTCCGAATTGGTTTTTCCAGGGGCTACGCATACCCGGTTTGCCCACAGTGTTGGCGTTTTTCATACGGCCAGGCAACTGATGGAAATCGTCCGGGAGCGTGCCGGGGGAAAACGCTGGGATGCACGGGAGCACATCGCCCTGGCGGCGGCCCTGGTCCATGATGTGGGTCACGGACCGTTCAGCCACGCATTTGAACACGCATTTAAAACTGTCGGCAAAAAGCTTGGCCTGAAACTGGCCGCAAATCATGAGCAGATAAGCGACAAGATTATCAGGGACAGTGCGCTTGCGGATATCCTGAAGGAGATGGGCAGCGGCTTTGCCAATGACGTGGCGGACATGATAAAGACGGAAGGGCGGCAAACGGTCCATAACGCCGTGGTATCGAGCCAATTTGATGCGGACCGGCTGGATTACATGCGCCGGGATCGGCTGATGTCCGGCAGCCAGCATTCTGCCATCGATTTTGCCTGGCTTCTGGCAAACCTGGAGATTGGCAACGTTCCCATCGGGGTAGAAGAAGAAAAGGTTCAAGAGGTTCCGACCTTTGTGATTGGCCCCAAAGCGATCCGCGCAGCAGAAGCCTATGTGCTTGGGCTCTTCCACCTGTACCCGACGGTATATTTTCACAAGGCGACCAGAGGGGCCGAGAAACTGTTTATCGAACTGCTGGTCAGGCTGGTTAAACTCGTCCAGGACGAGAGCGAGAAGAAGGTTGGTCTGCCGGACAATCATCCGCTGGTGCAATTTGCCAAGGAACCGGAGAATATCGAATCGGTACTGAATCTGGATGACGCAGTCATCCAGGGGGCTCTTTCGCAATTGCGGGAGGCCGGGGACGGGTTGATCCAATCCTTTGCAGCGCGCCTGCAGGACCGGAAGTTTTTCAAATGCCTGGATATCAGGGCCCTGATCCAGCACAAGATCGACCCGGAGAATGGCGGTGATCCTGACTATGTCGAGCAGACCGACAAGTGTTGCAAGAAAGTACTCGTTGCACTAGACACATTGAAGAAGGAGGAGAAAGCGGCCAGTGGCATCCCGACCCTCTTGACAGATGAAGCGCACAGGCAACCTTATAAAACAGGCGATGGGGAGCAGATCAACGTTCGCACAGCGGTTGGGGATCTGATCGACCTGAAACAATGTTCCGACGTTGTGGCAGGCCTGCGAAATTTCAAACTTGCCCGCGCCTACTTCGACCGGGAGCACCCCGAGATCGAAGGCAAGATTCGGGATATCATTGACAGGGAGGTCTAGGCATGCCGCTAGGTAAACGGGAACAGATTGCAGCCGTCGCGGCAATTGTCCGTGATGCGGGGGGAACGATTGTTGGCCGGACGCGCCTTCAGAAAATCGCCTACCTGCTTGATGTTGCCGAATTCGGTGATGGATTTTATTTCGTCTACAAGCACTATGGCCCCTATAGCGAGGTCGTTGCCGAGTCTGCCAGGGTGGGCGTGATCCTCGGGGAACTGACCGAGAAAAAGCGAAAAGCGGAGTGGGGAGGCTTCTATTCGGTCTACTCCACGGATGGTGAACCTGCTGCGGATGTGCCAGCCGGGCGCCGTGAACTTGCCCGGAAAGCGGCAGATGCCGGGGCCGTGGTATTGGAGCTTGCCGCGACGGCGGTTTTCCTGTTCCGCGATGGGTATGCCGACCCTTGGGCTGAAATCAAACGGCGGAAGCCGGTAAAGGTTAAGGACGGGCGATTGGAACAGGCGCAGGAATTGCTGCGGGAATTGAAAAAGGTGAAAGTGCCTTCCCCGTTGCCCGATATTGTGTAGCCCCGGTTCCGCATCACGCCTTGTCTTCCTGAACGTCCTGTCGCACCATGCAGGCAGATGTTCATCCGCTTCCCCAGGCATAACGTGTCTTCCAACGGGGTTGTGCGCGGGTGCGGATGTCTCTGCGCCTTGCATCCTGCAACCCCGGGCCTCCTTCGGGTGCCCGGCGGCGAGGCGGAGGGTGCCGCAGGCGGCTTTTCAGCCCTTGTTGCCCGTCAGGCCCGGTTGGAAATCTGCCGTGCTGAATACTGCATCCCGGCCCCACGCATAATTCCAGGCGCAAGGATGCGGGGAAATTGGCCCGTGCAACAGGAACCAGGGAAGGATTTCGCCGGGTGCGCCTGGATGAATCGGCCCTGGCACAGCCTTCCGGCACCGGCACATCTTGCAATTCGGAACCTGACGCGGGAAAACCGGCCCCGACGGCCCCGTGGCTCAACCGGATAGAGCAGCCCCCTCCTAAGGGGCAGGTTGCAGGTTCGAATCCTGCCGGGGTCGCCACCACCGCCACGGCAGGCAGGCAATGCCGCCACCTGCCCCCAAATCTGTTTGTGGCGGGCGTATTTTTTTCGCTTGACCTGGACACGACAAGCGGTACGGAGCGCAGGGTCACAAACAAAACCATAGACACAGAAGGGAACCTTCCATGAAGAAACTTGTCACAGCCCTATCGATCCTTGCACTTTCGTGCGGCCTGGTCGCTTGTAGTAGTTCAAGTAACAGTTCCGGCGGCAGTTCAACCAGTT
>JACONK010000001.1:65137-172198 GCA_014323795.1 Paracoccaceae bacterium | reverse complement strand
CCGCGTCTTTGACGCCGCAGAGGCCCGGACCCTGACCAGCGCACGTGCGCCGGCGGAAACGGTGGCAGCGCAAACCACCCGTGCCGAGGGGATTGAAGCCCGTGCGGACGCCCGGGGCATTTCGACAATTTATGGCGAGACGTCGTCATCCGCCCTCCCCACCTTTACTCTTGAGGCCGACTGCGACGACAGCAATATCTGCACCATCACGGAACCCACGACGGGCCTTTCCGAAACAATCGATCTTGCAGATTTTAGTGTCATTGTGGACCACGACCGTGCGGTACTGACGAAGCATGGCGTCACCCTTCTGGAGGGTCGTGGCGGAGACGGCGGACCAGACTACCGGATTTATGGCACCTGGATGGATCACGCCGGTTTTGCCGTGGAAACGGGTGCCAGCGGGCAGGTGAACGGCGTTACCATCACCCTCAGGGGTGCTCAAGCCTTTGGCGACGCGGCCGAGTCCAACCCGGCGGCCGATGCCACCTGGCGCGGCCTGATGGTGGGAACGCCCACACGGGGGGCGCGACGCGATAACCTGCTGCAAGGGGATGTGGAGCTGACATTCACCGCCGCCGATAACATGGTCGACGCCACTTTCAGCGACATCAAGGATCTTGACCGCAACGCCCCCCACACGGTGACGGAGGTCCGGTTCATGAATGTACCAGTCACAGATGGCGGATATACTGACGGTACACGTGGCAGCGGCACCTGGATCGAAGGTGCCTTTGGTGGGCCAAACCACGAAGAAACCGCCGGGGTCTTTGAACAGCAGGACATCGTCGGGGCCTACGGCGCGAAGAAGGAGTGATCATGCGAAAATACACCGGGCCGGGCCTCTGTCCGGCCCGGCCTTGCCTGCCACACCCGATGCGGCGGTGCGGCAGCCGCCCCTTGCGTGTCAGGTTGCGCGGCGGCGACGGCGGCGTAAGGGGGCGGCACCGCCAACCCCGTCGGAAGCGGACGAAAACGCCCCCAGCCGTTCAGCTATGGTATCCAGTGCCGGACAGCTGCCGGGCGGTGTCGTCTCCAGTGCCACACGCATCTTGCGCAGGTGGTCCGGCGTGGTGCCGCAGCACCCGCCGATGATACCGGCACCGCAATCGCGGGCAAGCACGGCATAGTCAGCCATCAGCTCCGGTGTGCCGTCATAGCGGATATGGCCATCGACAAACTTCGGAATACCGGCGTTGCCCTTGGCGATCAGGGGCAGGGTTGCACCCTTCATCCCGATCACCGTGCGCAACAGGTCGGACGCGCCAACACCGCAGTTTGCGCCGAATGCGACAGGGGCATGTGGCAGGGTGTTCACAAGGTTCACCATCGCATCCGGGGCCAGGCCCATCATGGTGCGTCCGGCGGTGTCAAAACTCATGGTGCAGCAGAAGGGGGCACCGAGCCGGCTAATCGCCTCTGATGCCGCATGCAGCTCTTCCGGGGCACTGATCGTCTCTGCCCAAAGGATGTCTGCACCGCCTTCCATCAGGCCAAGGGCCTGTTCCTCAAAGATATCCGCCGCATCCGCACGGCCAAGCGTGCCGACGGGCGCAAGGATTTCACCGGTCGGCCCCATCGAGCCGGCCACAATAACCTGTCGCCCGGCCCTGTCGGCAATCTCGCGCCCGATTTCGGCCGCTGTCCGGCTCAGTTCCCGCGCACGACCCTGCGCACCGTGCAGTTTCAGCCGCGCCGCGTTGCCGCCAAAAGAGTTCGTCAGGAAAAGGTCCGCCCCGGCCTCAACCGCACCGGAATACAGTGCCCGTACCTTGCCGGATGCCTGATCGTTCCACAATTCCGGTGCCGCGCCCGCCTCGAGCCCCATGGCAAAAAGGTTGGTGCCCGTGGCCCCGTCCGCCAGCACCCAGCCCCGGGTTTCCAAAAGGTTGATCAAGGGATGGGACATTGTGCAGGATTCCGTTAAGGTTTCACCATTATGCCACAGCCTGTTTATGAGGGCTGTTCAACAGCCGCCTGCGCGATGTCATGAATGCGTGCAATCATGGCACGCAGGCCGTTCGACCGTTGCGCCGAAAGGTGCCGGTCAAGCCCCAGCCGGGCGAATGCCCCCTGCGCGTCTGTTTTCAGAACCGCATCAAGGGTTTGGCCATTGTAAAGTGCCCCCAGTATCGCGATCAGACCACGCACAATCAGCGCATCACTGTCGCCCCGAAACCGGAATGTGGCACCGCCGCCCTGCCCGTCAACTTCCGCCACGATCCAGACCTGGCTGGCACAACCGTCAACCTTTGTGGCAGGCACACGCAACACCTGATCAAGGGCAGGCATGGCTTTGCCAAGCTCGATCACATGGCGATAGCGGTCTTCCCAATCCTCAAGGAATTCAAAGGTATCGACGATATTCTGAAAATCTTCTGTCACAGCAAGGCCAGGCCGGGGGTGCGGTGTATCTAGGGGCAACGCGGGGCTGCGTCAACGCCGCCGGCATGTCATTCGGGCCATGGCCCCCGGGCGGCGGGACACAAGAACCGGCCTGCCCTGCGCCAATCGCGGTAAAGCCTTTCATTCAGGCACGACTTCGGCTAATACTTTCGCAAAGATCTCGGGGTGCGCAATGAAACATGCATTTGTCACGCTTCTGCTGCTTGGGTTTCTGGCAGGATGCAGTATGCCGGGAAGTGGCACGAACAGCACTGTCGGGTCAACAGGCAGTGCCGAATCAGGGGATGCCAATTCGGCCCGGTCAGGCGACAGCGGCCCTGGTGACCAGAACAATCAGACCGGGGCCGTGGGTCGGCACACGCCTGATGCCGGGGGACAGGTGCTCGTGTCTGTTCTGAAAGAGGCAAGGCTGGAGCCCGCGCACGGCGGGGCAATCCTGTACGCCACGGCCCTGGCCCGGCACCAAGGATACTACAACGCACGGCTCTATTCGGAAACCGGAACCACACCCGATGAAGACGGTGTGCTGAAGCTGGAGTTCCGCGCACAGGCACCCGGTGGCCAGACCCCGATTTCCACTGAACGGTCGCGGCTGATTACCGCGGGTTTGTTCATCTCTGGCCAGAATCTGGCGGCAGCCCGAAATATCGTGGTGATCGGGCGGCGCAATCAGATCGTGCTCCGGCAATAAGAGCCATTGGCGGTCAGGGGGTTCTGCGGCTCAACTCCGGGTATTTTCACCCCGAAGAAGGCCGGACGGGGCACGGGTCAGGGGCGGAAGACCTTTACCATGTTGCCCTCCGCGCCCAGCGCAATCTCGCCGGAAATCAGGGCGGCGGCATCTTTGCCAAAGATTTCGTTCCGCCAGCCGTGAAAAACCGGGTGGTCGCCGTCTGACAGAAGCACATCGTCAAGATCAGAAGCCGTCGCAATCAGTTTCTGCGCAACCCCTGCCCCGTCGGCCCTGGCCTTCAGAAGCACCCGCAAAAGGTCCGACAGCGCATCCATCCCCTGGGGCTTTTTCTGCGCTGGCGGAACCTTGGGCAGCGCGTCATCGGGAAGTTCCGCCGCGCGTTTGACCGCCGCAATCAGCCCGGCGGCGATGTCGCCCTTGCGCGCCTCGCGCAGCAGCAGGCGCGATTTGCCAAGGTCGGCCTGATCCTTCGGCCTTGTTGTGGCCAGTTCCATCAGCGCATCGTCCCTGATCACCCGGTTGCGCGGGATGTTGTGTGCCTGGGCGTAAGATTCCCGAAAGGCGGCGAGCTCTTTGACGTACGCCAGAAACCGGGGCGAGGCACTGCGCGTCCGGATCCGCCGCCAGGCATCTTCCGGTTCGGATCGGTAGGTATCGGGGTCAAGCAGTGCCTGAACCTCCTCCGTCACCCAGGAAGTTCGGCCCGATTGGTCAAGCCGTGTGCGCAGTTTTTCATAGATCACCCGAAGGTGGGTCACATCCGCCAGCGCATAGGCTTTCTGCATGTCGCTAAGCGGGCGCCGCGCCCAGTCGGTAAACCGGCTCGACTTGTCAAGGCTGGCGTGCGCCACTTTGCGCACCAGGGTCTCATAACCCGCCTGCTCCCCATAACCGCAGACCATGGCTGCGATTTGGGTATCGAAAAACGGCTTCGGCAACACGCCCGCGTCAATGTAGAAGATCTCCAGATCCTGCCGGGCGGCGTGGAACACCTTCACCACGTTCTCATTGCCGAAAAGCTGGTAAAGCGGCCCGAGATCCAGCCTGTCCGCCAGCGGATCCACCAGCACCGCATCGTCGGTCCCGTCCCCCGGAAAGGCCAGTTGCACCAGGCACAGTTTGGGATAATACGTCCGTTCGCGCAGAAATTCCGTGTCTACGGTGACATAGTCGTGGCGCGCCGCACGACCGCAGAACTCCGCCAGGGCGGCGGTTGTGGCAAGCGTCTTCATGCCTCCCGCCCTAGGCGGTTTGCACCTGCCACGCAAGAGCTTACCCGGTCACAGATTACCTGGCCGCGCCGTCGGATGCCGACACGCGGCGGGAACAGATGACCCGGTGCGGGGGATGATGCTGAAATTTGACAACGCTGTTGAAGTTCAAAAGCAAGGCAGGGAACAGATTTTGGGGTCTCTCCGAACCTGGTTTAGCCTGTGAAGTGGCAGATGCCGACCTGTAAAAGTATCAGCCGTGTGCGCCCCAAACCTGCTCAAACTCCTTCCATTCCCTCTTGCTCATCCCTGTCGCGTCTTTATCCACTTTTTCCCCCCTAAGCATTTTTCCAAGTACCTCAACCTCCATCGCGCTTAGTATTACAGAGTTCAGCTGATAGTCCTCAAAAGCCTGATAAGCCACCGGAACCCAGTCCCGAACCAGCTTGCCGATTGCCTTGGCGTATTGCCTGATCTCGTATTGCGCGTTGTCTGCCATCCGCAGTTTCAGGAAGTGAAACAGGTTGTGCAGGTTCACCTTCCAATACATCCGGGTATAAACATTCACGGGCAGAACAACCCTGGCGGTTTCACGGGCAAGGTCTGTTGCGCGCAAGCGTTCATATGCCTTGTGCGCATCTTCTGACAGGGATTCAATTTTACGGGAAATCCCGCGTTTCACATCCCGGTCCAAAGAATCACTGCCAGAACGGCCCTGCTTGTTGTGAATGCCTTGAGTGCCAAGGGTTTCCGGTTCGGGTATGTAGAACTCGTTATCCACCTCGGAATATCGGGCGGAGTATTCGTTAATACTGGCGGTTCTGTGCCGCAGCCATTGGCGGGCTACGAAGATCGGAAGTTTGATATGAAACTTCACCTCGCACATTTCAAAAGGGGACGTATGCCCGTGCCGCATAAGGTATCGTATAAGGGTGACGTCATCGGACGGCGTTTTGGTGCCAGAGCCGTAACTTACACGGGCAGCCTGAACGATGGCTGCATCATTCCCCATGCGGTCAACAACACGGATGAAGCCGTGGTCTAAAACTCTGGTCATTCGGCTTCCTTCGTTTGTTGCTGATAGTGCATCGGCGGTTCACATCATTCAACCCGGTTGCCATCCGGTGACGCGCCCGTGGGGTGCGTTTCGCGTTATGACGGGATGTCTTCAATCCTCCGGCGGATGGCGTCATCTCCCTCAGCAATGGCTCTGGCAATCAAGGCCACCCTAGTCTGACACTGCCGGCGAAATTTCTCCACCGGTATTGGTGAGGTGATGGCCTTCACCGCCAGCACTTGCTCAACGGTGCCGGATTGCAGGCGCAAGATCATCGATGTTTCCGGCGTCAGGCCATCAGACAGGCCACAAACCAGATTTCTGAACCTTTATCACACCATTTCTAAAAAACAGACACATACGGCATTGAAGTTGCCCCGGATACCCCATATAATACTGGTGTAAATAACATGCACATCCAATGACCACCGGAAAGGATCTCTGCCAATGATCACAACACCCGAACAGACTTCCCGTGTGCCTAAACAGCTGCAAGGCTGTTTCCGGGCGACCGAAATCTGGCTTGATGAGCGCGGCAAAGGCGCATGGATCGCCGCCATGGTGCTGGGATTTATCTTATTCTAACCCGTGGGTCTGATAATCCTCTTCTACATGCTCGCCACCTCCCGTTTCTCCGGCGATTTCTACGCTGCGGGCAAGGCACTGAAAAAGCATCATATGCAGCCGTCCGGCAACACGGCTTTCGATGCCTACCGCGAAGAAACGCTGAAACGGCTCGAAGAAGAACAGGCTGCGTTTGAGAGATTTCTAAAACGGCTGCGCGCAGCCCGGGACAAGGCAGAATTCGATCAGTTCATGGATGAACGGGCACAACATCTCAAAGACGGGCGCAACGCCGACTAAAGCGGCGCAACCGAAGGCCACCCCCTGGCCCCGCCCGGGGCATGGATCTCTGCCCTTCCGGGGGGCGGGGTGCTTTCATGGGCAGAGGCACAGATGAAAGTCCAAATTCATCATCCTCACCGGACGCAACAGCTCTGCGACGGTGTTCCGAACAGCCGCCTTTTGGCCAGATGATCAACGTCTTCATCGGTCACTGGCCTGCTAATGAGGGTGCCCATGTTTTCCTTCAGTCTGTCGGTAGTGATCTTTTCAACCGTATTTTTATTTTGAACATCGTCTACAGCATGGCGATGCCCAGCCGGTAGTCAGCCAACTCTGGTATGCGTTTTATGGGCATCGGGCACCACAGCGACGACAACCGGTTAGACCCGGATCATCGTACACACCGGCCTATGTGTTGATATTCACCTCCGGAATCGGGGTACCTGCCGGCATGATCGCTATCGCCGTGACAGACAACCAGCAGGGCTTGCATGATTTTATGCCGGGCACAGGAAAAATCGACCGGCCGGCAGCCGCTCTCTGACGCAACATGCATTGCCTGCTTGCCCGATAATCCGGGTCACACTAGGATCATTCCGGCAATCAGTCGTTGACAGAATTCCAGATGCGTCACCCGCTTCCCCTCGACCCTCAGTTTTATGTGACAGTGCCTCAGCCTTGCCCGTATCTTGCCGGGCGGATAGAACGGAAGTTGTTCGTGGCCCTGCATGGCAACCATGCCTCGGTTCTCAATGATAGCCTGTCCCGTCAGGGATTCCGCCGGTCGCAAAACATACTTTATCGTCCATCCTGCGCAGACTGCAGGGCCTGTCTTTCTGCCCGCATTCGCGTGGCGGATTTTGAACCGCGCCGCCGACACCGCCGGGTGATGAGGAAAAACACGGACCTGAGGCGTACCACCACCAGCCCGTGGGCGACGGAAGATCAGTTTGACCTTTTCCGCCGGTATCTGGAGGTACGCCACGCCGACGGCGACATGGCCGACATGGATATCTTCGAATTTGCCGCGATGATCGAAGAAACCCCGGTGCGCTCTCAACTGGTCGAATACACACGGCCCGCCACAACCGGACGGGAAAAACTGACCGCTGTCAGCCTGACAGACGTGCTGGAAGACGGGCTGAGCATGGTCTACAGCTTCTTTGAGCCGACGATGGCGGACAGGTCGCTCGGCACATGGGTAATCCTTGACCACATCGAACTCGCAAGGGAGGCCGGGCTACCCTATGTCTATTTGGGTTACTGGATTCCCGGAAGTCCCAAAATGGGCTACAAAGCAAGCTTCGGTGCCCTGGAGATTTTCTGCGCGGGCACATGGCAGCGGCTGGAAAACCCGAAAGCCTTCTGCCCCGACACCCATCCGCCGGCCGACAACCGGCTCCCGGAACAGGTAATGGTCATCAGCCTGCCGGATATATCGGCACAGGGCTAACTGTTCGACGAACGTTTCGAACAAAAGACATCCCTGGCCTGCCGATCCTTCCGGCCCGCACAGACGCTGATAAGATTCGGCCTCTCTTAATGTGTGCTGCCACCGCTGTGCCCGGTTGTGTGTGTGGCGCGGGATATCGCAGGCTGCAAACGCATGTTCACCTGCCCCCTACCACAGCCTGTGGCGGGATAATCCACATCGCATGCGGGCGATCCCGCACAAACAGCAGGGATTTCCGCCACACCCAAGGCCGAACGCGACCTGCGCCGCCTGCCATGCAAAGACCCGCATGGCTTTATCTGAATTATCGCCACACTGGTCTGAACCGGATTGGATTTTCAGATTATCGGATCGCGATACCGGAAAGCAAGGAAATCATGGCAAACCGGGCCATATCTTCGGGCACTTCGAAGGTGCCCCGGACCGCTTCAACATGATGGTTGAATGGATGTGCTCTAACTGACCGCAGGGGAAGTGGCGCGGTTGACGGGGCTCGAACCCGCGACCCCCGGCGTGACAGGCCGGTACTCTGACCAACTGAGCTACAACCGCGCGTGGTAGTCACCTACCGTTCATCCGACGCCCCGTCAAGCGGATTATGCACGGATTTCTGTGCAATTATGTGCACCACACAAGGGTGCGTGTGCCATAGGGTTCGGGCCAGGCGAAATGCCCTTGGCTGAGTGATCTGTCAACCACACTTCAATCCCCTGATGCTGGTCCGTGCCGATGAACCGTATCCTGCCCGACAGCATGGGCAGACATCCGCCCGCTGGACGCAGTCAAAGAAAGGTGGTGGGTGATGAGAGACTCGAACTCCCGACATCTTCGGTGTAAACGAAGCGCTCTACCAACTGAGCTAATCACCCTGATTGTGCCCGTCTTATCGCGGGATACAGGGTTTTGACAAGGGCTGATGCGCAGATGGGCACCGGGCCGGAACCAGCAACCGCGAAACCCCGCCTTTCAGGTGATAGACTACCCCCTGCCCACCGCTGACGCCAGCGTAGTTCCCGAAACTTTGGCCCGTAGCCAGACAGCGCAAAATGCGGGAGGTGATACCGTGCGTCACTATGACGGTTGGCCCCGACAGAGCTCCCAAAAAGGCACCAACCCGGGCCGCCAGTGTGGCGATGCCCTCCCCCCCTGGCGCGTTATCGTACCAGGCGAGCGGGCCTTTACCGGCAAGGTCCGGCCGTGCAGCCCGAATCCGGGCGCGGGTGGCCCCTGTCCAATCGCCCACATCAATTTCCACCAGCCGCGAATCAGTATCTATAACTTCGCGGCCGGAGGCGAGTTGGGCCGTGGTCAGGGCACGGCCCCGGGGGCTCGATACCCAGTGCCAGCCATCAATCCCGAAACCTGCCAGGATTTCACCCTGCTGCTGCGCCTGCCAGCGGCCAAGGTCGGTCAGGGCACTGTCCTGGTTGCCCTGGATGCGACCCATGCGGTTCCACTCCGTCTCGCCATGGCGCAGAACCAGCATGTCGGGAAAATCAGTCATCCCCTGCCCGCAAAAGAAAGGGGAGGTGGTGGGTGATAACAGATTCGAACTGCTGACATCTTCGGTGTGAACGAAGTGCTCTACCCCTGAGCCAATCACCCATTGCCGGACGACCTGCCCCGGATGGGTGCCAGGGCACAAGGTTCTGCCCGACAAAATTGTACGGCTCTTCGGTGGCAGCATACCATCCCTACACGCTCCCTCGGCCCAGGATTCTCTCCATATGGGCTGCTTCCCCGGCCAATTCCTGTTCAAGCCAATCGATTAGAGTGTCCGGAATATCGATACTCGTGAAATCCTCTTTCTGGTTCACAGTCAAATCAGCAGTATACCCGCCCGGTTCCAGGCACAGAAAGGTTGCAACATCTGCCATAACAGATTCGGGAGATTGGATAATATCGCGGAAATCCAGCAACAGAAGCCGGTCATCCGGGATATGTTTGAGCCAAGTCTCCTCAAACCCGGACACACGTGACTGGTGCAGAACATTTGGCAGAATCTGAATCAGGTCGAACAGCCTGTCTGCCGTCCAATCCTCTACCCACGGCTTGGTGCGTACCAGGTGCTGAATATGTGATATGGAACGCTTCATCGGATCCCGCAGGATCAGGATCACCCGCAGTTGCGGAAAAAAATTAATGATCTTTTTCACGACCTTTTCAGACAGCACGGCATAGGAGGGCGAAATCTCCCCGGAACAGGGAACCGCATCCGTGTCGGGAAAAAGCCTGTTATACCATTTCGCCTCTCGGCTATTGAATAAAAATTCTCCCGATTTGGATGATTTTTCGGAAGTTCTGCGAAGATTTGCGATATTATACCTGAAAAGCGCATTGATGAAAAAGTCAAAATCCAGTTGCAGCAAGTCAATCTGTTTTTGCATATCACCGGCATTCTGCCCCGACGACAGCACATGCTTCCATATGGTCTGTTCAGGCTGTTGGAATCGTCCGGACGGCGGTGTCCCGATAAATAAGCCCAATTTCCGCTGGATGACTGAAACCTGAATCCCTGCATTAAAAAATTGCAGTTCTTTCTTTATGGGCATCCAGACATGGCGATGGGAGCGCAAATTATCATACAGCCAGCCCGTCCCTGCCTTCATTTGCCCAATACCTATAAAATCCGGCTTGGTATACATCTTATATTCCCATGACAGACATTGTGCTTGTATAAGAGTGTCCTGGTTCCAGGCAAGATCCCGAAAATCTAGTGCGTAACGACGCTGGCATCGCCTTTCGGCCTGTCGGCCAGCGCGGCGGCTTCCGCAGATTCTTGTGCCGCCTCGTCCCAGTCAATGGGTTCCGGCGGCGCGGTCAGCGCATGGGCCATTACCTCCCGCACCGTGGATACGGGGACAATTTCCAGCCCGTCTTTTATGTTATCGGGGATTTCTGACAGATCCTTTTCGTTGTCTTTCGGAATAAGCACTGTTCTGATGCCACCGCGAAGTGCAGCAAGCAATTTTTCTTTCAACCCGCCGATAGGCAGCACGTTGCCGCGCAGGGTAACCTCACCGGTCATAGCGATGTCCTTGCGAACCGGAATGCCGGTCAGGACTGAAACGATGGAGGTCACCATGGCGATACCCGCAGACGGACCATCCTTCGGTGTTGCGCCTTCAGGCACATGCACGTGGATGTCTATCTGTTCAAATCGCGGGGGTTTGACCCCGATATCGGGGCTGATCGAGCGCACAAAAGAATTTGCCGCATCGATGGATTCTTTCATCACATCGCCGAGCTTGCCCGTTGTCTTCATGCGCCCCTTGCCAGGCAGTTTAAGTGCCTCGATGGACAGCAGATCACCGCCGACCCGGGTCCAGGCCAGGCCGGTTACAGCACCAACCTGATCCTCCTCCTCGGCCAAGCCGTACCTGAACTGCTTCACGCCCAGGAAGTCTTCAAGGTTGGCGGTGGTCACTTCCACCGACTTTACCTTATCCCTGACGATTTTCGTCACAGATTTCCGGGCAAGCTTCGCGATCTCCCGCTCCAGGTTCCTGACGCCCGCCTCGCGGGTATAGGTGCGAATAATCTCTTGCAGGGCATCGGTGCCCAGGTCGAATTCCGATGTCTTCAGCCCATGGCTTTTCAGCTGCTTACCTATCAGATGTCGGCGGGCGATCTCGGATTTTTCATCTTCTGTATAGCCCGCGAGCGGAATGATCTCCATCCGATCAATAATCGGCCCCGGCATATTGTAAGAGTTTGCTGTTGTCAGGAACATCACATTTGACAGGTCGTATTCGACCTCCATGTAGTGGTCCGTGAAAGTGGCGTTCTGTTCCGGGTCGAGCACCTCAAGCATCGCGCTGGCCGGGTCTCCGCGAAAATCATGGCCCATCTTGTCAATCTCATCGAGGAGGATCAGAGGGTTCGTCGTCTTCGCCTTCTTCATCGACTGGATGATCCTGCCTGGCATGGATCCGATGTAGGTTCGCCGATGGCCGCGAATTTCCGACTCATCGCGCACACCGCCAAGCGAGATGCGAATAAACTCGCGCCCCGTGGCCTTCGCTACCGACTTGCCGAGAGACGTTTTACCCACGCCCGGAGGGCCGACAAGGCAGAGGATTGGCCCCTTCAGCCTGGCCGAGCGCACCTGCACAGCCAGGTATTCGATGATGCGCTCCTTGATCTTCTCAAGCCCGTAGTGGTCCGCATCAAGGATCTCCTGTGCCCGATTCAGGTCTTTCTTCACGCGGGATTTCTTGCCCCACGGGATCGATAGCATCCAATCGAGATAGTTGCGCACAACCGTGGCCTCAGCCGACATTGGCGACATCTGCCTGAGCTTCTTCAGTTCGCCTTCAGCCTTTTCCCTGGCCTCCTTACTAAGTTTGGTATTTTTGATCTGCTGTTCTATCTCCGCGATTTCATCGTGGCCACTGTCGCCGTCACCCAGTTCCTGCTGAATAGCCTTCATCTGCTCATTCAGGTAGTAATCACGCTGGGTGCGTTCCATCTGCGTTTTCACGCGGGATTTGATCTTCTTCTCGACCTTCAGGACAGAAAGTTCAGCCTGCATCATGCCGAAGACCTTCTCCAGCCTTTCGGCGATGTCGAGCGTCTCCAGTAGTTCCTGCTTCTGGTCGACGCGGATGTTCAGGTGCCCGGCGACTGTGTCAACGATCTTTTCATACGTATCCGCCTCCCCCATTGCGGAAAGTACCTCTTCCGGCACATTCTTGTTGAGTTTCGAATAGTGCTCGAATTCTCTTTTCACCGCGCGCGCCAAGGCCTCAACAGTGGATGGATCGCTGTTTTCTTCTTCCAGGACATGGGCTTTCGCCTCAAAGTAGCTGTCGTTATCGATAAAGACATCGATTTTCACTCGTGCCTGGCCTTCAACCAGCACTTTCACGGTACCATCGGGCAGTTTCAGCAGTTGCAGAACGCTGGCCAATACGCCAGTGCGATAGATGGTGTCGGTTGTCGGCTCATCCTCGGACGGGTCGACCTGGGCCGATAACAGGAGTGCCTTGTTGTCGTTCATTACCGCCTCAAGTGCCCTGACCGATTTCTCACGGCCCACAAAAAGCGGCACGATCATATGCGGGAAGACCACAATGTCGCGCAGGGGAAGGACAGGATAAGAAACGCTGTTCGGGTCCGTCATGGATATTTCCTTTTTTGGCAGAAGTCTAGGTGCCCCGGTCATCCAGCAACACACGCGGGCTTCTCTGGATATTGGCATTAAGGTAAGGCCGGGAGAGATTTTGTCAACCGTTGCCTGATGGCAACGGTCGAAGAGTGGTTCCCGTGCGGGTCATGTTCAGCAGTACGCATCGCAAGGACGTCCGGCGCATCAAAAGTGGTTCCCGTGCGGGTCATGTTCAGCATCATAACCGTCCAAAAGCGATGTGATTGATCAACGGGGCCGGATATCGCCCAGTGCGCGGGTTGCGTTAAAATCAACCTCGAAATCGTCGAGAGCACCCTTGGTAATTGCATTTCGCAAATCTGTCATAAGTTCCTGATAATAATGTAAATTATGCCATGTCAGCAGCATGGGCCCGAGGATTTCCCGCGCCCGGTGCAGGTGATGCAGATAGGCGCGTGAGTAATTCTGACAGGCCGGACAAGTGCAGTCGGCGTCCAGTGGTCTCGGGTCATCCCGGTGACGGGCGTTGCGAATGTTGACCGCACCGCGCCGCGTCAACCCCTGTCCTGTCCGGCCGGAGCGCGACGGCATAACACAATCAAACATGTCCACCCCGCGCTTCACGGCAGCAACGATATCGTCAGGCTTGCCCACACCCATAAGGTAACGTGGTTTATCTTCCGGCAGCTGCCCGGGCGCGTAGTCAAGGCACCCAAGCATGGCATCCTGCCCCTCCCCCACTGCCAGACCGCCGATGGCGTAGCCGTCAAAGCCTATGGCTTTGAGATGCCCGGCACTTTCGCCCCGCAAATCCTCTTCCAGGCCCCCCTGCTGAATACCGAAAAGCGCGTACCCGGGCCTGTCACCAAAAGCATCCCGCGACCGCTGCGCCCAGCGCATCGACAGACGCATGCTACGGGCAATTGTGTCCCGCTCCGCAGGCAGTGCCGGGCATTCGTCAAAACACATCACGATGTCGGCACCCAACAGACGCTGAATTTCCATGCTTGTCTCAGGACTCAGCAAATGCTCCGCCCCATCGATATGGGACTTGAACTTCACGCCCGTCTCATCAATTCTGCGCAGCCGGGCCAGGCTCATCACCTGAAACCCGCCACTGTCGGTCAGGATCGGCCGATCCCAATTCATGAACCGGTGCAAGCCGCCAAGTTTATTAATACGTTCAGCACCCGGCCGCAGCATCAGATGATAAGTGTTGCCCAACACGATATCCGCCCCGGTAGCCCGAACCGATTCCGGCATCATCGCTTTCACCGTGGCCGCCGTACCGACGGGCATAAACGCGGGCGAATGTATCTTGCCCCGCAAGGTTGAAATCACCCCCGCCCGTGCGCGCCCCTGGCGGGCATATATCTGAAAGCCAAACTTGCCGACCATGGTGTGGCGTTCTGATACGCCCGGCAGCGCAATTCAAGCGCAATAGCCGGGCCTGAACGCGCCCGGGAAAAGGTTTGTACCGGCACCGAAAACTGTCAGAAGGCGGGCGTTACCCCCCTGCAGCCTGCTATTTTACAGGGGATTATATAGTGGCCCGGTGATACCGTGCATCTGCGCCTCCATCACTACCTGCGGCAGCACCAGCACACACCAGTTTGAAACCGTCGGCACCTGATTATACGAACGGATCAGGCATGAACATTGTGGCGGGCCGGGACAGAAGCGTTGCCCCCGGCAGCAACGGCTTGGAGCATGCCTCTGTTTTCTGTTGCGTTTTTGCGAAATGTCGGCTTGATTTCCGGATAGCAGCAACGCGGATCCATGCGTCTTTCGATTATCCTCCGGGCTATCTATTTCTGCACGGCACAGTGAAGAACGAGGGACTGTTGCGCGACCGGGATCGATTGCAGAACATTTCTGCCGCTGGACTACTTGCCCTGTCGCTGCGAAAGTGCGGGTCATGAGCGACCCGACTTTTGTCCATCTGCGCGTCCACACGGCCTGTTCGCTTCTCGAAGGGGCAATCCATGTCAAGGAACTTCCCGGGCTTGTTGAAAAGAAGGGCATGCCGGCTGTCGCCGTTACAGACACCGGAAACATGTTCGCAGCACTTGAGTTTTCAGAGGTTGCCGCCAAGGCGGGCATACAGCCGATCATTGGCTGTCAGGTGCACCTCGGCTATGCTGCGGCCCGGCATTCCGGTGCCCGGTCTCCGATGCCAAAACCAGTCGTCCTGCTTGCCAGGGACGAGACGGGATACATGAACCTGATGAAGCTCAACAGCTGCGCGTTTCTCGATTCGGGCGATCAGCTGCCACATGTTACGATGGATGAACTGGCCCGGCATTCTGGCGGCCTGATCTGCCTGACCGGTGGTGCTGAAGGCCCGCCGGGCCAGCTCGTGCAGGACGGGCAGGTTCCCGCCGCGCATGCGCTTTTGAAACAGCTGGCTGCACTATACCCCGATTGCCTTTACGTAGAGATTCAACGCCACCCGCATGAAAACGGCCGCCGCAGCCCGGCAGAGCAGGCGACTGAGCGGTTTTTTGTTGAGGCTGCCTATGATCTCGGGTTGCCTCTGGTGGCGACCAACGATGTGTACTTCACGGAACCGGACATGTATGATGCCCACGATGCGCTTATCTGCATTGCTGAAGGCACCTATGTGGACCAGCAGACCCCGCGTCGCCGCCTGACGCCGGAACATTACCTCAAGACCCCGGGGCAAATGGCGAAACTGTTTGACGACCTTCCGGAAGCCATCGGGAACACGATTGAGGTCGCCCGGCGCTGTGCCTTCCGCGTCACAACGCGCGAGCCGATTCTGCCAAAGTTCGCAGATGACGAGGTTGAGGAACTCCGCCGCCAGGCCAACCAGGGCCTCAAAGATCGGCTAGCGGTGATTCCCCACGCCGCGAGTGTGGAGGATTATCAGGCCCGCCTCGATTTCGAGCTGAAAACTATTGAAGAGATGGGGTTCCCAGGCTACTTCCTCATCGTCGCCGACTTCATCAAATGGGCCAAGAAAAATGACATCCCCGTTGGCCCAGGCCGCGGCTCTGGTGCCGGGTCGCTCGTGGCGTATGCGCTGACGATCACCGATCTTGATCCCTTGCGCTATTCGCTTTTGTTCGAACGCTTCCTGAATCCCGAACGAGTCAGCATGCCTGACTTCGACATCGACTTTTGCATGGAGCGCCGGGAAGAAGTGATCCACTACGTGCAAAAAAAATACGGCCGTAACAAAGTCGCCCAGATCATCACGTTCGGTGCGCTTTTATCGAAGGCAGCCGTGCGCGACGTGGGCCGCGTCCTGCAGGTACCTTACAGCCAGGTTGACCGCCTTTCCAAACTGATACCGATGGAGGGTGTGCGGCCCATGTCCATCGGAAAAGCCCGCATCGAAGAGCCGCGCCTGCAAGAAGAGGCGAAGTCGGAGGAAGTCGTTGCGCGCCTGCTCGATTACGCGCAACAGCTGGAAGGCCTCTACCGAAACGCCTCCACCCACGCAGCAGGGTTAGTGATCGGTGATCGGGCGCTTGATGAACTGGTGCCGCTCTACCAGGATCCCCGGTCCGACATGCCCGCGACCCAGTTCAGCATGAAATGGGTGGAACAGGCGGGACTGGTGAAGTTTGACTTCCTCGGCCTCAAGACTTTAACCGCGATCCGGAACGCCGTTGACATGATTAACCTGACACGGCCCCTGCATATCGCTGCGGACGGGACACAGCTCTACGGGCCGCCTGAAGGTGCGGCCAACCAGATCAACGCGATCCCGCTTGATGACAAAAAAAGCTACGACCTTTATGCCTCCGCCCGGACGGTGGCGGTGTTCCAGGTGGAAAGCCCGGGTATGATGGACGCACTCCGGCGCATGAACCCCGACACCATTGAAGACATCATCGCGCTTGTCGCCCTCTACCGCCCCGGCCCGATGGAAAGCATTCCGAAGTTCTGTGAGGTAAAAAACGGGATTTCCAAACGCGAAAGCATCCACCCCGCCATCGACCACATCCTTGACGAGACCCAGGGCATCATCGTTTACCAGGAACAGGTGATGCAAATTGCCCGGGTGATGGCGGGCTACTCGCTGGGCGGTGCAGATCTGCTGCGCCGGGCGATGGGCAAGAAGATCCAGGAGGCGATGGATGCGGAGCGACCCAAGTTCCTTGAAGGGGCGAGGAAGAACGGCGTTGACGAGAAGAAAGCACTGGAGGTCTGGAACCTCCTCGACAAGTTCGCCAACTACGGTTTCAACAAGTCCCACGCCGCCGCTTACGCTGTAGTCAGCTACCAGACGGCCTGGCTGAAGGCGAACCACCCGGTGGAGTTCATGGCCGCTGTCATGAACTGCGATATCCGCCTGACCGAAAAACTGGGCGTTTTTTTCGACGAATCCCGGCGCATGAAGATAGAAATCATACCTCCCTGCGTGAACCGTTCGGAAGCAACCTTCAGCGTAGACGCAGGCCGCATCCACTACGCGCTCGGCGCACTTAAGAATGTGGGCATAGAGGCAATGCGGCTGATCAGCGAGGCACGCAAGGCAGGCACCTTCCAGGATCTTTTTGACTTCGCCCGCAGGGTTGATTTGAAGCGGGTCGGCAAACGGTCGATGGAGATTCTGGCCCGTGCCGGTGCCTTCGATCAGCTTGACGGCAATCGGCGAAAGTGCATGGAAAGCGTGGATCAGCTCATCGGCTATTCCGCCGCCAGCTTCGAACAGAAGACCAGCACCCAGGCCGGGCTGTTTGGCGACAGTGGTGATGACCTGCCCGCCCCGCGACTGCCCATGCCAGAGGACTGGTTGCCCGCCGAACGCCTTGCGGAGGAGCACCATGTCATCGGCTTCCACCTTTCCGGCCATCCGCTTGACGATTACCTCGGCCCGCTGAAGCGGCAAAAGGTGCTGACGCTCACGGAACTGGAACAGAAGGTGCAAGGTGGTGGCCCGGTCATCGCCAGAATTGCCGGGTCAGTTATCGGCAAGCGGGAGCGCAGGTCGGGCCGCGGCAACCGCTATGCCTTCGTGCAGCTGTCGGACCCGACAGGGCTTTACGAAGTCACCGTCTTCTCTGATACACTTGAGAAATGCCGTGACAGGCTCACGCCGGGCCAGGGCGTCGTGCTCACCGTCGAAGCGACCCTGGAATCGGACCAGATGAAATTGTGCGCCCGCGGTGCCCAATCCGTGGATGCAGCAGTGGCAGGGACCGCGAGTGCCGGTTTAAAGATCTATCTTGGCGAACTGCAGGCCGTGTCTTCCGTCGCCACCCGACTGGAGGACGCCGGCAAAGGGGCTGACAACCGCACCGGGGGGCCGGTGCACCTTGTCCTGATGCATCCCGAACTGCCCGGTGAAGTTGAAATCGCCCTGCCCGAGACCTACGCTATCACCCCGCGGATCAAAGGTGTGCTGAAACACGTATCCGGCGTCCGGATGGTGGAGGAGTTTTAGCTTCTCCACAGGGATGTCGGAGGCCAGGTCGGACAGCGTAATCCTTCTGACATCCTGTCGTTGGGAAAGGGCCACCGCAGGCTGACAGAATGCCGGAATATCCGGGCCGGACACATGCTGCGGTGCCAGCATCATCGGGTCAGCCGATAACGCGGTCGATTAGGCCAAAATCGGGAACCTTCAGATAGCGAGGTGACGGGTGACAGTAAGGCCAATAAAAAAAAATTAGGGCCGGGCGGGAATGACATGCTGCGGTGCGACGCCGGCAAGGATATGTTCCCCTTCGGCGACAGGGATACCGACATCAGGAAGTTCAGGATCGGAACAGACACGCTCATAATCCGCAGCATAACAGGGATAATCGAAATCACCGCCGGCTCCCGTATTTTCAGGCACGAGGAAAACGAAAATGAATCTCCGGTTCCGGGATGAGGACCGAATCCGGATACAATATCGCGTCGGAAGGAACCCGCCTCCGGCCGGCTGCGCAGGTCGAACCGGCCGGTATTGCCTGACCGGCAGGACAATCGCAGCGCGATATGAAAGAGCCCCTGCCCTGGCATGGGACGCAGGCGAAGTTGCGGGACTGCGACCGCTTTCGGGGGGGGCCAGCCTGCCCGGGGCACAGGTATCCGCCACAATCGCTTGACCTGCCACACCAGTCGCGCCACTGACGCCCCCCATGGAACGCGTCGCGCTTATCACCGGGGCCTCCCGCGGGTTCGGCTTTGCCGTCGGCACCGCGCTTGCCCGAACCCACCATATCATCGCGCTTGCCCGCACGGTCGGCGGGCTGGAAGACCTTGATGATGAGGTCAGGATCCGGGGCGGATCCGCGACGCTTGTGCCGCTGGATGCGGCTGACGAAAACGGTATCCGCCGCCTGTGTGCCGCGATCTTTGGCCGTTGGGGCGGGGTGGACCTGTGGGTGAATACGATTGTTCATGCGGCCCCGATGGCCCCGGCCCCCCACATTGATGCGAAAGACTGGTCAAAATCTGTGACAGTGAACCTGGATATCGCACGGTTGCTGATCGAATGTGTGGACCCGCTGCTGACACTAAAAAACGGCACGGCGGTGCAGGTCACCGACCCGCGTGCGGGGCAGAAATTCTTCGGGGCCTACGGTGCTGCCAAAGCTGCGCAGGATGCGCTTTTTGGCAGTTGGGCGGCGGAACTGGAAAACACGGACCGGCGCGTTTTGCGGTTCGAGCCGCACCCGATGCCCACCGCCACCCGCGCCCGTTTTTTTCCCGGTGAGGACCGCGCCTGGCTGTCCCCGCCAGAGGTCGAGGCCCGGCGCCTGGTCAGAATGCTCGGCCTGATGCCGTGCCCGCGCCGGGAAACCGGCCCAGGCACCCCAACGGGATGAAGCAGCACATACCGAACCCGGGTGCAGACCCCCCCCCGAATGTGTGCAGGCCCGCCCCCCGGCCGTTGGGGACATCCTGGAAATATCCACAGACGGGCGCACGGGGATTATAAGCCGCTTTACAAGGCGGGCCGGGTGTGGTGGGAAAACCCGGAAGAAGCCCGACAAACAACACAGGAGGTGTTCCATGCCCTTGAAGATTGATCCGGATATGCTGCTGGAAGGGTGCGGGGATGAGTCCCTTGACAGCGGCATGCGAATTGACACAGTGCTGGACCCGCTGTCCGGCCCCGGTGGCCCGGTCAAACCGGCAATCTATTCCGGGGGCGTTTACCAGTGGGATTCCCGCTGGCAGCAGGTGGAGGATGAACAGCCAACGCCTGTCATCGTCATTGACAATGTGCCGTCCCAGGCAAACCACCTGGAAGAGGCGTTGCACCAGCAGCGCGCTGCCACAGGTGTGCCGGAATTTGTGCTGGACCTTTCCAGGATTGATCATCTGCCGTCCCATCTGCCGCGCAGGATTTCAAGCCTGCAGTTTCCCCATCGCAATGCCGATGCCTATCTGCGCGATGCCCGGCTGGATGGTGCAGACTTTCTGAAAACAGACCGGGGCAAGGCAATTTTCAACGCAACGGCGCAGACCTGCGGCCCCCTGATGGCATGGTTTCCGCAGGCCCTGCTGTACGGGTTCTGGCAATCCCATCTGGGCAGCAAGAAAACCCAGGCCAAACATGCCCGCGCCTGGGTGTCGGAAATCATCGGCTGGGCCCCCGCAACGAAGAAGGAAAATCCGACCCGCCTGCACGGGCTCAAGGGTGATCCGCTAAATCTGAGCATCGATTCCAAGGTTGACTTTAATGAGAAGGATCAAGCGGACTGGAACTTGTCCGAAGGCGTGAAAGGGGGTGGCCGCACAAGCGGCAAAAAGACGAATGCGCTGTCAAACATCGGTCATGGCCAGGCCCTGACTGATAGCACCCCGGCGGCGGTTTCGTTCGGGCGCATTACCCAGCGGGCCACGGTATCCTTTGCCCAGCTGCGCCGGGTGCGGCTGGGCAACGACGATCCGGGCGCGGATGCGGCGGTGCGGGCCGTGCTGGTCGCGCTGGGGCTGCATGCGCATAACCTTGCCTTCGGGCGCGGTTTCGCGTTGCGGTCCGGGGCAGAGCTGGAACCGCGGGGGCGGACAGTGCACTGGCTGGGGACCGGACAGGATGATCAGGCCTGCGACTTCGGCGATCACAGGGACACAGCGGATTTGCTGAAACAGACGCTTGCCGTTGCGCGGGACAGGAACGTGCCCCTGGACGGGTGGGGGCAATCTGTCACGCTTGTGCCGAAGCCCAATCTGGCACAGGCCATCCGCGAAACCTGGCCGACCCTGAACCCGGACGCCGGCCCCTGATGTTTTCGGTTTCAGTGGAATTCCTGCACGGAGTGTTTCGCGGCGACCCGGACGGGGTGGCCGGCACCGGGCACCTGGACCGCGGTGAATGGCCGCCGGCACCGGCCCGGCTGTTTGCGGCGTTCGTCGCGGCGGACGGGACCGGGCTGAACTGCCGGGTGACAGACGGGTCAGAGCTGGAATGGCTTGCGGCCCTGCCCGCCCCGAACATCCGCGCCGTGGCCGGGCGGCAGACCTGCCACCAAAAGCTGGAGGGCAGATATGTCGTCAGGCATAAGGGGGCCGCGGAAAAGAATACCCATCAGGAATATGTCGGCCGTACCGGTGCGCTGGTCCGGCCCGGGGTGCGGGTGGCCATGCGGGATCCGCGGGTGGTGTATGACTGGCCGCAGGCAGCGGAACCGCCCGGGGATGTGCTGGCCGCGTTGCAGCGGCGCGCCGCCCGGGTCGGCTACCTCGGCACGTCGGATTCCCCGGTGCGCGTGGCGGTGTTCGCCGACACGGCATTATCGGGGCCGGACGATGAATTTATTCCCGACCACACGTCCTGGGACCGGACCATCGCCGTGGCGGCCCCCGGTGATCTGGCGGTGCTTGACCGGATGTATACGGACTGGTGCGCACATGGGGCCGCGATCAGCCGGGCGCAGTTCCCGGCCCTGCGCCATGGGGCGCACTATCGGTCGCCGGACCGGGACAAGGAGGTTGACCGGGGCGGAGTTGCCGCCTGGCTGTGCCTGGAACCGGCCCTGTCCGGCAGGCGCATATCCGCGGTAACGGATATTTTCAAAAAGGCCGTGCTGGACAAATACCAGCGTCTGTGGGGAGATCCCCCTTCAATCCTGCACGGGCACGGGTTTGCCGGGCCGGGGTATGACCTGGTGCGCTATCTGGCCCTGCCCGATGCCGGTTTCCGGTGGTCTCGGGGCCGTCTGCACGGTCTGGCTCTTTGGGTACCGCCCGGCACGGATGCGGCCGAACGGCGGAAAATCCGCGATGCCGCCCGGGCGATCCGGCAATTGGCCGGGAATGGCCTGGATGTGCGGGTGACGCCCCGGGAGGATGACGACAGGCCGCAGGCCCGCCGCCCGGACCGCTGGTGTTGCCCGTCACGCCGCTGGGCCACAGCTGTTCCGGCCATTCACGAACGGCGCGGAATCCTGGATGCGGATGGGGTGGCGCGCTGGTGCCGCCATGCCGGGCTGCCGGAACCGGCGGGGTTTCGGACATCGCGCACCCGGCTTGTGCCGGGGGCCCTTGATCTGGCCCCGATAGAGGTGAACCGACCGGGCAGGCCGGGGCGACCCTATTCCCACGTGGAATTGCATTTTGACGACCCGGTACCCGGCCCGGTGGTGATCGGTGCAGGCCGCCAGCGCGGATTCGGGCTGTGCGTACCTGTGCAGGAGGATGGGCAATGACAGGCCCCCCTGACCGGCCCAGGGTGCCTTTGCCTCCAATGCCTGATTTTGAAACCTTTTATCAGGCGGTCACCGGGCACCCGCCGTTTCCCTGGCAGGCCCGGCTGGCCCGCGAGGTGGCAGACCATGGCCATTGGCCGGATGAGGTTGGCATACCGACCGGCCTGGGCAAGACAGCCTGCCTGTATATTGCGGTCTGGTGGCTTGCGGTGCAGGCGGACTGCCCGCTGGCGGTGCGCACCGCCCCGACACGCATCTGGTGGGTGGTCAACCGGCGGCTGCTTGTGGACGCGACCGCTAACCACGCCTTTCGGCTGAAGAACATGCTGGAAGGCCAAGCGCGGGTTTCAGGCCGGGATGCGGCGGATGCTGTCGCCGGGGTTGCCGCCAGGCTCCGTTCCCTGTCGGCCGGGGCGGATGCACCGCCGTTGCAGGTGATTCGGCTGCGCGGCGGGGTTGCGCCGGACCGGCCGGCGGACCCGTCCCGCCCGGCCATCATTCTGTGCACCCTGCCGATGTACGGCTCCCGCCTGCTGTTTCGCGGATACGGGTCAAAGGGGCTTCGGTCCGCCGATGCGGCCCTGGCCGGCACGGACAGCCTGATTCTGCTCGATGAGGCACACCTGGCCCGGCATCTGAAAAAACTGCTGCAAGACCTGCCGGAATGTGCCGCCCCCGCACGGCCAGTGGTGCCGCACCGGCGCGCCCGCCCCCTGCTGGTGGCCCTGACCGCGACCGGGGACAGGCCAGGGAACCGGTTTGACCTTGACGAGAAGGATTATGCGCATCCCGAAATACGGCGACGGCTGGAGGCGGCAAAGCCGCTGCATCCGGTTGAAAAGACCTCGGGGGACGCAGGCAGGCTTTTGGCAGAGGAGGCGGTTGGCCTTCTGAAGGACGCGGCGGGCAAAACAACCTCTGTCCTGGTGTTCGCCAATACCCCGAAAACCGCCCGTGCGGCATACGACGCGCTGTTGAAGAAAAAGACCGGTGCCGAAATCCTGCTGCTGAGCGGACAGGTGCGCGAACGGGAGGCAGGGCGGCTGCGCCAGCGGATCCTGGACCCGGCAAACGGCATGGCCGCATCCCGGCCCGAACGGGCGGGGCGCACCTGCCCCTTGGTTGTTGTGGCGACGCAGACCCTGGAGGTCGGTGCCGATATTGATGCGGATTACCTGGTCACGGAACAATGCGGGGTTCGGGCGCTGACGCAACGGCTGGGCCGGTTAAACCGGCTGGGCCGCACCCCGAACGCCCGTGCCATATACCTGCACCTGCCGCCGCCCGGCCGGAACGGTGACTGGCCGGTTTACGGCACGGAACCGGGCACCGTGCTTGATCACCTGAAAAGGGCCCGTGACGCACAGGGTGTCGTTCCCCTGCCGCCCGGCAAGGTTGCCGGGATCCTGGGCCCCCCGAAAGACGATCCCGGCCGGGCACCGGAGATCATGCCGGAATTGCTGTGGGAATGGATGAAAACAACCACACCGCCCGCGGGTGCGGCCCCGGTTGACCCCTATTTCAGCGGGATTAAGGGCCCCGAATACACTGTTGCGGTGATCTGGCGCGCACATCTGCCCGACCCGGCGGCAGATGACACCGCCCGGCCAAATAAACTGTGGCCCCGCCCCACGGATCGGGAGGCGATCCAAATCCCGCTCGGCGCGGCCCGCGAGGTGTTTGAAGGGGACAAGGTGTGCCGAACGCGGGATGACCGAACCCTGGAACTGGTGAAGGCCAAAAATCTGCGCCCCGGCGATTGTATCGTGCTGCGGTCCGACCGCGGCCTGATGGATGCATTCGGCTGGAACCCGGCGGCAACGGCCCCGGTGGTGGATGTATCGCTGGCCCGGCGCGGCGTCCCCCTTGATGCCGGGGCCATTGAACGGCTTTGTGGTATCAGGGTTGCGGACGATCTTGTCAGCACGGCGCGGGGGGATATGGCAGAATGGGAAGACCCGGACCGGGACGCGCAGGCCGAGGCGGCGGCGCAGATCCGCGCCATGATTCAGGACGCACCGACACCGGGCGGGCAGGATCCGGATGAATGGGCGGATTTTGTGAATTCCCTGGAACCCGCACCGGTCACCCCGCACCGGGAGGTCGCCCGGCTGCCGGTACGCTGGCCCGAACGTGAACAGCCGGACGACGATGAAGATGAACGGTCCATGGGCACGAACACTGGCCTGGACCGGCACTGCCGGGATGTGGCGGCCTGTGCCCGCGCCATTGCGCACCACATCGGGCTTTCCGATGACCTGTGCGCGATTATCGAACGGGCCGGCGCGCTGCATGACATTGGCAAGGCCGACGACCGCTTTCAGAACTGGCTTGACCCGAAGGGGCTGCGGGAGGCCCCTGTCGCCAAATCGCATACGCCGCGCCATACGTGGCAGGCGACACGTCGGGATTCGGGCTGGCCGCATGGCGGGCGGCATGAGCTGCTGTCGGCGCGGCTGGCGCACACATGGCTGGAGGGGGACGCCGAATTCCCGGCCGATGACCACCTTCGGGACCTGCTGGTGCATCTTGTGATCAGCCACCACGGCAAGGGACGGCCGCTTGTGCCGCCGGTGGCCGATGCAACCGGCACACACGTGCGGGCGGATGTGGACGGTGCCACAGTAGAGGCACCGGCAACCCTTGCGCAGGTCGATTGGGAACAGCCGGGCCGCTTTCGGCGGCTGAACGCCCGGTTCGGCCCCTGGGGGCTGGCCTTGCTGGAGGCGGTGGTGATCGGGGCAGACCATGCGGTATCCGCCGGCAAGGCGACCGCGGACGCGGAGGAACAGCCATGACAGACATGATCTGCCCCGGGCTGCCGGGCCACTGGATCAATGGCTGGCTGGCCGCGCTCGGCATCACCGTGCTGGCCCCGGCCCTGCGGCTGCACTGGACCGATGATCCGGAACCGGTCGCGGTGCTTTCGGCACAGGATGCCGCACCGGCCGATGTTCTGACAGACGCATGGCCGGACAGGGAATTCATTGTCGGGTTGCCTGTTGCCAAAAATATGGCCGGGCAGGACGCCGGCACCCTGGCCCGGAATGTGCCTGTCGAAGACTTTCGCAAGCGGGCCCGGGCGGTGCGCAGATGTGCCGAAGCCTGGACGCTGACATCCACGATAACCGATCTTTATGTCAACAAAAAAAATGAGGTTGGGCACGCCCGGTTTGATCCGCCTGTCCCCAAGGGCCTGACGTTGAGTGATCGTCTGATCAGCACATACAACAGTATCGGGGACATCAGGAACCGGAGCCAACAGATCCGGGCCTCCCTGGCCGGGTGCGGAAAGCGCGGGAAAGGTAATGGGCTGGGCTTTGACCTGGCGCGGATCGGGTCGCAGGCGGACGATGCCGACAGGCTGACCGATCCGGTTATTGAGGTTCTGGCCTTCTTCGGCCTCGCCTTCCTGCCCGTGCGGGGGCCCGGCATCGATATGCGCCAGGGGCACACATCAGCCGATACGAATGTGCGACAGAGGGGCTGGCGCAAAGCAACCACGAAGCCTGAGACCAGCTTCCACTGGCCAGCTTGGGGTGTGCCCCTTGACCGCTGGGCGATTGACGCGCTTCTGGACGCCTGGAGGCCCGACAAGCCGAAAACATGGCCACTCTACGCGGTGCACGCCGGCTGGAAAACTGTCGAGTACAAATCACGCAGTACAAACGACACGACAAGGGCATACGGGTCCGAACGCATCTCATGACCGTGGAACCGGTCATCCCGATTTCCGCCCTGGAACATTTCGCATATTGTCCCCGGCAATGCGCCCTGATCCATTGCGATGGCATATGGGCCGACAATGAACACACGGTTAAGGGGGCCCGGGCCCATCGGCGGGTTGACAGCGGCGGGCACCGCCGGGAACGGGGCCGGAAGGTGCTGCGCGCCATCCCGCTGTGGTCAGAACAACACGGGCTTTCCGGGCGGGCGGATGCGGTGGAAACCGGGGACAAGGGCGTCTGCCCGGTGGAATACAAGTCAGGGGTCAGGCACGGCCGCACCGCCGATCTGCAGGTGTGCGCCCAGGCCCTGTGCCTGGAAGAAATGCTGGATGTGCCGGTTCCCTACGGCTTTGTCTGGTATGGTGGGCCACGGCGCCGTGTCCGGGTCGAATTCACGCCGGTGCTGCGCAACGATGTGCTGGAAGCGATCCGTTTGATCCGGGGCCAGTTGCTGTCCGGCACCCTTCCGCCCGCCCCCGACGACAGCCGGTGCACACAGTGTCAGCTGCGGGCGCACTGCCTGCCGGGGCTTACGGGGGCCCGGCGCAAGGTTGACCGGTATGTGGCGGACGTGGTGTTTGGATGCGCATCCTGAATACGGTTTATGTGCGCAACCACCGCGCCCGCATCAGCCATCGCCGGGGGGCATTGATCGTGAAATCGCCCGACGGCAGCTGGCGCGTTCCGCTGGAGGCGGTGGATGCCCTTGTCATCATCGGCGGTGCGCAGATCACCACCCAGGCCCTTGACGCCTGCGTTACCCGACGGGTGCGCGTGGCAGCCTTGCGGGCAAACGGCGGCATCCGGTTTGTCGTAACCGGCCCGGTCGGGGGAAATGTGCACCTGCGGCTCGCCCAGTATCAGGCGGCCACCGACGCGGCCCGGGCACTGGCCTTGTCCAGGGTAATCGTGGCGGGTAAACTGCAAAACAGCCGAAAGGTGGTGGACCGATGGGCCAGGGATGAAAAAGACCCTGCGCAGGCCCGCTGGCTTGCGGATCGCGCCGCGCAGATCCGGGAACGCATTGCCCGGCTCGGGGCTGCGGACACAGCCGACCGGGTTCGGGGGATCGAAGGCGATGCCGCACGGCTGTATTTCGGCACTGTCGGCCGCATACTGGATTCCGGTGAATTCAGGTTTTCCACCAGAACGCGCCGCCCGCCACGCGACCCTGTCAACGCCATGCTGGGCTTCGCCTATGCCATGCTGCTGACCGAATGCATCGGTGCGGCACAGGCGGCAGGTCTTGATCATCAGATCGGTTTTCTGCATCGGCCCCGGGCTGGTCGTCCTTCCCTTGCACTGGATCTTGCGGAGGAATTTCGTGCGCTCACCGATCGTTTTGTGGTGGCGCAGGTGCGCCGGGGGCAGGTGGACCGGGCAGGGTTCGTCACCACGCCGGGTGGCGGTGTTTATCTGAACGACAAAGGCCGGGAACGGCTGATTATCGCATGGGAAGACCACAAGGACAGGGAATTGCGCCACACACTTCTGGGCCGGGATATAGGGCGCTGGGCCCTGCCGGCGGTACAGGCCACGCTATTGGCCCGGCATCTGCGCGGCGACCTGCCAACCTATCCGCCCTTCGTCCTGATCTGATGCGCTGTGGATATCCTTGTGTCCTACGATATCGCCAATACCGGGGGGGCCGGGGCGGCCCGGCTCCGGCGGCTGGCCGATCTTTGCGAAAAGTATGGGCAGCGGGTCCAGTATTCCGTGTTTGAATGCAGACTGTCCCCTGTGCGCCTGCAACGCATGATCACGGAAATCGGGGACGTTATCGATCAGGAAAGGGATTCCGTCATCATCTACCGGTTTCCGGGAAACCTTCAGGATTCCACACTCCGGCTTGGGCGTCCCCGGGATCATGAAATCGGCAGGCCCTGGCTTCTTTGAATATGTCGCTTGCGAACCTCCGATGATCCTGTAAAGTGCCGGAATGGCGTGTTTTTCTGCTTCGAATGCCCTGCGTGGAAAGGTAAAAATCCCGTTTTTCGCGGGGTTCCGGGTCACCAGATCCGTATCTTGTGGCTATCTGCCTGTATTACCCTGGATTTAGGGGTGTCGCCGGGACTAACCCCCCGGCCTTCGTTGAGGCGAGCCCGCTATTCCTGGTCGTGATCAAATCGCACCTGTGTCGCCGGGACTAACCCCCCGGCCTTCGTTGAGGCGTACGCGATACTGTTCGCGAAATTCCTCGCGGGTCGTGTCGCCGGGACTAACCCCCCGGCCTTCGTTGAGCGGGATAAGCGCGGCTCATTTCAAGGATGTGAGCCATGTGTGTCGCCGGGACTAACCCCCCGGCCTTCGTTGAGCGATCGGGCCGCGCCGGTCACGCTCCATCGCACGACCGTGTCGCCGGGACTAACCCCCCGGCCTTCGTTGAGCTTCAGTGTCGATAACGTCAGGGTTTGGGACCATCACACGTGTCGCCGGGACTAACCCCCCGGCCTTCGTTGAGCTGTGCTTCTGTCTTGTCGGGCCGGTTCTCACGCCAGAGCGTGTCGCCGGGACTAACCCCCCGGCCTTCGTTGAGCTCGGAACACCGTGCGCTCGTTTAAACCCACTGAGTCGCACGTGTCGCCGGGACTAACCCCCCGGCCTTCGTTGAGCTACAGCAGCACTACCCACTCCGCATGCCCTGTCATCCAGGTGTCGCCGGGACTAACCCCCCGGCCTTCGTTGAGCGGATATTGACGGCTTGTGATGCAATCCCGCGTTGCAAGAGTGTCGCCGGGACTAACCCCCCGGCCTTCGTTGAGCGATCGCGAGGTTCCTTGGAGCCATGGGGCGGCTTTTGTGTCGCCCGGACTAACCCCCCGGCCTTCGTTGAGCGGCGGCCGATGAGGATCGCGCCTTCTTGTCGCCCATGGCGGGGGGGAGTGATGGGCAGAAATGTACTTTACTCGCCTGCCCTGCCCCTTAATTCTGCCTCATAAAAAGGGGGCATATGATCCAGGGCGCAGACACCGGGGAACGGGGTGGCCGGTTGACATTTGGCGGCGGGGCCCGGTCGCGCCCCGTCGGGATTACCGCAGGCATGGCGGTATCGCTGCTGGTCTACTGGGCCTTCGCGAATCAGTTCCCGTTTCCCGAGGCGATCTCATCCCGCTTCGCCTTTCCGGATGCGATCAACGCGGGAGAGGATTGGCTGAAAGACAACATCCGCCGGGCGACCCGTGCAGTAGCGGGCGTGGTCACGGGCTTCATCGATGCTATAGAGGAAGGGCTCCGGTTCACGCCATGGCCGCTTGTCGTGGTGGCCGCGGCCCTTCTGGGCCTGCGCGGCAGCGGGCCTGGTCTTGCGATATTCGCGGCCGCTTCGGTCATGTTCTGGGGCATGGTCGATCTGTGGAACCCGGCCATATCCACCTTGGCCCTGATGGGGGTGTCGGTGGCGATTTCCGTAATCTTCGGCTTACCGCTTGGCATCTGGTGTTCGCAGAATGACACGGCGGAGGCCGTGGTACGCCCGATCCTGGATGCCATGCAAACGATGCCTGCCTTTGTGTACCTGCTGCCCGCGGTCTTCTTTTTCGGCATCGGCACAACCGGGGCAGCGATGGCGATCATCATCTATGCCATGCCACCGGTTGTGCGGCTCACAAACCTCGGCATCCGTCAGGTTCCCGCCGCAACTGTGGAGGTCGCGGAGAGCTATGGTTCCACGCGGATGCAAACACTGGTCAAGGTTCAAATTCCCGAGGCACTCCCGTCAATCGTGCTGGGCATCAACCAGACGATCATGATGGCACTCGGCCTGGCTGTTCTGGCGGTTTTTATCGGCACCGGCGGCCTGGGGGCAGAGGTTTATTCCGCACTCACCCGCCTGCAGGTGGGCCGGGCGTTCGAGGCAGGCCTGTGTATCGTTTTCATGGCAATCCTCGCCGATCACCTGACGTACGCCATGAGCCGCCCAAAGCCCGTGCAGCGCACCACCGGGCCCTGCCGGACAACCGCACCCCGGGTGAAAACCGGCATTGACACCGTTTGGTCCACAGTAGATGCGGCCACGACCCGGCTGACAGCCATTGCCGCTGCGGCGTTGCGTTGCGCAATTGGCCGCGTAAATACGGAGCTTGCCACACGCACCGCCGACTGGCTGATCCGATCACGGTTTCTCTTCATTTCCGTCCTCATCCTGTTGGCGATCTGGGTATGGGACGCCTATGTCGCCAAACTTGGCCTTTACCCGAAAGCACTGCAATTCACCTTTCGGCAGCAGGTTGACAGCTTCGTTGACTGGCTGGCGGTGGAACCCTTCTTTGTCGCCTTCTCCAAGGGGCTGCGGGCGGTAATCTACCTGTACCTGCTGAACCCGGTCGACAGTTTCCTTGTGGGATTACCGTGGTTTTATACGCTGGCCGTGCTGTTTGTCATCGCCTGGGACACCGCCGGGGGCAGGTTTGCAGGCGTGGTCACTGCCATGATGTTCCTGTGCGGTCTGGCAGGCATATGGGCCGAAACGATGGAAACCATGTCCGCCACCATCACCGCCGTTTTCATCTGTGTGGTTTTTGGCCTGCCAGCGGGCATCCTTGCGGCCTATTCGCGGCCTGTCGATGCGGTGCTGCGCCCGATTCTCGACACTATGCAGACCATGCCTGCCTTTGTATATCTGATCCCGGTTCTGATGCTTTTCGGCGGCAACAAGGTTACCGCGATCATCGCCACCGTGATCTATGCCATCCCGCCAATGATCCGCATGACCGTGCTGGGCCTGCGCGGCCTGCCTGACCAGATCAACGAAGTCTGCCGTGCCTGTGGTGCCACAGAGCTGCAGGCATTGGCACGGGTAAAACTGCCAATGGCGGGGCCGTCAATCATGTTGGGCATCAATCAGGCGATTGTCATGGCACTGGCCATGCAGGTCATCACCCCCCTGATTGCCGGTGAGGGGCTGGGCAAGCTCGTCTTCACAGCCATGACGCTGGCCGACACCGGTGCCGGGCTGACCTCCGGCATTGCGATCGTGCTGCTGGCAATCGTGCTCGACCGAATCACCCGGGCGTGGAGCAGAAACCAGCGCAAGGCCCTGGGTCTGTAGGGAAAATGTCCCGAAACCGGAAAATGCGATCTTGTGCCGGGCTAGTTCAGCCAAGCTTTCCAGACGTCTTCGTTGGCTGCCATCCATTCATCCACGACCTCATTCAGATCGCGCCCCTTGATGTCAATATCATAGATCATGGCGTTCTGCTGTTCATTGGTCAGGGTGCTGCGGCGGATGATATCGGCGGCCTCCGGGTTGGCCTCTACCCATTCCCTGGAAGCGTAGTTCAGCATCGGCTCCACAGCCCAGCCGGATTTTGGCCATGCAGAGCCATCCCCGTAATCGTCAAGCTCAAGGGCCACCAGATCAAGTTCCACATGGATCCAGTGCGGTTCCCACGCGTAGGCGACAAAGGCTTCCCCGCGCTTGTAAGCACCCTGCATTTCTGCCCAATGCGCCGCTTCGGAGCCGAGCATGACAGCATCAAACGGTACGCCATAGTCATCCGCCCGCTGCTGGTCCGCACATTCCCAGTTGGCCACCGGGCAGCCGATCAGACGCCCCCGATCACCGGTCTCGAGAGAACTGAAAAGGCCAGTATACCTCGCAAGATCCGAAAACGCCCTAAGGCCCGGTGCCGGGGCCCCGGTCCCCTGAACCAGGTAGCGCGGCACATAGTAGGATGATTTGCCGATGAGACCGTTTTCGCCCAGCAACACAAGGGAACCGTCACCGCCCCATTCGGTGAAGTATTTCTTCTTGGCACCCACATAGCTCGGCCAGAGTTCGCAGCCTACGTCAATGTCACCCCCCGCCATGGCTTCAAGCGTGGCGGCCCCCGACGGGATTGTCACACGATTTACCCGGTAGCCCGCCTCACGCTCGAGAACGTTGGCAAGCAACTGGCAGGACACGATGCCGCCGGTCCAGTCCGGCACAGTGACTACGGCAACACCGCCCGCTGCGGCCTGGCCAACCCCAAGGCCGACCACCATTATGGCGGGCACGGCAGCGGATGTGACTGATTTGCTGAATCTCAATGAATTATCTCCTTTTATCTCCCCCGTGAAACCCCGGGAAATGGCCCGTGATGCCCGAAAACGGTTACGACTCTCCGCAGGCGGACGGAACCATTAAAGCCGGACACATGGCGGCTGATGATTTCTTCATCCTTCTTCTTGCGCCCCCCGGTTCAAAAGAGCCTCTATAGTTTCAGGAACGCTGTAATTCTTCGCCCAGTACAGCGGCGTTTCTCCATTTTCAGTCCGGGCGTTAACGTTTGCGCCTGACTCCAGCAAAGCACGCACAGTACCCGGGGTTCCGAATACAACGGCCCAATGCAGCGGTCTCCAGCCTGACTGATCCTTTGCCTCGATATCCATTCCCGAAGCAAGAAGAGCCTGCACCGTCCCGAAGGTGCCGAACTCCACCGCCCAGTGCAACGGCGTTTCGCCAAATTTGCCCCGTGCCGTGGCATACGCCTCTTCGGATGCGCAATCGGCTACCATGTCAGGGGTGGCCGCCTCCCAGAAACTCCGCCCCAGCCATTTGCAGTCCGCGCCCTGCGCCTCTGCCGTTACCATAAACACGGCCAATGTGGCCGTGATCGTTTTCAAAGCCTTCATGATACCCTTTCGCATGTCAGACTATAACCATACCGCGTATACTGATATGTTCGGATTACCACATCCTGCCGGGGCCGACCCGTATTGTCAAGACCAGGCACGGGGGACTTGTCCGCCAACGGAGTCACCGGACTGCAGTATCGTTTCAGTCACCTCCGTAAAGATCATCGCCCCCATAGCCTGTGCTGTCTTAAGGATTTCCCGGCAGAAAGATATTTTTCCGGTGCCAAGGTTGCCACCCCGTTCATTCCTGGGGCAAAAATGTCAAGCTTCATGATTTTACGCATCCACTTCACAGGTCACCGGCTTCCCGCGAACGGATAGAACCGCAGTGCCCAAAATGACTGTACCGGGCATCCACACAAAACATCCAAACGCTGCTACCGGATCTCTGCCAATTACTGCTCCGGCAGCGGCGTTCACGACATCGCCTGCCGCAGTAAAGTCAAGGATCACCGATCCAATCATAAGAGCCTGGAATCCGGGGAACATAACAAGGAGACTTTGACCCGACAGACCCCTGTTATGCCTTGTGGCAAACTTCTTCATGGCACTGTTCCTTGTTTTTCTCACCGATAGTGCACTGGCAACAACCCGTCATACAGGGTGCTATCCTGTGGCTCCCTGGTTTCCTCCAGGGAATTTCGTTACGGATTTATTCGGATAGATCAGCATACGATAGTCAAGGTTTCAGATGCATGTGCAATCACATCGCAAATCCATTACGCCCCCCGTGCGCATTGGTCAGAGATGTCTGCCCAATGGTGCTTGTCAGGCAATCCTGTTCCGCCATAGGGTCAGCCCGACCGCAAGGGGGACGGCCCAGGGGGAACGGCGATGTCAGAACCGATGATTGTATGCAGGGGCGTCTGGAAGATCTTTGGCCCAGACGCCGTCCGGATGCTGGAGACCCACGACCGCAGCCTGTCCCGGGCGGAAACGGAGGCCCGAACGGGCCACATAATCGCCGTAAAAGACGCGTCGTTCCGGGTTGCGAAGGGGGAATGTTTTGTCGTCATGGGCCTGTCCGGGTCTGGCAAATCCACCCTTGTGCGGTGCCTGACCCGGCTGATTGAACCCACAGACGGCAAGATCATGATCAGCGGCCAGGATGTGACCCGGATGTCCAGGCGTGCACTGCTGACCCTGCGGCGCAACAAGGTTGCCATGGTTTTCCAGCACTTCGGCCTTTTCCCCCATCGAAAGGTGCTTGAGAATATCTCTTACGGCCTGGAGGTGCGCGGCGTCGGCCTCAAGGACCGTCTGGCCAAGGCTGCAAAAATCCTTGACCTCGTTGGCCTCGGTGGCTGGGGTGACCGTTATCCGCGGGAGCTTTCAGGCGGCATGCAACAGCGCGTGGGGCTGGCCCGCGCCCTTGCCGTAGACCCTGAAATCCTGATATTCGATGAACCGTTTTCGGCACTTGATCCACTGATTCGCCGCGACATGCAAAACGAGCTTCTGGAACTGCAGAACAGGCTGCAAAAAACCCTGGTCTTCATCACCCACGACTTTCCGGAGGCCATCAGGATGGGCGACCGGATCGCGATCATGAAGGATGGGGAGATCGTCCAGACAGGAACCTCGGAAGATATAGTGGCCAATCCGGCCGACAGCTACGTTGCCGACTTCACCGAAGATGTGCCGCGCTACAAGGTACTTTCCGCAGGCACCGTTATGCGGCCCACGGCACTGTCAGACCCGGGCACCGCGCCGGTGCGGTCAAGCGACAGGATCGACAGCCTGATTAACCGGTTGGCAGACGCGGATAGTGCCCTGCCCGTGGTGGACGATGGCGGTGCTGTGGTGGGGGAAATAGACGCATCCATCGTGATGAAAGCCATGCAGACAACGCCCGGCCCGGCACTGGCTGACGGGGCGGACTGCGCAAAGGCGGAAGGACCGGGCGGCAGACAGACCGGGTCCACCATGATCGGCCAAAGCGCGGCAAAACAGTCAACTGGGGCTTCAATCCCAACCCCGAAACGGCAGATCAGACTCAGGTAAAAGCGCGGGTCAGCCGTCCGCCGCGCACGACCCGGGACAATTGACAGGGCAGGCCCAATGGATACGCGACAGTTCTACATCAACGGTGCCTGGAGGGCACCTGTCATGCCCAATGACCTGGCAGTCATTGACCCGTCAACAGAAGAGATCTGCGGGACGATTTCGCTTGCAGGGACAGCGGACGTGCATGCGGCGGTTGCGGCGGCCAGGGCGGCGTTTCCGTCCTGGTCCACCGCACCGGTGGCAGACCGCATCGGCGTTCTTGAACGCCTGACAGGGCTTTACCAGGCGCATCAGAACGAAATTTCCAAAGCCATGACCGCCGAAATGGGTGCGCCTGTTGACTACTCAGCCAACACCCAGTTCGATGCGGGACGCGTACACTTGGAAGAAACGCTGCGCGTTCTAAAGGAGTTCAGATTCGAGGAAATACGCGGCAAGGACCGGATCTTCCGTGAGGCAGGGGGCGTGTGTGCGCTGATCACGCCCTGGAACTGGCCGATGAACCAGGTGATTCTGAAGGTCGCCCCGGCATTGGCGGCGGGCTGCACAATGGTGTTGAAACCCTCTGAAATTGCACCGCTGTCGTCTATCATCTTTGCCAACCTCGTGCATCAGGCGGGCTGCCCGGCCGGCGTCTTCAATATGGTGAACGGTGATGGTGCGGGCACGGGTGCGGCCCTGACCACGCACCGGGACGTGGATATGATCAGTTTCACCGGCTCCACCCGTGCGGCATGCCTGATTTCCAGGGCAGCGGCGGATTCGGTCAAGCGGGTTGCGCTGGAACTTGGCGGCAAGGGGGCCAACCTCATCTTTGACGACGCCACCGATGATGCGGTGGAACGGGGTGTGCTGCATTGCTTTGAAAACGCCGGCCAATCCTGCGACGCGCCGACCCGGATGCTGGTGCAACGGGGGCGCTACGACAGTGCGGTGGCAGAGGCCGCCCGGATCGCCGAAAATCACCCATGCGCGTCTGCCCACCAAAGCGGTGACCACATGGGCCCGCTTGTCAGCGATACCCACCGGGACAAGGTTCAGCGACTGATCCGGGCCGGAATCGCCGAAGGTGCGCGACTGGTTGCCGGCGGACCCGGCCACCCGGACGGCCTGGACAGGGGATATTTCGTGAAACCGACGGTCTTTGCGGATGTGAACAACGGCATGGTTATTGCCCGGGAAGAGGTGTTCGGCCCGGTCCTGTCCATCCTGCCTTTCGATACCGAGCAGGAAGCCATCGCGATTGCCAATGACACGCCATACGGGCTCGGCAACTACATTCAGACACGGGACAGGGGCCGTGCCGCCCGCGTGGCCCGCGCCCTGCGGTCAGGCAGCGTCAGCATCAACGGCGCGGTCGCGGGTGTCGACATGCCCTTCGGCGGCTACAAGCGGTCCGGCATCGGGCGCGAAGGCTCCGTATTCGGCCTCGAGGCGTTCCTGGAAATCAAGGCGGTCTGTGGCGCGTGAGGCCCGGGCGCACCCCGGGCCCTGCATCTTTGCCTCACACCCGCGCCACACTGTCACATAATTTGTGCCATGCATGGTGTGCCGTTTTCTTTCGCAAGTGTGGCGGTATCCGACTGTCTTCGTTGCGTATGTTGATGTTTGTGCCCGCCTCAATCAACGCCTGCACTGTTTTGGCGGTGTTCCCTGTTGCCGCTGTGGGTGTGTTTCATTCAGGTGTCCTGTTTTCCGCGCCACACCCCGGGTCTTTTGGCAATACAGATTCAGCCGTTTCGATACCGGCAATGTTTCAAGGAACCACCCGATCCCGCTGCTAACCCGATATAAGGGGGCTTGTCAAAAACGGTCGGCCAGGCAAAATATATGACCTGCTGGAGAAACTGTGACACGCATGATGCGGCAGGGCACCCTACCCCTTGATCAGGCCCCGTTTCTGATGCTGTCGGACCCGAAGATGTCCGTCCGTGCGCCGGAGGTTCGGGCCGCTCGCGCTGCCAGTTGGTATGCGCGTACGCCCTATGGGCTTGCCATCCTGCGCCATGCGGAAATGGGTCGGCTGCTGATCCACCCGAGCCTGCGCCAGGGCAGCCACAACTGGGCCGCACTCAACGGGGTGCATTCCGGTGCCTTCGCGGACTGGTGGGGCAAGACAATCCTCGTAACCGAAGGGGCCGACCACACCCGCCTGCGCCGGCTGGTGAACCCGGCCTTCACGCCCAAAAGGGTACGGACCCTGATGCCCGCGTTTGAAGCCCTGACAGAAAGCCTGATGGCCGACTGGATCGATACGGGCAGCTGCGATTTCATGGCAGATTTCGCCGACCCTTACGCGGGCCGGGTGCTGACAATCCTGATGGGCATGCCAGGCGGGATGGCGGCAGATATTCTGCGGTTCGCCGCGGATATGGGGCTCGGCCTGGGCGTGACCTACAAGGACTGCCTGCCCCGGATCGATGCCGCGACGGAGGCGATGTGCGCGCTGGTACAGGCGGCGATTGACGTACGCCGCACCGCCCCCGGCGACGACGTCCTGTCGCTGCTGGTGGCGGCCGCGCAGCAACAGAACGGCCTGACGGAGGAAGAGCTTCTGAACCTGGGCGTCATGATTGTCTTCGCGGGCGTCGATACCACCCGCAACCAGCTGGGTCTCGGGATGTCGTTGTTCATCGAACACCCAACCCAGTGGGAGGCACTGGCGGCAAACCCCGGGCTTGATCTGGCGGCGGCGAACGAATGTATGCGGCTGCGGCCCACGATCACTTGGGTCACGCGCGAAGCGGTGGAGGATTTTGAATTTCAGGGCCTGCCCATCGCCAAAGGCACAACGCTGCACCTGATGTCGGAAAGCGCGGGCACTGACCCAAAGGTGTTCGATAACGCGCCTTTCGATATCACGGCCCGGCGCGGGATCAACTACGGCTTCGGGGGCGGCATTCACGTGTGCCTTGGCCGGATCGTGGCCAGGAACGATATGGCAGTGGCCTACCGGCTCCTGTCGCGGCGCATGACGAACATTCGCCCCGCCGGGGCACCGGCTTACCTGCCTGACAGCGGCAACACCGGGCCGATCTGTTTGCCAATTACCTTCGATCTGCGCTGATTAACAGCGTGCAGCCTGCGTTGTTCAGATAACTCCGGCAGGCTGGCCCCCCGGCACAGGGTGCCCCGGGCATGGCACGAAGCGGGGGCGCAGGTTCCGCCACAGCCTAACCTGAAAGGGTATCGATTCTGCCTAAACGAAACCGTTGGCAAACCCGAACTGATCAAATCGCAAACAGAATCGCCCGGGGCGGTATCGTATGCCTTTGGCGGGCATGTTCTGAAACCGGGCAGAAGTGCGCGGATCACGCCACACCCGGGCCGCAAATATCCCGGTATAGTGCGCAGCCACAGAGATAACCGCTTACCGGAGTTCCGTGACGCCCTGGCATGTGTGCGACTGGCGCGTTCATCTTGAGAGCTGAACGCGGGCGCGGAGGCCGGGGGCGGCATCGCCGAGTTCCAGCGTACCGCCGTGCAGCTCTGCAATCGCGGATACGAGGCTCAGCCCCAGCCCGTTGCCCGGTGTGCTGCGGCTTGCCTCCAGCCGGTAAAGCCGTTTGATGACGTTGCCCCGCTCATGCTCCGGTATGCCGGGGCCGGTGTCGGCCACCTCTGTCCAGGGGCCGGGCGGTCCGTCGCCGCAGGACAGGGTCACTGTCCCGCCGTCCGGCGTGTGGCGCAGAGCGTTTTCGATCAGATTGGCAAGTGCCTGGCCCAGAAGAGTGCGATCCCCCCGGGCCATGGCACCCTGCGGCTTGACCAGCAGCCTGTGACCGCTTTCCTCGGCAACAGGCGCGTAGAGTTCCGCAAAGGTGTTTACAAGTATCGCCAGATCGACGGGCGCGGGCCGCATCGGGGGGCTGCCACCTTCTATCCGGGCAATCTGCAAAAGTGCCTCGAAGGTTCTCACGATGCCGTTGGCCTCCGCCTTCGCACGATCAGCGATCCCGGCCACCTGCCCACCCCGGGCATTGCCCAGCTGATCCATCAACACCGCCAATCGCTGCACTGGTGTGCGCAGGTCATGGGCGATATCGGCGCTGACCTGGCGCAGGGCAGATACCTGCCGCCCCTGGGCCGCCGCCATCTTATCGATACGTACGCCAATCCTGCCAAGATCGTCCGCATACCCCCCCGGGGGCGGGTTTACCCGGGCTTCCAGATCACCCGCCGTCAGCGCATCAAGGGCCCGCTCAATCCGCGCAAGCCGCTGGCCGGACCGGTGCGCAAGCCAGGCCCCGCCGCCCAACACGATCACCACCGTGGGAACAAGCGAAAACAGAAGTACGCGCAGAAAACTTTCCCGCACCGCATCCACGCGCCCGGCATTGACTGCGACGGTCAGCAGCCCGCCGTGCAGCTCTTGTGTCAGCGACATATATGACCCGGTGATCTGATCCCCATCAAGGATCGATACCACACGATAGCCCTGCCCCTCCGGGATCAGCGCCGCATTGCCCAGAACCACTCCGCCGGGCAGCCTGTAGCTCAGGATACGCTGCTCAGGTGCCGTGGCATCCGCCTGCGCACGCACCAGGTTGACGAGGCTGATCCGGTTCGGCACCGCCCTCAGGCCACGCATTTCCTGGCGCAAGGTTTCGCGCAGGGTTTCTTTCGCGGCATCCCGGGCCACGATGTAGGTCGCCCCCAGACTTGCGCCCGACACCAGCGCAAAAAGTGTGGCAATCCCGATCGACAGCCGTACCGGGGTCGATTGCAGCAGCCGTGTCACGCGGCAGATATCCGGTAGCCCGCGCCGCGCACCGTCTCGATCAGGGTCCGATCAAATGGCCGATCCACCTTTGCGCGCAACCGGCTGATGTGGGTTTCCACCACATTTGTCTGCGGGTCAAAGCTGATGTCCCACACCGCCTCCAGAAGCATCGTGCGCGTCTGCACACGGCCTTTGGCGCGCAGCAGATGTTCAAGCAGCGAAAACTCCCGCGGCAGCAGTGCGATGTCCCGGCCCGCCCGCTTCACAGTGCGGCGCACCAGATCCATTTTCAGATCACCGGCGCACAGGGTCGTCTCCGGGGGTGCCGTGCGCGGGCGCCGGGCAAGGGCGGCGACGCGGGCACTCAGCTCCCCGAAAGCAAAAGGTTTTATCAGATAGTCGTCGGCACCCGCGTTCAACCCCTCAATCCGGTCATCAACGCCGCCCATAGCCGTCAAAAAAAGCGCGGGCGTCTGGATCCCGGCCCCACGCAGACCCTTCAGCAGCGACATCCCGTCAAGCCCCGGCAGCATACGGTCCACCACCAGCACGTCATAGGTCGCCCCCGTTGCACACAGCAGCCCGTCCCGACCATCGGTCACAAGATCCACCGTATGGCCTTCTTCCCGCAGGCCGACAGCCACATAATCGCCCACGGTGGTGTCATCTTCCACAACCAGGATTTTCATAGCCCCTTATGTGATAATGCCCAGGCATCCGGCAATTACCAATTCATGACGTTACGATTTTGTATAGCTGCCGACAGGACACCGAAATTCAAGCCGCCCAGATTATGCCCGACAACAGCAGACATTCGGAGATTGTCATGACCAAACGCACACTCACATCCCTCTCGGCCGGTCTTATGTCCGCCATCGCCCTGGTTGCCCCTGCCGCCCCCGCACAGGCGAGCGGCATAGCCGACCTCGTCGAGCAGTTGAAACCGGCGGTGGTCTCTATCAGGGTTTCGGGCGGCGTGAAACCGGCCGGTGCCGAAACCGGGCCGGAAAAACGCTACCGGGAGTTCCGGCACCGGTTCGGCGACCGGCTGCCCGCCCTGCCTGACCGCAGCCCGCGCAAGGGGATCGGCTCCGGCTTTATCATCTCTCGCGACGGGATGGTTGTAACAAACAACCACGTCATCGCCGGGGCCACAGACGTGCGGGTAACACTGGCGGATGGCACCGAACACATTGCCACCGTTGTGGGCAGAGACCCGCTGACCGATATCGCCGTGCTTGATATTGAGGGCGAAGACCACGCCACCGCCCGCTTCGGTGCATCCGAAGAGATGCGCGTGGGAGACGAGGTGATTGCCATCGGCAATCCTTTCGGCCTCGGCAGCACGGTCACAACGGGCATTGTGTCGGCAAAAGGCCGTGAGATCGCCTTCGGCTCTTTGGTGGATTTTATCCAGACCGATGCCGCAATCAACCGGGGCAACTCCGGCGGACCGCTCTTTAATGCGGACGGGTATGTGATCGGCGTAAACACAGCGATCATTTCGCCGACCGGCACAAGTGCCGGTCTGGGGTTCGCCGTGCCTTCTGACATCGTTCAGGACATTGTGGCGGATCTCGGCGACGACGGGCAGATCGAACGCGGCTGGCTCGGCGTACATACCAGGCCGATGAGTGCCGAGAGCGCCGCCGTTCTCGGCTTTTACAAGGGGGAAGGCGTGATCGTGGGGCGTGTGCTCCCCGACACCCCGGCCGCCAGGGCGGGCCTGCGGGACGGCGACGTGATCCTGTCAGTCGGCGACACGGAGATCAAAAATCCGCGCCAGCTGACCCGTACCATTGCCGGGCAGGAACCCGACACGGAAACCACCGTGGAAGTTCTGCGCAAGGGCAAGCGGGTTAAACTCCACGTGACACTCAGCCGCCGCGCCACGGAAGAAGCCTGAAACGTTTGCGCGTTTACTCCCTGTCAGGTTCGACGCGCAAACGCCACGCCGAACCTGACATAACCCGCTTTTCAAACCGCTGATCGTGGCAGGGGTTGGCGACCGTGTCGTGTGCGCGGAAAATCCGGCAGCCGTCGGGTGACAGCGCAAAATACCATACCTGCCCCCCGTTTTTACGCGCAGACCCCTTGCCGCCACCGCGACCCGGATGCACGGGACGTTGCCCGGCGCCCAAGCCTGGCACCTAACCGGAAGTGTTCCAGATCACCCAAGGCATTTTGCCATTTTTCCTTATCGCACTCTGGTGAATCTATGTTTCCATCCACTTGGGAGATGCGGCAAGCCACGGCATCACCTGTATAGCCTGTCGGCCCGCTCGGTATTTTCGGCAAGGCGCATTCATAATATGCCATCTGCTGCAGCACGAGGAGCTGTTGCAGCCTTTCATTGAGCATCCGCAGCTGCCGATTGGTAGCTCGCGGCGCACTGTTATCGGAAAGTCCCTCAACCGGGATAGAGGCCATGGCCTTGTTCGCGGCATCATATGTGTCCGCATATATCTCACACAATTTCTTATCGGCCCCCCCAAGCCGCTGCAGATTGGGTTATCACGGTGGATTCGCGGCCCAAGGGAAACGGAAGGGGCAGAACACAGGCAGTTCAGAGCGTACCAGCGGATTCAACCCGCGATCTGCCTGGCCTTTTCCACCAGAACCTCCGCCTGACGGATGGAGGCGTAATCAATCAACCGCCCATCGAGGCTGACGGCACCCTTGCCTGCAGCCTCTGCCTCTGCCATCGCCTCCAGAATGCGCCTGGCTTTGGTGATGTCAGCCTCTGACGGGCTCATAACCTCGTTAGCGAGCGCGATTTGGCTCGGGTGGATGGCCCATTTACCCTCACACCCCAGCACAGCCGCACGGCGGGCGGCTGCACGGTAGCCGTCGGCATCCTGGAAATCACCGAACGGGCCATCGATGGGCCGCAACCCGTTGGCACGGGCGGCCACAACCATGCGGGCAAGCGCGTAATGCCACATATCGCCCCAATGCGTGGCGCGGCTGCCGTCCTCCTCCGGGTCCGTCAGAACCGCATAATGCGGGTTCACGCCGCCGATAATTGTCGTACGCGCACGGGTGGAAGCGGCATAGTCCGCCACGCCGAAGTGCAGCGACTCGTTACGCCTTGACGCCCCGGCGATCTCATGCACGTTTTGCATACCGAGTGCGGTTTCGATGATGTGCTCGAACCCGATCCTCTTGGAATAGCCTTTTGCGGCTTCGATCTGGGTTACCAGCATGTCAAGCGCATAAACATCCGCCGCCGTACCGACCTTTGGGATCATGATCAGGTCAAGCCGTCCGCCCGCCTGCTCCACCACCTCGATCACATCGCGATACATGTAGTGGGTATCGAGCCCGTTGATACGAACCGACATAGTCTTATTGCCCCAGTCGATGTCATTGAGTGCCGCGATGATATTCTTGCGTGCACCTTCCTTTTCGTCCGGTGCCACCGCGTCTTCCAGATCAAGGAAAATGACATCAACGTCAGAATTCGCTGCTTTTTCAAACATTTTCGGCTGGCTGCCGGGTACGGCAAGCTCGCTGCGGTTTAGCCGACCGGGAGCCTGTTCAATGGGATGAAAACTCATGGGATGCCCTTTCCTTAACGGCGTGAATGTGCCCGAAAAGAGGGGTGAGACGGCGGAAAGTCAAGAAATTTTATGCTCACCAATGTACACCGCGCAATTTAACCACCATCCGAAAAGCGAGAGGCATAGTAAAACGCAATTGCCCGCGCCCGGGGCCTGACGCGGCACATCGCCGGTGGCATCCCCATAAATCACCAGCCGTAGCAGACCGGATTGTTCGCGCAGCACCCCGAGCAGCCCGGCACCGCCGATGACCCGCAGGTTCCAGTCGATCACGCCGATATCCACCGGTACACGCATCACCGTGCTCAAAAAAAATCCTCCGCCGCGGCTGTTGTCGCCACGACCGAAAACCGCGAATCACGCTCAAAAATTCTCGTACATGGCACTCAGCACCAGCGGATTGCTGTCCGTGAGCATGATTTGATCAGTCGATTCGTTTTTCCAAAAAAACAATTTCCGGTTGAAAACCGTAAAACATGCCTGTTTGGAGCAGTATAATTCGGCATACAACAGGATACATGCCATAGCGGGTAGTTTTTTACCACCCAATTTGGATACCCAAAAGCAAGGGAGGTTGTCAGGGCGTACAGCCCCGGCAATACCGACACAAACCAGAATTGCATCATCGGAGAGCTACACCATGACCGCAGCAATTTTCCCACAACTCGAAATCCCCGAAACACTGGCAGCAGGCCCAGGTCCGGGTAATACTGATGCCCGTGTGCTCGCCCGCTTCGCCGCAGCAGGCGTGGCGGACCACATGCAGCCGGACGTGCTCCGCGGTATGGTAGAATGCAAACACATGCTGCGTCATATCTGGGGCACCGATAACATCCACACCTTTGGCGTGGCAGGCACTGGCTGGTCCGGGCTTGACGCCATGGTGTCCGCGGTTATGCCCGGCGATAAGGTTGTGGCCTTCGCCAACGGCACATTTTCAGGCATCGATGCCCTGTCCCTGCGCATCCGCGCAGCCACGAAAGAAGAGATGGCCGCCAACCCGATAAACCCGCAAACCGCCTCTGTCATCGTGGTGGAAATACCCCACGGATCTTCCGTTGACGCGCAGGCTGTAGAAGATGCGCTGGCTGAGCACAAACCGAAATGGGCCCTGATGGCCCACTGGGAAACGGGTTCTGGCCGGATTAACGACATCCGGGGTTTCTCCGACGCCTGTGAGCGCCACGGCGTTCTGGGCCTGGTAGATGCGGTATCCTCCCTCGGCGTGGCCGATTTCCGCATCGACGACTATCCGGGTGTGGCCGGTTGGGCCTCCTGCCCGCAAAAAGGCATCTGCTGCCTGCCCCTTACCTACGCGCCGGTCAGTTTCACTGACGCTTACATTGACGAACTTAAGGCGCACGGGGCTTATGCCTACGCCAACCACCCGATCTTTGAGGCCCGCCACTGGGGTATCGTCGAAGGAAAAGACGTCGAAAAAGGCACTTATCACCGCACCCATTCCGCCTATGCTGTTGCCGCCTTCCATGAATCCCTGCGCCTGACGCTGGAACAAGGTATCGCCGACCGCGCCCAATCATACGAAACACACGAAAGCGTCCTTCGCGAAGCGGTGGAGGCGATCGGCTGCAAAGTGACATCCAACATGACGTCTCTGGTCGTCCTTGACCTGCCGGGTAACCTGCGTGGCCGCGAAATGGAGCTTGTGCAGCACTGCCGCGCCCGGAACTTCGGCATCTGGCCGACACTTGGCGAGCCTGTGCAGGTGCGTATCGGCATACTCAACCAGCTAAACCGCGATGCGGTCACCAACATCGTCAACCGTTTTGCCCAGGCTATCCGCGACCTCGGCGGGCAGGCCGACCAGGACGTGATCGACTCCATTCTGAATCGCCGCTACGGCCAATCTGTCGCAGCGGAATAAATCCCGGGGCAAGAGGTTCCCAAACCATGGATATCCACGAATATCAGGCCAAAGAAATTCTGTCGGGCTTCGGTGTGGCCGTGCCTCCGGGTGCGCTCGCCTATTCCCCCGAACAAGCCGCATACCGTGCACGCGAAATCGGCGGCGAAAGATGGGTTGTGAAGGCCCAGGTTCACACCGGGGGCCGGGGCAAGGCGGGCGGTGTCAGCTTCTGTAAAAGTGATCGGGAGATTGAGCGGGCCTGCGAGAAAATGTTTGGCCGCAAGCTCGTCACACACCAGACCGGGCCGGAAGGCAAAGGCATCTATCGGATCTATGTCGAGGGTGCCGTACCGATTGAACGCGAGTTCTACCTCGGTTTTGTTCTCGACCGTTCCAGCCAGCGCGTAATGATCGTCGCAAGTGCCGAGGGCGGGGTGGAGATCGAGGATATATCTGCCGAAAAACCCGACAGCATCGTACGCTCCATTGTTGAGCCAGCTGTCGGCCTGCAGGAATTCCAGTGTCGTGAAATCGCGTTCCGGCTGGGTGTTGAGCCGAAGCTGATCCAGCAGATGGTCCGCACCATGCAGGGCTGCTACCGTGCGTTTACAGAACTCGACGCCACGATGGTGGAAATTAATCCGCTTGTCGTAACCGGCGATGACCACGTGCTCGCGCTCGACGCGAAGATGACTTTTGACAGCAATGCCCTTTTCCGCCATCCGCAGGTGGCAGAGCTGCGTGACAAATCGCAGGAAGACCCGCGGGAGGCGCGGGCGGCGGACCGGGGGCTAAACTACGTCGGACTGGAAGGCGATATCGGCTGCATCGTGAACGGTGCAGGGCTCGCCATGGCGACGATGGACACGATCAAACTGGCGGGCGGCGAGCCTGCGAACTTCCTCGACATCGGTGGCGGCGCAACCCCTGAAAGGGTAGCAAAGGCCTTTCGCCTTGTCATGTCCGACAGGAACGTGGGTGCGGTGCTGGTGAATATCTTCGCGGGCATCAATCGCTGTGACTGGGTCGCAAAGGGTGTCGTACAGGCTTTGCAAGAGGTTCAGCTGAACGTACCTGTGATCGTACGGCTCGCCGGAAACAACGTGGATGAAGGTCAAAATATCCTCGCCGGGTCCGGGCTGCCCATCATCCGGGCCAATACCCTGACGGAAGCCGCCGAACGCGCCGTGGGCGCATGGAAAAACGATATATCTCAAAGGGATACAAAGAGGTCTGTCTCATGAGCATCTTTCTCGATCACGATACCAGGGTCATCGTGCAGGGCATCACCGGCAAAATGGCACGTTTCCACACCAGGGACATGCTTGAATACGGTACAAAAGTCGTTGGCGGCGTGGTTCCCGGCAAGGGCGGAGAGACAGTTGAAGGTGTGCCGGTATTCAACACGGCAAAAGAAGCAGTGGAAGCCACAGGTGCCGAAGCTTCTCTTATCTTTGTCCCGCCCCCTTTCGCGGCTGACAGCATCATGGAAGCCGCCGACGGGGGCATTCGCTACTGCGTTTGCATTACCGACGGCATACCGGCCCAGGATATGATCAGTGTGAAGCGTTACATGTACCGCTACCCCAAAGGGCGTCGCATGGTGCTGACCGGACCAAACTGCGCGGGCACGATATCCCCGGGCAAAGCGCTGCTGGGCATCATGCCGGGCCATATCTATCAGCAGGGCCCGGTGGGCATCGTTAGCCGGTCAGGGACGCTCGGATACGAGGCAGCGAGCCAATTAAAAGAACGCGGAATCGGCGTTTCCACATCCGTCGGCATCGGCGGCGATCCGATCAACGGATCATCCTTCAGGGACATCCTGGAGCAATTCCAGGCTGATGATGAAACCAGGGTCATCTGCATGATCGGCGAAATCGGTGGCCCGCAGGAGGCAGAGGCCGCAGAATACATCCGCAACCATGTGACAAAACCCGTGGTGGCCTATGTCGCCGGTCTGACGGCACCCAAGGGCCGCACCATGGGCCACGCGGGTGCCATCATCTCGGCCTTCGGCGAAAGTGCGGCAGAGAAGGTGGAGATACTCTCCGCCGCCGGCGTCACAGTTTCCGAACACCCGTCCCAAATCGGCGAAACTATTGCCAGAGTCATGCAGCAGGCCGCGTGATAGCTGATAAATCCTCTGTTTTTACCACCCGCAAATGACCGGAAGCCTCCGGGGGTCCGCCTGGCCGAACCCTGGGGCATCACACTCAACCGCACCGACCACAAGCGGCGACCTGGGCCGCAGTATCGCCCGAAGGCGCAGGGCCAAAGGTCGTGCGCAGGTACGCGAACCACACCCCCGCGCCATATACAAGGGCCGGGCGAGAACCGAATCATCCCGGCCACTGGCGCACTGCCCGCCCCCGGAATGACTGCGGCCACACCATCAGCTCCGCAGTGCACGGGTGCGCACACCCCCGGGACAGGCCGTGTTGACCGCTGTTGTGCCAGGATGCATTGCTGCAGCCAACTGGCCGGCGGCCACAGATATTCGGGGGTTTCATTATGGCAGACGCACCCGTTTCAGTTATCGCAGGCGGCGCACAGGGCATCGGGGAGGCCTGCGCCCGGGCCATTGCCGAAGATGGCAAACAGCTTGTCCTAGTGGATACCAATGGTGAAAAACTGGTCAAAACTGCCGACCGGCTTACCGCCAGGGCCTATGCCTGCGACATGGGCAATGCCGCGGACGTTGGTGCGCCCTTTGATCGGATTGAGCAGGAATCCGGCCCGATCAACGTGCTGGTGAACAATGCAGGGGGATTTTCTCGACTACGGGCCTGCAGATTTCCAACGGGTGATCACTATCAATCTGATCGGTGTCTTTCCGGCCACGCAACGGGCTGCAAAATCCATAATCGTGGCGGGCAAAGGCAGGGCGATCGTGAACATGTCTTCCACAAACGCGCTGGTGGCGATCCCGTCTGTGCCGGCCTGTTGCGCATCCAGGGCGGGCGTCATGCAGCTGACAAGGGCGGCACCGCTGGCCCTTGCCCCGCACGGCATCCGCGTGAACGCCGTGGGCCCCGGTTCCATAGATACAGAAATGATGGCAAGCGTGAACACCAACCCGGAAGCCCTGAAAACCGCCATGTCCCGCACACCCCTGCAACGTATGGGCACGGCGCGGGAAGTCGGCGATGTTGTGACTTTCCTGGCCTCTGACAAGGCATCTTACATAACCGGCGAAACGATCTGTATCGACGGCGGACGCTTGGGGTTGAACTACACAGTCTAAAGATTTTTGCGCCACACCCGACACACAGGTTTGTGCGCGGGTCCGGCAACGGGGTTCAGCATGATGTCGCCGAACCTGTTTTCCATGACCATCACGCCATGGCTCCAGGGCACCCGGATCAAGGTCAGCACCTGGGCATAACCAGTCGTAATATCGGGGTATTCCGGTGCGACACCATTGTGGATTTGTCAGAAAAACACCAGTCAGGCAGAACTGTTCCACGGCACCTGGGCAGCGACCTCCGCCACCGCTCGCCGGGGGTCATTCCGCCGCCGTCGCATTGACACCGCCCGCACGGAATGCCGCCAACAATTCCTCCCGCCGTTTGGCCACCGCCAGGGCATTCTGTTGCTTGACCGGGCCATAGCCTTTGATGTCTTGCGGCAACCGTGCCAGTTCAACCGCGATTCCGTGCGTGGCTGCGTTCAGACCACCCAGTATCTCTTCCATATCCCGCTCGAACTCGGCAATCAATGCGCGCTCCATGCGACGCTCCGCCGTGTGGCCAAAGACGTCAAAGGGTGTGCCGCGCAGGGATTTCATCTTCGCAAGCATCCGGAAGAGCGTCAGCACCCACTGGCCAAACCTGCGCTTCCCGGGTCGCCCGTTTTCATCCACGCTGCCCAGAATCGGCGGAGCAAGGTGGAACTCAAACCGCAAATCCCCGTCAAACTGCGCCGCCGCCAAACGTTCAGTGTATTCCACATGCAGTCGGGCGACCTCATATTCATCCTTATAGGCCAACAGTTTGTGGTAGCTGCCGAGCGCAGCATCCTTTATCTGCGCATCGTCTATCCTATCAAGAAAATCAAGGTACCGCTGCGCGTAGGCCTTGTTCTGATAGGCCTCCAACCGCGCCGCCCGGTTGCGGATTTTTTCTTCCTGCGAGGTCGGCAACGCAAAAACCCTGGGCCGCAGGATATCTGCCGCGTCTTCCGGAAAAGCAGCGGCCCAGCGGCCCAGCTCAAAAGCGCACCGGTTGCCTGCTACAGCGGTGCCGTTCATCGCCACCGCTTGCAGGATGGCTGCTCGGGTCAATGGGATCAACCCGTTCTGCCAAGCCGCGCCTACCATCAGCATGTTGGTGTAGATCGAATCGCCGAGGTGGAAGCACGCCAGCCCGGTCGCATCCAGAAACACCGTATCCTCAGACCCGACGCGGCCTTCCACAGCCACCTGCAGCCGACCCGCCGGCAGGGTGAAGCTGCCGTCTCGGGTAAAGTCGCCGGTTACGATTTGGTGACTGTTGCACACGACCCTCGTGCGCCTGCGGGCCATAAGGCCCAGCGTTTTGGCCCCCGCTGTGACCACAAGGTCACAGCCGATGACACCATGCGCCTCTCCAACAGCCACGCGTACCGCGCTAATATCCTGCGGTTTTTCCGCCAAGCGACAGTGGATATGCACCGCACCCCCCTTTTGGGCGAGGCCTGCCATCTCCATCACGCCAACGCCTTTGCCATCAATATGGGCGGCCTGTGCCAGCACGGCACCGACGGTCACAACGCCAGTACCGCCGACCCCGGTAATGACCAGGTTATGGGTGCCGTCAATCACCGGCAACGCCGGATCCGGCAGGTTCGGCAGTTCAATGCCGCTGGCGGCGCGTTGCCTCGGCTTGCCACCATATATGCTGACAAAGGACGGACAAAAGCCGTTGGCGCAACTGTAGTCCTGGTTGCAGGTAGACTGATCAATGGTTCGTTTACGCCCCAGTTCAGTTTCCAGCGGCAAAATCGACACACAGTTTGACTGCACCCCGCAGTCGCCGCAGCCTTCGCAGATCTCCGGGTTAATCATCATGTGCGTGTCCGGGTCCGGGAAAAGCCCACGCTTGCGCCGCCGCCGCTTTTCCGATGCGCAGGTCTGGACGTATATCAGCACCGACACGCCCGGCGTCTTTGCCAGACATTCCTGTACCGCCATCAGTTCCGCCCGTTCGTGCATGGTCACGCCTGCGGGCACATCATCCAGGTTGACAGCTTCTTTTTCATCATAGACAAAAGCGATGGTTTTCACGCCCATGGCCTGCACTTCGCGGGCGATCTTCTGGGCCGTCAGGTTTCCGTCGTTCTGCTGACCGCCGGTCATTGCAACCGCGTCGTTGAAGAGTATCTTGTAGGTGATATTTGTTCCCGCCGCAATGGCCGCGCGGATCGCCTGTACACCGGAGTGGTTGTAGGTTCCGTCGCCGAGGTTCTGGAACATATGATCGCGCCTGGAAAAAAGGCTCTCCCCGATCCAGTTCGCACCTTCCGCCCCCATGTGGGTGAAGCCGAGCGTATCCCGGTCCATCCACTGGGCCATGTAGTGACAGCCGATACCCGCATAGGCACGGGATCCTTCCGGCACCCTGGTCGAGGAGTTATGCGGGCAGCCGGAACAAAACCACGGCGTACGTATAGCGATGTCTTCGGCGTTGTCACCCGCAACGGCGGCATTCAACCCGGCCACGCGGTCAGTGATCACATCTGTGGTAATACCCTCTTCACCCAGAAGCATCGCAATTTTTATTGCGATCTGAACCGGTTCCAGCGCAGCTTTTACGCTGAAAACTGTTTCGTCCTTGCGGCGGTCATGTTTCCAGCCGACCACTCGGCACCCGAGGCGATCATCAAAAATCGCCTCCTTGATCTGCACTTCCAGAAGCTTGCGCTTCTCTTCCACGCAGATTATCAGCCCCAGTCCCTCTGCCCATTCATGAAAACTCTTCATGTCGAGTGGCCAGGTCATCGCGATCTTATACGTGGTGATGCCAAGCCGTTCCGCCGCCGCCGCATCTATCCCCAGAAGATCAAGCGCGTGTCGCGTATCGAGCCAATTCTTTCCCGCGCTCACAATGCCTATCCTCGCGCCCGGTTTGCCGTACATGCGCTTGTCGAGCCCATTAGCCCGCGCAAACGCCTCTGCTGCGAAACGCTTATAGTCGTGGAGCCGCGCCTCCTGTGCGGGGGGTTGGTCTGCGATGCGAATGTTCAGCCCGTCGGGCGGCATGGCGAAATCGGTTGGTATCCTGATCTGTATCCGATGCGGATCCGCATCAACGACCGCCGTGGCTTCCGTCGTGTCTTTGACGCATTTCAACCCCACCCAGCAGCCGGAATACCGGCTAAGTGCGTAGCCATAGGCACCGAAATCAAGAATTTCCTGCACACCCGCAGGCGACAGAATCGGTATCATGGCGTCCACAAATGCGAATTCGGACTGGTGCAGCACAGTGGAGCTTTCGCCGGTGTGATCATCACCCATACAGGCGATCACACCTCCGTGGGTGCTGGTTCCGGCCATATTGGCATGCCGAAAGACATCACCGGACCGATCAACGCCAGGGCCTTTGCCGTACCAAAGCCCGAAAACCCCGTCGTATTTCCCCTCGCCCCGCAGTTCCGCTTGTTGGGCCCCCCACAGTGCGGTGGCAGCAAGGTCTTCGTTCAAACCGGATTGGAAGATAATATCTGCCGCATCAAGTTCGGTCTTTGCCTGGCCCATCTGCATATCCACCGCACCGAGCGGGGAGCCGCGATAGCCGGTCACATAGCCTGCGGTATTCAGCCCGGCGACCGTGTCACGCACCTTCTGGGCCAGCATGACGCGCACCAGGGCCTGCGTCCCGTTCAGGAGTACATATTTTTTCGAAAGATCATAGCGATCATTTAGCGAAACCTTCGGGGTTGACATCAAACCTTCTCCCGATAGCTTAACCTGCACCAAATGACTGGTTTTTCAGGTGCGCTTTTGCAGTTAACATTAGTCAATATATGTGACCCAGGAAAGATTTCTTTTGTCAGCATCAAATCCTTGCATCTTCGGCATAAATTTGAAGGATCCCGCCATGGATTGGGACAAGCTGCGCATTTTTCACGCGGTTGCTGACGCGGGTAGCCTGACCCATGCGGGTGACACGCTGCACCTGAGCCAATCGTCTGTCAGCCGACAAATCCGCGCACTGGAAGAATCCCTGGGGGTAACGCTCTTTCATCGCCACGCACGCGGGTTGATTCTGACAGAACAGGGCGAGATGCTTTTTGATGCAACGAATGCTATCTCAAAGACCCTCGATTCGACCGGGGCGCGGATTCGCGACAGCAAAAATGAGATCTTTGGGGAGCTGAAGGTCACCACCACCGTGGGCTTCGGCACACTTTGGCTGGCACCGCGCATGGGCCGTTTGTTTGAGCGTTATACGGATCTGAAAATCGACCTCCTGCTTGAGGAACGTGTGCTGGACCTGCCGATGCGGGAGGCGGATGTAGCCATCCGCATGAAAGAACCGTCCCAGGCCGACCTCGTGCGTCGCCGTCTGATGGAGGTGAGGATGCGATTCTATGCCTCAAGAACTTATCTGGAACAAAAAGGAACACCTCAAACATTCGAGGAATTGCGCAACCACCGCATCATCAGCCAAAAACTGTCAACGCCCCAGGCCAGCGTATCCGGCAACTGGCTGACACCGCTTCTGAGCGGCGACCACGTATCCCATCTGACTGTCAACAACTACTTCGGCGTATTGCAGGCGGTGCTTTTCGGCGTCGGTATCGGTTTTCTGCCGAACTACGTAACAGTCACTTTTCCCCAGCTTGTAAGGGTGCTGCCGAACGAAGAATCACCGACCGTACCGGTTTATCTGGCCTATCCGGGAGAACTTAGGCATTCAAAAAGGGTGCAGATATTCCGGGATTTCGTTTTGTCAGAAATCAAGGCTGACAAAAGCTGCCGCAATTTTAACACTATTTTTAAAAAGGCAATTGAGTAACTCTTGGGTGGCCAAGGATGTAGAAAATGCATGGAATGCATGGCTGGTATGCACATAACGTTGACTTTTGCACTTGATCGTTAAGGGTTCGGATTTATATGCGGAAAGCGAGATCGGGTGGTGAGCCCTGCTCCCACAGATCTTCATCTCCCTGTTGGACTAGGGCCGAGCATTGCTCGGCCTCTTTTTTTCAGCGGAATTTAAAAATACTTTTGAGACACCCGGTGCAGATGGCCTGCCCTTTGTGAAATGATGACAATAACGGCCTGCGCATCAGCATAAAGCGATGGGATGGGCAGGGTCACCTTGTCCTCAGATTATTTTCTTCCGGTGACCCGGGGACGGATTAAGGGTAATCATATCGACATCCCCGCATTTTTAAACTCTTCCGGAAACCCCGGGGCGGGGTTGCCGGGGCGGACATGCGGGCGTAAGGAAACCCAAATCCACCGCGGGGGCAGCGGTATGGCAGAGCCGGAAATCACAGAGCAATTGATCGCCGACCACGGGCTGAAACCGGATGAATATCAGCGCATCCTGGATCTCCTGGGGCGGAGACCGAGCTTTACCGAACTTGGCATCTTTTCTGCCATGTGGAATGAGCACTGCTCCTACAAATCTTCCCGGAAGTGGCTGCAAACCCTGCCTACAGAGGCACCTCAGGTGCTCTGCGGCCCGGGTGAAAACGCGGGGGTCGTAGATATCGGTGACGGCCAGGCGGTGGTCTTCAAGATGGAGAGCCACAACCACCCCAGCTACATTGAACCCTGCCAGGGCGCGGCAACCGGTATCGGCGGCATCCTGCGCGACGTCTTCACCATGGGGGCGCGACCGATTGCAGTAATGAACGCGCTGAGCTTCGGGGCAGTCGACCACCCGAAGACCAGGGCACTTCTGGCCGGTGTGGTTGAGGGAATCGGCAGCTACGGCAATTGTTTCGGTGTGCCAACAGTGGGAGGCGAAGTGCGGTTTCATGCGGCCTACAACGGTAACTGTCTGGTCAATGCGTTCGCAGCCGGGCTCGCGGATGCGAACGCGATTTTCTACTCGGCAGCCTCGGGCGTGGGTATGCCGGTCGTCTACCTTGGTGCCAGTACCGGCCGCGACGGGGTTGGCGGGGCAACCATGGCCTCCGCCGAATTCAACGGCATTATCGAGGAAAGACGGCCCGCGGTGCAGGTGGGCGACCCCTTCGCCGGGAAACGTCTGATGGAAGCAACTCTGGAACTTATGCAGACTGGTGCGGTTATCTCGATCCAGGATATGGGGGCCGCCGGGCTGACATGTTCTGCGGTAGAGATGGGTGACAAGGGCAGGCTCGGCATACGGCTGAACCTTGACGCCGTACCTGTACGCGAAGAGAATATGACCGCATACGAGATGATGCTTTCAGAAAGCCAGGAGCGCATGCTCATGGTTCTGCGCCCGGAAAAGGAAACAGACGCCAGGGCCGTCTTCGATAAATGGGATCTTGATTTCGCCATCGTGGGTGAAACGATCGCCGAGAACAGGTTCGAGATTCTGCACCAGGGCCAACTGGTGGCTGACCTGCCGCTGAAGGCACTTTCCGGCACAGCACCGCGATACAACCGGCCCCGGGTGGTGCCGCCCCCTGCCCCGAAACTGCAACCGGTGCCGAAGGTCGCCGTGGGCGAAGCGGTGCTCCGGCTGCTCGGCAGCCCCAACTACGGTTCGCGGTGCTGGGTGTATGAGCAATACGACACTCAAGTAATGGCTGACACCGTCCGGTGCCCCGGCGCGGATGCGGGGGTGGTGCGGGTGCACGGCACACAAAAGGCCCTGGCGTTTACCTGTGACGTGACGCCGCGCTACGTGCGGGCGAATCCCTATGAGGGTGGGAAACAGGCTGTGGCGGAAGCCTATCGCAATCTTTGCGCCACGGGGGCGAAACCTTTGGCGGCCACCGACAGCCTCAACTTCGGCAACCCGGAAAAACCGGAGATCATGGGCCAATTCGTCGGCGTGATCAACGGCATCAGCGCGGCCTGCGCGACGCTCGGCATGCCCATCGTCTCCGGCAACGTATCCCTTTACAACGAAACGGAGGGAGAGGCGATTTTGCCCACCCCCACGATCGGTGCCGTAGGCCTGCTTGGGTCGCTCGCGGACATGATCGATACCGCGCCGAATGTCGGCGATACCCTGGTGCTGATCGGGCGGGAGGGGGGTCATCTTGGCCAATCAGCACTTTTAAAAGAGCTCTGGAACCGCGAAGACGGCGACGCACCACCGGTGGACTTGCAGGCGGAGCGCGCAGCGGGCGAATTGGTGCGGGCACTCAAGGCGGGCGGCAAAATAACCGCAGCCCATGACCTGTCGGACGGTGGTCTGGCGATCGCAGCGGCAGAGATGACGATAGCCGGCGGTTTCGGCATGACGCTTTCCGGCACCGGCGTTGGCTGGTGGTTTGGAGAAGATCAGGCGCGGTATCTGGTGGCAACGCGGGATGCGAACGCGCTGGTGGCAGAAGCAGCGGCAGCGGGCGTTCCGGCAGAAGCTGTGGGTACCGTCGGGGGCACCATGCTCCTGCTGGGGGACGTTGGTGTGGCGATAACAGATTTACGTGCGGCCTACGAGGGCGGGTTGCCGACGCTGATGGGATGAGCCCCGCCCCGGCCCAAAAAACCCAGGACCGACTTCGCCGCTCTTACGCCCGGATCCTCTCCGCCGAGCCCCAAAGCCTTCATCGTCCCCGCCGCTGCCGCTTTCTGTGCACCAGGGTCTGAAAGTACGCCCAGCAGTGCAGGCGTGATTGTCTCTGCCGTACATTTCCCAAACAGGAATTCCGGAATCACGCGGGTATCCGTCACAATGTTCAACAGGTTTGCCGTATCGATCCGCGCCATCTTCCTGACCAGGCGCGTCGTCGCCCAATTGGCCCTGTAGGCTGTCACCTGCGGACAGTCCGCCGCCGCCAGTTCCAGCACCACGGTGCCGCTTGTGGCCAGTGCGGCTGCCGCCATGCGAAAGACGGTGCGCTTGCGGTGCGCCGCCTCTTCCAGCGGCCTCCCCTGCGGGTTCAGCACCACCACCGGCACCGCCCACATCGACAGCCGCCCGGACAGGTCATCCGCCACACCATCGGCCAGGGGAACGCAGAACCGCAGATCCCGATGCACCGCAGCGACCCGTTTGGTGACCTCCTCATAGATTGGCAGAAGCCGCCTGATTTCCCCCACACGCGACCCGGGCAGCAACAGCACAACAGGGGCCGCGCCGATGCGCAGATCCTTGCGCAGGGCGGCCACATCCGCCGCAGTCGGTACCGGCTCTGCAACCAGCGGGTGGCCGACGAAATCGCAGCTCATGCCCGCGGCTTCCATGTAGGGCGGTTCAAACGGCAGCAATGCCAGCACATGATCGACATAGCGTGCCATCTTTTCTGCCCGTTCCGGGCGCCAGGCCCAGACGCTGGGCGCGACGTAATGCACGACCTTCAGGTCGGGCATGACGCGGCGCAGCCCGGAGGCCACGCGCAGGCAGAAATCCGGGCTATCGATGGTGATCAGAACGTCGGGTCTTGCCGCCACGGCGGCAGTCACAGTTTCGCGGATTCGGCGCAAAAGCCGAGGTACGCGGGGCAGAACCTCCAGCAGGCCCATAACCGACAGGTCCGCCATGGCAAACAGGCTGTTAAGCCCCTGTGCCGCCATGTTCGGCCCGCCAACCCCCCGGAAAGACACGTCCGTCTGTGATTTCAGCCCAGCCATAAGGGCCCCGCCGAGCCTGTCGCCCGATGGCTCGCCTGCGACCAGAAACACGTCAAGGGCACGGCTCATTCCGCCTCATCCGGCGTGAAGCCCAAAAAGAACAGCCCCAGTTCATTGGCTTTACTGATCGTTTCTTGCAGCCCAAGCACCAAGACACCCCCAGCCTGCACGGCCACGCCCGCAAGACCCGCCGTATGGGCACCAGCCATTGTTTCCGGCCCTACGGCGGGCATATCCACCCGCCGATCCTGATCCGGTTTCGGCACCTTGACGAGCACACCTTTCGCCCCCTTCGGGTTTACCCGAAACGGCCCGCCAGTGTGTGCCGCCCAATCAAGCATGGCATCCGTACCTTGGATGCTTTCCACGCCCAGGCACACGCCCTGGGCAACCACGGCACCCTGACCCACATCCATCTTTCCCAACGCCCTGGCGATGGCACACGCACGCCTTATATCGGCCCAATCGTCCCCGGAGACCTTCGCAACCGTCTGCACCCCCGCAGGTACCAGCAGGTTTTCGAGCACATCCTGACCACCCACCACTGTCAGCCCTTCTGCTTCGAAGATCGATATAACCGTACGCAGGGTCGTATCATCGCCAGCCTTCATCGCGTTCAGAATCCCGGGCGCAAGCCGCAGGAACTTCATATCTGATCGCAACAAACGCAACCGGGGCCGCTGCATCGAGCCCGCAAAAGTCACATGGCGAAAGCCACCATGCCCCAAGGCCTTAAACAGCCGTCCGGGTTTTTCAAACTCCGCCTCGATGACCGGATACGGTGCCACCCAATCCGGCCGGAACCTGCCGAAGAGCACCACGGCAAACCGCCGTTGCCGCCGGGCACAGTCCCGGGCCAAAAGCCTGGGTAACGCACCGTCACCGGCAACAATCGCAAGGGGTTCATCGACCGGCAGACAGCCCAAGGCTCACGGCACTTTCGGCAGCGTCAGGTTCCGGACTGTGTCGGCAAGGATGAAGTCGCACACGTCCTGCACAAGCGCGTTGGAGGCATAGTCCACCCGCACCCCCGCCGCACGATCCCGCAAGCATTCGCTGCCGGTGAAAAGCCGCTGGAACGCGGTGCGTAACCCGCTGATCTGCTTCTTGTCAAACCCGCGCCGCCGCAAACCCAGAAGGTTCAGCCCTTGCAAAGATGCACGTTCCCCCATGACGGTGCCATAAGGGATCACATCCGCCACAACCGCGGCCAGGCCACCGATCATCGCACCCTGACCGATGCGGCAAAACTGGTGCACCCCGGCAAACGCGCCGATCACCACGTCGTCCTCCACCAGGCAGTGCCCGCCGAGCGATGCATTGTTGGCCAGCACCACGTTGTCACGCACATGGCAATCGTGGCCCACATGGACGCCTATCATATAAAGCCCGCCGCTACCCACACGTGTCAGCCCGCCCCCCCCTTCGGTGCCGGGGCTCATGGTAACATATTCGCGAATGCAGTTTCTTGCGCCGATTTCCAGCTTCGTGCGTTCACCCGCAAACTTCAGATCTTGAGGTGTATGCCCAATAGACGCGAAAGGGAAGATAACAGTGCCACAGCCGACTTCTGTCCAGCCTTCCACAACAGCGTGGGACTTCAGCTCCACCCCGGGGCCGAGCGTGACCTCCGGCCCGACAACCGCGAAAGGGCCGATCTTGCAGCCCGCCGCGACAGTCGCGCCCTCTTCGATACAGGCCAAGCGGTGGATATCTGCGCTCGGATCAATCGCCATGGGAACTACTCTTCCCCTGGCGGCACCATCATGGCAGTGAATTCCGCCTCCGCCATAACCTGGCCGTCCACCCTGCCTTCCCCCCAGAATTTCCAGCGCTTGCCACGCCCCCGGATTACCCTGATATATAATTCCAGCACATCGCCGGGATTTACGGGGTGGCGGAATTTGCATTTATCGATGGACAGAAAGTAGACAAGGACGTCTTTGTCAATCAGGTTCAGCGTCTTCCCCACGAGAACGGCGGAAGTCTGCGCCATGGCCTCAACTATTGCTACACCGGGCATGATCGGGCGCACCGGGAAATGGCCCTGAAAGTGCGGCTCGTTGTAAGTGACATTCTTGATGCCGGTCGCCGACTTGTGCGGGATGATATCGCGCACCCTGTCGATGAACAGGAACGGATACCTGTGCGGGATCATCCGCTTGATTTCGTTGATATCTACGGGTTCCAGTATCTGATCGCTACTGTCGGCCATGCGCTCACCCCTGTTTAAAGTCCGGTTTCCTAACATGTCCGCAGGGCGCGTAAAGGCATCACGGACGGACACCGATCTGACCATGCGCAAACAATTGATCCAGCCGGGCCATCACGTCATTTGTGATGTCCGCGCCCGCGAGGCTGGCCATCACTGCCTGTTCGTTCAAAAGGATGGATACACCGCGTTCATGCATGACTTCCAGAATAACAGGCTCAATGTCGCGGAAAAACGTCAGCCGCGCCTGTTCCAGTGCCTTGGCAAGGGCAAATGCCTTGGCCTCCTGCCGGGCACGGATGCTGTTGGTTTTGGCATCAAAGGCTTCCGCCAGTGGTGCAAAGGCCTCCGGCTCCACAGTTTTGCGGGTTTCGGTCAGTGCGCGTTCTTCTTCTTCCAAGATCTCGAGAAGCCTGTCATTTTCTTCCTGAAGCGTGGCCTGCTGTTCGGCCAGTCGGGCACTGACAGCCTTGCCATAGGCACTTTCGTTCAGCACCACGTCGCGGTTCAGCAGCGCGACGGCACTGTCGTCGTAGAGCGGGAATTGCGGGCTCTGCGCCGGGGTGCCCTGGGCCGGCAGCCACAGCAAAAAGACCAGAATCAGCCTAGAAACGGGCACTGACGGTAAAATTGAAGTTTTCTGTCTTATCGATGCCTTCGAGGTATCTGATTGGCTTGGCAAAGTTGAATCGCAAGGGGCCAATCACCGTGTCCCAGAAGATTGATACACCGATGGATGACCTCAGTGCAAAGTTTTCGGACGCGGCGACCCGGGTGCCATCAGGGGCGACACGCATGTCCATATCCCAGGCACTGCCAACATCCATAAAAACACCGCCAAAGATGCCGTATTCCTCCGGCAGGCCGATGGGGAAGCTCGCTTCAAATCGCCCGATGGCATAGATGTTCCCGCCCAGGGGTGTGTCCAGATTGGGATCTCGAGGACCAATGCCTGCAAACTCAAACCCGCGGAAAGAGTTGCCGCCGATCAGGAAACGATCCGATACGCGAGTCACCCCGCTGCCGAAGGATTTGATTAAACCGCCTTCAAGTTCTGCGGACAGGATCAGTTCTTCGTTGAAGAAACTTGTGTAGCCCTTTGCGTTCGCCAGAGTGCGGAAGTATTTCGAATCGCCGCCAAGACCTGTGACGAGCTGGTCAGCCGACAGAATAAATCCTGCTGTCGGTTCAATTGGGGAGTTCCGGCGATCATAGGTATAGATAAAACCGATTCCGCTGGCCATCCGTGCCCCCGCATCGTCTCTAAAGAACGGCGAAGGGGCCTCGTCCAGTTCAATGTCCGAGTGTTCCAGGAAATAGCGGACTTCCAGGCTGGAGTATTCACCGATTGGGAAACCAACCCGCGGGGTCAGGCCGATTTGGGTCAGTTTGTAGCGGGTATCGTCGAAATCCGATTCGCGATAATAAATGTCAAAGCCGCCAAGAAGATCGCGGTCAAAAAGCTTTGGTTCCGTAAATGAGAAGCTGAATCTCCGATTTTCTGACGCGGTGGACAGGGCAAAGGCCAGTTGCTGGCCGCGGCCGAGGAAGTTCTGCTCACTGAGCGTGATATTACCGCTCAAACCTTCGTCTGTGCCAAAGCTTACGCCAAAGCCAAGTGTACCGGTCGTGATCTCCTCGACGTTCACATCGATGATGACAGAGCCGGGCCTGCTGCCCTCACGGCTTTCAACATCCACCCGGCTAAAGTAGCCCAGCGCACGGATGCGGTCTGCCGCCTGCTGCATCTTGCGTGCATTGAAAGGGTCTCCTTCAACGATATCAAACTCGCGCCGAATCACCCGGTCCAGCGTATGGCTGTTGCCCTCGATATTGATCCGCTCAATAAACAGCCTGGGCCCGCGCACCAATTCGAATTCGATGTTGATCGTCAGATCATCGTCGTTGCGCGTCACCCGAGGCCGTGCCTGGATGAAATTGTAGCCCAGATCAGCCGCCAGGTTATCAAGCCGTTCCAACGTCACATTCACCTTGCGCGGGTCATAGTAGCTGTTCGCACGGATGCGCAGCTCACGATGGAACGCCTCCGGATCAATTTCCGGTTCCGGGCTGGTGATTGTCAGATCGCCGAAGCGATAGCGCTGCCCTTCACGGATATGGAAGTTCAGGGCAAAGCCGCCCCGTTCCCGCTGCAAATCGGCAGAGGTCGAAATCACGTCGGCGTCAACGAAACCACGGTTAAGGTAGAATTCGCGCAGCTTTTGCCGATCAAACTCTACCCGTTCCGGGATAAAGGTGTCGCGGCGGACAAGTATGCGGAAGATACCCGCCTGTTTCGTGTCAATGACCCGGCGCAGACGCCAGTCAGAATAAACCCGATTGCCGGTGAAATTCAGCCGATTGACCTCCACCACGCGGCCTTCCCGAACCTCGAACACCAGATCGACACGGTTGTCGGAGCGGCGGATGATCCTGGGGGTTACATCTGCGGCCAGACGACCTGCGGCGGCATAGGCCCCGGAAATCACGGCGGCGTCTGCCTCTGCCTGATTCGGCGAATAGGCCCGGCGCGGTACCGACCCCAGGAGCGGCAGCAGATCTTCATCCTTGATCCGGCGGTTGCCCTCCACCGCAATGCGGTTGATCGTAGGCCATTCTTCCACCACAAAGAGAATTTGTCCGCCCCGGATCCGCGCCTCCACGTTTTCGAACAGACCGGATTCGTAAAGGTTCTGCACCGCACGGTTGATCTGCCCCGGGGTGGCCTGCTCGCCCACAGGCAGGGCTGCGATGGAGGCGATGGTTTCCGATCCGATGCGCTGGTTGCCTTCTACAATGATCGGCGGAACCGACTGGGCCTCTGCCCAATCCATTCGAGGTGCAATCAGGGCCGAGCCCGCCGACACGACCAGTACCACAGCACCCAGCCTGCAACCCTGATAAACGCCGCGCATCATGTGCACACCAAGCGTCTTAGCAACCATAGTCCCAAGTCCCTAAAGCTAAAACAGCAGCGTATGGATATCCTCCGCCTCTTTTAGACGAAGCCATAGCAGAGTCAAAGCCGGTTTATATCATTAAATGTCGCAAAGACCATCAGGAAAAGCAGCAGGCAAAGCCCAATGCCCATGGCCACTTGCAACGCCTTTTCCGGCGGTTCCCGCCGGAAGACTGCCTGATAGGCATAAATCACCAGATGCCCCCCGTCAAGAATCGGTATCGGCAACAGGTTCATCAGCCCGATGGCGGTTGAGATGAAGCCAATCAGAAAGATAAAATCGGTCAGACCCTGGCTGGCTGTATCCCCGCTTGCCCTGGCAATACCCACTGGCCCCTGCAGATTTTCTAGCGCAAGATCCCCGGTTACCAGATCTCGAAGTGTGCGCCGCCAGCCATCGATAATTGACACGACAGACATCGCGCCATAGTAGGTCGCCCGCGCCGGGTCTACGGATTCAATCTGTGGCGCGATGGCAACCGATCCGCCGATGCCGATCATGGTGCGTGTCGCGAAGGTGCCGTCCTCCTTTTCATAGGGCATTTCACGGGGCGTGATTTTAAGATTCAGTGCCTCTTCCCCGCGCTGCACCACAATAGGCACCTCAGCGAAATCCGCATCCTGAATCAGGGTTTGCAGATGCGGGAACGACCGCACACTGACCCCGTTCACTGACAGAATCAGATCGCCGGTACGCAAGCCGGCATTCGCCGCCGGGGTTACGGGGTTCACCCCTGCCACAATTGGCAGCCAGGGAAACGGCCCTTCCACGGTTGTTGTCTGACCATCCCTTTCGATAAGATAAAGCGTCTTCTCCGGTGCCTCCCGGGTCAGAAACGCATCAAAATCCTCGCGTGTGTCAATCCTGATGCCGTTGACTTCCAGAATGCGGTCGCCTGGCTTCAGCCTGTTCACCACACCGGGAATCGTCTGCACATCACCCACGATGGGCCGGTCGGTGGGGATGCCGGTGGCCATGGCCAGCCCGGCAAAGATCACCACCGACAAAACCATGTTGGCAAGCGGCCCGGCAGCGACGGTGGCCGCACGCTTCCACAATGTCGCCTCATAAAGCGATTTGCCGCGCAGATGTCCTGGTATCCTCGCTATGTGATCACGGTTCGCGCCTGTGCCGGCAGAATTGGCGTCGCCCAGAAATTTAACAAACCCGCCCAAGGGCAGCACGGAGATCTGCCAGCGGGTTCCGCGCTTATCAACCCAGGATTTGACGACCGGGCCAAAGCCCAGCGAAAACGTCTCCGCATGGATGCCGCACCAGCGGCCCACGATATAGTGACCGTATTCGTGAATGAATATCACAACGCTGATCACGATCAGAAACGGCACGATCACGGCAAGCACTGGCCCCAGAATCGGGATAACGGTCATAAAATCAAACATCTGCACTCCATCACCGCAATCGCGGGCGTATTATTGGGTGCCTTGTCGGCGCAGCGGCAAACATTCCGGTCCCTTTGCCATCAGACATGGGCAAGATTGAGGCCTGCGTCCAGAAATTCCTCACAGCGACAACACCCCCAGGCAACCCCCAGGGCAACGCCCGCGCCGACAAGGCCATCGAACCGGTCAAGCAGGCCCCCATGCCCCGGTATCAGGGATGAACTGTCTTTCACACCCGCCCGCCGCTTCATGGAGGATTCCATCAAATCCCCCAGTTGAGCGGCAATCGACAGGGCAATCGCACCAGTCAGAAACAACAGCCACAACCGTTCCTGACCCGCGATCAGAAACGGCCCGCCGACCCCCGCAACAGCGGCCAGAACCCATCCGCCGACAGTCCCTGACCAGGTCTTTTTCGGGCTGACTCGCGGCAGAATTCTGGGTCCGCCAATCAGTCTGCCCGTAAAGTAGCCGCCGACATCCGTTGCTACAACGATACCTACGAACCACAGGATGCCCAGTGACCCGGTATTTTCGCGCAATATGTGCAGAACCACGCAGCATACGGCAATAGCCGCCGCCCAGCCTGCCACGGTAACGGGTGTATTGTGGGCTGCAAGCGCGGTGGCGACAGCAAGGGCTGTAACAACCCCCGCCCAGAAAGATGACACGAAAAGCCAGCACAAAACGACGCTGGCGATCAGCATGCCGAAAGCCACCTGCACCTGGCCGTTGTCTGAATGCAGACGGCTGACTTCCCAGCCCATCATGCCTGCGATGACGATCAAAAGTCCTGCCCAGATATCGCCTCCCGCCCAATCCGCCAAGGCAAAGACCACGAGCATGACAATCGCTGACAAAACGCGCTGCAGCAGGTCGGAAAAATCCGGGCAGGGGCTCATAAAGAGATAACATCGCCGAATCGGCGGTCCCGGTTACGAAAGATATTCAGTACCCTGACAAATTCTGACACATTGAAGTCGGGCCATGCTGTATCAATAAAGACGTATTCGGCATAGCAGGATTGCCAGGGCAGAAAGTTTGACGTGCGGTGCTCGCCGCTGGTGCGGACGATCAGGTCCGGGTCAGGCAGTTCCGCGGTATCGAGGAAATTGGAAATCGTGCCCTCGGACAGGTCATCGGGTTGCAGCATCCCCTGCTGCACCGCCCTGGCAATGCGCTGCACCGCACGGGAGATCTCGTCCCGGCCACCATAATTCAGTGCCACGGTCAGCTGCAGGCCGTTATTTTTTGATGTCAACCGCTCCAGCCATTTCATCAGGGTATCAAGCCGGTTGTCAAGCTGGTCGCGCCTTCCGATAAAGCGGACGCGCACGTTGTCTTCGTGCAGGGTCATCGCCTCCCCCCGGATGTAGCGGCGGAAAAGGCTCATAAGACCTGTCACCTCGTGTTCGGACCGCTTCCAGTTTTCGGTGGAAAACGCAAAGACAGTCAGGTGCCCGATGCCATAACCCGGGGCGGCACGCACAATCTCCCGCACCCGGTCAACACCTTTGATGTGACCCTCGAGGCGATCCAGCCCGCGGTGCCGGGCCCATCTGCCGTTGCCATCCATGATGATGGCAACGTGGTCTGCCGATGGTGCTGTGTTGATGCTCATCTGCCCTTCACCGAACCCCGCCGGGACATCTCAGACCTGCATGATTTCTACTTGCTTGGCCTCCAGCACCTCATCGATTCTGGCGATTGAGGCATCTGTCATATCTTGGATTTCGTCCGACCACATCTTCTGGTCGTCTGCGCCCAGGCCCGTACGCCCGGCTTTTTTAACCTGATCCATGCCGTCTTTGCGCACATTACGCACGGCCACGCGGGCACTTTCCGCGTATTGCCCGGCGAGCCTGGCAAGCTTGCGCCGGCGTTCTTCGTTCAGTTCCGGAATCGGCAGGCGCAGGGTAGTATCGTCCATAACCGGATTGATGCCGAGGCCGGAGTTGCGAATCGCCCTGTCCACGGCATTAACGAGATCCCTGTCCCAGACATTGACCGTGATCATCCGCGGCTCCGGCACGTTGATGGTGCTGACCTGGTTCAGCGGCATCCGGCTACCATAGGCGTCCACCGTGACTGTATCAAGCACAGAACCGGACGCTCGCCCGGTCCGCAGGCTGGAAAAATCTGTTTTGAGCGCGGCCAGCGCACCCTCCATGCGGCGTTGAAGATCGCCGATATCGATATCCGGATCATCGTCTGGCACGGGCCCGACCCTCCGCTGCTTTTATTGGTTTTCGGGCCGCTTACACGGAATATGTCTTGTCGCCAAGGGCATGAATCAGGGGCGCGGCATTCCGCCGTGCACTTTGGTGCAGATGCCCTTACCCCGCAGAATGCCGGCGAAACCACCCGGTTCCTCAAGCGAAAAAACAAAAATCGGCTTGTTATTATCGCGCGCCAGCGCGACGGCGGAGGCATCCATGACCTTCAGATTTCTCCGCAGGACTTCATCGTAGGTAATGTCGTCATAACGGGTGGCGTCGCCGTATTTTTCGGGATCCTTGTCATAGACCCCGGCGACCTGCGTACCTTTGAAGACAGCTTCGCAGGACATCTCGTTTGCCCGCAGCGTTGCGGCGGTGTCAGTGGTGAAATAGGGGTTACCGGTCCCGGCGGCAAAGATGCATATCCGCCCCTTTTCCAGATGCCGCACGGCACGACGACGGATGTAGGGTTCACACACCTGATCCATCGGAATGGCAGAAATCACCCTGGTGAATACACCCCGTGCTTCCAGGGCGGACTGCATGGCCAGCGCATTCATGACAGTCGCGAGCATACCCATATAGTCCGCCGTTGTCCGTTCCATCCCCCGGGCGGCACCTTGCAGCCCGCGAAAGATGTTGCCACCGCCGATAACCAGGCAGACCTGTACGCCAAGGTCGTAAACGGATTTGATTTCTTCCGCGATGCGGTTGACGGTGGTTGGGTGCAGGCCGAAGCCCTGGTCCCCCATCAGTGCCTCGCCGGAGATTTTCAGAAGAACCCTTTTGTAGACCGGTTGCCTGCAGGCCGGTTGCACTGTCCCGTCAGCCATAACAATTTCCCTTTTCTGTTCATGCCAGGCAGGGTTGCTGAAATGTGGCCGGATTTCAATAGCAAACCGGTACCTTGGCGGCAAATGCCCGGCCCGCTACACCGGGGCAATGTTTCGCCCAATCCTGATCGCCGGTCCCACCGCCTCGGGCAAATCCGCGCTTGCGCTGCGGCTGGCACGGGTGCTTGGCGGCCATGTGATAAACGCGGATGCATTGCAGGTTTATGATTGCTGGCAGGTGCTGACCGCACGACCGTCTGCGGAGGAGGAATCGCAAGCCCCGCACCATCTTTATGGTCACGTGGGTCGTGATGCGGCCTATTCGGTGGGTCATTGGCTGCGGGATGTTAAGGCCGTGCTGGCGGCTGTTGACGGTCCTCCGATCATTATCGGCGGCAGCGGGCTTTACTTTTTTGCGTTGACGGAAGGCCTTGCCGACATTCCCGCCACACCCGCAGGCATCCGCAAGCGTGCGACAGAGGCAACGGCAGACAGCCTGCGGGCAGAGCTTGCCCGCACTGACCCGGCAACAGCCGCCAGGATTGATATGGCCAATCCGGTCCGCGTCCGCCGTGCCTGGGAGGTGCTGCACACCACCGGCCAGGGCCTGGCCGCCTGGCATGACCAGACGCCACCACCGCTGGTGCCGCCCGGTGCTGCTGTCCGCGCTGTCCTGGGCACGGATCGGGACTGGCTGAATCACCGCATCAATCTGCGCCTTGATATGATGATGGCTACGGGTGCCCTGGCGGAAGTCGGTGCTTATGTCAGGGGCGGCTGGAACCCGTCCGCCGCCTCTGCCCGGGCCATCGGTGCGAAAGAGCTCGCCCGCCACCTGCATGGCGCACTCGATTTATCCACAGCCGTGCATTGCGCGAAAATCCAGACCCAAAAATACGCTAAACGGCAACGTACCTGGTTTCGCAAAAGAATGTGTCTGTGGACAAGGGTTAACGCCGCGGACACAGACCGTGCAACAGAACGAATCCTGAAATCCCACGGCTGATGTGTGCAGGTTATGCGCCTTCTGTCAGCGGTCCGTCACCCCCGGCAAGAGGGAAACCGGACACCGGCGGACCGGAAGTTGAAGGACGCGGCCCGGCGGGTTCACCGATAGGCAGCCTTTGGTCCGCACAGCCGGAACCGCGGATTTAAGGTTCGTGATGGCCCGAACAGGTTACATCCGGGTGTCAAAGAGCACAACGGACAGCGCATTATCCAAGGCACGACGCCGCAGTAGCGACACCAAAATTGATTCGTACCGGATAGCCGCTTGCAATCCATGCGGATATGTGTTTGCCTTGATGCAATAACTTTGGTCAATCAGGGAGCAAAATATGACCACGTCTGATAAAAACCCGCATCCGGCACTGGCGATGTATGCCGAAGAGCACAGGACGGGGTGCCTGTCGCGTCGTGAGTTCCTGGCCCGCACTACGGCCCTGGGCGTGACGTCCGCTGCGGCCTATGCGGCCATTGGGGCGACCCCTGCGAAAGCGGCGGCCCCTGCCATGAAAGGCGGTACGATTCGTATGCAGCTGGAAGTCCGTGCGCTGAAAGACCCGCGCACCTACGACTGGCCCCAGATCGCCCACTTTACCGCCGGCTGGCTGGAATACCTGGTCGAATACAACTCCGACGGAACCTTCGAGGGCCTGCTGCTGGAAAGCTGGGAGGTAAACGAGGACGCAACCGAATACACGCTGAACGTCCGCAAAGGCGTAAAGTGGAACAACGGTGACGACTTCACCGCGGAAGATGTGGCCCGCAACATCACCGGCTGGTGTGAGAAAGAGGTTGAGGGCAATTCCATGGCAAGCCGCATGGCATCGCTGATCGATCCGGAGACAAAAAGGGCCGCCGAAGGCGCGATCACCGTCGTCGACAGCCACACCGTGAGGCTGAAGACCTCTTCGTCCGACATCACCATCATCCCGGGCATGACCGAATATCCGGCTGCTATCGTGCATGCCTCACACAACCCGGAAGACATGCTGGGCACCGCTGTTGGTACAGGCTTCATGAAGCCGGAATCGCTGGAAGTCGGTGTGAAAGCTGTCGTCGTGCGCAACGAAGACCACGACTGGTGGGGCTACGCCGCCGGCAAGGGCGGTTACATCGACCGGATCGAGTTCATCGACTATGGCACCGACGATTCCGCTTTCATCGCCGCATTTGAAGCCGGCGAGATCGACATGAACTATGAATCCCGCGGTGAATTCATCGACATCATGACCGGCCTGGGCCTGACCCGGTCGGACGTGGTTTCCGCCGCGACCATTGTCATCCGCCCGAACCAGGACAACCCCCCTTACGACAAGAAAGAGGTGCGTCAGGCCCTGACCATGGCTGTGGACAACGCGGTCTGCCTCGAGCTTGGCGTGAACGGCCAGGGTATTGTGGCGGACAACTGCCATGTCGGCCCGATCCATCCGGAATTCGACCCGGCCGTGACCCGTGCCCCGTATGATCCGGCCAAAGCAAAAGAGATGATGGATGCAGCCGCGCCCGACTTTGAACACGAGCTGATCTCGCTCGACGACAATTGGCGCAAAAATACCACCGATGCCGTTGCAGACCAGCTGCGCAAAGCCGGCATCAGGGTAAAGCGCACCATCCTGCCGGGCTCCTCGTTCTGGAATGACTGGGCGAAATATCCCTATTCCTCAACGAACTGGAACCACCGCCCGCTGGGCACACAGATACTGGGCCTGGCCTACAGGTCCGGCGAGGCATGGAACGAAACCGCGTTCAGCAACGCGGAATTCGACAGCCTGCTGACGGAAGCCAACGCCATCGCCGACGCTGAAAAGCGCCGCAGGGTGATGGGCAGGCTCCAGGCAATCCTGATCGAGGAAGGCGTGATCTGTCAGCCCTATTGGCGTACTCTGACGCGCCACCACAAGGAAAACATGGTGGGGGTAGACATGCACATTGCCTACCTGCCGCAGGTTTACAAGTGGGGCTTCAGGGCCTGATCATGACCAGAGGCCGCACGGGATATCCCGGGGGCGGCCTTTTCAGACCAGGGCGTACGCACAAGTGCCGGAATAAACGCCTGACCTGAACCCGGAACCAGCCGAGACCAACAGGGAAAGCAGGGTGCGACATGGGATCGTTCATTCTTAGGCGTTCTGGTATCATGGCTGTGACAGCCATCTGCCTGACGCTGGTCGTTTTTTTCATGACAAACCTTTATCCAAACCTTGAAAAGCTTGCCAAAACGCAGGGCAACTTCCGCATGTCGGATCAAGAGGTGTTTTCCTGGCTCGACAATCGGGGCTACACGGACAACACATTTGTGAAATACGGGCGCTGGCTCGGCGTCCTGCCCTACGGCAAGATTGAGGGCACGGATGGCGAGATCCGCTCCCGCTGCGCCTATTCCGGTGCCACCGTGGAGGCGGCCCCGAATTTCTGCGGTATTCTGCAGGGCAGCTGGGGCTGGTCCACGCAATTCAAGGAACCCGTAAACGACGTGGTCTGGAAACGTCTGGGCCTGACTGGCTACCTTATGTTCTGGGCACTGCTCCTGACGGTGCCGATTGCGCTGGCCATCGGGGTGCTGGCAGGCATGCGTGAAGGTTCCAAGGGAGACCGGACGCTATCCACCTTTTCCATCGTTACATCGGCCACGCCGGAATACGTTTCGGGCGTTGTTCTGATCGCCGTTTTCACCAGTTCTGCCGTGGGGCTGAAATGGTTCAAAGGATCCGCCACGGAAGCCATGGAAAATCCGAATATCGAGAATTTCCTGCTGCCGGTGCTGACCATCGCACTCTATAATATCGGCTACATCGCCCGTATGACACGGGCGAGTATGGCCGAGGTTATGACCGCCCACTACATCCGCACCGCACGGCTGAAGGGGGTACGCTTCCGCGATCAGGTTCTGAAACACGCCCTGCGCAATGCGCTTATCGCCCCTTTTACGGTGATCGTGCTGCAGATCCCCTACCTGCTGACCGGTGTCGTCATTACTGAGACGCTGTTCAACTACAAAGGCTTCGGGTGGCTTCTGGTGCAGGCCGCAGGCAATAACGACATTGACATGCTGCTGGCGGTATCTGTCGTATCCGTGGTGATCGTGCTGCTGACGCAACTGATCTCTGACATCGGCTATCTTTACCTGAACCCGCGCATTCGCATCTCATAAGGGATCGGAGTTATGGAACCGCTTACCTGGACCGGCATACTTGGTCCCGTCCTGAATCCGCTTCTGATGCTGGTCGCCGCCGCGCTTGTGCTGGCCGCGCTGACACAGATTATTCTTTCCTTCGTGCCTGCCGCGCAACCGGCCTCGGGTGTGCTGGGGGATCGCAAAAAGGCCGCCATCGACTATTCCCGGCAGGCAAGCCTGATCTGCCTGGGTGCCGTGGTGCTGGTAATACTCGCCTATATCGTTGGCGGGCTTCTCGTTTCAGGGACCGGGGCGAAGGGCATCATCGGGGCTATCTCCACCCGGCTTCTGCCGGTGTGGATCAGCCTTATTGTGCTGTTCGGCGTATCAATCAGGCTGAAAGCGCGGCTTGGGCTTTACGGCAAATTGTTTGACAGCCCGGTGGGTATGATCGGCTTTGCCATCGTCATGTTCTGGGTTTTCACCGCGTTCTATTCCGGTGTCTTTGGCTGGATCGCCACCCACGATCCGTTAAGCCAGCTGTCCGGCATGAAAAACAAGCCTCCCGGCACCCCCGTGCGCACCGCGGAAGAGGGCGCGTTCCAGTATTACCTTCTGGGCGGCGACACGCTTGCCCGCGATGTTTTCAGCCGCGTGGTGCACGGCTCCTCCGTTGTGCTGCAGATCGCGCCGCTGGCGACGTTCTTCGGTTACATTGTCGGCATCACCCTGGGTTTGCCAGCCGGCTATTATACCGGCAACGCCATGCGTTGGGGCACCGCCGGTTCCCGCGTCGTGGCGGCGGTCCTGGCGGGCGCAACCATTGCGGTGATCCTGTCTTCGGGGGTTCTAAACGGGCTCGTGCTCGGTGCTGTCTGCATCGTGATTTTCGGCATCATGCTGCGCACCACGCTTGATACGCTTTTATCCTTTGTGGCGAACCTGATCCTGGCTTTTCCGGTCATATTGCTGTTCTACCTGCTGGTGACGCCGGAAATCATTCAGACGGGCCTGCCCAACTACCTGGCGGCGGTGTTCTTTCTGTTCCCGATCATCTTTATGACGGTGCTGATCAACTCAAGGTTTCATATCCGGCCGGCGGTAAATTACACGCTTCTGGGGCTCATCCTGGCAGGGGGCTTTTGGGTCTATTTCTCGACTGTTTCCGAATCCGGCCGTGGCACGCTGGTGGATTTCTGGCCGGCGGTGCTCGATCTTTTTGACATCCCTGCCGGTGTACTGGTGGTGTTCATCTCGGTTGTATTTGTGAACTCCCCCACCATCTTCCGGATCATGCGCGGCCTGACTCTTGATGTAAAATCACGCGACTATGTGGCGGCGGCGCGCACCCGTGGTGAAACGCCATGGTATATCATGCTTTGGGAAATTCTTCCCAACGTGCGTGGCCCGCTGATTGTCGATTTCTGTCTGCGCATCGGCTACGCCACGATCCTTCTGGGAACCCTGGGGTTCTTCGGGCTGGGCCTGCCGCCCGAAAGCCCGGACTGGGGATCAACTATTAACGAAGGGCGCAAGCTTCTGTCGGTTTACCTGCATCCGGTGCTGCCGCCCGCGCTGAGCCTCCTGAGCCTCGTGCTTGGCCTGAATCTGACAGCAGACGGCCTGCGGGAACAGTCGCTACGCGAATAGACGAACCGCCAGATACGGATGTGCCTGTGGCAAGCGGTGCCAATTCTGGCAGGATGCACAACAGGGCTCCCGGCAGACAGGGGCGATATCCTTGTCGTCCCTGACCCCGTTGATTTATACGGCAGATACGGCCTACGCGAAAGGTGTGTGCCTTGGCCGCTTGCCCTTGCGCGTCATCACAAGGGGCAGTGCTGCGTCATTCACCTGCACCACAGTGTGGCCGCGGCGCACAAGGAAAATCTGTTATGGTTAAAAAAATGCTTCCCGCCCTGATCATCCCGGCCCTGATTCTGTCAGCCTGCAACGGGTCCGAAGTTCCGCCGCCACCCGACACACTGCCCCCTGCACCCGCTGACCAGCAATACTTTGACTGCATCGCCGGCGGTGACCCGGCACCGCTGCTCGGCCTGACGGCCAGCCAGGCGGCATTCGGCCACCAGGGCCCTGTCCGCATCATCCCGCCGGGGACCGTGGTTGCCCAGGATTACGACATCAGCCGCCTGAACCTGCGCACCAGTGCTGCAGGCCTTGTGCAGCGGGCGTATTGCGGATGACCTTCGGTTTCATCTGTCTGAACGGGCCGCGCATGATCGTGATTGTGCAGTCGGCGCAACAGGCGTATCCCTGCGGGTGCTGGCCGCCCCGGTTGCCATGGCCCGTATTTTAAGGTGTCCTGCCGGATTCAGCAAACCCTTACCGGCCGGATCAGGGTTCAGGTGTGGTGTGGGCAGCATCCCCGTCATGGGGTTCTTCCCTTGCCCTTGAACCGCAGCTGCTCTAGACCGTGCGCCACACCTGCACATAACGAAGGCGTACGCATGATCCCCCGCTACTCCCGCCCCGATATGGCTGCCGTCTGGAGCCCTGAAACAAGGTTCCGCATTTGGTATGAGATTGAGGCCCATGCCTGCGACGCCATGGCTGACCTTGGCGTGATCCCGCGGGAAAACGCGGAAGCGGTGTGGAAAGCCGGGGATATGACCTTTGATATCGCCCGCATTGCCGAGATTGAGGCCGTCACCAGGCACGACGTCATCGCCTTCCTCACCCATCTGGCGGAGCTTGTCGGCAGCCCGGAGGCGCGGTTCGTACACCAGGGCATGACATCGTCGGATGTACTCGATACCTGTTTCAACATTCAGCTGACCCGCGCCGCTGACCTGTTGTACGCGGATATTGAGGGTCTGCTGGCCGTGCTCAGGCGCCGCGCATATGAATACAAGGATACCCTGCGCATTGGCCGGTCCCACGGCATTCATGCAGAACCCACGACCATGGGGCTTACCTTCGCCCGCTTCTATGCAGAGATGACCCGCAACCTGGCCCGCCTGCGCACTGCCCGGACAGAAATCGCCACTGGTGCAATATCCGGTGCGGTCGGCACGTTCGCCCACATCGACCCGCAGGTGGAAGACCACGTTTGCGCGAAACTCGGCCTGATGCCGGAGCCGATTTCCACCCAGGTTATCCCCCGCGACCGCCACGCGGCATTTTTTGCAACGCTCGGTGTGGTGGCCAGCTCGGTCGAAAACATCGCGACCGAAATCCGCCACATGCAGCGCACCGAGGTGCTGGAGGCCGAAGAGTTCTTCTCAAAGGGTCAAAAGGGCTCGTCCGCCATGCCGCACAAGCGTAACCCGGTGCTGACCGAAAACCTCTGCGGCCTTGCCCGCCTTGTTCGCATGGCGGTCATCCCCGCGATGGAAAACGTCACGCTCTGGCATGAGCGGGACATCGCGCACAGTTCGGTGGAACGCGCTATCGGCCCCGACGCTACAGTCACGCTTGACTTCGCGCTTGCCCGCCTGACCGATGTGATCGATAAGCTTGTGCTCTACCCCGACAACATGGCCACCAACATGAACAGGTTCCGCGGCCTAGTGATGAGCCAGCGCGTCCTGCTCGCCCTGATCCGGGCCGGTATCAGCCGGGAACACGCCTACGAACTCGTTCAGCGCAACGCGATGAAAGTGTGGGAAGAGGGCAAGGACTTCCGTGAGGAACTTCTTGGCGACGCAGCGGTGTGTGCCGCGCTTGGCCCCGAGAAGATCAACGAAACATTTGACCCCGGCTATCACACCAGACATGTCGATACGATTTTTGCCCGGGTCTTTGGGGTCACTGCCCGCTGATTCCCTGCGGTATTTCGCCGGTTCCGAAAGGTTCACCGGTTCCGGTGCCGCATTCCTGCCAGGGTTCATCCGCAAGGGTTTGCACACGGCAGACCGGATGCCTGTGCCGGGAAAACGCTTCAGTCGGGTTCCGACATGACTTGCGCCCTGGCTTCCGCCATCAGGGTATCCATCTTGCCGCGGATTGTGGGTTCATCGGCCACCGGACCGAGGTCGCCGAAAACCTTGCGGAAGACATCTTCGTCACCGGCTTCCTCGAAATCGGATTTCACCACGTCTGCGGCGTATTTGTCCGCCTCGGCACCGGATTTGCCAAGCAGCCCCGCCGCCCACAGCCCCAGCAGTTTGTTGCGCCGCGCCTGGACTTTGAACTGCAGTTCCGCGTCATGGGCAAATTTCTTTTCAAACGCATCCTGGCGATCATCAAAAACAGACATTCCGGGTCACTCCTGTGGATTTGTGAATACTCAGGTCGTATATGCATTGCAGTACCATCGGCTGCAAGATGGTTCCGCTTGCCGCAGACGGGGCAACCGGATACATATGCGCCATTCCCGCATCCCCGGAGGCCCGGATGGCACGACGCACCAGGATTTACGAAGGCAAGGCCAAGATCCTCTACGAAGGGCCGGAACCCGGCACTCTGGTCCAGTATTTCAAGGACGATGCGACCGCGCATAATGCGCAAAAGCGGGATATGATCGAAGGCAAGGGTGTGCTGAACAACCGCCTGTCAGAGCATTTCATGAACGGGCTGACGGCGGCGGGCATCCCGAACCACTTCATCAGGCGCCTCAATATGCGGGAGCAGCTGGTCCACCGGGTGGAAATCATCCCGCTGGAGGTTATCGTGCGCAATCTTGCCGCCGGATCCATTTCCGGGATGCTGGACCTGGAGGAAGGTACGCCCCTGCCCCGGCCCATCGTGGAATTCCGCTACAAGGATGATAACCTCGGCGACCCGCTGGTAGCCGAGGAACACATCCTGGCGTTTCAATGGGCGAGCCAGCAGGATATCGACGATATGGTCGCTATCGCCCTAAGAACAAACGATTGCCTAAGCGGCCTGATGTTTGGCGTCGGTATCAAACTGGTGGACTTCAAGATTGAGATCGGGCGCCAGTTTGACGGCGATTTTCAACGCCTTGTCGTGGCCGACGAAATAAGCCCCGACAGCTGCCGGTTGTGGGACATCAGGACGGGCCGGAAGCTCGATAAAGACGTCTTCCGCCGCGACCTGGGCAACCTGGCAGACGCCTATACGGAGGTCGCCCGAAGATTCGGCCTGATACCCGCCAACAACGTGGCTGAAGGGCCGAAACTGGTGAATTAGAATCACTGCACCGGTTTTTGATTTTTATGGGTTTTTAATGCTTGACGGGGTTGTTTGGGTCTGTGGTACAGGTGGCAGGCTGGGCGGCTTTTTGTAAACCGCCTCATCAAAGGAGAATGAGATGCCACTTTTTACGGGAACTGACGGGAACGATACGCTGAACGGCACAAATGCGGACGACACGTTGAACGGCGGTGCCGGCAGGGACATTTTGGCTGGCGGTGCCGGTGCCGATACGCTGAACGGCGGTGCCGGCCGCGACCGGGCGGATTACACGGCCTCTGACGTCGGTGTTACCGTGACCCTGGCCAACGCGGGGAATGGCACCGGCGTCGGTGGCCATGCCCAGGGCGATATTCTGCAGGGTATTGAGCACATTCTTGGTTCTGCCTTCGGCGATTCCCTGACCGGGAATGACGTCAACAACCTGTTAAGGGGCGGTGCCGGTGGCGACACGATGGATGGCGGCGGGGGTAACGACCGGCTGGATTACAGCACCTCCGACGCCGCGGTCACCGTAGACTTGGGTAACAACACCGCCAGCGGCGGCCACGCCCAGGGCGATGTGATCAGCAATTTTGAGAACATCTCCGGCTCCCGCTTCTCTGATATCCTCACTGGCAACAGTGGCAGGAACGTCTTTTCGGGCGGGCGCGGGGCCGATACCATCGATGGCGGCAATGGCCGCGATGTGATCAGTTACAGCGCCTCGAACGCCGGTGTGCGGGTGAACCTTGCAGGCGAACAGGATGACCTGGGATTTGTCACCGCCAGGGGCGGCCATGCCCAGGGCGACAAACTGAAGAGTATAGAGGGCATCATCGGCACCGCCCATGACGATGTGCTCAAGGGTATCGGTGGCTTTGGTGCAAACAACAAGAACTTCTTTCGCGGCGGGGGTGGGGCCGATGAGATCCGTGGCCGTGGCGGCCGGGACACGGCGGATTACCGCGATTCCGGTGAAGGCGTGACCGTCAGCCTGGTTGATGGCACGGTGAACTCCGGCGGCACCGCCGAAGGTGACCGGCTCTACAGCATCGAAAATGTGCGCGGTTCCCGCTTTGCCGATACCCTGACCGGCGATGGCCAGAACAACCGGCTCGTCAGCGAAGGCGGGGCGGACACGCTGACTGGCGGTGCCAAGGAAGATGGCTTTGATCTCGACTTCTTCGTCTTCAGAGAGGACTGGGCCGATGGCACGGTTATCACCGATTTTGACTTGGGCAATGATTCCATCGTATACAAGGGTCTGGATGTTAGTGATGTAACCATGGCCGCCCACGACAGGGACGGGGATGGCACGAATGAAAGCACCACGCTCACCCTGAACAGCAACGTCCTGACCCTGTGGGACGTGAGTCGCGACGACTTCACAAATGTTCTTGGTGGCCTGCAGAATTTCATAACGGCTTGATGGGTTGCGCGACAGCGCGCCCCGGCCGGCAATCGCCGTGCCGAAGTTTGAACAGGGGATGGCCCTGCGCCGACGCCCGGTTTGCCCGGGGGCGCAGGGTGTGGCAGGCAGGGTCACCCCGCGGCACAGGGCCAACGGGCCGAATGTGGCGCGGGATGCGGGCCGGCCTTTCACGCACCGGGGCATCGGCACGGCCCGAAAATCCGGGCCACAACCTTCCGCCACAGCCCCGTCCCGAATAATCCCGCTTAACGCCCCAGTGCTTTCATGCCTGCCTCAATGCCTTTCAGCGTCATGGGATACATGTGATCAGCAAAAATCCCCCGGATCATCCGTGTGGATTGGCTGTACTGCCAATACTGTTCCTGCACCGGGTTGATCCAGATAGTGTCGGGCCATCGGCTGATCGCACGGGACAGCCACACCCTGCCGGGTTCGTCGTTCCAATGCTCGTTTGCGCCGCCCTTGTAGTCGATTTCGTAAGGGCTCATCGCCGCATCGCCCACAAATATACATTTGTAATCAGAACCATAGGTGCACAGCACATCCCGGGTCGGTGTCTGTTCGGACCACCGGCGCCGGTTATCGCGCCAGACACATTCATAAAGGCAGTTGTGGAAGTAGTAGTATTCCAGATTTCTGAATTCGGCCCGTGCAGCAGAAAACAGCTCTTCTACCAGCTGCACATGGGCATCCATTGACCCGCCCACGTCAAGGAAGATCAGCACCTTCACCGCATTGCGTCGCCCCCGCCGGGTCTTGATGTCCAGGTATCCGTTTTTCGCGGTTGACCGGATAGTGTGTGACAGATCAAACTCTTCTTCCGCACCGTCCCGCACCCAGCGGCGCAGACGTTTGAGCGCAACCTTGATGTTGCGCGTCCCCAATTCCACCGAATCGTCGAAATTGCGAAACGCCCGCTTATCCCAGACTTTGACCGCCATCCGGTGCCGGCTTTCGGATTACCCGATGCGCACACCTTCCGGGTTGAAGCCATAAGCCCCGAAGGGAGATGTGCCTGCGGTCCCGATCCACTTGTTTCCGCCCTGGTGGCGCTTCCTTTGTTCTTCCAGCCGCTTCTTTAGTGTTTCCATCAGCCTGTCAAAGCCGCCAAGGGCCTCGATTTCGGCTTTTTCCTGTGCGCTCAGGTGCTTTTCGGCATGCTTTTCCAGCCAATCGTGCGGCACATTTGCGGCCTCAAGGATGGCATCTGTGCTGATGTCTTCCATACCTTTAAAAACATGCGCAAAAACCTGATCAAACCTGTCCAGGTTGCGTTCGTCCTTTACCATGGTCGTCCGGGCAAGGTAATAAAACCCCTCCACATTGTAGGTCACCAGGCCGGTTTTTACCGCTTCCAGAAAAGACAGGTATTCCCGCAGGGATACCGGCACTTTCGCGGTGCGCAATGCTTCAAAAAAAACCAAAAACATGGCTGCTCCTGCCCTCAGGCGGGCGGAAAGGTCAGAACACGCCCTGATGGTCAAGCGCGATGGTCACCCCAAGGCCCAGAACGAAGCCGATGATGGCAAAGACACTGGCATATTGCAAACAATCCAGGCGGTTGCCGCCGAGCTTGCGCGCCCGCATCCAGCCGAGCATCGCACCAAGCACGGCCGTTACCACGCCGATCATGCACCGGTTCCCGGCAAACGCGGAAACGTCCGCCCTTTTTCTGCCGTCGGCGCGGCTAAACACCTGATCCCTGGGCGTACATGTCGCCCGGGGCGGAAAGATAGCAGAAGCGGTCGTATCATTTCAGCACGTGTACTGCCGTACCAGCGTCGGCGTCGCAACCTTGCAGCCAAAGGTTTCCTGCCAAAATATTGCTGTGTGCCAGCGGCACCGAACCAGTGCGGCTGATGGCGCATCGGGCCAGATCCGCGGGGCACACGGTCAGGCCAAGTGAACAGATTACGCCATTTGTCAGAGGAATTATATACCCTGTTGCGCGAACCCTTAATTAAAAAGCCGCGCCGCCTTTCCGTATGCCGCCGCCTGGGGCCGCACATCCTTCGGCACCTGATCATGGCGCAGTATTTTCAGGATCAAAGGGCCGTTCAGGCGCATTTTCATTTCCCGATAATGTTGCGGGCTGTCGTGCCGGTCCTCGATTTCGCCCACCTGCTTTCCGTGCATACGCGACCAAAACACGACCTTCTGTTCCGCCGTGGTGCCGCGCCCGATTGCCCTGGAGTTGCGCACATCCAGGTCTTGGTGCAGGGCATCCACAACATCATCCTTGCGGAAGATGTGGAAAACTTTTTTACAGGGCGGATCCGTGCTCTTCCCGTCATAGATTGACAGGTAATCTGCGTTGCCGCCGTCGAACATGGCCTTATCCAGCATGGCCCTGAAGATATTGTCCTTATCCAACGCCTCTTTCAGCCGCCGCATGTGCGGGCGCAAAGCCTCTTTCGCGGCATGCTTGTCTGCCTTGTACTCATCAAAGGTTGACGGATAGGCGTCAAGGCAATCCAGCATGATATTGGCCACCTCCCCGATCCCCTGAAAAATGGTGTTGGTTTCCAGGCGGGTTTTCCCGTACAGGAAGATCTGCCACCATTTGCCGGCTTTGACCGAATGCGCCCTGTCCTGCCCGTCAATCACATCCTTCTTGTCGGTGTGCGTTCCGCGCTGAACCCGCCCGCCGATGACATCGGCAAAATGTTGCTCATTTTTGTGGCCACCGGTTTTTACCCTGCTGGCATGGTCCGATGTCATGGCCCGTTTTGCCATCTGTCCCTCCCCGTGTCTGACGATCAGCAATTCATGCGATTCTTTCACATGGCTGCGGGTTCCGTTTTCAATGCGGTTGGCCCCGATCCGGGTTTCGCCCTGCCCCATGGTGTATTGCCACCGCACCTCCCTGATAGTGCAGCCCATGGCGGTATACCATTCACGAATCGTGCTGCAATCATTATAGGTCATAACAAAGCCGCCCTTGTGTTTGGCCAGCAGGTCACGCAGCAGCTCATGCGGAAATCCGTTGTGATGCACGGGAAAGTTGCGTTGCGGGTAAATACCCCGGAACATCTTTGAATCACCGCCAAGATAGTAGGGCGGATCACAATACATGAATGTCTCGTTATGACGCGGAATAACCCGTTCAAAGCTGCCCTGGCTAACGGACAGACCGGGGCAGCGGAAGGTGCGCACCTTGTCAATCAGACGGGCCGCCCGGTCCGGCTGCTGATAAATCCTTGACATCCACCCCAGAAACCCCGGACCATAGGACAGGTTGTGATTAAACCAGTAGTGCGCCGCCAGTTCCGTTTTATCCGTTATCATCGCCTCTCCACGCCAGTGCGCTTTCAGGCGTTCCTTGACGGCGTTGTAGGTCGGGCTGTCAGGGGGCCATGCGGACAGAATGTCTGCCAGCCGCTTCGGTGATTTCAGCTGCACCTGCCAATAGGTCGCCAGAATGTCGAACAGGTCATACCCCTGCACTTTGATACCGAGCTCCCGGGCACAGGCAATCTCCACCGATCCGCCGCCAAAAAACGGTGATACCAGGTGACTGATATGGCCCGGTATACCCTCTATAATATGGCCGACAGCAAGGCTTTTGCCACCTGCATAGCGTAAAGGCAGCCCGCTGTATCTGCTGTATTTTGCCTGCCCCCTGGATCGCAGCCCTTTAAGGAAGGCGGTTTTTGTGTTTTGGGGCGGTATGGGCAGCAGAAGGAGTTGATCCGTTTCCGCCGCCTGGCGGGCGGGTACGTTCACCGGTGCCCCCGGGCCATAAAGGCCAGCCGTTCAAACAGATGCACATCCTGTTCATTCTTCAAAAGTGCCCCGTACATCTTTGGCAGCGAATCCCTGCCGTCACGCTTCATATCGGCGGGGTCCATATCCTCAACCAGCAGAAGTTTCAGCCAGTCGAGCACTTCCGACGTCGACGGTTTCTTCTTCAGACCCGGGGTTTCGCGGATATTGTAGAATTGGGTCAGGGCCGCGCTGACCAGTGCCGGTTTGATACCGGGGAAATGCACATCCACGATGGCCTTCATCGTGTCGCCGTCGGGGAAACGGATGTAGTGGAAAAAGCAGCGACGCAGAAACGCATCCGGCAGCTCTTTTTCGTTGTTTGATGTGATTATCACAATCGGGCGCTGCCGGGCCTTAATCGTCTCTCCGGTTTCGTATACGTGGAATTCCATCCGATCAAGCTCCTGCAACAGGTCATTCGGAAACTCGATATCCGCCTTGTCAATCTCATCGATCAGCAGGACATGCTTCTTGTCCGCATCAAACGCTTGCCAGAGCCTGCCCTTCCTGATGTAGTTCCTGACATCATGCACACGCTTTTCGCCCAGTTGGCTGTCCCGCAGGCGGCTGACTGCGTCATATTCATAAAGTCCCTGCTGTGCCCTGGTGGTGGATTTGATATTCCATTCCAGCATATCCAAACCCAGGGCCGCGGCGACCTGGCGGGCGAGTTCGGTTTTCCCGGTGCCCGGTTCCCCCTTCACAAGCAGCGGGCGTTCCAGCGTGATGGCGGCGTTCACTGCAACGGCCAGATCGTCGGTCAAAACATATTCCTTGCTGCCTTCGAATTTCATGGGGGGCGATCACTCCTTAAAACTTTGGCGGCAATTTAGGGGGGCGTTCACAAACCCGCAATACATGATGAATTCCCTGTGACAATACTTCCCGGACCGAATAATCGGGTAAAGATGAAGAAAAGGCTATCGTGCCGGAACCAGACCTTAGGGAGACAAGGATGCAGGCAGAAGACATTCCGGATGCCGATTATCGACCAGCCGAAGACGAACCATTCATGAATGAACGCCAGCTGGCGTATTTTCGCCGCAAGCTACAGGACTGGAAGGCCGCGCTGCTGGCTGAAAGCAGGGAAACTATCGAGGACATGCAGGAGGGCGCACGCAATATCCCCGACGCCGCTGATCGTGCGTCAGAGGAAACTGATCGTGCGCTGGAACTGCGCACACGGGACCGGCAGCGCAAGCTGGTGGCCAAAATTGACAGCGCATTGCGCCGGATTGATGACGGATCCTACGGCTACTGCGACGCGACGGGGGAGCCGATTTCGCTGAAACGGCTCGACGCGCGTCCCATCGCCACGCTCAGCCTGGAGGCACAGGAACGTCACGAACGCAAGGAACGCGTCCACCGCGACAACTGATTTTGCGCGGTCTGAAAGTATTTTGCAAAACCGGGACCGATGTGCGACCAGGATGTTTTCCAAACATGTTGAAAGGGCAGTCCATCGGCGTTCTCGGCGGCGGCGTTGCGGGGCTGTCCTTTGCCATTTGCGCCGCAGATCGCGGTGCCAGGGTCACGGTTTTCGAACAGGCGCAACACCCGGGCGAAGCGGGGGCGGGCCTGCAACTGTCACGGAACGGGACGCGTGTGCTGGATGCCATGGGGATCGACGCCCGGCAGGCCCTGCACCCCAATGTGCCCGGCAAGGTACGCATCCACGATATGTCGACCGGCCGACAGCTGATGCGTCAGGTGCAGAACAGGCCGGGGCATGCGGGTTATCTGCAGGCCCATCGCGCTGATTTGATTGCAACTCTTGTTACCGCTGCGCAAATGCGGGACATAACGTTCCGCCCAAGTACTCCGGCGGCGATCAACGGCCTGAAAATTGCCGGGCAATCCTTTGACCGGGTTGTGCGGGCCAGCGGTATTCGGGGGCGGGCGGCGCACTTCACGGGCCAGGTTGCATGGCGGGCCCTGGTGCCTGGGCAGGGAGAGACAACTGATACCCGCATTTTTATCGCGCCAGGGTGCCACCTGGTGGTCTACCCCCTGCGCGGGGGGCAGGTTATCAACCTCGTGGGCGTTCAAAATGGTCAAACCTGGGACGCCGAAGTCCGGGATCATGTCGGTGACCCCGACGCCTTCCGGGCGGCGTTTTCGCAAACCTGTGCGGATTTGCAGGGGCTGCTGGACCGGGTTGAAAATGTCCGGTGCCGGGCACTTTGTGCCCATACGGATGTGTCAATGATTGGGCCGGATGGTGTGCCATCGGTCGGTGACGCGGCACAGGCGATGTTGCCCTTTGTCGCCCAGGGGGCGGTCATGGCCCTGGAAGACGCATGGTCGCTGGCCGCAGCCCTGGATGGGACGTGTTCGGAACCGGACTGGGCAAACCGCCGCGCCGGGCGGCGGGCGGCTGTCATGCGCACAGCCCTTGCCAACGGGCACGTATTACATGAGGCACGGCCATGGTTCTTGCCGTTCCACCGACTGGGGATGTGCGGCCTGGACAAGCTTTGGCCCGGCTTTGGTGCGGCGCGTCTGCGCTGGATATACGACTATGACGTGGTCATGGATTTTCCGTAGGATCCGCGCAAAATTCCGGTTCAGGTTCGGGATGCCTGTCACGCAATGCGGCCCGAAGCCTGTCCTTGGGAGATTTTTCGGTCACGGGCCTTTGATGGCATACCCCGTTCTTCCCGGGTGCGCTGCCAGGGGATGACGAGCTGCCCTTGGCCACATTCGGTACAGCGGTGTGCTGTGCGGGTGTGGGCTGACAAAAGGCAGGGGCACCCCCTTCGGTCGCCATGTACCAGGGTAAGGTCGGCGTCCACGGCCCCGCCACACGCAATACACCGGAAAACACTGTTCCCGGTTGCCCGGGCAGGCGCAGAACATGGCACCAAAAACGCGCCAAAATCCACAAACGGCTTTCGGCAATACCCTGGTATACGGGATTGCGCCCGGGGTGTGCAAAACATCGGTTTGACAACAACCTGCGGTCACAGGGCGGCGGGGGTGCGCCTAAATTGTCTGGTCGTAGTTGCCAACGGCAGATTCCGTGCGAATGATGCTGTCAAGATCTCTGAAGATCGCACACATCTCTGCCTCGCTTTCCGGGCTTTCGCAAACGACCACCAGGTTCGGCGTGTTCGATGATGCCCGCACCAGGCCCCAGCCGCCGTTTTCCAGCATCACCCGGGCTCCATTCACGGTGACCACATCGGAAATCGGCTGGCCGCCGAGAGTACCGCCGGAGGTACCCATATCCACGAGCCTGGCGACGAGCCGTTTGAGCACACCGTATTTCTCTGTATCGCGGCAGTAGGGCGACATGGTGGGCGTGGAATAGGTTGTCGGCAGGGCGCGGCGCAGGTCCGCCATGGATTTGTCCGGGTTGCGGTTCATCAGTTTGCAGAGTTCAACCGCCACGCGCATCCCGCAATCGTAACCGCGCCCGAGTGCCCCTGACATGATGTAATGGCCTGATTTCTCAAATCCGGCCAGGGCCCCGAGCTCGTGCACCCGGCGTTTCATGTGGGAATGGCCGGTTTTCCAATAGTCCGCCCTGGCACCATTGGCTTTCAGAACCGGATCTCCGGCGAAAAGCCCGGTGGATTTCACATCTGCCACGAAAATCGCGTTCGGGTAAATCCCCGACAGGTCGCGGGCCAGGATTACGCCGACCTTGTCGGCGAAGATCTCCGTCCCCTCGTTATCCACGACCCCGCAGCGATCACCGTCGCCGTCAAAACCGAGCGCGAGGTCAGCACCGCTTTCTTTCACGGTTACTGCCAAGTCATGGAGCATCTCCATCGCTTCGGGGTTCGGATTGTAGTTGGGAAAAGTGTAGTCGAGCGTATTGTGGCGCGCAATCAAGTCCACCCCGATCCGTTTCAGGATCTCCGGGGCGAAGGCGGCAGCGGTTCCGTTGCCCGTGGCACAGACGACGCGCAGTTTGCGGGTCATTTTGAAGTCACCCACAATATCCTGAATATAGGCCTCCCGCACCCCATCAATAAACTCATAGGCACCGCCGGAGCGTTCCACCTGTTCCCCGCCAAGCACGATATCACGCAGGCGCGACATCTCGTCCGGGCCGTGGGTCAGGGGGCGCTGGAATCCCATTTTCACGCCGGTCCAGCCGTTGGGATTGTGGCTTGCGGTGACCATCGCCACGGCAGGGGCATCAAGGTGGAACTGGCTGAAATAGGCCATGGGGCTGAGTGCCGGGCCGATGTCGCGTACCTTCACACCGGCGCGCATCAGGCCGAGCGTCAGCGCGTTTTTGATGGCAAGAGAGTAATCGCGGTAATCATTACCGACGGCGATGACCGGTTCAATCCCCGCCTCATGTATCTGGGTGCCGAGCCCCAGGCCCAGTGCGGTTATTCCCGGAAGGTTGATATCGTCCGGATACTTCCAGCGCGCATCGTATTCGCGGAATCCGGTGGGCGCGATCATCGCGTCGCGCAGGAATTCCCAGGTGTTCGGTTTGCAATCGGGCCGGGGGGAAGACAAAATCGGCTGGTCCTTCGTTATGTCAGGGGATCACTTTTCGCCAGCCTGTCAAAATTCATTAAAGAATTGATCAACGCGGGCATATCTGTGAGCGGGATCATGTTCGGCCCGTCCGATGGCGCATTGTCCGGATCCTCATGGGTTTCAATAAAGACGCCCGCGATGCCGAGGCTGACTGCCGCACGGGCCATGACAGGAGCGAATTGTCGCTGCCCGCCGGAGGCACCGCCCCGGCCACCCGGCTGCTGGATCGAATGCGTGGCGTCCATGATCACCGGTGTGCCGTCAGCGGCCATCCGGGGCAGGGAGCGCATATCACCGACAAGCGTATTATAGCCGAAGAAGGTGCCGCGCTCGCATGCCATGATGCGCCTGTTCCCGGTGGAGCGGAGCTTTTCGAGTACGTTGGGCATTTCCCAGGGGCTCAGGAACTGGCCTTTTTTCGCGTTAATCGCAGCCCCGGTTTCGCCGGCGGCGATCAGAAGGTCCGTCTGACGGCAGAGAAAAGCGGGAATCTGCAGGATATCGCAAACATGTGCCACCCGGGCGCATTGGTCAGGCAAGTGTACGTCAGTCAGCACCGGACAGCCGATGGCATCTTTGACTGCGGCCATGATATCAAGACCCGCTTCCAGCCCGGGACCGCGCGTGCCAGTCAGGGATGTACGGTTAGCCTTGTCAAAACTGCCCTTGAAGATAAATCCGGCCCCTGACCCGGCGCAGATCCGCGCCAGTTCAGAGGCGATCATGACAGCATGGTTCGTGCCTTCCAACTGGCAGGGGCCCGCGATTATAGTCAACGGTCGGCGGTTGCCGACGGTGACCGGCCCGATCTCAAAGCTTTGCATGGCACCTCCAGAATCCGGAACCCGGCTTGTTCGCGCAGAATCAGCACGGTTATCAGGCAGATGCCCGCAAATATCACAATCGGCACGAACATGTTTTCAAACGCATGCGGGGGGCACCCCGAGCGCAGGCCAACGGATCGCCCCCGGATGAAAAGGCAGCGGATACAATCAATACTCCGCAATCTGCGGGTGCGGCCATATTCATTATCAGGCAGGCGTACCTTTTGCGGCGGCGTTTCACCGGATCGTGGCGAATTCTGCGCACCTTGTGTTCGCGACTGTCGACAATCTTGTCCATGTACACACTATTCGGTATGGAAAGGGACGAAAGATCACTTGATTAGACCTTTACCACGCCTGGTTCCGGCACTACAACCCGACGGGTAGTAAATTTCTACGCAGGGGGATTAATGGTGCGGACCGTTTTGTTGGCACTGGTGCTGTTTGGCCTGTGGCTTCTGATGTCCGGGGTCTACAAGCCCTTGGTCATCGGCCTGGGTGCAGGCAGTGCTTTGGCGGCAGCCTGTATTGTCAGGCGGATGGCAAGACTTGACGGCTACCGTGCGATGGAGATTTTCAACCCGCTCCGGGCCTTTACGTATTTCCTGTGGCTGTTGAAAGAGATTGCGCTATCGAACATCGCGGTGACGAAAGTCATCCTGTCTGGCGGTGCCACGATGCGCCAAAACCTCTTTCGCGTGAACAACACGCAGAAAACCGACCTCGGTGCCGTGGTCTATGCGAATTCAATCACGCTGACCCCCGGCACCCTGACGGTGGAAATCGGCCCGGACCACTTCTGGATCCACGCGCTGGCCTACGATGACAGCGATATTTATGCGCTTGCCGACATGGACGCACACATCACGGCATTGGAGCCGCGCACGTGATGTTCCTCGTCACGCTGATTGCGCTTTTTGTTGCCATGGCCCTGGTGCTGTGCCGTCTTTACACCGGGCCAATGGTCTATGACCGGATTCTGGCCGCAAACTTTTTTGGCACCGCAGCCGTGCTTTTCATTGCGGTTCTGGGCTTTTTCAACGGGCGACCTGATTTCCTCGATATCGCGCTTCTCTACGCGCTGATCAATTTCGTGGGTACCGTCGCGACCCTGAAGTTCTTCCGCTACCGCTCGCTCGGCGATGCCCGACCCGGGATGGATTGATGGGGCTGGTTGCCGATATCCTGAGCTGGGCCTGCCTGATCGGCGGATCGTTCTTCACCATCACGGGTGCCTTGGGCATTGTACGCCTGCCGGATTTCTGGGCGCGGCTGCATGCCTCCGGCGTCGCAGAATCAGGTGGCATGATCCTGATCATACTTGGTCTTTGCCTGCAGGCGGGCTGGGGCCTGGTCACCGTCAAACTGATCATCATAGGCATTTTCCTGTTCATTACCGGCCCGACCTCAACCCACGCGATTGCCAACGCAGCCCTGGTGACCGGCTGGCGACCGAAGCCCGGCACGGGGATTGAACAGAAAGACACCCCACCGTTTTATGACGTTAAAGAGCCGACGGTGCGCAACTGATGGCAGAAACGATTATCAACGTTGTGCTGTTTTCGATGCTGGTGCTGACGGCACTGGCACTTGTGCGGATGGAACGGCTTTTCACCATCGTCATGCTGGCTGGTGTCTTTTCGCTGCTGGCCGCGATGCTGTTCGTGACCCTTGACGCGGTGGACGTGGCCTTTACAGAGGCCGCGGTAGGTGCCGGGGTTTCAACCGTGCTCTACCTCGGCACCATTGCACTGACCGCACGGGGATGCAAGCCGTCGGTGCGGCCCAGCACAGTGCCGCTGCTGGTCTGCATCATAACTGGTGCTGTACTGATCTGGGGTACGCTTGACATGCCGAATTTTGGCGATGCGGAAGCCCCGGCAGAGGTACACGTTGCGCAGTACTATCTGACCGAATCGGTTAAGGAAATCGACGTGCCGAACGTGGTCACCTCCATCCTCGCGAGTTACCGGGGATTCGACACCCTGGGTGAAGTCGCCGTGATCTTTGCCGCCGGGGTCGGGGTTCTGCTTATCATATCGCGGATGCCTGGCCAAGGCCGCCGCAAGGATAAGGAGGACAGCTGATGCGCCATCACCTGATTCTGCGCGTGATCACGAAGATCCTTGTCGGGCCGATCATCCTGTATGGGCTTTACGTCCAGTTCCACGGGGATTTCTCGCCCGGCGGCGGGTTCCAGGCCGGCGTGATCATCGCCGTGGCTTTCACCCTTTACGGCATCGTCTTTGGCTTGCGTGCTGTATACGCAGTTCTGCCGCCTTGGGTCGTGCATCGCCTGATGGCACTGGGTCTGCTCATCTACGCCGGCGTGGGCATCCTGAATATGCTCTCCGGCTACGAGTTCCTGAACTACGGGGCTTTTGCCCCGAACCATCCGAGCCATGGGCAGCACCTCGGCATCCTCTGGGTCGAGACGGGGGTGGGTATCACCGTGACCGGCGTTATGATCGCCGTCTTCTATGCCTTCGCGGGGCGGCCCCCGCGGATGGGCGATGACGACTGGTGACAACGAATTGATGATCGAATTCCTTCTCGGCCATATCAACTACTGGCTCTTTGTCGTATTGATGATGACCGGTCTTTATATAGTGATCGTCCGGGGCAATTACGTGAAGAAAATCGTCGGCCTGAACATCTTTCAGACGGCGGTTTTCATGTTCTACATCTCCATCGGGAAGATCACCGGGGGCACCGCGCCGATCTTCCCGACGGACAGCCAGGGCAGAATCAGACCTGATCCTGACATCGTCTATTCGAACCCGCTGCCGCACGTGCTGATCCTGACTGCGATTGTAGTAGGCATTGCCACCACCGCACTGGGGCTCGCCCTGATTGTACGCATCCGCGAGGAATATAACACCATCGAGGAAGATGACGTGCTGGAGATCGAGACAAAACTCGCCGAACAGGAGAATCGCATCCACGGGTTCGGCCCGGGGGGGGGAGCCTAGTGGCCGGCGGCACGGAAGCGGTTGCCCATCAGGCCCTTGAAATGACAGACCACCTGCCGGTCCTGCAGGTGCTGATCCCGTTCATAGCCGCCCCTTTGGCGGTGTTCCTGGGAGTACGCAGCCTGGCTTGGCCGATAGCCTGCGCCGGTGCCATCGCGTCGCTTGTGTGTTCCGTTGTCCTGATGCTGGCCACGCTCGACGGCAGTTTTATCAGCTACCACCTGGGCGGCTGGGCACCGCCTTACGGGATCGAATACCGTGTGGATGCCGCGAACGCGTTTGTCCTCCTGCTTATTTCCGCTACGGCCGTCGTGGTGATGCCGTTTACCAAAGCGAGCGTCGATGCAGAGATCCCGAAGAAAGACCATACCCTGTTCTACGCCTGTTTCATGCTGTGCATCACCGGCCTTCTGGGTGTGGTGGTCACGGGCGATGCGTTCAACGTGTTCGTGTTTCTGGAGATCAGTTCTCTTAGTGCCTACGTGCTCGTTTCCCAAGGATCCCACCGTGACCGGCGCGCACTGACGGTGGCCTATGACTACCTGCTTATGGGCACGATAGGGGCCACGTTCTTCGTGATAGGCATCGGTTTCCTTTATATGGCGACCGGTACTCTCAATATGGCCGACATTGCTGACCGCATCGCGGGGCAGGGGGACAACCGCACGATTCAGGCGGCGTTTGCATTCATTCTCGTCGGCATGGGTCTGAAGGTGGCGATCTATCCGCTCCACTTGTGGCTGCCCGGTGCCTACAACTACGCCCCGTCGGCTGTGACCGTGCTGCTTGCCGCGACCGCAACCAAAGCGGCAATCTATGTCGTGCTGCGCTTCACCTTTTCAGTTTTCCAACCAGAGTTCACGTTTGACACAAACGTGCTTTACTGGATCATAATTCCCTTCGCGCTTCTGGCGATGTTCGCCGCCAGCCTGATCGCCGTCTTCCAGACTAATTTCAAACGGATGCTCGCCTATAGCTCCATTGCGCAGATCGGCTACATGCTGCTGGGCATCGGGTTTTTCAACCTGTCCGGCCTGACCGCGACCATGGTTCACCTCTTCAATCACAGTATAACCAAGGCTGCGCTGTTCATGGCTGTTGGCGCACTGGTCTTGCGCAGTGGCTCAACCTTCTATGACCGCATCCGCGGCATGGGCAAATCCATGCCGCTGACCTCTGCTGTTGTGGTGATCGGGGGGCTTAGCCTGATCGGTATACCCGGAACCGCGGGCTTCGTGTCCAAGTGGATGCTGGTGCAGGCGGCGTTTGAACTCGGCTGGTGGTGGATGGCACTTTTGATTGTGGCGTCCTCACTGCTTGCCGTCATCTATGTCTGGCGTGTGCTGGAGGTGCTTTATCTTGGCGACACTGCAGAGGGGGCGCAGCATAAAGAGGCACCGATGATGATGGCGGGGCCCATGTGGGTTGCCGCGCTCGCCTGCATCTGGTTCGGCTTTGACACCTCGCTGACGCTGGAGGCGAGCCGCGTGGCTGCGAACGGCTTGCTCAGCGGCAATGCAGGCATGGCACCGGTGCCGACGACCGCTGCGGGGGGAGGTCACTGATGGATGTGGCAGTTCTGGTCTTCCTCGCTATTCTGTTCCCGACGCTGGCGAGCGTCACCAACATGGCGTACAGGAACAACCCGAACCTGCGCGACAGCGTCACCTTTGTTTGCGCAATTCTGGCATTTGCCTGCATACTCGGCATACTGAACATCGTTGGCAGTGGCATCAGCGAGGAAATCGTGCTGACTGAGGTCTTCGAAGGCCTCGACATCGCCTTCCGGGTGGAGCCGCTTGGCTTGCTTTTTGCCATGGTGGCAAGCGGGTTATGGGGTATCACGCACGTCTACGCCATCGGCTATATGCGCGGGAATAACGAGAAGAACCATCCGCGCTTTTTCGCCTGCTTTTCCATCGCCATTGCCGCCGCCGTCGGCATCGCGTTTTCCGCCAACATGCTGACGCTGTTTCTGTTTTATGAGCTGCTGACCGTCTCCACCTATCCGCTCGTGGCCCACAAAGGGAATGCGAAAGCCGTGTACGGCGCAAGGGTTTACCTGGCGGTGCTGATCGGGACGTCTGTTGCACTGTTGCTGACGGCAGTGATCTGGACCTACACGCTGACCGGTACGCTCGATTTTGTACAAGGCGGTATCCTTGCAGGCAAGGTTGAAGGCCGGATCGTCCCGATCCTCCTCGGACTCTACGCCTTCGGCATCGGCAAGGCGGCACTCATGCCATTCCACAAATGGCTACCCTCCGCCATGGTCGCGCCCACACCGGTCTCTGCGCTCCTCCATGCGGTTGCCGTTGTGAAAGCCGGCGTCTTCACCATGCTGAAAGTCGGCGTCTACATTTTCGGTATAGAGTTACTGGCGGATACCGGTGCCAGCGAGTGGCTGATGTGGGTCGCCGCATACTCTATCATCACGGCCTCCATCGTCGCAATTATGCATGACAACCTGAAACGTCGGCTGGCTTACTCAACTGTTTCGCAGCTCGGCTATATCACGCTTGGCATGGCACTGGCTACGAAAATGGGGATTCTCGGCGGCGGGCTGCATATTGCCATGCACGCGCTGGGGAAAATCACCCTCTTCATGTGTGCAGGTGCCATCTACGTGGCGACGCGCAAAACAGAAATCAGCCAGATGACCGGGCTTGGCCAGACGATGCCCGTCACCTTCGCCGCATTCGGCATCGGTGCGCTAAGTATCATCGGGCTCCCGCCGCTCGGCGGGTCGTGGAGCAAATGGGCCCTCATCGTCGGGGCAGCTGATGCGGGCCAGCTGATCGCCATATTTGCCCTGATGCTCTCAAGCATCCTGAACGTGGCCTACCTGCTGCCAGTCGTGGCCAAAGGTGCGTTCCTGAAATCCGATGATAACCCGTGCAAGGGCGTTAGGGAAGCACCGCTTTTCTGCTGCCTCCCCCCCGCGATTACCGCGGTTGGCTGCCTCGCACTCTTCTTCTGGGGTGGGATGCTGCTGGATTTCCTGCAGCCCGTCGTGGGGGACGGACATGGCTGACCACAAAACTGACCCCGCGAAACTGCCATGGCTGGGGCGCAAACTCTTGTTCCTCGACAGGCCAAAGAACATCACGCTTGTGGTTTACGCCATCTATGCGCTCTGTGCGCTCCTGCTCCTGATGGAGTTTGTCTACACCAAACACCCCTATTTCGGGTTAGAGAAAATCTTCGGCTTCTACGGCTGGTATGGGTTCGTCATGTGTGCGCTGCTGGTGATCTGCGCCAGGGCCATGCGGGTAGTACTGATTCGGAGCGAAAGTTACTACGCGCCCGGGGACGTGGAATCGGAGCCCTACCCCGAAGATGGCCTGGATCGGAGCACGATAGATGATTGATTTCATCCCTCCCTTTCTCGCCTATATCGCGGGTGCGCTTCTGATTCCCTTTCTGCCAAAGGGCCACGGCCGATCCGCTGCACTTTGCATCGTGCCCGTCGTGGGTGCCGCACTGATGTGGCCGCTGCCAATGGGCAGCTACGGGCAAATCGGGGTGATGGGGCTCGAGCTCACGCTCCTGCGTATTGACAAACTGTCTATAATCTTTGGCGTGATCTTCTCGCTCGCCGCATTTTTGGCCATGCTCTACGCTTGGCATATCAGGGACACGATACAACAGTCGGCAGCCCTGCTCTATTCCGGTTCCGCCATCGGGGCGGTGTTCTGCGGCGACCTGATTTCGCTTTTCTTCTTCTGGGAAGGTACGGCGATTGCCAGCGTCTTCCTAATCTGGGCACGCGGCACAACCGGGGCCTACTTCACCGGTATGCGCTACCTGGTGGTGCAAGTGGCAAGCGGTGTGATCCTGATCGCTGGTGCGGGTCTCTTCTACACGGAAACCGGATCCATCACCTTTGACCGGATGCAGCTTGGCAGTTTGGCCACATGGCTGATCTTCCTTGCCTTCGGTATCAAATGCGCCTTCCCGCTCTTGCACAATTGGCTGCAGGATGCCTACCCGGCAGCTACCGTTACGGGCACCGTGGTTCTGTCCGCTTTTACAACGAAACTCGCGGTTTACGCGCTGGCGCGATCCTTTCCGGGCACGGAATTACTGATCTACATTGGCGCGATCATGACGCTTTTCCCGATCTTCTATGCAGTTATTGAAAACGACCTGCGCCGGGTGCTGGCCTATTCGCTCAACAATCAGTTGGGTTTCATGGTTGTGGGCGTGGGTATCGGCACGGAGCTTGCACTCAACGGCACGGCAGCGCACGCGTTTGCGCATATCCTCTACAAGGCACTCCTTTTCATGTCGGTAGGTGCCGTGCTTTTCCGCACCGGCACGGCGAAAGGGTCAGAGCTCGGCGGGCTTTACAAGACCATGCCGCTTACGATGATCTTTTGCCTGGTCGGTGCCGCCTCGATTTCCGCCTTTCCGCTTTTTTCGGGTTTTGTATCGAAGGCCCTGATTCTGAGCGCGGCGGGCAAAGCGGAATATCATATCGTCTGGGCGATCCTTTTGTTTGCGAGCGCAGGCGTATTTCATCACTCCGGCATCAAGATCCCCTATTTTGCGTTCTTCGCCCACGACAGCGGCCTGCGCCCAAAAGAGGCGCCGTGGAACATGCTGCTGGCCATGGGCCTCACCGCGTTTGTCTGTATCGCCATAGGCTGCTATCCGCACCCTCTCTATGCCCTTCTGCCCTACGAGGTAAAATACGATCCCTACACGGCGACGCATGTGATAAACCAGTTGCAGTTGTTGATGTTCTCTGCACTCGCTTTTACCGTGCTGATGCGTGCGGGCCTCTACCCGCCGGAACTGAAGTCGGTAAACCTGGATACAGATTGGCTCTATCGCAGGGCCGGGCCTGCCGTGTTCGCCCGGGTGGCGCAGGCGGTTTCCGGGGGTTGGGGAGGCACAACGGATTTTGTCCGGCGATGCTGTGACGTCATGGTAGCGATACTTTACCGGGCACACGGGCCGGATGGCCGCATCGCCCGTGTCCGGCCCACGGGAGCGATGGTGATATGGATTGCGATTCTGTTGCTGGCCGTGATGCTGGTAAGCTTTATGTGACGTGCCTTTTTTAAAGATCGCCGGTGCCGTTCCACGAATATGTTGTCCAGGAACCAGCCCTTGTCGTCCATCGGGATGTCTACGCTTGATCGATGTGGCCGGTCTATCCTGGGCGCAGGTTGTGAACTGCGATCCTTGATCGGTGTTCATGATCTCGGGCATGCCGTATGTGTTCGTGTCCTCATCCAAAAATTCGACGCAGAAATCAGATTCCAATGTGTTTGAGATGCGCCATGCCGGCACTTTGCGCGTGGACCAGTCGATGATCGCAACCGGATACAGAAAGCCCCGTCGCGTCAGAATGCAGGTGTGATATGCGCCGCCCAAACCTGATTGGGCCGTGTTGCGCACGGCCCAATCATACGTATAGGTTCTGTGACCTTTCGCGGACTTTGCGGTATTGATATCCCGGTAAATCAGCATCAATCCCATGAGCCGCATCAAACGCTTGATCCGCTTTTTATTGATCAGATGGCCATCGTTGCGCAGGTGCCATATCATCTGCCTGGGGTCAGGCTCCATTGTTTTTTATTTTCCGGCATGATTCATGGTTGGGGAAAATACGGGGAACCAGGTCTGATCTGTTCCGGCTGACAGATGTGCCGATGGCGCGTCTTGCATCCTTTTCCCCAGGTTCCATGGCAGCCACGTGTTGGTGACCGACGCGGTCCGGGCGGCATAATCTTCATCAATCGCAATGGCTTACCCCGGCTGCCTGTGGCCCTCACAAGATGCCATACAATCGTTGGAAACGGTGGAAGGGCATCTTCGCACGGATGATGGCCGCTCTCGCCGCTGCGTGTGGCGGGAACGAGACCGTGATGATCGATCGCCCTGCCTCAAATCTCACCGGACAGCACCCGGCTGTGGCATGAAAAGGGGGGCGGGCCACCTGATTGGCCGCCACAAAGGTGGCCTGAACACCAGGTTGCAGGCACACGGCCACACAGGGGCGACTCAGCCTGTTGTGTTGTTGCGGCAGGCCAGGTCAGTGCTTACATCAGTGCACGGGCATTGCCGGGCTGCCTGCCGGATGCCGGGACCAGCTGCGCGGGGGCCGCGGATACGACGCAGACCGGACAAAGGGATACGCGCCTGCCTCCCTGGCCGAAACAAGCACAAGAAAACCATCAGATACAACAGGCACAGATACAAACAACGCAACCGGGGCGGGATCATGTTCGGCACGCGCCGGGGATTGGCGGTGCAGTGCCGCCGGATACGACAGCTGCCCCAAGGGCTTCCTGCCGGCGGGCACTCGCGCAGCACTCGTCATCTGTTGGATACGGATCATGAACCCGGATATTTTGAAATACTGATTAAGAGATGCTCTGAGGGGATGACTGAAGTGTTCCATGACGGAGCAGAAGAAGATTGAACGTGCCGGTTATCGAACCGGCACGGCGACGGCGGCGGATGTGCGCGGCTGGCAGGATGCTTTTCGGGGCGCGGGTGTGCCAGTGGTTCGAAGCGCCGCCACACCCGCGCCTCCGGTCCACCGTTGCCCCGGACCACAAGGGCCAATGTGTGACACTGAGCTTGTCGAGGAGATCAAATAAGTGACAACCGACAGTCCGTTCTACGGTGAAAGCCATCGCAAAATCTGGACGTACCTGCGTTACAAGGGCACTCGGAGATCAAAGACGCGGGTTCTGCGGCTGATGCGCGGGAATGGCCTGTGCGCCAAGCCTTGCCACGGGGCAGATCATGGCCCTCGTGCACATGATAGGGCGATCATCCCGGACAGCCTTGACGAAATGTGGGAGACAGATATGAAAGCCACTCTTTTGAGCACGGGTCAGCAGGTGGCGACCGCTGTCGTTCATTGCCGGGTCAGTCGTGTTTGCATCCGTGCGGCCATACGTGGCACCCGTTTCGATGCACTTCAGCCCATCTGACAGAAGTTGCGGGAATGCATCGGAGATGAAAATGGTTGCACGGCAGGTTGTCTGTTCGATCCCGTGCGATTCACCACCGGGCATCAGTCGCGCAGGGTTCCGCCAGTGGCTTTGGCAACATTCCTGATCACTTTCGCCGCCACGGCCTCAATCTCCGCATCTGTCAGGGTCTTCTGCGCCGGTTGCAATCGCACACTGATAGCGATGGATTTCTTGCCCGTGCCGACCTGTGCCTCGGCGGCATCACCTGCAAACTGGTCAAAGACATAAGCCTCCGCCACCAGTGCCTTATCAGCCCCTTTGGCGGCGGTGATCAGGTCAAGTGCTGCCACATCCGCATCCACGACAAAAGCAAAGTCCCGCTCCACCGCCTGCACATCAGATACGGTCAACGCACCGCGCGTGGCACCTGACCTGCGCGGCACAGGTGGCCTTGCCACATGCACCGAAAAGGCCACAGCCGGGCCCTTGATGCCGTAATGTTTAAGAACCACGGGATTTAGTTCGCCAAATCCGGCGAGCACGTTCTTCGGGCCGAGCGACAGTTTACCCGACCGGCCCGGGTGCCACCAGGCCTGCGCACCGCGCCGCACCATCAGCTTCTGCGGTGCACCTATTGCAGCCAGCACCGCCTCACAATCTGCCTTCGCGTCAAACACATCCACCACGCGCCGGGTGCCGTAAGGGTTGCGCGGGCTAGTGTGGCCAACCATCAAACCGGTTGCCAGCAGTTCCTGATCTTCCGGCATCTGTCCGTGAAAAACCGGGCCAACCTCAAACAGCGCAAGATCCGCATAGCCCCGCACTTGATTACGCACCGCCGCCGCCAGCAATCCCGGCAGCAAGGACGGGCGCATATGGCTCATATCTATCGAAATCGGGTTTGCCAGAGCCAGTGCATCTTCGCCCCCGCCGAAGAGCGCAGCACCCGCCGCATCAATGAAACTGTAGGTGACACACTCATTATAACCCAGCACCGCAATCGTGCGGCGGGCCCGGGCCTCCCGCTTTTGCATCGGTGTCAGTATGGCTTTTGCCACGCCGGGTTTGTGCCGCGGCATAGGCTTGCTTTCGAGCCTGGTGAGAGAGGCTATGCGCGCCACCTCTTCCACCAGATCGGCAGAGCCCTGAACATCCGGTCGCCAGGGCGGCGGGGTCACATCATTTCCAATTAGTGAGAAACCCAGTGCTGACAGCACCTGGCACTGTTCTGTCTCGGGGATATCCATGCCCAGGAGTGAGGACACCCGTGCGGTATCAAATCTGTAGCTCCGCGTCGTATCAGGTGCGGCCCCGGCCACGATCAGTTCAGATGCCTCGCCGCCGCAGAGGTCGAGGATCATCCGCACGGCCTGGTCAAGACCCGGACCCGTAAACGCCGGGTCCACGCCACGTTCAAAACGGTAAAGAGCATCTGAGTTGATCTTCAGCTTCCGCCCGGTTTCCGCCACGCGGGCCGGTGCCCAATACGCGCTTTCGATGAAGACGTTGACCGTCTCTTCCGTGCAGCTGGTCTCCGCCCCGCCCATGATACCTGCGATGCTTTCGGCACCACGATCATCGCCGATGATCAGCATGCCGGGCCCGAACGTGTAGTCCTTGTCGTCGAGTCCGGTCAGCGTCTCCCCGCCGGTCGCACGATAGACCCGCAGGTTGCCCTGCACTTTGTCGGCATCAAAGACGTGCAGCGGGCGGTTCTGATCGTAGGTGAGGTAATTGGTGATATCGACGAGCGTGGAAATCGGCCGCAAGCCAATCGCCTTTAACGCGTCCTGCATCCACCCGGGGGAGGGGCCGTTCTTCACGCCCCGGACCAGCCGCCCGGCGAAATGGGGGCAATCCTGCAACGTGTCTTTGTCGATGCTGACGCTCAGGTCCGCCGTGAAAGCCGCCTCAATCCGCGCCACAGCCACATCCTTCAATACTCCGAGGCCGCGCGCTGCAAGGTCGCGCGCAATGCCGCGCACACCCAGCGCATCAGGCCGGTTTGGCGTGATTGCGATTTCAATCACCGGATCTGCCTTTTCCGGCTTATTCTCTTTCAGCCAGTCGATAAAGAACGATCCGACCTTCGGTGCCCCGGACAGTTCAATGATCCCGTCATGTTCGTCCGATAGCCGGAGTTCCCGTTCAGAGGCCATCATGCCTTGGCTTACCACACCACGGATATTACCCACACCGATGGTCGTGTCTGTGCCTGGCAGATATACCCCCGGCTTGCACAGAACCACATGGATACCTGCCCGTGCATTGGGTGCCCCGCAGATAATCTGCTTCACACCCTCATCGGTTTCCACCTGGCACACTCGCAACCTGTCCGCATTCGGATGCTGTTCTGTCGACTGCACGTAAGCGACCGTAAACTCCTTCAACGCGGAGAGCGGGTTTTCCACGCCTTCCACTTCAAGCCCGAGGTCGGTCAGTGCATAGAGGATATCATCAAGCGAGGCTTGCGTGTCGAGGTGCTTTTTCAGCCAGGACAGGGTAAATTTCATCGAGGTCAGTCCGTCGGTCGTCTGCTTATCGCGTCAGTTAGCACAGGGTTTGGCAGATTTGAAGGGTGCCATGACCCGCGGTGCCTTGATCGGAACAGGTAAATGATGGAAGCCGCGGCGCACTGTATCTGGTAATTGTGCGCCCGGTCAGAGGTCAGATCCCACGCCCGGCCCGACGCAAGGTCGCCAGGCATGAAATATGCTGACCGCAAACCAGAGCCGAAGCTGCGCACAGGGGGGCCCTGTCATCTTGGCCCGTCCAGACAGACATCATGCGCACCGATGTGTTCCTGGCCCCGGAAACGTTATTCGCCGGTAAGTCAGCATACCCCTGTAGGCAAGTGCCGGGTTAAAGCCGACCGACGTCCGGCTTTGCCGTCCCGGTCCCCGGCCCGGCAGGTGGAGGTGTGACGGGCCACCAGTTTGCCAAGGTACCTACCCCCGATTCAGGCAATTTTGTCACGCCATCTGATACGTGTTCGCCGGGTCTATGCAATCCCCTTATCCTTTGTTATGCGCATCACAATCCGCTGAAAAGAAAACAGCGGAACAATTTACCCGGGGATCATCGCTCAATGGGAACTTTGATCGAACCCAGGCTCATTGCCGGGAATTCCAATCGTATCCTCTCAGACGCCATTTCCTACCACATATCGATGTACTGCGGCAAGACAGTGAAACCGGTCGATGCGCGTATCGAGCGCTTCAATGATGCCGAGATTTTCGTGGAGGTGTTCGAAAACGTCCGCGGTAAGGACATGTTCATCATCCAGTCGACCTCGAACCCGGCGAACGACAACCTGATGGAACTGCTGATCATGGCCGACGCGCTGAAACGATCATCCGTCGGCCGGATCACGGCGGTCATCCCCTACTTTGGCTATGCCCGCCAGGACCGGCGCAGCAAGGCGCGCACACCGATCTCTGCCAAGCTGGTATCGAACATGATCGTTCAGGCCGGGGTGGAGCGGATTCTGACGATAGATTTGCACGCCACCCAGATCCAGGGTTTTTTCGATATCCCCGTCGATAACCTCTATGCTGCGCCGGTCTTTGCGATAGATGTGAAACACCATTTCGGCGACCTGTCGGATGTGATGGTGGTGTCACCGGATGTGGGCGGTGTAGCCCGGGCGCGGGAACTGGCCAAACGCATCGGGGCAGAACTCGCTATTGTTGACAAACGTCGCGACCGGCCCGGTGAAGTGGCAGAGATGACAGTTATCGGCAACGTCAGGGGCCACCGATGTATCATCGTCGATGACATCTGCGACACGGCGGGCACCCTTTGCAAAGCGGCGGAGACACTGATAAAAAGCGGTGCCAGGGAAGTGCACGGCTATATCACCCACGGTGTTCTGAGCGGCCCGGCGGTAGAGCGGATATCAAACTCGGTGATGAAGCACCTGACGATTACCGACTCCATCAAGGCCACGCCCCGAGTAAATGCCTGCGACAGGATCCGTATTGTGCCCTTGGCACCCGTGTTGGCTCAGGCGATTCTGAATATCGCAGATGGCACCAGCGTTTCCAGCCTTTTCGAAGAAGAAACGATCAACCCCATCTACGCCGGATATTTTGGCTGAAGAACTGCCGCCGACCCTTGCCTTGACATTGAAGACAAGGCGGATGGAAACCGGCACTTACGACAGGGACAGAAGCGGGGATTTGAACGTTTCAGCACAACAAACAGGTATGGCCCGTTCGCGGCAGCTGATTCAAGGACCGGAACCGGTAAAACCAGCACCTGCAGGCGGGCTAAAAACGCAAAGCCCCATATCCTGGACCTTCAGGAGATCAGCCGGATCGATTGTCTTAGCCTGATATGACTGTCAGAAGATGCTTGATATGGTGCAGGCGCAGCGCGGCAGCATCAAATGCCGCACCTGCGGATCCCCGGGTGGCAGCTTCAGCTTCGGCAACCAGTTTTTCGATGTCTTCGGCTTTGGCATCTATGGAAGGCACGGCCCACTCGGCCAGGATCGACACGCTTTCGCCATTAACTTCGACAAATCCGCCGGAGACCACGTAGGATTCTTCCCCACCGGACCATCGGGCCCTTACCACGCCGGGGCGCAACGTCGTAAGAACCGGGGAGTGTTCAGGCATGGCCGTAAAATCCCCTTCAGAGCCGGGCAGTTCCACCGCAGTCACGTCCATGGATGCAAGTTTGTTTTCTGGACTTACCAGATCGAATTGCATGTGTGCCTCCCGAGCAGCAAGAGTCCCCAGAATATCGTCCGGGGCGCGATTACTTCAAGCAACTTCTACTTCAAGCAACTTCCGCTGCCATCTTCTCGGCTTTGGCCTTTACGTCGTCAATGCCGCCAACCATATAGAACGCAGCTTCCGGCAAGTGATCGTACGCACCGGCTACCACCGCCTTGAAGGACGCGATGGTTTCTTCCAGCGGCACCTGCACACCATCCACGCCAGTGAACACTTTCGCCACGTCAAACGGCTGGGACAGGAAGCGCTGGATCTTGCGGGCACGGGCCACGATCAGTTTGTCCTCTTCCGACAGTTCGTCCATGCCAAGGATGGCGATGATGTCCTGCAGCGATTTGTAGCGCTGCAAAACACCCTGCACGTCGCGGGCAACATTGTAGTGTTCCTCCCCCACAACCTGCGGATCCATAATCCGGGAGGTGGAATCGAGGGGGTCTACAGCCGGGTAAATTCCCAGTTCTGAAATTGCCCGCGACAGCACCGTCGTCGCATCGAGATGGGCAAAAGAGGTTGCCGGGGCCGGATCGGTCAGGTCGTCCGCAGGCACGTAGATGGCCTGCACCGAGGTGATTGATCCCCCTTTGGTAGAGGTAATCCGTTCCTGCATCGCACCCATGTCGGTGGCGAGCGTCGGCTGGTAGCCCACAGCGGAAGGAATCCGGCCAAGAAGGGCCGACACCTCGGATCCGGCCTGGGTAAACCGGAAGATGTTATCGACGAAGAACAACACGTCAGTCCCGGAGGCGTCACGGAACTTTTCAGCCAGCGTCAGACCAGTCAGGGCCACACGCATACGGGCCCCCGGCGGTTCGTTCATCTGGCCATAGACCAGTGCCACCTTGGAATCTTCCAGATTGTCCGGGTTGATGACGCCGCCTTCGATCATCTCATAGAAAAGGTCATTCCCTTCACGCGTCCGCTCACCCACGCCAGCGAACACGGAAAAGCCGGCATGCACCTTGGCGATGTTGTTGATGAGTTCCTGAATAAGCACGGTTTTACCCACGCCCGCACCGCCGAAGAGACCAATCTTGCCGCCTTTGGAATACGGGGCCAGCAGATCCACAACCTTGATACCGGTCACAAGGATTTCAGATTCGGTCGATTGATCTTCGAATTTCGGTGCCGACTGATGGATAGCACGGGTTTCGGTCGCATTGACCGGGCCCTTTTCGTCCACAGAATCACCAACCACGTTCAGAATACGCCCCAGCGTCGCCGGGCCCACCGGAACCTGGATCGGACCATCCATGTCGGTCACCTCCTGACCCCGCACCAGACCTTCGGTGGCATCCATAGCGATCGTGCGCACGGTACTTTCGCCCAAATGTTGCGCAACTTCCAGCACCAGACGGTTGCCGTTGTTGTCAGTTTCCAAGGCGTTGAGGATTTCGGGCAAATGCTCATCGAACTGAACATCCACCACGGCACCGATCACCTGGGTGATTTTACCTTTTGCGTTTGCCATTTTTATCTCTCCGGTTCTTTCAAGGCGCGGGGGTTGATCACTGAAATACCATAGAACAAGGCTTCCAAAACAGGATTATCCAGAATTTTCCGACAAAAATACACCCGCAAATTCTGAATTTTTACTTTTTTCGCGGCAAACTGCACTTTACTCAAAGTAAGCTCTGCGTTACGCCCTGCTTCTGATTTGCCAGCCATATGACAGTTCTTCCTGGTCGGACGGATAACAGTAGCTGCATGGCTGGCAGGTTCTGCACCCGCACCCTATTTTTCGAACGCCGCCGCAATTTTCTTTTCTTCACGCGTTATGAAAACTTTCGTAGTCACCCTTTTGATTTTTTGGGAAACATTTTCGTCCAGGACGCCGACCGAAAATGTCTGTTCCGGTTGCTTTTGAAATTCTCCGGATGCCAAAGAACGTTTGTCAGGGTCAAATCCGAGCATTTTTCGGTTCCGGATTTTGCTCGTCAGACCGGTTGCTACCCGGTGACGAGGGACTTTGCAGTCCCTGTTTCGCTGTTATCCTGCGGAGTCTCAAAGACCTTCAAGGTCGTCAACTGTACAACTTTCGGGGAAATGTTTCCTCGGCAAAATAACACAGAAGACATCCCCCGCCATGACTTTAATCGTCTTGGCTCCCGCTTCATTTTCTTTACTCTTCCCTGAATCTGTAAACACGTTCCTTGGCATACAAGGCCATCTTCACAACGCCTCTGCGCCCGAGATGATCTCTATAAGTTCGTTGGTAATCGCGGCCTGACGGGACCGGTTGAACTCAATCGTCAGTTTGTCGATCATTTCGCCAGCATTTCGGGTCGCATTGTCCATGGCAGACATGCGCGCACCCTGTTCGGATGCACCATTTTCCAGAAGGGCAGTGAAGATTTGCGAGGTCACGGCACGCGGCAGAAGATCGGCCAGTATCTCATCTTCACCTGGTTCGTATTCGTAGAACGGCACCTGTACATCGTCGCCTGCTTCAAATTCGGCGGGGATCAGCTGCCTGGCCGTCGGCTCCTGACTGATCACCGATTTGAAGGTGTTGTAGAAGATCGTGCAGACGTCAAATTCGCCGATACTAAAGCGGTTCAGCACATCGTTGGCGATGCCTTGGGCATGCTCGTATTTAATCCGCCTAACCTCCGACAGATCCACGTGGTTGACGATCCTGTCGCCCATATCACGCTTCAGCTGCTCGCGGCCCTTCTTGCCAACCGTGAGGATTTTCACGGCTTTGCCCTCAGCCAGCAATCCTTCCGCACGGGCACGGGCAAGCTTTGCAATCGACGAGTTAAAACCACCGCAGAGGCCACGTTCCGCCGTAGCCACCACAAGCAAATGCACCTTGTCGCTTCCCGTACCCGCCAGCAGATTCGGCCCAACCCCGGCGTCAACCGATGCAACGGCAAGGTTAGCCATGATCGCATTCATCCGATCCGCGTAAGGGCGAGCGTTTTCAGCGGCACCCTGTGCACGGCGCAGCTTTGCCGCAGCAACCAGCTGCATGGCCTGCGTAATTTTTCGGGTTGATTTCACGCTGTCGATCCGGATTTTCAGATCCTTGAGGTTTGGCATGTCACCAAATCTCCTCTTTCACGTTCGATTTATGCAAAATCATTGGCGAACCCTTCGACGGCAGCTTTCACCTTGTCTTCGGCTTCCCCCTCGATCTTCGGATCTTCATTCGTGATGTAATCCAGCACGTCTTGCGCATTTGTCCGCAGGTGATTCAGAAGACCGCTTTCAAAGCGTCCAACTTCACCCACATCGATGCCGTCGAGGTAACCATTGGTACCCGCATAGAGAATACACACGATTTCCGCATTAGTCAGCGGCGAATACTGTGGCTGCTTCAGAAGCTCGGTCAAACGGGCACCACGGGCCAGCAGCTGCTGGGTTGCAGCGTCAAGGTCTGAGCCGAACTGCGCAAACGCAGCCATTTCGCGGTATTGAGCGAGTTCCAGCTTGATGGAACCAGCAACCGATTTCATGGCGTTAGTTTGGGCCGACGAACCCACGCGTGACACCGACAAACCGGTATTCAGGGCCGGACGGATACCTTGATAGAACAGTTCCGTTTCGAGGAATATCTGACCGTCGGTGATCGAAATCACGTTAGTCGGAATAAACGCAGATACATCACCGCCCTGGGTTTCAATCACTGGTAGACCAGTCAAAGAACCAGAGCCGTTATCTTCGTTCAGCTTGGCCGACCGCTCCAGCAGGCGGGAGTGCAGATAGAAAACGTCGCCAGGGTAAGCTTCACGCCCGGGCGGACGACGCAGCAAGAGCGACATCTGACGATACGCAACGGCCTGTTTGGTAAGATCATCATAGATCATCAGACCGTGCATACCGTTGTCACGAAAATATTCACCCATCGCTGTTGCGGCGTAAGGGGCCAGGAATTGCATAGGCGCGGGGTCCGATGCGGTAGCCGCAACGACAATCGAATAATCAATCGCACCAGTTTCCTCCAGCTTTTTCACAAGCTGCGCAACAGTTGATCGCTTTTGGCCAACGGCAACGTAGATGCAGTAGAGTTTCCCGCTCTCATTTTCACCGGCAGCATCGTTGTAGGACTTCTGGTTCAGGATAGTGTCGAGTGCTACAGCCGTTTTACCGGTCTGGCGGTCACCGATGATCAGCTCCCGTTGGCCACGTCCGATGGGAATCAGCGCGTCAACGGCTTTCAGGCCGGTTGCCATAGGCTCATGAACGGACTTTCGCGGCATTATGCCCGGTGCCTTAACGTCCGCGACGGAGCGCGTGTCGGTTTCAATCGGGCCCTTGCCGTCCAGCGGATTGCCTAAAGCGTCAACCACACGGCCCAGCAGGGCACGACCCACAGGCACATCCACGATGGCATTGGTCCGCTTGACCGTGGCACTTTCCTTAATGTCACGGTCAGAACCGAAGATCACAACACCGACGTTGTCGCTTTCGAGGTTCAGGGCCATGCCCCGGATACCGCCGGGAAATTCCACCATCTCACCAGCCTGGATATTATCAAGCCCGTGCACACGCGCGATACCGTCACCGACGGACAATACGCGGCCCACTTCGGCCACTTCGGCCTGTTGGCCAAAGTTCCTGATTTGATTCTTGAGGATCGCAGAGATTTCTGCTGCCTGGATGCCCATTATCCGACCCCTTTCATTGCGTTAGACAGACTGGAGAGCCTGGAACGGACCGAACTGTCAATCATCTTCGATCCCAATTTAACAACGAGACCGCCGATCAGGCTTTCATCGACGGCCACATTGATTTTCACATTTTTGCCGACACTGTCCTGCAGTGCCCTGGCCAGTGCTTTTTGTTGCGGTTCCGTCAGAACTTTGGCTGCGGTCACCTCGGCGGTTACTTCACCCTTCTCTTCGGCGATCCTCGCTTTTATCGTATTGATCAGTTGCGGCAGCACCAAGAGACGGCGTTTCCGGGCCATCAGGCCAAGCGTATTTGCGGTGATGTCGTTGAGGCCCATTTTGCTGGCGATTGCACCGATTGCGGCAGCCGTTTCAGCACGGGTGTAGACGGGGTTGGCGATCAGGTCAGCAAAATCTGAACTGCCGTCCAGTGCCTCCGCCAATGCATCCATATCGTCTTCAACATCGGGCAACTCCTTGGCCTCTTTCGCCAGTTCAAAAACCGCAGTAGCGTAGCGCACGGCGATCCCTGAAATAACAGACCCTATATCAGGCACGGGTTTCCTCCCGGTTTCATGCCACCGAAGCAGTACGCAGAGGCGGCGAATTTACACAAATTCAGTGGTTGTCCCAAAGCCTGCCCGGCGCGAAATCTGGCGGGGTGATAGCAAAGGGTTTTCGGGGGCGCAATGGCACAATTCACAACTTCGCCGATAGCTTTATGTCGGCTTCCGAATGCTTGCATACAAGATCGATACTTTGTGGCGCGGACCACCCTGCGCTGTGTGCGGAATCCTGGCGGGGGTCATTGGTCTTATCCCGGCCCAGGCGACCGGTTCAGCCGCTATAGGGTATAATACCGCACCCCTGGCGTCGTGGACGTGTGGATCTGCGACCCATCGTTCGTTTATATACGGCCCGCCAGCGTCACGCGGATGGTCACCGGATGCAGGTTTTGATAACAGATGCAACATGGCCTGCATCGCCCACCCCAATGTGGGCAGCAACGTTGCAACAGTGCCTGCTTTCCAGGAACGGCGGTTCGGCATCGGGCCCGCAGGAACATTCTGTCAAGACAGGCAAGCAGCACACCCGTTTCGGCTGTTGGCTGATCCGGTCACAGGGTTCTTCAAGGTGATCAGCCGTCCCGCCACATTGCGACCGGCGGGGGACGTCCGCCCGGCGAAACCTTGCGTTTTAAATACATGCCGCAGCGGAGGTTACCAGGAAAAGAAAAACCAGTGCCGGTACGAAAGACTGCCCGAACCTCCCAATTTCGAAATCACACACCAATTTGTTTTCCAGGTCACGTACCCCTGATACGGCCGCGAACCGGTTTTCCGGCAGGTTTTGTGATTCCCTCGATGACCTTAAGCGGTTTGCGCACCGCCTCTTTCAATCCTGGACGGGACGGAGCACGCACACGTTTGGTAACCTCCAGCATGATCGCACCTGCGGGCAGAATCCATGACAGGCGCGCCCCGAATCTTTCAAAGAAGCCGGCAGACCGGATGATGCCTGCGCGGTGGGACGGCGGTGAAAAAAGCGCACCCATCTGGTAGCCCGGCAAGAAGGCGTGTTTGCGCAACTGGTTTTCCAGCTGACCAAGGGAATAGGGTCGGCCAAAACCAAAAGGTGTCACATCGCGGCGCGCCCAAAGCCCGCTGCGCGACGGCACGATAAAGACTGCGCGACCACCGGGGCCAAGCACACGCCAAATTTCATCGAGCAACTCCCCCTGCCGTTCACAGGTTTCCAGCCCGTGCAGCACGACCAGCCGGTCAATCA
>JACONK010000001.1:65016-65117 GCA_014323795.1 Paracoccaceae bacterium | reverse complement strand
CCAGCCGGTCAATCATACCCGTGGTAATCGGCCATCGCGTTTCTTCCACCATCACGGATCGGTTCGCTTCCCCCTCAGGCCAATGCATTACGCCCTGTACG
>JACONK010000001.1:0-64982 GCA_014323795.1 Paracoccaceae bacterium | reverse complement strand
CCCGCCGACTTTCCCGCAAATACGGTCGCAGCATTGGCCCGGCAAAACCGAAGCCTGCCACTGTCTGGCCCTTCGCGTCGGGCCAAAGTCCGACCACCCGCTCCCGCAGGGAGCATCGGGCAATCTGCCCCAGTTTCGTGCGGTAGTAGAAAGAGTGCAGGTCCACCACGTCGAGGTGCATTGCGCAAGCATCCTTGATACGCCAAACTCGGATCAACCCCAGAATACACGCCAGGAAAAGCTCATGCCCCTAGAAATTATGACCATCCCCTGCCTCAGCGACAATTATGCCTTTCTGATGCGCTGCACGGAAACCGACCAGGTGGCCGCGGTTGATGTGCCGGAAGCCGCACCCATTGAGGCCGCGCTCAAAGCCAGGGGGTGGAACCTCGACCACATACTTCTGACCCACCACCACCGGGACCATGTGGATGGCGTACCGGATCTGGTGAACGCCACTGGCGCAAGCGTGTCGGGTGCCGTGCGGGACAAGGACCGGTTGCCCCCGATCGACATTGCGCTTGATGATGAAGAGGTATTCCGGTTTGGTAATGAGACATGCCGCGTCATAGACGTCAGCGGGCATACCATCAACCACATTGCCTTTCTGTTCGAAGACGCAAAGGCGGCGTTTACCGGCGACAGCCTGATGACCTGGGGTTGCGGGCGGGTGTTTGAAGGTACACACGCGCAGATGTGGGCCAGCATGCAGAAATTCCGGAACCTGCCCGGCGACACCGCTCTCTATACCGGGCACGAATATACGGCCTCAAACGCGAAGTTCGCCCAGACCATCGAACCCGACAACGGTGACTATATCGTGCGTGCGGCAAAAGTGGCGCAACTGCGCGCCAGGGATATTGCAACGGTGCCGTCGAACCTGGGCACGGAACGTCAGACAAACCCGTTCCTGCGCGCCGATAATGCAGACCTGCAATATGCTATCGGCATGAAAGACGCCGACCCGGCGGACGTTTTCTCCGAGGTGCGCACCCGCAAGGATAACTTTTGATGCCTGTCCTGTTCCCGAACCTGAATGCATCGGCAGAAGTTCATGCCTGACCAGAAATACAGCCACGTCCGCCTGCACCGATTCATGATCTTCGGGTGATACTAATCCTGACAATAGCACCTGTAGGGAAACGCGGGGCATGGGAACAGTCTGACGAAGGCTGGGGCGGGAACCAGCCCGCCCCGGTGACGGATTCAAAGGTCACGCCAATGAAGACTGGCCCATTTCGCCGCGAGTTCACCTGACTGAACCCGGTTTCGAGGTACCGAAAATACTTTAATAAGACCTCATCCTTTGAACACACCCCAAGCAATTTTGGAATTTTATGTCTTCAACTCGTATGCGGGCGACACGCTCACCTAAATCCCCTGTTTCTGAAACAGTCATTTCCGGATTTTTGCCCTTGTTGACATTCACTGCAACAAAAGTGCTAAAAAAAGCAGTTCACAAACCTTGTGAATCATCAACCGGTGCCGCACAGGTCGGGGGTAAGGCAGGCGAGGACAACAGCAAGGACAGGTTTCTTCGTGGCAATCTCCGTATGAGGGGTGTGAGCCGCCGCGCCCTCACATGGCGGCGACCCGAATCAGACGGATGCAACTCTTTCCATTCTTGCCTGCCCGATGAATTCCTGGGTGAAAAGCACCAATCCGCCCGTTTCGTGGGCCTTTTCCAGGATTTTTCATGGGCCTTTCCCAAAAATCACTTGAAGCCCAGGCATATACGCCGAAATCTACGCTCAAGGGACAGCCCGGTATGTTTGGGGCGCACCATATAAAAGGATGACTGAATGCCTTCTTTTTCAAGCAGTCTGGAAAAGGCCATCCACACCGCACTCGCCTTCGCCAATACGCGCCGCCATAAATTGGCCACCCTGGAACATTTGCTTTTGGCTCTTGTAGATGAACAGGATGCCGCCAGCGTCATGCGCGCCTGCGAAGTGGACCTTGATGACCTGCGCACCACCTTGATCCGGTTCATGGATACCGAACTCCACAACCTCGTCATTGAACATGATGAATCGGAGGCAACGCCCACGAAAGCTTTCCGGCGCGTCATCCAGCGCGCTGCAATCCACGTGCAAAGCTCCGGTCGGAACGAGGTGACGGGGGCCAACGTGCTGGTCGCGATCTTTGCCGAGCGCGAGAGCCACGCGACCTACTTTCTGCAGGAACAGGATATGACCCGCTACGACGCAGTGAATTTCATCAGCCATGGGGTGGCGAAGAACTCGTCCTACGGCGAATCTCGCCCGGTCACCGGGGCGGAGGATGAACAGGAAAGCACCTTCGAAAAATCCGAAAGCACAAAGGGCAAAACCGCACTTCAAAGATACTGCGTAGACCTGAATGCCAAGGCCGAGGACGGCGGCATTGACCCGTTGGTCGGCCGTGACCATGAGGTGGAGCGTTGTATCCAGGTGCTCTGCCGCCGCCGCAAAAATAACCCGATCCTCGTGGGAGATCCGGGCGTCGGCAAGACGGCCATCGCTGAAGGGCTCGCTGCCAAAATCGTGGCTGGCGAGACGCCAGAGATTCTGTCGGATGCCACGATCTACAGTCTTGACATGGGTGCACTTCTGGCCGGTACCCGTTACCGCGGTGATTTTGAGGAACGGCTCAAGGCCGTGATGACCGCGTTGCAAGATCACCCGGATGCGGTGCTCTTCATCGATGAAATCCACACGGTGATCGGTGCAGGCGCAACATCCGGGGGCGCGATGGATGCCTCTAACCTCCTCAAACCCGCCCTGCAAGATGGCAAGCTGCGCTGCATGGGGTCCACCACCTACAAGGAATACCGCCAGCACTTCGAAAAAGATCGTGCGCTCAGCCGCCGTTTTCAGAAGATAGACGTGGACGAGCCGTCCGTGGAAGACGCGATCAAGATACTTCGGGGGCTGAAACCCTATTTCGAGGAACACCATGAGATCAAATACACGGCGGAAGCGATCAAATCCTCGGTCGAACTGGCAGCACGCTACATCCACGACCGCAAATTGCCGGATAAAGCCATCGACGTGATTGATGAGGCCGGGGCTTACCAGCACATCATCGCAGCAGACAAGCGGACAAAAGCCATCGACGTCTCAGAGATTGAAAATGTTGTGGCCAAAATCGCCCGAATCCCGCCAAAGACCGTATCGAAGGATGACACAGAGGTGCTTCAGGATCTGGAAACCAGCCTGAAACGCGTTATTTTTGGCCAAGATGAAGCGATTGAGGCACTCTCGGTAGCTGTCAAGCTTGGTCGGGCAGGCCTGAGGGAGCCGGAGAAGCCCATAGGTAACTACCTCTTCGCCGGTCCGACCGGTGTAGGCAAAACCGAGGTTGCCCGTCAGCTGGCCGATACCCTTGGCGTGGAACTGATCCGCTTCGACATGTCCGAGTACATGGAAAAACACGCGATCAGCCGCCTGATCGGTGCGCCGCCGGGCTATGTCGGATTTGACCAGGGCGGGCTGCTGACTGACGGCGTTGACCAGAATCCACACTGTGTGCTTTTGCTTGATGAAGTTGAAAAGGCTCACCCGGACGTCTTCAATATCCTTCTGCAGGTGATGGATCATGGTAAACTGACCGATCACAATGGCCGAACAACCGATTTTCGAAACGTAATTCTGATCATGACTTCAAACGCTGGTGCGACCGAACAGGCCAGGTCCGCTATGGGCTTTGGCCGTGTGCGCCGCGAAGGAGAAGATATGGTGGCCATAGAAAATCTCTTCACGCCGGAGTTCCGCAACCGCCTGGACGCCGTGATCAGCTTTGCACCGCTCGCCAGAAAGACGATCAGCAAGGTTGTAAACAAGTTCATCCTGCAATTGGAAGCACAGCTGATGGACCGCAACGTGGTGTTCGAAATGACCCCTGCCGCTGCAGCATGGCTGGGTAACAAGGGTTACGACGAAAAAATGGGAGCCCGGCCCCTGGCCCGGGTGATCCGGGAACACGTCAAGAAACCCCTGGCCGAAGAACTGCTTTTCGGCAAACTGTCGAAAGGCGGTCTGGTGAAAGTAAGCGTCAGGGACGGAGATCTCGTGCTGACGATCAAGCCACCCGAAAAGACGCGGGTCACACGCAAAAAGCCTCCGCTTCTGACGGCGAAATAGCCGTGACAGGTGTAGTACAGGCACCCTGCCTCGATTCGGCGGTGCCGACGCAAGCGGCACGGCTTGAGCGTACTCAGGTCCGGACTATCGTCGGCCACCACGAGGAACTGATGATCGTGCTTGCCAATATCGCGAGTTGCACCCTGTGCATGTCAGCAGAAGCCGGACGAAAGACGGTTCTTCCCAACCTGTTTTTCATTCTCTTCGACAGCCTCGCAAAAAGCTGTGGGTCTGAAAATCAAAACCTCTGACGATACGGTGCACACCGCCGGGCGGCTGGAAAAGCTTTTGACTGCACCGGACCGGGTCCGGTCGATACAAGGATAAAAGCACACCCAACCTATACTCCCTGAACGCCCACGGGGATCGGGAGCCGACTGCCTGGTCATGTGGCACATCTGTCCGCCAAGGCAGGCAATGCCCTTGATTGTGGCGGATATCTCACACTTGTGAGGGGTTCCCATGACAGCTGTCAGGGACTATTGTAGCGCATAAACGACAACAGCCAAACCTGCGCTGCTACACCGTTGTGTGGTTGTGGCTCGGCAAATATCCCGATTCAGGGTGCGCGGGCGAAACCTGCCCTTTTGGCAAGGGATCAGCGTTCTGTGAGTTTCAGCTCAATGCGACGGTTCAGGGCCAAGGCCTCCGGCCCGTCGCCATCAATAATCGGTTGAAATTCGCCAAACCCATTGGCCGCCAGCCGCTCAGGCGGGATGCCCAGCTCGTTTTTCAGATATTTCACCACACTCAACGCACGGCCCTGGCTCAGCTCCCAGTTGTCGCGATAATAACCCGTGCCTGACAGGGGGGTCTTGTCAGTGTGCCCATCCACCCGCAGAATCCAGTCAATCCCGGGGGGGATTTTATCAGCTACATCGCGAATGATGGAGGCCACTTTGGCGATTTCCTCCTTGCCGCGAACACCCAGCTCCGCCGATCCGGTGCCGAACAGGATCTCGGACGAAAACACAAACCGATCCCCCACGATCCGGACACCCTGCCGGCTACCAAGAACATCGCGCAGCTGGCCGAAAAATTCCGATCGGAATTTGCGCAAATCCTGCGCTTCAGTTTCCAGCCGCCGGCGTTCAGCTTCCTCCAGCGCGGCGCGGCGGGCGGCTTCTGACGCGGCACGGCGCTGTTCGGCGGCCACCCGGGCCAGGGCCCGATTGAGGTTGCGCCCCAGCGTTTCGATCTGCACCTCGGCTTGTGCGTCTTTCTCTGCCGCCGCATCCAGCAGACCCTGCAGCCTTTGCAGCTCTTTTCGCAGGCTTGCGGCCTGACGGTTCAAAAGTGTCACCTGCCGCTGGCTGTGCGCATTTGCGGCCTCTTGCTCGCGCAGACGGGTCTGGGCGGCCGAAAGCAGCGCACGATCCCTCTCTGCCGCGGTCAGGTTATTCCGGGCGGCGGTCTCCGCTTCCTCTTGCGCCAACTCCGCGGCGGCCAGTATCGTCAGGGTATCCTCTGCCTTGCGGCGCTCTTCTTCCAGTGCCAGCGTCATGGCTGTCAGTTCCGTCTCCGCGTTTTGCAGGCGGGTGCGCAGTGCTTCTGCTGCGGCAGCTTCTGCCAAGCGGGCGGCTTGCTCCGATGACAGTTCGTCGACCATCTGTTGCAGGCGTGTGCGTAGTTCTTCTTCTGTCATCCCTTGCTGCCTGAGCTGGTTCCCGGCAATCTGCAGGTCGGCATGGGCCCCTTCCAGTGCCGTGTTGGCTGCGGTCAAATCCCGCAGGGCCTGTGTCAGGCTTTTCCCAGACCTATCCAAATCAGTCCGGGTTGCCGCAAGTGCGGCGAGTGCAGTCGCCAAAGACCCTTCGCGTTCCTCCGCCTCCTGCCGCAATTGGCTGACCAGCGTTTCCAGGGCTTCACGCCGCGCAGCGGCCAGACGGGCCGCCTCGGCAGCCGCATCAATTTCGGTGCGGGCCGCCGCAAGGGCCAGTTGCAGGGCTTCTTTCCGGGAAATCTCCTGCGCGTTTGCCGCCTCAAGCGCCTGCTTATCCGCCAGCAGTTGATCACGCTCCGCACTCAGTTCGGCACCGCTGTCTTCCAGCGTGGCGATCCGGGCGGCACGGCTGGCGAGCGTTTCCTCGAGATTTGCTGACCGGGCCAAAAGGGCTGTAACCTGATCTTCAAACGCCGTGATATTTGCGTCCCGTTCCGCCACCGCGCCTTCAAGGGTCGATATCCGGGCCGCTTGATCGGCAATGTTGCTTTCTGCCGCTTCCAGGGCCCCGGTCAGCGATACAATACTGCTTTCCAATCCGGCGGACCGCTGCCGTTCCAGGCCCAGTGCATTGGCCAGTTCAGCGATTTCTAATGTCAGCGCGTTCAGTTCTTCGTCCTGACCGCTGATCGTTTCCCGCAGCACAAACTGCACGACCATGAAGATGGTTAGCACAAACATCAGCACCAGCAGGAGCGCGGTCATCGCGTCTACAAAGCCCGGCCAGATGTTGGCCGAAAACCGGTTGCCAGCGCGACGGGCAAGTGCCATTGCCTAGGACTCCTGTTCGGCCTGAATGGCTTCGCGCAGGGTGGACGTCAGACTCAGAATATCCGAACGCAATCCGCCCACGACATCCTGGCGTGCGGATATCATCTCTTCAATGATACGCAGGAGCTGGGTATCGATGTTGCGCAGGCGCATTTTGGCCTCCGCATCCCAGACCTCGTCGTTCTGCCGCATCCGGGCAGACAGGTCGCGGAGTGATTCCACAATCCTGTCGCTGCCATAGGCGACCTGTTCGGTCAGTTGCACATTTGCACTCTGGGTGGTCGCCACAGACTCTGCAAACCGCTCCACAACGTCTGCCAGATGGACCAGGCACTTGTCGGTTTTTTCCCACCCGGCGGTAGTGTCCCGAATCAGCCCCTGCAATGTTTCCATCTGGAAGGTCGTGTGCTCCAGCAAGTCCGCAAGGGCGAAATTGCTTACCCCGCCGAGGTCTGCTTCCTCCCCCCCGCCAAGGACGCCAATTCGGGTAATCGACGACAGCCATTCCTCCATTTCGCCGTAAAACCGGTTCTGGCCGCGCCCGGACAACAGATCCAGCAAGCCGATAACCAGCGAACCCGCCAAGCCAAGCAACGATGACCCGAACGCCGTTCCCATGCCGCTCAACTGACGTTCCAGTCCGGACATCAGATTATCAAAGACATTCATAGACGACCCGTCTTCCTGCGGAGCGAGCGACCGTATCGTATCGACCACGGCGGGAACAGTCACAGCAAGTCCGTAAAACGTGCCCAAAAGGCCAAGGAAGATCAAAAGGTTAATTACGTAGCGCGTGATCTCTCTGCCCTCGTCGAGGCGGGTTGCCACGGAATCGAGGATCGAGGCGGTAGAACTTGTCGTTAGTGCTGACCTCGCCCCACGTTTGCGCAGATACGCCGCAAGGGACGCCAGTAAGCCCGGGGCCTGCGTGAATTGATGCCCCGGCCGGTCGATCGCAAAGCCCTCAATCCAGCTCACACAGCTGATCAGCGTGAAGACCTGCCAGAAACACGCCAGAATACCGAAAATAAAAACCAACCCGATAAACCCGTTCAGGTAAACATTGGCCATGAAAATGGGCAGGAGCCGCTCGTACGCGAGCATTGCACCAATTGCCACAACCACCACGAAGACAAGCATCGTCAGAATGATCCTGACGGGCTGAGTGAACTGCGCGTCAGCCTTGGTGCCTGGTGCTTTCATTGCTGAAAAACTCCTTCTGCCTCGGCACCAAACATAAGGGTATTAGCTGCATTCGCCAAGCAGTCTGACAGCTCCGGCACAAAAGGAATTCCAATTGGACATGCATACTGCTAGGTATCAGGATGCAGAGTAAGGAGGAAATACCTTGGCCGACCTTTTGATACTTGAATCCCTGGGGATCACCGCAACCACAATTTTTATATTTGTCGTAATTTTGTTATGGATGATGGTCAAATCCGTTCCCCAGGGGGAGGAGTGGACCGTCGAACGCTTTGGCCGCTACACCCGGACGCTGAAACCAGGCCTGCGCTTTCTGATCCCGGTTATGGATAAGGTCGGCACCAAAATCAACATGATGGAAACCGTTCTGGATATTGACAGCCAAGAAGTGATTACCCGCGACAACGCCATGGTTGTGACAGACGCCGTAACCTTTTATCAGGTTGTGGACGCAAGCAGTGCAGCCTATGAGGTGCGCGACCTTTACCGGGCCCTATCGAACCTGACGCAAACGAACATCCGGTCGGTGATCGGGTCCATGGATCTCGATGAAAGCCTTTCGAACAGAGACGTGATAAACGCGAAACTGTTAGCAGTGATTGATGAAGCCGCACATCCCTGGGGCGTGAAAGTCACTCGGGTAGAGATCAAAGACCTCGCGCCGCCGCCGGATATTTCAGAGGCAATGGCCCGTCAGATGAAGGCCGAACGTGACAAGCGGGCGGAAATCCTGACAGCAGAGGGTCAAAAGCAATCCGCCATTCTGCAGGCCGAAGGGAAGCGTGAGAGCCAAATTCGGGAAGCTGAGGGCCGGAAAGAGGCCGCATTCCTGGACGCGGAAGCCCGCGAACGCGAAGCACATGCTGAAGCAACCGCGACCGCCGTGGTATCAGAAGCCATCGCCAAGGGCGACGTGCAGGCGATCAACTACTTCGTGGCCCAGGGCTACACCCAGGCACTGAAAGACATAGCCGCATCGCCGAATTCCAAGACCGTGATGATTCCGCTTGAGGCATCTTCGTTGATCGGTTCGGTCGGCGGTATCGCCAACATAGCCAAGGCCGTTGCGGGTAAAAAGGAGGTATTCTGATGCCGATTCTCGACCTCCTTGAAGGGCTTAGCCCCTGGTGGTGGGTTGCACTGGCCTTCGCGCTCGGTGCGCTGGAAATCGTCACTGGCACCTATGTGCTGATCTGGGTTTGCCTCGCTGCCTTTCAGATGGCCTTCCTGCTGTGGATAATGCCCGGCCTGTCGGGCGATGTGCAGATCACACTCTTCGCGGTCGTTGCCGTGGTTCTGACCTTTGCCGGACGCTGGCTGATGCAGCACTACGGAGATGGCGGGCAAGAGCATGCCACGCTCAATTCCCGACCCGATCATCTGGTCGGGCGCATTGGTAAAGTGCTCAACTTCGACACGGGCACTGGCGCGGTGGAGGTTGACGGCACCCGCTGGCGGGCGAACTGGCCGGACGGCGAACTGGCAGAACCCGGTGCAAAAGTGAAGGTTACATCCGCGAACCGGATGACGCTGGAAGTGCGCAACCTTCGAAGACAGGTTATTCGGCGGCCAGTTGCAGCGGCCGTTTCATCATCTGACAAATCCGTGCGATCACGCGGGTCAGACACTGGCGTAAATTTGTGAAATTGTCCGACTTCGTGACAGTTTTTTCGTCAAGGTAGAGGCTGCGGTCGATTTCGATCTGCAGCACGTGCTGGCCACAACCTGGCCGACCATAGCTTTGCGTGATGAAGGCCCCGGCAAAGGGTGTGTTGCGCCCGGTTCGGAAGCCTTCGTCGCGGAAATAGCCTTCCACTTCTGACACGTAATCCGGCCGACACGAGGTTCCGTAACGGTCACCGATGACGATGTGGGATCTGTCGCCGAAGAGCCCGGCTGACCGGGCCAGGGCCTCATGCGGCATGGAGTGGCAATCGACCAAGAGCACCTCTCCAAAAATTGACCGCGAGATGTCGAGCATGTCTTTCAACTGTTTGTGGTAGGGATAATAAAATCGGTCGAGCCGCGCCCGCGCCTCATCCATTTTGATCTTGCCCGACTGGATCGGGCGACCTTCGGAAACAACCCGAGGGATCACACCCAGGCCAGCGGCGATGCGCGGGTTCAGCCCACCCGCCTGCACTACCTCGATGATAGCCGGGTCAAGATCTTTGGAACTGCGGTTCAGATCCACAAAAGCGCGAGGGGCACAGGCGGCGATCAGTGGTGCGCCGTGGGTCAGGCAGCCGGAAAAAAGCTGGTCCACATAGGCATCTTCGGATGACCGTAAAGTGACCGAATCAAGGTCGCTTCCGGCAGAAAACTGTGCGGGATAATCGCGGCCCGAATGGGGGCTGGAAAACACAACGGCAGAACTGATAGCCCGGGGCAGATACAGATGGAACGGTGCAGGAGTCATATCACTGGATACACAGATGAAAGTCTTGGGAATTCCGTTGGCATACCTCTTGCACACACTCTCGCTTTGTTCTACAGATCGCAAACACGAAAAGATACCCCGCAGAGGGTGTTGCTTTTGCATCAGGGCGTATAGCTCAGCGGGAGAGCACTTCGTTGACATCGAAGGGGTCGCTGGTTCGATTCCAGTTACGCCCACCATTTCTTTTCCGGGGATGGCCCCGGATTTTAACCCGGCCGTGCGCACCACACATGCCAGCCGGTGACACTCAGGAGAAGACCGATGAAGGTCAAGAACTCGCTTTGTTCACTCAAGTCGCGTCACCGCGACTGTCGTGTGGTCCGCCGCAAGGGCCGTGTTTACGTCATAAACAAGACGCAGAAACGCTTCAAAGCCCGTCAAGGCTGAACACTTTGCGAAGGGTTGCCGTCTCCTGGCCGGGATTTCAGGTCACTGCGGCCCCATCCAATCGTCGCTGCGCGGATCCGGGCCGCAGCCACACCAGCAAACAGAATTCCTGGCATCCCGGCCGATTTATCGGATCTCAATCATACGACCGCTGGTCGTCGATCACCTTGCCATCGTCGGGCAGATCACCGGTGTTACGGAGGTGGACCGGCCCGTGCAGCTTCAGCGTTTCCTTCACGCTCGCCTCCAGGGTGGCTACGTTCGGTGTCCCGGAAGTTTCCACCAGAACCGCCATATGGTCGACTTCCCCTGCACGGGTAATAACGATGCGGGCTTTCGTAACATCAGCGTGGCGGGCAACAAAGTCACCGACCTGTTCGGGCCGCACGAACATACCCTTAATCTTTGCGGTCTGGTCGGCCCGGCCCATCCAGCCCCTGATGCGCGTGTTGGTGCGCCCGCAGGGACTTTCCCCTGGCATCACAGCGGACAAGTCACCAGTTGCAAAGCGGATCAGCGGGTAATCGGAATTGAGTGTGGTGACCACGACCTCGCCCACCGCGCCATCGGCAACCGGAACGCCGGTGCCGGGGGTAACGATTTCGACGATCACACCTTCATCAACGATCATCCCTTCCCGCACCGAGGATTCGTAGGCCACATTGCCAAGGTCGGCGGTGCCGTATCCCTGCAGACAGCTGATTCCGCGGTCCGCGTATTCCTGCCGCAAAGACGGGAAAAGTACGCCCCCCCCCACGGCAGCCTTCGTGATGTCGAGCGTGATACCCAGTTCATCCGCTTTATCGAGGATGATCTTCAGGTAATCCGGCGTTCCGATGTAGGCCGTGCTACCCAGGGTGTGAGCGGCGTGAACCTGCATTTCTGTCTGGCCCGGGCCTGCCGGGATAACCGTGGCACCGATGGCGGCGCAGGCGTTGTCAAACATCACGCCGGCCGGAGTAAGGTGATAGGAAAAGCAGTTCTGGGCCACGTCGCCTGCGCGCAGGCCCGCTGCGTAAAGCACACGCCCCATGCGCCACCAGTCCTTGCTGCGCATACCCGGTTCAAAAATCGGACCGGGCGACATGAACAGTTGGTCAAATCTCCCCCGTGTGCCGAAACCGCCCATCGGGTTGCCCGGCACCTGTGCCTGACCGAGGTCGGATTTTCGCAGAACGGGCAGTTTTGCCAAGGCGGCGAGCGATTTAATTTCTGCCGGATCGACATCAGCAAACGCCACCGCATATCCCGGGGCGTTCCTCTTCGCATTCAAGATTTGCGTCGGCAACGCCGACGCAAGGTCAGCGGCGCGCTGGTCCGCTGACCGGATTTCGAGATCGTCAAAATAGTCGCTCATACCTTCAGATCCTTTCAGAATTCAACGCCCTCTGATACGCGGGTCGAGCGCGTCACGCAGCCCGTCGCCAAGGAAATTCACCGCCAGTACGGTCAGCGAAATGGCAATGCCGGGCAAAAAAACGCGTTCCGGGTATTCTTCCATCCGTTGCACGGCATCCGCCAGTAGTTTGCCCCAGGTCGGAAAGTCGGACGGAAAGCCGACGCCCAGGAACGACAGCGCGGACTCGGTGATGATCGCAGTGGCAAGGCCCAGCGTGGCACTGACCATGATGGGCGACAGCACGTTGGGCAGCAGGTGGCGGGTGATGATACCGAAAGGTCGCGTTCCGATGGACCGGGTGGCCTGGATAAAATCCCTTTCCTTCAGCACCAGCACGTCGGCCCGCACGATGCGGGCGGTCTGCATCCAGCTCGTCAATCCGACGACACCCACGATCAGGATGAACATCCCCGTCTCTGGTCCGAAGTTCGTGCGTAACGGCTGGCGGAACAGCGTCACAGCGACCAGCAGCAGCGGGAGGATCGGCAGGCTCAGCACCAGGTCGGTAAAGCGCATCAGCCAGAAGTCGAGCCGGTTGAAAAACCCCGACAGCACACCGACCAACGTACCCAGAACCAATGCCAGGATCATCGAGGCCCAGCCTACGGCAAGCGAAGTGCGCCCGCCTTCAATCATCTGGCTCAGCAAATCACGTCCCAGTTGGTCCGTGCCCAGCGGGTGGGTCCACCCGATCTTCGCATCTCCGTTCCAAAGTGCCGTATAGATCGGGCGCATGTCCCTGGCACGAATATCAATCCGCGTCGCCTCCAGCGTCCAGATGCAGGGGCCAATCAACACGAAAAGGGTGATGAAGATCAGACCTCCCCCGCCAATGACCGCACCCTTGTGGCGTTTGAACCGGCTCCAGATATCGCGCCACCGGCTCGAAGGTGGGGCGGCGGGGATGTTTCCGACGCTGAGATTACTCATAGCGAATCCTCGGATCCAAAACGCCGTAGAGGATATCAGCCACCAGGTTGAAGAACACGATCAGCACCGCGAAGATAAAGGTAAAGGTCATGACCGTCGGGATATCGCTGGCGAAAAGCGCAATCAGCAGCTGGTAGCCAAGCCCGTTCACCTTAAAGACGTTCTCGGTAATAATCGCGCCGCCGAAGACTGACGGGATGCCCAGTGCGATAACAGTGACTACCGGGATCATGGAATTGCGCAGGGCATGTACCATCACGACAATCCATTCGCTTAATCCCTTCGCACGGGCGGTGAGAACATAGTCCTGCTTCAGATTGTCGAGCATCGATGACCGCATATAGCGCGATATCTGCGCTGTGGTCTGCAGAGAAAGAACCATGATTGGCAGCACCATCTGTTTCAGCTGGATGACAAAACTGTCCCAATCCAAAACCTTGTGTACCGTGTTATAGGTTGACGGCAGCCAGCCCAGTTGCACTGCGAAGATCACGATCATCAGCGGACCGGTGAAAAACGGCGGGATCGAAAAGCCGACCATCGTGATGAACGTGCCGGACTGATCAAAAATTGAATAATGCCGGTAAGCGGAATAAATGCCGATGGGAATGGCGATCAGCACACCAACGACATAGGACATGGCCACCACCCACATGGTCTGTGGCAGGGACTGCACCACCAAGGCCATAACCGGCCCGCGGGTCTGCCAGGAAATCATGCGCTGGTAGTTGGCAGAAAAACCGCTGCCCGTCAGCCAATCGACAAACACCAGCGGCTCCACCCAGAAGAACTGAACGAGCCATTTCCAATAGCGGATGTGCCACGGCTGGCCAAGACCCAGTGCCTGCCGCATCTTTTCCTTTACGTCCGGAGGAACGGTCAGGGGCACCTGTGCCATCGGATCACCGGGGGAAAGTTCCAGAAGCAGGAAAATGGCCAAAGAGATGAAAAGAAGCGTCGGGACCGACAGGATCAACCGACGGATCGTGAAGGTCAGCATAGGCGCTTCGTTTTAGCACTCCGGGGTTTTAAAAGAACCGCCCCAACCTTTCGGCGAGGGCGGTCCGGTTTTCACTTCATCCTAGTCGGATTTGATGCGGTACCAGTCCGCAACATTCCACAGTTCGCTGTCCCAGACGTTAATCTTCACGCCGCCAAGGCTGTTTGCATGGGCAGACAGGCGACCACGGTGAACCAGCGGGATGATCGCGTATTCCTGCATCAGGATGTCGTTGAGTGCTTTAGCGATGCGGGATCGCTCCGCCAGATCGGCAGTTTGGCTCAGCTCATCATGCAATGCGCCGTAATCCCGGGAACAGAAACGCGGCACATTTTCGCCCCGCCATTGGGTTTCCGGGCGCGGCTCATTCCCGCAGCGCCATCTGCCCAGGTAAGATTGCGGATCCGTGCCGTTGAAGGTGTTCGCGTACATTTCGATGTCCGCGTAGAACTTCTGGACTGTATCCGGGGATCCGGGATCACCGCCAAAGAACACGGAGCCATCCAGGTTGCGCAGCTCGGTTTCGACACCGATCCGGTTCCACCAGTCTTTGATCAGCGCCTGGAAATCCTGGCGCACCGCGTTTGTGGAAGTCTGATAAAGGATCGATAGTTTCACGCCGTCTTTATCCCGCACACCGTCACCGTCGCTGTCGACCCAGCCCGCCCCGTCAAGCAGTGCTTTTGCGCCTTCAAGGTCTTGCGTCACGCAGTCGTTATTGGCCGAAGAGTTGTATGCCTCCGGTGCCGGAACGACGTTACATGTCAGTTTACCGGCCTGGCCGTAGCCGATTTCCACCAGCAAGGACCGGTCGATGGCCAGCGACAGTGCCTTACGCACGTTGATATCTGTCAGGAACGGATGCGGATGCTTGCGGGTGGAACGTGCCCCTTCCGGCAAGTCCGGCGACGGGTCAGTGAAATTCACCATCAGTCGTTCCACCAGCGGGCCGAAGCCGGTGACCGGGGTACCTTTGCCGCCCTCTTGCATACCGGCGATCACGTCAGGTGCCAGCTGCAGGTTCCAGGCATAGTCGAATTCACCGGTTTCCATCACCGCACGACCCGCAGCCGTCGCATCACCGCCGCCTTTGACAGTCAGCGTGGCGAAGGCCGGCTTGGCCGGGTCACGGTAGTTCTGGCTGGCGTCCAGCGTGATCACATCATTCGGGCGAAATTCGGTGACGACAAATGGGCCGGTACCGACAGGGCCGAAGTTCTGTTCGGTACATTCCTGTGCCTTGGGGCCCATGCAGTTTTCAAACTGCGCTTTTTGCAGGATCGGGCTCTCGGCACCCACAAACGGGCCATAGGGAAACGGCGTCGGCTGATCAAAATTCACCTTGACCGTCATGGCGTCAATCACTTTCACGCTGGTCACACCGCCGAACCTAGAAAGTTGCGCACAGCCGCCTTTAGGGTGCATGCAGTAATCAGCGGTGAATTTCACATCGTTGGCTGTGAAGGCTGTGCCGTCGGACCACATGATGCCCGGGGCGATTTTCCAGGTGATGGAGGTCAGATCCTCGCTCACGCCGCCGTTGGCAACAGTCGGTACCTCTGTGGTGAGCCAGGGCTGCAACTGGCCAGTTTCGTCGTAACGTGCCAGCGGTTCAAGGATAAGGGACGAGATTTCCTGTTCCTTGGTACCGCCCGACAGGAACGGGTTAAGGATAGACGGTGCCTGCCAATAGATGATGCTGAGTGCACCATCAGAACCGCGCTCTGCCGTACCCGCCGTCGCAAGCAACGTGGCCAAAGCCGTGCCAATCGCAAATTTGCGAAAAATCATCGTGTCTCCTCCATGTTGGTCAGATTTTTACCCCGGAACGCCGGGCATCGATACGCGGTGTCAGGGCAGGTTGCTGTTGCGGCGTTCCGGTGCGGGCAGCACCGTTGTGGCACCTTGCGTAATGCAATTTGAAATACCGGCAAGTTGCTCTCCGTTTGTGGCGTTTGGCCTGCAGAAGTGATTCCGGCAGCGGAGTCTGCGGGGAAGGCTAAGCCCATTAATATCCGCATTACAATGGTTTTTCGTCAAATTTCGTCCGAAGCAGAGTTCAGGCTTGACGTAAGTGCGCAGGAGAACACATTCGTCTGATACAATTACCCGGACCGGTTATATGGCGCGGGTCACACCGCTTGAAATGAATGATGGAAACGCTGGTCGGTTTTGATACTACATCGCACAGATCAAACCTGCCCAAATCAAACCTGCCCTTGATCGGATGGGGGAGGGGTATCTGGCCGATCTCAGTGTTGTTTTAAACCCAGGTGACGAAGGGGAATGGGACAAAGGCCAGCCTACACGCCCGTATCGGGCCAAATACCGAAGGCGGGGTTATCCTGTCGGACCATACAGATGTTGTGCCAGTTGAAGGCCAGACTTGGAACACAGATCCACGGGTTATTACCGAAGCAAACGGCAAATACTACGGGCGCGGCATCTGCGACAGGCGCGGCATCTGCGACAGGAAGGATTTTTGGCCCAGGTGCTCATCCATGTGCCGCAGATGCAGGCATCCGGGTTGAAACGCCCGATCCAGCTCGTATTGAGCTATGATAAGAAGGCTGGATGCACAGGCGTCATCCCCATGGTTCACGCACTGGCAAAGGATATACCCAAGGCAAAGATTTGCATCGTTGGGGAACCGTCGCTGATGAAAGTGGTAACCGGTCACAAAGGCCCTATCGGCTATCTGACCCAAGTGCACGGGCTTGAGGTTCACTCCTCTCTCATCCACAAGGGGGCCTCTGCCATCATGAATGCCGTGCGTCTGATCGAATGGCACCGGAAGACACCGGCCGCAAACGCGGCGGTGGCAAACCCGGATGCCCCTTGCGAGCAGCCCTATACCACGTTGCATGTCGGAAAAATCCGGGGCGAAAGCCACGCTGGCCGGGATGCCCGCTACCGTGCCTTTGCGGCGCAGCACTGGCAGCAGAGATGCAGCAGACCCATTCGGGACACGGGCGTGGAGATCAAGGTCAATATCAATGTCCCTGCTCTGGAACAGGAAACCAAAGGGGCGGCAGAACAGCTCTGCAGCCGACTCACTGGTGACAATTCGACTCATGTGGTCAGCTACCAGACAGAAGCGGGCCATTTCCAACGGGCGGGATTTTCCACCGCGATCTGCGGGCCCGGCTCCATTGAGCAGACCCTCCAGCCCAATGAATTTGTCACCAGGAAACATTTCGACTAGGGCGGGAACTTCATCCGCGCCCTGATCAATGCGCTCAGCCAGAACGAGTATCCCATGCCGATGATCAACCGTTTCGCCGAAACCCACGCCAGCATAACTGCCATCCGGCGTGACCTGCACGAAAATCCTGAACTGCAGTTTGACACCCGCCGTACTTCTGCTCTCGTGGCAGAGAAGCTGCGGGAATGGGGCTGCGACGAAGTGAAAGAGGGAATCGGCAGAACCGGAGTTGTGGGCGTGATTCGGGGCAGGCAGAATACGTCGGGCAAGGTGATCGGCCTGCGTGCGGATATGGACGCCCTGCCAATTTCAGAGGCGACCGGGCTGGCCTATGCTTCCAGGACAGACGGCAAGATGCACGCATGCGGCCATGACGGACATACGGCGATGCTGTTGGGTGCTGCGCAGTACTTGGCAGAAACCCGCAATTTCGACGGCACCGTCTGCGTGATTTTCCAACCGGCAGAAGAAGGCGGCGGCGGCGGGCGGGAGATGGTGAACGACGGGATGATGGAAGAGTTCGGCATTCAAAAGGTCTACGGCATGCACAACATGCCCGGCCTGCCAGTCGGCCATTTTGCCATCCGCGAGGGTGCTTTCTTTGCGAGTGCGGATCTCTTCGATATCCGCGTGACCGGCAAGGGCGGGCATGCCGCCAAACCCCATGATTGCATTGACACAACGCTGGTAGCGGCACATATTGTGGTTGCGCTGCAATCCATCGTCTCGCGCAATGTGGACCCGATCAGGAACGCGGTTCTGTCCCTGACGAGTTTTGAGACGGAATCGAAGACGCACAACGTGATCCCGCAACACGTGGATATGCACGGCACCGTGCGTGCGCTGGAACCCGCCATACGCGACCAGATGGAGGAGTGCCTCAAGGCTGTTGTCACCGGCACAGCGGCAACCTTCGGTGCGACAGCGCATATCAAATACATTCGCAACTACCCGGTCATGGTGAACGACCCGGCAGAGACGCGCTTCGCAGCCGAAGTGGCACGTGACGTGGTCGGTGAAACTGCGGTGACCGAAGGCATACCCCCGGTGATGGGCGGCGAGGACTTTGCCTTCATGCTGGAGGCCCGTCCCGGCAGCTATATCCTGATCGGCAACGGCGACACGGCGATGGTGCATCATCCTGAATACAAATTCGATGATGAAATGATCCCGACCGGCGCAAGCTATTGGGCGCGGCTTGCAGAAATCGCAATGCCCGCAGCCTAAGATACCAGGCAGACCGCAAAACACTGCATCCTAAACATGATCAGGGGTCTCTATCGTATAACGGCTTGCACTGAAGGACAAAATGTGTATCCATTCTGAAAATAAAAACCCTGATACCGATATGACCGACAAGAGCCTGCCATGACGAACAAATCCGCAGTGCCGATTCTCGATATCAGAAATCTTTCGATCACGCTGCCTGCGGGTGCCGACCGAAAGTATGCGGTGGAGGACGTGTCGCTGACGCTCAACCGTGGTGAAATCCTTTGCGTGGTGGGCGAATCAGGCTCCGGCAAGTCGGTTATGACAAGCGCGATCATGAATGACGTGCCTAGCCGTCTGGAAGCCGCAACCGGCAAGATCCTGTTTGACGGCAAAGATGTGCTCAGGATGGGCGATGCTGAGCTGAACGAGTTGCGCGGTGCCCGCATATCGATGATATATCAGGAGCCGATGGCTGCCCTGAACCCGGCGATCAGGATCGGCAGGCAGGTGGATGAGGTTTTCGCCCTCCATCGCCCGGACATCGGCGCGGAAGAGCGCAGGGAGGAAACCCTGGAACTGTTTCAGCAGATGCAGTTGCCCAACCCGCCCCGCATCTACGACAGCTATCCTCACCAGGTTTCCGGCGGTCAGTGTCAGCGGGTAGTCATCGCCATGGCACTTGCCTGTAAGCCGGATATTCTGATCGCAGATGAGCCGACAACCGCACTTGATGTGACGACCCAGGCTGAAATTCTGCGGCTGATCAACGATCTCAAGGAGATATACGACAACGCGACGATCTTTATCACTCACGACTTCGGTGTGGTGGCCGACGTGGCCGACCGCGTGGCTGTGATGTGCTGGGGCAAGGTGATCGAGGAAGGCCCAAAACAGCAAATCCTGATGGCACCGAAGGAGCCTTACACTCGGCTGCTCGTGGACGCGATGCCGCTTTTGCAAACAACCCGCCTGCCGGACAACACCCGGAAAGATGACCCGATGGTGGAAGTCAAGGCACTCCACAAAACCTACGACAGCGGCAAAAGGCAGGTCCATGCCCTGAAAGATGCGGCGTTCGTTCTGCGCTCCGGCGAAACCCTCGGTGTTGTGGGCGAATCCGGATCGGGCAAATCGACGCTTGCCAAGACGCTGATCCGGCTGGAAGAGCCGACCAAAGGTGCTGTGATCATAAAGGGGGAGGATTTTATCGGGCTGACCGGTCAGGATCTGGTGCGGGCGCGCAAGAACATCCAGATGATCTTTCAGGATCCGTTCGGCTCGCTAAACCCGTCGCATTCGGTCGGATCAATGGTCACCCGTGGTCTGCACTTGCAGGGGGTACCGGCATCAGCGGCGCACCAGTGCGCAATTGATCTGCTGGAACAGGTGGGGCTGGGCGAATCTGCCATGGCCCGCAAACCCCGCAACTTTTCCGGCGGGCAGCGCCAGCGGATCGGGATCGCCCGTGCGCTTGCGATGGAACCGGATGTGGTGATCGCAGACGAAAGTGTGTCGGCACTTGACCTGTCGGTGCAAAAGCAGGTTCTGCGGCTGATGAACAGCCTGCAGGATAAGTACAAGATGGCGATCATCTTCATCACTCATGATTTGCGGGTGGCTGCGCAGATATCCGACTATATCACCGTGATGGAGAAGGGCGTGATGGTGGAGTTCGGGCCTGCGGACAGGGTTTTCAACACCCCCAGGCACGACTACACCAGGCGCTTGCTGGATGCCGCCCCGGGCAAGGACTGGCACCCGCCGCGTCTTGGCCCGGAAGAGGCCGACCGCATCGCGGCCAGCATTGAGCGCGGGTAACAAGCGACCCGAAATCCCGGGGCCAAAGCGTATTGCAAAACGGCTGTCCTGCTGACCCAGGCGCAGGATCAGGGTGTAACCGGTGGTGCCGCCGCACAGGTTGCGGCAAGACTATTGTCGGGTTTTCGCTGGTGAAGCAGCCAAAACCCTGCCTATGTGCCCAGATGATCCCCGTGTGGTGCTGTTTGTAGACGGCCTGCAATTCATCGTCATATTCCCCACCTTCCCACATGCCCCCCGAAGGCCCGCAGCCCATGATCGCGGTGGCAGGGGGCATCCTGGTCACGGCTGTCCACCCGAAAATCATTCGCACATTCGCTATTGTGTTGAACGCGTTGGCAATAAACCCATCTTCCTTTCAGGCCGGGCCGTGGTGCGCTGGTGATTTTCCTGGCGGCGGCAAACGGCGCACCTGGGCAGGTGCGCCTTTCCGATTTATTAGAAGACGCTCAGGCAATGATTTCCCTGCCGGTTTCCTGGTTCACCACTTTCATCGACAGCCGGATTTTGCCGCGATCATCGATGCCAAGCAGTTTGACCTTCACCTCCTTACCCTCTGCAACCACATCCTGCGGGTGACCCACGCGGTAATTCGCCAGTTGGCTGACATGGACAAGACCGTCGCGCTTGCCGAAGAAGTTCACGAAGACACCGAAATCCATGACCTTCACGACCTTGCCGGTGTAAATTTTGCCGATTTCCGGTTCTGCGGTGATCCCCAGGATCATTTCCCTGGCCGCATCAATCTGGGCCCCGACGGAGGAGGCAATTTTGATCACGCCATCGTCGTTGACATCGATCTTTGCACCAGAGGTTTCCACGATTTCGCGGATGACCTTGCCGCCGGACCCGATCACTTCCCGGATCTTGGCCGGGTCGATCCGGATGGTTTCAATGCGCGGGGCGTGTTCGCTGAACGCACCCGCCTCCGAGATGGCTTTCGACATCTCGCCCAGGATGTGAATCCGGCCTGCCCTGGCCTGGGCCAAGGCCTGTTCCATGATCTCGGTGGTTATACCGGCAACCTTAATATCCATCTGCAACGAGGTGATGCCGTTCTCCGTCCCCGCCACTTTGAAGTCCATGTCGCCCAGGTGATCCTCATCGCCCAGGATATCTGTCAACACGGCATATTTGCCATCGTCTTCCAGGATCAGCCCCATTGCCACACCAGCAACGGCGGACCGCAGAGGAACGCCTGCATCCATCATAGACAGCGAGCTGCCACAGACAGACGCCATGGAGGAAGAGCCGTTTGATTCCGTGATCTCCGACACGATGCGTATCGTGTAGGGAAACTCGGCCGACGGCGGCAGCACAGCTTGCAGCGCACGCCAGGCGAGTTTGCCGTGACCAATTTCACGACGGCCCGGCGGACCAACACGGCCAGTTTCACCAACCGAATACGGCGGGAAATTATAGTGCAACAGGAAGTTCGACTTGTGCATCCCTTCCAGCGCGTCAACCATCTGTTCGTCGTCTCCGGTACCAAGGGTGGTCACCGCCAGGGCCTGTGTTTCCCCGCGGGTGAACAAGGCAGAACCGTGGGTGCGCGGCAGCACGCGGGTTTCCGATACGATGGGCCGCACCTCATCCAGCGCACGCCCGTCGATCCGGGTACCGTTATTCACGATATCGCCGCGCACAACGGCACTTTCGAGCTGTTTAATCACCTGGCCGAGCACCGGGTCTTCCTGCTCTTCCCTGCCAAGGCCCACGACAATAGTTTCGTGCGCAGCGGCGATGGCCGCGGTGCGATTCTGTTTGTCTGTGATCCTGAAGGCCGCACGGATTGCGTCTTCGCCCAGTGATCTGACCTTGGCCATCAATTCCGAAGTATCTGCAGGCTGGTAATCAAACGGCTCTTTCGCGGCTTCCTCGGCCAACGAAATGATCAGGTCTATCACTGGCTGGATCTGCCCATGCGCGAAGTTCACCGCACCGAGCATTTCTGACTCGGACAGTTCGTAGGCTTCCGATTCAACCATCATAACGGCGTTTCTGGTGCCTGCGACCACCAGATCGAGCTTTTGTTCCGGGTTGTCGCGCAATTTATGCATGTCTTCGCAGGTCGGGTTCAGGACGTATTCCCCGTTCATGAAGCCCACACGTGCCCCGGCAATCGGGCCCAGGAACGGTGCCCCGGAAATCGTCAGTGCGGCGGAGGCAGCTATCATCGCCACGATATCCGGATCGTTGACCAGATCGTGGGAGAGCACGGTGCACATCACCAGCACTTCATTCCTGAATCCGTCCACGAACAGCGGCCGAATTGGCCGGTCGATCAAGCGGGCGGTCAACGTCTCTTTTTCCGTGGGCCGGGCCTCGCGTTTGAAAAAACCACCCGGCACCTTACCGGCGGCGTAGTATTTTTCCTGGTAGTGCACCGTCAGCGGGAAGAAATCCTGTCCCGGCTTTGGCTGCCTGGCGAAAGTGACCGCGGCCATGACAGAGGTTTCCCCAAGACTGGCGATGACACAGCCATCTGCCTGGCGGGCAACCTTGCCCGTTTCCAGCGTGAGCGTTTCCCCGCCCCACTGCATGCTTTTCGTTGATATACTGAACATTCCCGTTTCCTGTGAGGGAGCACTTCCAGGGTTTCCCATGTCTCCCGTTTGCGTGACGGCCCCATCGCCGCCGACCCCTGTTCCTTTCATGCACCCAGGGTCAAAGGCGTCATCTCAAGGTGTGTGTGCTATAGGGGAATGTGGCCGGGTTGGAAAGGGGAAGGTTTCAGGGCCGTTGCATGATGACCAGGCTCATCTCATCATTGCATCGATATATCGCCTTGGCTCTCGCCGTTCCTGCCGTGCAGGCAACTGCTCTGGCCGGATACGCCCGCTACAGGATGTCGGTTGATGATTGCGGCCATTCGCATTGCGGGCAAAGCGTTTTCCAGTGGCAAGGCGGGTCCAATCGATTCCGGTGTCGGCTTTCTGACCGGCAGAAAACACTGGCCGTACTGGCGCAGGAGTAAAATGCTGTGACGGGTCACCTGGATGCCGGGCAGAAATCTGGCGTACGAAGGTTATGACTCCGATTTCCGCACGGTGCTTGCCTGATACGCCCGCGCCCGATAAGCGCACCCCATGATAGCGTATCCGGACCCCGCAACCGTTGACGTGATCGCGCCGAATTTCAAACGCCGCCTGTCGGGCGTGACAGCAACAGTGGTACGCTTGGTACCGTTACAGGCCAAAAGCATGGCAGTCGCGGCAGTCGCCCCTTCACTGCCCGGCCATGTGCCGCAGATCCGCTATACCGCACTTCTGACCATGCCGCGGCGGGGGCCAAGGGGTGTGCGGGTGTGGCACGCTCGGCGGAATTCCGAGATGCTGGCAGGTCTGATCCTGAAGCATCTGTTCCGAAAACGACTGAAACTGCTGTTCACTTCAGCCTCGCAGCGGATCCATACGGGATATTCGAAATGGCTAATCCAACAGATGGATGCGGTGATTTCAACATCGCAAAAGACGGCCTCGTATCTGGGGCGACCCTCAAAGATTATCCTGCATGGGATTGACACCGCGCATTTTCACCCGCCCGCCGACCGTGCGGCGGTGAAGGCGGCACTTGGGTTGCCCTCTGGACCTCTGGTTGGCTGTTTCGGGCGTATCCGGGCGCAGAAGGGTACCGATGTCTTTGTTGATGCCATGATCAAGGTGCTGGCAACCCGGCCAAAGGCAAGTGCCATCGTCATGGGGCGTGCCACCGGGAAACACCAGAGGTTCGCACGGGAGTTGAAGATCAGGGTTGCGGCCTGCGGCCTGGCTGAACGTATCCGGTTCCCGCCCGAAGTGCCGGTGGACCGGGTGGCGCACTGGTATCAGGCACTTGACCTCTTTATCGCGCCGCAGCGGTGGGAAGGGTTCGGCCTGACCCCCCTGGAGGCGATGGCCAGTGGCACACCCGTGATTGCAACGACTGTTGGCGCATTCGAGGAAATGGTGGTGCCAGGCGAAACCGGGATTCTGATACCTCCCGGCGATGCGGTGGCCATGGCCTCAGCCGCGGCATGTCTGCTGGATGATGAAAAGGTACGCGAACACCAGGGCCGGGCCGCACGCACCCATGTGGAAGAGCGGTTTCAGATCCACGGAGAGGCCAGGGCGATCATGGCTGTTTATCAAACCTTGCTGGAAAGCAACACCTAGGTCAGATCCATTTCGCAATCGGCGGACTGTGACAGATTACCCGGATCGCGGACACGCATCCGCACAATTGGCCACAGGGGGGCCGCGGGACATTGTATGTGCCGTGACACCCTTTCCCAGGGCCGTGCTTTATATTACACTTCGGTTCAGATGAGGTCGCGGCACCCGCGGCACTGATTGAACGGGACGTTCATAATGGCTGACATATTCGCTTTGGCAGCACAGAACCTGATCTCTCCGGTGGTTCTGTCCTTCGCACTCGGTCTGTTCGCAGCACTCGTGCGATCCGACCTGTCGGTACCGGAGGCCGTGGCCAAGGCCCTGTCGATCTACCTGCTATTTGCCATCGGCTTCAAAGGCGGAGTCAGCGTAGCCGACCATGGGATTGATGCCGGACTTGGGCTGTCCCTGCTGGCTGGCGTGATCATGTCTGCGCTTATCCCCTTCATCGCCTTTGGCCTGTTGCGTGTGTTGTCTTCCATAGACAGGCTGAATGCCGCGGCGGTGGCGGGGCACTATGGCTCTATCTCTATCGTGACGTTTGTGGCGGCCACATCCGTGCTGGAAAGCCAGGGCATTGCCGCAGAAGGCTACATGGTGGCGGTTGCCGCCGCGATGGAAGCACCGGCCATTCTGTCTGCGCTTTGGCTGGTATCCCGGGGCAGTAACGGGCACCGCATGGATAGCACCCTATGGCGGGAAATCCTTCTCAACGGTTCCATCGTTCTGCTGGTCGGCAGTTTTATAATCGGCTTTGCCACTGGCCCGGAAGGCATGGAGGATATATCCGGCTTCATCGTGGCACCTTTTACGGGCGTACTCTGCCTGTTTCTTCTGGATATGGGGCTGGTGGCCGGTCGGGGGATGCAAAAGGGGCACCATGTCCTGGGCATGGGCGCAATCCTCTTCGGCGTCCTGATGCCCGTTACCGGCAGCATCATCGGGTTCGGCTGTGCGCTTTTGCTGGGGCTCAGCACCGGGGGCACCCTGCTTTTGATGACGCTGTCAGCGTCAGCGAGCTACATTGCAGTGCCCGCCGCCATGCGCGTTGCCCTGCCGGAGGCGAATCCGTCAATCTACCTTACCCTGTCACTGGGGGTTACTTTCCCCTTCAACCTTGTGGCCGGGATACCGCTTTACCTGGCATTGGCCCAGGCCGCGAACGGAGGCTGACATGCAAACACACAGGGCCAAACGCGTCGAAATCACCATTGAGCAGGTCATGCAATCGCGCCTGACGACTGCCATCGAAAACGCGGGCGTGACTGGCTACACCATCCTGCCAGTGTTCGGCGGGTCAGGACGATCAGGAAAATGGGCCCGTGCCGGCCAGATCAGCCGGGCAGAAGGAATGCTGCAGGTTGTGTGCATCGTACGACCCGAAAAACTGGATCCCTTGCTAAAGGCGGCCTTCGCCGTAGTGGAAAAACACATCGGCGTTGTTTGCGTGACCGACTGCGAAGTGCTGCGGGCGGAGCGATTTTAGGGGCCAAGGTCGCGTTCACAGCGACCCGTGGCCCTTCTTCTGCGCCTTTTGAAAGGCTTAGGGCAAAAACCTGCGGAAACCAGTCAACGGGCGCATGGAACTTCCGGCGAAGTATGGCCTAGCGGCGGATGCCCAACCGCCTGATCAAATTCTGATAGCGGTCCTCATCCCTGCTGCGGGTGTAGTCCAGCAGCTTGCGGCGCTGTGCCACCATCTTCAGCAAACCACGGCGGGAGTGGTTGTCTTTCTTGTGGGTCTTGAAGTGTTCCGTCAGCGTGGAAATTCGCCTGGTCAGGATTGCAACCTGCACCTCCGGCGAACCTGTGTCGCCGTCTTTGGTGGCAAATTGCTTGAGGATGGTCACCTTTTCTTCGGGCGTAATCGACATCGGGGCTCCTTTCCGATCAGGGTTATGACGCATGCCGGGATGTCGTCCAGCAAGGTCCATGGAGCGCGGAAACCGCGCAGATGCGGGCGTATAGGCAAAAATCGCACGAAAAGAAATGGGAAATACCGGAATTTGCCACAAATCCCGCAGCTTGCCGGGGCGGCAGCACACATGACGAATTATCCGACGTGAAGACGGAGGCAAATACCGGAAACCCTGGCTGACCTTCATTGTATTTGCCAACCTTTGGAATCATCCGCCACATCGACCCCGCATGGCATGCACAAGCCTGATGGGCACATATTCAATCGCCACAACCCGGGAGCAGGTCAGGCAAGACCCGCCGCCGACCAGACCGGTCCGGGGGCCCATCACAGGTGCAAGTGTTCGGGCCGGCCGGCACAGGCAAGCTAACCAGGGCCGAACGGCCCGGGCAGGATACTGAACAGATCCGCAACAGTTCGCGCCACAGCCATAGCGGTTTTCTGCCTGCATCCCGAAACACACTGAAAGCCGGCATTTTGAAATCGCTGTGGCAGGGCAGTGCCCGGTTATCTTTCAGCAACGGGGCGGGAATCTTATTAGCGGAGGCACTTGGACGGTCCGGTTTTTCACCCTGTCTTTCAGAACCGCCCGCCCCATCCTGGCGGGCACCGAAGGCCTGGCTTTTGAGATTGTGGCGTTTCCTAATTGTTTCCCGTGGTTGGTGCAGGCTATCGGAATTAACGGAAACGGGCGGAACCCGGCCCTAACGGCCTTCGTATCGCCACGCGGCAATCATCAGGGAAACTGTCAGTGCCAGCCAGGCCCAACCGGGCAAAAGAGGCGACTGCCGGATATCTGTGGCCACATAGGCATCCCGGTTCGTCACACCCAGCCACCCGCGCCCGGCAGCCACACGGCCTTCGCGGACCACACGCAGGCGTGGTTCAGCCACCTCTTCCAGCCGTAGTACCGCGCCACCGGTTGCGGCCATGATCGGGTCAAACGCGGCAGCACTTGCGATTGTTTTCTCAAACTCCCGCGGGGCGACGGGGCCGATGGCCACGACGGACAGGAGTTCCCCGTCCGTCAGGCGATAAATCCCGTTCTCTTTTCCCGAAAACCCTGTCACCCAACGGCCTGGCGAAATCCGGCGGGGCTGCAACACAAGGGTGCTGCCGTCCGGACCGGTCACGGTGATGTCCTTATGCTCTTCACCCAGGGAGCGGCGTGTCACGGTCACCCGGTCACCCGTAACCTCCGCCGTGATGCGTTCCTCTTCCAGTTCCGGCTCCTTCATCATCCAATGGGCCAGGCGGCGCAGCAGTTCCAGCTGGGGTCCGCCGCCTTCAAACCCGCGGGACCAGAGCCAGGTGTGATCGCTCAATATCATAGCGATGCGGCCAGCACCCGCCCGGCCAAGCACCAGAAGCGGCGCATTATCGGCACCCGTCATCAGCACATCGCCGGTTTTCACCTCCGCCTCGATAAGGCGGAACCAGCGGCCCCAGCCGGGGGTATCGTCTTGTGCCGAAGGGCTGGCGGGGGCAAACTGCGCCAACCCCTCTGTCACCGGGTGCCGGTTGCCGAGTTCCGAAATACGGGGGTGGTAGCCCCGTTCAATCAGCCTGGAGGTGGGCAGGGCCGGCAGCACATCTGCCAGCGGTGTACGGCTGATGCTTTCAGCGGTCGAAAAAGACCGGCCGGATGCAACCAGAACCGCGCCGCCGTTTTTCACGTATTCCGCCACGTTCTGCATGTAGTGGCCGGGCAGGATGCCCCGGCGGCGGTAACGGTCAAAGATGATCAGGTCGAATTCATCTATTTTTTCCACAAAAAGTTCGCGGGTCGGGAAGGCAATCAAAGACAGTTCGCGCACAGGCACACCGTCCTGCTTATCCGGGCTGCGCAGGATGGTGAAATGCACCAGATCGACGGAACTGTCGGATTTCAGAAGGTTGCGCCAGGTTCGTCCACCTGCGTACGGTTCGCCTGATACGAGCAGGACGCGCAGCCGGTCCCGCACACCGTTGATCGAGATCACGGCAGAGTTGTTGCGATCCGTCAATTCACCTTCTTCTGCCAGAACGGTGAACTGCAGCACGTTCATGCCTGCATGGGGCAAGGCAAATGGCAGTTCAAGTCGGCGACCGGTTTCGACCAGGAATTCCTGTGCCAGTCCGCCGTCCACAGATATACGCAGCTGCGCACGGCCCGGCACGTTCGCAGGCACGGCACCATGATCCTCGATGCGCAGGAAGATCTTGCCCGGCTCCCCGACAATCGCGAAGGCGGGCACATTCTCAACGATCAGGCGGCGGTCCCAGTCATTTTCCTCTCCTGTCAGAAGCACATGAACGGGAGCCGGGAAATTATCCAGAAGGGCTGCGTCATGGATGCGTCCGTCTGTCAGGACAAGGGCACCCGCAATGCGGGTCTCCGCCACCTCTGACGCTGCTTCGGCCAAGGCTGCCATGATAAAAGAGCCATCGTCCGCTGCACCGGGGTTGTTGGTAACTTCCACCGGCCGCGTTTCGAAGTTTTCCAGCCGACCGAGGCCTGCGTAAAGTGCGGCCAGACCGGTTTCCATCTGTTCCTGCCGAAGGGCAATTAACTGGCTTTCCGTCCGGTCCGCCACGACGAAGACGACGTTTGTCAGGGGCTCGTGCGTTTCATCCCGCAATGCCGGTCCGGCAAGAGCCATCAAAAGCACAACGAAGCCGAAGAGCCGCAGCCACCACCCCGGCAACCCGCGCCATAGCGCGAGGCCTGCCGACACAGCGCAAAGTACCGCTGCTGCCCAGATTACCGGCCAATCGACGAGGGGGGAAAATACGATACCCATCATTGCCCCAGCCGATCCAGCAGGGCAGGCACGTGCACCTGGTCCGACTTATAGTTCCCGGTCATCACGTGCATGATCAGGTTGACCCCGAAACGAAATGCGAACTCGCGCCGACGTTCCCCGGCAGAGCCGCGCCCGACCGGGTAGATGGGCCGTCCGGATTCGTCGATCGCCCAGGCACTGGCCCAGTCGTTACCACCGATCACCACCGGGGTCACGCCATCGTTGAGGTTGCGAAAGGGCATGCCTTCGATCCGTTCGGCATTTGGGGGTGCCGCCTCCACCCATACGGGCGCGTTGGCATAGCGTCCCGGGAAGTCCTGCAGCAGGTAGAAGGCGCGGGTCAGCACGTGGTCGTGCGGTACCGGTTCCAAAGGAGGGATATCCAGCTGCCGGGTGATACTCTGCAGCACACGCCCGTTAGGTGTGCCCGCACCAGACCCGCCGGAAATATTGCTGTCCCGCGTGTCAAAAAGAATCATTCCGCCGCCGCGCAGGAAAGCGTTGATCCTGGCAACAGCCTTCGCGCCCGGCGGCGACTGGGTGTCGGAAATCGGCCAGTACAGGAACGGGTATAGCGATAGTTCGTCTGTCTCTGCGTCCACGCCAACAGGAGTGATCGGTTCAATCGACGTGCGGCGGTAAAGCTCTGCCGACAGGCCAGTCAGGCCAGTGTCAGATATTTCATCCAGGGCCGGGTCACCGGTCAGAACATAGGCCAGCACGGTGTTGTTTGCAGCACGCAGGATATCTTTTTCCGCCTGCGCCTGCGCGTTCATCGGTGCCAGCGCAAACGCCAACGCCAGCCCGGCCACCACCCCGCGTGATCGCAGGTGCCCGCCAATCCAAAGCGTTGCGATAACATCAGCCGCCAGCAGTATCAGAACTGCCCGCAACAGCCAGGATTGCAGCGGCTGTTCGGCGGGAGTCATGGCGACGAATGCCGTGCCGCCGGGCCAGGAAACAGGCGCGATCCGTGTATCCGCATCCACCGCGTTCACGGCCACACGGCGATTCTCGTCGGCATAGATTCCGGGGGGCATATCGGCACCGAAATCGCGTGCGGCCAGGCGGGCACCATCCACACCGGCGAAACCCGCAGCGGGGCGCAACACACCGAAACCGTCAAGCGTTTTTTCCGGTACCCATGTGGTGTCGGCAATTTCAGCGGCGTCCGGCCCGCCCGCCGGGGACAAGATTACCAGGCGTTCCAGCATCTGCACAAAGAGCCCGGATAACGGCAATGTTGACCAGTCCGCATTGGCCGTCACGTGGAACAGGGTGACCCGGCCATTGCCGAGATCCTTTGCTGTCACCAGCGGTGTCCCGTCGGCGAGAGATGCGAGCACCCGCGCCGCCAGATCAGGGTCCGGCTGTGCCACGACCTGGGATATCACCGCCACATCCGCCGGAATCTTCAGGCCGAAGAATGGCGAGCCCGGGCCGAAGGGTTCAATCATTTTCGGTGCCCCCCAGCTCATCGCGCCGCCAACGCTGCGTCCGCCGGGGCGCAGGCGAACAGGCAGCAGAGGATGTTCTTCCCGCTGGCCGATGCCGGAGGATACGAGCCGTGGCCCGGCGAAACGGACGAGGTGGCCGCCTTGCTCCACCCAGGTGACGATCTCTTGTGTTTCCGCCTCGCCCGGGCCAGCCACATCAGCCATGACGATCACATCCGGGCTCGATTGCAGCGTGTCGGCAAGGTTCGCCTCGAAAAGGTCTGCCGTTGGTGCCAATGCCTTGCGCAGGAAGTGCAGGGGGGAAACAAGGGCTGCGCCCTCCTGCTCCCGCACGCCACCCAAAAGTGCCACGGACCGGTGCCGGATTGCGTCGTCGGCCAGCTGCACCGCCCCGGCGGAACGGATGCCGTCGATGGCCACGCGGGTAACGCGATTGCGCAACTCGCTTTGCAATTCCAGATGTATTTCCGCCTCGGTCGCACCTTCTTCGAACGCACCGTCGGCACGGGCAAGCACCCGGGCGATGCCCGTCGGGTCCGTCCCTTCAACGAATAATTTAAAGCGGCGTTCGCCACTGTCTGACGACCGTGCGGCACTGAACGCAAGCATGCCGTCGTTAATGGTCACCGACTTCAGCACCAGCACAACTGTGCCGGTTTCGCTGACAGACACGGCACCTTTTTCCGATAGTGCCTTATAAAATTCCGCACGGCCTGCACGGGCCAGCCCATCGGAAATCCAGAGCGTTTCAAAAGGTTCCGCCTGTGCTACAGCCGCGACCCAGGGGGCATAGTCCGGTGACCAGGCATTGGGTTGCAACCCATCGACCCGTGCAGTCGCCGTTTCGGCATCCGCGAAGGCCAGTGGCGCGTCCGCCGTGGGCTTATCCGTCAAACGCACGACAGCAACCGGGCGACCGTCCTGGGAGGCATATTGCAAGACCTCTGCCAGTTTGGCCTGGCGGGTGGCCCAGCTTTGGGCACTGGCCCAGGAACTGTCCATGGCGATCAGCAGAGGCCCGTGGCGCGGAATGCGATCAGTCGGGTTCAACACTGGCCGGGCGAAAGCGATTATCGCTGTGGATACAGCGAGCATGCGCAGCAGCAACAGCCACCAGGGGGTGCGGTCGGGCGATGTTTCCTTGTCTTCCAGCCCCAGCAGCAGCAGCACCGCCGGGAAACGGCGGCGCAGGGGCGCAGGAGGGATGGCGCGCAGCAGCCACCAGAGGAGCGGCAGTATCGATAACCCGGCAAGAAGCCAGGGCGCAAGAAAGCCTATGGGGCCAAGCGTAATCACAGGCTCACCTTCGACAGCGCGTTATAGGCCCACATCAGTGCCGGGCGTGTCGGCCTGTCTGTGTGGTGGGTCATAAAAATCCAGCCAGTCTTCCGGGCGAACTGTCTGAGCGCATCTTTCCGTGCGGCAAGGCGTTTCAGGTAATCATCGCGCAGGGTTCCTGCGCGGCGGGTTTCAAAACGCACGGCACCTGTCATGGATTCGAAGATTGTGCGCCCGTCGAAAGGAAATGCCTCCTCCGCCGGGTCCAGCACCTGGATCAGACAGCCCTGCACACGCTGCGCCGCCGACTGGCCAAGGGCTGCCGGAAGCCGGTTCCAATCGCCCAGAAAATCCGATATAAAAACAGCCCGGCTGCCCGTCGTCATGTCCTTGCCGGGCGGTACTCCGTAATCATCCCGTTCCCCGGCGGCGGCAAGGCGCATAGCCATCCTGGTCACCTGTCCGCGGCCACTGCGCGGCGGTTCCGGGTCTTGCATCAGGCCGAAGCTTTCGCCCGCCCGGGCAAGCAGGATTGCAATGGCAAGGCCCAGAACCCGTGTGCGTACGCCTTTTGCGGGCAGTTTATCCGAACTACGGTAGGCCATTGAAGCAGAACTGTCGATCCAGAAGTGGACCGCTTTCCGGTTCTGCCATTCCATTTGCCGCACGAAATGACTGTCGGCACCAGCGGACCGGCGCCAATCGATCCGTTGCCGTGCGTCGCCTGCCACAGCCGGGCGGTATTGCCAGAACTGATCCCCCGGCCCCGCACGGCGGCGACCGTGGGCACCCGGGCTGAGGGTGGCGGCCAACCTGCTCGCTTGCGCAAGCAGGCCGGGAAAGCCCGCGGCCTGCGCCTCCGCTTCCGCACGCAGTGCCGCCGGGGCCAGGGCGATAAGCCGGGTCACGCGGCGGCTTCTGCCCTGTCAACAGTCGCAACCAGACGGGCGATGATATCGCCCAATTCTTCGCCGCGGGCACGGGCGGTAAAGCCCAGTGCCATGCGATGTGTCAACACCGGGCGGGCAAGGGCCGCAACGTCTTCGATGGACGGGGCAAGCCGCCCCTGCACCAGCGCACGGGCGCGCGTTGCCAGCATCAGTGCTTGTGCGGCACGCGGCCCCGGACCCCAGCTGACGGCATCACGGACGTAATCAGGTGCGCTTTGGTCTTCCGGTCGGGCCATTCGGACCACGTCGAGGATTGCTTCTACCACAGCACTGCCCACCGGCATGCGGCGAACAGCGTCCTGGCCCGCCTGCAGTTCCGCCGGGGTAAAGACCGGTTCTGCCCTGGCATGCCCGGCACCGGTGGTGGCAATCAGAATATCCCGCTCAGTCCCGCGCCCGGGGAATTTGACGTCGATCTGCAGGATGAACCGGTCAAGCTGTGCCTCCGGCAGCGGATACGTTCCCTCCTGTTCAATCGGGTTCTGCGTGGCCAGCACGTGAAAGGGTGCCGGCAGGTCGTATTCCCGGCCCGCGATCGTCACTTGGTGCTCCTGCATCGCCTGCAGCAGTGCGGATTGGGTGCGTGGGGAAGCGCGGTTGATTTCGTCAGCCATCAGGAGCTGCGTAAATACCGGGCCTTTCAAAAACTTGAAATTGCGTGTGCCATCTTCGGCACTTTCCAGCACTTCGGAGCCGAGTATATCGGCAGGCATCAGGTCCGGCGTGAATTGGATCCGGTTCGTCATCAGCCCGAACACTGTCCCCAGCGTATCAACGAGTCGCGTTTTCGCGAGCCCGGGTGCCCCCACGAGCAGCGCGTGCCCGCCGCAGAGCAGGGCGACAATTGCCTGTTCCACAACCGTATCCTGGCCGATAATCCGCTTGGATATTTGCTTTTTGGCCCGGGCCAGCAGGTTGCCCGTCCGTTCCACCCGATCTGCCAGGGCACTTGCATTCTGATCCATGGGAAATACCTTCAAACTGGCAGAGTCACCATCCGCATGTATTGGAACAAAGTATACCGGCAAGCGCAAATGACAAATCCCACAGGTATTGGAAAGGGCGGGAAGGTAAGCGCGAACAGCCTGGCGCAGGCCGCAAAAGACGCTGCCGGGAAGGGCTGCCCGCCAGTGCACCTGTGGAATCCGCCGTTTTGCGGCGACCTTGATATGCGCATCGCACGGGATGGAACGTGGTTCTACCTTGGTACGCCGATCGGGCGACAGGAACTGGTGAAACTGTTTTCCTCCATTATTCGCAAGGACGGAGATGACTACTTTCTGGTCACGCCGGTGGAAAAGGCGGGCATTGCCGTAGATGATGCACCCTTTGTGGCCATCGACTTTGAGGCGACTGGTGCAGGCCGCGACCAGTCGCTGACCTTCCTGACTCACGTGGATGACGCTGTCGCGGCCGGACCGAAAAACCCGATTCGCGTGGCGCGTGATCCGGAAACGGGGGAACCGAGCCCTTACATCCTGATTCGCGCCAATCTGGAGGCGCTGATCGACCGGAAGAGCTTTTACCGCCTTGTTGACCACGGCAGCCACGAAGATCACCAGGGAGAACGCTGGTTCGGCATATGGTCCGGTGGACAGTTCTTCCCGGTTATCCCAAGTGCGGAACTGAAGGCTTGATGACAGTGCCCATCACCGGGGCGACGGCCCGCGGCTTCTTGCCCGGGCAGTTGTGGCGCGGAAAAGTTTCTGAATTCAGGTGCTGTGCCCTGATCGGCTACGCGGGCGGTGTCGGCAGGGAAAGCCCCGCTGTAGACAAAGACGCCCGTCTGATGAAGATCGTGAATATCCGGGCCTTTGATCCGTGCGGGCAATTCCACATCATCCGTTTTGAAGGCGACGGACAGGAACCGGACGAAAGATATTGACCGGCCCGATATCTGGACAGGTGCGGACAACCGACCTAGACAGATTGTTATGCAAATTTCGCCTGACACACCCCTGAAAATTGGTACGCGCGGCAGCCCGCTGGCACTGGCCCAGGCCCATGAAGCCCGCGACCGGCTGATGGTCGCCCTCGGCTGGCCGGAAGATGTATTCGAGATCAGGGGCATCCAGGTCACCGGGGACCGGGTGCAGGATCGCCCCTTGGGCCAGATCGGCGGCAAGGGGCTCTTTACCAGGGAAATTGAAGAAGCACTGCTGGATGGCATGATCGATATCGCCGTACATTCGATGAAAGACATGCCGGTGGATCTGCCCGACGGGCTGGTGATCGACTGCCTGCTGCCCCGCGAAGACGTGCGCGATGGTTTTCTGTCCGCAGGGATCAGGGGTTTGGGCGACTTGGCCCGGGGTGCTGTCGTCGGCACCTCTTCCTTGCGGCGGCGTGCGCAGATTCTTTATCGTCGGCCCGACCTTCAGGTGGTGGAGTTCCGCGGTAACGTTCAGACACGACTGAAAAAACTGGCGGACGGGGCGGCAGAGGCAACCTTTCTGGCCATGGCCGGGCTGAACCGGTTGGGCATGGCGGGCGATACGGCCACACCGATCAGCCCCGATGACATGCTGCCCGCGATTGCGCAGGGTGCTATCGGTATTGAGCGCCGGGCCAATGATGACAGGGTCGCAGAAATGTTGGGGCTGATCAACGACACTGGCACGGCCACCCGCCTGGCAGCGGAACGTACGCTGCTGGCCGGGCTTGACGGATCCTGCCAAACGCCGATCGCCGGATTGGCAGACCTGCGCGGCGACTCCATAACCCTGCGCGGGGAGGTGATCCGCCCTGACGGGTCAGAAGCGATCACGGCAGAGCTCACCGGCACCGCCGCCAGCGCGGCAGAAATCGGCGCGGAGATGGCCAAAGAACTTAAGCATCGCATGGGTCCCGGCTTTTTCTAGACCCTGGTCTTTACAACGTGCCCCGCAGAAGGCACCTGCGGTGTGCCCGCGGGCGTGATGGAATTGGTAGACATGCCAGACTTAAAATCTGTTGGCCGATTGGCCGTGCGGGTTCGAATCCCGCCGCCCGCACCATGCATTATTCCGGTTGCGTGACTTTCAGCGCAGCGGGTCACGGTCATCAACCTGCCAAAGACCGGACTGCCTGTGTTGCCACGACAGGGATCATACCGGGCGAATTGGCGGCACAGGCCCGATAGAAGGGTGCACGGATATTTCCGCGGCACCGTTCATTCTGCCGCTTCCGATGTGGCGGAATGTTGGCCTCTGTGCTGATTGGGGAGACGGGTGCGATACTGGTCCGGAATACCCGCAGGCCATGTCACCTGCCGCCACAGGGGGGCCGGGCGGCGGGCTGTGTCTGACACTCTTTTTTATGTTCGTGCGACACCGGGGCGGTCGTGTTCCGGTTCAGTGTGCGCTTTGCAACGATGTATGTGGCGGATGGGGATGCCTGCCGCCACAGCCTCGTGCCGGCCTGTCCGCTGCCTGTGTTTACAGGCCGGCCTTTCGCAGCCTCAGGGCATTGGCCACCACGCAGACCGATGAAGCCGCCATCGCCCCGGCAGCCAGCATCGGCGACAAAAGCAGCGGATAGGCAATTCCCGCGGACAGGGGGATTAGCGCGGCATTGTAGGCGAATGCCCAAAACAGGTTCTGGCGGATGTTGCGCATCCCGGCTTTCGCGATCTGAAAGGCCCGCGCAACTGCTGCCAGATCACTGCCCGGCAGAACCACATCCGCGCTTTCGGCGGCGATATCGGTTCCGCAGCCCATGGCGATGCCGATATCCGCCTCTGCCAGGGCCGGGGCATCATTGATACCGTCGCCGACAAAGATCACCGGGCCGTGGGCGGCGCGCAGCCTGCGCACGGCATCCTGTTTTTCGCCGGGCAGTATACCGGCATTTACGTCGGTGATGCCCAGACGGGCGGCGACAGGCCCGGTGCCGGCGGCGGTGTCGCCGCTGATCAGGGCCACATGCAGCCCTTGTTTCTTCAGGTGTGCTATGGTGTCGGCCGCGTTGGGGCGCAAGACGTCCGAGATCTCAAAGGCGGCGACTGCGGTGCCGTCTATGGCGGCAAAGACCTTTGGTGCTGCGGTGCCGGCCGGGGCGGCGATACCGGCCGGGTCCGCCCCGTGTTCCCGCAGAAACGCGGCTGACCCGACAAGAACGCTGCGCCCATCCACCCTGGCGCAGGCACCTTTGCCGGGAACGGCGCGAAATCCTGTCGCGGTGGCCGGTACAACGCCTGCGCGGGCGGCATATCGGGCAATCACCCTTGCCAGCGGATGTTCAGACAGGATCTCCACCCCGGCGACCGGGGCGAGGACATCCTGTGCCCCCCGGCCGGGTGCATAGCGCACCGCGACGCCGGCGGGATGGCCGACAGTCAAGGTACCCGTTTTGTCAAAGGCCACAACGCGGGCAGTCGCCAGAACCTGCAACGCCTCGCCCCGGCGAAACCAGGCACCGAGCCGTGCCGCGCGCCCGATGGCGATGACGATGGAAATCGGCGTGGCCAGCCCTAGGGCGCAGGGGCAGGCGATGATCAACACGCTGACCCCGGTGATGATGGCAAGTGCCGGATCAATTATCGCCCAGACGGCCGTTGTCAGGGCGGCGAGGCCGATGACAACCGGCACGAAGATGGCTGTCACCCGGTCTATGATTCCCTGCACCGGCAGTTTGGCATCCTGGGCCTGTTCCACCATCGCGATGATCTGTGCCAGGACGCTTTCGGCACCGGCGGCCAAAACCTTTACCGTCAGGGTGCCGGTGCCGTTCAGGGTTCCCCCGGTGACCGAATCGCCGACCCCCCTGGCCTTTGGTGCCGGTTCTCCGGTCAGCATAGCTTCGTGTACGCGGGACGCCCCGGCGGTGACCTGGCCGTCGGCGGGAATACAGGCACCGGGGCGAACGCGCACCACATCCCCGGCCCGCACTGCGGCTGCCGGCAACCGGACAAATGTCCCGGCGCGTTTCACCTCTGCCTCTTTCGGGCGCAGGGTGGCAAGCTGGCGGATCGCCTCCCCGGCGCGGCCCCTGGCGCAGGCTTCCAGCAACCGGCCGAGCAGGATCAGCGTCACGATTACCGCCGCCGCCTCGAAATAGATCGCCCGGGTTCCCGCGGGGAATATTTCGGGGACAACAAGTGCCGCGGTTGAATATCCCCAGGCTGCAAGTGTGCCCAGGGCCACGAGGGAGTTCATGTTGGCCGTCCGCCGCCACAGGGCGGGCAGGCCGGTTCGCAGAAAGCGTCTTCCAGGGCCAAAGATCACGGCAGAGCCCAGCACAAACTGCGCCCACCAGCTGGTCTGCCAGCCGACGGCGGCCATTACCCAATGGTGGAACGGCGGGTAAAGATGCCCGCCCATTTCCACCAGGAACAGGGGCGTGGCCAGGGCGGCGGCAAGGATCGTATCCCGCCGCAGGCCCCGGAGTGTTTCCGCCTGTTCGTTGGCCAGGTTGCGGGGTGTGTGATCAGGGATTGCCTCAAACCCTGCCGACCGCAGGGCCTGGCCCAGGATTTTTGGGTCCAGCTGCCGTGCGACATCTGCCTGTGCCGACGCGGTGGCGAAATTAACCCGTGCATCTGTCACCCCGGGAACGGCCTTTAGGGCCTTTTCCGCACGTGCGACGCAGGAAGCGCAGTGCAATCCCCGGATTTTAAGTGACAATGTTTCAGGCATCGCGGATCCTGGGGTGTGCGGGTGCCCGGTTATAAGGGAGATTATACGGGGATTACAGACCCGGCCCTGCATCTTTCCCGCCCCGGGCAGAAAGACTGGTGCCCGGTTTTTCGCCTTAATGTAAATCCAGGGCCAGGCGCAAGGGTCAGATACGGGGGGTAACGCCTCCTTTATCGGGCTTTAAGTGCCGATTAACCGGTCGGTCTTTCACCTTATACGGGCTTGCAGGGATTCAGGACGCAAGAACCCGCCCGCACCGATGACGGGGAAGTGCACACACCGGCCCTTGCGCATTAGACAGCGCGTGAAGGAACCGGAGGGGGTGTGGCGGACGCGGGCACAAATGTATGCGCATGGTGCCCGACCGGCACGGCCATCGTTGCAGGGGATGTGGCAGAAAGTTTGATGAACCCGGCTATCGGGAACCTGACCATAACCTGCCACGCCCGGACGGCGGGCCGAATGGCTATGCCAGACCGTGTGGTGCCGTGCGGCCCCTGCAACACACCCCAAGGCAGCACCTGTACGCTTTCATGGCTGCGCAGGGAAAACAAAAGCAGGGCATGTATGCGGTGAAGGATGCAGTATTCGGGCGTCTAATCAAATATATAATCCCCAGGTTTTCGCCCACGTCTTCGGTGTGTGCCCCCACCTTGCGGCGCAGCGCCGCCAGGGCCTGTCCGGCAGGCGAGGCCGGGCGTGACAAGGCCCCTTTTGGCACATCCGGGTCACGCGCCCGTAATCCGGGGGGCCATCACCGCCTTTTCCACCGCCGGGGTGCCACAGACGGAACAGGTCACCCTGCCCCGGGCACAAAGTGTGTCAAACGCATCGGCAGACTGGAACCGGCTTTCAAAGGTGTGCCCGTCTGCGCATTTCAGGGTGTAACAGATCATCACCTTTTCTTCGGTTGCTGAAATACGGCCAGGCAGCCGTTGCCCGCATACAAGGCATAATGTCAGGAGGCAGCACCCGGCACCAGGGACACCTGGCCTGTCAGGACAGCACTTGAATAACGCAGGCGGCGCGTTTCCGGGAATGGAGATCGACCCCGCCTGTCAGGCTGTGGTGTATCATCGCCAGGTCGCCATATAGGACATCCGGCTAATCCCGATTTTCGACGCACCCGGCAATGACGGTTTTGGCTGACTTGCGCAGGCGGTCGGGTTCCATTACCCCTTGAGGCATGAGCAGAGATATTCAGACAGTTTCGGTGATCGGCGCGGGCCAGATGGGCAACGGGATTGCCCATGTCTTCGCGCTCGCCGGTATTAATGTGCGACTCTACGATATCGATTCTGATACGCTTAAGAAAGCGGTGCAGACGATAGACACCAACCTCGGGCGGGCCGTGGCACGTGGCAAAATCACAGAGCACGACCAGAAGCGGGCACTCACGAACATCATGACGGTGGACAACCTTGCGGATACCGGCCCGGTAGATCTGGTGATTGAGGCCGTCACCGAGAAAGAACGAATCAAGCAGGCAATCTTCGAAGATATACTGCTTCACGTAAACGATGACACGATCCTGACCTCAAATACGTCGTCTATTTCGATCACCCGTCTGGCCAGCCGGACGGACCGGCCGGAAAGGTTTATGGGCCTTCATTTCATGAACCCGGTGCCGATCATGCAGCTGGTCGAACTGATTCGCGGAATCGCGACCGATGAGGAAACCTTCAAATCCGTCGCGGGTGTAGTGGACCGGATCGGCAAGACATACTCCACCGCAGAGGATTTTCCCGCCTTTATCGTGAACCGTATTCTGATGCCGATGATCAACGAGGCGATCTATACGCTCTATGAAGGTGTCGGCAATGTGCAGTCGATTGACACGTCGCTCAAGCTTGGCGCGAACCATCCGATGGGGCCGCTGGCACTGGCGGATTTCATCGGGCTCGATACATGCCTCGCTATTATGAACGTGCTGCACGACGGGCTGGCAGACACAAAATACCGCCCGTGCCCACTCCTGGTTAAATATGTGGAAGCTGGTTGGCTGGGCCGCAAAACCAGTCGGGGATTCTACGATTATCGGGGCGAAGTACCCCGGCCTACCCGATGATCCAAAGGCACTTGGCCCGATAAGGGTATGGGGTGTCATTATCTCCCGGATCAATGGCACTGCCCGCCTTCGGCTCACCGCCGGGGAATTTCCTGCCCCAAAAGGCGTTGCCCGTTCTTCTTCTGGCCCGGGATACCCCGCCGGAGGCGCAGCCTGCACCAGTGAATCCCGAATCAAAAGGACACCCCGGTCGGCAATACTTCCTGGCACATGCCCGGATCAGAGCCCGGCTTTGACCTCTTCAAATTCCACGATCATCTTTTCGCGCATTTGCTGCTTCATCGGGACTTGGTGCAGCAAAGGTACGTCAACCGGGCCGAGGCCGACACGGTCGACGACATCCAGCCCCATGCATGGTGACCATGGCCGCGGCGTTACCGTGGCCTTAGCCCCATTCGTTCACGATGTACTCAGCCGAGGCCGGTTCTGCCCAGGCGTTAAGGAAACCATACATCCTGTCTTCGCCGCCGGGCCCGTTTTTCAGATTCACGTGACCGGAGAACCAGGTCGAAGAACCCTCTTTGGTTGCACGGTTGGCCTCGATAGGTATGTTTTCGGCCTGCAAATTCGTCGGCGTCTCATTCCAGACCCAGGACACGACCACCTCGCCCGATGTCATCAGTTGGCCAGGCTCTGCCCCGTCAGCCCGCCCGGTAGCTGTCTGTGCACCAGCGTGTGTACTTCACGCTGCCATGCACTGGCCCTGGCGAAGTCTTCCTGGGCAGATTTTGCCCAATCTGTCAGGCCGGTTGCAAGACAGGCCGGCGCATAGATGTCATCCACGTTGTCGGGCAGCGAAATGCGACCGGCATATTTCGGGTTCTTGAATATCGTGAGCGCGCCGCGGTCAGCCTCCGCCACAGTCGGTGCGGCAGGTCGGCGCGGTGGTTCCCCAATCGGCGGATAACATTCCGACGCTCCACCCGGGATATGTCGATGGGTTCGATCAGGTCTGCTTCCAGCCGTTTGCTGACCGACCGGGACACACGGGTGGGACACATCCGCCCGGAATCCGGAACGCAGATTTTGGAATGCCTTTTCCTCTTCACCGAAGAAAACACAGGTCGGTGCCTCGCCGTGTCAGCGGCAAACGTTGGCACGGACAGCACGGCAGAAAGTATAGCCCCGAACAGCAGTTTGTTGAATAATTTCATGATTTCTCCTTCTACTTTTACTTTGCCCCGGCGGTGTTCTGATTCGAACCCATGGTATAGACAGCCAGGTGAAGCCCAAGCGAAGCGGGTACCCCGGTCCGGCACTGAAAATATTATCGGTCCGCGGCACAGGAATCCCGCTTTTACCTTGATCTTTGGCTATCCGCCCTGCATATGCCCCCTTGCAGGCGGGCACACAGGCCCCGCACTATACGGAAACGATATGGCCAAGGAAGAACTTCTCGAATTCGATGGCGTTGTGACCGAGCTTTTGCCGAACGCGACCTTCCGGGTAGAGCTTGAGAACGGCCATGCGATCATCGCCCACACTGCAGGAAAGATGCGCAAAAATCGCATCCGCGTGCTTGCAGGTGACAAGGTCCAGGTAGAGATGACGCCTTACGACCTGTCCAAGGGCCGGATCAACTACCGCTACAAGTGAAACTTGTCCTGGGCTCCGCCAGTCTCCGGCGGCTGGAACTGCTGGCCCGGATTGGCGTGATCCCGCACGACGTGCGGCCGACTGATATAGACGAAACTCCTTTGAAGGGGGAACTGCCCCGGCTCCATGCCCGGCGCCTGGCGGCGGAAAAGGCCAGTGCACTTGTGCTGGCCCCGGATGAGGTTGCCTTGACGGCGGACACGATTGTGGCTGCCGGGCGGCGAATCATGGCGAAACCCGCAGACGCTCGGGAGGCGTCCGCTTTCCTGCAGATTTTATCCGGGCGACGGCACATGGTGATCACCGGCGTGGCCCTGCGGACGCAGGACCGTCTGACAGTCAGGGATGTCGCCACCAGGGTGCGTTTCAGACGGCTGTCGGCAGAAGATGTATCAGCCTATCTCGGTAGCGGCGAATGGCAGGGCAAGGCAGGGGGCTATGCCATTCAGGGCCGCGCCGCGGCATTCATCCCGAGCATCAACGGCAGCTATTCCAACGTCGTAGGCCTGCCGCTGGCAGAAACCGCAGGGCTCCTGCAATCGGCGGGTGTGCTTTGAAACGCGGGCGCATCATCCTGACCGATACCTGGCGCGGACGCGATTGCGCGGTTCTGATCACGGACGGGGCGGTTCAGGATCTGCTTGTTGATGCAGACACGGATACCCCTCGGCCCGGTGCGATCTACAGGGCAAAGACTCTGCGACCGATGAAGGGGCAGGGCGGTCTGACGCTTGACCTTGGCACCGGGAAACGCGGGTATCTGCGGCACGCCAAAGGCATCAGGCCGGGGCAGGTGATGCTGGTTCAGGTCACCTCATTCGCAGGCAGCGGAAAGGCCTCACCGGTTACGCCCAAACTGATTTTCAAGGGCCGCTACGCCGCCGTCACCCCCGGGACACCGGGATGGAACCTTGCGCGCCGGATCAGGAATGAGGCTGAACGGGACCGGCTGAACGGGCTGGTGCTGGAGGGTATGGACGGGGCGGCCCCGAACCTGGGGTTAATTATCCGGTCAGCGGCGGATGGCACCGAAGATAGACAAATTGCCGAAGATATCGCTACCGTACGCCGCCTCGCGGAGGCTGTGGTGGAAGATGTGAATGGCCCGCCGCAACTGCTGGTCGATGCGCCCACAGCTGAACACGCCGCCCGGCGGGACTGGCCCGCACCCGATGAGGTTTTGCGGGAAGCAGGATGTCTTGCCAACCTCGGTTTGGACGAGGTGCTGGATGACCTCTTTCACCCGGCAGCACCCTTGCCGGGTGGCGGGATGCTGGTGATCGAGCCTACAACGGCCTTCGTGGCCGTAGACGTGAACACCGGTGGCGATACGTCTTTTGCAGCAGGTCTGAAGGCAAACCTTGGCGTAGCACAAGAGCTGCCACGGCAATTGCGCCTGCGCGGGCTCGGCGGACAGATCGTGGTTGATATGGCACCGATGGCGCAAAAGGAACGGTGCCTGGTGGCGGATGCCTTCAGGAAGTCCCTGCGAGCGGATAGGATCGAGACCAGAATTGTCGGCTGGACCAGCCTCGGCCATCTGGAATTGCAGCGCAAGCGCGTACGGATACCCTTAACGCTGGCACTGGGGAAGACATCCGGAAGACCTGCCTGAATGCGCGGCAATCATAACGCTTAAGACAACACCACCAGGCTCTCTACGCTCCACTCCACGCGCACAGCGTCGTCCGCGTTCAGCTGCAGCATCCCGATCGTGTTGCGCACGGAAATGTGCAAAACGGCCTCCGCACTATTGCGTTTCATATCATAATACGTCATACTACCGAAGCAGGTCAGACCTTTTATTATGCCCTGTGCCTCCCGTTCAGCCACCTGGCCCTCGGCAAACAGATTCAGCATCTCCGGCCTGATGCCTGTGACGGATCACCACCCCGGGGGCTTGTCCGGATGGGATATCCGCCGCCCCAAGCTCTTGGATGTCAAGCGAAAAGGAAGGGAGATTATATATTTGACCATGCATTTGCACAGGCTGTTTAAACCCTTAAAAGAAAGTGATAGGGGATTTTTCGGGTATCAGCCCTCCGAATCATGACGTCTGCGGCCACGGCACGGTCACGGGTGCACATCAGGGGTTTACCTCCACCCCTTCGAGCCCTTCGGCATGTTTCAGGACATATTTCTGCACAGCCATGATTGCCGTGACAATAGCGTTGAGGTTGGCAGGCGGCGCCCCGCGATACCCCAGGAGTATCTTTGCGACGCGCAGTTTGCCCAAAATTTTTCGCACGGAATCTGCTGTCGCGGGTACCAGCAAACTGGCACGGTCCTGCATCAGTTCGGTCAGAATACCGCCGGCACCCAACGTCAGAACGAACCCGTGTGCCGGATCTTTCACAACCCCGACAAGCAGTTCTGCCACGGTGCCGGCGATCATTTCCTCCACCAGACAGGCCGGCGCCTCCATCGCCTCTGCCGCCGTGCGAATCTCTTCCGCGGTGGTGAGGTTGAATGCGATAGCCCCGGCTTCAGTTTTATGGGCAAAGCCTTCAGCTTCCAACACCACGGGGAATGGCACACCCGCCTCTGCCGCCGCATTCACCGACACAATTCGGGCGGCACACGGTATATCCACGCCATGGGCGGCAACGGCCCGCTTCGCCTCAGCCTCGGTCAACAGCCGCGGTGTATGCGCCCTTGCATTTGGCAAAAGCAGCGGATCGTCCGCCACTGGCAGCACCAGGGCTGCCGCTTCAGCCGCCTGCAACGCCTCATGCAGCCCCAGGAACGGGACAACACCCGCCGCCAGCCGTTCAGCGATGGTTTCGGGCATGGTTTCGGGCAAAGTCGCGACCATGCCCACGACGCCATCTGTTCTGCCATGTGTGGCAATCGCCGCCTCAATAATACATTCCCGGTCAGCCGGGTCGCATCGGTCAACCCTGGGAAAATCCACCAGCAATAATGTCATGGCAATTTCCGGATCAACCATGGCCGAAAACGCCCGGGCTATGGCAGCTGTGTCGCGCCAGATGCAAGTTTGATAGTCGAGCGGATTGGCCAATGCCACCATCGGCCCCAGGGCCTTGCGCAGGCTGGTCTTCTGCCGGGCGTTCAACGGGGGAAATTCCAATTCCATGTCATGGGCCATATCCGCCGACAGGCTGGCTTCGCCGCCCGAACAGCTGATCGTGGCGATCCGGTTAGACGAAAGCCCGCCACAATGATGCAGCAGTTTCAGTGTTTCCAAAAGCGTTGGAAGATCGCCGACCCGCGCAATGCCCAATCTGGCTAACAGGGCGGACGCACCGGCGTCTCCCCCTGCCAGAGATGCGGTATGCGACACGGTCGCGGTGCGCGCCGCCTCCGATTTTCCGACCTTGAGTGCCACGATCCGCAGGCCACGGTGCGCCGCCTCTTGGGCCAGGGCCTCCCAGGTGCGCAGGTTCGCGAAACCTTCGATATGCAGGCCAAGGGCTGTGATGCGCTCATCGGCAATTAGCACCCGGGCGATATCTGCCATGCCAATCTGTGCCTGGTTGCCGACACACACAATCGCAGCAACCGGCAAGGCCCGTGCGGCCATGGTGATGTTGACTCCCATGTTGGAGGATTGTGTAAGAATGGCGACGCCCGATGTTTGCGGCTGCAATCCGTGCTGATCGGGCCAGACACAGGCATTGTCGAGCGCGTTGATGAAACCGTAGCAATTGGGGCCCAGGATCGGCATGCCGCCTGCTGCGGTGACAAGGGCTTTCTGACGATCTGATCCGGTGGCATCCTCCATCCCGGCCTCTGAAAAACCGCTGGCAAAACAGACCGCCCCGCCTGAATCCATACCGGAAGCTGCCACAGGACACAGGCACACCAAGCCCCGCCACCGACCACGGCAACGGATTTAGGATATAACAGGCGGGCGAGGCGCATCATGCCAGGTGCTGGTGCCGGAAAGATAAATGATTCCGCCGTAGGCGTTTACCCTGGGCATTACATCCATTCCAATCGTGGAAACTTGTGGGAGATCACCAATAGCGGTGTCACCCTCAATATCACCACAGGGTATGAGGCGGGCACGGCCCCTGACCGGATCATGGCCACCACCGCAGATAAGGCCCCGCCTGCACACATCATACGGCGTGATTGTGGCACACCAAAGGACAATGCGGTATTCAGGCACCCGATGGCAGGTGTTGCTTCTTCCCTATCAAGGTCTTGACGCAGTGTTCCCGCAATGACCATAATGATTCCCCAAGGTGCCAGGCTACAATCTCCGGGCCTTTGGGCAAGCAACAAAAAAAGGAGATGCGCAATGATCAAAAAAACTCTCGCCGCTGTTTGCGTGGCATTCATGGCTGTTACCGCTGCCGCAGCCGACAAGATAGAGGTTAATGGCGCAAATCTGTTCTATGAAACTATCGGCAGCGGAGAGCCAATCCTGATCATGCATGGTGGCCTGGGGTTAAGCCATGATTACCTGCGCCCATACTTTGATCAATTATCGTCCACCAACACGGTTGTTTACTATGATCACTTCGGGAACGGACGCTCTGACAAGCCCGGCGATTATGCAGATATGAATTTGGAGCGTCTGAGCTCGGACGCCGCGGAATTGATGACTGCCCTGGGGCATGTCAGGTTCACTCTTGTCGGTCATTCTTATGGTGGATTCATTGCGCAAAAGTTCGCAGCTTCTTACGGGGATCGCCTTGACGGGCTGGTTTTGGTTAATACGGTACCGGCCTTTGATTATCAGCCATCGGTTACCGGCCCGCCAGATAACATGGCCGCATTCGGTAAACTCTTTTCCCGGCCGATGGCGGACAATGAAGACTGGCGCACAACGTGGAATCCGGTGGCGGAAATTTACTTCCATCAGTGGGACAAAAAGACGGGGGCCGATCTGGATGCGCGCACCCGTTATGAATACCGCGCATGGAACGCCGGTGTCGGCTTGCTTGGTTCATTCAACATGCTTGAAACGCTTCCCTCTATCCGGACCCGGGCCTTGATTATGGCGGGACGGCACGATGGGATTACACCGGTCGATGCCGGTGCCGGACGGATCGCCGAACTGCTGCCAAATTCAACTTTGGTAATTTTCGAAGACTCCGGCCACTATCCGTTTATCGAGGAAGAATCCGATTTCTTTCGGACGTTGACCAGTTGGCTTGCGCAATAGGCGCATTGGTAAATCTTGTTATGTGAGACCGGGCGACGCATAGAATATCTGTGGCGACCGGGGGAAAGATTGCCCGGTAGCCGCGCAGAAGTTCATATCCGTTCGCACCGGCCGAGGAAATTGAACAGGAAAACCAGCATGATTCGCGACGTCTGACAGTATATACTCCCCTTTATCCTTATGCCCCCAGCGGCCGTAACAGGTCGCGGCTGATGATGTGGTGCTGGATCTCGGATGTTCTGTCCCATATGCGTTCCACCCTGGCGTCGCGCCAGAAGCGTTCGAGCGGCAAGTCGTCCATCAGCCCCATGCCTTCGTGAACCTGGACCGCGGCATCCGTCACCCGTGCGAGCATTTCGGAAGCGTAGAGTTTCGCGCTTGCAATCTGCCGGTTTGACGGCATGCCTTTATCCAAGCGAGCCGCCGCGGACAGCGTCAGCATATCCGCGGCGTCGATCTCGGTGATCATAGGTGTTCATCACGTTGAACCCGTTGTCAACCTCACCAAGCACCGCCGCCACACCGGCAGGCGGCAATCGTCGAAGTCGAGTACCATGTTCCTGTAGCCCCGGTGGCTGACGGACCTGTAGCCGTCGCGAATGATGAAGCCGGGATGCCCGCGATCAACCAGAAAGCAGGTGATGCGCTTTTTCAAACTCCGGGGGGGTTGATCCTCCCCTGTGGCCACAAAGACGATCACGAAATGCGCGTGCTCCGCACCAGAGATGAAATGCTTCGTTCCGTTGATCACCCAATCGCCACCGTCGCGTATTGCGGCACATTTCATCCCGCGCACGTCGGAGCCGGCACCGGGTTCTGTCATCGCCAGTGCGTCCATCTTTTCACCACGCACGGCGGGCATCAGGTAGCGGTCGACCTGTTCCCCTTCACAGGCCATCAGGATGTTTTGCAGTCACCCGAAAAAATGGCTGAGTGCCATCGATCCGCGCCCGAGATCCCGTTCTACCAGCATGAAATCCACATGGCTGAGCCCGGCACAGCCCACGCTTTCGGGAAAGTTGCAGGCGTAAAACCCAGGATCGAGGGTTTTGCGTTTGATCTCTTCAGCGATCTCGCGGGGCACCTTTCCAGTGCGCTCCACCAGTGTTTCGTGGGAATAGAACTCCTTTTCCACAAAAGACCGAACGGTGGATACAATCAGCTCCTGCCGCTCGCTTGGTCCGTACTGCATATCGGCATCCCCTGCGCCAATTGGCGTAAACTTCCGCCGCGGTTTTTGCGGTATTTTTGCCCGCCCTCCAGGTGCTTTTCCGCAGGCCGCCTGATGCCGGTGCCGCCCATGGCCCGCACCACGTCCCTGACGCCCCCGCGAACCAGGACACCCAAAGCTCCGGGAATATCCCGGTCGTGCCTTTCGGTTGTGGCGCGGATACCCCCCGCAGGGGCTACCCCAGGGACCGGGTTCAGGAACAGCCAAACATCCGGGATGGCCCGGAACCTGCCCGTACAGCCTTGTAATGCAGCGGGAAAACCCAGCCAAAGCCGGCGCGGGCAAACAGTTTTCAGGGGTAAATGGCGGACAGACAGGGATTCGAACCCTGGAGACGGTTCCCCGCCTACACGCGTTCCAGGCGTGCGCCTTCGACCACTCGGCCACCTGTCCGACGCTACACTGCTTAGGTATTCCTTGCCCGGGGCGCAAGATGTTTGCAGATCAGATAATATAGCCCTTTACACCCGCTCTTGCCCGATGGCTGGTCACACATCCGGAGAAACAATTTTTGGGTTGGGGATCCTGCACGGGTCGGCTGTGCTGAACCTGTCCCGCGCAGAATTTAATCGGCCCGTTGATAATGTTTCGGCGGGCGCATTGCCAGGCAACAGGTCCGACAGCATCCCCAACGTACGCAAGCGAGAAATATCTGAAATTTGATGCCGGCCCTGGGTGGCGGTATGTTGTGGTGCTGTTCCCCGGCCGTCAATTCTCTGCCGGGAAAGGGATATGCCACCTGACGAAAGATACCATCACCGCTTTTCCGGCGCATGGCAATTGACTGAACGGGCGTTTGAGGCAGAACCGGGCGCGATATCATGACCGGCATCGGCCCGGTTGCCGTGAAAGTTCCACGGGGGGCCGAGGGCAGCAGGCTGGGAAAGTGCGGTTCCCCTCCTCGATTGTGCCACTGTATCTTCGCAAGGCCAAATCAGTGAAAGAATTACTGACCTGACTTTGCCTCGGGGGCATCTCCACGGGAACTTTCAGAAGGCTCCGGCGGCTCCGTGCGGACCGAACGCGGCGCACCTGTCGTCCACCACCATCTCACGGCTCAAAGCGGGTTGGCGAGAAAATTGTGAGCGTTGGCTGTGGCGCGACCGCTGCGCCCGGCGCATCGTCTCTGTCTGGGCCGATGGTGTCTGTTTCCGGCCGGGTATGGAGGAAAATAATGTGTTCCGGTGCTGGTTGGAGCAAACGAATGGGGGCGCACAGAAATCCTGGGCCTGGCAGGCCGTTACCGTGAAACCACCCGATGCTGGCGGGAACTGCTCCTTGAACTCAAAAGGCGGGGTCTGTCCCGGGCTTCCGGTCTCGCCGCCGGAGACGGTGCCCCTGGTTTCCGGGCCGCATTGCGTGAGGTATTTGGCAACACCTGTGAACAGCGCGGCCGGTTCCATAAAACCGGCAGTGTTCTGAATGCGCTGCGCACTTTCCATGACTTCCCCGCAGAGCATTGGCAGCACATCCGCACGACCAATCCCATCGAAAGTGCCTGCGCTACCGTTCGCCACCGCACAGGAAAAACCAAAGGCTGCCTCAACCGCAAAACAGGGGGCGCAATGACCTTCAGACTGATAATGTCGGCGTAGACAAAATGGTGAAAATTGACGGATCAGACAGGATACCAGAGATCATTTAGGGAATTGCGTTGGGCGAGGAACCTGGATGGAGCCACAGGAATAGCACCCGTCTGCGATGCTGGATGGATCGGCTCCCGCCCCAAACGGTTGTTCCCGTTCAACGAATTAGAGTACGGCTTCCCTTGAAACGGTAACCCATACGGTCCGCCTCGGGGGCAACCATCCATGCGTCCCCAAAGCAACCGTCCTGTGCGGCTTCTGTAAGCCCGTTCCAATAAGGCCTTGGCAGGACACGGAGTTCTGCAGGACTTCCGGGACCACGGCACATTTGGGTCGCTACCGTTCGACCTGACGAAGACATGTCACTTTCGCCAACCGGAGTAGTGTCACCATCGGCTATAAGACGTCCCTCAACACCGCTAGGTGCCCCGACCAGACAGGTCGAACGACTCCCGGAATCGGGGTCTGTGGCAATTCCGCCGGATACGGCAATGTAGATGTGTGCACCTGATTTCAGGAAGCCGAAGCTGAGTGTTTGTCCCGCCTTGCCCGGCAGCCCTGTCGCCGGTTTTGTTGTCACGCCACATTCGCGGCCATATCTTGATGCAGCACAGAGGCTGCGTGCCACATTCAAAATGATCGGGCACCCTGGCCGAAGTCACCGCACCAGCCCCGCCAGGCAGGATCGGGTTAAGATGTTCGTCAGGTATGGCCGACAGGCACCCGGAGTATCAGCCGCCTGGCAAGGCCAGTGTAAAAGTTGGCAACGGCGGGCGGACGCCTTGACATGTTCCCAACCGTTCCAAAGTCTGTTGATGTCACAGATGTCAGGCAGATTGAGCGGGTACACCCGGGATACATGCGATCAGTTTTCCGCGGAGGATAACAGCAGGCACACCAAACACACGGCTTGCATGGTCCGGCCAATACCGGACGTTCAAAGGCGGGATGCAATTGAACCGGAAAGGAAGAACAGACCGATGACAAAGGCGCAAAAAGAAGCCATCCTTGCGGAAATAGCGGACGATTCGCTCACCTGCATCGAGAAGGTGGCAGAACAGGCAAAAGCCGCACTGACGTCCCGCCAGCCAGGCACTGCAAGCGTATTTGCAAGCGTTAATACATTGAATAACCCCCGGCAGGTTGACCGCCTCCGGGAGGCCGGGGATGAAAATTACAAGGCGGCACTGGCATTGAGAAGGGAACCTGTTATCGCCCGCATACACGCTATCGGCGAAAATGATGAAGACTACACGATCTTTGTCAGCCGCAGCACTCCCCCTTCGATACACGGGTTCACGGTTGCGAGCTACAGGGCCCCGCTTGGCCGTATTGCTTCTCTCGCAGCCGGAGACGAGGAGACGTTTCATTTCAGGCAAAAAGACCGGAATTTGCTTATCCAGGAAATATCCCTGCAGCAGGCTGTTGTCTCTCACGATGCTGATGAGAAAGAAGCACCGGACGCTGCGGACGCACAGACCGCCGCGCCCAGGGTCCGGCGGGTCAGCCTGCAGAAAGGGCGCATGCACCTTGAACGCGCCCTGAAGGCTTTGGCAAAGGCACGGCAGAACCAAAAATATGTTTCGCAGAAGTCGCAAAACGGCAGGATTCTTGATTGGCTGGGCCCTGACCGCATCCCGGAAGAAGACGAGATTGCTAAACTCGGCAAGCTGTTGGCCGAAAAATCACGCCTTCGGAAGTTCGAGCGTCTTGAACAGCTGTTCTTTCGCCGTATCCCAAGGGTATACAAACACTTCCGCACCCAAAAGGCAAAGACGGGGCACTGGTACAAGGCTATACCGCCCAATTCGTCGGATATCCACTGGCAGGAACTTGACCTCGTAATCCTTGCAACACTCCGGATCGCTAATGAACTGTTGGGTTATTATCGGGGCCGGGCGGGTTCTGAACTTCCATCGGCCGGGCCCCTTGCGTACGTCCGATACATTCAAAGGGCACAGGTTCTGGTTGATGAGGCGACCGACTTTTCGCGGGTGCAGCTCGCTTGCATGAACGAGATTGCGCATCCTTCAATCGGTTCGCTCTTTCTGTGCGGCGATATCAATCAGCGGCTGACGTCCTGGGGCATCAAATCGAATGAAGCACTGGACTGGATAAATAAAGGGATTGTGCGCAGGACGATAACCAGATCATACCGCCAAAGTCAACAACTCGTGAACCTTGCGCAGGAAATCGCAACCCTTGGCGGATCTCGGGCGGATAACATCGCCCCGCCCGAACACCTTGATGCGGAAGGTTTAGCACCCGTCTGGCACCCAAACCTTGGTGACCCCGCCGCCGTTGCGGCGTGGCTGACAAAGCGCATCCATCAGATCAATCGAAGTGTTGAAGATGCCACGACGATTGCTGTTCTGGTCAATGAGGAAGACCAGGCCGAACCCCTGGAACGGGCTCTGAACGCCCGGCTGAAAGACATCAACATGTCCGCCACAGCCTGTAAGGATGGGCATGTTGCCGGCGATGACCGGGATGTGCGGATATTCAATATCCATCACATCAAAGGGCTGGAGTTTGAGGCCGTTTTCTTTATCGATATGGATCAGACTGTTTCCAGGTATCCATGTCTGTTTTTAAATTACCTCTATGTCGGGGCAACCCGTGCCGCAGAATATCTGGGGATAACGTTCAGGGGTGAAATTCCGCGGCAGATTGAACCGCTGTTCCGTCACTTCGAAACGGACTGGCCGATTTGACAGGGTGGCCCCGACACGTGGAAATATCGGTTTTGAAATGCGGCGGCTGATGCGGGAAGCACCCGCCTTGTCAAAATATACCCTTGATCACCGCATCAACCCGTTTAGAATCCAGCTGAAAGTTGGCTCAATATATTCCTGTTGGCAAACCTGTCAGCCCGCACTGATGGCAGGGAAAATTTTGCCCGCAACCGGCGGAACAAACCGGACCGGCCCGTTGGCAAAACCCCGATACCGGGGGAAGATGGTCTTCCCAAAACAGGATATGACGTCCGGAACAAGGCACCCGTAAATGATCAGAATTCTTCACACGGCTGACGTGCACCTCGACTCCCCGTTAAAATCCCTCGCGTTGCGAGACCCCGATCTGCGGGAACGGGTTCAGACAGCCAGCCGCACCGCGCTCACCAGAATCATCAGCAGTGCCGTTGAGAGGGATGCTGCCGCCCTGCTGATTGCAGGCGATCTGTTTGACGGGGCAGAGCGGAGCGCACAGACAGTCGCCTTCCTGACCGTGCAACTGGAACACCTGCGGGAGCGCGGGATTCGTGTGTTCTATATCAAGGGCAATCACGACGCCGAGAATCCTCTTACCGGTGCATTGGCCCTGCCCGACAATGTGCATGTCTTTGACGGCCGCGGCGGCAAGGTTAAACTCGCAGAGAACGTCTGGATCCACGGCGTCAGTTTCGCTGGCCGCCATGCCCCGGAAAGCCTGCTGCCGAAATTTCCCGCGCCGGTTGCGGGTGCGATCAACATAGCGATGCTGCATACCTCTCTCATGGGTGCCGCGGGGCATGACCCCTACGCACCCTGTACGGTTGGTGACCTGACAGCCGCTGGCTTCGATTACTGGGCCCTGGGCCATGTTCACAGTCGGCAGGTCCACTCCGAGGCACCATGGGTTGTGATGCCCGGAACGCCCCAGGGGCGGGATATCGGCGAGCCCGGTCCGAAATCCGCCACGCTTTTGACCAATTAATAAAGGGACTGAGATCGAGGAAGTGCCGACCTCAGCAGTAGAATTCCTGCACCTGCGTATCAACGCCACAGATACCGATAACGACGATGCCCTGCGGAATCGGCTAAGACAAACCCTGCAGGACACGGCGCGCAACCTGGCGTCAGACAACGCCGTAGTGCGCCTGGAACTGGTCGGACACACGCGCCGGCGCTGGCAGATATTGCGTGATCAGGACATCTGGCGGGACACCGCGGCGCAATATGCCCGAAACACGGGCACCCTCTGGCTGGACAAGGTTGTGTTCAACCTGTCCGACACCGCGCAACCCGGTCACAGTGCAACGGATGAGCTGGCCGGGATTATGAAGGGTATCCGCGAGGAACCGGGCTTTTCCAATATCTGCCGCACAGGCATCGAAGATATTCTGCAGGAGCTGACGCAGCAACAGCGCGACAGGCTGCTGCCCGATGAAGCTGCGATGGACCGGCTTGCGCAACGTCTTGCGACGGATGGCGCAGAGAGAATCCTCGCCCAAATGAAGGGGGCGATATCCTGATGCGAATCGAACAGCTCTCTCTTGATTTTTTCGGTCATTTCACGGGCAGGGTTCTCGATTTCGGAACTGCCGGGCAGGATTCGGATTTTCATCTGATCTACGGCTTGAACGAAGCGGGCAAGACCACCGCGATGGAAGCCTATCTGCGTCTTCTCTATGGCTTTCCCCATCGGGAACCCTACGATTTCCGACACCAGCGAAAAAACCTCCGGGTTTCCGGCCTTTTCGATATCGGCGGGAAAACCCGCGTGTTCACACGGCTGCCGTCCCGCAGTGACAACCTAAGGGACGGGGCGGACACGCCCCTGCCTGAAACAGCAATCACAGCGCACCTTGGCGGGCTGTCGATTGAAGATTATCGCAGTCTGCTTTGCCTTGACGACAACACCATAGAAAGGGGCGGTGAAGACATCGCCAGTGCGCGAGGGGATATTGGCCGGATGCTGTTTTCTGCCGCGGCCGGTGTCGCGGACCTCAACGCTGTTCTTGAACAGGCGCGGACCGAAGCAGGCAACCTTTACAAGAAGCGGGCCAGCACCACCCGGGTCGCGAAACTGAAGCACGAACTGCGTGATATTGAAAACAAAATCCGGGAGATCGATGTCAACGCCCATGCGTGGTGGAAGCTGAAGGATGCGCTTCAGACCGCCAGGGATGAAGAAGAAAAGGCGCGGGTGGGACGAGACGCGCTTCGCGCCGAAAAAGCCCGGATCGCCGCGCTGTGCCGGGCCATGCCCAATCTGCGCGAGTTTGACAGCCTTATGGACGAGGTCGCGGATTACGCCGGGTACCCCGAGAGGATTGATATCAATCCCGAATCCCTGGACACGCTGATGAACGACCGGATACAGGCAGATACCGAGTTGCAACGGCTGGTTGACGATCTCGACAGTATCCGGAAAAAGCGTACGGCCCTGGTTATAAACGCAGAAAGCCTCGCCCTCGGCGCACAGCTTGACGACCTGGATGAACTGCACAGCCGGATGAAGCCGGCTTTGCGGGATCTTCCCCGCCGCGAACAGGCCCGTCTGAATGCGATTTCAGACATGAGGCATATCGCCCGTGACCTGGGCGCACCCGAAGACTGCGCTGTGACAGACCTTGTCATAGCTTCGGCAGATATCACCACCCTTGAGGATTTGCGCGACAAGATGCGCACGGCGGCCGGCAACCGGGAAACCGGACAGTGCGAGATCGCAGAGCTGCAGACACGCTTCGCTGAAGCACAAAAATCACGTCAGGTTTTGCTGGAAAATCCACCGACCCGGACGGGGGTGCTGGATGTGATGGAGCGATTTGACGCTGACGCCTTGGCACCAGAGGTCGCCACGGCAAGACAAGCTATCGCGTCTGCCAATACTGCGCTGCAAGAGGCACTCGATGCGCTTTCCACAGGTACCTGCACTTTCAGCGCACTCCCCGATTGCCCGGTTGATTCGCCGACGGCAGCCGAAATTGCCGAACGCTACGCCGACCTGACCGGGAAGATCAGGCGCAAGGCCGACAGGCTGGAGGAATTCGAGGAAAAAATTGCCGGACTGAAGGCAAAGACCGGCCTTTCGGAAAGTGCCGGAATCGCCAGTGATGAAGAGGCACGGGCCGCGCAGGCCCGGCGCGACGCCCTGTGGCAGGCACATCGCGATACCTTGACCCCGGAGAGCGCAGACATCTTTGCGCCCGCGATGAAAAAAGTGGATGACATCAACGCGGCCCGGCTCATCCACGCCGATAAGCTCGGCGAACTGCGAAAGCTGCGGCAGGATCTGGCGGACGCGCAAGATCGCGCCACGAAGATCAGGGAACAGCACAATGGATTCATTGAGCAGGCGCGAGAGATCGAGGGCCAGGTTCACCACCTTTCCGCGAAGATCGGCCTTCCGGCACTTTCCCCTGCCGCTTTTTCTGACTGGGTTGAACGCCACGCCAGGGCCACAGCCGCCAGGCGGCAACGGGACAGGCTGGCCGAACAGCACCGGGGGACGCTGGACCGGGCAGAACAGTTTCGGCAGCAGCTCGCACCGCTCGCCGGGCTGGAAACCCCGACATTCGATGCAGCGGTGCGGGCTGCACGGAGTCTTGCCGTGGGCGAGCGGGATTACCAGGAAAAGATGCGCAAGGCATCCGACAAGATCGCCGATCTTGAAAAGGAAATTGAACGCCGACAAGATGTGCAAACTGCCTTTGACGACGCCTCCATAAAGGCGGCTGAGGCATGGAATACCAGGGTGCGTGATCTTTTCGGCGAAGTGCTGTCACCCGACAGGCTTGCCGCCGCGCCAGGGCAGTTGCGGGATTTGCGCGAATACGACGCGCAGCGGCGACAGGCCGAACGCCAGGTTTCGGCGATGCAGAATGACCAGCACCGGTTTACGGAAGCCATCGCCGCCCTTGCTGCACGTTTTGACATCGCGGGAAGTGCCCCTCTCGAGATGTTCCGGCACTTGCGGGACGTTGCAGACAAGGCGCAGGCGGACAAGGCGCGCTACGAGGATCTAGGCACCAGGCTGGAAGAGGGTGCAACGCGGCACACGGAGCTCAATGCGACACTCGAAAACATTGACAGGAAGGTGACGGAACTTGGTGCAGTATTTCCAAATTCGGTGGATACCAGCACCATTGGCACCCTGCGGACCGCCGTTAACACGGGCCTTGACGTCATCGGAAAGAGAGAACGGCTCGCCAAAATCGAACAGCAGATTCTTGACGATCTCTCGTTGCAGAGGATTGACGAGGCCCGTGATCGGCTGGCCGACAAGACGGCTGCAGACCTCGCGGCACAGCGTGAATCGCTGGAGGCCGATATTGGCCGTGCAGAAAAACGATTATCCGACGCCACTGTTGCCCGGGCGCATGCTGACCGGGATCGCGACAACATCACGGGCAGTGCAGAAGTTGCCGAACTGGTCGGGCAGCGCACAACCGTGCAGATGCAGATTGAGGAAACAGTTCTCGATTACCTGAAGCGGGACTTCGGCCTGCGCCTGGCCGAAGAGGCCATCCGCCGCTATCGCGACAAACATCGGGGCGACATGATGGCCGCCACCGAGCGTGCCTTTGCGGAGCTCACCAACGGTGCCTACCGGAAGCTGCAGACACAACCGGACGGTGCGTCGGAAATCCTGCTGGCGGTGGATGCGACCGGTACGCCAAAGCAGATCAGTGCCATGTCAAAAGGAACCCGGTTCCAGCTCTACCTCGCGCTGCGGGCCGCGGCCTATGAACTGTATGTGGCACAGGGTGTGCGGCTGCCTTTCTTCTGCGACGACGTCTTTGAAACCTTTGATGAGGAACGTACGCGGGCCGCCTGCCGCCTGATGGAGCGGATTGGCCGAAGCGGCCAGGCCATCTACCTGACCCATCACCGCCATGTTGTCGAAATCGCCAGGGAAGTTTGTGATGTGCCGCCGGTCATTCACGAGATCTGAGGCCGAACATGGTGTGCTGCCCTGCCGCCCGCAATACCCGCAGGGCGCGGCCCTGTCGGCGGTTTCGACGGCGCGGTACCGGAAAACGCAGCGCACAACGGGGATGAGGCCCCGGACGGATTGGCATGAAAATCATTTTCAGCAGGAAAGGTTTTGACACTGCCGCGGGCAAGGCCCCATCGCCGATTATTGACGGCAGGCCGACCTCCCTCCCGATTCCGACCGCTCATCGGTCCGTAACCACCTATGCTGATCTCGGACTCGCAAAGGTTGTGGAGGACGTGACCAAAGGGCGGATTGCGGGCGGCAATCTTTGCCATCACGACCCCATGTTTGAATCAGGCCGATGCGCCTTTGGCCAAACCGGGAGTGCGCAGGCTCATCTTTCCAACAACGCCGTCGGTGTTGGCGATGTCTTCCTGTTTTTCGGGCTTTTCGCTGAGCCGGGTACCCGGAATCGGCACCACCGATTCTTCGGATATTTGCAGGTTGAAGAGGTGATCCCGCTGGGGCCGCATCCGGCCGCCCAGGATCAGCCCGCCGGGTTCAGGCGGCGTCATCCGCACACGCTCGGGGAATGGAACCGGAACAATACCCTGTACCTGGGGTGCGGACATGCCGCCGACACAGCCCGGGATGACCTGCGCCTGACGCGGCCCGGGCACCGGGCCAGCTGCTGGCGCGTTCCGCAATGGCTGCGCGAGACCGGCCTGACATATCACGCACAGGCAGCGCGCTGGACAGGGGCCGACGGGCTGAACGCCGCCGCCCGCGGGCAGGAATTTATTGCCGATGCAGGCGCACGCGATGACGCCGCGCACTGGTGCGCAGATGTGATTTCGGGATTGAAAAGCAACGCCGACAGGTGAATGACAGGCATTGACATGAAAAACAGGCCGAAAGGCCGCAGCTCTGACAGAGAAGGTAACACAAATGGCACGCTTCTATCGCTACGTTCTGGCCGAAGACAACGGTTCGGCCCCATGTCCGCAGGATGGCATGCTTACCCTTGCCACCTGCAAACCTAAAATTCGCAGAACAGCACGCGCCAGTGATTTGATCGCCGCATTCGCAGCTTCCCCGTTTCCCCGGCACATGCTGGCCTATGCGGGACGGGTATCGGAAGTTGTCGGGTGGCCGGAATACACGAATCGTTACGCCTACCCCAAGCGTCGCGACGCGGTATACAAGCTTCATCCTGACAGGGATCCTGAACGCCTGCGCCCCGGATATCACGAAAAGAACGGCGAGATGTCCAAGGATCTGAGCGCACCGGTATTGATCTTTGACCCGGAAGAGACATGGTATTTCGGAGAGAGCCCGCAGGAACTGCCCGGGCATCTGCACTGGTGTTCCATCGGCGGGAAGGGTGCGGGTTCAGGCTAGGGACACCGTGTCGATGAAATGGTTCCTGAGGCCGATGACAGCCTGCTCACCTGGTTGAAACGAACCTGCGCCCCCGGCTTTCACGGTGCACCGCGGGACGCGGGCGCAGCATGTGGCTGCACCGAGGGTGGCTGACATGCGCATCGTCATCGTCATGCTTCGGCAGCCCGATCTTAAAAATCCGGACGAGATGAGAACCGACCCCCTGTGGGAATTCGGAAGTTTCGGGTGCACAGGATGCCATCAGAAAAATCTGATGAACCCGAAAAAAAACTGACCGAACACAACGGGGCCCGGTTCGCGTTTGCCCAGAACGGCCACCTTGGGGTCAGGCTTGTTCATGTCACCCCGCCGGTCAGGATGCGGCACCACGGCACGTTCGGCGAGGCCACTTGGAAACCCGCTGCCATGCCGCTGCGCTATGACAGTGCCCCGACGCTCATCAACAACTTCTGCGCATCCGACGTGCCTGCCCTTATCGGCATGATCAAAGATGTCAGGCGTAAAAGCCCTGTCGCACAATTCACCAGCAGGTTCAGGTCCCGGCGGCAACCTTTGCCAGGCCCTGTCGGGCAGGAGGTTGTAAAGGTCTACGACCGTTTCCGCACGGATAGCGCAGCGGTGGCAAAGGGCTACGAAGATGCGCTTCCCTATCCGCCACCGCGTATCGATAAGAATCGGAGAGCAACCTGGCACCGCCTTTGTGGCGGCGGTATCTGACCGCGAGAACGCCTGTGAAACATCGGCCCCGCCACATTGGCCACACCCGTGCCGCCCGCCACAAAGGCGGCGCACGGGCGATAGGCGGTGCCCCCCTGAGCGTGTGTTCGGGACAGCCTGAAAATCTGAAAAGCCGCGGCCAAGCATACCCCGTGCCGATACCGGCCGGGCATGGTTGCGGGGGCAGGATTTGAACCTGCGACCTTCAGGTTATGAGCCTGACGAGCTACCGGGCTGCTCCACCCCGCGCCAATCCGATATCCTGCACTTAGGGATGAACCGGAAGGGATACAAGTGAATTCTTGTCCCGCCCTTGTAATTTATTGAAAAGATAATTAGCAAGCCTCACCCGCCATTTAAGAATGACAGGTGTTTTATGAAAGTCCATTGCTATCTGATTAATCTTGACCGCAGCACCGACCGGCTGGCCGACTTTGACCAACAGGCCCGTGCTGCAGGCATCCAATACACCCGCATTGCGGCCGTGGATGGCACAACCATCGACAGTGCCACCCGCACCCGGCTGTTTGCAAAAAGATCAGGCCATCTGCCCCTTGGGCCAAGGGAAATGGGCTGTTTTCTAAGCCACCGGGCCGCATGGCAGCAGGTTGTTGACGACACGGCGAACTGGGCCTTCATCGCCGAAGATGACATACGTTTTGCCAACGCGGCCCGGTTTTTTACGCACACCGACTGGCTGCCCGCGCAGGCGGATATGGTCAAGGCTGAAACCTGCCGTCAAAAGATCAGGATGTCCCGGAAACCCGCCGCCCGGCCCCATGGGCATGCCCTGCGGCGGCTGTTATCCTATCACGGCGGGACGGCAGGATATTTTATTTCAAAACAAGGGGCAGAGATTTTGCTGCGCGAAACGGCGGATAAATGCGACGCCGCAGATCATATCCTTTTTAATCCGCAGTTCGGTGTGACACAGCATCTGCAAATCTGGCAGCTGGACCCGGCCATCTGTGTGCAGCACCGCTTTTTCCAGGGGGCCGAACCGCCGGAAAGTACACTGGACGCGGACCGGGCGGAAAGCCTGCGCGAACAGAAAATTATGCTGCCGGGCAAGCCAGGGGGCCTGGCCAAAATATGGAGGGAAATTTCCCGCCCCTTTATTCGGGCGGGGGCTGCACTGACGACCGACACCACAAAAGTGCCCTACGCGGGTGACCCGTGACAGGGATACCGGTTTTTTACATCAACCTGAAAGTGTCCGCAGCCCGGCGCATGTGGTTTGAAGAACAAATGCGTACCTTGGGGCCTGAATCCCATAGGGTAGAGGCGGTGGACGGCCATGCAATTTCCCCGGCCAGCCTTGGGGCACAACGGACAAAGCGCCGGTATACAAAATTCCCCATGGGACCTGCGGAAATCGGCTGTTTTTTAAGCCACCGGCGCGCCTGGTCCCGCGCCCTTGCCGCTACGGACGAATGGGGTGCCCCATGGGCCTTCATCGCCGAAGATGACCTGCACCTTTCCCAGGACTGCAAAGTCTTTTTTGAAGGGGTCGGCTGGATTCCCGCAGATGCCCATATGATCAAGGCAGAAACCACCTTCCGTAAATGCCATTGCAGCCGGTGGTCCGGCCCGGCCCACGGGGGCCGCACACTGGTTCGGTTAATGTCCCTGCATGGCGGGTCCGGAGGGTATTTTTTAAGCCGGCAGGCGTTACGGGACGCCCTGGATGCAACGGAAAACCTGTGTGAACCGGTGGATTATATTTTGTTCAATCCGGAATTGGGCCTGTTTCCCCGTTGGGCTGTCTATCAAATCACCCCTGCCTTTGCCTTGCAGGATCTGTTCTTTGAAAATACTGCGCCGGGCTTTGAAAAAAGCATCCTGCAGGGCGAACGGGACGAACATAAAAAGAATACCCGCGGACCGCACCGATGCCTGCGGGAAATTATCCGCCCTTTCCGCCAGTTGCGGGACAGCTTGCGCCAAAGGTTTTTTGCCCGGTGCCACAATACGATATTCAGATCTGTGCCTTATCAGGACAAGGTCGGTACCTCCCCTTTGTATAACAAGAAAAGGCGATTCCTGTGATTATTACAGCCCTGTTCGGGGGCCTGGGCAACCAGATGTTCCAGTATGCGGCGGGCCGGGCACTGGCCTTGCGTCACGGGGTGCCTTTGGGGCTGGATTGCCGGAGGCTGTATTCGACAAACCCGCCCCGCCGCTATGCCCTGCACCATTTTGATATCAAGGCGCAGAAACCTGAAGACGCTGAATTGCCGCCCGTGCGGAAGACCGGCAAATTAGCCTGGCTGGCCTGGCGGGCCGGGTTGATAAACCCGCCCCTTCTAGGACAGCAGGCGGACGGTTACGATGCGCGGATAGAAAGGGCTGGCCCCGCGACTTATCTGTACGGTTATTGGCAAAGCGAACGTTTCTTTGCAGGTAAAAGGGATCAGATTCGCCGTGATTTCGCCTTTGTCACGCCGGCAAGTCAATCCAACCTGCGCCTTGCCGATGAAATCATGGCGACCCCGGCGGTTTCCCTTCACGTCCGGCGCGGGGATTATGTTGCCAACAAAAAAACCAACGCGATCCACGGGCTGTGCAGCAAGGGCTACTATCACAGGGCACTGACACAAATCGCCACAGCGGCGGGGATTTGCCCGCTGGTCTTTGTCTTTTCGGATGACCCGCAATGGGTGCGGGACAACCTTGACCTGCCCTTTCCCAAACGGGTGGTGGCTGAAAATGACAGTGACCACCAATATGAAGACCTGCGGCTGATGACCCTGTGCCGGCATCATGTTATCGCCAATTCGTCTTTTTCCTGGTGGGGTGCATATCTTAATCCGTCCGTTTCAAAACAGGTGGTGGCCCCGCGGCAATGGTTTGCCGCACCGGACAAGGATAACCCGGACATATGCCCGCCGGGCTGGCTGCAGCTTGCGTGAACAACGAAAGCCCTGATGCGTAGCCTGGGTGGCCTTCAGGTTATACAGAACAGGGCTTTCAGGCTGCCCCTGGCCGGAGATGTTTCAATGCAGGCTCGCCAAACCGCGGCGTGGGCAGATCCATGGTCAGCGTGTCTGGCAGGCGGCACAATGGTAGAGCGTACGGTTATTGAGCCTGGATACAACAATCGGGCCGGTGCATTTCGGACAGACTTCCTTGCCGTATATGTGCACCCGTTCGCCCACACCCTGGCCTGCCTTTGGCAGGTCGCCGTTGGTGATGATGGAATCGTAGCGCACCCCTATCAGCATCAGGTCGCGCAGCTTCTGCCACATTCTGATAAGGATGTCCGTGCCAAGATCGCATCCCCGCGTCAACGGATGGATGCCCAAAAGCCAAAGGATTTCAGTCCGGTAGATGTTTCCGATGCCGGAAATGACCTTCTGGTTCATCAAAAGTGTTCCGATCGGTGAACGGCTGGCATGTATTTTTTCGATGGCCCGCGCCGGATCCGGTACTTCTGCCAGCAGGTCCGGGCCATAACGCAGGCGGAAAGCCTTGAGTTCAGCCACACCCAGTATCTCGCAAATCGCCGGGCCGGTGATATCAACCACATGGGTCGCGCTTTCCATACGCACACGCACCACATCGCGCGGTGGCGGCACCGGTTTCGGGCTGCGGTAGATCTTGCCCGCAAGCCCGAGGTGAAGGTGCAGGCTGCGGCCGTTATCGAAGTGATAAAGGATATGCTTGCCGATCGGCTCGATACCGGTTGCGATTGCGCTGTCCAGCAGCCGCGCCCCCGCCGCGAACCGGCCCTGGGGGGAGCTCATCGCAATCGGCTGGCCGATCAGCATGGGGCGCTGGTCCTGGGCGGCGCGGTGGATCGTGTGGCCTTCCGGCATTAATCGGCCAGCGGTTCGATCAGCGCAACCCGCGGCGCGTGACGGCCACCCATGAATTCCGCGTCAAGGAAAGCATTCACAATAGCAAGCGCAAGCGCATCCCCCACCACCCGTGCGCCCATGGCAAGCATGTTGGCATCATTGTGCTGTCGGATCATGCGGGCAGAAAACGGATCCGAGCACACACCGCATCTGATACCCGGCATCTTGTTGGCGGCCATCATGATTCCCTGCCCTGTCCCGCACAGAATAATGCCGAACCGGCAATCGCCCGAGATCACCCGCGCCGCCGCCGCCTGACCGTGGGGGGCATAAGCCGTGCTTTCCGGGAGGACGGGGCCGATATCTATAGCGTCATAGCCTTTGGAGGAGATATATCCCGCTATATCCTGGCGCAGCCCGATGGCTGCATGATCACTCGAAAGCACAACGCGTATTTTCTGGGGCATCCAATACTTTCCCGGGTATTCTCCGGTATTTGCTGCACAGGAAACGGGCGGGGCAGCCGCATCTGACTGGCCCGCCAATTTGCCTGTCAGGGTATTATTGACCTGTTTTCCGCCAGAAGGAACCCTTGCTCGGCTCAATACATGTTATTTTTGCGCTGACGCCAGAGGAGCTGGTTACGAACTGCTTGTACGATTAACCCGGAACCCCTTGCACCTGCCGAACAGGTGCGCGGCCGTCACGCAGGATAAAATTGATCATATCCGTCCGTCCCGGCCTGCACCGCACTTTGATCACCAGAATTCCGGGTCTATGGTATCAATATTGTCCTGGGACGGTAAAACTGCGCCATCCCGTTCAACAAGCGACGCCACAGGATCAATCAGGGCTTCGATACCCGGGCCGAAGCCGCACAAAACGCACCCTTCTGCCGATGACTGAACCACAGGCCAGCCACCTAAAAAGGCCACAAGACGCAGCCGTCAGGCGGGATCTGCCTCAGCTGTCTTGAACGCCGCCCAGGCATGGCGCGGCGTTTCATGTTCATCTTCAGAGAGGCACCTTGTCCTTTCCAGGTTTGGCAATGACCTACTCTCCCACGTCTTAAGACGCAGTACCATCGGCGCAACGGCACTTAACGGCCGGGTTCGGTATGGGACCGGGTGTTTTGCTCGCGCTATGATCACCAAACCTGGAAAGGACAAAGTCACACGAATATCTCACCATTCTGAATCCGTAGAAATCTGGCTTCTACCGGATCAAATCAAGCCTGTCGGGCAATTAGTACTGGTCAACTGAACGCCTCACAGCGCTTACATCTCCAGCCTATCGACGTGGTGGTCTTCCACGGCCCTCAAGGGAGACCTTTTTTCTGGGGGGGCTTCCCGCTTAGATGCCTTCAGCGGTTATCCTGTCCGATCATAGCTACCCTGCACTGCTGCTGGCGCAACAACAGGTCCACCAG